>CAXSZR010000003.1:0-495719 GCA_964242385.1 uncultured Mucilaginibacter sp.
ACTCTTACTCCCATCCCCTCGTTTGCGGGCTGCAAAGGTAACTTTCTTTTCTTAACTCACAAATCTTTTTTAAAAAGATTTTTATCCCCCTCTCTCTACCTTCCCAGCCTTTCAAATAACAACGCTTTTTCTAAAGCGGATACAAATGTAAGGAGATTTTGGTTTGCCGCAAAATGAAATTTAATAAAAACTTAAACTAAGTTATAACTCACTGAACGCTATCTACATAAAAGAATAAAATGCCTTAACAGATGCCTTTATTATACCGCATTTACTTTTCGTACCTTTGTTTTTGACATGAGTGAGCACCTTTTTCCGCCTGATTTTATTCCATCTTTAGCATCAGAACCTGGCTTTGATGCAGAAAATTTTATAAATACCCACCAAAATGAGGCGTCGCCTACCTCTATCCGGTTAAATCCTTTTAAAAAATCTGCTGTAAAAAAAGATGAAGAGGTGCCCTGGTGTGCGGAAGGGTATTATTTAAACAGCCGCCCATCGTTCACATTCGACCCGCTTTTTCATGCCGGATGCTATTATGTACAGGAAGCATCGTCTATGTTTATAGATCATATATATAACTATATAAGGGAAGGCGAACAGGATGCTGTTAAAGTGCTTGACCTTTGCGCGGCTCCCGGCGGCAAAAGCACACTCTTAAATTCGGCCATGAACAGCAAGGATCTGTTGGTGGCCAACGAAATTATTAAAACACGCGTACCTATATTATGCGACAACCTTAACCGCTGGGGAACCGCCAATGTAATTGTGAGCAATAACGACCCAAAAGACTTTAGAAGACTGGACGGCTTTTTTGATATCATGTTAGTGGATGCGCCATGCTCTGGCTCGGGCATGTTTAGAAAAGATGCGCAGGCGATGAACGAGTGGTCTGAAGCCAATGTTAACCTTTGCCACCAACGGCAGGAACGCATCCTGGCTGATGTATACCCCGCTCTAAAAGAAGACGGCTACCTAATATATAGCACCTGTTCCTATTCGCACCAGGAAAACGAAGATATATTAGATTGGCTATGCGCCGAATTTGAGTTTGAAAGTGTACGTATACCGGTGAACGATGGTTGGGGCATTGTAGAATCACAATCACCAACGCAAAAGGCATGGGGTTACCGCTTTTACCCGGGAAAGATAAAAGGAGAGGGTTTATTTGCCGCCTGCCTTAAAAAGAAAGGAACATCCGGATCGGCAGCAGATACAAGATCAAAAGACAACCAAAAATTACCGGCAAAGGAGATGGACATTGTGAAGCAATACCTTATTAATGCTGATGATTTTTATTTTTTCAAGGTGAACGATGAATGGCTGGCTATTGATAAAGCGCATAAAAACAGCCTCGATATTTTAGAGCGCTATTTATATATAAAGAAATCGGGTGTGCGCCTGGGTAAATTAGCCGGCAATGAACTGATACCAGACCATGAACTGGCTTTGAGCATATATATAAATAAAGACAAGGTAACGCAAACAGAACTTACGCTCGAACAGGCTATTCAATACCTGCGGCGAGAAAATATAACGCCAGATACGACAAACAAAGGCTGGAGCCTGATGACTTATGAAGGCTATCCACTCGGCTGGGCAAAATTGTTGCCTAACAGGGTTAACAATTATTTCCCGAAAGAGTTAAGGATACTGGCTTCCTATCCACAGTGAGAAAAATATTACTTAATACTTTCTATATTATATCCAGACAAACACTTATCAAGATATGGGTATATATTATACTTATAACTATACGCATCAATATTTTGACCTTTTGTTATCGCTTTTCCGCTTTTATCTTTAAGAGTAAGTATCTGTTTTATCATATTGAAATGATCATCATAATATTTTGTATCAGCCTCATAAGCAATCCCACCTTCAATTTCTTCTGAAAAAACATTTGTCTTTTTATCGAAGGAGAATGTTTTGCCTTGCTCATCAAAGTAATGAGAGTAACTTATAAACCAATCGCCGCTTTCGCTATAAGGAATTTGAACGACTAAAATTACCCTCCCTTTTATATTCCTTAAAATATTATAAGTAAATTCAATGTCATCAGGCCATTCATCATCTTTTACTTTTACCAATGATTTTTTGCCAGGGACTTTTACCAGAACAGTAAGCGCCTTCGAATTTTTCTTTAAATATTCGTCAATGGCTACTTTTTTATTTACAAGCGCATTAAGAGTAATTTCATCTGAAGCATTTGTCTTGATTTTAGCTGTTTGTCCATTCGCAATAAAGGTAAAGCAGATTACTATAAGTGCCAAGTATAAGGTTCTCATGCCCGAATTTATAAAATATCGCAAAAAGAAATTAATAAGTTTTAAAGATCATTCAATTTATGCTACCCACTCTATCAACTTTATAAACTTCGCTAAAAATAATTTTAAAAATCCGCACATTTGCACGTCCGCATATCTGCACATCAATCAGTATATACGTACATCAAAATAATGGATCCATATTTTATAATAGATTTCGATAGCACCTTTACCCAAGTAGAGGCGCTTGATGAACTGGCACGCATCTCATTAAAAAACCACCCCGACAGAGAAGAAATATACCGGCAGATAGAAGCGCTCACTAATGCATCAATGGAGGGAAAGCTTTCCTTTACGCAAAGCCTTGAAAACCGTGTTAAACTTTTACAGGCCAACCGCGAGCATTTAAAGCAGCTGGTTACGCATCTTAAAAAAAAGGTATCTACCTCGTTTTCGCGTAACACTATGTTCTTTAAAGATCATGCAGATAAGGTGCTTATCGTATCGGGCGGGTTTAAGGAGTTTATTATCCCGGTAGTTACCGAGTATCATATTAAAAAGGAAAACATTTACGCCAATACTTTTGAGTTTGATGAGGAAGGCAATATTGTTGGTTACGACCGCAGCAACCCGCTTTCGCAGGAGGGCGGTAAAGTAAAGCTTTTAAAGGAACTTAATTTAGAGGGCGACATTTTCGGCATAGGCGATGGCTATTCGGACTTTCAACTGAAGGAATCGGGGATGATCAAAAAGTTTTTCGCTTATACTGAGAATATCGAACGGAAATCTGTTGCAGAGAAAGCCGATCACATTACGCCAAGCTTCGATGAGTTTTTATACATTAACAAACTCCCACGTGCTATTTCTTATCCTAAAAACCGCATTAAATGCCTAGTGGTAGGTAATGTGGAAGAAGAGGCCATGGCGCAAATGCGCAAAGAAGGTTATAACATAAGGCAGCGTGAAGAAATAGAAGAGAAATACCTGGAGGAAGCAGGTATCTTATTTTGCGACGAAACGCATCAGCCTACCATAGAGCAATTGCAACATGCGGGCAGGCTTAAAGCGATAGGCATTTTTGGCAAGATAAATAACCGGAAAATGGCCGAAGCGGCTTGCGAACATGGCATTATTATTTTTGATGATCCAAAACACAACCCAAGGCATGACGACTTTATCCCGAAAAGGGTGATGGCTTTTATGAACGAGGGCAAAACGCATACCAGTTGCAACTTTCCAGATCTGCAGCCGCCGCGAAACAACAATGCCCACCGCTTAATTCATATCCACAAAAACGTGCCGGGAATTCTGGCCAAAATAAATGATGTATTTGCGCGCCACAACATTAACATAGTTGGCGAATTTTTAGTTACGAACGCGCAGATAGGCTATGTAATTACCGATGTTAATACCGGTTACGATACCGAGGTACTGAACGAACTTAAAGCGATTGAACAGACAATAAAATTCAGGTTATTGTATTAATATAACAGGCAGATATTATTCACGATTGCTTAGTCGTGAATAATATCTTTAAAAGGCACTACCAAAACGGGTACATCCGCGTGTCTTATCACATCTTCAGCAACGCTTCCCATCAGGAAACGGTCAAGCCCGGTACGGCTATGCGTTCCAATAACTATTAGGTCGGCTCCATATTCTTTACCGCAGCTTAGTATGCCATCGGCAGTTGAACCGAAGTCGGTAAAATGAGTTATCTCGATATTTTCCTTTTTAAACCTTTCGATGGTTTGATTTACAATGTTATCTGCATGGTTTTTCTGAATTTCCAAAACCTCCATATCCTCAACTCCTAAACCTGCATTTTGAAACGGCATACCCATAACCGGGTCTATACCTGTAGTATTGCCTTGTGGCAGCACAACGGGTTCAATTATGCTTACCAACCCCACAGCTGCACCAAATTTAACAGCCAGATCAAACCCGTAGTCGGCGGCATGTTCAGCAAATTTGCTGTCGTCAATACCTATCAATATTTTTCTGATCATCATTGTACAAGATTTATTATAGATATATACAACAATATACAGCCAATATGTTTTAATAAGTGTTTAGCACGCTTATATATTTTCCCTGCCACCCACATTTTACCTGACATTTGTTGAGATTAATTTTCGCCGGCCCGCTAATTAAGGTGTTACCTTTAAGTATTATTTAACCTTAATCTTATCCATATGAGTTGCATTATCAGTGTTCAAAAAAACGGGTTGAAAGTAAACGCCTATGCAGGTGTTGAAATGGTTATGCTTGCCTTTAACCTTGACCAAACGCTAACCACCAATCTTGCGGGCTTTGCAATAAAATGTTATCCACCCAAGGGAGATGCGTTCTATCTGCAAAACCGCCTTACCTTTAAAGACAAATACAATTTTACAGGCTATACGGCAGATACACTACCCGAAGAGCGTAAATGGTTTGACAGCATTAATTCGCCGTTTCAATATTTCAGATGGCTGCATGTACCTGCAGAAATTCTTTCAGGTACTTATACTTACGAGGTTATCCCCATGTATTTCGGTACCGGCGGCGTTAATACAACGCTAAGCAATGGCCCATCGGCGCAGGTATCTTTTGATCTTTTAAATAATCATCCTAAAGATTTCGACTTCAGTTTTACTAAAGGATATTTGTCTTCCCAAGCTTATGCCGATAAATTTAATAACAAGGATATACGCCCTGCAGGCAGCAAAACCGTTACCTATGATATAAAGCCATATATGGCTCAATACGAATGGCTGGGCGGCAAGGCGCACCGCATGCTTTTTGATTTTTTAAAAGAATGCGCCAGCGACCATGCCCAGGTAAAAGCACTAATTTATGATTGCGATCACCCGGAATTTGTACAATACCTGCAATCCTTCGGTGACAAACTTTCGGCAATTATGGACGATGCCTCTCTGCACACGGATACCGCACTGGATAAACCGGAAGACCAGGTTTTTGCGCTTTTACAAAAATCGTCTGGTAACCAGGTAGTACGGGGGCATTTTAAGCGCTTTCAGCATAATAAGGTATTAATTAAAATGGATGCCGGTGGCAAGCCCGAAAAAGTTTTTGCCGGTTCTGCTAATTTTTCCATCAGGGGGCTGTACGTACAAGCCAATAATTGTATGGTAATAAACAACGCAGATGTTGCGGCGGATTACAATACCTATTTCGATACCGTTTACCAGCAAATGAAAGCCGGTAAAAACGGCATGGCGGTACAGAACGAACCCATCACCCAGCAATGGCTTGCATTTAAAGATGTTGATATGCCTGCCTTTTCGCTTTCATTTTCGCCGCATAAAACGGCAGATATTTCATTAGGGCTATTAAAGCAGGAATTAGATAAGGTAAACAGTTCCGTATTTTTTGCAATAATGGAACTTGATGGTGGCGGCGATCCACTTACCTTTCTTAAAACCCTACCGCCTGATAAAAGCAATGTTTTTCATTATGGCATTACCCAGCACCTGCCTAAAAATAGCACTACAGACGATGGCTCGTCATACACCATTACCCAACAAGGCGGCGAGGGCGATACCATTCCGTTTGCTTATCTTAAGAAAAATGTACCCGAGCCATTTAGGAGTGAAATATCAGGCGGTATTGGCCAGGTGATACATGATAAGTTTGTAGTGATAGACTTTAATACCAAAAACCCTGTTGTATTTACAGGCTCCTCCAACCTGTCATCGGGCGGCGAAGTTGCTAACGGCGATAACCTGTTGGCTATTTACGATCCCGACTTTGCGGTAGCTTACGCGGTAGAAGCCGTTCGGTTATTTGATCATTTTAATTTCCGCAATGTAATGAACAAAGCCACAACTCAAAGCGTACTGGCATTAAACGATACTGATGCCTGGACCAAAAGATATTACGACCCTGCGGATGTTAAGTTTAAAGACCGGCAATTATTTGGCGGGTAATTATTATGACTTTGATAAAGCAGTAAGATGCAGGTAGAACAAGTTTTGAAGTAAGTTGACTAACAAGGATAAAGCTACCCGGGTTTTACGCCGTTTGCAGTATTCGTCCATATGTTAAAATAAGGGAACACACTATTCCAAAAGCTTTTTTTACGCTTTTTATTAAAAAAAACCTACCTTGCCATTTTCTAATTTAATACCTAATGCCATGACTGAGACGCTGGACATCAAGATCACCAAAACACAAAATTCCCGTTTGCAACAAACGGATTTTGACAACCTGCCATTTGGAAAAATTTTTACCGACCACATGCTTGTGGCCGACTATGCTGATGGTGAATGGAAAAATTTCGAAATTATTCCATATGGCGAAATTGGTTTAAGCCCTGCAATTTCATCATTGCATTATGGCCAGTCGTTTTTTGAAGGTATAAAGGCCTACAGACATGCAGATGGAACCGTTTCTATCTTCCGCCCGGATAAAAATGCCAAAAGGTTTAACAAATCGGCCGAGCGTTTATGCATGCCCGAACTGCCAGAAGACATGTTTTTGCAAGCCCTTGCTGCCGTTGTGGATATTGACCGCGAATGGGTACCTGCGCAGGCAAACCATGCTTTGTATATAAGGCCGTTTATGTTTGCAACAGATCCTTTTTTAGGCGTAACCCCTTCAAGCACGTATAAATTTATGATATTGCTTTGCCCGGTTGGCCCGTATTTTTCAAAAACACTTCGCGTTAAGATTGAAACTTTTTACACACGCTCTGCCGAGGGTGGTATGGGTTATGCCAAATCATCAGGCAATTATGGCGGCAGCATGCTTCCTGCAAAAAAAGCTACCGAAGAGGGATTTGACCAACTGATATGGACAGACGCAAAAAACCACGAGTACATAGAAGAGATGGGGGCTGCGAACGTAATATTTGTTTTAGACGGTAAGATTGTTACACCATCTACCCGCGATACAATCCTGGATGGTGTTACCCGCGACACCGTTTTGGCCCTTGCCCGCGAGTGGGGTTTGCCTGTTGAAGAACGCCGCGTTTCGGTAAGTGAAATTGTGGAAGGCGCTAAAAACGGTAAACTGACAGATGCATTTGGTGCTGGTACTGCCGCTACCATTGCGCCGGTAGGTTCCATAAGCTTTAACGGCGAAGAGTACTTTTTAAGCGACCCTAAAGAAAGGGACTTTTCACAAAGATTATTAAAAGAAATGAATGCTATTAAATACGGCGACGTGGCAGATGCACATGGCTGGAACTATATAGTTTAATTTCTTTAGCACAACATAAAAAAAGCTTTAAGGCAATATGCTTTAAAGCTTTTTTGTTTATACAATATCGGTAATATTAGTCTACGCTAACGGTTAAACCTTCCTGCTGCAAAATTTTACGATAAACTTCTACCTCGGTAAAAGAACCTTCCAAAACTGCACACTTACCTTCATTGTGGACTTTCCAGGCAATTTTCTCTGCCTGCGATTCTGAGTAATCCAGGTATTTCATCATGCAATAAATTACATGATCAAAAGTGTTCACATCATCATTCCACAAAATAAGGCGATGCAATTCTTTGAGGCCTGCAAGCAGCTCTTCGAGGGTAAAGGTTTCTTCCTGAGTTTCGGTCGACATAAGTAACTACAAAATTACTTAAAATGCTATAATATTTCTGTCAAAATCATGTTGTATTGTCGTTAATTCGACACTTATTAATCACAACATCAGGCTTGTTACAAAGCACCAAAACATGAAACTAACTTTATCCTGCCTTCTAACTGTTTTAACGGTACAGATCTTATTTCCAGGCACCGGCAATGCCCAGTCATCAAAAACATCAATCTTACAGGCACCGCCTGCAAAAATTGTAATTGACGGCGATGCCGAGGAATGGGGCGACAGCCTGCATTATTATAATGCAGAAAAGATGATCAATTATGATATAGCAAATTCTAAAGACACGCTTTACCTGGCAGTACGGGTTAACGACCGTTCGCAGCAAATGAGGATTTTAAGAGCGGGCCTTACCATAGGTATAGATCCGAAGGGAAAAAAGAAAGAAACTTTCAGCGTTACCTTTCCGCTTACTGTTGCCGGAAGCGCCGCACCGCAGGAACCAAAACCTGACGGCCCTCCCGGGGATGTAACCGACCAGGACCGCGAAGAGCTGATGCGCCAGCGCCTCACCAGTTTAAGAGGCATTAAGGTAGAAGGTTTTAAAGATATTGAAGGCGATATGATCACCACGTCTAATACTTACGGCTTTAAAACAGCTGTAAACTATGATAAAAATGGCTATCTAATTTGTGAGGCAGCCATCCCGATGAGTTTTTTCCATGCAGATGCAGAGACAAAGAATGAATGGGCGTTTAATTTTAAAATAAACGGCATCCAAAGGAAAGCGCCAACCGATGGCAACGACCAGCAAGGCCAGGGCGGCGGCGGCAAAGGCGGACACGGCGGTGGTATGGGCGGCATGGGTGGTGGAGGCATGGGCGGCGGCAGAGGTGGCCATGGCGGCAGAGGCGGCATGGGCGGCAACCCTTCCCAAAACGGCGGAGAGGGTAACAATACACTATCCAAGTCGGAAGATTTTTGGGAAAAGTATTACCTGGCTAAATAATTAAGCTGATGATGTGATTAACGGAGGCCTGTAGTTATACTATAAGTATAGTTTATTTTAGTAGGGAGACTACGGATTGCGGGAATTAATTTGTTATCTTTTAAATCGAATTGTTGTTAATATTCTGTCTCTAAGCTTTTTCGCAGCCCCGCTCTTAATAGTCGCAGTGTCACTTTTGTTAAAAATTGTGAGAAACAGTATTTGCTTTACATTGTGGTTTTCGTCAAAGCACAAATGGTAATACATAATTCTGAAACCACCACTTTTACCAGCATTTTTGCTTTCATCTGAAAGTCTTACTTTAAAGATTCCGTCACCATAAGCCTCACCTAAATAAGGGTTATCGCATAAATTTGTTTGAAGTTGCTTCAGGCTTGATCTAAGCGTATGATATTTTTTTGCGAAAGGTTTTAAGGCCCTTTTAAACTCTGGGCTATACAATATATCTTCTTCTTTCATTTAATCCCAAAGATCGTCGAAAGATAAGCCTTTTAATTTACCATCCTTTATAAGATGCGCTTGCTCAATCCCGGTGTTAAGGGAAGCCTGTTCTGATTTAGTCAGTTCGCTACTTGTAGCTATAATGTTACCCCCAAAAGTTTGAACTATTTTAGAAATTTGTTCCTTTTTGTTATCAGGTATTCTTATTGTTAGTGTTGTCATGCTTAGAACAGTTTTTTTAAGTTTAGAACTTATAAATTATTGCTTATTGCAACACTAAGTATATCAATATTTGAGTATTAATATACTTAATCAATTTGATAAAAGTTGTTGTAAATAACCTTGCTTATGGAACCGAGTACGGTGAGATACGCTGCACGCCCGGCTATTAGTAGGTTAGTTATATAGCGCAATAAATATTTTGGATCTACACGGCTCCCCAACTCGGAATTGTGCGTTTAGTAATCAAAAATGATTTATTTAACTTGTATATTATTATATACTTACAATACTGCTACTGCTGCAATTTTATAATACAAATATATAACTAAGTTTGTATATGCAAACTCGAAGGCAATATGTGCTATATTTAGGTTAAGTATCTATTGTTCTACTACTACAAGCATTTCGATAGTGGGTTAATCATTAAAAAATAATTTAGGCGAATCTTGTATGCATAAATCCACAAATTCGTCAAATGACTCTGCTATTAATTTATATTCTTTCCCACAAAATATATAAATTTCATTTTTCTCGGTTTTTTTTTGATAAAGCTGAATTACGTAAGAAAATAGATGAATTTGGTAATCTGCTAAGACAAAGCAAGATTTATACGTGCTAAAAGTTTCTCTAAAAATTTCGTAATCTGAAATCGTTTTCCACCGAGAAAAAAGGTAGTCTACCGATTTAAATTGGTTTAATGAATAAAACTTAAAAAACCATCGTCATATCCTTTTGTTCCATTTACAATCTTAAAGTAATTGCTTAAACTTTTGGGAACTACCAAATCATTTATCAATTCAAATGATTTGACTTCACTTTCTGTAGCAGGGGTTTCATTAGACCAATTCCAAATTTTTTGTAACTCTACTATTTTCTCGTTCATCTTACTAAGTCTGCGTAAAGCGGTGCGATCTGTTTTAATCACACCAGTCATTTAAATACTTACATGATTTAATTGGCTTGGCGGCCACAAGCGGGACGCTTGCAGTAGCGGAGATTCAATTAAAACTTTTGATCGTCCCATCAATCTGCCAATGATTTCGCTGTTTTAAGTCATGAATAATAATATTAAGGTATTCCAATTTTTTATCCTCATCAAAATGATTAGTGTTGAAATACTGCATTAATACAGGTAGCAGTTCATTCACTTTATAGGTTGATATGATTTGAATACCATTTTTGCTTGTGTAAATGAAGTAGAAAAAGACAGCATGAACTTCTCTTAGCTTAAACCAATATATACCCTCTCTAAATTTAAAGTGATTAGCCTTATCTCCTCCCAAAAGATTGCCAAGTTTTATCGCCATTTGTGATGTATCTTCCGCTCCGGCTTCCCCTCTTTTGTTCAGAAAAAGATATAATTTACGAGATATACTATCACTTATGTGCATAGACATTTCATCAAAAGGATTATTCTTGTTACTCCGAATGTAACTCATCTTTTGTCCAAATGAACTTTGAACGAAAGAAAGCACAATAATCAAAACTATATATTCTTTTTTCATTACCGGTTGTTGCCTTTCGGGTCTTTGTGCATGTAAAACCTTTTTTCTTGGTTGTGGGTTTAAGTTGACAGTTATGAGCAAAACATTTTAACTGCGGTAGCAAAGGAGGAGAAAGGTATTATCACAAAAATTGCAGGCTCACGATCCAACATATCGTAAACCTGCTTTTTTTTTATTCTATTACCCTTACTTTTAAAAAGCTTGGGTTATCCGGCGAGGTGTAAACCTTATGAACAGCTTTTTTGAAATCAGTATCTTTTGCTTTCATAATATCCTCAAATACCTGCGGGTTGCGGTCAATGAGCGGGAACCAGGTACTTTGTATCTGTACCATAATGCGGTGTCCTTTTTTAAAGGTGTGCAGAATGTCCTGTAATTCAAAATTCACCGGGCTCACCTGGCCGGGTACAAATGGCTCGGGTTTGTCAAACGCTTTACGGTATTTGCCGCGCATAGGTTCGCTGCGCACCATTTGCTCGTAATGCGACATGTAAGTCTCTTTAGCTGTAAACTTGTTATTTTTAGCACTATCAGGATATACGTCTATCACTTTCACTACCCAGTCGGCATCGGTTCCGGTGGTGGATACCTTAAGGTTGGCCCACATATTTCCGGCCAGTGTAACGTCATGATCCAGCACATCGGTTTGGTAAGTAAGTACATCCGGGCGGCTTTCGGCAAAACGCTGGTCGCCGGTCATGTATTCGCGCTTCATATCCATATCTATCCCATTGATAAATGGAACGGGCTTGTTAGGGTCTGATACAAACTCATCGGCAGCACCGTTACCTGCGGATGGTGCGTTGAATGATAATTTACCGTTTGGCAACAGGTAAAGATTTTTTTCTACTGCATCCTTCGGTGGCCATGCATTGTAGGTTTTCCAGGTGTTAAGGCCGGTTTCAAAAGTGTTCACTTTAGGTATATCTTCGCCGGTACCTTTCAGGTAATGACTAAAAAATGCAAACTCAATTTTTTCGCGATAGTAAGGGCCGGTTTCTCCGCCAAAATCAACATCGCCTAAATGGTCACCTGCACCTCTTGCCCAGCCGCCGTGTACCCACGGGCCCATTGCAAAATAGATAGGCGTTTTAGGGTTTTCTTTAACCAGGGTTTTATAGGTGTTAATAGCCCCATACAGATCTTCTGCATCATACCAGCCACCGGTAACCAAAACCGCAGTTTTTATATCATGCAGGTGCAGCAGTACATTACGGTCTTTCCAGTGCTGGTCATAATCCGGGTGATCCAGCAATTCATTCCATAGCCGGATAGTGTCTTTGTAAAATTTGTCGTTGGTGTTTTTTACAGAGCCAAGGTTCTTATAAAATTCATAACCATCTTCCGTTCCGTAATTTAACCTTGAGCCGCGGCGCTGGGTAGGTTTATCATCCTGCCTGTTAGTAAAGCCGGCGTAAAAGCCAAAGTTAGCTACCAGGAAAAAGGCGCCGTTATGCCAGCCGTCATCGCGCCACAGATCGGCAATGGGTGCCTGCGGCGATGCCGCTACCAGTGCCGGGTGCCTGCTTAGCAAGGCAGTAGTGGTATAAAAGCCTGGATATGAAATTCCCCACACGCCTACCTTACCGTTGTTATTGGCTACGTGTTTAAGCAGCCAGTCTATAGTATCATAAGTATCGGTCCCCTCGTCAATATCCTTTTTAGTTTTATGTACTTCCTTTTCAGGGGTCATTTCCTCATAAATACCTCCGCTCATAAAACGGCCGCGCACATCCTGATAAACAAAGATGTAGCCGTCTTTTAAAAACAAAGGCGATGGACCTAAAGAAGTCTTATAAGCGTCTGCACCGTAAGGGCCAACGCTGTAAGGTGTTCTATCCATCATAATAGGATATTTTTTTGACTGGTCTTTCGGTACGTAAACAGATGTGAATAGTTTAATACCATCGCGCATGGGTATTTCATACTCATACTTGGTATAGTTATCCTTCACGTAAGCCGCATCAGGATTATTGGCAGGGCCACGCTGCTGGGCAAAAGCTACCGCAAGCATGGTTAATGATGTTAAAGCAGTTAGTAATAGTTTTTTCATTCAAGAACTTTATAAGTTTTCTAAATTAAGTATTAAAATAAATTTGGTTTACTGTTGTACATATAATTAACAAAATCGTTACCGGATGACCGGTGCCTGGTTTTGACTGGTTTACAATGAACTATAAACAAAAAAGGTGAGCAGTGCCCACCTTTTTGTATAAATTATTGTTTCTTATTCATTGATTGCTTTTACTCCCGGTAGTTCTTTACCTTCCATGTATTCAAGCAGTGCACCACCGCCTGTTGATACGTAGCTAACTTCGTCGGTAAAATTAAATTTAGCTACGGCAGCAGCCGAATCACCACCACCAATCAATGAGAACGCGCCATTTTCTGTTGCTTTTACAACTGCCTCGGCAACGGCCTTTGTTCCGGTTTCGAATTTTTCCATTTCAAAAACCCCCATCGGGCCGTTCCATAAAATGGTTTTTGATTCTTCAACAACTTTGCTGAATGCTTTAATAGAATCCGGACCGATATCTAACCCCATCCAGCCTTCTTTGATGTCTTTGTTAGGAGCTGTATCGGTATTGGCATCGTTAGCGAAATTGTCAGCGATGATAGAATCTGTAGGCAATAACAGATTTACGCCTTTGGTCTTTGCTTTCTCGATAAGGGTTAATGCAAGATCAAGCTTATCTGCTTCCACCAGTGATTTACCGATGTTACCACCCTGCGCTTTGGCAAATGTATAAGCCATACCGCCGCCTATGATCAGGTTGTCAACCTTATCAAGCAAACGCTCAATCAGTTCAATTTTGTCTGATACCTTAGCGCCGCCCATAATTGCGGTAAAGGGCTTAGCTGCACCGTTCAATACCTTTTCGGCATTTTCAAGTTCGGCAGCCATCAGGTAACCAAAATATTTTGCATTAGGAAAAAACTGAGCGATAACCGCTGTTGAGGCGTGTGCGCGGTGGGCAGTGCCAAAAGCATCGTTTACATAAATGTCGCCCAACTTTGATAATTTTTCTGCAAAATCCTTATCGCCTTTTTCTTCTTCTTTATAGAAACGCAGGTTCTCTAATAAAAGCACTTCGCCTTTTCCAAGCGCCTTTGCTTTTTCAACGGCTTCTGTGCCGATGCAATCATCCGCAAATTCTACCTGCTGGCCTAACAAGTCTGATAAATGAGGCACTAAATGCTTAAGGGAAAATTTATCTTCAGGGCCGCCTTTTGGCCTTCCCAGGTGCGACATCAGGATAACAGCGCCGCCATCTTTCAATATCTTATTAATAGTTGGCAAAGCTGCGGTCATTCGGTTATCATCGGTAATGTTAAAGTCTTTATCCAAAGGAACATTAAAGTCCACACGAATAAGCGCCTTTTTGCCGGCAAAGCTGATCTGATCAATGGTTTTCATATAGTAATTGTCTGTTTAAAGCATTGGGTCTGTATAACCAGCAGATAGTGATCATGCAAATTCAATACTGTTTAATTCGATAATGAACTGCCAAATTCAGCAATTAATTCTAAATTCAGAACTCAAAAGTTAAAAAGGTGTTTTTTGTAATGAAAATATCATTGTATTTTAACATGCATTACATAGTGAGGACCTATTATCGGAATCTCAAATTCCTCAGATATAATCTCAAAGCCCATGTTCTGGTAAAAACGAACAGCCTTTTTACGGGCGTTGCACCATACATAATTTACCTGCCGGTCTTTTAAACAAGCCATTGCAAAATCTACCAACCGGCTTCCCAATCCCTTGCCCTGGTGGCTTTCAACTGTTGCCATACCACGCAGCTGGTACCCGCTGCCATCATAATCTGTTAAGTTTTGCCGGTGAAAAGTAGCAATACTAACCAGCGTAGCATCGTCAAAATATCCTAAATGAAAAGAGCCTTCGGCATCGTCGCCCTGAAAACGGCATTCCTTTGGCGTCAGCCTGTTTTCTCTCAGCACCTCATTTCTTACATTTAAAAGATCGGCTGTATTAATAAATTTTATCATTTAAAAAGCTGCCTGTTTTTGGGTAATGTTTTCCACGTAATTCCTTTTTTCAACTGCATCGCCTTTCTGCCAGGTACCAAGAAATCAACTTTTAAAGCTTATAACAGCTTGTTATGCGGTATCCGGTAAAAATAGCATAACTATTGCACCGCTAACGTAACCAAACTACAGTAATTATGAAAAATTTTATCCCGATGGCTTTGCTTGTGCTTGTTTTTAGTGCATGCAGCAAGACCAATGATCCGGCTCCGAGTGCAACTAAAATAAGCAGCGGCGGTACTACAGTCACTACAGGAAGCACATCTAACATTACAAAAGATGATTCAATACACATGGCAGCCTTCCATGTAGCTACCCAAATAGTTACAACCAGCGTAACCGGCAACACTTTATACATGGTATTTAATGAAAACGTGAATCTTTTATACCCGGCTGATGGCTACAAAAAGATTGCAGCTATTCATTTAACAGAAGACTTTTCAAAAACGATGCTGGCAAATTTTGATTTTACCGCGGTTAACGAGGACGGCAGCACTACTTTGAATTGGAGGGACGATAACCTCAACAACGTGCCTACCAAAACAGCAACAGATACAGTTATTAATAAGGTAAGCATGGTAAAAGTGAACGTGCACCGAACCATTACTTTTTTTAAGGCCTATGATTCCGCTACTACAGCAACTACAGAGCAGGGGATCTTATTAAAAAGCACCGGCGATGTTGTAAACTTTTCTTCTTACAGCTATTACAACCAGGTTAACTACCCTGCAACGGCCACGAGTTCAAAAATAGATTATATCAAATAGCAAGGATCAATTCAGCTCGTTTATTTTTAACACCAGGTCGGCGAGGCGGCTGGAGTAGCCCATTTCGTTATCATACCAGCCAACAACCTTTACCAGGCCACCTACAATAGAGGTAAGCTGCGCGTCAAAGATGCAGCTATGGGTATTGTCTAATATATCGTTGGATACGATTGGATCTTCGGTATATTCCAAAACATTTTTCATATCACCCTCTGTTGCTTGTTTAAAAGCAGCGTTAATTTCATTTACCGTTGGCTTATTTACAAGGCTGCAGGTAAAATCTGTTAGCGAACCATTTAATACCGGTACACGGATACCCGCGCCGCCAAGTTTACCTTTTAAATGGGGAAATATTGAAGTTATCGCCTTTGCTGCTCCGGTGGTGGTTGGTATGATGGATGCCGACGCTGCCCTTGCCCTGCGCAGATCTTTATGCGGAGCATCGTGCAGGTTTTGATCGCCTGTCATAGAATGAACAGTGGTGATATAGCCGTCTATAATTCCCCAGTTATTATCCAATATCTTCACCATTGCAGCAACATTGTTAGTGGTGCATGATGCATTTGATAATATGGGCGACCGCAGATTCACTTCTTTGTCATTAACACCCAATACAACAGTTGGTATATTTTTATCAGCACTGGGTGCAGAAATAATTACCTGCCTGGCACCGGCTTCCAGGTGTGCAGCAGCAGCCTGCCCGGACGTAAATATGCCGGTAGATTCAATAACCAGGTCGATGTTTAATTCTTTCCAGGGCAAAAGAGCCGGGTTAGGTTCGGACAATACCCTGATAGCTTTATTATTAATACAAAGATGTGCCTCGTCGTAAGTTACCGTTCCTTTAAAACTACGGTGAACTGAATCATATTTAAAAAGATGGGCAAGTGTGTGGGTATCTCCCAGGTCATTGATGGCTACCACTTCTATTTCCTGGTGTGGTAAAATACTACGCAGAAAAACACGTCCTATGCGGCCAAATCCATTTATCGCTATCCTCATTACTTACCAATTTAAGAGCGCAAAATTAGCAAATAATAGCGAGTGAAAAGGTTAACACAACAGAACCTTACACAAACAGGTTACGGAAGGCAACCTGCTCGCGTTCTTTTGAACGAAGAAAGAAGGTGATCATCCAGTTAAATATCAGCGACATCAAAATAATCAGGCTGATAAGTACCGAGTTGGTGTACTGCCTAAGCACAATTACAGTAATGATAGAAGCTACGTTAATGCTTGCAAGGATCAACGTAGTTTGTAAATGTGTAAAGCCAAGCCTAAGCATGCGGTGGTGAATATGATTACGGTCTGCAGTGAATGGAGACACACCGTTAGAGATGCGGATCATGAAAACCCTGATGGTATCAAAAATTGGCCCTATCAATACCGCAAATGTTAAAGCAGGCACCTGGAAAATGGGGCTTGGGCCTTCGCTCATCCCCTTACTAACTTCCATAAACTTAAGTGCCATTACAGCGGATATAAGCCCAATAAGCAGGGAACCTGTATCGCCCATAAATATTTTTGCAGGCGTTATGTTAAATCGTAAGAAGCCTAAAACTGCGCCCACCATTGCTAAACATACCGCCGCCAGTTCATACTGATGAATGAAAACAAACAACCCGGCAAAGGTTCCATTGGCTATGATACCAGTTAAGGCCGCAAGACCGTCTATACCGTCAATAAGGTTAAAGGCATTTACAACAAGCAGAATTAACAGTATGGAGATGCTTACGCTCAATAAATAAGGCAGATCATATATTTCAAATACGCCATACATGCTTCTAAGGCGTATATCACCCAGTATTACCAGAATAGCGCAGGCAATAAATTGAATCAGAAATTTTGTGTTAGAGTTAACGCCTGCAAGATCATCCTTAATGCCCATTGCAAACAAGATGATGCATGATGTAAGTACGTAATTTATAGGCAGCGCTTTATTGGTCATGCAAAGCATTAAGGCAGTAATGGTAAAGCTAACAAATATAGCAACACCGCCTAAACGGGGAATACCATGATCGTGTGTTTTACGGAAGTGCCCAAGGTCATCATACAAATGCCTGAAACGTGCAACGTGCAAAATAGATGGGATGGCTAAAGATGTTATTAACAGCGAACAGATTACTATGAAAAAGTAATATACAACCGTATAATTATGTAAAAAATCCATCATGTGCCAGTTTTTAGGGAAACCAATAATTAATCAATGTCGCAAATAACTAACATTTGTTTACTTTGGATGTTAGTTGTTATCAACATTTCCACACGCACTCTGGCTTACAAGTATTGACCGATTTTTCTTAACGGTTTTAGCAAAATTGTTATGATTGGAAGCAGTATTCCATTATTTCGCATCGCCTGTAAATCAAAGTACAGTCCTTTTACGCGATTGAAATAACTTTTGTTACTAACACCTCCAACTTTCATGTTAATAATTATTTTTCTCAGATAAACAGCCTTAATCTTGTTTAAATGCATAAACCTGAGCATCAGCTCATAATCTGCTGCGGTACCATAATTAAGGCTGTACATTCCGTACTTAAAAAAGAGTTCTTTTTTGCAATAAAAAGTAAGATGCGGGGGCATCCAACCTAAATTGAACTGCAGCGGACTATAATTTCCAGACCGCCATTTTCTTACCACTTTGTCATTGCCGTCTACAAAGTCCAGATCGGCATATACAATATCACTACAGGTTGTTATAAACATTTCGGCCATATCGCTCACTACCGAATTGTTAACAAAAAAGTCATCGGCATTAACCATTCCTATCACACTGCCGGTTGCAAGCTTTATGCCTTTGTTCATAGCGTCATAGATGCCATTATCCGGCTCGGAAACAAGCACCCGAATATTTGCTCTATATTTTTCAATAAGATCTAAAGAGCCATCAGTAGAGCCACCGTCAATAACGATGTACTCTGTATTTGTATAATTTTGAGATATTACAGATTCAATGCAGCGTTGCAGGGTATCGCGGGCATTAAATACTACGGTTATGATTGATATTTTTAAGTCCTGCACGTAGGGAAAACGCTTTTAAAGTCGCAAATTTATGTAAATTTGACAACGTTACCTAATTACACAATGTTAGCTTAAACTGCCTATATGCGTAGAAGTATCAGTACCTGTATCACCTTAGTCTTACTTGTAATTTTCGCGTCCTGTTCAAAAAAGCAATATCAGCACTTATTTGAAGAGAAGAGCGCACTTAATGATACTCTAAAGCAGCAAAATGTAACCGTCCCCGGCCTTTATCGTATAAAACCGCAAGACCTTTTAGAAATCAAAAACGTACAGAACAGCAAATCGATTGTAGACCTTAACCCCAGCGTAGGCTCAGTTTCGGTGCAATCAAGTGCAAGTGTAACTACTCAAGGCGAAAGTTATCTTGTAGAAGATGATGGAACTGTAGGTTTAACCGGCCTGGGAAGAGTACAGGTGGCCGGATTAACACGTGTAGAGGCACAAAAAAAAATTGAAACGCTTTATCAGGAGAAGTTTTTAAAAGACCCCATTATAGAATTGAAGATCACCAATCTTGCTGTTACACTTTTTGGCGAAGTAAAATCACCAGGAAATTACAGCCTGGTAAAAGATAAAACCACTTTAGTGCAATTATTAGGAGTTGCCGGGGGGCTTACCCCTAATGCTAATGAGAAAAACATTGAGATTATACGTGGCGATGAAAAGAAACCTGTTGTTATAAAGGTTGATCTGAGCAATATTCAATCCATTAATGACCCTAAAACCATTCTTCAAAGCGGCGACATAGTTTATGTAGAAGAAAACAAGCGCGCCGTTAGAAATGATAATTTCCTTAACCTTTCACAACTAATTCAACCTGCCTTGCTGTTGTTTAACACAGCATTAATTATATTAACATTTACGCGCCGTTAAATGGAAGAAATTGAAAAGGGGAAGCTTAAACTGCCAAGCCAGGAAATTGATTACTTTAAGATAATTAAAATAATCATCAGCCGGTGGTACTGGGTTGTTGGAGCCGTGTTGGTATGCTCCATATGGGCGCGTGTGTACTTATGGTATACCCCCAAAATATATGCTACCAGCGGCACTATGAAGCTGGAAGAAAAAAAATCTGAACTCCCTGATTTTACAGGGGCTATTACAACGAACGACAGACCAGGAAGCTTTTCGCGCGTGCAAAGCGAAACCATTGTTATAGAAAGCAACGCGCTGTTGTTAAATGCAGTACGCCGGCTCGATTACCGGTTTAGTTTTTTTATAATTGGCCGTGTATTAAACCGCACCAATGAGTTATACCCTGAAAAACCTTTAGACGTTGAATTGATTAAGTTTGATAGCCTTAATTTTTATCATGATATGATAACTTTTAGGCCTGCTGGGAAAAGCACGTTCTATCTAAAATATAAACTTAACGGTAAAGACGTTCAAAAGACATATGCTTATGAGCAACCTTTTTATGTTGGCCCCACCGCTTTTTCAATAAAAAAACCTGCAAGTATTTCAACTGCGTCATCCTATTTATTTAAGTTAAACGCACCTGAAGATTTTATCGGGCGGATACGGGGTGGCTTGCACATAGGAGAAGTGATAAGAAACTCCAACATCATTTCGTTACAGGAGACCGACTCAAACCCTCAGTTTGCTGCCGATGCATTAAACGCAGTTATGACTGAGTACCTGAGGTATGATAAACTTCAAAAAATGCAGTCGGCAACGCAGATGATAGACTTTATCGACTCGCAATTAAATTACCTGTCAAATAAGGTTGAGGCTTCGGCCAAATCTGTCGAAAAATACAAGCAGAATTTAAAGATTCTTGATGTTAACACTGCTGCCGAAGCAACTGTTACAAAGGAAAAAGAACTTGAAACACAATTGTCGGTTCTTAAACTGCAGCTAATTGCTGTAGATCAACTTAAGTCTGACGTAATAAAAGAAAAAGATAACGTTACACTTAATATCAATATCGAGTCGGCCGTTGTACCACAACTCGCACTGGCAATTTCTAAACTGGATAATCTATTAGGTGCTAAAACATCCCTTCTTAAACTTTACAATGCCAATTCGCCACAGATAAATGATATTAACCAGCAGATATTACAGATAAAAAGCCTCGCCATCAATGACATTAATACATCGAGGGGTTTAATTGAAAAAAATATAAAATACGTATCTGATCAACTGGTACCTGTTAGTCAGCGCATTTCCCAATACCCGGTTGCTGAAAATGACATGGCTGGTCTTAAACGCAATTTTGACGTAAACGAAAAGGTTTACGACCTTCTCTCCGAAAAGAAACTAAATGCACAAATAAGCCGTTCAGGTATTTTGCCAGGGGCTACCATAGTAGATATGGCCCAGCCAAATTACGGGCCTGTTGCGCCAGACGAAAATGGAATAAAACGAATGGCAATCATCATCGGCCTTGGGGCAGGCTTAGGTTTAATTGTGCTTATAAGGATATTGAACCCTTACATATATGACAAGGAAACCATTGAAAGCCTTACGGCTATTCCTATTATAGGTGTAATACGAAAGTTCCCTGAAAAAATAGACGAATTCAGTACGCAAATACTTGCAGTAAGTAAGCCAAAATCTGTCTTTGCTGAATCGGTGCGTTCGGTACGTACCAATTTAAGTTTTCTTGCATCAGAGAAAAAGAGCAAAGTGATCTGTATTACATCTGAGGTTGCCGGTGAAGGCAAATCCTTTGTTGCGGTTAACCTGGCAAGTACCTTATCATTGATAGACAAAAAGGTGATTATCATTGCCGCCGACTTAAGACGGTCTAAATTACACAAGACCTTTAAAACAGTAAATGACCTGGGCTTAAGCAATTACCTGGCAAATCAATGCAATGAGGCCGACATTATCAGAAAGTCTAATCAGGATGGGCTCGATTTTATTGTGTCAGGCCCTGTTCCACCGAATCCGTCAGAGCTTCTGCACTCTGAAAGGATGAATCAACTGGTTGCCTTTTTGAAAGAACGTTATGATGTGGTAATGATAGACACCGCTCCTATCGGCTTGGTATCTGATGCTATTCCATTGATTCGCAGCAGCGATATAAATTTATTTGTGATACGCTCCGGAAAATCAAAATTTTATGCGGCCACCATCCCGCAACGGATAGCACAAGAGTATCACTTGGATAATACGGTTATAATTCTCAATGCCTTTGACCTTGATCTGCTGCATTCAAGATATTATACTACTAAACTTAGCGGCGATAGCCACGGTTCAAAATACTACTACTACTCAGATTATATAGGTTACGAAAGCTCTGGTTATTATGTTGATGATAAAGAAAAAAAATGGTGGGATTTAACCAGGTACATTAAATTATAAGCTGAAGCTATGACTTCAAATACCCGGGAAAATAGAAAATGGTATCCGGTTTACACCCATCCCCGTGCCGAAAAAAAAGCTCATGCTGCTCTTACAGGCAAAAACATTGAAAGCTATCTTCCCTTGCAAAAAACGCTTAAACAATGGAGCGACAGAAAAAAATGGGTAGAGGAACCCTTCTTAAAATCTTATCTCTTTGTTAATGTTAGCGAAAGCGAACTGACTAATGTGCTAATGACAAAGGGTATAGCGCGGTTCATTTATTTTTCGGGAAAGGTTACGACTATGCCTGCACGGCAGATAGATGATTTAAAATTGTTAATGGCCAGCCCTTATGAGTTAGAGATAACTGAGGAAAATTTGGAACCAGGAGAAAAAATAATAATCAAAGCCGGCCCGCTTAAAGGCTTAGCTGGTGAAGTGATTTCATACCGCTCGCAAAAGCAATTGCTGTTGCGCCTGGATAACCTTGGATACTCTATTCTGGTGCACGTTGCATCTGCTTTAATTGAACGGCTTTAAGTTGATAAACTCATTATTCCTTAACGGCATTTTTACTATATTAAGCCGTAATAAGAATAAAGAGGAATAAAATTATTGGCATTGATTATCAATTGGTTGCGACTGAAATTGTGACTGACGAGGCGAAGCTGTAAATAAACCTCAACATGTGTAGAATAGCAGGAATAACATCTGCCCATCAACAGATAGGCGAAATAAAGGAAAAAGTGAGCAAGATGTGTGACGTTTTAAAGCACGGCGGCCCGGATGATGAGGGTATTTACTGTGACGAAGCGGTTAATATTGTTCTTGGACACAGGCGCTTGTCCATAATTGATCTGAGCAGTAACGGCCACCAACCCATGGCAGATTCAGGCAAAAATTGCTGGATCACTTTTAACGGCGAAATTTATAATTATCAAACTTTAAAAGAACAGCTGCTAAAAACAGGCGTAACTTTTTCTTCAAATTCAGATACTGAGGTGATTATAGCCGCCTACCTGCAGTGGGGTACAGCTTCGTTTGATATGCTCAGGGGAATTTTTGCCTTTGCTTTATACGATAAAAACAAAGCCCAAACCTATCTGGTTCGTGATAGCGCTGGTATTAAACCCTTGTACTATTACATTCGCAATAAACAACTGAGTTTCGCATCAGAGGTTAAAGCCTTAAAGTTATCTGGCATTGCGAACCAAAAGGACGAAAAATGGGCGATAAGATTACTTGCTTACGGCCACATCCCTGAACCATACACAACGCTAAAGGATGTATTTAACTTACCTAAGGGGCATTATTTAAAATGGGACCATCATGAAAGTTCGCATAGTATTGTAGATTATCAAAACCACAATTATAAAAGCATAACCATAAATAATGCCGGCCTTGCAGAAGATGAAATAAGAAACAGTTTAAGGATGGCTGTTAAGAGACAGCTTATGGCTGATGCGCCTATTGGTGTATTTTTAAGCGGTGGTATAGATTCGAGCCTGGTATCCCTCTTGGCTAATGAGCAACGCCAGAAACTCAAAACAATCTCCATTTATTTCAATGAAAAAGCTTACGATGAAAGCGCATACCAAGACTTTGTCCGTAATCGCATAGAAGGAGAAAAATTTGTTCACCTGGTTCAAAAGCATGATTTTGAGCAACACTTTCCAACTATCTTAAAAAGCATGGATATGCCCACAACAGATGGCATTAATACATGGTTTATAAGTAAATATGCACACGAAGACGGATTAAAAGCAGTACTGTCTGGTATAGGTGCAGATGAGTTGTTTGGTGGTTATCCATCTTTTAACCGTGTTGCTTACTTAAAATATTTGCGCTTGTTTCCTGCCGCCCTGTTTAAGCTTGCCAGGTTTGCCAAACCAGACCCGTTAAAAAAGATAGCTTATCTTAGTAATGATCACTATATCGCAAATTATTTGTTATTAAGAGGGTTTTTTCTGCCGGCTGATATTGCGAAAATTTTAAACACCGATTTGAATTATGTAAATGATACGCTGTTTAATGAAAATTCACCAGAGAGCCTTGAAGGCATACCCTATAATAAGGAGTATGCTGCATGGTTTGAAAGCAATTTGTACATGCAGAATCAATTGTTACGTGATACCGACGTAATGAGCATGAGTCATGGGCTGGAAGTACGGGTTCCTTTCCTTGACGAAGATTTCAGGAAACTGGTAAATACTATTAGCCCTAAAATTCGCTTTAACAACAAAATTCCAAAAAAACTGCTGATAGATAGTTTCAAAGAAATATTACCTGTGGAAACATGGAACAGGCCTAAAATGGGCTTTACTTTTCCACTACAAACCTGGATGCGTGAAAACGAGATCATAACCGATGAAAATCATTACAATAATGAGGTTTCACGAAGCTTGATCGGAAAATTTAAAACCGGAAAAATGCATTGGTCTAAAGCATTTGCTTTATACCAATTAAGTATGCATGAGTAAAAAGATAACCCTTTATTCTCTCCAAACATTTGGCGAAACAGGCGGCATTCAAAAAATGACTCGTATTATGGCGCATTCGCTTAATGCTATTGCAAACAGCCAGGGTATAAGTTTTGAATGCTGGTCGGCTTATGATCATGATAAAGATCTGATAGAAAAATATCTTCCTGCAGAAAAATTTAAGGGTTATGGTTCTAACCGAATGGATCTGGTAGTAAAATCTATTGCTGCAAAAAACAAACCTGATGTGGTAATTTTAAGCCATATCAACATGGCTGTAATCGGTTTGTTCATTAAAGCGCTAAATCCTAAATGTAAATTGTTTTTAGTAGCGCATGGTATTGAAGTGTGGCGACCCCTCTCCTATTTCAAGAAACTTTTTTTGCGGCTTTGCAACAAAGTAATATGCGTTAGCGAATTTACAAAGCAGCAAATGATAGCACGGCACAATACAAGCCCTGAAAAATGTTTGGTTGTAAATAATGTGATAGACCCGTTTATGGAACTGCCTGAAAGCTTTGATAAGCCAGCCAAGCTGTTAAAAAGGTACAATTTAAACTCAAATCAACCTATTATATTTACACTTACCCGCCTGGCCTCTACAGAACAATATAAAGGCCACGACCAGGTAATAAAAGCGATCGGATCTTTAAAGGATAAATTTGACGGCTTAAAATACATATTGGCCGGCAAGTATGATGAAAAGGAAGAAAAGCGCATAAAAGATCTTATTAATGATTACGAGGTAGATGATCATGTCATTTTAACCGGCTACATTGAGGAAAGTGAACTTTCTGACCATTTTCTTCTGGCAGACGTTTTTGTGTTACCTAGTAAGAAAGAAGGCTTCGGAATTGTGTTTATTGAAGCACTTGCCTGCGGCTTACCTGTTATTTGCGGCAATGCAGACGGCAGTGTAGATGCCATATGTAACGGCGAGCTTGGTACAGCAATCAATCCCGACGATGCCAACGAACTGGAAAATGCGCTTACAAATCAGCTGAATAAACAATTAACATTGGCAGAGAAAAAAAACCTGCAGGATAAATGCCTTGCCAATTTCAGCGAAACAGCGTACATCAGTAAACTTGAACACATTTTAGCTAATGACTAACGATACCGAATACTGGGATATTGAAATACTTCCACAATCAAACATTCTTGATCTTAAGCTAAAAGATGTTTGGGAATACCGTGATCTGCTGGTATTATTGGTTAGAAGGGATTTTGTTTCGTTTTACAAACAAACCATATTAGGGCCATTGTGGTTTTTTTTGCAGCCATTGTTCACCACCATTATTTATACTTACGTTTTCGGAAACCTTGCTGCAATACCAACTGATGGCCTCCCGCAGCCACTTTTTTATATGGCCGGTATAACCGCCTGGAATTATTTTTCAGATTGTTTACTCAAAACATCCACCGTATTTACTACTAATGCAGGGCTGTTTGGTAAAGTTTATTTTCCAAGACTGATTGTGCCGTTGAGCATTGTAGTATCAAACCTGATAAGGTTTGCAGTACAAATGAGCTTATTTTTTTTAATGATGGCCATTTATTGGAGCAGGGGAGCCGTTTTCCATCCTAACGTTTACTTATTACTTTTCCCGCTGCTTTTAATATTAATGGCGCTCCTTGGCCTTGGCTTAGGTATGATCATTTCTGCGGCAACTACAAAATATCGTGATCTGAGTTTCCTTATAACCTTTGGTATACAGCTAATGATGTATTTAACCACTGTTATTTACCCACTGTCAGTAGTAGAAAAAAAATATCCAAAATATCAGTGGCTGGTTAAATACAACCCCATGACATCGGTTATAGAAGCATTTAGGTACGGCTTTTTAGGTAAAGGAACTTTTAGTATCACATCACTGGCCATATCTGCTTTGTTAACCATTGTAGTTACCCTTGCAGGTATTGTAATTTTCAATAAAGTAGAACGTAATTTTGTAGATACGGTATAGAAATGGCATCTGTAATCAAGGTCGAAACTTTATCGAAGGCTTACCAGTTAGGAGAAATTGGGACAGGAACAATATCGCGCGACCTTGCCCGGTCCTGGGCGAGGTTACGCGGCAAGGAAGACCCTTTTTTAAAAATTGGCGAAGTCAATGACCGTACAAGTAAAGGCAAAAATGATATTGTATGGAGTTTGCGCGATCTTAATTTCGAGATAAAGCAAGGCGATGCTGTAGGAATAATAGGCAGGAACGGAGCCGGAAAAAGCACCTTATTAAAAATATTAAGTCGCGTTACGGCACCCACAACAGGATCGGTAAAGGTGAAGGGCCGCATTGCAAGTTTGCTTGAGGTTGGTACCGGCTTTCACCCCGAACTAACCGGAAGAGAAAATATTTATTTGAACGGTGCAATACTGGGCATGCGGAAATCAGAGATCAGGCGTAAATTTGATGAAATAGTTGATTTTTCGGGTGTTGAACGTTATGTTGATACCCCGGTAAAAAGATATTCATCAGGCATGTATGTGCGCCTTGCATTTGCTGTTGCTGCACATCTGGAAAGTGAGATAATGATAGTAGATGAGGTATTGGCCGTAGGCGATGCAGAATTTCAGAAAAAATGCCTTGGTAAAATGAGTGATGTAAGCAAGGGCGAAGGCAGAACAGTATTATTTGTAAGCCATAACATGGGTGCTATCAATAACCTTTGTGACAGCGCAATTGTGCTTGACAAAGGAATGCTTAACCTACAAGGAACAGTAAACGAAGGCATTAAGCAATACACGCAATTGCAAACACTTCTAAAGTCAAACAACTATGTTGCATCAGTAACGAAACCCTTTTTTAAAAATATTTCTATTGAAAATACTGATGGCATAACTAAAGCAGAATTTGAATTTGCAGAGGATATTATTATCGGTTTAAAATGCCTTGTTCAACAAATTTATAATGCGGCGAGCATCAGCATAAAGTTATTGGACAGCATGGAACGCTGTATCTTTAATACCGAAAAGCCATTAAAAGAAATTACAAAAATCAGTGAAGGGGATGTAAGCGTATCGATTACAATTCCTGGTGAATTACTGCTTCCTGGTTCCTACAAATTAGCTGTCGCAGCACACATACCAAACGTACAACTAATAGAAACAATTACCGATAAACTCTATTTTGACGTGCTTGAAACCGGAAGTGCTTTTTACCAGTATAACGGTGCCGACAATGGGTGTGTTTATATTGACTGTAAATGGCAAACCGCTTTATAGATGGTTTAAGACCGGCTCTTAGAAAGGCAAGAACCCGGCTGAATTCTAAGCTTTTAAGAATTATAGCTTTTAACCTGCCGGTGGTTTTGAGAGCCATAACACGTTTTCGAAAGCCATCCAATAAAATTCTTATTATAAAGACAGATGCTATTGGGGACTATATACTTTTTAGAAATTTTTTTGAACAAGTAAGACAATCAAACAGGTACAAGGGTTATGAAATTGATCTATTGGGAAATCCGTCCTGGAAAGAACTGGCATTGGCATATGATGGAGCTTATTTAAACCATTACCAATGGATAAGGAATGACGATTATCACCTGGCTCCCTTTAAAACATTAAAACTTGGATGGCATTTTTTTAAAAGAAATTACGCTGTGGTTTTGCAACCAAGTTCAACCCGCATTTTTATCACAGACGCTGTAGCCGCACTCAGCGCTGCTAAACAGGTAATTGGGTTTGAAAGCAATACCGAGGGAATTATTAAAAAACACAAAGTAAGACTTGATAAATTCTACACCGAAAAATTAATTCTTCCGCTTAATTATTACTTCGAATTTGACAGGAACTTATTTTTTTTTGAAAAGGTGCTTCAGCAAAAAATATCATTGCAAAAGCCTTCACTGCCTGTTAGAAACAATATACATAAGCGTGGCATATTAATATTTCCAGGGGCCGGTGTTCACAGGCGCCGTTGGGAACAGGAAAAGTTTATATCGTTAATTAACCTCATATTAAGTAATTCTTCTGAAGATATTTACCTGGCTGGATCGCTCACCGAGGTTGATATTGCAAATCATCTGGCAGATGACTTAAAATCTGGAAGAGTTATAAACTTAACCGGTAAACTATCCTTGGTTGAATTGATCGATAAGATAAATACTGCAGAACTTGTAGTGTCAAATGAAACAAGTGCAGTACACATTGCTGCTGCTGTAAATACCAGGGCCGTTTGCATTTTGGGAGGCGGCCATTTTGATCGTTTTGCTCCCTACCCTAAATTTGATGGCATAGATATTTTTTATGCGTTCAAAAAAATGGAATGCTATCACTGTAACTGGATTTGTAAATACCCGCTTACAGAAAGTGCCGCTTATCCATGCATATCAAATATTAGCATAAACGATGTATGGGAGGTAGTTAAACCGGCATTAGCCGAACTCGAAAATATTAATGGCAAATAACCCTTTTTTTTCAGTTGTCATTGCTACAAAAAATGCAGCACAAACTCTTGCTAATTGTCTTAAAAGTCTGTCAGAACAAACATTTAAAGACTTTGAAGTGCTAGTTATAGATGCCGCATCTGCAGATAATACTGTTCCAATAGCGGAAAGTTATAAAACCTTGCTTAATTTAAATTGTAATTCAGAACCAGACAAAGGCACTTATGATGCCATGAATAAGGCTATTGCAATAGCAAAAGGCAATTATTTTTATTTTTTAGGAACCGACGATTCATTATACAGCAATACCATACTTGAACAAATTGCAAATGAATTAATCAAATCAAAAAGCATGGTTTTGTATGGCAATGTGATGATGCGCGGCACGAACCAGTGGGTTGAAGCCGACGGCATACATGCAGGTGAATTTGACTTACGGAGACTGCTCAGTCACAATATTTGCCATCAGTCCATGTTTTATCATAAAGAGGTATTTAAAACCATTGGCAATTACAATATCAAATACCCGGTTTATGCAGATCATGATTTTAACCTGCGTTGTTTTGCCAAATATGATTTTCATTTTTTTGATATAATTATTGCAAATTTTAACGTTGGCGGTTTGAGTACAATGGTGCAGGATAGATTGTTCGATAACGAAAAGGATACCAATATTATTCACTATTTTTTTAATAAACTGCACACAAAAAGCTTTATCGGTTCAAGGCTCTATATTAAAAATGCTGCATTCTCTTCTAAAGTTCATATAAATGCCGCTATGCGGCTTTACTGCCTTTTAGTGTATTTAAAATTAAAAACCCAATCGTTATTTAATTGATCTCTTTAATTATATGTTCAAGGGAAGCAAAAGTGTCAGCTGCGTTAGAAAAAAACATAGCAGATACAATAGGCGTTACATATGAGATCATCTGTATTGATAATTCTTTAAATCGGCTTAGCATATTTGAAGCCTATAATATAGGCGTTGCTAAAAGCATATTTCCGCTACTGTGTTTTATGCACGATGATATAGAATATCATAGCACCGATTGGGGAAAATTAGTGATCAATCATTTTGATGATATAAAAACAGGTGCTATAGGCATAGCCGGAAGCCCTTACCTGCCCAAAATGCCGGGTTCCTGGTGGGGTGGTAAGATGGTAAATATTAATTACAAAAAAGATATAACTGCGGCGGGCAGCGATATGCACTCCAATAAATTCCCACCAACATCATCAAATAAAAACAAGGTGATCACTTTGGATGGAGTTTGGTTCTGTATCCGCAAATCTTTATTTGAACAGATTCGCTTTGACTCCGATCTTTTCAAAGGATTTCATTTTTATGATGTAGATATTACTGCGCAAGTTTATAAGGCTGGTTTTGATCTCTATTGTGTTTTTGATATCGCAATCAGGCATTTTTCAGCCGGACAGGTAAATGAGAATTGGCTTTCAAATGCACTGCTCTTCAATAAAAAATGGAGATCGCTTCTGCCTGTGTCTTCCTTAAAATTAGGTTTTAATCAAAAATGTGAAGCTGAACTACAGACGCTTAATGAGTTAACTATGATAATGATAGTTAACCATGTAGAGCCTAAAAAAGCTTACAGATTTGCAATAAAAGAACTTTTTAGGTATTTAAAAGTGTTTTTTTACTATAAAACCTATGTACACCTCGTTAGATATGCAATCAGAGGCATTTAATAAAATGTCAGACTAAAATGAAGCTGCAAGCCATTTACACCGAAAGGGAATTTAACACCTGGCCAAGCTGGCATATAATTTATGAATGGGAAAATGTTTTAAGTGAACACCTCAATCTAAATTTTATTGACTCACGGCAAGCATTTATAGCAGGAAATTTTGCAGACAAAGCAATCAGATACGCATCACGTATTTTAAAAAGATTTAAGATTAACATTGAGTTATTACCTTTTATAGACCACTTTGTTAAAAAACCCAATTGTTTACACCTTGAGCTTTTTGCCCGCCAGGACTTTTACTTTACAGGCAGTAAGAACACAATTCCCGTTATCATTGACTTTTGGAAAAATCATGATTTAGAGTCGTTTTATAAAGCTTATAAAAACTCCCGGGCTGTTTTAATTACCAGCCTTGAGGTATTTGAATACTTGAAGCAAATCGATTGTCCGCTGCCAATATATCATTTTCCATTCAGCTTACCTGACAAGTACAAGTATCAATTTAACAAGTCGGCAAACCGAAAATTTGATGTTATAATGCCAGGAAGAAGCAATTGTGTTTTATGGGAATATTTGCTGCTATTTGAAAAAAAATTTCCGGAAATAGAATATCTATATCAAAAGGGAATAGATAACATTTTATATTATTTTTCAAATAAGACGGGCATGGTTGGAAATTTTCATGACAGAGAGAGCTATATGCAACTGCTTCAATCATCAAAAGTGGCGTTTTATACTACACCCGGTATAGATGGCGATGAAGCAAGGACAGGAGGATTTAGCCCCGTAACGCCGAGATTTTTGGAAATGGTTGGTTCAGGTTGTGTAGTGCTTGCGCGCTATCCCGACAACTATGATACTAATTATTTCAACCTCGATAGCATCTGTACCAGAATTAACAATTATGAAGATTTTGAACAAGGCTTAATTGAGGCATTACAAAACGCAAATTCCGAAACCGCCAACTATTCAAATTACCTTAAACAGCATTTCACATCACAACGGGCTGTTTTACTTGAATCAATTCTTCAGAACATTAATTAAGTTCCTGCTATTGGAAATAAAAACTATATATACTGATCGATATGTGCAGACATACTCAAGCTGGCAACTAATTTTTGAATGGGAAGATATTTTTGCAGAAAAGTTGAATTTAAAAATAAAGGATTCAAGAAAAATATCCATTATCACAAAATATACATCCAAAGCCTGTAACTTTATTTCTCGCACGTTTAACATATCAGATCATAAATTATTTTCCTTATTTGCTTTTGTTGACCGATTTATTTACAATAAAAAGGCCCTTTACATTGAATTAAATGTTAAAAGAAAATTTTATTTTGGAGGTAGTAGGAATACAGTTCCCATAATTATTGACTTTTGGAAATATATTGATCTTCCAACTTTTTACGAGACATATAAGCACTGCCCGGCGGTGTTGATAACAAGTCTGGAAGCATACGGATATCTGAAAGAAAACAATTGCCCACTAAATATTTATCATTTTCCGTTAAGTCTTCCTGATAAGTACAAGCTTTCGCCAGATTATATTTTTGAGAAGCCATACGATATCATTATGCAAGGCCGTGGCAATATTGTTTTATGGAATTATTTGCAAACTTATTTAAATAAGTACCCGCGCCTAGAGTGCCTTTGGCAGATTAAAATCGATGATAAAATGTATTGTTTTTCAAATAAACAGGGAATGATTGGTATAGTGGAAGACCGTGAGCTTTACATGCAAATGATGCGGCAGACTAAAGTTTCTTTTTATTCCACTCCGGGCATAGATGGAGGCGAGTCGCGAACAGGTGGATTTAATCCTGTTACCCCCAGGTTTCTTGAAATGCTTGGAGCGGGATGTGAAGTAATAGCAAGATATGTGGATAATGAAGAGACCAAATATTATAAAATGGATAGTATATGCACATCTGCTGATACCTACGAGATTTTTGAAGCCGAATTAAGTAAAGCGTTACAACTGCCTGCGCCGGTTAAGCGCAACGCGCAATATCTTGAAATGTATTATACCACTTCTACCTTGGCGTTGCTAAAAAAAATATTAAATGAAGTTTAGTTTGCAACGCTTATTAGGCCTCCGCCTAAAAATGAGTTTACCCATAATAAGTGAAACATAAGGTTTACATAGACATTATCATACTTAGCTACGCAAAAGACGAGCAGTTAAAAAACCTAACGATACAAACGATAGATACATTACTCGCTTCGGAAGATCCAGAGGAAATTGAATTTAATGTGGTTGTTATCGAATCAAATAAGGGTCTAAGCCCTTATCAGTTTACTCACTCAACTACTATTTATCCCGAAGTCAAATTTGGGTTTAACAAATATCTTAATATAGGTATCAATTCAACTAATAACCCGTATATCTGCTTGTGCAATAATGATCTTCTTTTTCATAAGCACTGGGCAAGTGAGATGTTGAATGTTATGCAAACTGAAAATGCCTTGAGCGCTGCACCTTTTTGCCCGGTTGCACATGTAAGAGTCGGCTATCCATTTGCACAATCTTTTATCACATCGTATAAAATATTTTCAGGATGGTGTTTTCTTATAAAGAGAGAGCTTATAAATAAAATAGGGTTATTCGATGAAAACTTTAATTTTTGGTATGCTGACAATGATTATTTAAAAACTTTGGAATCATTTGGAATAAAAAACTATATGGTGACTAATTCGAATGTCACTCATCTCAGTTCTGAAACGAGCAAATTATTACCGACAGATGCCTATAAAAAACTCACAATAATTCCCATTGCTTATTATAATTATAAGTGGTCTAATCAAACTTATGTCTATTTTTTAATAAAAAAATTATATCTGCAATTGATGATTAAGATAAAGAAGTTTTAACGCTGCTAAACAACTTTCCTATCCATCATGTCTCTAAAACCCATCACCAAAATTAAATTTCAAAACGGACTTACATTTGATGGATGTGTTCATGACATTTTAAGCGATCTGCAAAATGATTTTGATTTTGTTGACAGCAGTGATCCCGATTTTATTGTTTTTGGGCCGTACGGTAATGATGTACCGCCGCCTGGAAATTATAAAAGGATTGGATATTTTTGCGAAAATATCAAGCCCGATCTCTCTATTTGCGAATGGGCTTTTGGAATACCCCTTGAGCTGGAAATTAACGATCCACGTTATAAACGTATACAATGGCATGGCTTTAATGCCGAGGCTTTGATTAAACCTGCCGGTTACGATGCTGAAAAAATATTGTCGTCCAAATCTAAGTTTTGTAATTTTTTTTATTCGCATCCGGTGCCTTACAGGGAGGCTTTTTTTAAACAATTGTCAAAATATAAAAAGGTTGATGCACCCGGAAGCTCAATGAATAATATATTGAATATCGATAGTTTATATTCAGGCAACCGGTGGGAGGTAAAACGAAAATTTCTTGGTGATTATAAATTCACCATAGCTTTTGAAAATGATATTTATCCCGGCTATCAAACAGAAAAGCTATACGATGCCATGCAGGTAAACAGCTTGCCTATATATTGCGGTGATCCTCTTATAAACGATGTATTCAATACAGGAAGTTTTGTAAATTTATTTGACCATATTGCCTATAAGAAATCTTTTGCAAGTGAAAAAATAAGGAAGGCCGGCCAAATGGATTTTGACGACATCCTTCCCGGTTTTCTTAATGGCCCGAAACACAGGCTCAAAAGAAAAGCAAAATCTTATCTGAGGGAGTTCAAACACAAAATTTTATTTTCCAAAATGGATTTTACGCCGCTGATAGATCAGATCATTGCAATTGATAAAGACCCGGAACTTCATTTAAAATACCTGCAACAACCCTGGTTTAAGAACAACACCATCAATCCGCGTTTATCAACTTCGGCACGATGGCGAGAAATATTCAATTCTCGTTGAACCCGCTTGTTTCTATAATTATCCCTGCATATAATTCAGCAAAATATTTGAGCGAGGCTGTAAATTCTGCACTTAATCAAACTTATACAAACATTGAGGTGATTGTGGTTAATGACGGTTCTACAGATGATACGCTGCAAGTAGCCGAATCGCTAAAAGGAGAAAAATTAAGAGTGTTTTCACAAAAGAATAAAGGGGCTAGTGCAGCCAGAAACAGGGGCTTAAAGGAGGCCAGTGGTGAATACATACAATTTCTTGACGCCGACGACCTGATTAGTGCAGAAAAGATTGAAAAACAGTTAGAACTGTTACAGAGGCATAAAAACCATTTATGCATTTGCCCTACCGTGTATTTTTTTGACGAAAACGATCATACGCTTTCAAAACCTGCCGATCATTGGGTGCCGGACCTATCTGACAACCCTGTTGATTTTTTAATTAAGCTTTACGGGGGCGATATTATAGGGCCCGAATATGGTGGCATGATCACTGTACATGCCTGGCTTTGTCCGCGACACGTATTGGATAAGGCCGGCCCCTGGAATGAGGAGTTAAGCGTGGACGATGACGGAGAATATTTTTGCAGGGTAATACTTGCATCATCGGGCATTTTGCTTGTGCGTGATGTATTTAATTACTATCGCAAATTCAAAGAAGGCAATACGCTCAGTTCGCCTAATAGTATAAAAAAACAGCAAAGCGCATTTAAATCCATTAAACTCAAAGCCCAGCATCTTTTGGCTGTCACAAATGATAAACGGGCCAAGCTTGCCTTAAGTGGCTTATTCTGGGATATTACTTTTTCACTATATCCAAATCAAAAGGCAATGTCACTGGAAGCAGAAAATATGGCCCGTGCTTTTAATCCTGGTTTTAAATTTAAACCATTTAAAGGGTTAAAGGCTAAACTTGCTTCAATGTTTGGCTGGAAAACTGTGAGGTGGCTACAGGTGCAAAGGCTAAAATTGAAGCTTTGCTAATTTTCACAAAATTCATTAAAAAGCGATAGTGACAGATCTTGTAATTTTTACCTGCAAAGGGCGTGAACATCTGCTTCGAAAAACCTTTCAGTCGTTTAAAAACAAATGCGATTTTGAGTTTAATAAAACAATTCTTGCCATTGATGGGCCGATATCACAAAAGGTTATAGATTTCATTCAGCCCGATATTATCGTACAGTCCTATGATCGTAAAGGTTATGTAAACAATATTACTTCTGCTTTAAAGCAAGTAAGCTCGACATATTTTTTTTGGCTTGAAGATGATTGGGCTTTCAATACAGAAATTAAACCCGCTTATTACGCCGAAATATTAAATAAGCACCCTGATTGGGCGGAGATTGTTTTAAGCAAGACCGGCGCGTTGGAGCAGGGAGCTAAAGTTAATAATCTTTTGGAAGACAATCTGTATATTAACATGCACGGGTTTTCGGCAAACCCATGTATCTGCAATACAAAAGCATTACAATCGGCGTTTAACCTTTTAGAAAAGGCTCCAAAAGGTGATAAGCTTGGCGAAGATGGTTTTGAAAATTTTCTTACCCGGTTATTCGAAAAAAACGGGCAAGTATGTGTGATTGAAGACCCTGTAGATCATTTGCCAATTGCCCATGAAGGTTACCTGGAGAGTACGCCAAGAAACTGGCATATGACAAACTCACTCGAGGAAAAGACCAAAGCACATTTGCTAACGCTGCCGCAGCCTACCGCAATAAGAAAGCTGGCAATGATCCCTAAGCTAACGATAGCCTTTACAAGGCTTAGTTTAAAGCAAATGTTTAGTGATAAGGTTTATGAGCTCTGCTTCCGGATAATTGCATCGGCAAAAACCATTGATAAAGATGAGTGAGCAACGATACGTGTTAACCATCGCAACCGGTAAACAATTATACATAGAGCTCGCGCTTAATTTGGCTCGATCATTTTTTTGGTGGCATCCGCAAACAGATATTAAATTTCAATTGGTTACAGATCAGCCATATCTCATACCGGCAGATCTGAAGGCGCAAATACAAATCATCGAAGTTAAACCAGGCGAACTGGGCGAAGGCTTCTCCCCAAAACTTTCGCTCGATAAACTGGCAAATGAGGGCCAAACACTTTTTATAGATAGTGACTGCCTGCTATTTGGTGATCTTTCAAAAGTTTTTGATTCATTTAAGGGCCATGATGTATCGGTTGTTGGATCATATATATCAAAAGGCGAGTGGTTCGGAGATATTGCTGCTATTTGCACTCGTTTTAATATTTCGGCATTACCTAAATTTAATGGAGGCATCTATTACATTGAGAAAGGAACAACCGCAACTACAGTATATGAAACAGCACGGCAACTGGAACGCCAATATGATGAGATAGGCTTTGTGCGGCTTCGTAACCGGCCTAATGACGAAGTCTTGATGGCCCTGGCCATGCAGCTCCATCACCAGACACCCATAGTCGAAGATGGCACAATCATGAGCGATCTGCAAGCCTGCCCCGGCGGCTACTTTATTGATGTTATTAAAGGTATTCGCTGGCTTGTAAATCCGCCTTTGCCTGATGCGCGGCACCAAAGTTGGTACCCGTTTCACAAAGTGTCGCCCCTGGTGGTGCATTTTTTGGGATACTACACACAACATTACCCGTACAAGCGCGAAGTTGCAAGATTAAAACGTGCCTTACATGGAGATCTGAATTTTCAAAGTAATCTTACCATATCATTTACCATCGACTATCCTGAACGATTCAAAATACTGCTTAAGGATACATTCCGGTCTGTTTACCATAAACTTTTTGGCACAAGGAAAATAAAAACGTCCGATAGAATTTAAAATGGATGTAAGTATTATTATTCCAACCTATAACCGTTTATGGAGCTTACCCGCTGCCATTCAAAGCTGCAGGAACACTAAATGTTCTGTTGAAATAATTGTTGTAGACGATGGCAGTACCGATGGTACACTCAACTGGCTAAATAGCCAGCAAGGCATTGTAATACTTCACCAGGAAAACTTTGGCAAATGCTGGGCAGTAAACCGTGCATTTGCAATTGCCAACGGTAAGTATGTACGTTTCTTAGATTCTGATGACATGCTTAAAGCCGCGGCTATTGATGAACAGTTAGGACTGGCGCAAGCTACTGATTGTAACATTGTGGTAAGTGGTTATGATGAAATTGATGAGGCTGGTCAGATTATCGGCACAAGGTTATGGACGACATGTGACGATTTTATAGCGCAGCAATTAGGCGAATGCGACGGTTCTCATTATTCTGCTTTTTTATTTAAGAAAAGTTTTTTAGAGGATATTCCTCATCGCCCCGATTACGCATTTAGGGACGACCGCATGCTGATATTGGAAGCTGCTCTAAAAGAGCCTAAAATTGCCATTCACAGCGGTGCCGCTTTGCAGCATCGCGTTCATAAAAACAATCGCCTGCAGTTAAGCAATGGCTTAAAAAATGCTGTTCAGAATTTTCAGCATCTTAATATTTACAAATACGTACTCGGCATATTAAAAACACATGGGCAATTGACCGAGCGAAGAATAAAAGCTTCGTTCAACGTACTATGGCCATTATGCCACTGGATAGCAAAGCATGATCTTGACGAAGCCATATTCATGATGCAATGGATGAAAGAAGTTCATCCGGATTTCCAGATACCTGAAAAAGGTGGCCTTGGGTTTTTATATAAAAACGTCGGCTTTAAAAACACTGAAGTTTTGCTTGGTTTTAGGAGAAAACTACTACGAAATTGACTGCCCTTAATCTTTTTTATGAAGAACCGGATCCTGATCGCTGGTTTCCTTACGACCGTTACCTGCGTAAAATAATAAGAAGAATAGTTCGGGGTAAGCAAAGGCCCGGCGGGGTAATGATGATCTCTATTAACCTGATGAGGGGCCTGGACAAATTGGGTATCCCCTATCGGCTCAACGATTATAATTACGTTAAAAAACACCCGGAAGAAATTGCATGCATAATAGGTAAGCCGCATGTCTTATACAGGCGAAAATGGAAAAATCCTATTTTGTTTGGTTCCGGTATTTTTTCACATCCTATTGAAAACGCCAATCTGTTAAAAGATTACCCCAATATAAAAAAGATACTAGTTCCCGGCCCGTGGATGCTCGATATGTTTAAACCCTGGTATGGCGATGCAGTGACTGCATGGCCGGTAGGCATAGATACCGAAAAATGGTCGCCGGTTAATGATGCTGAAAAGACAATTGACTTTATAGTATACGATAAGTTGAACCGCGATAGGGATAACCTAATCCAAGATGTTTTAAATCCGGTATTAGCAGTGCTACAAAGTAAAAACCTTTCTTATCAAATCATTCGCTACGGGGATTATAATACAGGGCAATTGAAAACAGCAATTGATAATTCTAAGGCAGCAATATTTTTGTCAGAAAGTGAAACCCAGGGCCTTGCATATCAGCAAATATTATCGGCCGACCTGCCGATATTGGCATGGGACCACGGCGGCTACTGGCAAGATTCTTATTACTATCCCCACATGGTAAAATTTAAACCCGTAAGTTCTGTCCCTTATTGGGATGAGAGATGTGGTATAAAGTTCAAAGACATGCAAGATTTTAATGATAAATTATCGTCCTTTTTAAACGAGTGGACTAACTTCAAACCTAGAGCTTATATTCTTGATAATCTTACGCTCGAAAAATGCGCAGCGTTATACATGGGAATTTACAACGGTGTAAAAAACGATTTAAATTGAGGATACTGTTAATAATGGACCCGGGTATTCCTGTACCGCCAATACAATATGGCGGTCATGAACGCCTTGTGTATATGTTCGCCAAAGAGTATAACAGGTTGGGGCATGAGGTAAGCCTACTTGCCGGTCCTGATTCAAATATTGACGGAACCGTTTACCGGTTTGGGGTAAATAATCTGAACCGGTCTGGTCTGCAACGCAAAAAAGAAGTTTTACAGGCATGGCAGTTTTTGCGTAAACATAGAAATGACTTTGACCTCATCCACAATTTTGGGAGGCTGATTTATCTACTGCCCGTTTTAAACTCGCCGGTTAAAAAGATCATGTCTTACGGTCGCCCGGTATCAGCACGGGGAATCAGGACGATCACAAGATTGCCTAACCGCAATTTAATTTTCACGGCCTGCAGCAACTACTGCGTATCAACCGGTAACGTTACTGGTATCTGGAAAACGGTTTACAACGCTATAGATTTTTCTCAATATCATTTAAAAGAGCAGGTGGACAACCAAGCACCTTTTATGTTCCTGGGGCGGTTGGATAGAATAAAAGGAGCGCATACAGCAATTAAAATTGCCAAATTAACAGGGAATCGATTAATACTGGCCGGGAATGTTTCGCACACTGCCGATAATTACGACTATTTTAAAAAAGAAGTAGAACCTTACATAGATAACGAGCAGATAATTTATACAGGGGCACTGAATGATGCAGAAAAGGACAAATATCTTGGGCAGACAAAAGCCTTACTTTTCCCTATAGAATGGAACGAGCCCTTTGGTATGGTAATGGTTGAAGCGATGGCGTGCGGTACACCTGTTTTGGCTTTTAACAAAGGTTCTGTGCCAGAAGTTATAGAAAATGGAATAACTGGCTTTGTGGTTAATAATGAAACGGAGATGTTCAATAAGGTAATCGACCTTAACAAAATTGATCGTAAAATATGCCGGCAAGCGGCAGAACGCAGATTTAGTGCAGAAAGGATAGCAAAGGAGTATTTGTCTTTATTTGATGATACGGAAAGTAATTAAAAAAATCGGTTACGAGCTACAGTTCAATAATACCAGTTATTATAAAAGAATATCTGATAACGTATTAAAGAGGCATTACAAAAAGCTATTGATAAAAAAAGTCGACTCACTTTCTCCTATTTTATTCAATACGCAAAAAGCGGCACTTACCCTTGCCATTTTAGCCAATAAAAAGAATTTTTACGAATCTGTAGCTGCACTTTACAGCTTTTGTTTTTGGGAAAGGGATATTCAGGTACATTATCACGAAGACGGTACCCTCACAGAAAAAGAGATTGGTATCTTGAAAAAGATCTTTCCACTGATAACAGTCTTTACCCAGAAAGATGAAAACATTAAAGTTGACAATTATCTTAAAGATAGAGGTTTAAACAAGTGTGCGGATTTGCGCGGTCATTTCATATTTTCTATCCGGTTGTTTGATATGATTATAGAAAAACAAACTTCTTATCTGTTACAAATAGATTCAGACGTATTGTTTTTCTCTAATCCGGCAGAAATTTTGAATGTTGTAAAGCAAAATAAACTAAATGGTTGCTATAACGTTGATACCCCCGGCGCAACGTATACTTACAGGGATGATATTATTGCAAAGCATCTAAACAAGCCAATGGTACTTCAGCTTAATGCGGGAGTATTTATGCATAACTTCGACGAGGGTTTATTTGACTTTTGTGAAACTATTTTAAAGAATGAACCTGAGGGTGCAAACTCCTGGCACCTGGAACAAACCTTATTTGCCATGTACGCAAGCCGCAAAGGCAATTTCCTTGCTCTCCCAAAAACATATGACCTGGCTAAAAAAGAACGTAACGCCGGTAATGCAATTATAAGTGAGCACTACGTACACAACACCGGCTACGATTTTCATAAAGATTTTATTTATAAAATTTACCCCGGTTTAAATAACTTATAAATCTATCGCCCAGGTTAAAAAAATCTTGTTGATTACATCAGGCCAGCCGGCTTTAAACCCAAGGTTAGTTAAGGAAGCAGATGCTCTTTCTGATGCAGGTTATGTGGTTACTGTGTTGTATGCATACTGGAATAACTGGGGTACGGAAGCTGATAAGGTTTTACTGCCGCAAAAAAAATGGGAAGCAATACGTGCGGGCGGCGATCCGCAACAAAAAAAACTTGTCTATTTTTTAAGCCGGATAATTTTCAGGACGGCACTTTTATTAAAACAGTTTTTTAAATTAAATCTGTTTGCAGATTGGGCTATTGCCCGCGGCAGCTTTTTTTTAATGGGTGAAGCAAAAAAAAATAATGCCGATCTGTATATCGGTCATAATCTTGGAGCCTTGCCTGCGACGGCAAAAGCTGCAAAAAAACATGGTAAGCCATACGGTTTTGACCTAGAAGATTTTCATCGGTATGAAGTATCAGATAATCCGCTCGATAAAAACGTTATCCTTAAAACTGAAATAGAGGATCGATACTTAACAGGAGCCCGGTATATTACAGCTAGTAGTAATGATATTGGAAAAGCCTACAAGAACCTCTATAAAAACATCGATCCGGTTACTATCCTCAACGTTTTTCCCTTTAAAGAAATACCTACAAACTCAACCCCAAATACCGGCCTTAAACTCTTTTGGTTTTCACAAACAATCAGCCTTGAACGCGGGATCAAAGACTGTATAAGTGTCCTGAAGCTCATCAATAATAAAAATATCGAATTGCATTTGCTGGGCAATGCTTCAGATGAAGTAAAGCAAACAATTGAAGCTTTTAGGCAGCAAAGCGTTTCAGTTTACCTACATAGCCCAATTTCGCCAGACGAGATTTTTGATTTTGCTACGCAGTTTGATGTTGGCTTGGCGCTTGAAGACAGCATCCCTTTTAATCGGGACATCTGCCTTACCAATAAGATATTCACTTATATGCAATGTGGGTTGGCTATCATAGCAACGGATACCAAAGCACAACAAGCACTATTAGGAGAATATCCCGAAATTGGTAAAATCTATAAAAAGGGCAATATAAATGCGCTTGCAGAGCATATTCAATTATTCCTTGACCCTTACCCCCTTCTTTCTGCAAAAAAAGCAAGTTATAACCTGGCAAAGCAGGAATTTAATTGGGAAGAAGAACAGATCAGGCTTTTGAATGTGGTAAAAGAAGTTTTAACAGATTGAAACAGGTACTTGTCATATCGCCTTATTTTCCACCTACAAACGCTGCAGACGTGCATCGGGTAAGAATGAGTTTGCCTTACTTTAAAGAATTTGGCTGGGAGCCGACAATTGTAACTGTAGACGTGCAATACTCCGAAATGGTTAAGGATGAACTGCTTTGTGAAAGTGTGCCGGCAGAAACTAAGATTTATTCTGTTAAAGCGTTTGATAAAAAGATCACATCTAAACTTGGCCTGGGCAGCATTGGTTTAAGGTCACTCTGGTTTTACCGCAAAAAAGTGAACAGCATATTAAAAGCTAAGCACTTTGATCTTGTTTACTTTTCAACTACGCAGTTTCCGGTTTGCATTCTTGGTGCATACTGGAAAAAACGTTTCCACGTGCCTTACGTAATTGATATGCAGGACCCCTGGCATTCTGAATATTACAAGGATAAACCCAAAAACCAGCAACCGCCTAAATACTGGTTTTCTTATCGTTTAAATAAATATTTGGAGCCAGTTGCTCTTAAAAAAACAGATGGCTTAATTAGCGTATCTGACGATTACATTAAAGACCTGAAAAAACGATATCCGGAAATTAAAGATGTCCCTGCCGATACCATTACATTCGGAGCATTTGAGCCAGATCTAAAAATTGCAGTTGATAACAGTAATAAATTTACCTCGTTGTTGCAACCTGGCTTTATCAACGTTGTATATGTAGGACGCGGAGGTTTGGATATGCATAACGCCATTGCACCTGTATTTGAATCTTTAAAAAAGGGATTGACAGATGAGCCTGCGTTATTCAATAAATTAAGATTTTATTTTATAGGCACCAGCTATGCTCCGGCAGGAACCGGAACCAAAACCATTATGCCGCTGGCCATTAAATATGGTGTTGAAGAGCATGTAATTGAGATCACAGACCGGATAAGTTTTTATCATTCGCTAACAACCCTGCAACAAGCGGATGCATTGTTCATTCCCGGCTCGGACGATCCAAAATATACGGCTTCTAAATTGTACCCGTATCTCCTCACTCAAAATCCCTTACTTGCTATTTTCAATTCAAGCAGCAATGCGATACAGGTATTGAAAGATTGTACAACCGGCGCCTTTTCATTAACTTTTGATGAAGAGCCGGAACTGGTGTCCGAAAACCTTTACAGAATTTTGTCGGATTGGGCCGATAAAAAATTTAGCCCGGTTACCCTTACTAGCAATTTTCAAAATTACAGCGCGCAAAACCTTACGCTAAAACAGGTGCAATTATTTGAAAAGGCTATCGGCTACTATTTATCTAAAAATATAAATGCCTGATTTGTTGAACCGGATATGAAAAGACTTGCTATCGTAACAACACATCCTATTCAATATTACGCACCAGTTTTTCAACTACTTACCCGGCGACAAAAAATTGAGATCAAGGTATTTTACACCCTTGGAAGTGAAATTGCCGCTAAATTTGATCCTGGCTTTAATAAAGATGTGAAGTGGGACATACAGCTTTACGAAGGTTACAATTACGAGTGGGTTGATAATATTGCTACCGCGCCTGGCACCCGCTCATTTAACGGAATTATAACCCCCGGGTTACCCCAGCAGATAAAAGCATTTAGCCCCGACGCCATATTGGTTTTCGGCTGGGCCAATAAAAGCCATCTGCAGGTTTTAAGGCATTTTAGCCGCAAAATACCCATTTATTTCAGAGGCGACTCTACGCTTTTAACAGAGCCCTCGGGTTTGAAGAAAATTGCAAGGCTTATTTTTTTAAGGTGGGTTTATAAGCATGTAGACCATGCATTTTACGTTGGTGTTAATAATAAAGCCTACTATTTAAAATACGGATTAAAAGAAAGCCAGTTAAGCTTTGCACCGCATGCCATTGATAACTCCAGGTTTTATGAAAACAGGCAGCAGGAAGCGGACAAATTCAGATCATCGCTAAACCTGAACGCAAGTGATATTTTGATAATGTATTCAGGAAAATTTGAGGCTTTTAAAAATGTAAAGTTGCTGATTTCTGCCTTTGTAAAGCTTGACAAACCGAATGTATTTTTATTACTTATCGGTAACGGAGCGGTTGAAAATGATTTAAAGGAATTAGCCGGATCAATCAAGCAAAGAGATAACATTTACTTTTCTGGTTTCAAAAACCAAAGCTACATGCCCGCAGTTTACAGGGCTTGTGATCTCTTTTGCCTGCCATCAACCGGAGATACCTGGGGATTAAGCATCAACGAGGCGATGGCTTGCGGTAAAGCTATACTGGCATCAACTAAAACAGGCTGCGCCGCAAATCTTGTCATACCCGGCGAAAACGGCGACATTTTCATTTCGGAGAATGAAGCTGATCTTTTGAAAAAACTCGACCAGCTTACACAAAGCAAGGAAACGCTGGTAAAATATGGACAAAGATCATTAGCCATCATACAGGACTGGAATTTTACTAATATTGCTATAGAAATAGAAAATAAACTGCTGAGCGAAAAATCAGCAACTCGCGTTTGAAATGCTGCCTAAGTAAGAGATACCGTATAGCCGGATGAAAGAAAAAAACAATTTAGCAAAGCACATAATACTCTACGTTCCCTGGCTTATATCGTGCCTGCTGTCTGTATCGCCCATAACATCTTATCTGGTAGCATGGCTTGGTTCATTTTTTATATTTTACCTTTCCTTAAGTGGCAAAATAAAACCCATTCCCACAGATCGCCCTTGGGGGGAGCAGCTGATGCGTCCAATTTTTATCGTCCAGATAATTTTTGCAGGGTATATGAGCTGTACATCCATATTTTATTTTTTAAATCTTTTAGGTTACGAGTATTTACAAAAACTCAATTATGCTGTAACGTTAGACACCGATATGATGTCGCTTACAGCGCAGTGTCAGCGTTATTACTGCCTTGGGCATGCGGCTTTTGTATCTGGCATATTGATATTTATGGATTACCCGGTAGAAAAAAAATATTTTATCGAAAACGACCGTATAGCAAACTTACTGATGCGCACTGCTGTAATTACATTGCCTTTATCCACTGCGTTTTTGTATCTGCCGGGGTTATCGCAATTCTATTTTCAAATTAGTTCGCTTAGCTTTATTTCTGGAACACTTGCACTTGCGTTTGCTATTCCTTTAAAAAAAATACCGAATACTGTTATTTGTATTGCACTTTATCTGTTTAATTTTTACCAGGCATTTATATCCGGTTTTAAAGAACCGATTATTATAAGCGTACTGGTTTTAGGCATATTTCTATATCCCAATTATAAAAAGATAGTGAGCATAACCTTTATCCCGGCGCTCCTTTTTCTTTTCATGTTTTTGCCAACTTATGTATCAAACTTTAGGAACAGTGCATGGTCTGGCGGCGAAGATTCTGAAAACGCAAGCAAGCAGGCACTTGATGTTGCCCTTAATGATGACGAAACTGTTGACAATACCAACTGGGGCTTTCTGGTTTATCGCCTTAGCGAAATTGACTTGTTTACCGGCTATGTAAAAACAACCCCGAAGCCTATTGATTATTATGGACTTCAGTTGTTAAAGCAGTCTGCAATTGCAATTGTTCCACGCGTTCTCTGGCCTTCAAAACCAATTACCGAAGACCTTGTTATGGAGCGCGTTTATAACGCGGGTGTGATAAATCGTGGCTCTACGGTATCGGCAAAACCACAATATATTGTGGATGCGTATCTATCGGCAGGCGTTTTTGGGGTATTCATATTTTTATTTGCTTACGGTGCCGTTGCGCAGATAATAGCGGTAAAGGCCGAAACGCTGTTCGGAGGGTATATTTTAGGTACAGCCTTGATTTTTAGCGGGCTTTTTCAAATATTCTGGCGTGGCCTCAGTTTTGAATTTATTATTAATGCCGTGTTCTGGAGTTATATTACCATGATGGTAGTATTTAAAATATTGCGCTCCAGAAATATACTCGAGGAGATTTGAAAGTTCTGCAAATTTGCGCCGCATACAAGCCGGCTTACATTTATGGCGGGCCTACCATGTCGGTATCCATGCTAAGCGAGCAGTTGCAAATAGCGGGCGTTGATATTGAAGTTTATGCCACCACCGCGAATGGACTTACAGAATTGCCTGTAGAAGCCAACACTCCTACCACTGTTGATGGTGTCAAGGTTGTTTATTTTAACAGATTAACTAAAGATCACACTCATTTTTCTCCTCGTTTACTGATGTCGCTATGGCGAAACGCAAAAAATTTTAACGTCGTACACATTCATGCCTGGTGGAATTTGGTATCGCTATTTACCTGCTTAATAGCATTGTATAAAAAGGTGCCGGTTATTGTTTCGCCACGTGGCACTTTAAGCTCCTATTCTTTTAATAATAGAAATGCAAGCATAAAAGGGCTTTTGCACAAGTTTTTAGGTAAACCAATGCTAAACAAATGCCATATACATACAACTTCCACGCGCGAAAAACTTGCAGTTGAAGCACTTATTCAGCCATTAAATGTAACTGTTCTGTTCAACTTTGTAAAGTTACCACAAACTATAACAATCATTCAAAACACAGAAACTGCGGTATTTAAGATAATTTTTCTTTCAAGGATTGAAGAAAAAAAAGGCCTCGAACTTTTAATAGACGCCTTAAAGCATTTAACAGTGCCATATCATTTAACCATTGCTGGTACCGGCGACCCCGCCTATGTAGAAACGCTTAAAACCATGTCGCACACTATTGCTGATAAAATTACCTGGGCCGGGTTTAAAACTGAAGATAAGTTTCAGTTACTCGCAGCGCATGATCTTTTTGTTCTACCATCATACGATGAAAATTTTGGCAATGCTGTTATAGAAAGCCTAAGCGTCGGTACCGCAGTGCTTATCTCAAAAAATGTAGGTTTAGCTGATTACGTAGAAAACAATAATTTAGGATGGATATGTGATAACGATGGTGTTTCAATTACTAATCAGTTAAATACGATTATTAAAAGCAAAAGAGAGGAGCTTACCCACATCAGACAGATAGCTCCACAAATAATAAATGCCGATTTCGACAATAGTAAATTGGTAAACAAGTATATTTCCATGTACCAAAGAATCATCAATAAATGAGCGAATACAAGGACTACGGTTTCAGTACAGATAAACCCAGCCATAATTTCTTTTACTTGCGCAACGGTTTACTGAAGATGCTTGATAAAGACAAAAACCGCTGCATTCTGGATTTAGGCTGTGGTAACGGGCACCTTGTAAATTACCTTTTATCACTGGGTTTTAATGTATATGGCACCGATGCCTCCGAAAAAGGAATTTCAATTGCAAAAGAAAGCCAGCCCGATCGCTTTTTCTTACAAGACCTGTCAACCGACGAATTACCCGAGGGTTTAAAAGGACTACCCTTTGATACCATCATCTCAACCGAAGTAATTGAGCACCTTTATGATCCTGAAAAGTTCGTCCTATTCTGCAAACAAGCTTTAAATAACAGAGGCGAACTTATTATCTCAACACCTTATCACGGTTATTTAAAAAACCTGGTATTAGCACTGTCCAATAAATTTGATGCACATTTAGACCCGCTTTGGCTGGGTGGTCATATTAAATTCTGGTCTAAAGATTCTTTGGGCCGCTTGCTTAAAAAAGTGGGCTTTACTGTAACCGGGTTTATTGGCTGCGGCCGCTTTCCTTACTTCTGGAAGTCCATGCTTATAAAGGCGAGTATATCTTGAATAACCAATTCTCATTTATAATACTTACCTACAATGAAGAAGTACATCTGCCAAGGTTGCTTCAATCAATCAAAGATCTTGATGCCCCCATATACATTCTCGATTCGGGGAGTACGGATAAGACCTTACAGATAGCTGCAGATTTTGGTGCCGGTGTTTTGCAGCATCCTTTTGAAAATCATCCCAAACAATGGGATTTCGCACTAAAAAATTTCCCTGTAAAAACGCCTTGGGTAGTTTGCCTGGATGCTGATCAGACCGTTACTCCTGAATTAAAAAAGCATTTATCCGAATTCCGCAACGAAGACAACCAGGACGTTGATGGTATTTATTTTAACCGGAAAAATTTTTTTAAAGGCAAATGGATAAAACATGGCGGGTATTTTCCGTTCTATTTGCTTAAGATGATCCGTTATGGCGTTGGTTATTCAGATCTTAACGAAAATATGGACCACCGGTTCATTGTGACAGGTAAAACGACTATATGGAAAGATTGTTACCTGCTGGAAGAAAATCTGAAAGAGAACCAGATCAGTTTTTGGATCAACAAGCATAACCGGTATAGCGAGCTGGTAGCGCAGGAAGAAGTGGAGCGGATGCTCAGCCTAAGGCAGCAAACCCTTAAACCAAATCTGTTAGGGTCGCCTGATGAGCGGACGGCCTGGTTAAAACAGATCTGGTGGCGGTTGCCGCGTTACCTGCGTCCGGTAATTTATTTTACCTATCGCATATTTTTCCAGCTGGGATTTTTAGACGGGCGCGAAGGAATCATCTTTCACTTTTTACAGGGTTTCTGGTTCCGCATGGTGGTTGATATTAAGATAGAAGAGATTATGTTAAAACAAACCAATTTACAGCTTACAAAGCACCGAAATAATGAGCCGCTAAAGTTTGTTTTCACATTCATAGCACTGTTTGCCTTATTCTACTACTTTAACATCGGCTTTTTTAATATTACCACGCCTACCAGCCATCACTATTATAGCCCCTTTTTGGCCAATAACTTAAACTATATTGCCGGGCTAAGGCATTTACTGCTTTTTTGCAGCGCACAGGTTTTGCACTTTTTAGGCTATGCAGCCATCTTTAATAATTTCGAATTACTAGTAGCAGGACGCGGAAAAATCGAACTGGTATACTTGTGCCTCGGCTTAGGGGTCATGAGCTTTTTTTCAGCTTTTGTGATAGCTTATCCAAAAAAAACAAGTCAAAAAATTGTATTCTTCATTTGCGGTAACCTGGTCATCCAGCTATTAAATATCTTAAGATTTTTGCTGCTTTCACTTTTTTGGAATCAGCAAAACACCCGCATTGTAGATCATCACACACTGTTTAATATTACCATTTACATTTTAATTGCAATTGCTTTGTATTTTTGGGTGAAACATGATAGCGACCTGATTGAAAATGCTGCAAACTGATTTGTCATCTTACAACAATGCACCATTTAATCCCGGTGGCAATGCGTTTAAAAGGCTCTTATGGTTTTATGTAAACGCTTTATTTTTAAAAACCAGCCTGGTACCGATTAGTGGTTTTAAAGTTTTTCTACTGCGATCATTCGGTGCAAAAATTGGGAAGGGTGTGACCATTAAACCTAACGTGAATGTTAAGTATCCATGGCATCTTACAATTGGCGATAATACCTGGATAGGTGAAAACGTATGGATAGATTGCCTGGTATCAATAACAATCGGCAGTAATGTTTGTCTTTCGCAGGGCGCAGTTTTACTCACAGGTAATCACAATTATAAAAAAACTTCGTTCAACCTGATCACTGGCTCTATTGTACTTGAAGATGGTGTTTGGATAGGTGCATGCAGCATAGTAAATGCAGGTGTTAGGGCTGCATCACATGCCGTACTAACAACCGGTTCCGTAGCCAGTAAAAATTTGGAAGTATATAGTATTTACCAGGGAAATCCGGCTGTTAAAGTACGCGAAAGAAATATTTTTTAGCTTTGAACAACCGCTTACATATATTTGAAACCTAATAAAACAACTCAATTTATCCTGATTGCTATCGGCGTTGCTATACTGGTTCTCGGTGTACTTTTATTCTTAATTCCGCCTGCCTTGTTTCCTGATCCGGGGATGGGTTTCCAGGTATTGCGCAGCATGCAAATGGGCGGCGGCTTCAACAACTTTATAAGCCCCGATCAAAGCGATATTTCACAAAACTACACTGAGTTCTTAACCTGGTGGTCGCCAGGGCAATATTTAGTCCCTTATTTTTTAAAGTTACTTGCGCACATCAATCTGGGTCGGGGCATTGCACTTACTGTTACCCTGGCCAGCTTTTCAGGCCTTACCGGCCTATATTGCTTTTTCCGGAAAATTGGCTTCTCACAACAGATAGCTGCTATTAGTCTTATTTTCATCATCTGTCAACTGGCGTTTTTTGTACCTTATGTTTATTATAATGGCGGCGAAATTCTTCTGTTCGCTTTTGACGGATGGTTCCTATACGGATGCATTGCCATCAAGAAGCCCGGCCTGCCGCTTGTACTATTTGTTCTGCTATCAGGTTGGCTTGGCTTCTTTTGTAAATCATCCTTTTTATGGATGTATGCAGCAGGTATTTGCTGTTTGTGGATCAGTATATCATCACATCAAAAAAAAATTGCAGAGTGGCTTAAAAACGCTTTGTGGATAGGCTTACCTGCGGTAGTATCACTCGCGGTTATTTATTTTTCCTTTCTTTCAAAAGGCCGCAGCCCGGCATCAGCTGCCACGGGTTTAAAGGTCACTATCGAAACATTTACCTTTCCGCTGGCATCGCCATTGCTTTCAGGTTTCTCGCTTGATGATCTTTTTCACGGGCTCATTTACAACTTTGGCAGGCCCATGTTTAGCTACCCGATAAGCGTTACTATTTTATTTATCACTGCCTTATTGAGCCTTGTGATAATTTTGGCTATTGTTCGTAAGGTTCCTAATAAGAGTTATCGCTTATTTTTAGCGTTATTTTATATCGTTGCCTTTTTATTTTTTAGTCTGGTCTACTTAAGGCAGCTTAATATCTCGTACGAGGCACGGCATTACCGCATTATCGGCTTATTAATAGCTCCCGGCCTTATCTATCTCGTAACCACCTTTAAACCGCTTTGCAAAACCATTTTTATAGTTGGTTGCCTGGCTATTGCGTCTTATAGCATTACCTATATGGTAAAAGGGTTTAAGATCAATAATAATTTTGCAGCAAGGGGAGTAACGGGTATTGCCCAGCCCTACATCGATCAGGTGTCACTTAACAGGCTCATTAAACTTGATAACGAAAACAGGAACGCAACCTTTGTATTTATAAGCGACGACTTAGGGCTTGAAATTACCCATAACCGCATTATTACTATGCAGCCTATAAACGATGATCTGAAAATTGATGCTGACGATTACCGTTACGACGGTTTTGCAGGCCCCTTATTCATAGTACTGCCAGAAAGTTATAACGGACCAAAAGAAAAGCTCATTATGAAATCATTTCCTGGTTATGCAGGTTTTAACCTCACTATGTTGAGTGATAAATATGTGCTGTATTCGGCCAAAATGAAACGATAAACGGTAAAATTTTCTGAATAAAAAAAAGTCAGTATTTTCCGTACTGACTTTTTAATTTATAAATTTTATCCTTTAGTTTATCTGGCTATTGATCTCTTTCCAAAGCAGATCTTTCAAGCCGTCGATGTTTTTCTGTGCTACCGATGAGATAAATATCGATGGGATATCTTTCGGCAGTTCATTTTTCATTTCCTGCTGTAACTCGTCGTCCAGCATATCAGACTTTGTAACTGCCAGCACGCGCGGTTTGTGCATCAATTCAGGATTGTATTCCCTTAGCTCATGCAGTAAAATTTCATATTCTTCTTTAATGCTTCGCGTGGTATCAGACGGGATCATAAACAGCAGCACAGAGTTACGCTCTATGTGCCTTAAAAACCGGATTCCCAATCCTTTCCCTTGCGATGCACCTTCAATGATACCCGGGATATCGGCCATTACGAACGATTTGCCGCCCCTGTAAGCTACGATGCCCAGGTTAGGCACCAATGTTGTAAAGGCATAATCTGCAATCTCCGGCTTGGCGGCAGATACTACTGACAGCAAAGTAGATTTACCCGCATTTGGAAAGCCAACAAGGCCCACATCCGCAAGGATCTTTAACTCCAGTACATTCCATTCTTCCTTACCATCTTCGCCGGGCTGCGCAAAACGTGGTGTTTGCAGGGTAGGCGTTTTAAAGTGCCAGTTACCCAAACCACCCCGGCCGCCGTCTGTAAGTATGCGGGTTTCGCCGTCTTCAGTAATCTCAAAAAGAATTTCGCCGGTATCAGCGTTTTTGGCTATAGTACCCAGCGGAACTTCCAATATCTCATCCCTGCCGGTTTTACCCGTTTTTAATGAACTTCCACCCGACTCGCCATCTCCTGCAATTACGTGCTTGCGAAACTTAAGGTGAAGCAATGTCCACAACTGCGCGTTACCTTTAACAATAACGTGGCCGCCTCTGCCGCCATCTCCCCCATCAGGGCCGCCCTTGGCTGTAAATTTATCGCGGTGTAAATGCGAAGAACCCGCGCCCCCATGTCCGGACCGGCAACAGATCTTTACATAATCTACGAAATTTGAACCTTGAGACATTTTGATTTCGGATTTCGGATTTACGAATTCGGATTTATTTTTATTTCAGATTTCGGGCGTTCGATTTCGGACTTATTTTGATTTCGGACTCAATAGGAGATTTATAAAATTCTTTAATCAACACTGAACAAATTCGAAATCGTAAATCCGAAATCCGAAATTTCTTAGTATTTGCTTATTACGGCGTTAACAGAATCAAATATTTCTTCTACAGATCCTATTCCGTTAATGCTTTTAAATTTATCCTGTGCTTTGTAATAACCTGCAACAGGTGTTGTTTTATCGTTGTATTCCTTAATGCGTTTGCGAATCACTTCCGGATTGGCATCGTCCGGGCGACCGGATTCTTTACCGCGGTGCAGCAAACGTTTTTCAAGCTCATTATCATTAACCTCTAAGGCTACCATGCCAGAGATAGGTGCATTTTTTGATGCGAGCAAAATATCAAGCGCTTCGGCTTGTGCTACCGTACGTGGAAAACCGTCAAAAATAAAACCCTTTGCATCCTTATTTGCATCCAGCTTAGCACTTATCATGCCTATTACAACCGCATCTGGCACCAATAAACCAGCGTCCATCAGTTTTTTAGCTTCTAAACCCAACTCGGTTCCGTTTGCAATTTCGCTGCGCAGTAAATCGCCGGTAGAGAGGTGAATTAAATTATGCTTTTCAATAAGTTTTTGTGACTGGGTGCCTTTTCCCGCTCCGGGAGGGCCAAACAATACCAGGTTTAGCATGCTTTATTTAAATTTAAAAGCCTTTCGGTACAATACAGAAAGGCTTAAAGGTTGAGTGCACTCGAAGGGAGTCGAACCCCTAACCTTCTGATCCGTAGTCAGATGCTCTATCCAATTGAGCTACGAGTGCTTTTTGAAACGGACTGCAAAAATAGAATTTCTTTTCAATCCGCACAATTATTTTTGATATTACTTTACTTTTTCGGCAATTGCATCAAAATCAGGTAAATCACCTGCGTTTTCAAGCACCTCGGCATAGATCATATTTTGCGCTTCGTCAATTACAAACGCAGATCGTTTTGATACGCCTTTTAAGCCAAATGCAAACTGCTCATAGATGGCGCCATAAGCAGTTGATACATCTTTATTAAAGTCCGACAGCAGTTCAAACTGGTAATTATTTTCCTCCTTAAACTTTGCCAGCGTAAAAGGTGAATCTACAGAGATACCCAATATCACGGCGTTAAGGCCGTCATAATAGCCGAAATTATCTCGCATGGTGCAAAGCTGCGTTGTGCAAACCCCGGTAAAAGCCATTGGAAAAAAGTGAATGATCACCTTTTTTCCTTTAAAATCAGACAATGATACTTCTTTTAATGCCGATGATACCAGTGTAAACTGCGGAGCCGGGCTGCCTGCTTGTAATGCCATGTGTGTTTATTTTTCTGCAAAGAAATAACAATTACTCCATTGTTTGCTATGTTATTCATAACAGGAAAGTCAATTTAAATAAACCGATTATCATAAATTGAAAATACTGTATTCCAACCGCACCAGGTACATGTTCTGTGTGTTACGGATCATGTTATTATACAATGGCAGGCGGTAGGAAAAGTCTACCCTCAGCAACGTATTAAATATCAGCTGAACAGTCGGTGCTGCGTCCAGATAGCTCTGCCCGTAACCGGGGTTTACCTTGCCCAATAATTCTGCATAAATGTTTACGTTGGTTTGCTTATAGCTATTATACGCTTTAGGCAATAAAAGGTAGCCCGATGAAAGGGTATATGCAATAGCGTTACTGGCATTGCGCAAGGGTATAGTATTGCCATCGGTGTTATTCCAGTCGTGCAGGTAACTAACCGAACCTGAGAATGCCAATTTGTGCAGCAACTGCGTAAAGATCACACCGCTTTGCAAGCCCGAATTATCGCCCTCCAGGCTTATCTCCTGGTTTACCACCGGGTTATTTATGACAGACACCTTTGCAAAAAATGCACCCCTAAAATGCTTCTGAACAGAGTCGACAGACAGGAACCGGAACTTGGCGTAGGCACTCCCGCCTTCAAAGTGCTGCGAACCTTGGTAAAGATCAGATACATATGCCGAGCCGTGGATCATTAACATACGGCTTGCGCCATACATTACTTCTAAAGTAGAACGGTCTTTGTATTCCGGGTTAAAATAGCCCTGGTTCTCTAACCTGATACCCAAGGAGTGAGCAGCCATATTACTCGCAGGCTCTGTATTAACATATAATTCCTGGGCAAATAAAGGGCATGTCAAAGCCCATAGGCTTACAGCCAATATAAAACGCTTCATAAAATGTTATGAAGATTAAATAGTTACATGGTATACCCTGCTGCCTGTTTTAGATGGAGAAGCATCGGCAATTTGCCCCAGGTATTTCTTCGACACCGATTTTGGCGCAAAACCCTTATCGACAATAGTTACAGGTACATCGCCGCTAAGCGCTTTGTCTGCACGGTTAACTACCTCGTAGGTATCGCTGCCGTAATTGAAGGCATTATCGGTAAACTGGGTTTTATCAAAGTTAAAAGTCGCTTTTAGGCTGTTCACAAAAAAGCCCGCATCATGCACGCTTTTGCTGATCTTATCAAAGCTTACAGGCTCGCCTGCCTTAAATGTAATAATGTAGATATTATGAAGCAGGTCGGTTTTTATCTCACTTACAAAGGGTAATGATTTAAGCGACTTTTCAGTTGCTTTAGAACATAACGCGCAGGTTAACCCGCTAACCTGTAGTTCGGCTTTAGTAAATTGGGCTTTTGCAAATCCTGTGCTTAAGATTAACAGGATCATGAATATTTTAAAAGATTTCATTTCGTAATTAATAAATGTTTGTAAACAATCAATTCAGTGTGGGTTCTGTTCAGGTAGTTTAAAACAATTTTCTCAGATACGAAATATACGGTTTTTAATAAATGCTGTTTTATTATCGGCATAAAACCCGGGCGGGTCTTTTCCTGTTACATTTTTCGCAGCAACAGAATAGTCTGGCTGCAGGTAATCTTTAAACGCACGTGCGGGTACGTTTTCGCCTATCAATTTTAAGATGAGTGAAGAAGCCACATTACGATGGGCATCCTTAACTTTTATTTCGATATGCTTTGTCTGGCAGCATTTCATTTTGCCGCTTGTGAGCATGCTGCAGGTGTTAACCGGCGAGTTAACATTTACAGCCGTAACGTGATAAAAGCAATAATGGAAGTTTAATGCAAAGCCAACAACTGTAACAAGGTACAGCGCGGTTAATACACAAGCTCCAAATCTTTTAAGCATATACAAAACTACTGTTTAACAACCACATGTCAAAATGAAAGAGCCTGCTTGCGGCAGGCTCTTATCAATATCAGAAAATTTAAAGAATCAAAACTGAACCGTTAAATTATTTTGTTACGTACATAACTTCCTTAACCGCTTTTATCACACGCTCAGGGTTTGGAAGATATTCCTGGATAAGCGTAGGTGCATATGGAAGCGGAACGTCGCCACCCATAATACGCAATACCGGTGCATCTAAATAATCAAATGCGTCTTTCTGTACCTTAAAGGCAACTTCTGTAGCAATAGAACCTAATGGCCAGCTTTCTTCAACCAACACCAAACGGTTTGTTTTCTTTACAGATGCGATAACGGTATCATAATCGATCGGGCGAACGGTACGCAAGTCGATCACTTCTGCATGGATACCTTCTTTTTCAAGTTCGGCAGCAGCAGCAATAGCAACTTTCATAATTTTACCAAAGCTTACAATGGTAACATCGGTACCTTCTTTAACTACCTTGGCTTTACCTAATTCAATGTAGTAGGTTTCTTCAGGCACTTCGCCTTTATCGCCATACATCAATTCAGATTCCATAAAGATAACCGGGTCCGGATCAAGGATTGCAGATTTCAATAAACCTTTAGCATCGTAAGGGTTTGATGGCACTACCACTTTTAAACCAGGGCAGTTTGCATACCAGCTTTCAAAGCACTGGCTGTGCTGTGAGCTTAGCATACCAGCGTTACCGGTTGGCCCTCTGAAAACGATAGGAACCGAGAACTGGCCACCACTCATTGACATGATCTTGGCAGCACCGTTAATGATCTGGTCTATCGCTACCAGTGAAAAGTTAAAGGTCATGAATTCTACAACCGGGCGTAAGCCGTTCATTGCAGAACCGATACCGATACCGGCGAAACCGCCTTCAGAGATAGGCGTGTCAATAACGCGCTTTGCACCAAACTCGTCCAGCATACCCTGGCTTACTTTGTAAGCACCGTTATACTGGGCAACTTCCTCGCCCATCAGGTATATATTTTCATCCTTGCGCATTTCTTCGGACATTGCTTCACGAAGTGCTTCTCTGAATTGAATTTCTCTCATCGTTTTATTAAATGATATTTTGCGACCGCAAATATAATCACTAATGTGTGATTTGCAATTTGAACGGTTATAACTACAAGTATTTTATGTTTTTATTTCAAAACGATGCATGCATAGCTTCGGCAGCAGCATCAGAAACTATTTTTTTCGTTCACCCTTCATCTTTGATGCTATTTGTAAAGCCTTGTAAGCGTTTACAATGCCACCTGTTTTTGATAAAGTTGAAAAGTCAACCAACTGATCTTTTGAGCCCGGTTTGATAACCATTTTACCTTTAAGCGGGACAGCCGATTCCAGGATGGCCTGTTTTACCTGCCTGGCACTCAGCTCGGGGTAATATTCCAGAATCAGTGCGGCCACACCCGATACAATCGGCGATGAAAAGCTGGTACCATCGGCAGTGTTTAACTCTGCATCCTCATCTATAGATGTAACTTTTACACCAGGGGCAAAAATGTCTACGTTGTTTTTTCCGTAATTGGTAAATTCTGCAGCCAGCTTATTGTCTGCCTTAGGGCCAGATGCGCCAACGCTTATCACATTATCGGTAGTACTACCATCCAGGTAAGTGTCATTAGGGAACTGCGGTGTTGCGTCCACATCCTGGTTGTCATTTCCCGATGCCATTACTAAAAGCACATCATGCGCTGCGGCATATTTAAAGGCTTCGTCTACCCACTCTTTGTGCGGCGATACTTTTTTACCAAAGCTCATGTTCACTACCCGCGCGCCATGGTCAACTGCATAATGAATTGCATTGGCAATATCTTTATCATATTCATCGCCGTTAGGTACTGCCTTTACCGACATGATCCTTACATTATCGGCAACGCCATCAATACCATAACCATTGTTACGTACAGCGCCAATAAGCCCGGCAACGCCTGTACCATGCGATGCGTCCGGTGTTTTAATGATGTTGTTGCCATAAGGTTTGCCATCGTTCACATCCGGGTCGTCGCCAACTATTTTAGCGCGCGCATCAAGGTCGGGATTAATGCTGTTATTCTGTTTGGCATAATACTCTGTAATATCTTTTAAAACCTTTGCATTGTTTGAGCTTTCGCCTATCTGCGTAAAAACCGATTCCCATACGGTTTTACTTTGTGCAATGGTATCGTTGGCGGTAACCAGCTTATCCAGGGCTGCCTTATCAAATGTCTGATCTGATTTTAGCTTCAGCTCCCTTTTAAGGTAATAATTGGTAGCTGTTAATACGTTAACCTCGGTAGACAGCTCCTTTATTTCTGTCTGTGCCTTGGCGTAGGTAGAATCGTAATTAGCTTTCACACTTTTCCAGAAAGCAAACTGTTTTTCCTGTCCGGCGGGTGCCGTGGTAAGGTTTGAATATTTATCTTTCAATTTAAAATATTGCCTTACTTCCTCGGTGGTTTCTGTATAATCAACCTTACCGTTCTTTCCGCCTAAAAAGTCCCAGCCATGTACGTCATCAACATAACCGTCGTTATCATCGTCAATGCCGTTACCCGGTTTTTCCTTCGGGTTTACCCACAAAATGCTTTTAAGGTCGTTCTGGGTAGTATCTATCCCGCTATCTATTGTAGTTACAACAACCGTTTTGCTTTTTTTTCCCTTAAGAAACACATAGGCCTGGTTTAAGCTGATGCCGTAAAAGCCATCGGTTTTAAGATCCATCTGGTGCCAGGTTTTAGGAGGTTCGGGTTCTTTCTTCGGCATTTCCTGCCCGAAAGCGTTCAGACTTAATAACAATGCACCCGATATCAGGGTGCCTAAAGCGGTTTTTTGTATTTTATACATGCAGATAGTTTTTAGCTTCTCAATGTTCATCTATAAAGCCGTTTAACTTTATACAGATTGAAAGCATTTATAAATCAAATTTAATTCCTTGTGCCAATGGCAACGTTTTTGAATAATTAATAGTATTTGTTTGCCGCCTCATGTAAACTTTCCAGGCATCAGAGCCGGACTCGCGGCCGCCGCCGGTTTCCTTTTCGCCGCCGAATGCGCCTCCTATTTCTGCACCTGATGTACCTATGTTTACATTGGCAATGCCGCAATCGGAACCCGCATGAGATAAAAATTGTTCGGCCTCGCGCAAATTTTGAGTCATAATAGATGATGATAAGCCCTGCGGAACGCTGTTCTGCAATCTGATGGCCTCTTCTATTGTATTATACTTAATAAGGTATAATATTGGTGCAAACGTTTCGTGCTGCACAATGGCATAATGATTTTCAACTTCGGCAATGCAGGGCTTTACATAACATCCCGATTGGTATTGTCCGCCTTCCAGCTTACCGCCTTCTACAATAAAATTACCGCCTTCGGCTTTACAGCGTTCAATGGCATTGAGATACAGGGTTACCGCATCCTTATCAATAAGCGGCCCCATATGATTATTTTCATCCAGCGGGTTACCTATGCGGATCTGCCGATAGGCGTTCATCAGCTTTTGCTTAAACTGCTCATAAACGCTTTGATGAATAATCAGGCGGCGGGTACTGGTGCAGCGCTGCCCCGCAGTGCCCACGGCGCCAAATACGGCGCCGATAAGTGCCATATCCAGGTCGGCATTTTCTGTTATTATGATGGCATTGTTACCACCAAGTTCCAGCAGGCTTTTACCAAGCCGCGCGGCCACGGCAGCACCAACCGATTTGCCCATAGCGGTAGAACCCGTTGCAGATACCAATGGAATGCGGCTGTCATTAGCCATAAGCTGGCCGATATCCCGGTCGCCTATAACGAGGCCAGATACGCCTTCAGGAACATTATATTTTTTGAAAACTTGCAGAACTATATGCTGGCAGGCAATTGCCGTTAGAGGCGTTTTTTCTGAGGGTTTCCAGATGCATACATCGCCGCAAACCCAGGCCAGCATGGCATTCCAGCTCCATACTGCAACCGGGAAATTAAATGCTGAAATTATCCCAACAATACCCAGTGGATGGTACTGCTCGTACATGCGGTGCTGCGGGCGCTCGCTATGCATGGTTAAGCCATATAGCTGTCTGCTTAAGCCCACTGCAAAATCGGCAATATCTATCATTTCCTGCACCTCACCGTATCCCTCCTGCAGGCTTTTGCCCATTTCGTATGATACCAGCGAACCCACTAATTCTTTCTTTAGTCGTAAGGCGTTTCCTATTTCGCGCACTATTTCTCCGCGCCGGGGTGCAGGCATGGTTCTCCAGTTCAAAAAAGCGCTTTTTGCTTTTTTAACAACGGTATCATAATTACCGGCAGATGCTATTTTTACAGCAGCAATCTTCCTCCCATCAACGGGCGAAATCACATCTTTTATTAACGCATCATGATCGCTGCCCCATGTGCTGCCGGTACTAAAGGCCTCATTCACATCTGCTATATGTAAATTAACAAGAATATGATTAATGTCGAGACTCATATCTGGCCCTTTATTGTTACCTTTGCCAAAGGTATAAATCTTTAAGGCATTTTATCATCAACCCACCTTTTGCCGGCAAAATGGTTTTCTCCTTATAATCAAGGCTTTGTAAATTTTGTCGTTAACAATGTTTGAATGTTGATAACTAAATTGCTTTACGGTTGCTTATTACTTGTAATTTAAACTCAGTTAAGCCTGACAAGCGAGTTTTAAACCTTGACCGAGTTGTGTTCTGAAACAAAATTGAATGGAAGAAGAATTTGAATTTGGCTTCGCCGAAGACCCAAAATTTTCGGTGGAGCGTTACGAAGAAATGATTCGTAATCACGATCAGTACTTTTTTGATGCCCAGGCGTTTGAGAACATTATCGACTACTACATCGAAAAAAACGACCCCCAGAAAGCACTTCAGGTTGCGGAATATGCACGCAACCAGCATCCTTTTGCTGCTGTTTTCCTGATTAAAAAAGCCCAGCTGCTGGTTGTAACCAACCAGATCTCCGAAGCTTTTGAAGCCCTGGAAAAAGCTTCTATGCTCGAGGCGTCAGACCCGGATATTTATATCATCCGCGGCAATATGTATGAAAGCATGGACCGCTATGCCGAAGCGCTTGAAAACTATGAGAAAGCTTTAAGCCTTGCCGAAGAAACAGACGAAGTGCTGCTGCACATTGCTTATGTACATCAGAACATGGGCGACTATGAAACAGCCATTACTTACCTGAAACTTTGCCTGGAGCAGAACATGGAAAACCAGGATGCACTTTATGAGTTGGCTTTCTGTTATGATGTAATGGACAACCAGCAGGAAAGCGTATCTTTTTACCAGCAATATATAGATAACGAACCATACAGCTACGCTGCGTGGTATAATTTAGGTAACGCGTTTACCAAGCTGGGCCTTTTTGAAAAAGCCATTGACGCTTATGATTACGCCATATTGATAAAGGACAATTTCGCATCTGCTTATTTTAACAAAGGAAATGCCTTGGTTAACCTTGAAAAATATGCTGAAGCTATTGATGTTTACCGCCATACCTTTGAGTATGAACAGCCTAATGCCGATACTTATTGTGCCATAGGCGAGTGCTACGAAAAGTTGGAGCAAATGGACGATGCCCGTGCTTTTTATAAAAAATCTGTAAAGATGGAGCCTAAGCTGGCCGATGCCTGGTTTGGTATTGGCGTAACGCTCGATTTTGAAGAACGCTATTTTGAGGCGCTTCACTTTTACAAAAAAGCGCTTGACCTTGATATTGCCAATGCCGATTACTGGTTTGCCATTGCCGACGCGGAATATAAGCTTGGGCACATGGAAGAAGCCGAACATGCTTATGAAAAAGTTGTGGAGCTAAACCCGGTAGACCTGGATGCATGGCTGGATTACTCGTCCATTTTATATGAACAGCAACGCTTGCCGGATGCAATCGAGGTAATTGCCGAAGCTATAAAGAACAATCCCGAAGCGGCAGAACTATACTACCGTATGGTGGCTTACCTGTTTGCAAAAGGCGACTATAACGAAGCGCTTAATCACCTGGAAATGGCTCTATCTGCCGACCCGGACAAGCACTATATCCTTTTTGATTATTTGCCGCAGCTGCAGAAAAATAAAGTGATCATTGATATAATTAACCGTTATGTCAAATGAATTTGATACTACCGCATGTTCATGCATAAAAGTGTGTATTGAACATTTGCAGTAAAAATTAACCGCAGGGTTGTTGGCTTTATAAGAGGTAACAATTTTGCGGTTTTTTATTTGCATAAATTTATGCGTTTGCATAACGCTTCAATTTTTCGATATTTGCCCCATTAAAACTTTTAGTTATAGTCTATAACCAAAGTAAATATTTATGAATTATCATATCAACAATCTTCCTGAGCGCATTACAAAACCACGCGACAGCGGCATTACCATGGTTATGGACAAAGGCCTTAGCCTGCGGCAGGTAGAAGATTTTTTAGAAGTGAGCGGTTCATACACAGATATTGTAAAACTGGGCTGGGCCACCTCATATGTAACTCCTAATCTGGACCAAAAATTGGCGCTTTACCGCGAGGCGGGAATCCCTGTTTATTTTGGCGGTACGCTGTTCGAAGCATTCATCGTTCGCGGGCAGTTTGACGACTATTGCCGGATACTGGATAAATATAAGCTGGAACATGCGGAAGTTTCTGACGGCTCTATAGAAATTGAACACGACGTAAAGTGCGAATATATCCGCAAACTAAGCTCATTGGTTACTGTAATATCCGAAGTTGGCTCTAAGGATGTACAAAAGATTTTCGCTCCTTATAAATGGATCAACCTGATGCGGGCCGAAATGGAAGCCGGATCATGGAAGGTAATTGCAGAAGCACGCGAAAGCGGCAACGTAGGCATTTACCGCGATTCGGGCGAGGTTAGGCAGGGCCTGGTAGATGAGATCTTAACCCAGATACCCGAAGAAAAAATTATATGGGAAGCGCCTCAAAAAGCGCAGCAGGTTTGGTTCATTAAACTGATAGGCGCTAACGTAAGCTTAGGGAACATTGCCCCCGCAGATGTAATTCCGTTAGAAACTTTGCGGCTTGGCATAAGAAGCGATACTTTCGATCATTTTTTGTAGGATAGTAATTCCTGATATATTAACCAGCCTTTTGAATAATTCAGGAGGCTTTTATTTTGCAATTTGATTTCTGGCTATATTCACGCATTTTATATTTACCGCATGCTTGTTAATCCCGAAATAGATAAATTTTACAGTGAGACATCCGAAGAAAGCCGGCTGCAGCTTGGATTGGGCCCGCTTGAGTTTGAAAGAAACAAGGAGCTTATCCAAAGATTTTTGCCGGCTAAAAAAGGGGTGATCATGGATGTAGGCGGCGGACCAGGCATTTATTCCGAATGGCTGGCAAGCCTGGGTCATGAAGTACATTTGGTAGACCCTGTTGAAAAGCACATTAAACAGGCAAATAAAAGATCGGCAAAAGCAAAAAAATCTTTTTCAAGTTCTTTAGGTGAAGCACAACATTTAAATAAGCCTGATGATTTTGCGGATGTAGTGATATTGCATGGCCCGCTTTACCACCTTCAAAACCGCGATGACCGGATCAGGGCAATTAAAGAGGCACAAAGAGTTGCAAAGCCGGGCGGAGTAATATTAGGTTTTGCCATTAATCATTCGGTTTCTGCTATTACCGGTTTACTGAATGGCGGCATTCACGTACCGGAGATCTATGCTATGTGCAAGGAAGAACTTACAACCGGCATACACAACGCACCTGCTGCTTTACCGGGCATACTACCCTCGGCGTATTACCATCAGCCTGATCAGCTAAAACAGGAATTTGAAGAAGCCGGCTTAAGGTATACAGATACTTTTGCAGTGGAAGGCATGATCTGGCTCGATAAAGATTATTTCGTAACCCGGGGCGATCAGCATAAAAAAGAAAACCTGATGCAGCTTTTAAGGCTTACCGAAAGTAACAAGAACCTGCTTGCTTTAAGCCCGCACATGATGATAGCTGCAAAGAAAAGCTGATTAAAGATGTTACATACATTTTTTTGCTCTTTTAAATCATTTAGAGGCAATCAGTTGTTTTTGATGTATAATTACATTTAAAAAATTCAAAGCCGTTGCAAGAAACAGCGGTTCAATTTTACACTAACAATGAAACAATACGGCTTAATTGGGTACCCGCTGTCGCATTCTTTTTCGAAAAAATATTTTACAGATAAATTTGAAAGAGAACTGATACCCGAATCCGAGTACGAAATATTTCCGCTGGAAAGCATTAAAGATTTGGTAGACTTGCTTAACAACAACCCCCACCTTTGCGGGCTTAATGTGACCGTGCCACACAAGATCAGCGTGATGAAATATCTTGACTGGATAGAACCAGATGCAAAGTCGGCAGGCGCGGTAAACTGTATCCGTATCAGCGCCGAAAGCCCTGTTGAAGCAGCGTTCACCGGCGAATTAGGCATAAAGGGCCATAATTTCAGGCTGGAGGGTTTCAATACCGATATCTATGGCTTTGAAATGTCTTTACGACCTTTATTAAAAGACTATCATGACAAGGCACTTGTTTTAGGCGACGGCGGAGCCGCTAAAGCAGTGAAATGTGTGCTGGAAAGCCTTGGCATAGATTTTAAGGTGGTTACCCGGAAGCCGGTAAACGATAATTTATTATTTGATGACCTTAAGCCGCATCATATAAAACAATATCCGTTAATAGTGAACTGCACACCGGTAGGCACGTCACCCAATGTGAACGAGTGCCCGCCAATCCCTTACGAGGCGATAACAGATAAAAACCTATTGTACGACCTGATCTATAACCCCGAAAAAACGCTGTTTTTACAAAAGGGAGAAGAAAAAGGCGCCACTATAAAAAACGGGCACGAAATGTTAATATTGCAGGCAGAAAAAGGCTGGGAAATATGGACATCGAAAGAAAAACACCCTTAAAATACTTAAGTTTAATGCTGGTTGCCCTGCTGCTTTTTTCGGCCTGTAGCGGTAATCATGATTATTCTCCTAAACCAAGGGGATATTTCAGGATCGTTTTCCCAAAAAAAGATTACCAGGTTTATAATACCTCCTGTCCCTTTACTTTTTTGTACCCCAAATACGCATTCATAGAGCCGGATCATAAACCGGATGCTAAACCCTGCTGGCTTAACATGCAGTTCCCTCAATTTAATGGCACGCTGCACTTAAGCTATGAACACATTACCAGCCAAAAGGAATTTAATGAGCTGATTGAAGATGCGCATAAACTAAGTTTTAAGCATACGGTAAAAGCAACATCGATAGATGAAGGCATTATCCACAACCCAGACCGTAAAGTTTACGGCGTGTATTACACCATTGATGGCAACGCAGCGTCATCGGTTCAGTTTTACCTCACCGATAGCGTAAAAAATTATATTCGTGGTGCGCTTTATTTTAATACCGAACCCCGCCTGGATTCTATACAGCCGGTATTGTCTTTCGTAAAAAAAGATGTAGACCTGATGATAAAAACCTTTAAATGGAAGTAAGTTAATCCTGCGGCATATAATTTAAATACCCCTCTACTTTGAAATCAGATAAAAAAAGTTTTACAGCCTCAACTAAACAGTTTGGCTTAGTTGCATCAGTTTTAACATTTCTGCTAACCCATTTTAGTGCATCGGCACAGGTGGAAAAACCTGTATTTGATGTGCAGCATTATAACTTTAACATCAGCCTTAATGATGAAAATAACAGCATAAAAGGCATTGCCACTATTACCGTTAAGTTTTTAAAAGATGCCGATTCATTTCCGCTCGATCTTGTTAAAAGAAACAAAAAGGGCAATGGCATGCTGATCTCTATTATTGCCGAAGAGGACAAAAATATAAGCTTTGTGCAGGACAGCGACCAGGTGATGCTGATGTCGCAGGTGCAAAAAAACAGTGTGCATACTTATACCATCGCTTACCAGGGCGTCCCTGCAGATGGCCTTATCATCTCCACTAATGAATATGGGCACCGTACCTTTTTTGGTGACAACTGGCCCAACCGGGCACATAACTGGCTGCCCTGCGCAGATTACCCGGGCGATAAAGCAACCGTAGATTTTGAAGTAACTGCACCCGCCCATTACCAGGTAATAGCAAACGGCCATAAGATAGACGAGAAAGTCTTGAATGGCAATTTGAAATATACCCGCTGGAAAGAAAACGCACCGCTGCCTACCAAAGTAATGGTTATAGGCGTTGCAGAGTTTGCGATTGAACAAAGCGGGAAAGTAAATAACATCCCGGTTTATACCTATGTGTTTCCGGAGGATAAAAACAGCGGCTTTAAAAGCTACGAGATTGCAAACAACATTTTACCTTACTATATCAAAAACGTTGGGCCATTTGCTTATGAAAAGCTGGCGAACGTACAGTCTAAAACAATTTTTGGCGGTATGGAAAATGCAAGCGCAATTTTCTATTTCGAGAAGTCTGTAAGCAGCAAGGGTATTGAAGAACTGATGGCTCATGAAATTGCACACCAATGGTTTGGCGATGCCGCGAGCGAAAAAAACTTCCATCACTTATGGTTAAGCGAAGGTTTTGCAACCTACATGACTAACCTTTACCTGGAAAGTAAATACGGCCCCGATACGCTTAAAAAACGGGAAATGGCCGACAGGCAAACCGTCATTAAATTTGAAAAAAAGCGCCTTACCCCGGTTGTAGATACGGGTGTAAACGAAAATTTTATGCAATTGCTTAATGCCAACAGCTACCAAAAAGGCGGCTGGGTGTTACACATGCTTATGCATAAATTGGGCGACAAAGCTTTTTGGAAAGGGATAAAAGCCTATTATGCCAAATACAATGGCGGTAATGCCAACACCGATGACCTGCGCCTTGTAATGGAACAAGCCAGCGGCCAGGATCTGAAACAGTTTTTTAACCAATGGCTCTACACTGCCGGCCACCCGCAATTGGCGCTTAGCTGGAAATATGATGAGGCTAAAAAAGCGATTGCATTAAACATAGAGCAAAAGCAAAGTGAAATATACCAGCTTACCCTTGAGGTTAAGACAGGCGGAAAATTGCATACCATCGATATAAAAAACAGAGCTACCAATATCAATCTGCCTGTTAATGTAAAACCTGCTACACTTTATGCCGATCCTGATGTGAACCTGCTGGCATCTTTTGATGTAATGGAAGTGAAATAGCATTGCTAAACATCTTTACAAGGGCATGAAATAATATTTAGTAAAAATCTGTATTTTTGTACTCCGTTGCACAAATCCTGAATAAGCATATTTTTATGTTTTGTAAACCGATATAGGGTTTTGCACCAGATTTTTATTAATTGTTATGTTAGAAAAATTAGAGGCAATATTTCAACGCTGGAAAAATGTTGAAGCCGAGCTGAGCAGTCCGGAAGCTATGGCAGATATGAAGCGTTTTGCCCAGTTAAATAAGGAATATAAGGACTTAGCTAAAATTGTTGACCAGTATCAGATATACCGCAACGTTATTAGCAATATAGACAGCAACAAGGACATTTTGGCTACCGAGAAGGACGAAGAGTTTCGCGAAATGGCTAAAATGGAACTGGACGAGCTATTGACCAAACAGGATGAAATGGAAGAAACCATTCGCCTGATGCTGATACCAAAAGATCCGGAAGACTCTAAAAATGCGATCATTGAGATACGCGGTGGTACCGGTGGCGATGAAGCTGCCCTGTTTGCCGGCGACTTATATCGCATGTACATGCGTTTTTGCGAAAAACGCGGCTGGAAAACCGAGCTGGTTGACTATACCGAAGGAACTTCCGGCGGTTACAAGGAAATTGTGTTCAATGTAAATGCAGAAGACGCTTACGGTACCTTAAAATATGAATCGGGCGTACACCGCGTGCAACGCGTGCCCGATACCGAAACTCAGGGCCGTGTACATACATCTGCAGCAACCGTGGTTGTATTGCCCGAAGTTGACGAGTTTGATATTGACCTACAGGTAAGCGATATCCGCAAGGATCTTTTCTGTGCTTCGGGCCCGGGTGGGCAGTCGGTAAACACCACCTACTCTGCGGTAAGGTTAACCCACCTTCCGACGGGTATTGTTGCGCAGTGCCAGGATCAAAAATCGCAGTTAAAAAATTATGATAAGGCTTTACAAGTATTACGTTCGCGCGTTTATGAAATGGAATTGCAGAAGCATCTGGAAGAGACATCAAAAAAACGTAAAACCATGGTATCTACCGGCGACCGTTCTGCAAAAGTGCGTACTTACAATTACCCGCAAGGTAGGCTAACAGAACACCGCATCGGCTTAACCATTTATAACCTGCCAGGCGTAATGAACGGGGATATACTCGAAATTATGGAAGCCCTGCAATTTGCAGAAAACGCCGAAAAGCTAAAAGAAGGCACAGTTGCATAACTGCAATATTTAAATATTAAACCCCCGTTTTTAAGCTATTAAAACGGGGGTTTGTTTTTAGCAGGAAATTAAGCTGGCATTAGAATAAACATTCATAATCGCCATTTTTATTGAATTAATGTCACAAACTATGCATTATTCGCCACCATCTATCCACTCCCTTTCATTTCATCTTAATTTCATAAAGCCCGCCTACCTTAGATTTTGAAAGGCGATGATCCGTTCTCTTAATGCGGTTTTAACGCTGTTTTTTTAATTGATTTTAAGATCTGCTTATGTTGGCTGTAAAAACTTTAGCACCCAAATCTGTAATTTTCAGGCGTAGTGTTCGCCTGATGGGCAATAGTTTTGAAATTAGTGTTGTTGGCAATGATCCGTTATGGGCCGATGAGCGTATTGATGATGCTATTGCTGAAATTAACCGCGTAGAAAAACTTTTAAATAGTTTAAGCGATGATAGCGCTGTTAACCAGATCAATCGCAACGCCGGCATCAGCCCGGTAAAAACCAATCCCGAAGTTTTCAGACTGATAGAAAGGTCACTTAAAATTTCGGCACTTACTTATGGCGCGTTTGACATTACGTACTACGCCGCCGAAAAATCCAATTTTGATTTTAACAATACCCCTGACAGAATAATAACTAAGAACACGGTTGGCATTGCCGGGTATAAAAATGTAGTGCTTGATGAACATGCACAAACGGTTTTTTTGAAAGAAGAAACCATGCGAATTGGCTTTGGCGCCAGCAGCAAAGGTTACGCAGCTAATAGGGCCAAATACATTTTGCAATTAAACGGGGTACAAAGCGGCGTAATTAACGCCGGCGGCGATTTGCTTACCTGGGGCTTACAGCCCGATAAAGAACCATGGACCGTTGCAACTGCCGACCCTGCGCAAAAAGCGCAGGTTTACGCAAATGTAAATATCAGTGATATGGCTGTTGCCACATCTTACAACACCGGTTTGGCTGCATCACACATCAGCAAGAAGAAATTCAGCGCTATTACCCCTAAAAAAGGCTTTCCTGTAAGCGGCATTAAAAGTGTTACTGTGGTAAGCCCAAGTGCAGAATTTGCAGATGCCATGGCTACGCCTGTTTTAGCAATGGGTATCAACTCGGGCCTTTATCATATTAATCAGCTTAACCAGATAGCCTGCGTTATAATTGATGACCAGGACCGTGTTTATACCTCTAAAGATATAACGCTAAATTAATTTACCTACTGCGGTTATAGCGGCAGTATCAGCATAAAAGCAAAATTGATCCGGAGCTGTAATTAATTTACAGCTCCGGTATTATTATATATCATATAAACCCCAAAAAATATAAATTTGGTTCAGGTTTTAAGCTGGCATTTTTAGGTGATTTTAGTTAATTTGTGTCTCCTGTATATAATTGCCGTTTTATAATTACTATTTGAAGAGAATTTAACAGTTTCTATTTCTCCATGATAAAGTGGTTTGCTTATATTGCCGCATTACTGATATTTGCACCATCTTTGTTATTAGCTAAGGTAAAAAACGTTCATACTTATAAAGATTCTGCTTCTGTAAGCTTAAATTTGCAGGCCACCAGGTTTTTAGCCGACACTACGAAAAGCAAAAAGCAGGAGCAGGACGACAAAAAAAAGATTAAGGAAGTTGCCAACGCAAGGAAACAACCACGGCCTGAAAAGCTTGAGCCTGTTGAAAATCCCGATGCGCTGAAAGCCAAAGAGCGCCCCAAACGGCAACGGCGACCGGTTGGATTGGAAAGGCCTCCGGAAATACCGCGAAGAAACGGCAACTAACAAATTCCACACCTTATTATTGAATGTTGATGAAAAACCTTTTCGTATTGCTCTTTTTGACATTTGGGATAGCCGCAAACGCAGCCGGGCGATTACTGCCTGCCTATGCGCTGCACCTTAACTGTACAAAAGGCGATTCGGACACGGTATTTAAAAAACGATCTGTATCTGTAGGTATCAATTATGGTAGCGACGTGATGTTCTTTGGCCGTACCGGCCCTATCAAATATCCTTTTATGAGTACCGATGTGATCTATAATACTAAAACAGGTTTTTTTGTATACGGATCGGCGGTTAAGGTGCTGGGTTATAATCCCCTGGTAGATGAATATGACTTTGGCGGTGGCTACCTTTTTAACTATTCAAAGAAATTTACCGGCAATGTAAGTTATTCGCATTTCTTTTTTAATAAAGATGCGGCAGAAGTAATTAAGTCGGCATCGTCCAATGATATTGATTTCAAAAACACCTTCGACTGGAAAATAGCAAAATCAAGCATCACTACAGATTACCTGTTTGGCAAGGCAAACGACTTCTTTTTAACGCTCAATACCTCTAAATACATAGAAACCAACTGGAGCATTTTTGACGATAAGGATTACCTGTCCTTTAACCCAACCATTAGTGCCATTTTTGGAACGCAGAACTTTGTACAGCGATATAATAATGATCATCCCCAGCGTTTTGAACCGCTTAACGGGTTTACGGGCAATGCGGGTTATATACCTTTTCCTTATTATAACAACGGCCGTTTTAATGCGCTCAACTATAGCTTTAAATTACCTATAGCCTACAACAGGCCGCATTATACTTTTGAGGCATCGTGGAAGTATTCCATACCGGTGAATGTGGAGGGCGCATTAAAGAACAGGCACGAAGTATTTTTTAACCTGACGTTTTTTTACATCTTTTTTTAGGCATATGAATGTTTTGATAATTGAGGATGAGAAAGCGCTTGCTGCCGAACTGGAGCTATTTCTTGCTAACCATAATTACATTTGCGAAATATGCTATAACGGTACATCGGCATCAGAAAAAATTGCGGTAAACCTGTACGATTTTATCCTGATTGACCTTGGCCTGCCCGATTATGATGGCCTTGACCTGCTTAAGGAGGCGAAGAAAAGCAACCCTGAGGCTGTGTGTATTATTCTTACCGCCCGTGCAGAAGTTTATGACCGCATTAAAGGCCTGGACCTTGGAGCTGACGATTACCTACCGAAGCCTTTTTCATTACTCGAGCTGCAAAGCCGCATGCAGGCCATTACCCGCCGAAAATTTGGCTTAAAGCAAAATCATATAGACCTGGGCGGCTTTTTAATAAACCTTACCGACCGTACCATTACCTACGGCGCCGCAGAGGTAAGTACCATCACAAAAAAAGAATTCGACCTGATTGCTTACCTCATTCTGCATAAGAACCGTACCCTATCGCGTTCGCAGCTAAGCGAGCATATCTGGGGGAGCGTGGTTAATGATGACTACGATTCTAATTATATAGATGCGCATATAAAGAACATCAGGAAAAAGCTGAATGCCTTTGCATCGCCCGACTGGCTGGAAACTGTAAGAGGGCTGGGTTATAAAATAAAAATTAACGCTTAGTAATTGAAATTAAAAACCAAACTAACGCTTTTTAATACCATCTCTAAGCTGGTAATCGTAACCATATTTGTTTTGCTGCTGCCCCAGCTTATAAAGAACATTAACCAGAACTATACCGATAACCGCCTGCGCACACAAAAGGAAAAGCTGCTTAAAATTGTACAAAGCGAAGGCATAAAAAGTTACATCCGCAGCGGTGAAAGCGAGGCCAGTTATTACACCCCATTAAAAGAAGACTACGTAAGCCTTTCGGTAGATTCCTTACCGGAATACCTCGACACCATTAAAAACGAAAAAAGGATCTTACAGGGCGACACGATAGAATACCGTATTTTAAGCCATAATTTTAATGCCGATAAAAAGCATTACCTGCTTGAAATTGCCATAAGCGTAAATGCTATTACGGAAACCACCAGGCCACTGCAAAACATTGCCTTCCAGGTTTTGCTGGGCATGATCCTGCTTACCATCCTTGCCGATCAGCTCTATTCTAATTATGTTTTGCGCCCGCTGGGCCTCATTATTAAAACCAAATTGCTTGGGCATAAATTCCCAAATTTTGGTAGCTATGATAAGGTGAAGACCTCCACGTCTGATTTTGAATACCTCGATATCAGTATCCACCGGATGATCGAAACGATAGAGAGCACCTTTCAGAAAGAACGCGAGTTTATTTCAAATGCATCGCATGAGCTGATGACACCGGTGTCTATCCTGCAATCAAAGATCGAGAATATGTTTGACCAGGAGGATATTTCCGACGAGCTAAAAACGCGCCTGCTGGAAATGCAAAAAATCCTCAACCGCTTAAAAAGTATTACCAAAACGTTATTGCTTATCAGCCAGATAGAGAACGAGCAGTTTTTAAAAGAGGACACTATCTCTTTATCTGTTCTGCTCAACGAGGTATACGATGAAATCTCTATCCGCTTACAGGATAAAAATATCGGTTATGAAGCGGCCATACCTGCCAACTGGAAACTGACAGGAGTTAATAAGTTCCTGCTTTTTAATCTCTTCTTTAACCTTATCAATAACGCCATTAAATACAATAAAGAAAATGGCTCTATCAACATAGCTGCAAGGCGCGAGAACAATCTTTATATCATAGATATTACGGATACCGGCATCGGTATAAAAGAAGACAATATTCCATATATCTTTAACCGCTTTAAAAAATTCAGGCAATCATTACAGCAGGATAGTTTTGGGCTTGGCTTGCCTATTGTAAAATCAATTGCTGTGTTCCATAACATTACAATCAAAGTAAATTCTAAAGTAGGTGAGGGAACAACCTTTTCTTTGGTATTTCCGTATGGAATAGTGGAAAAAACATAGTTAAGAGCTATTTTTTCTAATTGAAAATTAATGAGCAATTTGGTTCATTTGTGTATAGATTTGTTTGTAAAAGGTAAGAAAAAATTACATTTTATTTATTACATATTTTTTAGTAACACGTTAAACCATTTAAGTTTGTTTTGGTCTAATAGTTGTTTGAAATAAACAAGAAAAAAAATACTTTACTTAAGTAAATACAGTTTAATAGATTTATCACCAAATACGTTATGAAAAGGATATATAAATACGCATCCGGTATGTTCTTAGCCGGGATGCTTTCGGCACTGATGATAACCCCCGCAAGTGCCCAAAGAGGAGGATTCCATGGCGGTGGTGGTGGCGGTTTCGGAATTAGCGGCTCGCGTGTAGGTGCAAGCAGCACCGGCTTTGGCTCAAGAGGTTTCGCCTCAAGAGGCGTTACTTCTGGTGGCTTAACAGGCCGTGGCGGTACGTCATTCAGGTCTGGTGCAGGGTATTTTGCCGGTGCCGGTTACCATGGCGGCGCATTTTACAGGCCGGGCTTTGGCTATTATGGTTATCCGCATCTTGGTTTTTACCTTGGCGTGCTTCCATTTGGCTATTATCCTTTTTACTGGGGTTCTTCTTTATACTATTATGATGATGGTATATTCTACAGCCCTTATGACAACGGTGGTTACCAGGTTACAGAACCACCGGTAGGTGCTGCAATTCCTGATGTTCCAAAATCTGCGCAACCAATTAAAATTGATGGTGTTCAGTATTACGAACTTGATGGCGTGTATTACAAAGCAGTAATTGGCGATAATGGCAAGAAAATGTTTGTTGTTGCCGGTAAAGACGGTGTTCTGAATACAGATGATGCTGCAACCGATCCAAATGCTGCGGCTGCAGTTACTGCCCCACGGGTTGGCGACATTATAAATCAACTGCCAGACGGCTGCCATAAAGTATCGTTAAACGGCAAAAGATATTATGTATCGCCAAACGATATCTATTATGAAAAAACAACCGACCAAAACGGTAACGTTGCTTTTAGAATTGCAAGCCTTCCAGATAACACAAGCGAAGACAAAGGTATTTAACAATACTTTTAACAAAAATATCCCTAAGCCCTGGTTATTACCGGGGCTTTTTATTTACTTTAAAGTTTTAAATTCAATTATGAACGTTGCTACCCATAGGGGTGTTATTACCCGCATCCTACTGTCTGTTACTATTGTATTATTTTCTTTTGGCGTAAAGGCCCAGGCACCGGTACTTGCATCGGGCACTACCCCTGCGGCGGCAACTAAACCGGCAGCGGCCCCTGTAGTCAAGGGTGCAGCTGTATTAATTGATAACTTTTTTAAAAAATACAAGGAAGACGGTACCAGCGCAGCAATAGATTACCTTTTTGGCACTAACAAATTGTTTGCTAACAACGCGCAAATTAGCTTGCTTAAACAAAAGCTGGATTCTTTGCGCATTGCATTAGGCCCGTTTAACGGCAGGGAACTTATTGTTCAGAAAACGGCTGCACCGAGCCTTGTCTTTTACAGCTATCTGGTAAAGCACGAAAACCAGCCCCTGCGCTTTACCTTTATGTTCTACAAGCCTAAAAACGACTGGGTTTTGTACCGTTTTAAATTCGATGACCAGATAGATAGCGAACTGGAACAAGCCGGCCGTATCGATATGAAAAGACCCTAAAACCAATATCTTATTTATGGATAACGAAGTCGCCCCAATCACCAGGAAAAATAACCGTGTGTCTGTTATTTCCTTTTTGATATTCTTTGGATTTATTTTGATAGCTATACGTAGTTTTTATGACGGGATAGCCCATCATCAAACATGGCGGATTGTAGCGGCATCCATTGGCGGTGTTATATTTATTGCGTTTATTATTATATCGTTATACATCAATATAAAGAACAGTAAGAATGCAAACCACAAGTAAAAATAACACCCTTCAATTTTTAATATTTGGCTCTGTTTTTCTGATCAACCTGTTTAATATAGTAAACGGGATAAAGAAACATGAAATTTGGCTTACCGTAGCAGGTTCTGTCGCTTTGGCGCTTGTTTTAATTGCTATAACGGTAAAGTTAGTAAGTGCTTACAAACAAAGCCGTGGCTCGAATTTGTGATAATGTCTGAACTCGAATTTATAGAATTTGGGAATTAACAGAATCCTGAGCTATTCACATGCAATATTCAAAGTCTCCCCTTCCGGGAGAGATTTAGAGGGGGCTTTGATAATCTGTCTGAACTCGAATTTATAGAATTTGGGAATTAGTAGAATCTAAGCTATTCATAAATCGCTTTAGCAGCCATTGAGCTGTAAAATATCGATATTCAAAGTCTCCACTCCCGGGGAGATTTAGAGGGGGCTTTCATAATCTGTCTGAACTCGAATTTATAGAATTTGGGAATTAACAGAATCCTGAACTATTCACATGGAATATTCAAAGTCTCCCCTCCCGGGGGAGATTTAGAGGGGGCTTTGCTAATTCTTTGTTGATAATCTTCGCTTGAAATTTCCCGCAATTCTCCTCAACTTCGAAGTCCAAATTTGTTTATGAGCATTCATTATAAAAAAATAGCTGGCGAGATGTCTGTCAGCGAGAAACAGGTTGTTGCCACCGTTAACCTGTTAGACGAAGGTGCTACTGTTCCGTTTATTTCGCGCTACCGTAAAGAAGTTACCGGCTCGCTTGACGAGGTTCAGGTAGCTAACATACGCGACCGTGTGCAGCAATTACGCGATCTGGATAAGCGCAGGGAAGCTGTCCTGAAATCACTCACCGAGATGGGAAAGCTTACGCCAGAACTTGAAAAGCAAATAAACGAAGCCGAAACAATGGTAAGCCTGGAAGATATTTATCTTCCTTATCGCCCTAAAAGAAAAACGCGTGCCACCACTGCGCGCGAAAAAGGTTTACAGCCTTTAGCCGATCTGTTACTGCAGCAAAAAAGAATTGACCCTGCCGATGAAGCAGCAAAATATATAGACGAAGAAAAAGGCGTAAAAACCATTGAAGAGGCTTTGGGCGGGGCGCGTGATATAATTGCCGAGTTTATAAGTGAAAATGTGGAAGTGCGCACAAAAATGCGTAACCTATTTGTAGAAAAAGGTGTATTTCAATCTAAGGTAATTGCAGGGAAAGAAGAAGCAGGCGTTAAGTATAAGGATTATTTTGACTGGAGCGAACCTGTTAAAGTGGTTCCATCCCATCGTATTTTGGCAATGCGCCGTGGTGAGAAAGAAGAGATTTTATGGTTGGATATAAAGCCGGAAGATGAGGATGCAATTGGGGTAATGGAACATGCTTTTATATCAGCCAATAACCCGGCTGCCGACCAGGTTAAGCAAGCTATTGCCGATGGTTATAAACGTTTGCTGAAACCGTCTATGGAAACTGAAATACGCTTGCTTACTAAAAAGAAAGCCGACGAGGAAGCTATCCGTGTTTTTGCAGAAAATGCAAGGCAATTATTATTAAGCGCGCCATTAGGCCAGAAACGCACCATGGCTATTGACCCGGGATTCCGCACCGGCTGTAAAGTTGTATGCCTTAACGAACAAGGGAAATTACTGGAATATACAGCCATATTTCCGCACACAGGTGCCGGCCAGGCTCGCGAAGCAGAAAAGACAGTTAAGCATCTATTTGAAAAATATAACATAGAAGCAATTGCTATCGGTAATGGTACCGCCGGCAGGGAAACAGAGGTTTTTGTACGCGGTTTAAATTTACCCGGTGTTGTGATTGTTATGGTAAACGAAAGCGGCGCCTCAATTTATTCGGCATCAGAAGTTGCACGCGATGAGTTCCCAGATCAGGATGTTACCGTACGTGGCGCCGTATCGATTGGTCGCCGTTTGATGGACCCGCTTGCAGAACTGGTGAAAATAGATCCAAAATCAATAGGCGTTGGTCAATACCAGCACGACGTAGATCAATCCAAGCTACAAAGTTCGCTGGATGATACGGTTATCAGCTGTGTGAATGGTGTGGGTGTAGAATTGAACACTGCCTCCAAGCAGATTCTTGCCTATGTATCCGGACTTGGGCCGCAATTAGCGCAAAACATTATAGAATACAGAAATCAGCATGGCGCATTTAAACGCCGTGATGAATTGAAGAAGGTTCCGCGCCTTGGCGATAAAGCTTTTGAACAGGCAGCAGGATTTTTGCGCATTCACCTGGCAGAAAACCCGTTGGATACCAGTGCCGTTCACCCCGAACGCTACGGCCTGGTAGAACAAATGGCAAAAGACATGAAATGTTCTGTAAAGGATTTAATGAGCGACGATAAATTGCGCAAAAGCATTCCGCTACAGCATTATGTATCTGACACCGCAGGTTTGCCGACACTAAACGATATTATGGCCGAGCTTGCCAAACCCGGCCGTGACCCACGCGAACAATTTGAAGCATTTAGCTTTACTGAAGGAGTAAATGCTATCACCGATCTGAAAGTGGGAATGAAGCTGCCCGGCATAGTAACCAATATCACAAACTTCGGCGCTTTTGTTGATATCGGCGTACACCAGGATGGTTTGGTGCATTTAAGCCAGATCACTAACCGTTTTATTAAAGATGCGAACGAGGTATTGAAGGTGCATCAGCAGGTAGAAGTAACTGTTACCGAAGTTGACGTTAACCGTAAACGCATTGCACTGTCAATGAAAGAAAATGAACCAAAGCCCGAAAGGCGCAATGATGACAGGCGCTCAAATAATAATAACCAAAATAACAGCAAACCGAATTTTAACAAAAAGCAGGAAAAAGAACCGGATGGTGATTTAGCACTTAAATTGGCCGCATTGAAAGGGAAGTTTAAGTAGGCGAAACGGCAGTACTAATTTGTCTTTGCGAGCGTAGCGTGGCAATCTCGTCGATATATATTAGCGCCATTGCATTGGCTACAGGACTGCTTCTTTGTTCCTTCGCACAATTAAATGGTAGAAAAATAACACCTAAAAAATAGCCGGCCTAAAAGAAGCTGGCTATTTTTTTAGTAAGTAAATATTATTCCAAAGTGATCTGTCTCCTTATACTTTCTTCAAGTGAAATGAAAGTCTCTGTCCGCTGGATGCCTTTAACGCTTTGAATCTGCTCGTTTAAAACCTCGCGCAGGTGAGTGGTATCGTGGCATACAATTTTAGCAAAAATACTATAGCCACCGGTACAGTAATGTAGCTCTACAATCTCTTTTATAGTTTTAAGCTGCTTTACCGCATCGTTGTACTGAGAGCCCTTTTCCAGGAAAATTCCCAGAAATGCGGTAATATCGTAGCCTAATTTTTGAGGGTCAACTTCCAGGCTGGCACCTTTTATCACGCCCATCTCCTCCAACTTTTTCATGCGTACGTGTATGGTTCCGCCAGAAACTATCAACTCTTTGGCAATCTCCGTATAGGGAGTAGTTGCATTCTTCATTAATATTGACAAAATCTGAATATCGAGATTATCAATTTCTAAATTTTGAGCTTTTCTGTGGGACATAAATTCGAAAAATTTTATTTATATACAAGAATAATTAAAATCTGATAAAAATAAAAATATTCTATTGAAATATTTGCAATAAATTGATACTCCTGTTAGATTTGTATCAAGCAAATGACAATTGCTTAGCGTTCTTTAACAACAAAAACAATGTTGGGTGGTGAAATTTTAGGCAGACACACCTCCTTGTCCCGGTGGCGGAGATCATGGAAAACCCGAAGCGGGCTAACCACTCTGTGAAGGTTCGAATCCTTCCCCAACAGCATAGTTTAATTATCGGCTATTGTTATTTAGTTTTAAGTTTAATTATTTATCTAAAACAATCATCTTTAATTAAAGTATAATAAGTAATGTAGGATGGTGAAATTTAGGCAGACACACCTCCTTGTCGCGGTGGCGAAGATTATGGGAAACTCTTAGCAATAAGAATAACCACTTCGTGAAGGTTCGACTCCTTCTCCTACAGCTCTTCTCATAATTTAGGTTTATAATTGGTTAGCAAAGGCCCCTGCCCATCAGGGGCTTTGCTTTTTTATAGGAATTCGTATTAACCAATCACTCCTGTAAAACTTACCATACATCAAGTAAATTTCTTATCCTGCATCAAACAGCGCTGCACAGTTATGCGCCATATTTGTGACACTAATATTTAGGGCTGTTACATCGGCCATATATTTTTACATTAATACGAGTATGCTTTTAGAATATAAAATCCGCGAAACAAGCAGCCCAAACCCCGGCCTTATCCTCCTGTTACATGGCGTTGGCAGCAACGAAGATGACCTGTTTCGCCTGGCAAACAGATTTCCTGCAAATTTTGTGGTTGTGTCTGCCAGAGCGCCTTACACCATAGCACCCGGGCGTTACGCATGGTTCCACGTAGATTTTTCGACCGGCAAACCCGTTATTGACCCCGCGCAGGCCGAAAAGAGCAGGCTGTTATTAAAAGATTTTACAGATCAGTTAATAGCACATTATCATATAGATGCAGCGAATGTTTATATAGGTGGCTTTAGCCAGGGCGGCATTATGGCATACAGTACGGGCTTAACGTTTCCGCAATTGGTTAAAGGCATCTTTATTTTAAGCAGCCGCCTGTTGCCAGAAGTGAAACCACTGATCAATGCAAACCCTACACTGCAAAAGTTAAAGGTGTTTATTGCTCACGGCACTCAGGATAATGTGCTTCCGTTACCGTATGCCCATGATGCGCGCGCATATCTTAAAGACCTTACGCCCAGAATTACTTATCATGAGTATGAAATGGGCCATGTAACGGGCGAACAGGAAATAAGCGACCTGCTGAACTGGCTGGCTCAATAATGAACGATAATTATTAATTTGCGGCATAATAGCCGCTATGATCTCTTCCCAGCTTTTTGATCATCTTAACAAATACGCCCGCATCACGGTTGATGATTTTGCTTTGATTGAAAGCAAATTGGCTAAACGGTTTGTAAAGAAACGGAAGCCCCTATTGATAGAAGGCGACGTTAGCCGATACGTTTATTTTGTTAAAAAAGGCGCTTTAAGATCATACACTACTAATAAAGATGGGGCAGAGCATGTTTTGCAACTGGCAATAGAAGGGCATTGGGTAAGCGACCTCTGCAGCTTTGTGAGCCAATCGCCGGGAAACATCAACATCGAGGCAATAGAAGATAGTGAAGTTTTACTCCTCTCTTATCATGATCTGGAATTACTTTACGAACAAATTCCGCAGATGGAAAGGTTTTTCAGGCAATTATACCAGCGGGCATACGTTACCTTGCAACAGCGCTATAACGCAGCACAAAGCGACCATGCAGAAGAAAGATATCGCCATTTAATTAAAGAACATCCGCAAATTGCTTCACGTATTCCCTTAATTTATATAGCCTCCTATTTAGGCATCACGCCCGAAAGCTTAAGCCGCATCAGGAAACAGCTTTTCAATTAGCTTTTACTTAACATACATCAAGCGCATTTCTTACCCTGTGTTAAATAAAATCAGCCACATATTGGGGATATTTGTATGATCTATATAAGGGATAACAACATGACATCTTTATCAGCTTTCAATAAATTTACCGACGAATTAAAAGAAACAGGCTACATTATGCCTGCTTTATTTATCGGGCACGGTTCGCCGATGAACGGCATTGAGGATACTGAATTTTCAAGGCGTTGGACAAGAATGTCACAGGAAATACCTACACCAGCAGCGGTTCTGGTAATATCTGCTCATTGGTTTACCCGTGGCACCAGGATCACTGCCATGGATTTTCCGCAAACCATTCATGATTTTGGCGGCTTCCCAAAAGCACTTTTCGATGTACAATATAATGCTCCGGGCAGCCCTGCGCTTGCCCTGGAAACAAAAGCATTGCTTCATTCGGCCAATGTAGAACTCGATCATGATTGGGGTTTAGACCACGGCGCGTGGACCATTATCCGCCACATGTATCCGGAAGCAAAAATACCGGTTTTGCAGTTGAGCATCGACTATACCAAAGGCCCGCAGTACCATTACCAACTCGCAAAGGAATTATATTCATTAAGAAAAAAAGGCGTGCTTATTATTGGCAGCGGCAACATGGTGCACAACCTGCGCATGGTAGCTTGGGACAAGATGCGCGAGCCTGAATATGGGTACGACTGGGCACTTAAAATCAATAGCCAGTTTAAAGAACTTATCTCTACAGGCAACTATCAGCCATTACTTAATTACGAAAGCCTGGGCAGGGAAGCCCAAATGGCTATACCCACACCCGAGCATTATTTACCATTAATGTATAGCCTGGGCGCGGGTGCGGGTAACGATGTGTCATTTTTCAACGATAAAGCAGTTGGCGGTTCGTTGACAATGACGTCCGTAAAATTCGGGTAAGCTAATGCCTACAAGCAGTGTTAGCGTACCTCCGGGAGTTTCTACAATATTTTAAATCCAACGCTTAACGCCCATAAGTTTTGCCTTTGCCCATAGTCGGGATTTATTTTAGTAAGGCCGCCTTCGTATCTAAAGTCGGCGGTAATAAAACCAATGTCGACACCTGCACCGGCCTGGAAGCCCAAGGTGCTGTTGTTGTAATGGCCAAAATCGTTATAAGCATTATTAAAGTTTTGCGAAAAGCTTTCGTTCTTGCTTAAATTAGCAGTATAGACAGGGCCGGCCATAATCCTGAAGTTTAACGTGCTTACACCAAACCTTTCGCCTATCAGTAATGGAACGTTCAAATTTGTGAAACGAACTTTTGCCGAATAGGAATTATCGTCGGAAGTAAACTTTCCACCCGAACTGCTTAAATACATTTCGGGTTGCAGATAAAGCCCGGTTCCAAAACGCGCAAAAACACCGGCCTGGTAACCCGTTAAGGTGGAAGAGTTTAAGTTATTGGCATTGATCTTAGAGAAATCTACACCGCCTTTTATCCCGATGGAAAATTGCGCCCTGGCGCTTATGCTCAGGGTAAGCAACATAATTGCTATCAATAAATACTTTTTCATGATTTCTGTAGTTTTCAATACAACGGCAAACCTGCAAAATAATTACTTTAACTAAACAGCATCCTTGCTAAAATTTACGCGTATAAAATGCGTATTTTTATATTTTTGTGGAAAACATATCAAAATGGCCGAAATCAGTATCAGTAACAAGGATTGGGAACGTGTAAAGATCAAGATCAGGAGAAAATATAATCACCTTACCGAAGAACAACTTGAATATTCTGAAGGGCAGGAAGAAACCCTGATAAACAAATTAATGGAACTTGTAAAGCGCGACAGGAAATATGTATTATTTACCTTAAAGAAAGCACTGGTAAATATTGATAATAACCGTCTGTAGATCAAACGGAAATTTCTGAAACACTTTTTGTAGATTTATATTAAAGGTATAGGGATGAACAAGGGCAAAGTGTTATTTGATAAATATAAAAAATCTGGAATTGTTGCCGGCATTGTGGTGCTGAGCTTTGCTACATGGAGCTTTAAGGACGATCTTTTCCAGATCTCTAAAAACCTGGATGTTTTTGCTTCGGTATATAAAGAGGTTAACATTAATTATGTTGACGATATAAACTCAGCAAAAATGATAAAGACCGGCGTGGATGCCATGCTGGACGGTCTTGACCCTTACACCGAATTCGTCCCCGAATCTGAAATTGAAGAATATAAACTGCATTACGTGAGTACGCAGTACGGCGGTATTGGCGCCGGTATATTTCTGCGCAACGGAAAAGTATTTGTATCCGATGTATTTTCCGGCTTCCCCGCTCAAAAAGCAGATATACGCCCCGGCGATCAACTGGTAAAAATAAACGACATTGTATTACAGGGTAAAGACAACGACCAGGTCGGCCAGCTATTAAAAGGCACTAAAGGCGCGTCCATAAAACTGCTGATTAAGCGCGATAGCGAATCGCAGCCGGTGGAAAAGACCCTTATCCGCGATGAGATCAAACAGCCTAACGTATCCTATTATGGTATGGTGGACGGAAATATGGGTTACATAAAGCTGGATAAGTTTTTAGAAAACTCTGCCGACGAAGTAACCAATGCCCTTGTATCGCTCAAAAAGAACAACCCCAACGGCATTATCCTGGATCTGCGCTCAAACGGCGGCGGTATTTTGCAGGAGGCTGTAAAAATTGTAAATCTCTTTGTTCAAAAAGATGTGGAGATAGTTTCGCAAAAAGGAAAGATTGCAGAAAAGAACTTTACCTATAACACCATGAGCGCTCCGCTGGAGCCTAATTTGCCATTGGTTGTACTGGTAAACAGCCGTTCGGCTTCGGCATCAGAAATTGTTGCAGGCTCATTGCAGGATCTTGACCGTGCTATTATCATAGGCCAGCGCAGCTATGGCAAGGGCTTAGTGCAGCAAACTTTTAACTTGCCTTACAACAGCCTTGTTAAAATCACCATCGCAAAATATTTTATCCCTTCGGGCAGGTGCATACAAGCTTTAGATTACACGCACCGCAAGGACGACGGCAGTGTGGTAAAAGTTGCCGATTCGCTTATTCACGAATATAAAACCAAAGATGGCCGTTCTGTTTACGACGGCAGCGGCATTTACCCGGATATATTTGTTAAGCAGGAACGCTTTGCCAACATTACACAAACGCTGGTATCCAAGTTGCTTGTTTTTGATTATGCTACCCGCTATCGCGAACAGCATGCAAGCATTGATAACATTCGCGGGTTTACGCTATCTGATAACGAGTACAATGATTTTGTTAAATTCTTGTCTGATAAGAATTATAATTACGTAACCAATTCTGAAAAGGTATTGGATAACCTGAAGAACGAAGCCACCAAAGAAAAGCAGTTTACCGGGATTGAAACCGAATACGATGCCCTTAAGGCAAAAATGCTTGCTACCAAAAAGAACGACCTTCAGCTTCATAAAGATGAGATAAAACAGGTGCTTGAAAATGAAATTGCATCGCGGTATTATTATGAGAAGGGCCGTTACGAAACCAACTTTAAGTACGATAAGGAACTTTCACAAGCAGTAAAGGTAATGCAGGATAAAGCGGAGGTAGCATCTATTCTTAAAGGCGAGGGAGCCTATAAAGTAATTGGCAAACCGGTACTCGCAATGGCTGGTAAAAAGATTGATGCCGATAAAGACGAGCAATAAGCCGTTTAACTTCTAGTTCATTTATTATTGCCGGATATAAACACGGCATCCTTTTCTGTTAAATAACTAATATTACTAAACCATTGTGGTAAATAATTGTCTATCCTGCTAAACATGTGGGTTGGGGCTTTTGAATTATATTTCACAAAGCTTAATTCACTTAAACAATTATTACAATGAAAAAACTAATTTTTGCAGCAGCTTTTATGCTGGCCTGCTTATCATTTAAAGCGGCAGACGCTCAAATCCATTTAAGTTTAGGAGTAAATATTGGCGCCCAGCCAGATTGGGGCCCGGTTGGTTATGACCATGCTGAATATTATTACATGCCTGATATTGATGCTTATTATGATGTACCGCATCATCAATATGTGTACTATGATAACAACGCCTGGGTGCATGCAGGTGCATTGCCGCCATCACCAAGGTTTGCCCATTTCGATAGGTATCATAGCTACAAAGTAGTTGTAAACCAACCTAACCCATGGGAACATCATGCGGATTTCAGGGCAAGATATGCAGGCTACCGCGGTCGTCATGACCAGGGCCTGATCCGCGACAGCCGCGATGCGCATTACCAGAATCACTGGCATGGCGATGACCATAACGGTCATCACGATCACGGCTACGACAGACACTAATAACTCTTATAATAAACAGAAACAGCCAGGTAATGCCCGGCTGTTTCTGTTTAACAGTATCGCTACTAAAGCGACCTTACAACTTTATATATAGCCTTACCCCAGTAAGTTCCTAAGGCTTTTGCCCCATCCTCATTGGGGTGCAGGTAAAAAATCCCCTCATGCCCATTCTCATGCTGCATCGTCGTTACTGCATTTTTTTCAAAGTATTTAAAAGCTTCCTTATCACCCACAAAAACCTGGTGAGAGTATGCCAATTGATATTCTTTCACTAACTCATCTATTTGCGGTACATAACTTTTTAATCTTGCCAATCCCTCATTTAAATACCTGGCACCGTTGTAAGTATTAGGACTATACCAAACCGGGTGCTGGTATATAATAATGCAGCCCTTAAATTCCTTTAGCAGGCTATCGGCAATTGTTTTAAGGTTTTGCTTGTAAACATCAGGCGATACGGGGGCTCCGTTGGGACCTTTAATGGCACTGTCATTGGTGCCTAACTTTATAGAAAAAATAAGCAGTGCCTTACTATTTGAAAAACCTTTTGCAGCGGCTTCCACCTTTGGGAAGGCAGTGGCAGTGGTTGGTAAAAAGTCGACGGTAGTAAAACCGCTATGCCCCTGGTTGGATATATTGACCGACCCGATATTTTCCTGTTTTTGCAGATAAGCAGCAGCAATTACCGGCGGTGCCTGCCTTGCTGCATTACTAAGCCCCGCACCATAAGTAATGCTATTACCAATAAAAACAATATTTAAATCCCGTTTTTGTGCTTGTGCTTTGGCCAATGCACAAATAACCGTTAGCAATATGAAAATAAATAAGCATCTGCTTTTTCTCATTTTATAACGACTAAAATGTGAGGCCCATATTCCAAAACATAAACGCCCACTTATCAACCTGCCCGCTTATGATCTGCTCGGTACTTTGCCCGGCGCCATGCCCGGCTTTGGTTTCTATCCGGATTATAACCGGTGCCACTCCCTTTTGATCTTCCTGCAAACGCGCTGCAAATTTAAATGAGTGGGCAGGAACCACGCGGTCGTCATGATCGGCAGTGGTAACCATAGTTGCCGGGTAATTATCCGGCTTAAGCGCATGGTACGGCGAATACTTATACAGATAATCAAACATTTGCTTTGAATCTTCGGCAGTGCCATAATCATAGCTCCACCCTGCGCCTGCTGTGAACTTATTATACCGCAGCATATCCATTACACCTACTGCCGGGAAGGCAACCTTACAAAGATCGGGGCGTTGCGTCAATACGGCGCCTATTAACAATCCGCCGTTTGATCCTCCCGAAATTGCGAGATAATCTTTAGATGTATATTTATGTTTTATAAGATACTCGGCCGCGGCGATAAAGTCGTCAAATACGTTTTGCTTTTTTTGCTTAATGCCCGCTTTGTGCCATTTTTCTCCGTACTCACCACCGCCGCGCAGGTTTGGTACAGCATAAATTCCGCCGTGTTCGAGCAAAATAATGTTACTGGTGCTAAAAGCCGGAGTAAGGCTCACGCCAAAGCCGCCGTATGCATATAGCAATGTTGGGTTATGCCCGTTTAACACCGTACCCTTTTTGTATGTGATGATCATCGGTATTTTGGTGCCGTCTTTTGAAGCATAAAACACCTGTTTACTTTCATATTGATCCGGGTCGAACTTCACACCTGATTTTTTATAAATGGTCGATGTCCCGGTAGTAATGTCCAGTTTGAAAATAGTTGGCGGGTAAACGTAATTGGTAAAGGTATAATAGGTTTCCTTCTCCTCCTTTTTAGCGCCAAACCCGCTGGCGGAACCTACCGATGGCAGGTTTATGGTTCTTTCCAGCTTGCCGTCCATGTTGTACTGCATTACCAGGGATGTAGCGTCTTTCAGGTATTCGGCAAAGATCTTACCGCCACCCGTCGAAGCACTCAATACATTTGCAGTAGCAGGGATAAAATCCTTCCAATTAACAGGCTTTGAGTTTGATGCGTCAACTGTAACAATTTTAAAATTAGGCGAATACAAATTAGTAACTATATAAAGCTTGCTGCCAACATTATCAAGCACCGAATGCTCGTTATCAAAATTATTGATCACCTGCACAATTTCCCCATGTGGTTTGCTCAGATCCTGTATGTAAAGTTCATTACCGGTTGTAGAAGTAGCCGCAGTGATGATAAGAAATCGTTCGTCTTCTGTTAAATAAGCACCTATATAACGGCGGGGCGTTTTCTCGCCCCCAAATATCAGCTTGTCTGTATTTTGCGGGGTTCCCAATTGGTGATAGTATAGTTTGTGATACTGCGTCATCCCTGATAACTGCGAGCCTGTTTTTGGTTTATCATAGCTACTGTAATAAAAACCGGTATTACCCTGCCATGCTATCCCGCTAAATTTTATATCGGTAAGCGTATCGCCAATTACCGTTTTATCGGCTGTTTTTATAACTATCACTTTGCGCCAGTCGCTGCCGCCCTCTGAGATCTGGTAAGCAGCCAGGCTGCCATCTTTCGTAAAGTTGATGCCCTGCAACGACGTTGTGCCGTCTGCCGAAAATTTATTGGGATCTAAAAAAACTTCCGGTGCGCTGTCGCCCTGCTGTCTCCATAAAACGGCCTGGCTTTGTAAACCATCATTCTTATAATAGTAGGTAAACCTACCTTCGGTAAAGGGAGCACCATATTTCTCGTAGTTCCATAATTGCTGCAGTCGCTTGTGCAGGGCATCGCGATAAGGTATTTGCGACAGGTAATTTTGTGTTACCTTGTTTTCAGCCTTTACCCATTCTTTAGTATCATCGGCGCGGTCATCCTCCAGCCACCTGTATGGGTCGGGCACCTTGGTATCAAAATAGGTATCAACGGTATCAACTTTTTTTGTGACAGGATAAGTAAGTGCTTTTGTATTCATTTGCTGTGCGCAGGCAATGCTGCAAATTAAAGTAGATGTAAACCAGGCTACAAAGGTTTTCATTTAATCAGAGTTGTTTCGCTAATATAAATGTTTACCTGTAAAATGAAAATCTTTGCCACCATAAAATAAGGCAAACAAAAAACGCCGCAGCAAATGCCACGGCGTTTCCAGATCTTAAATTCTAATGTTATTATTTATTGATGAGACCTTCTGCTAAAATAACAACCTTGTTATTAAGCGCCTCTACAACTCCGCCTTTGATAAAAAACACTTCCTCCTTTGATCCTCGAACAATCACCTTGCCATCATCCAGGGTAGAAATGATAGGTGCGTGATGATTCAGGATTTCAAATGATCCCAATGTACCCGGAACAGATACCGAAGTAGCTTCGCCCTGGAAAAGTGTCTTATCTGGAGTTAAAATTTCTAAAGTCATTTGTTTTGAGAGTCAAGAGCCAAGAGTCAGGAATCAAGACAGACCTTAGTCTAATACTCAATTTTAACTCTTTGCTCTAATAAACTTATCTTCTAAAATCAGAAACAAGCCAGATTTTTTATCTTGATTCTTGTTTCTTGACTCTTGGATCTATTCTTAATTATTAGCTTCTTCCAGTAATTTCTTACCTTTTTCTATTGCTTCTTCAATGCTTCCTACAAGGTTGAATGCAGCTTCCGGATATTCATCCACTTCTCCATCCATGATCATGTTAAAGCCTTTGATAGTTTCTTTAATATCAACCAATACGCCTTTTAAGCCGGTGAATTGCTCGGCAACGTGGAATGGCTGAGATAAGAAACGCTGAACACGGCGTGCGCGTGATACAACCAGTTTATCTTCTTCAGAAAGCTCGTCCATACCCAAAATAGCGATAATGTCCTGAAGCTCTTTGTAGCGTTGTAAAGTTTCTTTAACACGCTGAGCGGTATTGTAATGCTCGTCACCTAAAATAGTTGGGCTAAGGATACGTGAGGTTGAATCCAGAGGGTCAACCGCAGGATAGATACCTAACTCTGCAATTTTACGCGAAAGTACGGTTGTAGCATCTAAGTGGGCAAAGGTTGTGGCCGGCGCAGGGTCGGTCAAGTCATCCGCAGGTACATATACTGCCTGTACAGAAGTAATTGAACCGCGTTTAGTTGATGTGATACGCTCCTGCATGCCACCCATTTCTGTAGCAAGCGTTGGCTGGTAACCTACTGCCGATGGCATACGGCCTAATAAAGCCGAAACTTCTGAACCTGCCTGTGTAAAGCGGAAAATGTTATCAATAAAGAATAAGATATCGCGGCCTTTACCTTCGCTGTCGCCATCACGGAAATATTCTGCAATGGTTAAACCCGATAACGCTACACGTGCACGTGCGCCGGGAGGCTCGTTCATCTGCCCGAAAACGAAGGTTGCTTTTGAATCTTTCAAAGCTTCAGGGTCAACTTTTGACAGGTCCCATCCGCCTTCTTCCATCGAATGCATAAAGCCTTCGCCGTATTTTATAATACCAGATTCAAGCATTTCGCGCAGTAAGTCGTTACCTTCACGGGTCCGCTCACCTACACCGGCAAATACTGATAAACCTGAATATGCTTTTGCAATGTTGTTGATCAATTCCTGGATCAATACAGTTTTACCTACACCGGCACCACCAAATAATCCAATTTTACCACCCTTTGCATAAGGCTCCAAAAGGTCAATTACTTTAATACCGGTAAACAATACTTCTGTTTCGGTAGATAGGTCTTCAAACCTTGGAGGGGCAGCGTGGATAGGGCGACCGTTTGCTTTGTCAACATCCTGAATACCGTCAATGGCATCGCCAACCACGTTAAATACACGGCCTTTTATGTCATCGCCAACAGGCATTTTTATGGCCGATTCCATATCTAAAACCTTCATGCCGCGCAGCAGCCCGTCGGTTGAATCCATGGCGATCGCGCGAACACGATCCTCGCCCAAATGTTGCTGAACTTCCAAAATAACTTTCTGACCATTGTCTTTTGTTATTTCCAATGCGTCATAAATTTTAGGAAGATGTGCGTCGTCTGCAAAGCTTACGTCAACTACCGGACCGATGATCCGTGATATTTTTCCAATGTTTGGCATATATAACCTGGTAATTTAAAGTATTTTCTATAAAACGCGCTATAAAAAGGCATACCTGCGTTTCAGAGGCGCAAAGTTAAGATTTATAAGCAAATATTAAAATAGCTTTACAATCTTTAATTGCCTATTCAACGCTCCAAGTTTTAAAGTCCGTACCGGTTTAATTACAGGCTAAAACTTTAATACTATTTTACCCATATGCGTACTGCTCTCCATTAAGCGGTGTGCATCTGCCGCCTGCTGCGCCGGGAAAACAGCATTTATAACCGGCTTAATTTTGCCGGATGCCAGTAAGGGCCAGATATTTTCTTCCAAACCTTTAGCTACGGCTGCCTTAAATGCCGTTTCCCTTGCCCGCAGCATAGAACCTGTAAGGGTAATCCTTTTCCGCATAATCAGCGAAAGATCAACCTGTACATTTACGCCTTTCATTCCGTTTATTATCACCAGGCGCCCTTCGTCTGCAAGCGACTGCAGATTACCTTGTGTGTAATCACCGCCTATCATATCCAGTATTACGTTCACGCCCTTGCCGCCTGTTATTTGCTTAATGGCATCGGCAAAGTTTTCTGCATTATAATTAATGGCTTTATCGGCGCCCAGCCGTTCACAAAATTTACACTTTTCCCCGCTGCCTGCGGTAATGTATACCTTACTGCCAAGTGCCTTTGCCATTTGGATAGCAGCAACGCCTATCCCGCTCGAGCCGCCGTGTACCAGCAGTGTTTCGCCTGGTTTCAATTTACCGCGCTCAAAAACATTGCTCCAGACAGTAAAAAATGTTTCGGGCAGGGATGCCGCTTCCTCAAAGGTAAGTGCCTCCGGTACTGGCAGACATTGCCCCTGCGGTACGGAGCAATACTCCGCATAACCGCCTCCGTTTAACAGGGCGCAAACTTTGTCGCCCACTTTCCAGCGGCTTACCCCGGTGCCTGTCTCTATGATAGTACCCGCAACTTCCAGGCCCGGTATATCTACTGATGCCCCAGGAGGAGGCGGATAATTTCCCTTACGCTGAAATACATCCGGCCGGTTAATACCTGCAGCCGCTATCTTTATCAATACCTCTGCCGGGCCGCATGCCGACTGTGGCCTTTCGGCTATTTCTAAAACTTCCGGGCCGCCGGGCTTTGTTATAATTACTGCCTTCATTATTTACTAAACAATGCTTATCGTTTTTTGTAAGGCATCATCGGTTAAATGAAGTAAATAATTTCAACTTTTTTAAGTAAGTAAGTGTTGCTTAATGATAACCATATAAATTATGAGAATTATAACGCTCGAAGAACACATAGCCTTCCCGGAAATGACCGGGAAAATAAGCGAGGCAGATAAAGCAAAGCACAGCATTGGCCAGTCGCCTGCTATAGAAAAGTTAGCTCCCAAATTAGCAGACCTTGGCGGCGACCGCCTGCAAACCATGGATGAAAGCGGCATCAGCATTCAAATATTATCTGTTGCAGGAGCAGGTGCCGATCTTTTAAGCCCAGAAAACGGCCCGGCCTTTGCAACTGAATATAATAACCTGATAGCGAAAAGGATGCAGGAGCATCCCGGCAGATTTAAAGCATTTGCGCATCTGCCAACCACAAACCCGCAGGCCGCGGCAAAAGAGCTGGAAAGAACGGTAACAGCGCTTGGGTTTTGCGGCGCACTCATCAATGGCCTCACTAACGACGAGTTTTTGGACGATGAAAAATATGCCGTTATATTTGAGAAAGCTGCCGAATTAGATGTGCCTATTTACCTGCACCCCGGCTTACCACCAAAAGCAGTGTTTGATGCTTATTATAGCAAACTGCCAAAAATTTCGGGAACTATACTTTCTATAGCTGGCTGGGGCTGGCATAGCGAAACAGCAATCCATGCTTTAAGACTAATTGTATCCGGAATTTTTGATAAATACCCAAAGCTTAAACTGATTATAGGGCATATGGGCGAAATGCTGCCTATGATGATGGCGCGTTGCGACAACATGTTTAAACCCGGCGAAACGGGCAATAACGAGCGCACCATAAGCCAAACCCTGCGCGACCAGGTTTATATAACAACCAGCGGTATTTTTACACAAGCACCGCTTATGGCAGCTGTTGAAACTTTCGGAGTCGATAATATCCTATTCTCGGTCGACTATCCATTTAGCACTAATGCCCAGGGCCGCAAGTTTCTGGACGAGATAAAACTACCCGCTGAAGACATTGAGAAAATAGCACATGGCAATGCAGAAAAGCTTTTAAAGCTGATATAATAAAATTAAAATCCCGATAGACCATAGGGTGTATCGGGATTTCAAATAATGGCTACTGAAATTTCTTAACCGTTTCTGTTATGTGCGCCAGGTGGTGTTTGCTATGCCATGCGTAAGTAGCGAGCGCCTTTTTCAGGTTGATGCTTTCGCCCGATTCCGGGTGTAAAAAAGTGCGGGCCCACTCCTCTTCTGTTAAGCTTTCCAGCACGGCAACCCAATGCGCATGGATTCCCTCCAACATTTTTAACGATGGTTCTACCGGCATGCGGTAATCGGCAAGCAGCGCCCAGTCGCCCTCCTGGTAGGGTTTTATGGTTGGGTTGTTTTCGGTAAGTGCAAGTTTAAAGCGCGTTATGGAATTCATGTGGCTATCGGCCACGTGGTGTACCACCTGCCTCAATGTCCAGCCACCTGTACGGTAGGGTGTATCCAATTGCTGCTCTGTAAGGTTCATTACGGCAAGGCGCATTCTTCCCGGCAGTTCTCTTATGGTGGCTATCCATGTACGCATATCTTCCGTTGTGTATGATAGCGGCGTTTTAAATTTCCCTATCGGGTAACGCATCTGCTCGTCTGTCATCATTTATATATTTTGTTTTTTATTTCAGCAGGGCAAAGCAATGTTCATCAATTATATGCCCGTCTTTTATAATGGCGCTTTTAAAAATGCCTTCGCGCGCAAAACCGGCTTTTTCAAGCACACGCTGCGAGGCAGGATTGTTATCGTTTACCATGGCCTGCATTCTTATAATATCAAAGTTTTTAAAAGCATAACCAGTTACTAATTTAACCGCTTCAGTCATGATGCCCCGCCCCCAATAAGGCTCACCCAGCCAGTATCCCAATGTAGTGCATTTGCGGTGAATATCATCGCCTAACTTAAATTCTATTACACCTGCAACCCCGCCGTTAACATCAATTACAAAATTGCAAACAGGGTATTGGTTCAAATGCGTTTCTACCCATTTTTCAGCATCTTCCATAGTATATGGATAAGGAAACCGGTCGAACAAAAACATCGAAACATTTTTGTTGTCGGCATTTCTCTGCAGCGCAATTTCATCGCCCGGCACCCACATCCTCAAAAGGAAACCATTTCCCTGTAGTTCCATATTTGTAACAAAACAATCGCTTAAAAATACAATGATTATTGAAACAAGTATATTGCGTTTTTTTATCGACGGCAAGTTTCTATATTCAGGCGATACTTGCTTCAATCCGTTATTAAATGAGAAAAATTTTTACCCTTGTCTTAACGCTGCTTTGCGCAGGCGCATTTGCACAAAAGTTAGACACCCTTAGCATTGAAAAAATAATGCGCGACCCCAAATGGATCGGCATTACGCCAACCAATATCTCCTGGAGCGAAAACAGCAAAAAGATCTATTTTAAATGGAACCCCGAAAATAAGGATCGCAGCGAACTTTATGCAATAACGCCACCCGGGGTAAAACCAGTTAAGGTAAGCCTGGAAGAACAAAAAAGCATAGACCCGGAAGGTGGGGAATGGAACGCGAAACAAACTTTAAAAGTGTTCGAAAAAAATGGCGATATCTTTTTGTTCGATCAAAAAAACGGGAAAACACAGCAGCTTACCAACACGGTAGACCGCGAAAGCAATCCATCCATCAGCGGTGACAACACCAAAGTATATTTTACTAAAGGCGACAATCTCTTCGCCATAAAAATAAACGGAAGCGGGCTTTCTCAGCTTACCAATTTCACTCATTCAGATGCGGAAACACCTGCACCGGCTGGCAAGAGGCAGGGAAATAACCAGGCACATGCGGCCCAGGCTACCGGCAATGACCAGGAACGCTGGCTAAAAAACCAGCAGCTGGAACTATTTGATATTATTAAGGTAGAAGAAAAAGACAGGAAACTAGACTCAACCGAGCGGGCAGACCTTGCACCGGCAAAAATAAAGAGCATTAACATTGGCGATAAATCAATAAATGATATTACAATAAGTCCTGATGGACGCTTTATCACTTACCGCCTCACCAAAAGTGCAGATGGTGTAAAAAGGGCTATTGTACCTAATTATGTAACCGCTTCGGGATTCACAGAAGATATTCTTAACCGCACTAAGGTAGGCGCACCGCAGGCAAGCCATGAGTCTTTTATTTTCGATACCCAGACCGATAGTGTTTATAAGGTAAATATAACTACCATACCCGGTATTAAAGATTTGCCCGATTATGTAAAAGACTACCCAAAGGAGCTAGAAAAACGCAGCAAGTTAAATGCTGATAGAAAAGTATCTGTTGAAGGCCCCTGGTGGAGCGAAGACGGAAAGCTGGCCGTTGTGGAAGTAACAGCAGAAGATAATAAGGACAGATGGATTATGAAGCTCGATGCTGCAAACGGCAAACTCACATTACTAAACCGCGAGCATAACGATGCATGGGTAGGCGGCCCGGGTGCAGGCAACCTCGGCTGGATTGATAACGGCCATTTTTATTTTGAAAGCGAGGCAAGCGGCTATGCACATATTTACCTTGTAAACGTTGCTGATGGCATTACAAAACAGCTTACAACGGGTAAATGGGAAGTGCAGACATTGCAACTGTCAAAAGATAAAAAGACATTTTATTTTACGGCGAACATAGATCATCCCGGCATTACCCAATTTTACAGGTTGCCGGTTACAGGCGGAGAACCGGTTAAGCTAACGTCCTTGAAAGGGATGAATGAGGTAACGCTATCGCCGGATGAAAAGTGGCTGGCTATAAGGCATTCTTATACCAATAAACCTGCAGAACTTTATATCCAGGCCAATAAGCCGGGTGCTTTGCCAACCAGGGTAACTAATTCTACCACCGATGAGTTTAACTCCTACCCTTGGCGCGACCCGCAAATGGTTACATTTAAAAACCGCTTTGGCAGCGATGTATACGGGCATTTATACCTGCCTAAAAAAGCCGACCCAGCAAAACCTGCCGTAGTTTTTGTACACGGTGCCGGGTACCTGCAAAACGTTACCTATGGCTGGAGCGAGCATTATTTTCGTGAGTATATGTTTAATAATATGCTTGCCGATAACGGTTACACTGTGCTTGATATAGATTATTCAGGTAGCGCAGGTTACGGCCGAGATTGGCGAACGGCGATATATCGCCATATGGGTGGCAAGGATCTTACCGACCAGGAAGATGGCGTAAAAATGCTGGTTGAAAAATATGGTGTAAATCCTAAACACGTGGGCCTGTATGGCGGCTCGTATGGGGGCTTTATTACTTTAATGGCCATGTTCACCGAACCTGATACCTGGGCGGCAGGGGGCGCAATCCGCTCGGTTACCGACTGGGCACATTATAACCATGGCTATACAGACGAAATATTGAACGAGCCCTTTAATGATGAAAAATCATACCGCATCAGCTCGCCTATTTATTTTGCCAACGGCTTAAAAGGCAACCTGCTGATGCTGCACGGCATGATAGATCAGAATGTTAACTACCAGGATATTATCCGCCTTACGCAGCGCCTGATAGAATTACATAAAGAGAACTGGGAACTGGCATCGTACCCGGTAGAAGACCATGGCTTTGTACAGCCAAGCAGTTGGACGGACGAATATAAAAGGATCTATAAACTGTTTGAAACAACGCTAAAGAAATAGAACGGGTGGAACATTTCAGTAACGCTTGAACACCTTGATTTACATGTTACTTTGAAGTGAAATAAATATTACATATATTTGTAATCGAATTTAAAAAGAGGGGGCGTTTGTCCCCTCTTTTATTTTATCAATTAACCGTAATAACCTGCAAGCAGGAGAAATTATGAATATTGAACAGAGAGTAAAGGAGCTGGTAGAAGAAAAAATTGCTGATAAGCCCGATCTGTTTCTGGTAGATGTAAAAATGCATTCGAACGGAAAACTGATGATATTGCTGGATGGCGATAACGGTATCGGCATTGATGATTGCGTTGCGGTAAGCCGCCATGTGGGTTTTCACCTTGAGGAAGAAAACGTTATTGAAACGGCTTATAACCTGGAGGTATCCTCGCCCGGGATAGATACACCGCTAACTACTATCAGGCAGTATGTTAAAAACACAGGCCGCAACCTGGCTATAAAAATGGCCGATGGTGTAAAAAGGGAAGGCAAATTAACCGGCCTTACCGAAGACGCCATAGTAATTGAAGAAAAAATAAAAGAAAAAGGGAAAAAGGCCGAACTTGTAGAGAGCGTTATCCCTGTTAATCAAATAGCAGAAACAAAAGTTTTAATATCATTCAAGTAATACAATGAGCAATATTAATTTAATTGATTCTTTTCAGGAGTTTAAAGATTTCAAGAACATCGATCGCCCTACGATGATGAGTGTGCTGGAAGACGTTTTCAGGAGCATGATCAAGAAAAAATATGGCACCGACGAAAATTGCGACGTAATTGTGAACACAGACAATGGTGACCTTGAAATTTGGCGCACCCGTACTGTAATGGAAGACGGTTTTAGCGAGGATGACGATCTGGAAATAGAACTTGCAGAAGCGAAGTTAATTGACCCATCAATAGCAGTTGGCGATGATTATATAGAGCAGATCACGTTAGAGAGCTTTGGCCGCCGCGCTATTTTAGCAGCACGCCAAACACTGGTATCAAAGATCCTGGAACTTGAAAAAGACGAAATATTTAAAAAATATAAAGACCGTGTAGGTGAGATAGTTACAGGCGAGGTTTACCAGGTTTGGAAAAAAGAGACCCTTGTACTGGATGATGAAGGCAATGAACTATTACTGCCAAAATCAGAACAGATCCCTGCCGATTATTTCAAAAAAGGCGACAGCGTAAAAGCGGTGGTTAACAAGGTTGATATGATGAACAGCAACCCTAAGATCATTATTTCACGTACCGCACCTGAGTTCTTACAGCGTTTATTTGAGCTGGAAGTACCTGAAATTTTTGACGGCCTTATTACCATCAAAAAGATTGTACGCGAACCGGGCGAAAGAGCTAAGGTTGCCGTAGAATCATACGATGACCGTATAGACCCGGTTGGTGCCTGCGTAGGTATGAAAGGATCGCGTATACATGGTATTGTACGTGAGCTTAAAAACGAAAACATTGACGTAATTAACTACACTAATAATTTACAGCTTTATATACAACGTGCATTATCACCGGCCAAGATTACATCTATCAGGCTGGATGATGAAAAGAAAACCGCTGCCGTGTATTTAAAGCCCGATCAGGTATCGTTAGCTATTGGTCGTGGTGGTCATAACATAAAATTGGCAGGTAAATTGACAGGATACGAGATCGATGTTTACCGCGAAGCCGATGAGCAGGACGAAGACGTGGATATTGAAGAATTTTCAGACGAAATTGATAGCTGGATAATTGATGAGTTTAAACGCATTGGTTTGGATACGGCCAAGTCTGTACTTGCATTAACTGTTAACGAACTGGTTAAGCGTACCGATCTGGAAGAAGAAACCGTGAAAGAAGTACTATCAATTTTACAGGCTGAGTTTGAATAATCTTAATAAGCGAAATTAAAATAGTATTTTTGCACAAAATAGCAGAGAAAGAAGCATAATAAATGTCAGAAGACAAATCCATAAATTTAATTAAGGCAGTAAAGGAACTGAACATTGGTATGAATACCATTGTCGACTTTTTAGCGACCAAAGGTTACAAAATACAAAAGCAACCAATGGCCAAGCTCGATGGCGACATGTATTCTGCCCTGTTAAAGGAATTTGCTGTTGACAAAATTATTAAGGAAGAAGCTAAACAGATCAGTATCGGAAAGATACGTAAAGACGAGACTGTTCAGCTTCCGGAAAAGCCTGTAGAGACCAGGCGGTCGAGGGATTTTGAGAATGAAGAGATTCTGATCAAAAATGCCGGAAACCATTTCAACGCACCGGCTGCGGAAAAGCCGAAACCGGCAGAACAGCCGCGCAACGAGAAAAAGGAAGAGCCGCAGCAGAATGACACTTTACCAGGTGTTAAAGTTGTTGGCAAGATTGACCTTAACAACCTGAATGCTAAACCTCAGCAAGTTGAAAAACCGGCTCCTGTAAAAGAAGAAGAACCTGTAAAGGTTATAGCTCCTGAGCCTGTTGCTGAAAAACCGAAGGAAAAAGCACCAGAACCTGTTGTTGCAGCAGAACCGGTAAAGCCAGAAGTTAAAGCAGAGCCTGTGGTTGAAGCTCCGGCTCCACCTGTGGTTAAAGCAGAGCCGGTAATTGCGCCGCCGCCTGTTGAGGCAAGCACAGAGCCACAGGAACCAGAAGTAATAAGGGCCAAAGCCGAACGCTTAACCGGCCCTAACGTAGTTGGTAAAATACAGCTGCCTGTTAACGCACCTAAGCGTAACCCGGTAGCATCTTCATCAAATACAAATAATAACAGTGCAGACCACAAACGCAAAAGAAAGCGTAAGGATGCTCCGCAGGGAGGCAATAACCAGCAGCAGGGTAATACACCCGGCCAGCCAGGTAATTTCCAACCGGGGCAAAATCAGCATGGTAACAATAACCGCCCCGATTTTAGAAACAGGAATAACGGCGCGCCGGGACAAAACCACGGCAATAACCGCCCTGATTTTAGAAACAGGAACGCACCTCAAAGTACTACCCCGAAGGAAGAACCTTCAGAAAAAGACATACAAGACCAGATTAAGGCCACATTGGCACGTCTTAGCGGAGCCGGTAAATCCGGTAAATTCGCACAGCGAGCTAAGTTCCGTCGTCAAAAACGTGATGATGTAGCTGCATCTGCCGAAGAACTGGCATTAGAACAGGAGCTGCAATCAAAGGTGTTAAAGGTAACCGAGTTTGTTACCGCTAACGAACTAGCTTCGATGATGGATGTATCTGTAACGCAGATCATCAGCACCTGTATGAGCCTTGGCATGTTCGTGTCTATTAACCAAAGGCTTGATGCCGAAACCTTAAGCATTGTTGCCGAAGAATTTGGTTACCAGGTTGAGTTTGTGAAACCACAGGATGAAGAGGCAAACCTTGACCAGCCTGATGATCCAAACGAACTGATTGCCCGCGCACCTATCGTTACCATTATGGGTCACGTCGATCATGGTAAAACATCCCTGCTCGATTTTATCCGTAAAACAAACGTAATAGGCGGCGAAGCCGGGGGTATCACCCAGCATATTGGTGCCTATGAGGTTACTTTACCAGAAAATAAGGGCAAGATCACCTTCCTGGATACACCGGGCCACGAAGCGTTTACCGCTATGCGTGCCAGGGGTGCGCAGGTAACAGATATTGTTATTATAGTAATAGCTGCAGACGATAGCGTGATGCCGCAAACCCGCGAGGCCATAAACCACGCGCAGGCTGCCGGTGCTCCTATTATTTTCGCCTTTAACAAGATTGATAAACCGGGTGCCAATGCCGATAAAGTGCGTGAGCAATTATCAGCAATGAACATCCTGGTAGAAGAATGGGGCGGTAAATACCAGTCGCAGGAAATTTCTGCCAAAACAGGTTTAAATGTAGAGTTGCTTTTAGAAAAAGTATTGCTTGAGGCAGAATTGCTTGAGCTTAAAGCCAACCCTAATAAACGTGCCGTAGGTACTGTAATTGAGGCTGCCTTAGATAAAGGCCGTGGTATTGTAACTACTATATTGGTACAGGCAGGTCGCTTAAAAGTGGGCGATCCGATACTTGCCGGTTGCTATAGCGGCCGTGTAAAAGCCTTAACTAATGAGCGAGGCCAGAGAGTTGAATCGGCAGGCCCTTCAACACCGGTACAGGTGCTGGGCATGCAGGGAGCTCCTACCGCAGGCGATAAGTTTAATGCGCTTGAAAGCGAAGTAGAAGCACGTGAAATTGCTAACAAACGTTTACAATTACAACGCGAACAAGGCTTACGTACACAGAAACACATCACCCTTGATGAAATTGGCCGTCGTTTGGCAGTTGGAAACTTCAAAGAACTTAACATCATTGTTAAAGGTGACGTGGATGGATCTATAGAAGCATTGTCAGATTCATTATTGAAACTGTCCACCGAGCAGATACAGGTTAACATTATATCCAAAGCTGTAGGTCAGATTTCAGAGTCGGATGTGTTGCTGGCTTCTGCATCAGATGCAATTATCATCGGTTTCCAGGTAAGGCCATCAGGCAGTGCCCGTAAACTGGCAGAGCAGGAGCAGATCGATATCAGGCTTTACTCTATCATATATGACGCCATTAATGAAATTAAGGCGGCTATGGAAGGTATGCTTGCACCAACCTTTGAAGAGAAGATTGTTGCCAACGTTGAGATCCGCGATACCTTTAAAATCAGTAAAGTAGGTACCATTGCAGGCTGTATGGTGTTAGATGGTAAGATAACCCGTAACAGCAAGATTCGCATCATTCGCGATGGTGTAGTTATCTATACTGGCGAGCTGGCTTCGTTAAAACGCTTTAAAGACGATGTGAAAGAAGTGAACGCCGGTTATGAGTGCGGTTTGAATATTCACAACTTTAATAATATTGAAATTGGTGACATTGTGGAAGCTTACGAAAACGTAGAAGTTAAACGTAAGTTATAACCCGGTTAAACCTAATTAAAAAGGCTTCTGAAAATTTCAGAAGCCTTTTTTGTTTTTAGTGACGGTGATGTCTTACTATTACGTGGTGATGCCTGTGATATACCCTGTGATGATGGTGTATCTGAGCCTCTGCGCTGCTGAAGCTGAATGCAGCCAGCAAAATAAATGTCAATACTTTTAATGCTTTCATATTAGTGTTTTTATTTAAAGCAATTTTACGACATAATGTTTCCATTACAGGAATAAAACGTGTAACATTCTCGAAACGTACACCCTCTTAGTTTACAAATCGTATCATTATTGTTACACATGGAAATCGATGTGATTTCATAAAAATAAAGTTAACTTTCATTTTTATGGAGCAGCCTCCATCGGCAACCAACCGATTATAGACCTGAATTATTTAATTCAATTTTCATGAGTAAAAACATTTACTTACTGGTATGGCTATTTACGCTTCTTACTTTTAAAGGTAATGCGCAGCAAACAGTTGCAGATAGCGTTACCCAAGTTAGTTTTGAAAATGCTACCAAGCCATTTTATGCTGCTTTAGGTTCACAATCGCCATTATATAACGGGCCGGAGTATTATTTTTATGAACCGATAATACAGGGCACTGCCTATTTTCAGGAAGTAAAAAGTTTTACTGCGGGGTCGGTTTTTTACGACGGGATACTATATACCAATGTGCCGATGCTATATGATCTTGCTGCTGAAAAAATTGTGGTCTTACTCTTCAATCATTTCTCAAAATACTCGCTGTTAAGTGAAAGAGTAAAATATTTCGATTTCCTGTCGCATCATTTTATCCGCATTGATGCCGATACGCTTTCTGTTAACTCTTATAAATTGAATTCGGGCTTTTACGATGTGGTTTATTCAGGTAAAACACAGGCACTGGTTAAACGATCCAAGTCAATACAGAACGGTATAGGCGGTGCCAGCGTAGACACCTACTTCCTTGCTTCGACTGACTATTATATCAAAAAAAATAACAGCTATTATAAGATCTCTAACCAGGATGCACTGGTTGAATTATTTAAAGATAGAAAAAAGGAGATACAGCAATACTTAAAAGCCAATCAGTTTAAATTTAGAAGAGACCCGGAAAATGTTCTGGTCAAAGTAACAGCCTACTACGATCAATTAAACAGCAGTAAATGAGGAAAATTTACCTTTTAGGGCTTTTTAGTTTTCTTTTCGCTCAGTTGGCAACAGCCCAGCAAAGCGAAAAAAGGCTTTTTACCGTCAATTTTCAGCAGGCTAAGGTTGAGCAGTTTGTAAGCGCACTTGAAGCAAATAGTAATTACCATTTTTATTATGATAGCCTTGCTATGGACAGCCTGAAGGTTACGCTGCAGGTAAACGAAAAGCCGTTAGAGGAGGTCTTAGACATGGCTTTTAAAAACACCCGTTATCGTTATGCTGTATCGCAAAATAATGTATTCCTTACTAAAGACAAATCAATAGTAACCGGCCTTGCAGCAGGTTACGCTCAACCGGGAAGCAGTGTTGTAATAGCTAATAATGCTATTGCAATAACAAATTATTCGGCAGAGAAAAGCGAAATAGTCCCGGAGGCAACGACAGAAAACAAGGTCTATGACATCGGCATAAAAACAAATACTATTGTTCCCGGCAATTCTACTTTATCAGGCTATATAAAAGACATTAAAACTGGCGAAGCCGTTACCGGGGCAAGCATTTATGTGATGGAAACCAAAAGCGGCGTTGCTACAGATCAGTTTGGATATTTTACACTAACAATGCCACGCGGCAGGCACATTCTTAATATACGCGGCATTGGCATGCGCGATACCAGGCGACAAATAATCCTTTATGCCGATGGAAAGCTTACTATTGAAATGCAGGAACAGGTTAACCGCCTTAAAGAAGTAAAGATTTCTGCAGATAAAGTTGCGAACGTGCGTAGTGTAGAATTAGGCGTAACCAAATTGAGCATTGCAAACATTAAAAATATACCCACGGCCTTTGGTGAAACAGATATTTTAAAAGCGGTATTAACCTTACCCGGCGTTACGTCTGTTGGTGAGGCTACCACAGGCTTTAACGTTCGCGGCAGCGCTGCCGACGAGAACCTGGTACTGCTGGATGGTTCCACCATTTATAATCCGGCTCACTTTTTCGGGTTCTTTTCAGCCTTTAACCCCGATATAGTTAAGGACATAGAGCTTTATAAAAACAGCATTCCCGAAAAATTTGGCGGCAGACTCGCATCCGTGCTGGAAGTTACTGATCGCGAAGGCAATAAGAAAAAATTTACCGGCTCGGCGGGTATAGGATTGCTAACAAGTCGTTTTAACATAGAGGGGCCAATAATTCAGGATAAAACATCCTTTATTTTCGGCGCGCGGGCAACCTATTCAGACTGGCTGCTGCATCTGCTGCCAGAGGCGTATAAACACAGTTCAGCCTCCTTTAATGATTTTAACCTGGGCATCAGCCATCAGATAGACGACAAGAATAACCTTTACCTCTCCGGATACCTTAGTAATGATCATTTCAGGCTAAACAGTGACACCACTTATGCTTACAGCAATAAAAGCATCATCTTAAAGTGGAAACATAACTACAACAACAAGCTTTATAGTCTTATTTCTGCAGGTTTTGACAAGTACAATTATAGCATCAGCAGCTCGGCCAACCCGGTAAATGCTTTTGATCTGGGGTTTGACATTAATCAATCGAACTTTAAGGCAGATTTTACTTATTATGTAAATAGCAAAAACACTATTGATTTTGGGTTGAGTTCTATTTACTACAGTATGGACCCGGGTACGTTCGAACCCAATGGCAGTCAATCGCTGGTGATCCCTCAAGTAGTATCACCGGAGCATGCTTTAGAAAGCGCAATCTACCTTGGCGACAAATATGACATCACCCCTAAGCTAACTTTAAATGCAGGCATCAGGTTTAACGTGTATAATTACCTGGGGCCACAAACGGTAGATCATTATGCACCAAACCTACCGAAAGAACCTGTTAACGTTTTAGACAGCACAACTTATAAAAGCGGGCAACTGATAAAAACCTATGCAGCACCGGATATCAGGCTTTCGGCAAGGTATTTACTGAACGATGATCTTTCTTTGAAGGCAGGGTATAACACTATGCATCAATACATTCATCTTCTATCGAATTCAACATCCATATCGCCCACAGACGTTTATAAATTAAGCGACCCTAACATTAAACCGGAGCATGGCGACCAAGTATCGTTAGGGCTGTTCAAAAACGCTAAGCAGAATACTATTGAAATGTCTGTTGAGGTGTATTATAAACGACTAAAAGATTACCTGGATTATAAAAGCGGTGCGGTACTGCTCCTGAACCAGCACATAGAGCAGGATGTAATCAATACTAAGGGAAAAGCTTACGGTGCCGAGTTCCTTTTAAAGAAAACTGCGGGTAAATTAAACGGATGGGTTAGTTACACCTATTCCAGAACTTTCCTTAAACAGGATGATCCTAATGCGGGCCAGCTAATTAATAACGGCGCTTATTATCCGGCAAATTATGATAAACCTCACAGCTTTAACTTTACGGGCAATTATAAATTTTCGCATCGTTACAGCGTTTCGCTGGATGTAGTTTATAGCACAGGCCGGCCAATTACGTTACCGGTAGCCAAGTACGAGTACGCCGGTTCTGAAAGGGTTTATTACTCAGACAGAAACCTTTATCGTATACCGGATTATTTCAGGTCAGATTTTTCATTCAATATCGAAGGGAACCATAAAGTTCATCAATGGACACATAATTCATGGAGTGTGGGCGTATATAACTTAACGGGAAGGCAAAACGCTTATTCTACCTTTTTTACGGAACAGAGCGGCGTTATTAGCGGTTATAAATTATCCATTTTTGCATCGCCAATCCCATATATCAATTACAACATAAGATTTTAAGCCGGTGAAACTGAAAATTAAATATTGTCTTGTTCTTTTAGCGGTGATGGCATTTGGCTGTAAAAAACCTTATACACCACCAGCTATAACCTCGCCGGGGAGCTACCTGGTAGTTGAAGGTGTGATTAATAGTGGGACAGATTCTACTTTCATAAAATTAAGCAAGTCGGTCAATATTTCGGGCAAGTCGGTTAATAATCCCGTGTTAGGAGCTACCGTTTCTGTTCAGGGTGATCAGAGTGTAACCTACCCTTTAAGCGAAACCGGCAATGGATATTATGCATGTGCCGGCCTTAACCTGGACGCGGCTCATAAATACAGGATCAATATAACAACAGCCGGCAAGCAGTATCAATCAGACTATGAAGCGGTAGATTTAAACCCTCCTATAGACAGTGTGGGCTACGTAGTACAAGGTAATGGCATACAGATTTACGCAAACACACATGATGCTACTAGCAGCACCAAATATTTTAGATGGGACTATACCGAAGCCTGGCAGTTTCATGCAGAATATGAGTCGGACTACATTACTAACGGACAAGCTATTGTGGCGCGAACCACTGCGCAACAAATTTATGATTGTTTTAATAAGGATACTTCAAGTACTATTGTATTAGGTTCATCGGCAAAGCTTTCACAAAACATTATTTACCAAAACCCAATAACCAATATTTTATCAACATCAGAAAAAATAGAAACCAAGTATACTATTAATGTTAAGCAGTACGCGCTCTCGGCAGAAGCATTTACATTTTGGACCAACATAAAAAAGAACACAGAACAATTGGGAAGTATTTTTGATGCAGAGCCTTCAGACATTCCGGGTAATATACATTGCATAACAAACCTCAATGAGCCGGTAATAGGATATATAAGCGTGGGGTTGGTTCAGCAAAAGAGAATTTTTATAACTAAGACACAATTACCTGCAGTTTGGCAACCTACCTATCCTTATTCTTGCGAACAAGATTCCCTATTATACTGCTATACTAAAGCCTGCATTAATGAAGTGGCAGCTCAATTGATACCACTGAACTCTATGTATAATCCTACGTCTGTAATAACTAAAAACGGATTGATTTTAGGTTATATGGGGTCAAGCATTGAATGTACCGACTGTACGATAAGAGGAAGCATAACGGCGCCGTCATTCTGGAAATAATGAACAGAAACTTTGATATAAGATGCTTTAATTATTTTTTAATTTAATTATGCGAGCAAATAATTTGGCTGTAAAGATTTTTGTAATGATCATGATGGTTATGAGCATGCAGCATAGTAATGCCCAAACCGTTGTGCAGCAAATTCAAAGCAGTTTTGATGCTTATCATAAAAGCACGCTTCACGAAAAGCTATTTTTACATACAGATAAAACCACTTACCTGCCTGGCGAAATATTATGGTTTAAAATTTACTGCGTAGATGCAAATACCAATAAGCCTTTAAATTTAAGCAAAGTGGCTTACGTAGAAATTTTAGATGCAAGCCAAAATGCAGTAATACAAGCTAAAATTGCGCTAAAAAATGGCAGCGGCAGCGGCTCAGTATATATACCGGTAACAACAAACAGCGGTTATTACCAGTTAAGGGCCTATACCAGCTGGATGAAAAACTTTAGTGCCGATTTTTACTTTGAAAAAATGCTAACCGTCGTAAATCCGTTTAAATCGCCGGAAGTAACAGCGAAAGAAACCGGGAGCAATTACGATGTGCAGTTTTTTCCGGAAGGAGGAAATCTTTTATACGGTGTATCATCAAAGGTAGCTTTTAAAGCAGTGGGTGAAAATGGCAAGGGAGCAGCCATAACAGGCGCCATTATTAACCAACGCAATGATACTGTTGTAAAATTTAGCTCCCTTAAATTTGGTATGGGCAGTTTCTTGTTTACACCACAACGTGGCGGCTCTTACAAAGCTATAATCAAATCTCTAGGTCACGCCGCCATTAATAAACAGCTGCCTGCTATTAACAGCCAGGGTTATGCCATGCTATTGACGGATAAGGGCTCTCAATTACAGATAACAGTTAATGGCGCAGGTGTATCAGACTACAATGTTTATCTTTTTGCTCATACCCGCAAAAACACCAAAGCAGCAGAAGCCGGTGTTTTGCAAAACGGCACCGCAAACTTCACAATTGATAAAAGTTTACTCGGCGAAGGGATATCGCATATCACTATCTTCAACAGCGCCAGGCAGCCCGTATGCGAAAGGCTATATTTTAAGCGCCCCAAACAAAGTCTGCTGATTGATGCAACAGCCGACCAAAGCCAATATGGGACAAGGAAAAAAGTTAATATAACCCTGTCGGCAAGTGATCAATTGTTAAAATCTCCGCAGGTGGATATGTCTATAGGTGTGTATCGAATAGATTCCTTACAGGAAGCGGACAAAAGCAATATATTTAATTATTTATGGCTCGGTTCGGAATTAAAGGGTAACATAGAATCGCCGGAGTATTACTTCAATGATACAACTGCCACTACCGACGAAGCCTTAGACAATTTGATGCTTACCCAGGGATGGCGCAGGTTTGAGTGGACGCAGGTGCTGGCAAACAAAAAACCTAACTTTAGCTACCTGCCCGAATATTACGGACATATGATTACGGCGAAGATCACCAATACAATCACCAATGCACCTGCTAAAGATATTGTCACTTATCTTGGAGTACCGGGTAAACGTGTACAGCTTTATACAGCTGCAAGCGATTCGGCAGGGCGCCTGCTTTATTTTACAAGAGATTTTTATGGACCGGGTGAATTGGTGGCACAGACCAACCAATTGCTGGATAGCACTTATCGTATTGATATTGCATCGCCTTTTTCTGAACAGACATCAAAAACTGTTTACGCTCCCTTTAGGTATAGCACCAATATGTCGGCAGATTTACAGGCTCATAGCCTTGGGACCCAAGTCATAAATATTTACACCGGTAATGCATTAAAAAGATTTGACGACTCGGTTATTGACAGTACTGCTTTTTACGGACAGCCTGGGAAAGTGTATAAACTGGATGATTATGTGCGCTTTACCACCATGGAAGAAGTTTTGCGCGAATATGTAAAGGAGGATAATATTGTTAACGTACGCGGTAAATTTCATATCAAAGTACTCACCCATATCGGCTTTTTAGACGGCGATCCTTTAGTAATGATGGATGGTGTTCCTTTTTTCAATATCAACAAAATATTTGCGGTAGACCCTTTGAAGGTGAAGAAATTGGAAGTAGTACCGAACGTTTACTATCATGGCCCTGCAGTTGAAACAGGGATATTCAGTTTTACTACTTACAAAGGTGATTTAGGAGGCATGGAACTCGACCCACGTGCCGTAGTAATAGATTATGAGGGCTTACAATTACAAAGGCAATTCTATTCACCGGTTTATGACACACCTCAACAAACCGCCGGCCGTGTGCCCGATTTTCGGAACCTGCTTTACTGGTCGCCCACTGTTACGGTGCAAGGTAAGAATGCAGTATCATTTTACACATCCGATCAGAAAGGTAAATATGCTGGCGTTATACAGGCCCTTAGTACCAATGGCGATGCAGCTACTAAAACGTTTACATTTGAGGTTAAATAGTTACATCATTACCAAGGGATGATTTAATTATCTTAGCCATTCTAAATCTACGTTTACCCGTCTTATGAAATTAAAATACATTGTTACAGCCTTACTGTTAATTTCCATATCGTTTCACGATGCCAGCGCTCAAAACAGCAATCATCTTATTGCAGATGCTACTCTGCTAAAAACTATCGATAAAAATTTAAAACTGGCAGATGAACAATATAAAATGTTCAGAAATGAACTTAAGCCGGGGCAATTTCCTAAAAACTACAACGAACAGGAAAACAAATTAGTAACCAGTAATTCAGACTGGTGGTGCAGCGGATTTTACTCTGGTACGCTGTTTTTACTTTACGAACAAACCCGCGATGCGCAATTGCTGAATGATGCCGGTTATGGACTCGATACCCTGGCAAAAGAACAATACAACACAGGTACGCACGATCTGGGTTTTATGATGTATACCAGTTTCGGCAATGCAAACCGCATTGATCCCAGACCAGATTATAAGCAAATACTAATCAATAGCGCAAAGTCATTGTCAACCCGGTTTAACCCAAAGGTTGGCTGCATCAAATCATGGAATGCAAAGCCCGACGACTTCCTGGTGATTATTGATAACATGATGAATTTGGAACTTTTGTTTTGGGCAACGAAAGAAACCGGCGACAGCAGCTTCTATAAAATTGCCGTTACCCATGCAAATACCACCATGAAAAATCACTACCGCCCCGACTATAGCTCGTATCACGTAGTTAATTATAATCCCGAAACTGGGGCGGTTAAGGAAAGGAAAACGGCACAGGGTTTTGCAAATGAATCGGCATGGGCACGCGGGCAGGCCTGGGGACTTTATGGCTTTACGGTTATGTACCGCGAAACAAGAGACAAAAAATACTTAGAACAGGCAGAACATATCGCGCATTTTATCCTCAACAATCCTAATTTGCCTGCCGATAGGGTTCCCTACTGGGACTTTAATGCGCCTGATATTCCAAATGCCTTGCGTGATGCATCCGCTGGGGCAATCATGGCCTCTGCCCTGCTGGAACTTTGCCGTTACACAGATAAGAAAAATGGATCGGTTTATTTTAACACCGCAGAACAGATCATAAAAACACTGTCGACTCCGCAATATTTCTCTGCACCCGGCACAAATGGTGGATTTATTTTAAAGCACAGCGTAGGTCACTTACCTCAAAAAAGTGAAGTAGACGTACCGCTTACCTACGCCGACTATTATTTTGTAGAGGCAATGAAACGGTATAAAGAATTTGAAAAATAGTCAAAAACTCTTTAACCGCTAATCACGAAAAGCCAAAAGTTCTGTTAAAAACTCCGCAGCTGTTTGCTTGGTTTGCTCACCGCTAATCATGTTTTTAATAGTTAGTAAGCCGCTTTCAATTTCATCGCTGCCGATGATGATAACGTAAGGGATATTTTTGTTATTAGCGTAATCTAATTGCTTTTTTAATTTGGTCCCTGCGGGATAAAGCTCTGCATTTATATCCTGCTTACGAAAGTTTTGCAGCATTGGTAAAGCAAACTGCTCACCTTCTTTATCAAAACAGCATATAAGCAATTGGGTAGATTGATTGCCGGCCTCTGGGAAAAGATTTAATTCTTCCAGTACATCATAGATCCTGTCTGCACCGAAAGAGATACCAACGCCGGTAAGCCCTTTTAAACCGAACATGCCGGTCAGGTCGTCATAACGGCCGCCGCCGCCGATGCTGCCCATGGCTACTTCGTTGGTTTTTACTTCAAATATGGCGCCGGTATAATAGTTTAATCCACGGGCAAGGGTAATATCCAACTCCAGTTTGGCGGTTTGTAAGGGGCAAGATTCAATATAATTTAAAACCGTTTCAATTTCATTGCAACCTTTAAGCCCGGTTGCGGATGCAGCAAGGGCTGTTCTTAAACTGGCTAATTTTTCGGTATTGTTGCCTTCAAGCAGTATAACAGGTTTTATCTTTTCAATATCCGCCTCACTAAAGCCACGATCCACCAGCTCCTTCATCACCATATCCAGCCCAATTTTATCGAGTTTATCTATAGCTACGGTAAGATCAATTATATTATCAGATTTATCTATAATCTCAGCAATGCCAGATAGAATTTTTCTATTGTTAATTTTTACCGTAAAATCTTTCAGCCCAAGCTTGCTTAAAGCTTCATCATAAATCATCACAAATTCAGCCTCATTTAGCAAGGAGTCAGAGCCTACCACATCGGCATCACATTGATAAAATTCGCGGTAACGGCCTTTTTGCGGCCTATCTGCACGCCAAACAGGCTGTACCTGGAAACGCTTAAACGGAAATGTTACTTCGTTTTGGTGCATTACTACATAACGGGCAAAAGGCACGGTAAGATCATAACGCAATGCCTTTTCAGAGATGACAGGTGTTAGTGCTTTAGATCCGAATTCAAAAGCCTGGTTCTTTTGTTTTTTGCTTTCGGCATCAGCCCAAAAATCGCCGCTGTTCAATATTTTAAAGATCAGTTTATCGCCTTCGTCGCCGTACTTACCGGTTAAAGTTTGCAGGTTTTCCATTGAGGGGGTTTCTATTTGCTGATAGCCATATTTGCGAAACACGCTTTTAATGGTATCAAAAATAAAATTACGCCTCAACATTTCTGTTGGTGAAAAGTCTCTTGTTCCTTTAGGTACGGATAGTTTAACAGCTGCCATTCGGCAAATGTACAATTATAGTTTAAATGGTTACAAGGGCTTTTCAAGCTTCCTTTTTTGGTGAATCGTAAAGGTGAACGGAAAATCAGTGCAACAAATTATCGGTATAACCGCCACTGCATCTTAGCACCTAATTTTTACATTTGACAATGCACATAATTGCCGAAACACCTCGTATTGTAATTCGTGAATTTAAACCGGAAGAAGAACAGACATATTTATCTTTATTTGATGACGGCGATGTAACCCTGCATTTGCCGCAAAGGAATATTGAGGAGAACAGGCTGCTTTTTATCGAAACGTTAAAGGCATACGCAGCGCAGCAAAAGTTAGGCAGGTGGGGGCTGTTTAACCTTAACGGCGATTTTATGGGTATGTGCCTGTTAAGGTATTTTGATGATAAGCAAAGCAAAATTGAAATAGGATACGCTTTAAAAAAGAATTACTGGGGACAGGGAATTGCCGGCGAAATGGCCATTGCAATAGTTGCCTATGCACTTAAATATGCAAATGCCCTGCAGGTTGTGGCTGTTACAACGCTTGGTAATACGGCCTCGCAAAGGGTGCTGGAAAAAGCCGGTTTAACGCGTTTGGATAATATTGACCGCGATGGCAAAGAGCTTGCTTATTTTGAACTAAACCGGGCAGAGGTATCTATGGATTAAATTTATTTATTCTGTCCCTGCATTAAATCTTTAACAATCTTTTTGCAGCCGTCTTCTATCATTTTAAAAACAGGCTCAAACTGCGCATCGTCATAATAAGGGTCGGGCACTATCTTATCACCTAATAATAATTTAACTTTTTGTTCGTCGTGTTTGTTACGGGCTTTGGCAAGTACATCGCTCAGGTTGTTACGGTCCATTACAAATATACGATCGAACACGTCAAAATCATGCACGTTGAAAACCCTGCAAACCTGGTTGCTGATGTCTACCCCATGGTTGCGCGCGGCACGCACCGAACGGCGATCAGGCCCTTCGCCCACATGCCAGTTGCCTGTACCTGCCGAGTCGACCTCCCAATCAAGGCCGTTTTCTTTCACCAGGTGCTCCATAATGCCGTGCGCCAAAGGCGACCTGCATATGTTACCCAGGCAAACCATCAATATCTTCATTTCCTTACCTTTTTTATAAGTATCCGGCTTAAATAAACAGGTGTAAGACCGCTTTGTAACCTTACACCTGTTTAACCAATTAACCGAATATTGCGTTCAGCAACCCGGCTAACCTTACACCGCCTTTAAGCAATTGCTGGTTTACAGTTGCAATGTGGTTAAAATTGTATTTGTAAGCGTTAAGCGTATCGCCTGTTTTTACTTCGGCATAAATTTTATCAGCAAGCTGCGCAGATTCAAAGATCCATTCGCTTACAGGTTCTTTTTGCCATGCGGTTCTTTCTGCCAGAGTGCTATGATTGATAGCCATGGTATACTCTGTAAAGCTTAATTGCTGAAATTCAATTAGCTGTGAGTCCCAAACAGAGTGCAGGTTGGTTGGGTTATTTTGCCAGGTAACTTTAATATCATTACCACCTTTATCTTCCGAGTGGCCGGTATGCAGCGGTTGGTGTATATCTTCTGTAATATGGATAAGCATGCGCAGGTAAAGCAATTTGTTTTCTTTGCTAAGGCTTGGTTTCTTTAATTCAGCTATTAAAAATTGCAGCTTGGTATACGCATCGGCATTGGTATCATGGTTTAAAAACTCAACCATTTCGGGGTAGCTGTATACCTTATCGAAATCGATGTAATGCCATGGCGACAAATAGTTATAATTAGGGTCTGATTTAATGAAATCTGCCCAAGTACTTGCCATAGCTATAGATTCATTACCCAAAATGGCCTCAATAGCTTTGCGGGCTTTAGGGGTTAAATAAGTGTTTGCAATCTGGCCGCAAATGCGGTGGCCTTCGGCGCCCCATGCCATTGACTGTAGCGGGGCATAAATTGCAAGCAGGCCTAAAAGTAGTTTTCTGAAAATTTTCATTTTACAACGGTTTTGGAATACAGGAATTTTTTTTGATTAAATGAGCGTTTATCGGAATTACAGTTGATGTGCTGGCTAAGCGAACGGTGCTGTCAGTTAGTTTAGTAACCTTAAAAAAGTCTTCATAATCGCCCGAGCGAAAACAGCCTTTTTCATCTTTAAGCGTCAGATCGGCATTGCAGAACTGGCCTTTTAAATGCAGGATGTCCTTTTTCTGGTCGTAAGTGCCTTTGCAGTATTCCGTCCACCGGCCGTTGTTTGTGCATGAGTCTGCCCCGGCGTTTACTTTACTGTATGAGTTCATGGATACAAAAAATGAATCGCAGCTAAATTTAAGGTGATACAGGGTATAGCTAACCAGCTTCTTCTGGCCGGGTATGGTGTCCTGCTGCCATTCGCCCTGTAAATAGCTTTCGCCGGGGGTCTGCATGTCCGGGTTGAATTTGCATGAAAAACCGGATGCCAACAGCAATGATCCAAAAATGAAAAGAAACACAGGAAGCGAAAAGCCGAGATATTTTTGCATTGAGTAACGCTGTACAAAGAATTTTAAAGCCCCTTCCCTGCAAAGCAAAGAAGGGGTTATACTGCGGATGCTTTATTTTAAACTTCCGATCATATCTTCGGGGCGAACCCACTGATCAAACTGTTCATTGGTTAACAGCTCGAGTGCCAGGGCGGCTTCCCTTAATGATTTGTTTTCTTTTAAGGCTTTCTTAGCAATTTTGGCTGCGTTTTCATAACCGATGTGCGGGTTAAGCGCCGTTACCAGCATCAGTGAGTTTTCAAGATGCTTTTTAATGCCTTCGTAATTAGGTTCTATACCTATGGCGCAATTGTTATTGAACGATACGCAGGCATCGCCAATTAAACGTGCCGACTGTAAAAAGTTTGCAGCCATTACCGGTTTAAATACATTCAGTTCATAGTGCCCGTTTGAGCCGCCAATAGAGATAGCAACATCGTTACCCATAACCTGAGCAGCCACCATGGTAACCGCTTCGTTTTGCGTAGGGTTAACTTTGCCCGGCATAATGGATGAGCCTGGTTCGTTATCAGGGATATGGATCTCGCCAATTCCCGAACGCGGGCCGGAAGCCAGCAGGCGAATGTCATTAGCAATTTTCATTAAGGATACAGCAATCTGTTTTAAGGCGCCATGGCTCTCTACAATTGCATCGTGCGCGGCAAGTGCTTCAAATTTATTTTCTGCCGTACGGAAAGGCAGGCCGGTAAAATCAGCAATGTACTGCGCTACCTTTACATCGTAGGCTTGCGGGGTATTAATACCTGTACCTACGGCTGTACCGCCCAAAGCCAGTTCAGAAAGGTGATCTAACGTGTTTCTCAAAGCCTTTAAACCATGGTTAAGCTGTGATACGTAACCAGAAAATTCCTGGCCAAGTGTAAGCGGGGTAGCATCCATCAGGTGCGTACGGCCAATTTTTACAACATTTTTAAAAGCCTCTGATTTTGCTTTAAGTGTATCGCGCAATTTCTCTATACCTGGTATGGTCACATCTATCACCATTTTATAGGCGGCAATGTGCATAGCTGTTGGATAGGTATCGTTTGATGATTGCGATTTGTTTACATCATCATTTGGATGGATAAAGGTTTTACCCTCGCCCAGTTTATTTCCCTGTAATACATGCGAGCGGTTTGCAATCACTTCGTTTACGTTCATGTTTGATTGCGTTCCCGATCCTGTTTGCCATATCACCAACGGAAATTCTGTGGCTAAGCCGCCTTCCAATATTTCATCGCAAACCTGTGCAATAAGGTCGCGTTTTTCTGCCGGCAATACGCCGCAGTCAGCATTGGTATAAGCGGCAGCTTTTTTCAGGTAAGCAAATGCGGCAATAATTTCCTTCGGCATAGAAGCTTCCGGACCAATTTTAAAGTTATTGCGCGAGCGCTCAGTCTGTGCGCCCCAATATTTATCGGCAGGTACCTGTACCTCGCCCATGGTATCGTGTTCAATTCTGAAACTCATGGAATTTATAATTTTTTGCAGCGGCAAAGTTATGGTTTTACCCGGTTTATAGCCAGTTCCCATAAAATTAATACAATAGCTAAAATTGACGTGTGGTGGCTTTTATCCATGCATCCAGATCGGCCATTTGCTGCGGATGCTGCTTTATCCAGCCGACGCTTTCAGCGTTATTCTGGCTAATGAACCTTGCAAAGGCGGCTATGTTATTTGATTCCAACAGCTGGTAAAAATAAGCTGCAAGGTAATTTCTGAAGAAGTCGTCGTCGCTTTGCTTTTCTTCAAATTGGCCGGCAGCAGTAAAGATCTCTTTCAGCTGCGCAGTAAAAAGGTCGCCTGCAGAAGTGTATCTTCTCTTTTCAGTTTCTGCTATTGCTTGGCTTATTATTTTATTCAATGCAACGGTATTGGCGCCCGTTGCATGCACAGCCGTCTCTCCCGCCTCCGGCTTTAAGGCGCCGCCCTGTAAAATATGCTGTATATTTCCATAAGCCTCTGCCGCGCGAAGCGTAGTGGGCTCCAGCATGATAAAACTGCAAAAGCCCATTAAGGCAGCCGCCCGCTTATCCTGGTGAAAACAAACCAAGGCGTAGGTACGCACGCTGCCCGCATGTTTAGGATCGAGCTTTATGGCTTCTATTGCGTTTGTTTCAGCTGCTGCGTATTGCCTGTTGCGAAAGTATATCAAGCTCAATAAGTCATAAGCTGCTGCGCTTAGCGATGTCTTCCCTCTTATAACCTTTTGAAGATGCGGTACACCCTCCGCCCCTCGGCCAGCCAAAAACAACGCATTGGCAAGCTGGTAGTCGGCAAACAGGTAAGTGGTATCCAGTTTTACCGCTTCTGTAAATTTTTCTATCGCGCCATTGTAATTTTTATCTGCGTTTAACTGTTCTCCCTGTTTTACAAGCGCGTGCGCATCATTAGTATTTTGTGCATACGCATAATTTAAGCAGCCACAAAATGCTAAGAAGGCAAAGAAATATTTAATCTGCTTCATGTTTTAAAAGTACTCAGCGGCATTAACTAAAAGAAAAAAAATTTAAAACATTACTTTATACCTATTGTAATATTTCTGATTTTCGCCCTTTGATTAATGTGAGTTACTTTATCTATGAGATATTTCTGCAAAGCTATTTTTACCCCTGTTGTTCTTCTGCTCGTTTTAGCATCCTGTTCATCAAACTCTAATAAAAAAAATACTGCCGCTGCTGCTGCGGCCACCCGTAAAATAGATTTTAACCCAAAGGCCTTGCTTGCTTATGATCCTAAGCACGAGGATAAGAGAATTGATGCCGTTATACAGGAACTGCACCGCACGCGCGCCTTTAACGGAAATGTTTTAGTGGCAAAGCATGGCAAGATTATTTATGAAAAGGCAATAGGCTGGGCAGACTACCTGCATCGCGACAGCCTGAAGATAAATTCGCAGTTTGAACTGGCATCGGTATCAAAAACCATGACATCTACCGCCATCCTGATGCTGATGGAACAGGGTAAACTTCACCTTAATGATGATGTAAAAAAATTCTTTCCTGATTTTCCATACGATGGCGTTACCATCCGCCTGCTGCTTACACACCGGTCGGGTATGATGAATTATGTATACTTTACAGACGACCTGTACCGTGCGCAGCACCTGGACCAGCGAAAAGGAATCAGCAACCGCGATGAGATGGCCCTGATTGCTAAATATAAGCCCAACCCTTTTAATAAGCCCGATAAAAGGTTCCTGTACAATAACTCTAACTTTATGGTACTGGGTTCCATTATAGAAAAGGTAACCGGCCAGTCCTATTCCGATTTTATGAAGGAGCATATTTTTAAACCTGCCGGTATGGAACACACTGCCGTATACTCAAAGGCGGTTTATGAAAAGATACCGGTTGATGTTGTAGGGCATGATCGCGGCCAGTGGCGTTACTCTGTTGCGCAAAACTTTCTGGATGGCCCCGTTGGCGATAAGGGCATTTACAGCACCGTTGGTGATCTATACTTATACGACCGTGCCCTGCGCGCAGGCCTGCTTTTAAAACCGGCAACTATGGATTCTGCATACGTACCGCGCAACCCAATGATACACGGGCATTTTAGCTATGGCTACGGATGGCGTATATTTGAAGCCCCGGGTAAACAGGTTATTTATCATACCGGCTGGTGGCATGGTTTCAGGCATATTTATTTGCGCGATATAAAAGATGATATTACCGTTGTACTGCTTACCAACCTATCTAACGGCAGCTTGTTAAAGCTGGACGACCTGTTCAATGCTGTTGGCATGCCTATTGTTCGTAAAAGTGCGTACAAGGGTAACGGGGATACAAGCGACGATTAAATTTATACATTAATACCATGTTCGATAAAATAATGCAGGCTCAGCAAAAAGCTGGCGAGGTAAAGCAAAGGCTTGATGCTATAACAGTTTCAGGATCTGCCGAAGGCGGTAAGATCAATATCACTGCCAATGCCAATAAGGTAATTCAGTCTATTAGTATTGACGATGACTTTTTTAAGGAAGCCGATAAAGAACAACTGGAAGAACTATTGGTTATAGCTATTAATAAGGCTATGGAGCAGGCGGATAATGTGAGCCAGAGCGAAATGGCAGCCATGACCAAAGAAATGTTTGGCGGCCTGGGCGGCTTATTTTAATTTAACGATCGGGTGAAGGATGTTTAATAAACGTTCTTCATTTTTGAATATAATTTGTTTAAAATATCTATTTATGAAAACTACCTTTTACGGACAGTCGACTTTTGAATTAGAAGTTGGCGGTAAAAAACTTTTATTCGATCCATTTATTACCCCAAACCCAGAAGCAAAGGATATTGATATTCATAGCTTAAAGCCCGATTACATCCTGGTATCACATGGCCACGGCGATCATGTTGCCGATTTACTGGAAATTCAGAAAAGCAGCGGAGCTATTATTATCTGCATTGCAGAAATAGCTAACTGGCTGGGCAAACATGGCATTAACAATGCGCACGGCATGAACATAGGCGGTGGCTTTAATTTTGATTTTGGCCGTGTTAAAATGGTAAACGCCATTCACTCAAGCACCATGCCCGACGGCACACCGGGCGGAAACCCTGCAGGATTTGTAATTTACGCAGAGGGCAAAGCAATTTATTTTGCAGGCGATACCGCACTTACTTATGATATGAAATTACTGGCCGATGATAACCTGGATTGGGCTTACCTGCCAATTGGCGATAATTATACCATGGGTGCTGATGATGCAATAAAGGCAAGCGATTTTATCAATTGCAAAAACATCATAGGCATGCATTACGATACCTTCCCGGTAATTAAGATTGATAAAGACGAGGTTTTAGGAAAGTTTACCAAGGCTGGCTTAAACTTAAAGCTGCCAGCTATAGGCGAAAGCATCGCTTTGTAACAAAAACGAACTCCATATAAACAAAACAACCCGGCAAAACCGGGTTGTTTTATTTTACACAACTTATTTCTGCATTTTATTTACAGTTGCGGTTGTATCTTTTTTAGGTTTCTTCATTTTTTTCTTTTTCTTCATGGTAGTATCTGTTTGCATTACATGTTTTGCAGGTGTAACGCTTGCCGCATGTGCATAAACACTACCGAATGAGATTGCTGCTAAGGCAATCATGCTGATTACTTTTTTCATGGTTTCTTGATTTAGTTTTAACTTGTTTGGTTAATTGTAGAGAAAATTGTTTAATCTACTAATTAATAACGCAGCGTTTAAACGATTATTTCAGGAAATTGAAAATGTAATGTAACCGTGAAAATATGAGAAGCAAAAAACCGGATCAGCATTCAAAAGATGTTTAAAATACCGATCCGGTTTCAGAAAAGATTCTTTATATAATGGTGCCGCTTGGTATTACCGCGCGTTTTTTAATGATCACAATACCATCCTGTGATACGTATGAACCATAGTCGCCGTCTTCCAGCTTTTCACCACAATTGATCATTACATCATCGCCGATGTAAGTATTTTTATCGATGATAGCATTTTTGATGCAGCACCTGTCGCCGATACCCATAATTGGCGTATTGCTGGCGTGCGATTCCTGTATCTGCTCTAGTGTCTGGTAATTGTCGCTTCCCATTACGTAGCAATTTTCAACTACGGAGTCAAACCCAATCCTGGTGCGGATACCTATTAGAGAGCGCACCAGCTTTTTAGCATTGATAATGCAACCATCGGCAATGATAGATTTTTCTACCAGCGTACCAGACATTTTTGATGGGGGAAGCATGCGGGCACGTGTATAAATAAAGTTTTTATCAAACAGGTTAAACTGCGGAATATCGTCCGTTAAACCTAAATTGGCTTCAAAGAAAGATGGTATGGTACCGATATCGGTCCAGTAGCCTTCATACTGATAGCTTAATACTTTATGCTCGTTAATAGATTGCGGGATAATCTCCTTACCAAAATCGGTACGTTCATTACCCTGCAACAGGTCATACAACAGTTTGCGGTTAAAAATATAAATACCCATAGATGCCAGATACAAGCGGCCTTCTGCCTGCATTTGCGGACTTACTTCTGATGCCCAGCTTTCAAAATTAGTCTTTGGCTTTTCTATGAAAGCAGTAACCATATTGTTCTCGTCCGTTTTAAGGATACCAAAACCAGGTACATCGTTAGCATGAACCGGGATGGTAGCAATAGATATATCGGCATTGGCCTTTATATGCTGATCTATCATTTCCTGGAAATCCATCTGGTACAGCTGATCGCCGGAGAGAATCAATACATATTCAAACTCATGTACTGCCAGGTGATGCAAACTTTGCCTAACCGCATCTGCCGTACCCTGGAACCAGGCCACGCTCGATGGTGTTTGTTCTGCTGCGAGTATATCAACAAATGCCTCACTGAAGCTGCTGAAATGATAAGTATTTTTTATATGCTTGTTTAACGATGCCGAATTGAACTGCGTTAACACGTAGATCCTGTCTATGCCGGAGTGCAGGCAGTTTGAAATTGGAATGTCAACTAAACGGTATTTGCCTGCAATAGGCACAGCCGGTTTTGACCGGGTTGCCGTTAGGGGGGATAACCTGCTGCCCTGGCCACCGCCAAGCACAATGCTTATTACTTTTGAGGTCATATTATTGAATTAAACTTTTGTACAGATTTATATATTCGGCAGCAGAGCGGCCCCATGAAAAATCAAGCGCCATCATTATTTTACGCAACGACTGCAATTGCTTGGTATTACTATATAAAACCAATGCCCTTCCTATCGAATAAATAATGTCATCCACACTCGCGTTATTGAAACGAATGCCGTAACCACCCGGGTCACCAAAATCTATTACCGTATCTGCCAGGCCACCGGTGGTTCTTACAATTGGTAAAGTGCCGTAACGCAAGGCGTACATTTGGTTTAATCCGCAAGGTTCCACTCTTGATGGCATCAACAAAAAGTCAGAACCGGCATAAATAAGATGGGCAAGGGCCTCATCATAACCAATAAACACGGCACATTGTTCGGGGTAAAGCTCTTTTAATTTTAATAATTCGTCTTCGGTTTCATTATCGCCTGCGCCAAGCACCAGGAAGTTAAATTCACCCGGGTGTTGTTCAATGCTCCTGGTAAGTGCCTCGGGTATCAGGTCGGCACCCTTTTCAACCACCAACCGGCCAATGAACGATATCAGCGGCTTTTCGGGGGCAAGGTTAAACCTGGCGCATAAAGCCTGCTTATTTGCATCTTTGCCTTTTATAATCTGGTTGAGCGAAAACTTACTGGAGATCATCGGGTCTCTTTTAGGATCCCAAACCTCGGTGTCTATCCCGTTTAAAATGCCTGTCCCTTTACCCCTTTCCAGGTAAAATAAGTATTCAAGCCCATTAGAACTTAACAAAAGCTCATCCAAATAACTTGGTGATACCGTGGTGTAACGCCAGCAGCATTTTACAGCGGCGGCAAGCGGGTTAATGCCATCGGCCCAATCCAGCAATCCAGCCTGCGACATATCAACCTCCGGCAGGTAATTGAATTTTTCCCAGCTGAAAGCACCATGGTACTGCCCGTTATGAATGGTAAACACTGTTGGGGTATTTGATAGCCGGGTATAGAGCTTTGAATGATAAAGCAGGAACGGAACTAAACCGGTATGATGGTCATGACAATGTATAACATCCGGCGTTTGCTGCGAATAACTTATCCAGTCTAAAAATGCCAGCTGAAAAGCGATAAACTGCTCCCTTTCGTCTGGATAACTGTAAACATTCTCACGATCTAGCAAACCAGGTATCCTGATCAGGTAAAGCTCAAAACCAAGCTTATCGGTCCTTTCTTTCAGTACTTCAAAATAAAGCCTTTGAGTATCTAAAAGTGTTACCGCACGAAAAACAACATCAAACTGGTTTTCATGTACAAATTTCCTGTCGTAGTAAGGCATTACTACAGCCGCCTGCATACCGGCCATGTTCTGGTATTTCGGCAATGCGCCAACAACGTCTGCCAGCCCGCCTACTTTCGCAACGGGATAACATTCGGCACTCAGATGGTATATTTTCATTTAGGTTTATGAATGGATCAAGGTACTAAACATTTATCCAATAGAACAAACACATATTTCAAAATATGTGTTTTACTTTTCAAAAATATTTGGCTTAAACTAAGCTTTCATTAACAAAGCGTTATAATTTGATTGCTTGCCGTAATGCTTAGTTAATGATTGCCACAGGGCAGAAAATTATAGCGCCGGAGTTTCTAACGCGCCCAGCAATTTGTAAAAAGCGTGATAAATTTTCTTTAATTCTGCGGCATCTGTTATCCCTTCCTCAATGTTCAGTTCCAGGTAATATCGTTCGTTATGCTCGTGGACGCCGCAGTCAAAACTTTCCAGTTCGGTAAAAAGTTGCCTTATATCGGCATCTGTAAAAATGCTTTTGATCTTTTGCTCATCGCTGGTTTTAATAACAATATGCTTATCCAGTTCTGGGTAGCCGGTCTCAACATCCTGCATGCCGAAGAACTTACCTATCTCGTCGGCAAAATGTTCGTCATGCACGGCAAACTTAAAATCGCCGTTGGTATTTAAAACAGCCTTAAACCAGGTGAGTTCCCAGCCGCCTTCAAAGCCGCCGCCCGGGTCAATATCTATACAAAGCTGTATTTCTTTGCCGGCCTGCTTTATCAGCACATTATAATCAAGCACGTCTTCAGTGGCCAGATCGGCATCAATAACCGGCCAGATATCCTGTTCCGTATCGCCGGAGATAACCTTAATATCTTCCATAACTGCACATAGTTTTACTGATAAACAACAGCGCTATAAATAAGTTCTTTCTCTAAAGCCCGTTTAAATTTTTAACATTCTGTTGACTTTTATTAAATAACCCGGCTCTATATTTGCGAAGTTTACCTTATAAGTTTAACTTGTAAAATATGGAAAACTCCGAACTTGCTACTTTGCTGCGTACCATCATTTCGAAAATGAATAAGCGGCTCCGCAAGCAGATGCATGCGGTTGATAACTTCTCAATTACCGAGATAACCGCACTATCCTACCTGCATTCTGAAGGGCAGTTATCGCCATCAGAATTGGCCGTGTTGCTAAAAATAAAAACGCAATCAATGTCCGACGTTTTGAAAAGGTTTACCGAACAGGATCTGATCGATAAATCGGCGTCAGAAAGTGACAAAAGAAAAGTTTTGATCTCGCTTTCTGCAGCGGGAAGGCTTGCGGTAGAAAAAACCCGCTACGAACGCGACGAATGGTTAACCAACGCCATAGAACATCATCTCAATAAAAAAGAAAAGCAATTACTTGCCGATGCCATAGCCCTTATGGATAAACTAAGCGACTTTAAATAACAATTAAATTTAATAAAATGATAACTGAAATCGATCCAAAAACAGCCCTTGTATTAATCGACCTGCAAAAAGGCATAGCCGCATTACCTGTTGTACACCCTGCGGAAGAAGTGATCAGTAAATCTGCCGAACTTTTAGCAGCTTTTCGCGAAAAGAACCTGCCGGTTGTAATTGTACACGTTAACCCGCTTGGCGCAAAATGGACGCAAACACGTACCGAATCGCCATCGGCACCAAAAGGTGAAGAAGCAATAGCCCAAGCCAGGACGGCAATGGAGCAAGGCGGCTTTTTTGAGATTGTTCCGCAAATTGCTACCCAGCCGGATGATATTTTTATCACCAAAACTACCTGGGGAGCCTTTTATAACACCGGCCTTAACGAGCGCCTGCAAGAAGAAGGAATAACCGGAATTGTACTGGCCGGTATTGCTACCAGCATTGGTGTTGAAGGTACCGCAAGGCAAGCCAGCGAACTGGGTTATAACATCAGCTTTGCAAAAGATGCCATGACAGATATGCACCTATCCGGCCATGAGCATAGCATCAGCACTATTTTCCCACGTATAGGCGAAGTTGGCACCACTGCCGATATCATCAGTAAATTAAACGAGGACTAACAGGCATGGCCAAAAATGTAAAGGAAGAAAAGGTATCGTGGCGCTTTATGCTGCCGCTGGTTTTGGGCAATATGATGAACCCGCTCAACTCCACCATGCTGGCTACATCGCTTATTACCATTTGTAATTCGTTGAAGATAAGCCCCGGCGAAGGTGCTATACTTATTACATCCCTTTATATTACCTCAACCGTGGCCCAGCCCTTAATGGGGCGCCTTGCAGATATTTACAGCGCAAAAAAAGTAAACACGCTCGGTTTTATCCTGGTACTTATTGCTGCCTTAATAGGTGTCATTGCACCAAATTTGGGCTGGCTGGTGGTATCCCGGATATTTTTAGGATTGGGCACTTCTGCCGCTTATCCGTCTGCCATGGCGCTTATCAATAAAAAATACGCTTCAGAGAACAGAACAGTACCAGGCCCGGTGTTGGGCCTGGTTGCTTTGGCCGGGCAGGTAAGCATGGTTCTGGGGCCAACACTTGGCGGTATCTTAACACAATCCTTTGGCTGGCGCGGTATATTTTTCATAAATATCCCCTGGGTATTGGTTGCCATGCTGCTTTCACGCGTTATCCCCGATTACCCACCCGCCAAAAGCGACCCTAATATCAGCATCTTTAAAAAGCTGGACGTACCCGGCATCTTAATTTTCATTGCCTTTCTGCTTTCATTATTGTATGTATTAATATCGCACAATAATTTGCTGTTAAGCATTTTTTGTACAGTGGGTTTTATGGCATTGCTCGTATTTTGGGAGTGGCGGCATGATAAGCCATTTATAGATATAAAAGTACTTGCCCGCAGCCCTGCGCTATCCCTGGTATATGTAAGGATCCTGGCAACGGCCTACGTACTGTACTTAATGCTGTATGCCATGCCGCAATGGGTGGAAAGTGTAAAACATGTGTCGCCCGCAAAAACCGGAATTTTGTTACTCCCCATGTCATTAGCGGCGGTGCTTATAGGATTTTTAATCTCTAAAAGCAATAAGGCAGTATGGCAAAACATGCTCGGCGTATTGGTTTTGGCGACTGCCTGCGGTGGATTGTTCTTATTAAAAGGCCAATCGTCCATGATTTTTATCATAGGCTTTACACTGGTAATGGGTACGGCCGATGGCATAAACCTTATAGCCAACCAGGCTTTGCTTAACAAAGAGTCGCCACTCGATCAAAAGGGTGTATCATTTGGCCTGTCGCGCACATTTAGTTATATTGGTGCCATTGTATCCAGCTCACAATTAAAAACACTCTTTCACGGCGGCGTTACCGATCAAAGCTTTCATCACATTGCGTTTTATGCCTCCGTATCCTGCTGCGTGCTAATAATGTTACTGGTACCCTTGTACCTGCGCAGAAAAAAAATAGAAGCCAATTAATATTCGAATACCGGCTTTGTCAGTAACATATCACAATTGTACAAAAACCTTAATTTTTCACTATAGTTAAAAATTGGCAAGCCAAAATTTTCGTTATTAGAACAAATAACCAAACACTGATATTTAATGACGAAGAAATTAATCATCTACCCTGCCATCTTACTCATCATTTGCTTTTTTACTGCTACCCATAGCGTTCAGGCATCTGCCGGAAAAATAAAATTTAAGGGAAACGATACTGCCACCTTTGCCACCGGATGCTTCTGGTGCACCGAGGCAAAATTTAAGGAGCTGAATGGTGTAAAGAAAGTGGTATCCGGCTTTAGCGGCGGCCACGTGGCTAACCCTACTTACAAGGAAGTTTGCACCGGCACAACCGGCCATGCCGAAGCCTGCAATATTATTTACGACCCGGCAGTGATCTCTTACGATGAATTGCTGGAAGCATTTTTTGTAGCCCACGACCCTACGCAGTTAAACAGGCAGGGAAATGATGTGGGTACACAATATCGCTCGGCTATTTTTTATCACAATGCGGCTCAAAAAACAAAGGCCGACTATTATATAGCTAAACTAAACGATGCGAAAGCTTACAAGAGTAAAATAGTTACGCAGGTTGTACCTTACACCGCTTTTTACAAGGCAGAAGATTATCATCAGAATTATTTTAGCTTACACTCCGAACAGCCTTACTGTAAATACGTTATTCAACCAGAACTGGATAAGTTCAGGGCTGTTTTTAAAGACAAGCTTAAAACACAAAGCAAATAAACCTGCAAATGAAATATGCATTTTTTGTAGCAGCACTGCTGCTAAACGTTAGTATGGCATTTTCGCAGCACCTTAAAACAGATAAGGGGCATGAAAACAATCCATATTATTCCAATACAGATATTAAGCCGCTTAATGTAACGAATGCGGAATGGAAAAAGATCTTACCGCCCGATCTGTATGCAACCGCCCGTGAGCAGGCTACGGAACGCCCTTTTACCGGCAAGTACTGGAATGCCAACGCAAAGGGAACCTACTATTGCGCTGTTTGCGGAAACAAGCTTTTCAGGTCTGATGCCAAGTTTGCAAGTGATTGCGGCTGGCCAAGTTTTTATGAAGCGGTTAGAAAAAATGCCGTGTTATATCACGAGGACAACTCATACGGTATGCACCGTACCGAAGTGCTTTGCGCCCGCTGCGGATCTCACCTTGGGCATATCTTTGACGATGGGCCGCCGCCTACTTACAAAAGGTTTTGCATGAACTCGGTTTCGCTGGATTTTCAGCCTGATAAATTAGGCATTTAAATAATTGACCTGGCTTTGAAAAGGGCCAGGTTTTTTTTATTTTAGGATAACCAATTATCCGACCTATGAGCCGCCCTGCCGATTTTAATGCATACAAAATAACCTTCCCTGCCGATGTGCAAATTCTGTTAGAGCAATTGAGGCAGGTAATACTAGAAAGCGCGCCCCAGGCAACAGAGGTTATCAGTTACAGCATGCCCGCCTTTAAATTAAACGGTATGCTGGTTTGGATGGCAGCACATAGTAACCACATTGGTTTTTACCCGCGCGTATCTGCCATGGAGGCTTTTAAAGATGAGCTTTCAGCTTTTAAGGTATCTAAAGGAACCGTTCAGTTTCCGTTTGATAAACCCTTACCTATCGATCTTATAAAAGCAATGGTGAAATACCGGGTAGTGGAAAACCTGCAAAAGGTGAAAGTAAAAAAGGATAAATTAAAATAAATGTTGTTCAAAATAAAATGGCCGGCAATGTTATTCATCTCCGGCCATTTTTATTAAAAAATTTAGCTTAGTTTACTTTCTTGATCTCTACACGGCGGTTTAAAACCCTGCCATCTTCGGTAGTATTATCAGCAACGGGGTTACTTTCGCCAAAGCCTTTTGCGGTTAAATTGCTACCGCTAACACCCGAGTTTACAAGATATTCTTTAACAGCATTAGCCCTGTCTACAGATAGCTGCATATTATGCTCGTCTGTTCCTTCTGCCGATGCATAACCACTTAGCATAAATTTAGCGCTTGGGTCCATTTTCATCTGGCTTGCTGCTTTATCTAACAGCGGGTATGATTCTGTTTTTAAAATTCCTGAGTTAAATTCAAACTGAATATTTTTGAAGTTATAATCTGGTGTTGGAGCCGGTGGCGGTGGCGGCGGGGTTGGGGCCGGTGGCGCAGGGGTCGGTGCTGGTGGCGGCGGCGGAGCAGGTGTTTCTGCAGGGGCCGGTTTTTGAACCATTTTTTTTGCTTTACATGCCTGCATGGTTAGTAAAGCCACTAAAATAATCGATGCGTAAAATGATGCTCTGATAATTTTCATATAGTGAGATGTTGATTAATACAAATATAAACGCTTGTTTATTTTACTTATTACAGGTAATATTTCTGCAATAATAAAAAATACATATTACCTTATAGCCAAATGCTACTATTATTAACGCCTATATTAAATATTGCTTTTAGTTTTAAATAGATGTTATTCTGCTATTGCAGGTAAAACATTTGCCTCCACTTGTTTGGTGCGGCCGGCCTGGTAGCCTTTTACGCTATAGTATAAAATAAACAGGTAAATAGGCACCAATATGATGTATGCGCGCTGCAATGTGATAATATCGCCAAGCTTACCGTAAATTGGCGGGATAATGGCCGCGCCCGATATAGCCATAATTAAAAACGAGGCACCAAGCTTGGTAAATTTACCCAGGCCGCCAATTGCAAGGGGCCATAATGCAGGCCACATCAATGAATTTGCCAAACCCAGCAGGGCAACAAAAGATATGGAAACATACCCCGGCGTTAGCACTGCCAGCACGCTGAATATTAAACCTAAAATAGAGCAAACCTTTAGCGCATCTTGCTGCGTAATATATTTGGGGATACAAATAATACCCATTATATAACCCAGCACCATACTTGATAAAGTACCGGCTGTAAAGTATTTGGCCACTGTTAAAGATATACCCTGGCTGGCACCATAATTAATAATGGAGTCGCCGGCAATAACTTCGGCACCTACGTAAAGGAACAGGGCCAGTACGCCAAGCATTAAGTGAGGAAACTGGAATATGCTTGTCTTAGCGGTTTTGCCGTCTGCAACAACTTCTTCCTTGCCATCGGTATCAATTTCTGGCAGGCCCGAAAAATACACGCAAACGCCTAATATCAGCAGGAAAACAACCATAATAATATATGGATTAATAACCCTGCTTGCCAGTTCATTCAGCTCAACCGCTTTTTGCGAGGCCGCCATAGTGGTTAAACGCTCTTTCAAGCCATCGGCATCTTTAAGCGCTATAGAAGCTAAAATTATGGGCGCTATAGAACCGGCTGCCTTATTACAGATCCCTAAGATACTGATGCGTTTTGCAGCACTTTCTGCCGGGCCCAGTATAACTATATAAGGATTTGATGCGGTTTGCAAAATTGCAAGACCTGTACCCTGAATGAATAATCCTAACAGGAAAAGCTCATAGGTACGGGTCATCGCGGCTGGAACAAATATCAATGCTCCCAAAGCCATGATAGCCAGACCTACCGCCATACCATTTTTAAAGCCACTCACTTTAAGCACCCACGCCGATGGAAATGCCATAACCAGGTATGGCAGGTAAAACGCGGTAGTTACCAGGTAAGCCTGAAAATTTGTAAGCTCGCAGGCAAGTTTCAGGTATGGGATCAATGCCGAGTTTAACCAGGTAACAAAACCAAAAATAAAGAACAGTACGCAGATGATCACAATAGCTTTTGATGTTTTGCTTTGATCAAGCGGCGGGGCGGGAGTTGCAGTAGTGGCCATTTAAAAGAGTTTAATTATTTAGTAAATCAATTAGAGTTTTTTAGGGTCGATGCTTAAGATTATTTTTCTATAGCGACATATTTTTGCTGCGTATTCCAGCCGCTTAGGTCTACTACGGCTCCATCTTTAACAAGTGCCGGGTTGTAGTCTATTATAACTTTTTTCTGCTCGCCAGGTACAACGCTTACATAGTTATCACTGTAAAATACCGGCAGCAACCTGCTCTTTGAAGCGCCATCAACCAGCGATAAGCGATTGAAAAACGCAACCGGGCCAGATGCATTATTGCTAAGCGTTACCTCTACTTTTCCCCTACCCAGCATTTTTGCAGTAGCAGTAAGATCTGCCGGTTTTATATTCTGCAAGCCGGAGTATTCGCCTTTGTGGTCGGCTATCCAGTACAGGTTGTCTGTAATTACTTTTTTGTCGGTATCCAGTAACTGAAGTGATAAAAACACACCTTCTTTTTCTGCCATGGCATCAATCTTCTTTTTGATAGAGAAATAACGCTTGTAAGTAGTTGCGTTTACATCGGCAAATACCTGCGTTAGCAACGTTTCTTTCCCTGTCATATCATAAACCTTTACCACCATCATCATGCTCCTGCGGGCAGTGAATGTGTTGTTAGCAACCATCACCATCCCGTTAATAGGATTATACATAATGTGGAATGGGGCGCTGCCGTTATGCAGGCCGTATAAACAGGCATTAGGGTCCAGGTAGTAATCATACATCTGGCCGCGCATAGCTGTCCATGGGTTTTGTGTTTTCCAGATGATAAAGCCGGTATACCAATCCCACATATGCGAGGTAAAGCCTTCGGCAAGACCACGGTACTGATCGTAATTTACCAGTTGTGCCTTCATGGCAAAATCTGCTACGTTTTTTGCTTTTCCATATTTATTAATGCTGGTATCATAGCCTATATATTTATGATACTCCCAAACCTCGTCAACCTTACCTTTGTGGCTATCATCATCAAAAGTTGGCGAAACCATATGGTCGGCAGGCATAAATTTCTTTAGCGATTCATAATCATTGATGCCTATCGAGCCAACCTCCGAGTTGAAAGGAAACGTACGATGTTCCCAGAAAACAGATAAGGGCTGTATACCATAAGGGCCGTCACCATTATCGCCCAAAGTATTGTGCGACATACTGTCTGAGTTGGAATAATCTACAAACCAGCGGGTGTTATCAAGCTTAGGCAGCAGGTTGTCGCGCAGGCCTGTTAAAATATCTTCGGGAGGGGTAATTTCATTGCCGCCGCACCATATTGCCAGCGAGGCATGATTACGCACCATTTTGATCTGATCTTCTGCCGATCTCAAAAATAAGCCATGATCGTCCGGGTACTTCCTTCTCGTCCACTGGTCGTCCAGTTTTTGCGGGTCCTGCCAGCGTCCGTTGCAATCTCCCGATCCCCACAGATCCTGGAAAACAAGCATGCCATATTTATCGCAGGCATCATAAAATTCCGGCCTTTCTATCATGGCACCGCCCCAAACCCTTATCAGGTTAAGGTTCATATCATGGTGAAATCTTACCTCGGCATCATAACGGGCGTCAGACAGGCGCAGCATCTCGTCGGATATGATCCAGTTACCACCTTTAACAAAGATCTTTTGCCCGTTAACAGATAACTGGCGGCTGCCTGTTGTCTGGTTATAAATAGTTTCCAGCTGCCTTACCCCTACCTTCAGCGATTGCTGATCGGACAAAGTTTTGCCTGCTGTAAAAGTTAATTTAACATCATACAAGTTTTGCGGGCCGTAACCGTTTGGCCACCACAATTTTGGGTTTTGAAGCGAGTAGTCGGCAAAGGTTACTTTTTGTGTAGAAGCAGCCTTCAGCGTTACATTTTTTAAAACGGTTTTTCCGTCTATCACAAAGCTTAAAACACCGCTAACAGCAGCAGCGGTAGGGTTACTCAATTGTGCCGATACTTGTAAAGTTGCAGGCTTTTGGTCGCCTTCAGGCATTCTTACACCTGGTACCAGGGTAACCACATGCGGATCGGTAATACGCACGGCACCTGTTCTTTCAATGGTTACCTTATCCCAGATGCCTGTATTACGGTCCCTCACCGGCTGAATCCAATCCCAGCCGGCAGTGTATTGCAGGCCAACGTTACGCGCAATGGTACCATCACCGCCCTGGCCGCCATTAGGGTTGCCAACAACATCTGGCGGGTATACCAACACAGCAAGGCGGTTATTCCCGTTTTTAGCTAAATAATCGGTTACGTTGTAAGAGAAGCGCAAAAACATTCCCTTTTGCACGGTTTTGTTAAGCTTGCGCCCGTTCAGGTATATATCGCAGCTGTAGTTAACGCCGCGTAAATTAAGGTATACCTGGTTTCCTTTAGCTGGGGTTGCCTCTTTAAAGTCTTTAACAAACCAGTAAGTATAATAATCACGGCCGGTTTTATAAATATCCGGGATCTGCTCATTATTCATCCCAAAGAAAGGATCTGGCACTTTCTTATTGTTCAAAAGCGTAGTTAGAACGGTACCTGGTACGGTAGCGGGCATCCAGCTGCCCAGTTCAAAACCTGGCGATGATAACTCCGCGCCGCTGTTTTTAACACTGCTGATAGGCGCACATTTCCAGCCTGAGTTTAACTCATAGCTGCTTTGCCCGTAAGCTGATCCGGATAAAATGGTAAATACCATTAACACTAAAACGAACGATTTTAACTTAACCTGATTTAAAAATAAAGGCTGGAACATGGATGTTTACTTGAAACTTTATTAAAATGAATTAAAAGACCGAAATTTAAGTTTTAAAAACTAATTTGCGCCTGTAATATTAGCATAATTTCAATTAAATACTGTTTTTACTTAACAAATAATGAAATTTTTTACCCTAAAACACTTTTATCAGCAATTTTTAGCTTTCATTCTTATTATTATCGCAATTACAGGTATAAATTTATCAGCATCGGCGCAAAGCAAACTGCCATATAAAGATAATTCGCTGCCGGCAGATGCAAGAGTGAAAGACCTGATAGCAAGGTTAACGCTGGAAGAAAAGATTTCATTGCTTGGGTATCAAAGTAAAGCGGTGCCAAGATTGGGCATTCCGGCTTACAACTGGTGGAACGAAGGTTTGCATGGTGTTGCAAGGGCCGGCGAGGCAACGGTTTTTCCGCAGGCTATAGCGATGTCTGCTACTTTTAATGACAGCCTGGTTACAGCGGTATCGTCGGTGATCTCTACCGAGGCGAGGGCTAAGTACAATATAGGGGCTGCTAAGAACAGGCACCTGCAATATATGGGCCTCACCTTCTGGACACCCAACATTAACATTTTCCGCGACCCGCGCTGGGGCCGCGGCCAGGAAACCTATGGCGAAGACCCTTTTCTTACCGCGCACATCGGAAACGCTTTTGTAAAAGGGATGCAGGGCAATGACCCTAACAACTTAAAAACATCGGCAACGGCAAAGCATTTTGCCGCACATAGCGGCCCCGAAGCTACCCGCGATTACTTTAACTCGGTAGTGGACGAGAAAGACCTGCGCGAAACCTATTTGTATGCCTTCCATGCGTTGGTTAACGGCGGGGTTGAATCGGTTATGACCGCTTATAACCGCATAAACGGCGTTCCAAATTCGGTGAACAAGGTATTGGTTACAGATATACTGAGAAAAGAATGGGGTTTTAAAGGCCATGTGGTTACAGACTGCGGCGCGCTGGATGATGTTTTTCTTACCCACAAAACCATCCCGAATGCAGTTGAAGCCGCAGCAGCCGCAATTAAGGCAGGCATAGACCTTGATTGTTCTACCGTTTTACAAAACGATGTGTTAAAAGCCGTGCAGCAAAAACTATTAACAGAAAAGGAGATTAACGAAGCGCTTGCCCACGTATTGCGCACCGAAGTTCGCCTTGGCTTTTTTAACGACTTGTCTGCAAGCCCATATTACAGCTACGGTGCCGATAGCATTCATAACGCGCGGCACGTGGCGCTTGCCCGTAAGGTGGCGCAGCAAAGCATGGTGCTGCTTAAGAATAATAACAGCATACTCCCGCTAAAACAGGCCGATTACTCGAGCATTATGGTACTTGGACCAAACGCTGCAGCTTTTGACCCTATGGTAGGCAATTACCACGGTGTAAGCAGCAAGGTGGTAAATTTTGTTGAGGGGATAACTGCCGCTGCTGACCCGGCAACCCGCGTAGAATATGACCTTGGCTGCGATTATAAAGACACCACCCATTTTGGCGGTATCTGGGCCGCAGGCAATGCCGATATTACCATTGCTGTAATTGGCCTGTCGCCGGTATTGGAAGGCGAAGCGGGCGATGCATTTTTATCAGAGTCGGGTGGTGATAAAAAAGACCTGAGCCTGCCTGCCAGCGAGATTGCTTTTATGAAGGCCCTGCGTAAAGGCATTAAAACAAAACCGATTATTGCAGTAATTACCGCTGGTAGCGATGTGGATGTATCTGCCATAGAACCTTATGCCGATGCCATTATTTTTGCCTGGTACCCAGGCGAGCAGGGTGGCAATGCCCTGGCAGATATCGTTTTTGGAAAGGTATCTCCTTCCGGCCATTTGCCTATCACTTTTTATAACAAAATAAGCGATCTGCCGCCATACCAGAGCTACAGCATGGCCGGCCGCACCTATCGTTATCATAACGGTCCGGTTCAATACCCGTTTGGTTTCGGCCTAAGCTATACCAGCTTTAATTACCAAATGCAAGCTGCACCTGCTAAACAATACAAGCCGAAAGATACCATCAGCGTTTCTGTTAAAGTAAAAAACAGCGGACCAATGGATGGCGACGAAGTAGTACAGGCTTACATCAAATACCCCGAAATGGACAGGATGCCGATAAAAGAACTAAAAAGTTTCAAAAAGGTATACGTTACCAGGGGCGGCGAACAAACTATAACGCTAAAGATCCCCGTAAGCGAACTGCAAAAATGGGATATTTCAAAACACAACTGGAAACTTTACCCCGGCGATTACAGGCTGATATTAGGCAGCAACTCGGCAGATGAAAAGCTGGTTTCTTCGTTCAAAGTAGAGTGACGAATTATTTAGAGCTGATGTAGAACCAAGAGCTAATTTTAGAATCAAAAGACAAGAATCGTTTTAGAACCAAGAGACAAGAATCAAGAGTCAAGACAGAAAATTGTTTGGGAATAAACAACGGGTTTAGAGTCTGGAGCCAATTTAGAACCAAGAGACAAGACATAAAAACTTAGGGGAATAAAGAACGGGTTTGGAGACAAGAATCAATTTTAGAGACAAGAATCAGAAGTCAAGACACTCTTTTTGACTTCTATAATCGTTATGCCTGGTGCCGGGGATAACGCTTAATTATTTCGGTGATCGTGCGATAATGATGATCAGCCAGATGATGGCTATTACCTGCACCATGATCATACTGCCGGTTATTAAATGCCCGCCCGGGTAGTGCAGTATCCGCAGCAGCATACCCATCATCATGCCGAAAAAACTAAGAATGAAAAGGATAACCGGGTTTCTGTAATTGTCGTACACGCTTAGGATGCTCTTATTATTAAACGTGAAAATATGATTTTTATATTGTTTGAAAAAATAATATAACAGCCGGTAACGGTCTCAAACTTTTGGAAGGTTGCCCAACCGCATCTTTCCTCGCTTCATATTGTAAAAATACACTTATCGGTTTTTGCTTTTGCTGTTAATAAGTGTGTTTTTGCAATTCCATTGTCAAAAGCCAATACCCGCAGATAAAAAAAACAAACATATCCGGCAATATGTTATTCATTAATTGTTTATTTGGCTGAAGAATAATACAGGTGATTGTTAACAATTAATTATCATTTATTTGTGATATTTACATCACCAAATCTGAAAAACAATTATTCGCAAAGTTTACATCTCTACCAAACCAAACGAATTTTTAGTTTTTTACCTAACTAAAAAATTTATTTACGAGCATTACGCTAATGAAAACTACTTCTACTCCGTTAAAAATCCTTTCTATTGATATCGGGGGTTCGCACATTAAGGGTACCATCCTTAACCAAAAGGGCGAACTGCAGATGCAATATGAAAAGGTGGTAACACCAAGCCCTGCCAGTCCGGAAAATCTGTTAAAGTCTATCAAAACACTTGTTAAAAATTTCCCCGCTTTTGACAGGATTTCGGTTGGGTTTCCGGGGTATGTAAAAAGTGGCGTAGTAAAAACAGCTCCTAACCTTGATACCAGCCTCTGGGCAGACTTTGATCTTTCAAACGCCATACAAACATCTTTAGGCCAGCCTACACGCGTTGTAAACGATGCCGATATGCAGGGCCTTGGTATAGTAAACGGTAAAGGCCTTGAGCTTGTAATTACCCTGGGTACCGGTTTTGGTACTGCTCTGTTACAGGATGGCAGCCTGCTGCCTCATTTGGAGTTTTCTCATCAGCCTTTCGGCAAATCAAAATCATACGATAAGTACATTGGCGAGGCCGCTTTAGAAAAAGAGGGTGCTAAAAAGTGGAACAAGCGTATGCAAAAGGTTTTTGAGGTTTTAAAAACAGTATTCAATTACGATTACTTATATATAGGCGGCGGCAACTCAGACAAGCTTACCTTTAAGCTTGATAAAAACATGAAGATTGTATCTAATGCCGATGGCATAAAAGGCGGCGCAAGATTATGGAGTTTGGAACAGGCAACTGAAGATAAACCAGTATTAACACAATAACATTAAATTAAAAACTACAAATACCAACATGGAATCGAATACAAAGGACTTAGAAAAACTGGCAATTGATACAGTAAGGGTCTTGGCTGCAGATGCCGTTCAAAAAGCAAACTCGGGCCACCCGGGCACAGCCATGGCGCTTGCACCTATGGGACATGTGCTATGGACACAATTTTTAAATTACAACCCTAAAAACCCGCATTGGGCAAACCGCGACAGGTTTATCCTTTCATGCGGGCATGCCTGTATATTACAATACAACTTTTTGTATTTAACCGGTTATGACCTTAGTTTAGATGATATTAAAAACTTCAGGCAGCTAAACAGCAAAACTGCAGGCCACCCTGAGTACGGCCTTTGCCCTGGTATTGATGTTACTACCGGCCCGCTTGGCCAGGGTGTTGCAAATGGTGTTGGTTTTGCAATTGCGCAAAAGCACCTGGCAGCACGTTATAATAAACCCGGCTTTGAGCTGTTTAACTATCACATATACGCTATTACCAGCGATGGCGACATGATGGAAGGCGTATCCGGCGAGGCTGCTTCACTGGCAGGCCACCTTGAACTGGGTAACATTATTTACCTGTACGATGATAACCATATATCAATAGAAGGTGCTACAGACATTACCTTTAACGAGGATGTAAGCGAGCGCTACCGTGCTTACGGCTGGCACGTGCAGGAGGTAGACGATGTAAATGATATACATGCTTTACAGCAGGCAATTGTAAATGCAAAAGCCGAAACACAGAAGCCTTCGTTAATAAGGGTACGTTCATTAATTGCTTATGGCAGCCCTAACAAATCTGGTACTGCAGGTTCACATGGTGCGCCGCTTGGTGCGGATGAAGTTAAGCTGGTGAAACAGTTTTTTGGCTTTGATCCCGAAAAATCATTTAACGTGCCTGAAGAGGTAATTGAATATTATCACAAAGCCGGCGATAAAGGCGCAACTGTTGAAGACAAATGGAATAAACTATTTGCAGAATATAAGACTAAATTCCCCGAGCTGGCTGCAGAATACGAAACAGCTGCCAAAGGCGAATTGCCTGCAGGCTGGGCCGATGACCTGCCGGTTTACAAGGCTTCTGACCCTAAGGTTGCTACCCGTGTAGCTTCTGGCAAGGCTTTAAATGCTATTGCTGCTAAAGTCCCTTATTTAATAGGCGGCGCGGCAGATTTAGCCCCATCAACCGAAACAAACTTAAAGGAATATGACTCTTTCACATCCGAAAATCGTGGTGGTCGTAATTTCCACTTTGGTATCCGCGAGCATGCCATGGGTTCGGCTTTAAACGGTATGGCTTTAACTCCGGGTGTTATTCCGTTCGGTGCTACCTTCCTGATGTTCTCAGAATACCAGCGCCCTCCTATCCGCCTTGCCTCTATCATGCAGATAAGCCCGATATTCGTTTACACGCACGATAGTATTGGCTTGGGTGAAGATGGTACAACACACCAGCCGGTTGAGCAACTTGCCTCTTTGCGTTCTATTCCACGTATTACGGTTATACGCCCTGCCGATGCAAACGAAACTGTACAATCATGGAAACTTGCCGTTGAGCATAAGGGCGGCCCGGTAGTGTTAGTATTTACACGCCAGGGCTTACCTATTATAGACCAGGATAAATACGCTAAGGCAACAAACCTTGCAAAAGGCGCTTATGTATTATCAGAAGCAAGCAAAAATCCAGATCTAATCTTAATTGCTACAGGATCTGAAGTAGCGCTTATTATGGAAGCACAAACCAAGCTGGAAGCAGAAGGCATTTCAACCCGCGTGGTAAGTATGCCAAGCTGGGAGCTGTTTGAAAAACAGGATGAAGCCTACAAAGAAAGCGTATTCCCTAAGGCATACAAAAAACGTTTGGCAGTAGAAATGGCCTCACCTATGGGCTGGCACAAATACACTACAGACGAAGGCGATATGCTGGGTATGACAACCTTTGGCGAATCGGCCCCGGCAGATGACCTGTACAAACATTTCGGGTTTACCGTTGATAACGTAGTAAAACGAGCTAAAGCACTTTTATAGTAAACAATACAGAACAGATGATAAAAACTATCATCTGTTCTGCTTTATCGCCCATCCGGGTTTAAAAATTAAATTAATATACATCATGGAAAATAAAGTAAAGCAAATACACTCATTCGGCCAGAGCATCTGGTTAGATTTTATAGACAGGGCGATCATATCATCAGGAAACTTAAAAAAACTGATTGATGAAGACGGCGTAAGAGGCGTAACCTCAAACCCTGCTATTTTTGAAAAAGCAATTACCAGCAGCTCAGATTATGATGCAGACATCCGCACACTTGCTGAAACTGCAAAAACTACAGAAGATATATTTTTCGGCCTTGCCGTAACCGATATACAAAATGCAGCTGATTTATTTGATAGCGTTTACAACGAAGGCATAGTAGGTGCAGACGGTTATGTAAGTTTAGAGGTTTCTCCTTTCTTAGCTTTAGATGCTGAAAAAACCGCATTGCAGGCCGAAGAACTTTGGAAAAAAGTTGACCGCAAAAACGTAATGATCAAAATTCCGGGTACACAACCGGGTCTTAAGGCCATCCGCGAAACTATTGCAAAAGGCATCAACGTAAACGTAACCCTTTTATTCGGTTTACCACGTTACGAAGAAGTAACAGAAGCGTACATCTCCGGCTTGGAAGATCACCTGGCTGCAGGTCACAATATCGGCCATATCTCATCTGTAGCAAGCTTCTTTTTAAGCCGTATAGATGTTTTGGTTGATCCGTTGCTTGATGAAAAAGGCCTTGGCGAGCTAAAAGGCGAAATTGCGATCGCGTCGGCTAAAAAAGCTTACGAAATTTACAAAAAACAATTCAGCGGCGAGCGTTGGGAAAAACTGGCTGCAAAAGGCGCAAAACCACAGCGTTTGCTTTGGGCAAGTACCAGCAGCAAAAACCCTGCGTTTAAAGATACCAAGTATGTAGAAGCACTTATAGGCCCTGATACTGTTGATACTGCTCCGCTTGAAACCATCGAGGCGTTCCGCGATCACGGTGTTGCCGCAAATACCTTAGAACAGGATCTGGATAAAGCTACCGAAGCATTAGACAAAATTAAAGCTGCAGGCATCGATATCGATAAGTTAACGCAGCAGCTGGAAGATGAAGGCATTGAAAAGTTCAACAAACCGTTCGAAAAATTATTAAAGGCAATTGAGGACCAGAAAGCTAAAGTTTAATAAAAATGGAAACGTTAGCTATTAAATTCCTCTTTTTCGACATAGGGGGCATTTTACTTACCAATGGCTGGGGGCACGAATCGCGAGAGGAGGCTGCCCGCCGTTTTGGTTTGGATTATGCCGAAGTAAAGGAGCTGCATACGTTTATCTTTAACGTTTATGAAGCTGCCGGTGTCGACCTGGATGAATACCTTGATACGGTAGTGTTTAACCGCCCGCGCGATTTTACACGTGAGGACTTTAAAAACTTCATGTTCGAGCAATCGAAGGAATTGCCAAATATGCTTGCCTGGTTAAAAGAATGGAAAAAAGATTGCGGTTTCAAAATCATTTCCATTAATAACGAAGGCAAAGAACTGAACGATTACCGCATTAAAAAATTCAAGCTTCACGAAGTATTTGATGCGTTTATTTCATCGTGCGAGGTAGGTATCCGCAAACCCGACCCGGCAATATTTAAGCTGGCAATGGGTATAGCAATGGCACAGCCGCAGGAGTGCGTTTACTTTGACGACCGCAAGATGTTTGCGCTTGCGGCAAAGAAACTGGGCTTCCGCGCGTACCAGCATACCGACTTTGAGATCACGAAAAAAATATTAGAAGACTTAAAAAAAGAAAATCAACCCCAAACAAAATGAGTGCAACACCAAATAAATATGCTTTCGGCATGATAGGCCTGGGTACTATGGGCCGTAGTTTACTGCTTAATATGGCCGACCACGGCTATGCAGTTGCAGGGCATGACAAGGATGAAACAAAGGTAGCCTCGCTTAACGAAGAAGGAAAAGATAAGGATGTAAAAGGCTTTAGCGATGTTAAAGAATTTATTCAGAGCCTTACTACGCCGCGTGCAATAATGATGCTGGTACCTGCCGGCAAAATTGTTGACAGCGTAATTGAAGAACTTGCCCCGCTGCTTGAAAAAGGCGATATCCTGATTGACGGTGGCAACTCGCACTTTACAGATACCAACCGCCGCGTAGAAGAACTGGAGGCTAAAGGCCTGCATTTCTTTGGGATGGGCGTATCTGGTGGCGAAGAAGGCGCACGCCGCGGCCCAAGCATGATGCCGGGTGGCGACAAAGATGCTTACGCCGTAATGAAGCCGATATTTGAGGCCATTGCCGCTAAGGTAGATGGCGCACCCTGCGTAACCTATATTGGCCCTGGCGCATCTGGCCACTTTGTAAAAATGGTGCACAATGGTATTGAGTATGCCATTATGCAGCTGATTGCCGAAACTTACGAGATACTGAAAAAAGGCTTAAAACTGGACAATGAAGAAGTTGGTGCAATCTTTGCCAGATGGAACGACGGCCGTTTAAAATCTTTCCTTTTAGATATTACTAAAGACATCTTTAAATACAAAGCACCAGGCGCCGATCATTTATTATTAGATGATATTAAAGACGAAGCCCGTGCAAAGGGAACCGGTAAATGGACCTCGCAAATAGCGATGGACCTGCAGGCACCTATCCCAACCATCGATACGGCAGTATCCATGCGTGATCTTTCAAAATACAAAGCCCTACGTGTAAAAGCATCTGAAATTTACAGCAAAGACGATATCGGCCTGAGCGTAAATAAGGATGAGTTTTTAACTTCATTAGAGCAGGCCTTTTATTTCAATATGATCATTAGCTATGCACAGGGCATGCACATGCTGCTATTGGCATCGGCCGAGTACAAGTATGATTTGCACCTGGATGATATTGCCAAGATCTGGCGTGGTGGTTGCATTATCCGTTCAGAGTTCCTGAATGATATTTACAATGCATACCATAAAAACCCTACCCTTGAGCATTTATTGCTTGACGATAGCGTAGCCGAATTGGTTAAAGAAGTAGTTAAAGGCGCACGGCAGGTATTGGGTACAACCATCCCGGCAGGTATTGCTACACCGGCTTATGCATCATCGCTAAGCTACTTTGATACCTTCCGCAGTGCAAGAATGCCTTCTAACTTAACGCAGGCACAGCGTGATTATTTTGGTGCGCATACCTACGAGTTAATTGGCAAGGAAGGCACCTTCCACACACAATGGACTAAAAGTGAAGCTTAATTAATAAATTTTAATGCTTACAATCTTAATAAAATGAGCGCAAACGTAAAATCTGAGCCTACCATATTTGTCATATTCGGTGGCACAGGCGATTTAAATGCCCGCAAAATTGCGCCGGCATTATACAATCTATTCCTTGACGGATGGATGCCCGATAAGTTTTCTATCATAGGCACCGGCCGTACTAAACTTACTGATGATGACTTCAGGAAGAAATTGCTCGACGATATCAATCAGTTTTCGCGCAGCGGAAAAGCGGACGATAAAAAATGGGCGCAATTTGTTAACAACGTTTACTACCAGGTTTCTGATGCAAATGATGCCGAAACCTATAAAGAATTTGGTAAACGCATAGAAAAACACAATACCGAATGGAAAACCAAGGCAAATGTATTGTTTTACCTGGCGGTTGCTCCAAATTTCTTCCCGATCATTGCATCTAACATATCAAAAGCAAAGCTGGCCGATGATAAAAACCGTGTAAGGATCATCATTGAGAAACCATTTGGACACGATCTGGATTCTGCAAGAGAACTGAACAAACTTTTAGCCAATATATTTGACGAAAGGCAGATTTACCGTATTGACCATTACCTGGGTAAAGAAACCGTTCAAAATATTATGGCGTTCCGTTTTGCTAACAGCATTATGGAGCCGCTTTGGAACCGTAACTATATTGAGCACGTACAGATTTCGGTTACAGAGCAATTAGGCGTTGAAGAGCGCGGTGATTATTACGACGGATCTGGCGCTATGCGCGATATGATCCAGAACCACTTGCTGCAATTGCTTTGCCACATAGCCATGGAGCCACCCGTTAGCTTTAGCGCCGACGAAGTACGCGACCGTAAGGTTGATGTATTAAAAGCCATGCGCCCTTTTGGCCCGGAAGAAGTACGTAACTCAACCGTACGCGGCCAATATGGCAGCGGCTGGATGAAAGGCAAGGAAGTACCTGGCTATCGCGAAGAGCCGAAGGTTAACCCTGAATCAAACACAGAAACTTTTGCAGCCATTAAATTCTTTGTGGATAACTGGCGCTGGCAGGGTGTACCGTTCTACTTAAGAACAGGTAAACGTTTGCACCAATCGTCATCAGTTATTACCATTCAGTTTAAGGATGTTCCGCATTTGATATTCCCTGCAGAAGCAGCAGAAAGCTGGCAGCAAAACAGGCTTATCATCAGCATACAGCCAGAAATGAGCATCCGTTTACAGGTGCAGGCTAAACGCCCTGGTATTGATATGGTGCTTAATGCCGTTGATATGGTGTTTGACTACAAAGGAACTTATACTACACAGGCTCCCGAAGCCTATGAAACGTTGATACTGGATACCATGCTGGGCGACCAAACCCTGTTTATGCGTGGCGACCAGGTAGAGGCTGCATGGGAACTGGTAATGCCGATATTAAGTACCTGGCAAAATAAAAAGAGCCTTAACTTCCCTAACTATTCTGCCGACTCATGGGGCCCTGAATCTGCCGAGGCATTGATTGCCCGCGATGGATACAACTGGTTCACCCTGCCGGTAAATGGCAAAAAATAATTTTAGTAAAGCCGGTATTTATTAATACCGGCTTTTATTTTATGATCAGGGAAAAGCGAAAAGGATTGCGTATGATCCTGTCTCAATGCCACTATTAATAAACAAATGAATCTGAACATATTTAATAACGAAAACGAAGTACTTGCCGCACTGGCAGAATACTTTGTAAACCTGGGCAACCAAAAAATAGCAGCAAACGGAAAATTTTCAGTTGCGCTTTCGGGTGGTAATTCGCCCAAAAAGCTGTATGAGCTGCTTGCCGATTCGTACAAGGACAAGCTGGAATGGGAAAAGGTTTACTTTTTTTTCGGCGACGAGCGTTATGTGCCGCAAACTGATAAGGACAGTAATTACCTGATGGCCAAAAAGGCTTTGTTTGAGCCTTTGGAAATTGACCCTGCCAATATTTTCCCGGTTGATACATCATTATCGCCTAAAGAAGCCGCAGCAAAATACCAGGAAGAAATAGAAGAATTTTTTGACGAAAGCGAGCTTAGCTTCGACCTGATACTCTTAGGCCTTGGCGATAATTCGCATACGGCTTCATTATTCCCTTTTACCCCGGTTTTGCACGACCGTACGCCCGGTGTTTCTGAAGTGTATTTAGAAGATCTTAAAGTTTACCGCATTACCCTTAATGCACCATTGATCAACGAGGCATCGAACATTGCATTTTTGGTTTACGGTGCCGGTAAGGCAGAAGCCGTACATCACATACTGGAAGATGATGAAAATATTGAAGAATACCCTGCACAATTGATTGAGCCGATAGTTGGCGAAATAGAGTGGTTTTTAGATACCGCAGCAGCAGGAAACCTTGAGAATAAATAATTCAATCTTTTCCGATTAAAATAAAAGAAAAGCGGACCGTAACTGGCCCGCTTTTCTTTTACATAACCTTTTCTTAAAGCTTATTTTACAGCCGATGCGCTGGCTAAATATGCCGATAAATTGCTGATGCTTTTTGCCACCACGGTAATTTGATCCTGGGCTTCTTTCCAGTTACGCTGCTCTATGGCCTCACGGATACCCGGAAGCGTTTTTACGCCGTAGCCGGTATAAAAGCCAGGCGCGTATATGGTGTGCCTGTACCATTCTCTGCGCGGCAAACCGTCTGATAACAATTGCTGCTCTGCGTGGAAAAGTATTTTATTCAGCTTATCCTGGCTGCCGCTTGCCTGGCTTGCTGTAGCCCATACGTCGGCTAATTTATTGGCACTGCCTTTAAGGCTGTCTAAAGCACTTGTTAATGCAGTAAAATCAAGCTTTGGCACTTCATCTTTTGCAACCGGTGTTAGTTCGTGTTTGGTGGGGTCGGCGGCAATTGCGAAGTCTTTGTTTTTAATTAGCTGGTTTTCCATTGCGGTATTTTCACGCATTTTATCAACAAGACTGCTAACTTCTTCTTCGTATTTATTAATGGTAGTATAAAGGCTGCGGTAATCAAAGGGCAATAACTCGGCATCGGCCATACGTAAAACGGCATGTCCTGTAGTTTGCGACAAAGTAACCCCGTAGCTAAAACCGGGGTCCTTAAAGCGGGTATAATCATCATAAGAGTCATAAATAGAATGGTAGTCACCGCCGCCGTCTTCGCCGCCATAACCAACGTTAAGTGTTGGGATACCCAAATGCTGTAGGAAAGATGAGAAATCTGATCCTGAACCAAGCGCCTCTAACCGGTCGCCTTTTCTTTCCATTATCTCTTTCTTCTCCTTAGCTGTAGATGCGCTTACAAGGTCATGCGCCCTTTTACGGTCAAATACGCTTACATTGGTTTGCGGGTCGGTTACGCCTTGTGCAATTTCATCAACAAAGGTTTCCAGCGCCTGGGAACCGCCTGCGCCTAAAAATCCGCGGCCGCTATCATCAGAGTTTATGTAAACAACTGCTTTTTGCTGCAGCTCTTTATCGTGCCCCTCCGCGTACTCAGTTGAGCCAAGCAGGCCGGGCTCTTCACCATCCCATGAGCAGTAAACAATAGAACGCTTTGGTTTCCACCCGGTTTTTAGCAAGTCGCCAAGGGCTTTGGCTTCGTCAAGCATCGAAGCCTGGCCGCTAATCGGGTCGCTTGCACCATTTACCCATGCATCATGGTGGTTGCCGCGCATTACCCATTCATCGGGCCAAACAGAACCTTTAATTTTGGCTATTACGTCATATGCCGGTACCATATTCCAGTTAAATTCAAGCTTAAGGTGTACGGTGGCCTGGCCATCGCCCAGGTGATAAGTAATGGGTAAACCGCCCTGCCAGCCGCGCGGCGCTACCTTGCCGTCCATAGCAGATAACAGGGGCTGCGCATCATGATAGCTGATAGGCAGCACCGGTATTTTAAGTATTGTTACGGCATCTTTTCTGTCCAGGCGTTTAGCATCTTTAGTTGCACCAACGCCCGGTGTAAGGGGATCGCCGGGATAAATCACCATGTCCATTACCGAACCACGCTGAACGCCATATTCGCTTTTGTATGCACCTTTAGGATATACTTCGCCAGCACTGTAACCATCATCCTGTGGGTCGGAATAAATGATACAGCCTATTGCGCCATGTTCATATGCAACCTTAGGCTTTATCCCTCTCCATGAGCGGCCATATTTGGCAATCACTATTTTTCCTTTCACATCTATGCCCATTTTAGCCAGGATTTCGTAATCTTCAGGCAGGCCGTAGTTCACAAACACCAGTTTACCGGTAACGTCGCCGTCCGCACTCCAGGCATTATAGGTTGGCAGCTGGCCATCCTGGCCAGAAGTTGCATCCCCTGCTACAGCCGGTTCCTTTAAAATAGCCGAATAAGTGGTAGGCCCCGTTAGCTCAAGTGTGCGGGTTTTAGGTGTAGGATATAAAACCGTATAAGTTTCTATGTGTGCATCCAGGCCATAGCTTTTATATTTCTGCAGAATTTTTTCGGCCACGGCTTTACCACCCGGCGAACCGATATTATGTGGATAAGCAGAGAGCTCTTTTATAGTTTCGCCTATGTAAGGAGCACTAAGTGATGCGTCAAAGGCTTGCTCTGTAGCCATTTCTTTTGCAGCAGCGGCACTGTTAAAGCCGGATATGGTTTTCTGCTGCGCACTGGCTATGGCCGACAGCGTTATAAGGGCAAGCGTAACGGTTTTTTTCATTCTCAAAGATCAGTGTGTGAACCGTGAAAATAAGAAATTTACGCTGCAAAGGCAAAAAGCGTTCTATAAAAGACTACCTGCTTACCAGTTCTCGCGGAAGCATATTTATCGACTGTATTCTTATGTCCTTGTAAAAAATTTCTGCCCCTTCAGATTGTACCTGTATCTTACCTTTTATAAGTGGCAATTCACTGCCGTTTTCCAGCTGCCTGTTATGATAAAGTACCATCATCACTTTGCCGTTAACTACGTGGATGCTGGTATCACCATGGCAATAAAGATCGAGTGTGTTCCATTGTCCTGTAGGGTTTTCGGCATATCCGTTTTTGATACAATGCCGGCCCTGTTTGCTGACCTGGCTAAACGTGAGCAAGGAGCCTTTCGGATTATAAACATAGTCGGTATCTGTTCTTTTAATTACGGGTATATCAGCCATTCCGCCTGCTACGCCCCAATAATCGCCAGTATTGCCTTCCTCTACCTGGAACTCCTGCGACCGCATCCAGGCGCCGTAATCAGCACCATATTTACCTACTGAATGGTATAACAAACCGCTGTCTTTCTTCTTTCCTCTCTTTTGCCCCCATAACAGTTTGCCCCATTTAAACTGAAGTTGCAGGTGATAATTTTCGTATTCCTTTTGGGTGGATATGGCGCCCCAGTTCTCGCCCGAAATGCGGATAACATTCTCACTGCCGTCTTTAACTATCGTAAAAACATGCCTTGGGTCATTATTAAGTCCTATCGGGGTAGCGCCAAGTGGTTTGCCCTTATCATCAAGATCCGGCCCAATATAGGTATCCCAACCGGTAAGGTCTTTACCGTTGAAAATGGGCTGCCATTTTTCGTTTTTGTTTGTTGGAGTAAACGAAAAAAAAGCCAAACAAAGCAGCAATAATGCTGCCGGCAAGAAAAGTTTCATAATTGGTTGGTTTATAACTTAAAGTTAAATAATAAACCATAGCCATCACAAAAAAAAATTAAATAGCGTTTAACTCGCTGACAAAGGAATTCATTGCCTGGCCGGGATCAGCCTGTTTCATAAAGTTTTCGCCGATAAGAAAACCGTTAAAGCCAGCCTGTTTTAATTCGGCTATTGTTTTTGGGTCACTTATAGCACTCTCAGACACTTTTAAAAATTCGGATGGTATGTGTGGCGCCAGGGCATAAGATGTATCAACAGAGACGGTGAAATCGGCCAGGTTACGGTTATTTACACCAATAGCATCAAGATTTGGATCTATGCTTCTTTCCAACTCTTCCTGGTTATGCACTTCCAGCAAAACACTTAGCCCAAGGCTTTTCGCTAATGCTGCCATGTTTTTAATTTCGGCAGGCGTTAAAATAGCAGCTATCAATAAGATAACATCAGCACCGATAGATTTTGCTTCTATTACCTGGTAATCGTCTATCAAGAAATCCTTGCGCAAAACAGGGATGGTATTAGCTTGGCGGGCAGCGATCAGGTCGGCTTTTTTGCCCATAAAAAAATCACGATCGGTTAAAACAGACAAAGCTGATGCGCCTGCCGCAGCATAGCCTGAGGTTACGGCCTTAACCTTTACTTTATCGTTAATGATCCCCTTGGATGGCGATTTTCGCTTAAACTCGGCAATGATACCGGTACGGTCAGGAGCGGTCAGGAAATCTTTAAAAGAATAGCATTCACGTCCAAACAGTTCAGACTCTTCCAGTTTACTGTACAAAGTCCGTTTTTTAGCGTTACTAACTTCCTTTTTTTTGTTGACTACTATTTTATCAAGTATATTCATAAACCTATCCCGCCCTGCGGATGCTATTTATAAGACGATGCGAAATTAAACAATAGTATGAGAAACCGCAGTATGCGAAGCAGATGTGCCTATAGATGTAGTAACCTGCAACCAGTTCTGCATCATTTGCAAGCCAAATTCTGTCAATACAGATTCGGGATGGAACTGCACGCCCCTTACATCATAGCTTTTATGTTTCAATGCCATAACAGAATTATCAATTTCATCAATGGCAGTTATTTGCAACACATCGGGTATCGCTTTTTCATCTACTACCCAGGAGTGATAACGCCCAACCTTAAAACTTTCAGGCAAACCGGTAAAAAGCCTTTCGCCTTTATCGGTTACCTTTATGGGCGTTGCAATGCCGTGCATGGGCTGGCCCAGGTTGTATAATTTACCGCCAAACACTTCGGCAATGGCCTGCTGACCAAGGCAAACGCCAAAAATACTTTTTGAGGGCGAGTACTTTTCTATCACATCAAGTAATAAACCAGCCTCAGATGGTATTCCCGGCCCTGGAGATAGTATAATACGATCAAAGGCATCAACATCCCCGATGCTAAATTTATCATTACGCCATACCTCGCACTGCAAACCAATTTCATTGATAAGATGAACCAGGTTATAAGTAAAGGAATCGTAGTTATCTATTATTAAAATTTTATCGTTTTTCATATCACACACTTTTACCCCTACAAAAAAGGGAGACTTGTTTAATTAAATATTCTTACAAACCACTCACTGCAATCTGCCTGCCGCTAACTAGCAACTGCAAACTGCCTATAATTCCGCCGCAAGCTCTATAGCTTTTCTTAAGGCAGCCATTTTATTATCAACTTCCCTTAATTCACTTTCGGGTACAGAACCGGCAACTATGCCGGCTCCTGCCTGGTAATAGAGCGTATTATTCTTGCTCAGGAATGAACGGATCATAATGGCATGTATAAAGTCGCCGTTAAAACCTAAATAGCCTATAGCGCCACTGTAAAAGCTTCGTTTGGTTTTTTCGTTCTCATCAATTATTTCCATTGCGCGGTATTTAGGTGCGCCGCTTAAGGTACCTGCCGGGTAAGTATCTGCAACTACCTTAAATGATGATACACCGGGCTGCAACTTGCCACTTACGTGCGAAACCAGGTGAATTAAATGCGAATAGTATTGCACTTCTTTAAAAGCTTTCACTTCCACATTACTGCAATGGCGGCTTAAGTCGTTACGGGCCAGGTCAACCAGCATTACATGTTCTGCTGATTCTTTTGGGTCGTTTTCCAACTGGCGGGCTATTTCTGCATCCTTTTCATCATCGCCGCTGCGTTTAAATGTGCCGGCGATAGGATAGATACTTGCAATACCATTTTTTACGGTGATCTGCGCCTCGGGCGAGGAGCCAAAAATGCGGAAATCGCCGTAATCGAAATAAAACAGGTATGGCGATGGATTGATAGACCTTAAAGAACGGTATACATTAAACTCGTCGCCCAAAAATGTTTTTGAAAACCCTCGCGAAGGCACTATCTGAAAAACATCTCCCCGATAAATGTGCTGTTTCATTTTCTCTACGATGGCAATAAAGCCCTCATCTGTAAGGTTTGATTGTTCTTCGGCCTGGCTTTCAAAACTGTACTCGGGGAAATTTTTATTCCGGATCAGGTCGGCTACCTTTTCAAGTCCATTGTTATCATCCTGGCCTTCCGGTAAATTCTGAAATATGAACAGCTCGTTTTTAAAGTGATCCATTGCAATAATGAACCTGTAAACATGATATTGCATTACAGGGATCTTACGGCTCTGATCTTCTGTTTTTTTAAGCCTGATAGTTTCGTAATGTTCTACCGCTTCGTGGCTAAAGTAGCCAAACAAGCCGTTTGAAATAATTTTCGATGTGCTTTGAACGGTATCAAACGCCGCCAGAAAATCGTTGATCTTATCTATCAGGTTAAAACCATTTTCGGGATATTGTTCTTCAACGCCTCCAGGGTAACTTATTTTTAGCTTATCGTCGTTCAGTATGAGGCCGGCTATAGGATCGCAGCATACGTAGCTTACGCTGTTTTCGCGGCTATGGTAATCAGAGCTTTCCAGCAGCAGCGAATTGGGGAATACATCCCGCAGGCGCAGGTAAATACTAACGGGCGTTGTAGTATCGGCAAGCAACTTTTTATGAGACGTTATAATTTTAAACTTTTTCATGCGTTTTAAAACTGTACTAAAACAAAAAAACCCAGCTATGTGAGACTAGCCAGGTTCCTATTTAGGTTTACAATTGATTACTTTGTATCAGATCAAACATAAAGCCGGCTGCCAATTTGATTGGTGCCACCAGCTATTCTTATGAGTTGTTTTGATCATTGCGGTCACAAATTTATAAAGAAATTTGAATTGTCAAATTTTTTCTTGCTTTTTTTATTGCCTTGCCCCAATAAAAGGAATATGGCCGGCAAGGATAGCCACTACAATCACCAAAAACGCAATACTATAAAATATAGCAACAGCTTTATGCTTTTCCTCAGGCAGTATAATTTTCTTTGATTTGCTATGGCCAATGGTCACCAAAACAACCGCGACTACCATCATAACCCAATGTTCTATTGTGAAATAACGCGTAGTGTTGTTTTTCATGGCGGCACCGCTAAACTGAACCAAGGGGCTTAAAAACATTAATATAATGCCAATAAGCAACTGGGTATGTACAGATATAAGCGCGAATAGATTTATGCGGCGATTTGTTTCTGTATAAGGTTTTTTATTGAGCCACCCCGTCCACGACAGTACGATGGCCAGCAACACAAAAACAAACACAATATACCTGAAACCGGAGTGCAGGTTTTTGATAACTTCGTAAAAGCTCATGACAAATAGTTTGCCCGAATATACAACGATTATTAATTACAGAAACAAATTATAGGGAAGTATATTTACAACCAGGCGAACTTAAATTGCGAAAAGAACTTACACTATTTGCAGGTTTAGAATAAAGCCATGGCTACATTGCAGGCGTTACCTTTACAGGTAAGTTTTCATGATGTTCTTCCTGGGCTTTGGTTTTCTTAAACAAGCCCGAAAAAACAGACTTAGCCTTATCCCAAACACCAGTTACAGAATCTTCGGTTATAAAATGAGAGGCTTTTTGCGAAGCCAGGCCTACCAACGTTTTTACGATGAAATTTGAATGCCTGAAAAGCGTTTTATTCAGTGTTAGCGGTAATACCAAACGCGATAAAAGCCCAACCATATCCTGATCAAAAAATCCTGGCTTTTTAGAACCATCGGCATTTGCAGTTTTGGGGAATAAGGTCATCACGGTTGCCAGCATAGCAGACGGACTCCTGAACCTGTATGCCAGCGCTACGCTTTGCGCCTTTTCAATCCCTTTAAGCCGGTAAATCTCGCTCCGCAAATCGTCAATATTTTTTATAGGTAGGTCCATTTTTTAGCTTTTAAAGATCTTTTGTAAAAAGGCATTAATAATTGGCTTCTCAAGGCTTTTCTTATTGTACTTAACAGCCAGGGCAATTAACAGGTAAATAACCGCAACGCAACCAAATCCTTCCCAATCGGAATTAAGAAGCTGGGCAAGAAAAAAAGCGAGTGTAAAACTGGCAAAAATAAAAGCCAGCACCATACTTACTATTGTTACTATATCGGCAATTATACTCGCTGCAATAGAAGTACCGCCTTCAATTGCCTGGTATTTAGCCAGTTTTAGCCGTGTTTCAGCATATTCTTTCAGCTGATCAATAATAGGTGGCGGCGTGGTTTCGTTTTTGTCTTCCATGTTTGGTTTAGTATATCATACCGGTAAAATAGCCCTGCTGATGTACAGCTTAGGGCTAATTACCATTGTTTTACTTATGCGTGTTCCAGGTCGTCCTGGTATTCCTGCTCTTCTACACCAAGTTTGGTTTTAATGTTATCAACCACCTTGTCTTTTAAAGAAAGAAGGTTTTCAATCTCTGCCGTGGCGGTTTCTTTAATAGAGTCACTAAGGTTCTTTAATGATTCTGAAAGCTTATCACGGGTTTCGTCACCCTTATCAGGTGCAAATAAAATTCCTAATGCTGCTCCTGCTGCCAGTCCAACAAGTAGTGCGACCAATGCTTTTGAATTATCGTTCATATAGTATTAATTTTTAAGATGAATAATTGTTTTTAATATGATCAAATATCTTTTTAAATGTTACGAAAAAGCCCCTGTTTGAACCTAAAGTTTAAACAAGTGTATTTTCCATAAAATTCCAAATATAGTAAGGAGTTTTATAAATCGGGCCCCGTTCGGATTCTTTCGAGCCTGTCGGCAGCCATGCGGTTAGTTTCGTAGATCTCTAACAGCAGTAAAAAATAAGAGAGCAATAGCGGCCCAAAAACCAAACCTAATATACCAAATAAAGGTACGCCGATGAACACCCCTATGATAGATATAATTGGGTGAGTATTTGCAACGCGCCTGTTAATGATCATGCGGAGTACGTTATCTATATTGCCAATAAATAACAAACCGTAAGCAAGCAGCAATATGCCTTTAAGGGTATGGTTTTCGGCAATCAGAATTATGCCTGCCGGGATACACAAAGTTGGCGCGCCCACAACCGGTAAAAAAGATATAAAGGCACCCAGTACCCCCCAGAACACAGGATCAGGAATGCCAAAGATCCAGAAACCGTTGGCAAGCAAAATACCCTGCACCACAGCTATTATGCCCTGGCCCAAAACATTTGAGTAGGTGGAATGACGCAGCGCAACCGCAAACTTAAGTGCATGCTGCTCGCGGAATGGTGCGTACTTTAGTAATGCATTTTCAAACTCATTGATCTGTACAAACATAAAATACAGCAAAAAATACATAACCAGTAACGTAACCAATATATTGGCAGCACTGCCTAATATAGAAGGGAACAAATCGGTTACATAAACGCCTAATTTTTGTAGTGTATTTTCTGCTAAATGAGGCTGGTTAAAATTATAGCCTGCATAGTCGTCAATTTTTGAGGTCCAAACCTGCAGGTTGAACGTATTTCTGTTTATTCCCGCAATCTTATTAACCACCATAATGCTTAAAGACATTAAGGGGATAACGATTACAATAAGTGATGTAAGAATAATAAGCAAAGCCACCAGCGACTTGTTCCATTGCTTTTTTTCTACCAGGTGCAGGTACACCGGCCTGAAAATGGTAAACAGCACAATGGCACCTAAAATAGAACTGAATAGTCCGCTTAATGCGTACAGAAGAAAGCAGCCAAGTATAACAATACCTGCCAATATTATATTATTGCGCTGCTTGTAATTAAAGATAGACATTAACGGTATTTTACTTTTACGTAAAGGAAGTTAAAGGTAAAAAGTTTTGTGCTGCTATGTTATTAAATAGTAAGGATAAAGTTCAATCTCTTAGTAATAAAATAGGGCATAATCTCTTACATGCCCCCTGGTTATAGTAAGGATATTTTCCCTTTTAATGCCATTGGTATTTACAAATGCAACCAGATCTTTGTTAGATGAAAAATGTTCTGCTTTTAACTGTTCCATTTCGCGTTAAATTAAAGATTAAATAAAAACCACCGTTCAGGTGGCTTAAATATATAAATAAGTTTATAGCAGATCAACTAATCAACATAATAGCGATGTGGCAAGGTACAGATCACTATATTAATCAAAAGCAAATTTAACAAAAGGTTAATCAATAGCCTTTAGCAATTCGTTGATATTGTTGGTGCTGGCGGCTATAGAATCGAGGTAAAACCGGCAATCGTTTGTTGCATCGGGCAATTCATATTTAAGCTGTTCAATAGCAAGTAAAATATTTGAAAGCTGGTTGTTAATGTCGTGCCTGAATTTTCGCAACTCGTCGTTATTAGTATTTTTCTCTGGCTCAATAGCAGAATTTTCCATACTACTTAACATTAATAGCCTTCATTTTATTATACAGCGTTTTTCGGTCTATCTTTAAAATTTCGGCAGCTTTGGTCTTGTTAAAGTTCACCTCCCGCAAAACCTTCAAAATGGTTTCGTATTCTGCTTCCAGGGCTGCATTTTTTAGGTCATGCCTGTTTTCGCGGGTCTCTGATAGTTCGCTATGTGCAGAATAATCATATACAGGTATTTTGAAGTTGGAGATTTCAAGCGGCAGGGCTTTCATCAATATTTCATTGCCTTCGGTAAGCAGGGTAGCGCGCCTAACTACGTTTTTCATCTCGCGGATGTTTCCCTGCCAGCGGTAGTTCATAAAACACTCTATCACCTCGGGCGAAAAGGATGTAACATTACGGCCAAGCTCGTGATTAGCCGCTTTTAGAAAATGATCGGCCAGGAGCATAATGTCGCTTCCGCGCTCACGCAACGGTGGTATGTAAATGCTGAATTCGTTAAAACGATGATAAAGGTCTTCTCTAAAGCGTCCTTTTTGTATGGCTTCCTGCAGGTTTTCGTTAGTTGCAATGATAATGCGCACATCCAGGTTAATTTCGCGGGTACTGCCTATTCGCTTTACCTTTCTTTCCTGTACGGTTCTTAACAGGGCAGCCTGAATCTCATAGGAAAGGTTGCCAACTTCATCTAAAAACAAGGTGCCGCCGTTAGCCATTTCAAAGTGACCAATTTTGGTATACAAAGCCCCGGTAAATGATCCCTTTTCGTGCCCAAAAAATTCGCTTGCAGCAAGTTCCTTGGTTAATGAACCGCAGTCCATCGCAATAAATGGCTGGTTAAACCGCTGGCTGTTAAGATGTATGCTTTTAGCAACCGATTCTTTACCGGTGCCGCTTTCGCCTAATATTATTACGCTATAGTTGGTAGGAGCAACCAATTCTATTTGGCGGTTAAGTTCTTTTGATACGCGGCTGGTTCCCAATACAAATTCGTTGGCAAAAGCCTGCTTCCTTATTTCTCTGCTTGCTCGGTCTACATTAATTACTTCGGTAACGGGTGCTTTATCTTCAACAAGGGCATGGTGGGTTTCAATGGCCTTGGTAATGGTATTTAAGATCTCGTCGGGATAAAGGGGTTTAGTGATGTAATCATAAGCCCCCATCTTTATCAGTTCAACGGCCATTTTAATATCAGAATAACCTGTTATTATAATTACACCAACTTTTGGATACTGAGTCTTTATATTTTTAAGCATCTGCCTGCCATCAGTATCTTCCAGCCTGAAATCGCAAAGCACCAGGCTAAAGTCTCCGTTTTTCAGAAACTCCATGCCAATGGTACCTGTTGATGCCGTGGTAACATCAAAGCCATTTCTGGTTAAAAATTTCGAAAGCAATAAAGCTACGTTAACTTCATCATCAATGATGAGTATTTTCTTCATGGCGGCTCTTAATTGTTAAATTAAATAAAGGTTTAACGCAGATTGTTTTTTAATCCAATTTGCTAATTTATACATTTTAAAGCCATGATACGTTTTTAGGCAACAAAAAGTTGTCTTAAATAAAAAAAGTGGGGCAATTATGCCCCACTTTTTCAACATAAATGCGTAAAAGTGTTACTTAGTAGCAAATGCATATGCAACGCGTAAACCGAAAAAGTTAACCTTTCCGTTGTCAGAATTGTCAAAATATTTGCTGGTAGCCTCATATCTTACACCTGCGTCAAGGTAGCTGCTGCCACCCAATGGGAACTGATAGCCAATTTGAGGTGCATAAACAAATGCTGCAGATTTGTCAGCTCCCAAATTGTTTTTATTTAATAAGAAGGCAGCACCTGCTTCGCCCTGTACATAAAAGTTAGGAACAATAAAAAATTTTAAACCTGCTTTGACTGGTAATAACTGGATGTTTGTTGCATCAATACCGGTGTTATCAATATTGTTTTTACCAAACACATTGTTATAACCTGCATTAACAGTTACATACAGACTATTTGATACAATAGGAAACGCAGCTTGTACAGAACCGCCAAGGTTCCAGTTATAATTATTTGATAAATTACCTGTAGGGATACCCGCGTCAACGCCTATGCTTAAAACTACTCCGTTTGATGTTGTTGATGTTTTAGTTGTGGCAGATGTTGTTGTTTGTGCTTTTGCGCCCAGTGCGAATCCGGCAAAAGCAACGATCAATGCTGAAATTTTGAATGAATTTTTCATGTCTTTGTGTTATTAAATTATTATGTCTTTGTTAAAAGATGAAGCAAAGTAAAAGCACATTTTAAAATTATTTTTCATCCCATTGTCACGATTATTCAATCGATTGATTGACAATAAGATAAATTTGACCAAATTCGGCAAAAAGTCAATATAGTGTAATAATTACACTTACTTGCCCTTGAAAACGGGCTTTCGCTTCTCTAAAAATGCCGACACACCTTCTTTAAAATCATCAGTTGCGAAGCAATTTCCAAATTCATTTATTTCGGTATCGAACCCGTTTTGATCGTTTTTACCGGCTGCATTTATAGCGTTAATTGCTGCTGCTACGGCCAGCGGCGCTTTAGCTAAAATCTTATTCATGATTTCAGCAGCTTTAGGTAACAACTCTTCGGGGTTAATAACATGGTTTACGAGGCCGTATTTTAAAGCGTCATCAGCAGCCATCATATCGGCGGTAAGGATCATTTCCATTGCTTTCCCTTTGCCCGCAAGTTTAGTTAAGCGTTGCGTGCCGCCATAACCAGGTATCAGGCCGAGGGTTACTTCAGGCTGCCCCATTTTAGCGGTTTCTGCGGCTACTCTTATATGGCAGGCCATAGCAAGCTCCAAACCGCCGCCCAAAGCAAAGCCGTTAATGGCTGCAATAACAGGTTTGGGTCCGTTTTCTATAAAATTAAATACCTGCTCCTGGTTTTTGCGGGCCAGCGCCGCCCCTTCTTTTGCATTTAATCCCACAAATTCTGAGATATCCGCCCCTGCAACAAAGGCCTTAGCACCCGCACCGGTTAAAATTATACCGCCTATAGCTGCATCGTTAAACGCACCGCTAAATACTGCATGCAGTTCTGCTATGGTTGCTTTGTTTAAAGCATTTAGTTTGCTTTCGCGATTGATGGTAATATATAGGATGCGCCCGTCCTGTTGAAGCAATAAATTTTGGTAAGACATAGTTAGATTTTTTGATTAATGTAAAGTAAAAGAAAAACATTCTACGCAGCCACTTTTAACTGCTTTTAAGCGGGTTGCCACTTACCCGCGACGAAAAAATGCGTTTTTTTGTGCACTTTTGCATAATTGTACTTACATCATGAGCGAAGAAAGGTCATTAAATTTTATAGAAGAAATAGTAGAAGAAGATATAGCCGCAGGTAAGCATGCTGGCCGGGTACTAACCCGTTTCCCGCCAGAACCAAATGGTTATCTTCATATAGGGCACGCAAAATCCATCTGTTTAAATTTTGGCCTTGCATTAAAGTATGGCGGCAAAACCAATTTACGTTTTGATGATACTAACCCAAGCAAAGAAGAAACCGAATATGTACATAGCATTAAAGAAGACGTAAAATGGCTTGGCTTTAACTGGGCCAATGAATTCTATGCTTCTGATTATTTTGATAAGCTTTACCAGTTTGCTGTAACACTTATAGAAAACGGCTTAGCCTATGTTGACGATAGCAGTGCCGAAGAAATTGCAGCGCAGAAAGGTACGCCAACGGAACCCGGTACGCCTAACCAATACCGCAGCCGCAGCGTAGCAGAAAACCTGCAATTATTTGCAGATATGAAAGCCGGCAAATACCCCGACGGCGCAAAAGTATTACGCGCCAAGGCCGACCTGGCATCGCCTAACATGCACATGCGCGATCCGTTAATGTATCGCATTAAGCATACCCATCACCATCGTACAGGTAATGAATGGTGCATATACCCAATGTATGATTTTGCCCATGGGCAGTCGGATGCTATTGAGGAGGTAACGCATTCTATTTGTACGCTTGAGTTTATCCCTCACCGCGAACTGTACAACTGGTTTATTAATAAACTGGATATTTTCCCATCGCAACAGTATGAGTTTGCAAGGCTTAACCTTAATTATACGGTTATGAGCAAACGCAAGCTGCTGCAACTGGTTAATGAAGGCCATGTGGAAGGCTGGGATGACCCGCGCATGCCAACTATAAGCGGTCTACGCAGAAGGGGTTATACTCCTGCCTCTATCAGGGATTTTTGCGAACGTATCGGCGTGGCCAAGCGCGAAAACATGATAGATGTAAGCTTGCTTGAGTTTTGCATCCGCGAAGACCTGAATAAAACCGCCTGGCGCCGCATGGCCGTACTTGATCCTGTAAAACTTGTGATCACCAGTTATCCGGAAGGCGAAACCGAAGTTATGTTCGGCGAAAACAACCCGGAAGTTGAAGGCGGCGAAGGCGGCAGGGAAATACCATTTAGCCGTGAGCTGTGGATAGAGCGCGAAGACTTTATGGAAGTGCCGCCTAAAAAATTCTTCCGCCTGGGTGTTGGCTTATCAGTAAGGTTAAAGAATGCCTATATTGTTACATGCACCGGCTTTGAGAAAGACAGCGAAGGCAACATTACAGAGGTACATTGCACCCACATACCCGAATCTAAATCGGGCAATGATAAAAGCGGGCTTACGGTAAAAGGAACCATCCACTGGGTAAGCGTACCGCATGCCAAAACTGCCGAAGTGCGTTTATACGACCGCCTTTTCCAAGTAGAAGACCCCTCAAATGAAGACAGCGACTTTAAAGAATATCTGAATCCTAACAGCTTACAGATTCTACCGGCCGCTTATATTGAAGCCGATTTAAGCACCGCTACAACCGGCAAAGGCTACCAGTTTATAAGAAAAGGTTACTTCACGCTGGATAAGCATTCAACCGCCGATAAATTGGTATTTAACCGCACCGTTACCTTAAAAGATGGTTGGGTAAAGAAATAAATTTAAAAAACGGCCTGCTACAAATGATGTATCAGGCCGTTTTATTATATAATAGCATTGCCCCTTAACTCCCAACCTGCAACTCAAAACCGACAACCCACAACAGGCAACGGATCAATACTTCTGGCAAACGTTATATAAAATGTTCAAGTCCAGCTGCGTTAATTGCGGGTTAATGTCAGACTGTACAAAGTGGCGTTTAAAAGCTACAACCGCTGCTTTTACGTCCGAGGTCTCATAACCAATCAATCGCAGGGCTGTCGTATAGTCAAAATCATCCGGCGCAAGTTCTAAAACATCGTCGCTCCAGTAGCCAAAGCCATGCTGTGCAAGCTTTTGCCAAGGAAACAGCGGCCCTGGGTCCGGTTTACGTTTTGGTGCAAAATCCTGGTGACCAATAAAGTTGGCCTGCGGTATATTGTAGTTTTTCTTTAGCTGGGCAAGTAGTGTTAACAGCGTGTTTATCTGCGCATCGTTAAATGGCTCGTGCCCGTTGTTATCTATCTCGATACCTATCGAACAGCTGTTCATATCTGTAACGCTTCCCCATTTTCCAACACCTGCCTGGTTAGCACGCAGGTAATCATTTACCATATGGAAAACCTCTCCGCTTTTGGCAATTACGTAATGCGCGCTTACCTGCGTACTGGTAATGGTAAATGTTTTTAAAGTTTGCTGAATAGAATCCTGCGCGGTGAAATGAATAATTACATAATTGGGTTTACGGATGCCAAAATTTACGGTGCCTACCCATTCAGAGCGGATGAGTTTACCGGTAGTATCAAGCAAAGAATCTGGCTGCTGCTGTTGTATGGTTTTTACAAAGCCTTTGGTTTTATCGTTATAGTACTTGTTGGTAACAGCATAAGGCCCTTTGGGCGAGCAGGATGCCAATACAACTAAGCTCAATAATAAGAACAACTGGTAATTTTTCATAAGGGTAATGTTCAGCTAATTTAATATTTTAACAACATCAACACTCATAAACAACGTAACGAAAATGTGAAAATAAAATTTTAGGGTAGCACAAGGCTGTGCTATCCTAAAATATATTAATCAAAAATCTTTATCTATCGTATTACCGAACCGTTGTGCATATCCTCCTCGGCAGCAACAAAGCTTAGCTTACCCTCGGCGTTTTCGGCCATCAATATCATACCCTGCGATAGTATGCCTTTTATTTCGCGCGGCTCCAAATTTACCAGTACGCTCACCTTTTTACCTATAATAGCTTCAGGTTCAAAATATTCTGCAATACCTGATACAATGGTACGCTGGTCAATGCCAGTATCGATGGTTAGTTTAAGCAGCTTTTTTGTTTTGGCTACTTTTTCGGCTGTTAAAATGGTTCCGGTGCGGATATCTATCTTAACAAAGGTTTCGTAATCGATATTTTCTTTTGCGGCTGCAACCTCAATTTCTTTTACAGGTTGGCTTGCTGCCTTTTTATCTGCCAGCTTTTTAAGCTGCAATTCAATCACTTCATCCTCCACTTTTTCAAACAGCAGCGCAGCCGGGTTAAGCTGATGCCCGTTCTCAAAGGCTATTTCCTGATCGAGCGCTATGGCACTGAACGGAATGTTAAGCATTTCTACTATCTTCTTTACCGTTTCGGGTAAAAATGGCTGCAGGCAAACTGCCAGATGACCTATCAGGATTAAACTATTGTGTAGTGCATTCTTAGCCGCTTCAGGATTGGTTTTTATTGTTTTCCATGGCTCTGTTTCGGTCAAGTAGCGGTTTCCTAAACGGGCTATGTCCATTACGTTTTGCAGCGCCTGCCTAAATTTGTATGCTTCCAGGTTTTGCTCTAAGTCGGTATAATAGTGGCCCAGGTCGGCATCCAGGTTGCTGTCGGTAAGGATTACTTTCTCACTGTCGCTTTCAATCTTACCGCCGTAAAATTTATGCATCAGTATCATTACCCGGTTTATATAATTACCCAAAATGGCAACCAGTTCATTATTAACGCGGGCCTGGTAATCGCGCCAGGTAAATTCACTGTCGCTGGTTTCCGGCAAAATCGAAGTAAGTACATAGCGCAATTCATCCTGCTTACCCGGAAACTCTTCCAGGTATTCATGCAGCCACACGGCATGATTGCGCGATGTGGAAAGCTTCTCCCCTTCCAGGTTCAAAAACTCGTTTGCAGGTACGTTTTGTGGTAAAATGTAACCGCCGTGTGCATGCAATATCGACGGGAAAATAATACAATGGAAAACAATATTATCCTTACCTATAAAGTGCAGCAGGCAGGAATCATCTTCCTCATTTTCCTGCTTTTTCCAATACAGTTTCCAGTCTTTACCGTTATCTATGGCCCATTGCTTGGTTGCCGATATATATCCAATAGGCGCATCCATCCATACATATAGTTTTTTGCCCTTCGCTTCTTCCAACGGCACATCTATACCCCAGTCAAGGTCGCGGGTCATGGAGCGGGGCTGCAGGCCAGATTTTAACCACGATTTGCACTGCCCAAATACATTTACTTTCCAGTCGTCCTCTTTGGTATCAATCCATTGCTCTAACCACGGTTGGTATTTATCCAGGGGCAAATACCAATGTTTGGTAGGTTTTAAAACCGGCGGTTTTCCGCTTAATGTGGATATCGGGTTAATCAGGTCGGTTGGGTTAAGCGATGTACCGCAACGCTCACACTGGTCGCCATAAGCATTTTCGTTGTGGCAGTTAGGGCAGGTGCCTATAATATACCTGTCGGCCAAAAACTGCTGGTAATCCTCATCAAAATATTGTTCAGAGAACTTTTCTACAAACTCATCCTTTTCATAAAGATTCAGGAAAAACTCCTGCGAAAGATCATGATGGATAGGCGACGATGTGCGATGGTAGATATCAAAAGAGATGCCGAACTGCTGAAAGCTGTCCTTTATCTGGGTATGGTATTTATCTATGATAGCTTGCGGCGTAGTGCCTTCCTTTTTTGCCTTTATGGTGATGGCTGCACCATGCTCGTCAGATCCGCAGATGTATACAACATCGCGCTTTTTGAGGCGAAGGTAACGTACAAAAATATCAGCGGGTAAATAAGCACCCGCAAGGTGACCTATATGAAGCGGCCCGTTGGCATATGGCAATGCCGATGTAACCGTAAACCGCTTAAATTTATTAAGTTTCGACATCAGATGTAATAATTGAGCAAAGATAAGGTAATAAGTCGTAAAATTTGAGGTGCGGTTATCTGCCTGCATTAAAAAGCGGCTTAACAATATTTGCAGATTTTATTTAATATTGAACATGGAGAATTCTATAGCGTCATCTGCCCTTCCTGCATCAAATGATCCGTCTCAAACCCTGCAACCTGCTTTTTTGAAAAGAGGAGATAAAATTGCCATCACTTGCCCTGCAAAAAAACTGCCCAACCCCATGACACACGCTATCGCGCTTATACAATCATGGGGACTTGAAGTTGTGCTGGGCGAAACCGTTGATGCCAGCTATCACCAGTTTGCCGGCGATGATGATTTCAGAGCCAAGGATATGCAACGCTTTATTGATGATGATAGCATCAAGGCCATTATTGCAGCGCGTGGCGGCTATGGAACCATCCGGATGGTAGATAAGGTTGATTTTAGTAATCTTGCAAAATCACCCAAATGGCTAATCGGCTTCAGCGATATTACCTTATTGCATGCCCACATCTTCACCAATTATAAGATTCAAAGCATCCACGGCCAGATGCCGGTAAACATCCCGGATGCTTCTGCACATTCTCTGCAAACGCTTAAAAATGCATTATTTGGCGAACCGCTTTTATATGATGTACCAACCCATATGTTAAACCGAAATGGTGCGGGAAGCGGAATTTTAGTTGGCGGTAACTTATCGCTTTTAATAGCCATATCCGGGTCAGGCTCCGACCTTGATTACAGCGGTAAGATTCTATTCATAGAAGATGTAGGCGAATACTTATACGCAACCGACCGCATGATCCTTGCGTTAAAACGAGCCGGGAAATTGAAAAATCTTGCAGGGTTAATTGTTGGCGCCTTCACAGAAGTAAAGGATAATGCCATTCCCTTTGGGCAAAGCGTAGAAGAAATTATCCTCGAAGCAGTAAAAGAGTATGATTACCCGGTGTGTTTTAATTTCCCTGCGGGGCATATCCCTAACAATTGCAGCCTTATACTGGGCAAAAAAGTTAATGTAACCGTATCAGACAATGCGGTGAGTGTTGTATATTAGTTCACCAATTATAAACCTGTAATAATAATAAATATGGCTGCCTGGGCATCATTGGGAAAATACCGCAATTTCGGTTTGCTTGTAATCCGCGTTGGATTAGGGATTATGTTCATTTATCATGGGTTTCCCAAATTGGGGGGCGGTGTTAAAACCTGGGAACAGCTTGGCAGCGCAACCAAATACATAGGCATACATTTCTGGCCCGTAGTATGGGGCTTGCTTAGTGCCGCTACGGAAACATTCGGCGGCTTTTTGCTTATCATCGGGCTTGCCTTCAGGCCGGTTTGTTTGTTGATGCTTATTAACCTGCTTGTAGCTGTTGCTTTACACCTCGGGAAGGGTGATGGCCTGGATGGAGCCGCGCACGCCATTGAGGATGCTATAGTATTTGCCGGATTGCTTTTTATAGGGCCGGGAAAGTATAGTGTGGATAAGAAGTAAACTATTTATCAAGGCTTATAACAAGGTTCTTTAAAAAGTCGTCGTTAATATCGCCGTCATTTGCAGAAAAGAAGTCGTCCACCTTTTTTCCTTCGGATGCAAATACACTTTTAATTGCTTTCTTTTTTAAAGCCAATGGCTGTACCTGGCTTGTTTGAGTATTTAAAACGTAATAGGCATATTTATCTGCATATTCGTCGTAATTATTCCCGGTTGATGACATGCCATCACTATGGTAATTAGCCTTGGTAAAGATAGTTGTGAGCGATTTATAAACCTTGTACTTTTTACCATCGGCAACAAGCTCTACATAATTAGTTTTATCAATAGCCGGTACGCTTTCAAAGGTTATTGCCGAGTCGGGCGTACTGTTTAAGGTAAACCTTTTAATCCTTGATTTATCTACGGCTATGGCCTGCTGCTTATCTTGGCTTAAAAGTAAAATGCCATCAACTTTATCATAGTTAAATGTATACGCCGGGTTTTTATATACAGAATCCTGCGGACTCACCACAAAACCGCTTACCCAATGACTAAATAGATACCTGCTGCCTTTAGTATCGGTAGTATTTGCAGACATGGGCACAATACCGCCCTGAAAAAGCGTTCCGTTCGCAGTGAACTGAGCATAACCTTTAAAAGTTAAACAAACTGTCAAAGCAAAAATTAAGGCAGCGTACTTCATATTTTTAAAATAGAAAAAGGGATAAAGAACATCTTTATCCCTGTACAATATAAGTATTTTTCTTTAAGCCTGTTTATCAGCTTATTTATTCATAAAATCACCCAGGTTTTTAACATACGAGTCATCCATGTCACCGTCATAAGCTGAAAGGAAAGTATCTACCTTTTTGCCATCGGCCGCAAACACCGTTTTTATTCCTTTCCTTTTTAAAGGAAGTACCTGTACCTGCTTTGTTTCGTTATTAACTACATAATAAGTATTCTCATCAACGTATTCATCATAATTATTACCTGTAGACGTCATACCATCAGAGTGATAATTGTTTTTTACAAACCTCGTTTTAGTTAACTTATAAACGCTGTATTTTTTGCCATCTGCGATCACCTGGGCATAATGCGTTTTGTCTATTGCTGGCACATAAGCATAAGTGAGCTCATTTCCAGCTTCATTATAAAGCGTGAAAGATTTGATTTTATCCTTATCAATTTCAATTGCAGCGTGTTTGTCCTGTGTTAGTAATAGTCCGCCGTCAATTTTATCGTAATTAAAGCCGTATTTAGGATCTTTAAAGGTAGAGCCGTCCGGCGCAGTCACATAACCGCTTACCCAATCGTTAAATAGGTATCGGTTACCACGGGTATCTTCATGATAAGTAAAAACAGGATAAAGACCTCCGGTTCCTGATGAGCCATGAATAATCCCTGCGGCAGCGCCATAACCCTGATTATAGCTGTTAAAAGGAGAATTCCCAGCCATTGCATCGGCAGTTGGTTGGGCATCGGCTTTTTCAGATCTCAATATTACAAGCAGATCGGTATTACCATTTACCGGAACGGTTTTTTCCTGGTACCCCGTACATGTTATTAGAAGCTTTGAATTGGGTTTAACATCAAGGGTAAATGCACCGGTTGAATCCGTTCTTGCGGCTACATTGTCACTTTTATCCTGAACCAGCGCCAGTGGAATGGTAGTTCCCTGGTCGGCTTTAACGGTTCCCTTTACAGTAATAGTTTGTGCAAAAGCGAAATTGACAGTTGCAGCAATTGGCAGTAAATAAAGTAAGTGCTTTTTCATATTATAAGTGCTTAGTAATCAAATATAAAAAATGACTATCACTTTAAGAAGTAATTTTACAAAAAAGGCTACCATTAAAATGGTAGCCTTGATAAAGATTTAAATATTATAAATTTCTAACGATTACTTGTGGTAGGTATCATCAATGTACCTTGCAGACGCACCACCTGACACATAGTTCAACTCAAAGAATTTAGGATCTGTTGCTTTCGCCGGCGGGGGAACCGTAAACGCTGGTGGAACCATGTTAGAGATACCTGCAGATGTCCATTTAGCAATTTGATCGGCCGGGAAGGTCACAGACCAATTTGAGTAGGTTGCTGACGCACCTGTACCTGTTTTAGTAAAGGTTACATCATACATAACACCGTTACCATTGTAACCTGTTACCATCTGGAACTCAGTACCCGAAATAGGAACAAGAACAGTAGAACCACCAATAGCAGTACCCCCACTTGTAGGACCACCCTGTCCCTGTGATGGAATAGATGGAACGCCGTTTGTTGTAGCCGGGCTAAGAACGCCAGCATTATACCTTCTGTAATCCCAGGTATAAGTTCCTGCAAAATCATTACCTATAATATGATAGTAATGAGCGTTAAAATTACCGCTTAAAATACCGTTAGAAGTACTTGCCAACGCTATAGGAAGCATATAGCTCTGTGTTGGATCAAGCAGGCTCTTGTAAATAGTAACCTTGATAGAATCTAATCGAGCTCCTGCAGGAATTGTTCCTGATGTTTTGCTTATGGTATAAGCATTAGTTGGCATTGCAACATATCCCGGAGAAGCGTTAGCAGCATTATAAGCAGTTAATAAGGTATTATCTACTTTTATGGTGTAATTAGTAGCTGTTTTTAGGGGGTAATCTGATGCAATATTTACACCAAAAGAAACTACTACTGTATCACTGGTAGATGTAATTGCATCCTGAGCATAATATTGTATACCAGCGTATGGCAATTCAAGCACCGTCCCAATATGGGAAAAGTCTGTATTTGGCTTATCCTTCAAGCAGGATGATAGCGAAATCGCCGCCAAAGACATTATAAATAATATTTTTTTCATTTTCTTCAATTTAAGATTTTAAACAAATTACGGCATCCAGAAGATCTTTGACGTTAAAGCCTCGACTCCAGTGCCACCATCTGGAACATTTGCACCATTATAGCTTAGCTCACTTGCCGGGTAAGGAAAGCGGTAAGGAATATGCGCTGCCTGGTTACCAGGATAGATTGACACAGGTAATGAAGCAGGAATTCCCAATCTTCTCCAATCACTATAAGATTCAAGCGGATCAATACTGTTCATAGCAGCCCATTTTTGGGTGATGATTGTTGTTATAGCATTTGAAGATGCGGAAATATTTGTAAGCGCACTTCCTTGAGATGTGTAAGTAGTAGCAGCTGTAGATGCGTTAGTTACACCTAAGAAACGAAATGACTCAGCTACTGCACTATTGTATGTTGCAACCGGGTCACCGGCGATATATCCTCTTTCAATAGCTTCAGCCTGCAAAAACAAACTTTCTGATGCAGTAATAATAGGTGAGTCCTCGTTAGGGCCTTTATAGGCACCGGCTGACGTTTTACCTGTACCTGCAATAGCAGAAATTACACTGTTTGCTTCAGTACCATCTGTACTTCCATAAACGCGACCTCTAATCTGACCTGCATTATTCGGCATATAAAAATATGATATACGTGGGTCATTAGTAGATGTATAAAAATTTACAGCATAAGTATTAGCCCTGTAATATTTTTGATCGCCCGTAGCAGCACCGGTTGCATCAGCTACAATATCGTAATATAATGGATTTAACTGAGCATTTGCCGCGTTTGAGTAGCCAGGATTGATAACTGCGTCTGTACCTGCAGGAATGAATGATGCAGTGGTATAACCCGCTAATGCAGCTTTAACACCGGCATCTCCTAACGATCCGTTACTAGTTGTTTGAGTTTGGCGTAATAGCATTTTAAGCTTAACAGTATTTGCAAATAATATCCAGTTGCTCATGTTACCACCAAACATTACGTCGTATTTTCCCGGAGATGTAGCGCTGGCAGTAGCAGCTGCATTAATTATAGTTACAGCGCTATCAAGTTTGGCAATACATGCTTTATAAATAGCTGATCCGCTATCATATTTGTAAGAAAACTGGTTGTTTACGCCTAACGCGGTAGTAAAAGGCACGTTGTTATATAAGTCAACCAGGCGCTGGTAAACAAAGGCAGTCATGATCATACCGATTGCATGGTAATTTGCGTCTATGGCTATCGGCTTAGTCGCATTGATCAATTGCTGATAGTTTTCCAGATTTGAGTATGCATTTTCAAAATTACCGGTATAATTAGAACTGTTTAACTGGTAAAGAACATAAGCAGGGCTTGCAGTATAACCACCGCTTTGAGTCCAGTAACCCATCCAGTTATCAATCGGATCTTCATTTCCATTAAACATCAATGAAGCAGTTCCAGCTAAAGCAGATGACAGCGAATATTGAGGCGGAACCGTTGAAGGAGCATTGGCGCTCGTATTATTAATTTCAAAGGTGCCCTTTTTACAACCAGCCGCACCCATCAAAACCAGTGACGTAAAAAGTAAAGCTTTATTTACCTTTTGTTTAAATATCGTATTCTTTTTCATTTTTGTTTTCCTTAAAAAGTTACAGCTAAAGTTGTGCTAATAATTCTTGTTGGCGGAGTTTCACTAAGAGATGTTCTACCAACGGCGTTGCCTGTATCATCGCTGAACTCAGGGTCAGTGAATTTGTTAGTACCAGGGCGTAACATTAACAGGTTACGGCCAGAAACTGTAAGGGTTGCACCTTTGATGAACTTAGTTCTTCTGATCCATTGTGTTGGAACCGAGTAAGCCAAAGCAGCCTCACGGATTTTCCATGCATCAGCGCTGATCACGTAGTTAGCATCAACACTGTTGTATAAGGTTGGCCAGAAATTATAGTTCGCATCCTGAACCTCAACATTTGTGTTAGCTACATAGTGGCCATTAACAAGGTATTCAGAGTTAGGCATTACGAAACGCTGACGGCCTGTAGCTGCAGTTGTTAAACCAACACCAGAGTGGTCGATAGTGTTACCAATTGAGTTAAAGATTTTGTAACCACCGCGATAATCAGCTGTTACCGATAAGGTGAAATTTTTGTAACGTACAGAAGTTGATAAACCAACAATGTCGGTTGGGTTAGCATTGCCAAGCACGCTTAAAGAACTTGCCCTTGTAGGTAAACCTGTGTTTGGATCAACAATTACCTTTCCGTTTGATGGATCACGAGTCCAGTCGTAACCTAAGATCTGTGGATAAGGTAGACCTACAACTGCAAATGAGTTGGTGTTGTTATTAGAAGTAGATATTGTTGATGTACCTAAGTTAAGCTGATTTACACCAGAGACGATGCTTTCAACCTTACTTTTTGTATGCGTGTAGTTAGCATGGATAGTCCAGGAAAAGTTAGTTGTTTTGATAGCAGTACCTGTCAAATCTAACTCTAAACCATCATTGCTTGTATTGGCTGCATTAACAAGTGCTGAAGTAAAACCAGAAGCCCTTGAAACCTGTGCATAAACGATACCATCAGCAGTTTTTGACTTGTAATAAGATCCACTAAAATTGATACGATCTTTTAGAAATCCTAATTCCAAACCAACTTCGTCTTCCGTTACTTTTTCTGGTTTGATGTTAGGGTTAGCGATTATACTGCTGATAGAGTAACCGGAGATACCTGATGAAGCATATGGGAAGCCAGATGCAGCTGTGTAAGTTGGCAAAGTTTGGTAAGCACCGTAAGCAATGTACTGTGAACCACCAGATAATGCAGATATGTTACCTGTTAAAGAGTGTGCATAACGTATTTTAGCAAAGTTTAAGTAATCGTTATCAGTAATGCTTTTGAATGCCTCGCTCAATACAACGGAACCGTCAATGTCATAATAAGGAATGTAACGGTTAGCTTTTGACAAACGGGTATCTAAGTCAGTTCTGTATGAACCGTGCACGAAGGCCCAATCATCCCATGAAAAAGTACCTTCACCAAAATAACCCAATTTTCTTGCTTCTAACTGATATTGGTTTACTAAGCTTGGTGTAGCAGCATAATTTTGCGTATTGTAAGGAGTAAAGTTTAGTGCAGTATTGTTGATAGGTGTATTTGTTATCTTATTTTCAAGATAAGTTACACCGGCAGTACCGCTAAATTTAATTTTTTTGTAAACGTTAGTACTTACACTTAAAAGGAAGTCTGAGTTCCATAGCAAATTGCTAAAGTTGGTAATACCATAAATTGGTAACTGATTGCTTGCAGCCGATGCTTTAGTACCAGAGTCTTCGGCTTTTACAATTCCGGTACCATTAGAGTTTGAATAATAAATGGTATCTGCAGTTGCTGAATTTGTATAAGGGGAGTAAGTTATACCAGCGTCTTTATATTGAGTTTGCTGGCTGTTGTTATCAATAGCCGAACGGTACGTTAAGTTCAACCATTTTAATGGTTTTAAGCTTGCTGCAACGTTTGCGTTAATGTGATTTTCAACGTCAAGATTCCTGTCTTCGGCAATAACCTGGTAAGGGCTAACATAATAATCGTTATAATAACCGTCAGGATTTCCGTATTTATTATTAACGTTGCTATACAGTTTAAGAGGAACTAACAACGGAGTTTCAAGCAAATCGTCATAAACGCTTGACGTATTAGTAGTGTTTTTTGTTAAATAAGTATAAGTTGCACCGTAAGTTAAAGAGAAGATACCATATTTTTTATCTCCACCTATACGGAATACATCACGGCGGCCAACATCACCCGGCATAACAGCTTTACTGTTTACGTCCTGGGCAGACATGTAGAAGCTACCGTTGTCATCACCTGATGAGTAAGAAAAGTTCTGATGGGTAGTGATACCTGTTTGGAAGAAGTCCTTTTTCTGGTTTTTGATGGCGCTGTAAGGAGTCATAACTACGCTGCCATCCTGAAACGGACGACCAAGCGGTACTAATTTTCCATTGTATTCAGGGCCATAGCTCTGGTTTTCATATGGAATATAGTAAGAAAGATCGTTAAAGTCGTTAACAAGTTTTTCACCACCGTTACTCCCAAATCTTGTTTGGAAAGCTGGCAGATAATCTACGTTCTCAACATCTAAAGTAGAAGAGATAGTTAACTGAGGAGTTTTTGTACCGTGCTTGGTTGTGATTACGATAACACCGTTAGATGCATCAGAACCGTAAACCGCAGCAGCAGAAGAACCTTTTAAGATGTCTGTAGACTGGATGTCTTCAGGGTTCAGGGTGCTGATGTCTGAGTAATAGATAGCACCGTCAACGACAATAAGCGGCTGGTTGTTACCTGTCAATGACCTGTTACCACGTAAAGTAACACGTGAAGGAGCAAATAAGCCAGAGTTGATAGTGTTGATCTGCAAACCAGATACTTTACCGGTTAAACCATTAATAACACTAACAGGCTTTGCAGTGTTAATGTCTTTACCGGTTACCTGCGAAGTAGCGAAACCCAAGGAAGCAGCTTGCCTTTGGATACCAAAAGAAGTTACAACAACCTCGGTTAACTGTTTGGAGTTTGTACCCAGCTGTGCGTTTAACACTGTTGCGTTACCTACCGGCAATTCGGTTGGGTCATAACCAACAAATGTAAAGATCAGCGTTTGGCCTGTTGATACCCTTAGGGTGTACTTACCGGCAGAGTTGGTTTGGGTACCAATTGAAGTGCCCTTGATTTTAACACTCGCACCGGGAACTGGCTGGCCGTCGTCTTTGGCCGTAACCGTACCAGTAATAGTACGGCTTTGTGCGAATACCTGCGTTACGCATAACATCAGGAAACACAAACTTACTAGTAGAAGTTTTTTCATTTCGTTAATAATAAGATCAGTTAATAGTTAATTAATCATAAAAGTAGTGTTACATTATCAAATTGTCAAGCAAAATCTTTAAAAACATTACTTTTTTTTAAAAAAATATGCGCTATAAGTATAAATGTGCTAATTTTAGTACTATGTATTGCATAATACAATCTTAAACATATATCTTTGTATTATGATGATAGAAAACACGCAAACCCAGATGAGGAAAGGCATACTAGAATACTGTATCCTCTCCATTATAGCTACAGGCGAGACCTACGCATCGGATATAATTTCCGAATTAAAAAAGGCTCAACTGCTTGTAGTTGAGGGTACTTTATACCCTTTGTTAACCCGATTAAAGAACAACGGATTGCTCACCTATAACTGGGTTGAGTCTACATCCGGGCCACCCAGAAAGTATTATGTGCTATCGGCAGAGGGCCGTAACGTGCTGGAGCAGCTCGATAAAACCTGGGAAGAGCTCTCTTTTGCAGTGAATACATCCATCGGAAACCGTAAAACCAACTAAACCTTTAAAATCGAATCACCATGAACAAAACCATTATTATAAATATAAACGGCACCGTTTTTCACATCGAAGAGGATGCCTATGAACTACTTAAGGGCTATATGACGGATGTTAAACGCCATTTTATGAACTCTGCCGATAGCCTGGAGATCACAACAGACATTGAAAACCGCATAGCCGAAATGTTTACCGAAATATTGCTGCGTGAAAACAAACAAGTTATTATAGAACAGGATGTAAATTTTGTAACAGAGCAAATGGGTTCTGTTGCTGATTTTGAAACGGCCGACAGCGGTAATGAACCATCCGGATCCTTTTATACGCATACCGACCGCAGGCGTTTATTCCGTGACCCGGACGATTACCTGGTTGCAGGTGTATGCGCAGGCATTGCTAATTATTTTGAAATGAACCCGGCCTGGGTACGCCTTGCTTTTGCATTTGCCATTGCTTTTGCGGGTACCGGCCTTATATTGTATACAGTGTTGTGGATTGTTGTGCCTAAAGCCATTACCCGTGCCGACAGGATGGCTATGAAAGGCGAAAAACAAAATCTGCAGGGATTTAAAAAGAATTTTGAAGAAGAACTCACCATGGTTAGGCGCAACCTGTCGAACTTTGGTAATGAAGCGCGCCCTTTTGTTTACCGGGCCCGCGATTTTGCCTCAGATCTTTTTCATCACCTCGGCAACTTTTTAAATGGTGCCGGCAAGATACTCGTAAAATTGCTTGGGATATTTATTTTACTGTGCTGCTTTAGCTTAATCATTTTTACAGTTGTGGCTTTTGTAGCGCTTATGGGCTTTGGAGAATTTACCCCCTTTAACATTCCTTACAGCATTTTAAGACACAGCCATGCTGATTACATTTATTTAACCGCCTTTTTAATAGCGTTTATACCGCTGCTTGGTATCATCCTGTTAACCTTAAAAGGATTTTTTAATGTGGGTTCCATCAACAGGGCTACCGGTTCGTCGGCGTTAATCATTTGGCTTTGCGCTTTAGGTGTGTTTGTGTTCTACGTAGTACAAATTGTAGCTAACTTTAAATCGTCGGCCAGCTTTACAGAGACGGTTAGCCTTAAACCTACCAAAGGCAACATCTACTATCTTAAACTGAATGATGAGATGTACCTTACTGCCGATGACAGCCTAAGGCTTAATATTAAAGGGTTATCACCAAATATAAAGATCACCGAAAACACTTATGAGTACAATGATTTTGAGCATTTTGAGAACCGGAACGTTCATATCCATTTTGAAAAGAGCGACGTTAACCAACTTGTAATGATAGAGTCTTTCCAGGCGATGGGCAGAAACTACGACCAGGCATTGATCAACGCACGCAATACACGTTATAAATTTAGCCAGCAAGACACTGTTTTAAAATTTGACTACCGCCTGCACGGCTACCATGCTGACCTGTGGCATAACGAAGAATTGTACATCACTATAAAAATTCCGCTAAATGCCCAACTGAATATTGATGAAAAGCTGAACAACATGTTGGAGGATAATATTAATATGTACGACTGTAAAAACATTAACCACCAGGAACATGCCACAGCCGCTACTTTTATTATGACGGACAACGGCTTGCAATGTAAAGCGGATACATTAACAAGCCTAAAAAAAGACAGCCTAAAAAAAGACAGCATAATTAAGAAATAGCATAACACTGCTATATTAATAAGGGCGACCTACAAATAACATTTTAAGTTATGCGGGTCGCCCTTTCTTATTTGCCATTTACCGTAAAAAAACTGCCATTCACCGAAAAGGCCAAAAATCTTGTAACCTTCGCCTATACTTTTGCATCTTATAGAAAGCAACATAAAATAACAATGCAAAAAACAGACTACTTACAACGCAAAACTTTAATGAAATAAATTTACATAGTAGTATCCCTTCCGGTATAGGGCCGGGTAATCCAACATAAATTATTAAAATTTTAAAAAAGACCACCTCTTTTAATGGGGCAACTATTGCCCCGAAAATATAAAGCCATGAAACCAAACATTACAAAAAAACTTTACCTGCTTATCCTTTCAATCGTATGCTCTTTTGCTGCTTATGCACAAAATGGAGGCAGTGCAAAAGTTTCGGGTAGCTTAATAGACGAAAAAGCCAAACCATTGGACTACGCTACCGTAAGTTTATTAAAAGCAAAAGACTCTACAGTAGTAAAAGGCACCTTAAGTACAGAAAGCGGTGCATATGTTTTTGACCACATAGCAGCAGGCGCTTATATAATTAAAGTTACTGCCGTTGGTTACCAAACTACCGCAAGCAGCTCTTTTACCGTAGGCCAGGCTAACGTAAATGTTCCTGTGATAAAAATGGCAACTGCCAGCCATGCTTTGAGCACCGTAACGGTTACTGCAACCAAACCACAAATTGAACACAAAGCCGACCGAATGGTAATGAATGTAGAGAACAGCCCGCTTGCAGCCGGTAATTCTGCAATGGAAATTTTGGCGCGTGCACCCGGTGTATCGGTTGATAAGGACGACAACATAAGCCTTAAAGGAAAGCAGGGCGTAACCGTAATGATTAACGATAAGCTTACCTATTTATCTGCCGCGCAGCTTGCAACGCTATTACGTTCTACAGACGGCACAACCATACAATCTATCGAAATCATATCTAACCCCTCTGCTAAGTATGATGCTGCGGGTAATTCGGGTATCATCAACATAAAACTTAAAAAGAATAAACAGGTAGGCACCAACGGCAGTGTAACACTTGGAACAGGCTACGGTAAGTTCTGGAAAGATAATGAAACACTAACATTAAACCATAGAGACGGTAACCTGAACGTTTTTGGAACATTTAGCCATAATGATAATAAGCGCGAGCAGGATATTCAGTTAAAGCGTATCATTCCGGATAGCACTGCAAAGCCTACTTATTTTAATCAGTTTAGCGCTTTGCCACAGATTAATCATAACAACAGCTACCGTATTGGTGCAGATTATGATCTGTCTTCAAAAAATACTATTGGTTTTGTGGTAAGCGGGTATTTTAATAATGAACATGACTTAAATGATGACCGCACTTATATCGGCTCAAGTTTTGCACAGGTCGACTCGTCTTTACGTACCGTATCAACCATAAAACAAACCTTTAATAACGTAGCCGTAAATTTAAATGACACCTATAAAATAGATACAGCAGGCCAGCAGCTTACCGCCGACCTTGATTACTCAAAATTTAAAAATAACTCTAACGCCGTTTACGTAACAGATTATTACCTTTTAAACGGCGCACCGCAACACCCTGAATCATTTTTGGGCAACCTCACCCCATCTACCATTAATATAAAAACTGCCAAGGTTGATTATACGAAACCTATAAGCAAGACGCTGAAGTTTGAGTCGGGGTTGAAATTCAGTAATGTAAAAACTGACAACGACCTTCTGCAAAGCACTGATGAAACCCAGCCTTATTTAAGCAACAATCATTTTATATATGACGAAAAGATTGATGCCGGTTATATTAACTTTAACAAAACTTATAAAAGTACTACCGTTCAGTTAGGCTTAAGGGCCGAGTATACCCGCTCTGATGCCAGAGGCGATTCTTCAAACGTGATACAGGACATTAACAGAAATTATTTTAACCTTTTCCCAAGCGTATTTGTAAACCAAACTCTAAGCGCTAAAAACGAACTGGGAATATCATACAGCCGCCGTATAGACAGGCCGGAATATGATAACCTGAACCCATTTGTTTTTAGGCTCGATCCTTATACCTACCAAAAAGGTAACCCGTTTTTGAAACCCCAGTATACCAATAACTTTGAGTTAAACTACACTTATAATAAAAGCCTGGTAGTAACCCTTGGTTATAGCCGCACCACCGACGTAATTACCGAGGTACCCGGAACAGACCCTACTACTAAAGTATCTTTCATAACCCAGGAAAACCTGCAGATCCAGAATGCCTATAACGTTAACATTTTTTCGCCATATATTATTACTAAATGGTGGGAAGGTAACGTGAATGCAAACGGCTTTTACTTGGGCTTTAAGTCGAACGGTTTAGAAGGCGGCAATCTCGACCGTGGGCAGTTTGCTTACCAGATCAGGTCGACTCAAACATTTTCTTTTGCAGGCAACAAGGCCGAGCTTACCGGCAATTACCAGTCAGATCTTACTTATGGGTTATATAGTGTAAAATCAAGGTATTCGTTCGATGCCGGTATCAGCCGCAACTTCGCAAACAAGAAAGCCAACATAAAATTATCTATGAGCGATATTTTTAATACCGAGCGTAACGATGTTACCAGTAATTACCAGAACACCGACCTTGATATACGCCAGAAACGTGAGTCGCGCATAACCCGCTTAACGTTCACCTACAATTTTGGAAGCACCAAAATAAAAACCCGTGAACACCAGACCGGTGCAGACGAAGAAAAGAACCGCGTGAAAGGTGGAAATTAATCGGCTTTCAGCCGATTAATTTCAGAGCCAGGAAACAAGAATCAAGAGTCAGGAAAAAAAGAGCCAAGAAACAAGAATCAAGAGCCAGGACTTAGAATTTGAATAGCTTTTCAATTCTTAAGTTCTGGCTTTATTTTTTCATTTCCGTCTTGATTCTTGGTTCTTGTCTCTTGATTCTAAAAAAAGCAGTCTTATTTGGAATTAATTTAAATAAGGTTTACATTTGACACACGTTAATGAGCATATGAAACTTTCACAACTTGAAGTAGGCGAAATTGGTATAGTTAAAGAATTTACCGATCTGGAAATGTCTGTAAAACTGATGGAAATGGGCTGTTTGCCGGGTGAGAAAGTAATGGTGTCGCGTATTGCTCCTCTTGGCGATCCTATAGCTATCAATGTGTCGGGCTACCAGTTAAGCTTACGCCGCTTTGAAGCTTCTACTATCATTTTGCAATAGTTTTTTCATTGAAGGCAGACATCAGAGTTGCTCTTGTAGGAAATCCCAATACCGGTAAATCAACTCTCTTTAATACATTAACCGGTTTAAATCAAAAAGTTGGAAATTTTCCGGGGGTTACTGTAGATAAAAAAACAGGCTTCAGCAATTTACCTGATGGCCGCACTGCCGAAATTGTAGACCTTCCCGGAACCTACAGCCTGTACCCAAAAAGCCAGGACGAATCCATTGTATTTTCGGTTCTTGCAGACAAATCAAACCCGCTTACGCCTGATCTTGTTGTTGTAATTATAGACGCATCCAACCTTAAGCGTAACCTGCTGCTGTATACCCAGGTTGCAGATCTTAAGATCCCGGTAGTAGTTGCGCTTAACATGATGGATCAGGCAAAGAAACTGGGTATCATTATCGATATCGATCTTCTGTCGCAAAAGCTTGGTGTGCCTGTGGTTCCTATTGCAGCACGTAAGGGCGAAGGGATTGATAAGTTAAAAACTACCATCAGCTTTGCCAACAAGGTGGCGCTTCAGCAGGAATCTATAGATGTGGAAGCAATAGCCCCGCAGCTTATAGCTCAGATTAGCAGCGAAATGGCGGTGGAAAATCCTTACTACGCCTTGCAGCTTGCACATCAGCATGAAACCATAAAGTTTATATCGCCCACCCAGAGTGACCGCATAGAAGAACTGGAAAAAGAATTTTCCTTTCACTCGCAAAAGGCGCAGGCTACGGAAACAATTGCCCGTTATAGTTTTATTAATGATCTGCTTTACGATACCGTTAAGGTACCCTCTACCGCGCATGACGAAACGGTTAGCAACAAAATAGACAAAGTTCTTACCCATAGAGTATTCGGCTTTGTCATTTTCATAGGCATTTTGTTGTTTATGTTTCAGTCTATTTTTGCCTGGGCTGCTTACCCAATGGAACTCATCGGCGACTTTTTTGTATGGCTGCAAACCACACTGCACAATGTTTTACCGGCAGGCCCTTTAGCCGGGCTGTTAGTTGATGGCGTACTGGGCGGTTTAAGCGGCGTAATGGTATTTATCCCGCAAATTGCTATTCTATTTGCCTTTATCTCAATACTGGAAGATACGGGCTATATGTCGCGGGTTACTTTTATGATGGACAAGCTGATGCGCAAAGTGGGCCTCAGCGGCAAATCGGTAGTACCGCTTATTGGCGGCTTTGCCTGCGCAGTGCCATCTATAATGAGCACGCGCACCATAGAGAACTGGAAAGACAGGATGATTACCATTATGGTAACGCCACTGGTAACCTGCTCGGCAAGGCTTCCAATATATACGCTTTTAATTGCCTTGGTTGTGCCCAGCAGAAATGTTTGGTGGATATTTAATTTGCAGGGGTTGGCACTTACCGGCATGTATGTTTTCAGCCTTATATCGGCAATTATTGTTGCATTCGTTTTTAAGCTGATCTTAAAATCAAGGGAACGCGGATATTTTATAATGGAACTACCCGTTTACCGCATGCCCCGCTGGAAAAACGTAGGCTTTTCTATGTACGACCGTTCAAAGGCTTTTGTACTGCAGGCGGGAAAGGTAATTATAGCCGTATCGGTTATCTTATGGGTGCTGGCATCATACGGGCCGGGCAACCGCTTTGAACGTATCGACAAAAAATATCAGCAGCCCCAGTTTACCAAACATTTAAGCCAGGATCAGATAGATAAACAAGTAGGCTCTGAAAAGCTTGAAAATTCTTATGCCGGGGTATTAGGCCATGTAATTGAACCGGTTATAAGGCCTTTAGGCTTCGATTGGAAAATAGGCATTGCACTTATTACCTCTTTTGCAGCACGCGAGGTGTTTGTAGGTACCATGGCTACCATTTACAGCGTTGAAGGCAGCGCTGAAAAAATGGAATCGGTACAACAAAAAATGAAGACAGCTACCAACCCCGAAACCAGGCAGCCGGTATTTTCATTGGCTGTTGCTTTTTCACTTATGATGTTTTACGCCTTTGCCATGCAGTGTGCAAGTACCGTTGCCGTTGTTTACCGCGAAACCAAGAGCTGGCGCTGGCCGGCCATACAATTTGCTTATATGACCGTGTTGGCTTATGCAGCAAGTTTTGTGGCTTACACGCTGTTAAAGTAGCTCGCCCAAATCAGGCTTTTTGTAGTTTCCTTTCCGCTTTATTTTTCGTCTTTCAAGGCAAACGCCTATCTTTGATTTGAGGTAACAATTGGATAAAGTAAAGATTCTTGAAAAGTATCTGCCTGCTAATGCAGCCCCGCTAATTGGCCGTTGGATAGATTACTTTAAGTGTGAGTTTAAAATTTCGCAGAACCGCAATTCAAAATTTGGCGACTACCGGCCTCCGCATGCAGGCAAGGGGCATCGCATCTCTGTAAATTTCGATTTAAATCCATATGCTTTTTTGGTAACCACCGTGCATGAGTTTGCACACCTGCATACCTGGAACCAGCATAAGCACCTGGCTAAACCGCATGGCACCGAATGGAAAGACAATTTTAAAAAAATGATGCAGCCCTTTTTTGAAAAGGAGGTTTTCCCGGCTGATATTAAGCACGCCATCACTAATTATTTAAATAACCCTGCTGCATCCAGCTGTTCTGACCTTAACCTGTACAGATCCCTGCGCAGGTATGATACGCCGAAAGAATCCATCATAACCGTAGAAAAACTACCGCAAAAAGCCATGTTTAAACTGAAAGACGGGCGCATATTCAGAAAAGAGGAACAATTACGCAAACGCTATAAATGTGTGGAGGTAAGCTCGCGGCGGGTTTATTTATTTAACCCGGTTGCCGAAGTAGAATTGATTGAAGACTGAAAAGCCATGAGAACAGCTGCCGAACTTATAACACAAACCAGAGATTTTGTAAAAACCACGTTGCAAAATGCCGAAGGCGGCCATGACTGGTGGCACATTTACCGCGTTTGGAACAATGCAAAACTGATTGCCGCGACAGAACCTGTTGATACATTAGTAGTGGAACTTGCTGCATTACTGCATGATATTGCCGACAGCAAATTTCACAATGGTGATGAGGAGATTGGCCCCCTTACTGCAGGCAACTTTTTGAGAAGCGTGGATGTAGGTGATGACGTAGTTCAACATGTACAGCAAATCATCAGGCATTTGTCGTTTAAGGCAGGTTTTGATGCTGCCGCGTTTAACTCGCCCGAGCTGGCTGTGGTTCAGGATGCCGACCGGCTTGATGCCATTGGCGCCATTGGGATTGCGCGTACCTTTAGCTATGGTGGTTTTAAAGGCAGGGAAATTTACAACCCCGAAATTAAACCGAACCCCAATCAAACCAAAGAACAATATAAAAACTCTACTGCTCCATCCATCAATCACTTTTACGAAAAGTTGTTATTGCTTAAAGACAAAATGAACACTCAAACAGGCAGGCACCTGGCCGCACAAAGGCACGCTTACATGGAGGGCTTTTTAAAACAGTTTTTTGAAGAATGCCAGGAAACAGCTTAGGTATAGCTTCTTTATCTTTGAAAAGATCGTTTAAAAATACTATAACTCAATGCAATTGCGTTGCGTAGCTGTTATCGTTACCTTTGCCGCAACAAATTACTGCCGTTTTATATCAACAAGCTGCCCCATTGTTGCTAAATCAGGGTAAAGTTGAGTTTATTACATTTCATAATTAACAAACATCAAGTTTAAATTACATTAATAATTTAAGCCCCAGTCTTATGAAGAAACAGCTACTTCTATTCATATTTTCCGTTTTTATTTTTGAAGCAGCCAGGGCGCAGCAGGATACTATTAAACAGGACCCCTTCAGTCTTCATTTCCAGCAAACTATTATTACCCAAACCAAACCTCCGTTTACTGCGCCTTATAGTGGTCAAAATAGTTTATCGCCACTGGCAGAAACAGCCAGCTCCATAACATCGACCTTATTTGGGGCAGCACGGTTATGGAAAGGAGCCGAAGCATATTTCAACCCCGAAATTTCCGGAGGGTCGGGATTCAGCAAAACGCTGGGCGTCGCCGGTTTCCCTAATGGCGAAACATTCAGGGTGGGCAGCTCAGAGCCTAAGATCTATATAGCCCGCCTTTACTTTAAACAAAATTTTGAGTGGGGAACAGAAAAAGACACCTTACAAAGCGACGCAAACGTGCTGGGAGGCTTAAAGAGCAAACGCTATTTTTCTGTAGCGATAGGAAAATTTGGCATGGCCGATTTTTTTGACAACAACAATTTTAGTCATGATCCGCGCAGCCAGTTTATGAACTGGGCCTTGATGGATAACGGCGCGTGGGATTATCCTGCAAATACACGCGGCTATACCGAGGGTATTTATACCGAATTTGGGCAACCTACCTGGACATTGCGCTTTGCCTTTACTATGGTTGTTACACAGGCTAACTCATCAACCTGGGATGGCAAAATAGGCAAGGCCAATACGCAAACGCTGGAATATGAAAAACGCTATAATATAGACGACCAGAAAGGAACCTTGCGCCTGCTTGCGTTTCGCAACAACGGAAAGTTTGGCAATTACGACATTGCGATAGCGCAAAACCCTAAAGCACCCAATGTAGATTCTACCCAGCAATTCGGCAGGCACAAATATGGCTTTGGCATTAATGCAGACCAATACCTTACCAAAGATTTTGGTGTATTTGCAAAGGCCAGCTGGAATGACGGCCATACCGAAACCTGGTTCTTTACTGAGATTGACCGCTCCGTTACCTTTGGCGGCGTTTTAAAAGGAACCCAATGGAAGCGCAGCGATGACGAACTTGGGCTTGCCTTTATTGGCAACGGACTTTCGACACCGCATAGAAACTATCTGGCCGATGGCGGCTATGGCTTTATAATTGGCGACGGTAAACTAAACTATGCGCCCGAGATGATAGCAGAGCTTTATTATAAGCTTAACGCTTACCAGAAAAAAATATTCATAACACCCGATTACCAGTTTATTTTAAACCCGGCTTATAACAAAGACCGCGGGCCGGTAAATGTGTTTTCAATAAGGTTGCACATAGAGTTTTAAAACAAGAGCGATAAAAAAATCTGCTTAGGCAACCTATCGCTGATATTACCGTTATTTACTGTATGAGAAAGATATTCGCAACAATTCTGTTTACCGTAATTGGATTAGGTATCGCTTTCGGGCAAACAAAAGTGACTACTTCATCGGTTGGTTTTAAAATAAAAAACATGGGCATTGGTGTAACCGGCACCTTAGGCGGATTGCAGCTTGAATCTAAATTTAACCCGGCCGATCTTGCATCCAGCAGCATCAATGCATCGGTAGAGACCAATACCATAAATTCAGATAATTCAAGCCGAGACGAGCATTTACATAAAGAGGAGTTTTTTGACGTGGCCCATTACCCAAAAATCACGCTTAAATCTATATCCTTTACACATAAAAGCGGCAACAACTATGTAGGGCAATTTAACCTTACCATAAAAGATAAGACCAAGCAGGTTGAAATTCCTTTTACGTATACAGACAAAGGAAGCAGCGCCTCATTTAACGGAGCCTTCAAAATAAACAGGCTTGATTACGGGGTTGGCGGAAACAGCCTTATCCTCTCTAACGATGTAAATATTACCATCGTGGCAGAGATAAGTAAGTAAACGTATTCCTGTACAGATTACTTTAAGAAAAATTAACTTAATCAATACAGACACGCCCAATAACTATTAATCAAACCCATTAACTTTACAAGTATGAAACTCCGCATACTTGTATTAATTAATGCAGCGGCTGTAGCGGTAACGCTTTCGGCCGTTAACTATTATTTTCAGCATAGCTGGTACTATGTTTTCATAACGTTCTCGGTTACTATTATCACCAGCTTTCTTGTTTTTTATTACCTCATTGAGAAATACGTTTATTCTAAAATAAAACTTATTTATAAGCTGATACATAACCTGAAACTGGGCCGAGACCTGCGCGATGCCCTTGGAGAACATGTAACAGCCGACCCGATAAATGATGTAGAGGCCGAAGTAAAAGAATGGGCCCGCGAAAAGAAAAGCGAAATTGATGAATTGCGTAAACAGGAAAAATTCAGGCGCGACTTTTTATCCAATATCTCGCACGAGTTTAAAACCCCTCTTTTTGCCATACAAGGTTATATAGAAGCCCTGCAGGATGATGACCTGGAAGACCGCGACATGGCCCGCCAGTTTCTGGAAAAGGCATCGAAAAATGTTGACAGGCTCAGCTACCTGATCAAAGATCTTGACGAGATCTCCAAACTTGAAACAGGCGAAATTCCGATCAACCTTACCCGCTTTAAGATCAATGACCTGATAAAGGAGGTTTTTGAATCGATGGAAATGAAGGCCAAGCGCCATAACATTAAACTGGTTTTTAAACAAAAGTACGACGAGCCGATACTGGTAAATGCCGACCGCGAAAAAATACGCCAGGTGCTGGTAAACTTAATAGACAACTCCTTTAAATATGGTAACGAAGGTGGCAATACCGCTGTAAGCCTTTTTGAACTGCACGACCAGGTTTTAGTTGAAGTAACGGATGACGGCATCGGTATTGAAGAAAAATATTTACCGAGGCTTTTTGAACGATTTTTCAGGACAGACAGCAGCAGGTCGAGGCAAATTGGCGGCTCAGGGCTTGGCTTAGCCATAGTAAAACATATTGTAGAAGCACATGAGCAAACCATCAATGTGCGCAGTACCGAGGGCCTGGGTTCTACATTTGGGTTTACCTTGCAGAAGTCAAAACAAACTTTACACATTCCTAACATACCCGCACTTAAAAGTTAACAATTAATTAATAAACCAAAGCTACCTTTGTTCAAATACCCCAAAAGCAAAATGTCATTAAATAGTATTTTTCAGTACTTTGTACCAAAGGATAAAAAAGTATTCTTTCCCTTATTTGAGCAGGCCGCCGGTAATGTGGTTGATATGGCCAAAGTACTTGTAGAATCGGTAAATACGGATGATAGCGTAAGGCGCGAGGAACTATTTAAACAGATAGACCGGCTTGAAAACAAGGGCGATGAAATAACCCATTCTGTATACCTGGAGCTTGGCAAAAATTTTATCACGCCTTTTGACAGGGAAGACATCCACGCGCTGGCTACCGCCATTGATGATGTAGCCGATAACATACAAGGCGCCGCCAACAGGATGAGCCTTTACCGCATAGATGATTTTAATGAACATATTTGTAAATTGTGCGAACTAACATTACAAGCCGGCATAGAGCTGGAAAAGGCGGTAAAGGAATTAAGGGACCTGAAAAACGTAAGGCACATTGCAGATTCGTGCATACGCATTAACAGTGTTGAAAACCAGGCCGATAATGTATTTGACCGTGCAGTTGCCGATCTGTTTCTGTACGAAACAGATGCTATAAGGCTCATCAAATACAAGGAGATACTTTCGGCGCTCGAAACCGCTACAGATATGTGCGAAGATGCCGCAGGTGTAATGGAGTCTATCCTGGTAAAAAACGCTTAATGCATTAAATGATTACACCCATACTGATTTTTGTTGTTTGCCTTGCCCTGATATTTGATTATACAAATGGTTTTCATGATGCTTCAAACTCTATAGCAACCATTGTATCAACCAAGGTTTTAACACCATTTCAGGCTGTAATGTGGGCAGCGGTATTTAACTTTCTGGCTTACTTTTTTGTAAGGGAACACAAGGTTGCCAATACCATTTCAAAAATTGTACAGGAACACTTTGTAACCATGCCCGTAATAATGGCAGGGCTTATTGCCGCCATTACCTGGAATTTAATTACGTGGTGGTTCGGTATCCCATCCAGCTCATCACATACTTTGATAGGTGGTTTTGCCGGTGCCGGTATTACCAATGCACTTTTTATGCATGTAAGCGGTTTAGCGGCAATTAACCTGCATTACATTTTAACCATACTCGCCTATATATTTCTTGCTCCATTTCTGGGCCTGCTAATGGCGTACATCGTCACGGTTATAATACTTCAATTATGCCGCAATGCAAGGCCCGCAGTTGCCGAGCGTTGGTTTAAGCGCCTTCAGCTGTTTTCATCTGCGGCATTAAGTTTTGCACACGGTGGCAACGATGCACAAAAGGTAATGGGTATTTTATATGTAGCCGTAATTACATCAAACGTTATAAAACCGGGCGCTGCCATGCCTAACTGGATCCCGCTGGCATGTTATACAGCCATTGCGCTGGGTACGCTATCGGGCGGTTGGAAAATTGTGAAGACCATGGGTGCGCGCATTACTAAAATAACCCCGTTGGAGGGCGTAAGTGCAGAAACCGCAGCGGCCATTACCCTGCTTTTTACCGAACAATTAGGTATACCAGTTTCTACTACGCACACTACTACCGGGTCTATCATCGGTGTTGGTTTAACCAAAAGGCTTTCTGCCGTACGGTGGGGACTTACCATCAATATCATTTGGGTGTGGGTAATTACCATCCCTATTTCCGCTCTTATTGCGGGAGTTATATTTTCTTTGCTGCGGATATTTTTTTAGTATTTTCGGCAAGTTCAAAGCGTTTATTTTTTCCGAAATACCCCCAGTTTATGAAAGCATTAAAGTTATTACCGTTACTTATTATTATATTTATTACGCAGTCGTCTTTTGCGCCGCCGGTACATGTGGCTAAACCGGTGTTGCTGCAAACCCAGCCATCACCCCTGGATATTGGCACCGCTTTGAAGCAGGCATTACAACAGGGTACATCAAAAAGCACATCGCAGCTTTCGGCATTAAATGGTTTTTTCGGCAATGCAGCGGTAAAGATCTTATTCCCGCCGCAGGCTCAAAAAGCTGAGAAAACATTAAGAAAACTGGGCCTGGGTAAATTATGCGATCAGGCTATTTTATCCATGAACCGTGCTGCAGAAGATGCCGCCCAGCAGGCCGAACCTATTTTCCTGGATGCCATTAGGCATATGACCCTGCAGGATGTTACCAACATTTTGTTAGGCAGCCAGGATGCGGCAACACAATATTTTAAACGTACAACCACGGCACAATTAACGGTTACTTTTATGCCAATAGTAAAATCAAGCACCGATAAAGTTGGAGCAACTAAATACTATGGCGATGTAGCGAATGAGTACAACAAGCTTCCGTTTGTAAGCAAGATCAGTCCGGACATTAACGCCTACGTTACGCAAAAGGCTATTGATGGGTTGTTTTATGAAATTGCGCTGGAAGAATTGAACATCCGTAAAAATATTGGTGCACGCTCTACCCCACTGTTGCAAAAGGTATTTTCATTTGCCGACAAGAACCAGAAAAATTAATTTCGAAACAGTGGTTATTTAATAAAAGAGACCCGGATAGAAACATTTTCGGGATTGCCGCTTTTAGCGCCCTCCCAATCCGGCCCGTTATTCAACAGTTCAACTGCCTTTTGATCTGTTGCAATGCTTATTCCTTTGGCAATTTTGATATCGCTAATAGTACCGTCGCTATTTACAGTAAATGTTAACTTAACAGTTCCCTTTTTGCCATCTGGTGAAATGGCATTATCTTTTAAATATTTTCTGAAACTTGCCCAGCCTGCTTTTGGATGCGCATTTGTATTAACAGTATCGGCGGTGCTACTTCGCTGAGCCGAATAACTTGTTACCACTACCTCGCTTAAACTGCTGCTGCTTGGCATAAGTCTTATATTCTGGAGTGAATCGCGGTTACGGGCGCTAACTTGTTTGGGCTGATAACCGACAAAATTAATACTAAGCTTGCTTCGACTGCTATCTCCCCTTATCTTGAAATTGCCATTTACATCTGTTTGTATCCCTTCTGCAGTACCCGCTATTTTTACGGATGCACCTGGTATAGGCTGCCCGTCATCGGCAGAGATAACGCGGCCCATTATTAAACTTTGCTGATAAGGTGAGGCCTGTTGCGACATAGGTACCACATTTACCGATACGCCTTTAGCCTTGCTGTTTAGCTTTCTGTTTATTTCATTAGCGATATAAGCAGTGGTATCCTTTTTAAGCTGATGAGTTTTATTGATTGCAAGTTCACCCAAAGCATTACCGGATGGCAGCATGGCAATAGTTTGTATAGAATCTTTACCTGGTACTTCTACAACCTGCGGAGCGTATCCTATATATGAAATCAGCAATTTGTTTTTAGCACCATCGGCGGGAATAGAAAAGTTTCCGTCCAGGTCGGTTATTACAGCGGTATTGCTTCCCGCCAGCCTTACTGAGGCGCCTATTATTGGCTGCCCGTTATCTTTCCCTATTATCCTTCCCTTTATTTTTTTCTGCAAAAATGCCGCCTTACCAAACATGGAATTGCCGGCCGGATTATTTTCACCAAGCTTTTCATCCGCAGCGCCTGCAGTTTTGGTTTTATCAGAGGCTGCATAACCCATCACAATCATTTCATTAAGCGGGGTAGCATCTGCCGCGGTATCTTTTGCAGGTTGCCTGGTCGTTTTTACTGGGGCGGCGGCAACGGGCCGTAATTGCTTTGTTGTAGCAGCATCAGGTCTTTTTGATCCAATATTATTTGCTGCATATTCTCCTTTTGCAATAGCAGGTTTAACGGTATCCGTTTTAATTGCACTCAGTTGTGTATCGGCCTTTTGGGGGGTAATCTTATTCTCGATAATGCGAGATGCCAGTTGTGCGTTTGGCTTTTGGGAGCGCATTATAAATATGCCGGCAATACCCAGCACTACTAATACTAAGGCAGCAATACCAACCCAACGCCAGGGAAACATTTTGACGGTGTTATTTGGCGTACTGCGCTGCTGCAGGCGTTCGTTCAGTTCGCTCAATGGAGGCTGTTTAACGCCGCCGCTTATTTCATAGCCTTCCAGCGCGTCCATAAGAAAAGGATCGTCCAGTGCCTTTTGCTCAAACCGGTGCATTGCTTTTGCATCCAGCTCTCCGTTAAGGTACTTTCTTAATTCTGCTATCTCCGTTTCCTTTTTATTCACTGTTCTTCTCCAGGCAAATTTTCAGGTTTCTTTTACCATTCTGTATATAGCTCTTTACCTCGTTCAACGTAAAGCCGGTAGTTTCTGCTATATCTTTATAACACATTTCTTTTAAATAGAACAAGTCCACACTTTGTTTTTGCAAGGCAGGCAATTTGTCCAGGCACCGTTCCAAGGCTGTTAATGTTGCTTCACGATTGTTTTCATCAGGATGCACCACAGGCGTAAATTCCATAAAGTCATCCAAATTTACCGTGCCCAGCTTTTTATCGCCCCGTAGCTGCATCAAACAATGGTTGCGGCTAAGTACATAAAGCCAGCTGCGAAAGTAATTTACCTCGTGCTGTTTTAGTTTTACTACCAGCTCTTCGAATATTTCCATCACTGCATCCTTGGCCTGTTCCTCATCGGCAAGGTATTTTAAACAAACGCCATAAACCATAGGCACCCATGTTTCATACAGCTTTGATAAAACAAGCAGATCGCCGGTTTCACGGTAGCTTTTCAAAAGCAGGTCGTCGTCGGCATCATTCGGTTTAATTGGTTTATTAAAAAACTTCATTTACGGGAGCGGCAAAAATAGATTATTTAAACCGCTTATTAAATACAAAACGAGCCCATTCAATTTAAAATTAACGGTTTACATTTAAAAAAACATGAAACCTTTTGCTTAAACATGCCGTATAACAAAGTTTTAAGCAGTGGATTTTTCTCCCCTCCCGGTTTCCACAGCCATTTGCTACATTCCTCAAAATTTTCTCAAATATTTTCAATATCACCCAAAAGCCGATAATATTTTCTATCATTTTGAAATAATTTATCCCTAAACCATAAAATATGTCAATAATACGCATATCTGCGCCGTGGTATACATATTGCATCTGTATTAATAACCTATGGTTACATTAATTGGCTCCACAGTTTGTAATGCAATTGTTACGTTGAGTTTTAAATTGCAACACTTATTTTCGAAAGCATCTATTAGTGTAAAATTTAATTTAAGTTACAATGTGTAAGCTTGTAGTAATAGACGATAATCCAACGGATCATTACATTATGCAGCGTTTGTTGCATAACAACTTTAATTGTAAACAAACTACTTATACCTTTAACGGTGAGTTAGTTTTGGATTACCTGGAAGAAAATATGGAAAACGGCAATTTACCAGACCTGATTTTTTTAGACCTCGATATGCCGCAGCTTACAGGATGGGAATTTTTAGACAAGTTGGAAACACTGAATAACGACGCCATGAGGAACGTGCAGGTTCACATCATGAGTTCGTCCATACGTTCTGCAGATGTGTTTCACTCCAAGAAATATGCATGCGTAAATTCATTCATGACAAAACCTCTTTCGAGAGAAAAGATAAATAAGATTTTTGAACAGGCAACACCCGGCAACAATAACCGCCAACTCCACTTTGCCTAACCCCTTGATTTGAAAAATTATTTTTGAGCAAATGAAACATGGGAGGTCTGATAAGCCTCCCTTCGTTATTTTATGCCCTGCCGCATTTATTATACCGCTTATACCAAAACGGTATATTTAAAATATTTTAATTTACTTTACAGCTTAAATGGCTGTTCGCGATAAAATATATTTTGCTTCCGATTTTCACCTTGGCACAGGTACTTATGCCAAAGCCCGCGAACGCGAAGCCCGCATTGTACGCTGGCTGGATCTTATCAAAGCCGACGCTGCAGAGCTGTTCCTTGTGGGTGATGTATTTGATTTCTGGTTTGAATACAGATCGGTAGTACCTAAGGGATATATCCGCTTTTTAGGTAAACTGGCCGAGCTGACCGATGCCGGCGTTAAACTTTACTTTTTTAAAGGGAACCACGACATGTGGATGTTTGATTACTTTGAAAAAGAGTTAGGCGCTGTTATCATCAGCAACGAACTGGAAATTGAGCGCAACGGTAAAAATTTTTACCTGCACCACGGCGATGGCCTTGGCCCCGGCGATGCCTTTTATAAAGTATTAAAGAATTTTTTCAGAAGTCGCTTTTGCCAATGGCTATTTGCGCGCATTCATCCTAATTTTGGCGTGGGTTTGGCAAACCGTTGGTCGCGGGGAAGCAGGGCTGCCAATGAAAAGCGGGAAGATCATAAACCCGGCGAACAGGAATGGCTGGTAATGTACTCGCGAGAGGTTTTACAGAAACAACATTTTGATTATTTAATATATGGTCACCGCCATTTACCGCTGGATATAAAATTGAGCGACAACAGCCGGTACATAAACTTAGGCGAATGGATCTTACATAACTCCTACGCCGTTTTTGATGGCAAGGAAGTCACCCTCAAATACTTCGAAAAGCAATAAAAAAGGCCGAAACCACATCAGTTTCAGCCTTTCTATTCTAATCGCCTTCCGGCAAATTTAATTATCCTTTAACACGCTCAACGTAAGCACCTGATCCTGTATCAACCTTAACTTTATCGCCAATGTTGATGAATAAAGGCACGCGTATTTCTGCACCTGTTTCAACGGTTGCGTTTTTCATGGCACCGGTTGAGGTGTCGCCTTTAACGGCAGGCTCGGTGTAGGTAATTTCTAATTCGGCAGATCCCGGTACAGAACCCATTATTGGCTCTTCGCTTTCAAAGGCAACAATTACGTTCATACCTTCTTTTAAAAACCTTACAGCAGGGCCAAACAATGATTTTGGAATATTATGCTGATCATAAGTGGTATTATCCATTACCACCAATGCATCGCCGTCTTCATATAAATATTGGTAATCGTTGGTTTCAACACGGGCAATGGTTACGTCTTCGTCTGTACGGAAACGGTATTCAACCAGTTTACCGCTTTTTACGTTGCGCATGCGTGCCTGGTAAAAAGCGCGTAAGTTGCCTGGGGTACGATGCAAAAATTCTTCAACCTGCAGCAACTCGCCATTGAAGCGAAGAATGTTGCCATTTTTTATTTCGGATGCCTTTGACATAAATTAATATTGAGGCGCAAACTTAGGGACTTAAGCGCAAAGAAACAAGGGTTTTAAACTTATGGCAAAAAGCATTTCTATTTGCTAACCTCCTCTGCCTTTACCAGTTAAAAACATTAGAACAAGCCGTAAATATAATGCAGTACATGTTATCGGCTTTTCCGTTGGCGTATTATTATCTTTGCATATGCGTTTCGACATAATTTCTGTTTTACCCGGTTTGCTGGAGAGCCCGTTTGCCCATTCAATTTTACAGCGCGCTCAAAAAAAAGGCATTGCAGAAATTCACGTTCATAACCTGCGCGAATATGCCGCCAATAAGCAAAAAAGCGTGGACGATTATCCTTACGGCGGCGGCAGCGGCATGGTAATGACCATTGAGCCTTTTGCCAATTGCATAGAAAACCTTAAAAAAAACCGCAGTTACGACGAAGTGATCTTTATGTCGCCCGATGGGGAAACGCTGAATCAACAAATATCCAATCAGCTATCCATTAAGCAGAATATTGTTGTGTTATGTGGCCATTATAAAGGTATAGACCAGCGCATACGGGATATTTTTGTCACCCGCGAAATTTCCATCGGCGACTATGTGCTATCAGGCGGAGAATTACCGGCGGCAGTTTTGGTTGATGCCGTAGTAAGGCTGATACCGGGTGTGCTGTCTGATGAAACATCGGCCCTGTCAGATTCTTTTCAGGATGGCTTACTGGACGCACCCGTTTACACCCGCCCCGCCGAATGGAACGGGCATAAGGTGCCAGACATTCTATTAAGCGGTGATATTGGCAAAATTGAAAAATGGCGTTTTGAACAAGCCGTTGAGCGTACAAAACAACGCCGCCCGGATCTGCTGGAATGATTCTGATTACACAGATTAGTTGTGATTGCACTGATTACTTTTTGATTTTGTAGATTGTTTTTTGATTACACAGATTGACTTTTGATTTTATTAAATTGAAAATCACCAATCAACCTAATCCAACTTAATCAACCATTCACCCAATCAACCTAATCCAACCAATCAACCATTCACCTAATCCCCCCCCCCAAATTGTTAGCAAATTATAAAATGTGGAAATTTTTAATGAGTGCTTTATTATTTAAAATAAATTCCCTATAATTGCAATCCGATTTTTACGGGCTAAAAATCGCTTTAAGAGCTAAAAATCATGGATTTAGTAAAATTTGTTGAAGAACAATCAGTAGAAAAAAGACAACTTCCGTCTTTCAAAGCAGGTGATACGGTAAGTGTGCATTATAAAATACGTGAAGGAAACAAGGAACGTATTCAGGTTTACCAGGGTGTAGTTATTCAGCGTAACAGCGTTGGCGTTTCAGAAACCTTTACTGTACGTAAAGTATCTAACGGCATTGGCGTTGAACGTATTTTCCCTATCAACTCACCTAACATTGATAAGATTGAAGTAAACAGCGTTGGTAAAGTACGCCGCGCTAAACTGTTCTACCTGCGCGAACTTACAGGTAAAGCAGCTCGTATCAAATCAAAAAGGGTTTAATTACGCCAACCCACTTAGGGTTTCTGCATAAAATAGAAAAGCCTTCCCTGGAAATAATTCAAGGAGGGCTTTTTGCTGCATTTTAGTCTGGCTAAAAACTACTTCTAAACCTCAAGGAAACATTTTGTCTGAAGCGGCGTTTGTATCGGATAAGATTTAGTTTAGTTTTGGACAAAAAAAATTACATGCGTCGCCCCAGCCCTAAATATATCCGCTTAGCGGTAATTCTGATCCTTTCTTTATTAGTTATCGTTTTAATTGGCGGCTATGTAGTTTACACCAAACGCGAGGCCTTATTGCAGCATGCCATTGCCAAAGCCATAAATAAGGCTAAAACCAAATACAATCTTAACCTTGAAATAGGTTCTGCTCATTTTACCGGGGTAAGCACCGTATCGCTAACTAATATCAGCGTCATTCCGGATCAGCGCGACAGCCTGCTCAGCATTAAACAGTTTGAAGTTAGTGTAAAGGTAATGCCGTTGCTGCTAGGCGAAGTAAAGCTTGCCAACGTTGTGCTAAAAGACGGGCATCTGAACCTTACCGATATTAAGCATATTAAAAATTTTGATTTTCTGTTTAAAAAGAAAAAGGATTCTACTGAGACCAAATCAAAACTCGACCTGGCCGAACTCTCCAACAACCTGGTTAACGAAGTTTTATATAAGATCCCTGATGATCTTGACCTTAACAATTTCCTGATCTCTTTTAAAAACGATAGCAGCAGCTTTAAGGTACTCGCGCAATCAGCGCTGATAAAAGACGGGCAGCTAACTTCCAATATCAACATTAACGATGGGGCAGCTATGTGGCACTTTGCCGGCAGGATGCACCCCTCTGATAAAGACATAGACATTAAACTGTTCGCCGACGGCAAAAAAGTAGAATTGCCTTTTATTGAACGCCGGTTTAAGCTAAAGGTAAATTTCGACACCTTAACCACCCGCCTTACCAAGGTAGAGCATAGCGGCGGCCAAACTAAAATAAACGGTTACTGGGGAGTACGTAATTTATTGATCAATCACAAGGGTATATCCTCGAGCGATATTGTAGTACCCAATGCAGGTATAGATGCACACTTGCTGGTAGGCGAAAACTTTGTTTCGATAGACAGCTCATCAACCATCTACCTTAAAAAGATCACCGCGCACCCGTACATAAAATATACGCTTAACCCGGTAAAGATCTACGAGCTTAAGGTAAACACCGGCTGGCTGGAAGCGCAGGATCTTTTCGATGCATTTCCATCCGGGATATTTGATTCGCTTAACGGCATCCGTGTATCGGGTAAACTTAATTACAGCCTTAATATAGCTTTAAACACCGGCGACCCGGACAATGTAGTCTTTAACTCCAGCCTTGCCAAGCAAAATTTTAGGGTATTAAGCTACGGCACAACCGACCTTACGCGTTTAAACAACGTGTTCACCTATACGCCTTATGAAAAAGGAAAGCCTATGCCGGCAAGGTTAATAGGCCCTGCAAACCCTAACTTTACGCCGCTCGAGCAGATCTCGCCAAACCTGCGTAACGCGGTTATGACGGCAGAAGATCCTACTTTTTATACCAATCGCGGTTTTGTGGAAGAATCTATCCGAAAATCGTTAGCTACCGATTTTAAGAACAAGAAATTTAAACGCGGCGGCAGTACCATATCCATGCAGCTGGTTAAGAACGCATTTTTAAGCAGGGAAAAAACACTGGCCCGTAAAGTGGAAGAAATACTGATAGTATGGATGATAGAAAACAACAACATCATGAGTAAAGACAGGATGCTGGAAGTTTACTTCAATATTATTGAGTGGGGCCGTAATATTTACGGTATCGGCGAGGCATCGCATTATTACTTCGGCAAAGCGCCTTCTGAGCTTACCATTGGCGAAAGTATTTACCTTGCCAGTATTGTACCGCACCCAAAAACGGCGCTTTACTCTTTTATGCCCGATGGTTCATTACGCCCGGGGTTATCAGGTTATTTTAATATGATCGGTAATTTAATGGCAGGGCATGGGAAAGCACAACGCGACAGCAGTAATTATGGTTTTTACGATGTAAGGCTTAAACCAAGCCTGCGCCAGGAAGTAGCACCTGTTGCGCCCGCCGTTGCAGACAGCCTGATGAAGCAAAACGACGATGATGATAATGCGCCTGCTGCTGCACCTGCCCAGGAAGAAAAGAAACCTACATTTTTACAGCGCATTTTCGGCAAAAAAGATACCACCACCAAAAAAGAGGCTCCAAAGGTTGTTGATCCTAAAGCTAAACTAAAGGCCGACATCCAGAAATTAAGGGACGAGGAAAAAACCAAAGAACTGTTTATAGATACTGCCGGAAAAACGAAAAAAGAAATACGGCAGGAAAAACGAAAGCTGCGCGACGATGAGCACGACCAGGAAAAAGCGCTGAAAGATGCAGCAAATCAATAGTTACCGGTAAATGACAATAATGTTTGTTTAAACATATAGTTTTGAGAAAAGATTAAATTATGTCAATCATAGAAAAGTTAAAATGGCGTGCTGCCGTTAAAAAATTTGATAGCACAAAAAAATTATCTGCCGAACAGCTGGATAACCTGCTTACAGCAATACAGCTTGCGCCCTCTTCAATGGGTTTACAGCCTTACCGGGTTGTGGTGGTTGAAGACGCCGATACAAGAGCGAAATTACGTGAGGCAGGATTTGGCCAGGCGCAGATAACAGATGCATCTCAACTGCTGGTATTTGCCTCACGAACTGATATGAATGAAGAGTTCGGTAAAAAATATATAGATCTTGTTGCCGAAACCCGCGGCCTTGCACGCGAGGAACTTGCAGGTTTTGAGCAAATGGTATTAGGCACTATCAACAGCCAGACCGAAGAACAAAAAATTGCTGCTGCCCACAAACAGGCTTACATTGCTTTAGGTGTATTATTAAGCGAAGCTGCCGAATTAGGCATTGATGCCACACCGATGGAAGGTTTTAATGCTGCCAAATTCAATGAGATTTTGGGCCTTGCCAAAAAGAACTTAACTGCATCTGTTATAGCAGCGGTAGGTTTCCGCGCTGAAGACGATGTTTACAGCAAAGCAATAAAAGTACGCCGGTCAAAAGAAGATCTTTTTATCCACGTATAAATATACCTTATATGTACCGGATAACTAAAGTGTTGGTTTTCCGGTACATTTTTGTCACTCGCCCGCACCAATTGCGATCAACTGCCCCACTACTTTAAACCACCCGGTTTTTTATTTCCTACACTTTTAAAGCTGCAAAATGCTGTTTTACAGTCGCGTTTGTTAACATTAGTTTAGGTGGCATACACTTTGTATTACTTTAAACGGTAATAACAAATAAAATGTTAAAGAAAATATTAATAGTAGATGATAACGCGTTGATGATAGAAGTAATGACCTACATATTGATCAGCGGTGGCTACGAGGTAGTTGCGTTAAGCAATGGCGTTGATGTTTTTAACAGCATAAAACAAACACATCCTGATCTGATCATACTTGATTCTATATTGCCGGATATTAACGGCCGCGATATTTGCCAGTTGATAAAGCAGAATAAAACAACCCGGCATTTACCGGTGATCATGTGCTCTGTAGATGAGAATATAAACGAAGCGATGAACCAGAACGGCCCACCCGATGATGTACTGCAAAAGCCATTTGACATAACGATGTTAATGGAAAAAGTTAACTATCAGCTTGCGGCTTAAAGTTAAATATCAATAAAAAAGGGAGCGGTTAGCCGCTCCCTTTTTCGTTTCTATCGCTTTCGCAATGTTATTTAAGGCTATCATGAATTTTATTGATAGCATCCAGGTGCATTTGCACTGTTGGTGCTGTTTTAGCAGCGAATGCTTTTAAATCGGCATCTTTACCATTTTTAGCTTCGTCTTGCATTAGGGACAAAGTTTTCTTGTGGCCGTCAACCATTGCATCAACATACGCCTTGTCGAAATCTTTACCAGACATTTTTGACAGATCGTCCATTTTTTTCTGATGATCGGCATCAAGGGTTGCAGGTAAAGTGATGTTTTTCGTTTTAGCAATGCCCATCAGTTCGTCATTTGCTTTACCATGGTCGGTAACCATCATCTGCGCAAAATCTTTAATTTGAGCATTCTGTGTTTTTGATTCGGCCAGCTTGGCAATTTCTACTTCGGCCATACCGCCTGCTGCTGCAGTTGTTGCAAACTTGGCATCATCAGCGCTTACTGCAATACCGCCGGTTGTAGCCGCATTGGTAGTAGTATCTTTAGTTTTATTTAAACTATCTGCACTTTGCTTGGCATCTTTGGGTGCATTATTACAGCTCTCAATTGTGAAAGCCGTAAGGGCAATCATAAATACATAACTTAACTTTTTCATAGGTTTTAATTTGACAGTTTAACAAATTAAACACCAATGTGTTTTGTTTCCTTTGCTAATAGTTAATTGCTTACAGGTAACTTAATTATTTAAAAATTGTGCTTAAGTGAGTTCTTTCATTAGCTTATCAAAAGCATCTTTTAATTCGGCAAGCTCTGTTTCAAGTTTGGCAACGCGCGCTTCTAAAGCAGACGAACTTCGCGCAATGGGCTCTGCGGAAAAATCATCGTCGTTAATTTCTGGTGTGCCGCTTAACAGGTGTGCGTAGCGCGCTTCCTTTTGCCCCGGGCGGCGTGGCAGTTGTATAAGAAAAGGCATTTCAGGCGAGCTTAATTTTTCCAATACTTCCTGTACCTCATCAATAGATTCAAATTCATACATCCTGCCTGCGTTGGTATTTAACTCGCCAGGAGTTTGCGGGCCGCGCAGCATCAGCAGGCAGATAACCGCAACCTCGGCAGGAACCACCGGGAACACAATGGCAAAATTATGCTTGTACTTAACGCTGCGGATAGAGCCGCCTGTAGCGGTAGAAACAAGCCCGCGTTTTTTTAATGAAGCCAACGCCGTGGCAACCGTATCTTCTTCATATTGTACCACCGGGTGGCGTGATGTTTTCTGGTTACAGGCAGCCGTAAGGCCGTTAACAGTCATGGGGTAATAATCGGGCGTTATTTTGCTTTTCTCCATCAGCGAACCCAGTACCCGCAGTTCTTCTGCATCAAGTACCGGTAATGTTACGGGTGTATCCATTTGGTAAATATATTGATTGAGCTTTAAATTTTTGCTGCCGGTTACGCTTTACAAAGCCTGATCGCTATTTGTAAAAAATACTTATCAGAAATAAATTTCGTTAATTTGTAATTAAATGTCTCTTTTCATCGCTTCATTAAATTCGGGCAGCAACGGTAATTGCTATTATGTGGGTAACGAGCGCGAAGCGATACTGGTAGATGCCGGTATTTCCTGCCGCGAAACGGAAAAAAGAATGCTGCGACTTGGTTTATCCATGCAAAAAGTGAAAGCCATTTTTGTTTCACATGAGCATTCCGATCATATCAACGGCATCCCGGTGCTTTCAAAAAAATACCAGATGCCGGTTTACATTACTCCTGCCACGCATCAAAGCGGCGGTGTAAATATAGAAGATCACTTAGTAGTATCTTTCTCCGCTTTTCAACCGGTAACAATCGGCAGTTTGCAGATCACGGCTTTCCCCAAACAGCACGATGCCAGCCATCCGCATAGCTTTGTAATATCGCACCAGGAAGTTCATGTAGGTGTGTTTACCGATATTGGTATCGTTTGCGAGCATGTGATCCATCATTTTTCAAAATGCCATGCCGTGTTTTTAGAGGCAAATTATGATGACGCCATGCTTGATAGCGGCGCTTATCCTTATCACCTTAAAAGGCGCATACGGGGCGGCAAGGGGCATTTATCAAACAAGCAGGCGCAATTGCTTTTTACAACGCACCGCACGCCTTATTTAAGCCATTTACTGTTATCGCATCTTTCAAAAAACAACAACGACCCCAAACTGGTGCTCGATCTGTTTGAAAGCTGCGCCGAAGGCACACATATCATTATCGCATCGCGCCATGCAGAAACAGAGGTGTACCATATTACGGCACCTGAAAGGCAGGGGCAGGCTATTCCTATTGGCATCAGCTCTTACCAGGCTTCGCTGTTCTAAATGACTGTAATAAAAACATCACCCAAATTTCATTTGCTTTTTACTTTTGGCGGTTATTTTTGCGGTTCGTTTCCGGCTATAAACGGAAATTTACCCTATGCAAAGAAGATCAGTTCTTAAAAGTCTTGCCAGCTTGGCCTTGCTGCCGGCGCTGCCCGTTAAATCATTTTCGGCAGAAAAAAAACGTGTGCTGCGCGTAGCACATTTAACAGATGTACACCTTAAAGATAAGTTTGATGCCCCTGCGCGTTTTGCGCGTTGCCTGCATCATGTACAGAACCAACCCGGTGTAGACCTGATCTTAAACGGCGGAGATATAGTTTTTGACATGAATAAAGAAAACATCGATACCCTGAACAGGGAATGGAAGCTTTGGCATGACATGATTAAGTCTCACTGCAGCCTGCCTATTCACTATATTTTGGGTAATCATGACGTTTGGTGGAATGAAGACGATAAAACCCAGATGCTGTACGGAAAGCATTACTCTATGGACCAGCTGCAGCTGGCTTCGCCATATAACAGTTTTATAAAAAACGGCTGGAAGTTTATCCTGCTGGATAGCGTACACCTGGATATTGACAATACCTGGTACATTGGCAAGTTAGGCGATGTGCAGTTAGCATGGCTTACAAACGAGTTGAAAAATACACCTGCAGACATGCCAGTTTGTATCATGTCGCACATACCTATTCTTTCTGCTACGTTGATGGTAGATGATCAAACAGCCGTTAACAAGTGGGAAGTGCTGGGCGGCGATATGCATACCGACGTTTCGCAGATCATAGCCTTATTTAACCAGCATCCTAATGTAAGGCTATGCCTGAGCGGCCACATACACCTGCGCGATAAGGTGGTTTATAACAACGTAACCTACATTTGCGATGGCGCTGTAAGCGGCGCCTGGTGGGAAGGCAACAAACGCGAAACCGCCCCTGGTTATGGCCTGATAGATTTTTATGCTGATGGCTCTTTTGAGGATCAGTATATCAATTACTAAGCTTTTAGCATCATATCTGTAACATCTTAGCCTCATTAGTATCAAATGGTTATAATGGGCGATAAAATGTTTAAAAGCTCACAGCCAAAACATTATGCCGTTAAGGAATGTTGTAAATAACAAAACCAAAGATTATGGGCTTATTAAAATTTATAATTGTTGGCGCCGCAGTAGGTTACGGCGTTAACTACATAACAAAAAAAGGAGAAGACGGCCGTTCTGTATTAGATGACCTTACAGAAAACGCACCCGAATGGCTTGACCAGGCAAAGAAATATGCCGACGATGCCATTGAACAGATACTTGGAAAAGTTAAAACCGAAACAGGCTTATAAGCTTGTTTAACTGATAAAGCAAAAAGCCAACGGCACATTACCGTTGGCTTTTTTTGCTTTAGGCGGGTACAGCTGCACCCTGCCTGATATTTTGAAAATACCCGCGGATATCCTGCTCGTTCATATCCTCCCATTTACGGGTAGAGTGAATCACCTTTTTATTTCTTTGTATCAATGTTTCCGGCGAGGCGGGCAGTGTTTTCCAGTAAACGCCGAACGGCAAATCGCCGCTGCCCATATCGCCCATATCAAAATTAACTGTTTTTGCCAGCATGCTAAAAATGTGGTCTTCTTCCATCCGGCTGTTTTGCAGGTTTAAGTCGGGTAGTAAACCGGCTTTGTCCAAACTTTTTACCAGGGCCTCGCTTAAAAAATAGGCGCCGCCAAAAATATTTTCGCCTATGTCAAAGCCGTTAGCAAAGGCAACCTTAAAGTGCTTTCTAAGCGTTGAATTGGCAATGGGGCGCTTAAACATTTTCCAGGTAGATGTAATATCATACATGTAGTTTCGCGGCCACCTGTTATCAAACACGTTGTTGTTAAAATCTATTATTTCATTGCCCGATTTATACAGACCGGCAATGCCTATATTGGGATGTTGCTCAAAAAGCTGTTCCGCATCCTTTTGCGGATTATCGCCAATTACAAGCGCATCGGTATCTATCCTTAATAATGTTTTAAAGTCATACAGATCTATAGCATATTTAAAGGCAAGCGATAAGGATATGTAAAGCCCGGCGCCAAGACCGTAAGTTTTCTCGTTAACTTTCACATCTACTTCCGGATATTGATCTTTAAGTGAAGCGCCTATCTTCTTCCCCGAATCATCAATCAGGATGATCTTTAATTTGCAACGGCAGTAGAAGTAAATGCTTTCAATAGTGTCTGCAACAAACAAAGGGTTATCGTTGGGGCCTATCGGCATTACCGCAACAAGATCATACTGTTGTTTCATATTGGCTTTGATGTTGTATTACACTATTCAGTTAATGCACATCTAAAACGAGATGTACCCTTGTTTGTTTTATTTTAACAATATCAATTTTCGAGAAACGTTATTGGCTTTGCCTGTTAGTATCTGCACAGTGGCTTACCTTTTAATTATCTTTGCAGGATGATTGATGTAGTTTTAAAAAAGGGCAAGGAAAAAGCGGTATTGCAAAAACATCCCTGGGTATTTTCGGGGGCTATTGAGCATGTGAAGGGCAAGCCTGCCAACGGAGAAATTGTAAAACTTAAAGATGCCAAAGGCGGCTTTATGGCTTATGGCTTTTATAATGATCAATCGCGTGTGGCGTTAAGACTATTAGAATGGAACGAAAGCGTTGAAGTTGACGAGTACTGGTTTCGTGCAAAGGTGCGTACTGCTGTTGCAGGCCGCGCTGATATTTTAGCCGGAGGGCTTACCAATACCTGCCGTTTGATATTTAGCGAATCAGACTATTTACCTGGCTTGATAGTAGATAAATATGCCGATCACCTGGCCGTGCAGGTGCTGACATCGGGCATAGAAAATATGATGCCGGTTATTATTGATGAACTGCAGCAATTGCTTAAACCGCTAAGTATTTTTGATAAAAGTGATGCCGCATCCCGTAACCACGAAGGTATGCAAACACAAAATACCGTACTTGCAGGCAGCCACCCGCCAGAAAGTGTAAGGGTTACAGAAAACGGTATTGCCTATAACATCAATATTGCCGAAGGGCAGAAATCCGGCTTTTACTGCGACCAGCGCGATAACCGCCGCATAGTGGCCTCATACGCCAAAAACAAAAAAGTGCTTGATTGCTTTTGCTACACCGGCGGCTTTACCCTTAATGCTTTGCAAAATAATGCCGCATCTGTTACAGCGGTGGATAGTTCGCTACTGGCCACAAATACGCTGAAAGAAAACGTTGCCTTAAATAATTTTGATACTGAAAAAGTAACGGCCATAACATCCGACGTAAACAAGCAATTGCGGAAATTTCGCGAAGACGGTGAGCTGTTCGATATTGTGATCCTCGACCCGCCCAAATATGCACCCTCTCGCTCGGCTCTGGATAAAGCATCACGCGCTTATAAAGATCTTAACCGCAACGGCATGCTGTTGCTTAATAGCGGGGGCTTGTTGGTTACCTATTCCTGCTCGGGTGCTATGGATATGGAAACCTTTAAACAGGTGCTGGCATGGGCCGCGCTTGATGCCGGTAAACAGGTACAATTTATCAATCAGCTTTGCCAACCCGAAGATCATCCTGTTCGCAGCTCTTTCCCCGAAGGCGAGTACTTGAAAGGCCTCATATGCAGGGTGTTTTAATAAATTGCAGATCAGTAAATTAAAAGTATTCAATCCGTTATTTACCGCCAATAAGCAGCCGTTCGCCGGTTTTGTATTGTTGCCGGTTTTACATTATCTTAGTTTTATATCACAATTAAGAATTAAAACGATGGATACTTTTCAAAATGCTTATATGTCGCTTCCGGGCATATCGCCAGAGGAGCTTGGTTTTTTACAGCAGGGAACAGCTGATCTTACCGACGAACAGAAAAAAGGATTCTTTATGGCCTACTCGGGCAAAAGAAAATCTCCGCAGGATATGCTGATCTTTTGTTTAGTCGGGATTTGTATACCCGGCATACAAAGATTTATCATCGGTCAGATCGGCATGGGTATACTCTATCTTTTCACCGGCGGCTTATGCTTTGTGGGTTCCATTGTAGACCTGGTAAACCATAAATCGCTTGCAGAAGAATACAACAGGAAAATGGCTTACGAAAGTTTTCAGCTGGCTAAGATGGGAATATAAAAATTTCCTTTTTAGCGATCTTAATTAACACCCGCCACTTAAATTAGCTTTATTAACTTGCAATAGTTTCAGGAAGTAATTTCCTGATACATTTTATGTAAGCAAAGCCCAATTTTATATGAAACTTTCCCAGTTAACTACTTATCTCGAAAGCCTTGCTCCGCCTGCTTACCAGGAAGACTATGACAATTCGGGCTTAATTGTAGGTCACCCTGATCAGGATATTTTCCAGGCTTTGGTATCGCTGGATTGCACGGAAGCCGTTGTGGACGAAGCCATCGCAAAAAACTGCCAGGTAATTGTTTCGCATCACCCCATTGTTTTTAAAGGGTTGAAACGCTTTAATGGCAAAAGCTATATTGAGCGCGTGGTTGAAAAGGCCATCAGGAATAACATAGCCCTGTATGCCATCCATACCAACCTGGATAACATGATGAATGGCGTAAACGCCCGTATCTGCCAAACCCTTGGGCTGGATAATTACCGCATTCTGGCCCCCAAACATAACCTACTTAAAAAACTGGTGACCTATGTGCCGCAAAGCCATGCCGAAGCGGTGCGCAGTGCCCTATTCGCTGCTGGGGCCGGTAACATTGGCAACTACAGCGAATGCAGCTTTAATGCAGATGGCACCGGAACTTTTAAGGCAGGCCCGGATACCAACCCCTATGTTGGCGAACAAGGTAAGCAGCACCATGAAAATGAAGTACGCATTGAAACCATTTTCCCGGCAATTTTGGAAAGCAAGATCTTAATGGCCCTGGTGCTTGCACATCCTTACGAGGAGGTGGCTTATGATCTTTACGCTTTAACCAACCAGCACCAGCAGGTTGGCGCCGGTATGATAGGCGAATTAAACACACCCGTTGATGAGGAAACTTTTTTGTTTCATATCAAAGAAAAGATGAAGGCACATGTAATAAGGCACACGGCGCTTACCGGCAAACACATAAAAAAGGTAGCCGTTTGCGGCGGCTCCGGAGGGTTTTTACTAAAGCAGGCCATTGCTGCCGGGGCAGACATTTTTATTACGGCAGATTACAAATATCACGAGTTTTTTGACGCCGAGGGAAAGATAGTAATTGCCGACATTGGACATTTTGAAAGTGAGCAATTTACGCAGCAATTATTGTATGAAAATATAACAAATAAATTTATTAACTTTGCGGTCCGTTTAACAGAAGTAAATACAAACCCCGTCAAATATTTTATTTAATGGAACAAACCGTAGAACAGAAGCTTAAAGCTTTATACGAACTCCAAACTATCCACACCAAAATTGATAAGATTCGCCAGGTAAGAGGTGAATTACCTATGGAGGTTGCCGACCTGGAAGATGACGTAGCCGGACTTGAAACCCGCATACAAAAAATTAAGGCCGAGCTGGATGACCTGGAAGATGATATAGTTACCCGCAAAAACATCATACGCGACGCGCAGGCTAACATAAAAAAATACGAAACCCAGCTTAACGAGGTTAAAAACAACCGCGAGTATGATGCTATTTCAAAAGAAATTGAGATACAGGGCCTTGACATACAGGTAAGCGAAAAAAAGATAAGGGAGTTTGGATACGAAATTGCATCTAAAACTACCATCTTTGAAAAGGCGCAAGCCGATCTTGATTCCCGCAAAGGCGATCTTGACGCTAAAAAAGAAGAATTAGGCACCATTACCGCCGAAACTCAAAAAGACGAAACAGAACTGAACAACCAGGCTGAAAAAGCTTCTGCAGATATTGAAGAACGCTTACTAATTGCTTATACCCGCCTTCGCCAGAATGCTAAGAACGGTTTAGCGGTAGTAACTATTCAGCGTGATTCATGCTCTGGTTGCTTTAACCAGATCCCGCCTCAACGCCAGAGTGATATCCGCCAGCGCAAAAAAATTATTGTTTGCGAACATTGCGGCCGCATCCTGGTAGACGAGCAAATGGCACTTGAAGCTGAAACAGTTTAACTTAAAAATATATGCTATGCAAAAGGCGCTCAGATTGGGCGCCTTTTCTGTTTAAGATTAATTGTATTTATAAAGCTCTTTACAACGGTACAAAAAAGCCCCGCCGGCGGGCAAGGCTAACTAAAATTAAACTATAAAACTGAACACAAAACGCCGATTCTGAGCCAAGCTAAAAGGTTTATCATCTTCTTACATCCTCTTCACGTCGTCTTTCAGCTTATTATTATAATCCTAAAGGCATGCGCCTCACGATGTTCACCCTTATTTGCTTAACTGCAACCCATGGAGTTGCCACAATTTAAACATTTATAGCAGGTGCCTGAGCGGATTGTTGTATGGCCGCAAGTACTACAGGCCGGCGCATCGCTTTGTACGCCCATGCTTAAATCTACCGATAACGCCCGGGTATGGCCTACGTTTTCTACTGCTGCCGGTTCTGGCTTGTAAACATTGGTTTCGTCGGTATTAACATCCGCATCCTCCATTTGCGGGTTGCCGGTAACTGCATTTTGCTCGGTAATTACATGTACCAGGTCGGTACGGTTCTGATACTCATAACCCAGCATCCTAAAAATATAATCAATAATGGAAGTTGAGCTTTTGATATTGGCGTGGCCTGTTACCATACCTGCCGGTTCAAAACGGGTAAAGGTAAACTTGTCTACATATTCTTCCAGCGGAACGCCGTATTGTAAGCCAACTGAAACGGCTATGGCAAAGCAGTTCATCAGCGAGCGGAAGGTTGCTCCTTCTTTATGCATGTCCACAAATATTTCGCCTAGGGTACCGTCTTCATATTCTCCGGTGCGCACAAACACATTTTGGCCGCCAATATTAGCCTTTTGCGTAAAGCCCCTGCGTTTATGCGGCAGGCTCTTCTTTTGCACCACACGCGAAAGCTGGCGCATAAAATTGGTGTCCTTTGATTTCTCCATGATGGCCATGGCTGCCTCTATCACCTGCTCGGGCGTAAGGTCGCTTAATTTTAAATCGGCGGCTTTACCCAAAACTTCCTCAACCGTATCGAGTTTTTCCTCTGCCACCTCTTCCTTTTCTTCTTTAACATCAGACTTGGTAGACAGCGGCTGCGATAGTTTGCAACCATCACGGTAAAGTGCATTGGCTTTGAGGCCCAGCGTCCATGAAAGTTTATAACAGTCTTTTATCTCATCAACCCTGGCCTCGTTTGGCAGGTTGATAGTTTTTGATATCGCGCCTGAAAGAAAAGGCTGTGCGGCGGCCATCATCTTGATATGCCCGTGCGAGTGTATATAACGCTCGCCTTTGGCGCCGCACCTGTTGGCACAATCAAATATCGGGTAATGCTCTTTCTTAAGGTAAGGAGCGCCCTCAATGGTCATGGTGCCGCAAATGTACTCGTTCGCTTCTGCAATTTGCTTGCGGCTAAACCCAAGCGCACGCAGCAGGTTAAAGTCGGGAGCGTTGTATTGCTCTGCTGTAAAGCCAAGGCGCTTAAAGCACTCCTCGCCCAGGGTCCATATGTTAAAGGCAAAACTTATTTCAAATGCCGAGATCAAGGCCTTATCAAGATTTTCCAGCTCATCGTCCTTAAATCCTTTTGCCTTAAGCGATTCCATATTTACATGCGGCGCTCCGTTCAAAATAGCTGCGCCTTTTGCATAATTTACTATGGCTGTTACCTCATGCTCTGCATAACCCAAGTTTCTAAGGGCTTGCGGCACTGCCTGGTTTATGATCTTGAAATAGCCACCGCCAGATAACTTTTTAAATTTAACCAGGGCAAAGTCTGGTTCTATACCCGTGGTGTCGCAATCCATTACCAGGCCAATGGTACCGGTTGGTGCAATTACGGTTGTTTGCGCATTACGGTAGCCGTAATGTTCGCCCATCTCAACGGCCTTATCCCAGGCATTGCATGCAGCCGAAAGCAAATAATCGGGGCAGTGCACCTGGTCTATACCCATGGGTTTTATCTCCAGGCCTTCAAAATTTTCGGGCGAATTATAGGCCGCGTAACGGTGATTACGCATTACCCGCAGCATGTGCTGCCTGTTATCATTATAGCGTTTAAAGGCGCCTAACTCGCGTGCCATCTCTGCCGATGTTGCATAAGCAGTACCGGTCATGATAGCGGTGATAGATGCTGCTATAGCACGTGCCTTTTTACTATCGTAAGGGATGCCGTTTACCATTAAGGCAGAACCTAAATTGGCGTAGCCAAGGCCAAGGGTACGATAGTCGTATGATAATTGTGCTACTTCTTTTGAAGGGAACTGCGCCATCAAAACAGATATTTCTAAAACAACTGTCCAGATATGGCAGGTATGCTCAAACGCTTTCACATTAAACACACGTGTTTCCGGGTCGAAGAAATGAGCCAGGTTAACAGATGCCAGGTTACATGCCGTATTATCCAGAAACATATATTCTGAGCACGGATTGGATGCATTGATACGGCCGCCTTCGGGGCATGTATGCCATTCGTTTATGGTAGTATCAAATTGTACTCCGGGGTCGGCGCAGGCCCAGGCAGCGAAAGCAATATCTTCCCAAAGTTTTTGCGATGATATAGTTTTTATAGCTTTGCCGGTCATCCGGCTGGTCAGATCCCAGGGTTTATTCTTTTTTAGCGCCTCAAAGAAGCTGTTAGGGATCCTTACCGAATTATTAGAATTCTGGCCCGATACGGTACGGTAAGCCTCTCCTTCATAATCTGAAGAGTAACCCGCCGCAATCAAAGCGGCTACCTTTTTTTCTTCGTCAACCTTCCAGTTCACAAAGCTTTCTATTTCGGGGTGATCCAGGTCCAGGCAAACCATTTTTGCGGCCCTGCGGGTGGTTCCGCCGGATTTAATGGCTCCTGCTGCCCTGTCGCCGATCTTTAAAAAAGACATCAGGCCGGAAGAATAGCCTCCTCCGGATAATTTTTCGTTATCGCCCCTTATCTTTGAATAATTGGTTCCCACACCCGATCCATATTTGAAAATGCGTGCCTCCCGAACCCAAAGATCCATAATGCCGCCCTCGTTCACCAGGTCGTCATCAACCGAGAGGATAAAGCAGGCATGCGGCTGCGGGCGCTCATAGGCCGAGGTAGATTTACTTAGCTGTTCTGTAACCGGGTCTACATAGTAATGCCCCTGCGGCTTGCCGCTGATACCGTATGATGTGTATAGCCCGGTATTGAACCACTGCGGCGAATTTGGTGCAGCAAGCTGCCCGGTAATGGTATAAACAATTTCATCGTAAAATATAGCGGCATCTGCTTCTGTTGCAAAATATCCGTAACGCATGCCCCAGTCTTTCCAGCAATTAGCCATGCGGTGTGCCACCTGTTTAATGCTTTTTTCTGAACCGGTGGTACCGTCGGCCTGCGGAACGCCTGCTTTACGAAAATATTTTTGCGCCAGGATATCTGTAGCCACCTGCGACCATCCCGAAGGTACCTCTACATCGTTCATCTCAAAAACAGCATCACCAGATGGGTTACGGATCACAGACGAACGTTTTTCGTATGTAAAAAGGTCAAATACAGGCGTATCCTCCCTGCTGAAGTATCTTTGAAAAGACAAGCCTTTGCCTTTGTTTTCTGTATGGGTTGTTATAGAATTTTCTTCCATAGTTTTTGATAGATATTTTAGAACGTAAAAAAACTCTGATAAGGGAAGTATATCAAATCTATTATTCTGCGCAACAGATTTCAATTTTGAGTTTTCCACAGGGCAAAATGGAAGCCCCTGTATCGCATCAAAAAGCAAATAATTTGCTCCATTTATAGCCGGAGCACTTGTGGAAAACTAAAAACAAAGTTAAATTGCAAACAAAGAGGCGCGGTTAATTATCTAATGCCTTCTTATTCAGCACCCAAGCTTATTGCAGTGCAACTTTAAATAACAATATAAATTCTATAGATTTGGTAGTTAATATTACAATTAGAAAATAAAATGAAAAAGATTGTTTTTGCCGCTTCAATGCTGTTGCTAACAGTTATCGGCGCCCATGCGCAAACCGCTGCCACAACCACTGTAAAGCCTACGGATACCGCTAAACTTTATAATCCCTCTGCCGATGCCCGGGCAGAAATTGCCTCTGCCGTAAAGCAGGCATCAAAAGAGCATAAAAATGTACTGCTACAGATAGGAGGCAATTGGTGCATCTGGTGTATAAGGTTTAACGACCTGGTAAACCACGATCCGGACCTGGATAAATACGTGCGCGATAACTTTGTAATAGTACATGTAAACTACAGCAAGGAAAACAAGAACGAAGCCCTGCTGGCAGACTTAGGTTATCCGCAGCGTTTTGGCTTCCCGGTTTTTGTAGTGCTTGATGATAAAGGCAAACGCCTGCATACCCAAAACTCAGGTTATCTTGAAGACGGCAAAGGCCACAGCAAAGCAAAAGTGATGGAGTTTTTTAAAGATTGGTCGCCTGCTGCGATCGATCCTAAAACTTACGAGAAACAAAGTAAGTAAAGGTGTTGGGGTCTTAGCCCCTCTAATCTTTTCTTGGGGTGACAAAGTGCTTTATTTCATCCACTTAAAAAATTGTCATTGCGAGGAACGAAACATTCCCGTAGCCAGTGCATGAACATTTATGCAATTTCGTTAATGTATAATTAAGAGATTGCCACGCTATCGCTCGCAATGACAAAGCGCTTTTATTTACGTGTGGTAAAAGCAAAAATTTTTTTAAATAAAAAAGGGGCTGCATCAAATTGATGCAGCCCCTTTAATTTCTATTCCCTGGCAATTATTTGCTCAGGTACATTGATTTTTCTTTATACAGTTCCCTGAAATATGGGTCCTGCAGGTTTGGAATAAACCTGATGGCTTCGCCGGTTGATTTCATCTCAGGGCCAAGCTCTTTGCTTATTTCAGGAAATTTATCATATGAGAACACGGGTTCTTTAATGGCGTAGCCCCAAAGTTTGCGCTCTATGGTAAAATCCTTCAGTTTATTTACACCTAACATAATTTTGGCAGCTATGTTAATGTAAGGCACATCATATGCTTTTGCGATAAATGGCACCGTACGTGAAGCGCGCGGATTAGCCTCGATTACATATACCTTATCGTTCTTAACGGCAAACTGGATGTTAAGCAAGCCCGATACATTAAGTGCCTTTGCTATCTTAACGGTATACTCTTCCATCTGGCTGATCACGCTGTCAGAGAAATCAAACGGTGGCAATACCGCGTACGAGTCGCCGGAGTGGATACCAGCAGGCTCAATGTGTTCCATCATGCCCACAATGTGCACGTCGTCGCCATCAGATATAGAATCAGACTCGGCCTCAGACGCACGGTCAAGGAAATGATCTATCAAAACGCGGTTACCTGGCAGGTTACGCAACAGGCTTACTACCGCCTTTTCAAGGTCTTCGTCGTTTATTACTATGCTCATGCCCTGGCCGCCAAGTACATAGCTTGGTCTTACCAACACCGGGTAGCCTACTTCATGCGCTACTTTTAACGCTTCTTCAGCGCTTTCGGCAACGCCGTATTTAGGGTATGGAATATCAAGTTCTTTTAACAGATCAGAGAAACGGCCGCGGTCTTCGGCTATGTCCATATCATTGAACGATGTACCGATAATACGAATGCCATGCTCATGCATTTTTTCTGCCATTTTAAGCGCGGTTTGGCCACCCAGCTGAACAATCACGCCATAAGGCTGCTCCAGGTCAATGATCTCGCGTACATGCTCCCAGTACACAGGTTCAAAGTACAGCTTATCGGCCATGTTAAAATCTGTAGAAACCGTTTCAGGATTACAATTTACCATGATCGCTTCAAAGCCCGATTCCTTTGCAGCCAGCAAGCCGTGAACGCAGCTGTAGTCAAACTCGATACCCTGGCCTATGCGGTTAGGACCAGAACCTAATACAATGATCTTTTTCTTATCAGATACGATAGATTCATTTTCACCCTCGTAAGTTGAATAGTAGTAAGGTGTTTTAGCCGGGAATTCTGCAGCGCAGGTATCAACCATTTTATACACCCTGCGGATGCCAAGCGCTTTTCTCCGCTGGTAAACATCCTCTTCGGTAACGTTACCTAATATGTAGGCAATCTGGGTATCAGAAAAACCTTTTTGTTTAATAAGGTATAAAAACTCTTCGGGAATGTTGTTTAAGCTGTAACGGCGCAATTCGTTCTCCAGGTTTACTAAATCCATAATCTGGTTCAGGAACCAGCGGTCAATTTTAGTAGCCTTTCTTACAGACTCGATGGGTACACCCAGGCTTAAAGCGTCGTAAATATGGAAAAGCCTGTCCCAGCTTGGGTGTTCCAAACTGTACATAATTTCTTCCAGGTTCCGGCTCTGCCTTCCGTCGGCACCTAAACCGGCGCGGCCAATTTCAAGGCTCTGGCAGGCTTTCTGCAAAGCTTCTATAAAACTGCGGCCAATACCCATAACCTCACCTACCGATTTCATTTGCAGGCCCAACTGTTTGTTGGCACCTTTAAATTTGTCGAAGTTCCAGCGTGGTATTTTTACGATCACATAATCCAGCGAAGGCTCAAAATATGCCGATGTTGTTTTAGTGATCTGGTTTTCTATTTCGTCCAGGTTGTAACCGATGGCCAGCTTGGCAGCAATTTTAGCGATAGGATAACCTGTAGCTTTTGATGCCAGTGCAGATGAACGTGATACACGCGGGTTAATTTCTATGGCTATAATAGACTCATCGGCAGGGTTAACAGAGAACTGTACGTTACAGCCACCTGCAAAGTTACCAATGGCGCGCATCATTTTGATAGCCTGGTTACGCATCTCCTGATAGCAGCGGTCGCTCAGGGTCATTGCAGGCGCAACGGTTATCGAGTCGCCGGTGTGGATACCCATCGGGTCAAAGTTCTCTATCGAGCAGATGATGATCACGTTGTCATTATTGTCACGCAATAACTCCAGCTCATATTCTTTCCAGCCCAACACGGCCTGCTCTACCAAAACCTCGTGAGTTGGCGATGCCTGCAAACCGCGACTTAAAGCTGCGTCGAAATCTTCCTTTTTATGTACAAAGCCTGCACCTTTACCTCCAAGGGTATAGCTTGGGCGAATAACCAGCGGGAAACCTATTTCCTGTGCGCCTTCCTTACCTTCCAGAAAAGAGTTGGCAATTTTTGATTTTGCCACGCCAACGCCAATATCAACCATTAGCTGGCGAAATGCTTCGCGGTTTTCAGTCTTTTCAATAGCCGCTATATCAACCCCAACAATTTTAACATTGTATTTGGTCCATAAACCGCGTTCCGATGCTTCTATACAAAGGTTTAACGCTGTTTGGCCACCCATAGTTGGCAATACGGCATCAATGTGCTGTTCCTGCAATATCTTTTCAATACTTTCGCAGGTAAGCGGTAACAGGTAAACGTTATCGGCAATAACCTTATCCGTCATGATGGTAGCAGGGTTGCTATTGATGATGGATACGGTAATACCCTCGTCTTTTAAAGATAGGGCAGCTTGCGAACCGGCATAGTCAAACTCGCAGGCCTGGCCTATAATAATAGGACCTGAACCAATAATTAAAACGGATTTAATGGAAGTGTCTTTGGGCATGAGCTTTTTTATTTTTAAGAAAGCTGCCTGATGCGAAGTGCCAACTTAAATTTTTCCGAAGCTGCTCCGGCAATTATCTGGAGGGGGCATTCCGCAATTCGGGTTCTTCTTGTCGGGGTGCAAAGATAGAAAAATTAAGCTTATACAGACTTGTTTGTTTTCATTTTTATTTAACCGCCGCAATACCCTGTTTAGTTTTAAACTTAAAGGTGTAAACAGATTGTAAACCTACACACTCAATGTTAACAAAAGTGTGCTGCTGCAAGCTTTTGTTAATAGCTATTTTATTCTGATTATTGCAGAAATTTACCATTTCAAATACGTTATGTACAGCATATGAAAAAATTTCTTTTGCTTTTTGCACTATCTACATTAGTAATTTATAGCTGCGCCACCTTTCAATCGGTGGTTAAAGCTACATTTCCGTATACCACTACGCTTACCATACCGCGTTCGGCTCCTGTTGGCGTAGAACAGTCTGTAACCGAAAAGGCCACCAGTTTTGACGAAACCATTACCCGCAGCGGCAGCAATACCGATAAAATTCATGAGGTAAGGATTGTTTCGGCCGCATTAAAATCACGCGATCCATCCGATTTTAATATCGGTAACCTGCGCTCGGTTAGGTTTTACATACAATCGCCTAACGAAAAAGAAGAAGTGATGATTGCTTCACGTACCGATATAACGCCCACAGTAGGCAACAGCATTGTGTTGGATATTAATGATACCAAACAAATAGATGAATACCTGCATGAAAGGGAGCTTAAAATAAGAATGGCTTACACGCTGCGCAATCATATAGACGGAACAGCGCACCTGCATTTATCCCTGGGTTTACATGCCCAGCCTAATAAATAATTATTTTATCAGCTTATTGTCCGGATCCGGGAATACCAGGATGGGCTCGTAACTGCGGGCCTCTTCCATTTCCATATAGCCGTATGACATAATGATCACTATATCGCCAACCTGGGCCAGCCTTGCGGTTGCGCCGTTAAGGCAAATGGTGCCGGTGCCGCGTTCGCCTCTTATAACATAGGTTTCAAAGCGGGCGCCGTTGTTATTATTTACAATCTGAACCTTCTCGTTGGCAATGATATTGGCCGCATCCATTAAATCTTCATCAATAGTAATACTGCCCACGTAGTTAAGCTCTGCCTGGGTAACCCTTACGCGATGAAGCTTGGATTTTAATACTTCAATTATCATGGGGCAAAGTTATGAATATTTTTGATGAGGATTCATTGATGAAAAAGCGGCAATAAATACAGCTGTTTTACTTTTACAAACCGTTTACAGAAGCAGGCCGGTAAGGCAATAACGATTAAGATAAATACACTGCGATATACCCCTTGGCAACTAAAAAAATTTGGATTTTAAAACCTAAATCCATTATCTTCGTTGAATACAAAACAAGACTATGCAGGTAACCCCTTTATAGTCTTGTTTGTTTTTAAAGTCAGCGCGTCCTTCTTAAAACAGGAAGGGCGGTTTTTTTTGGCAGAAATTGAACATATAAAAAGAATAAATAATTAGTGCGATATGGCAGAGGTAGCATACTACACCAAAGAAGGTTTAGAAAAACTTAAAGAAGAACTACAGTACTTAAAAACAACCGGTCGCGCCACCATGTCAAAGGCAATTGCCGAAGCCAGGGACAAAGGCGACCTTTCTGAAAATGCCGAATACGATGCTGCAAAAGAAGCACAGGGATTGCACGAAGCTAAGATAGCTCAGCTACAGGAAGTAGTAGCCAACGCCCGCCTGCTTGATGAATCGAAACTTGATCTTTCAAAGGTGCTTGCATTATCAAAAGTTAAAATAAAGAATGTTAAAAACGGCGCGGTAATGAGCTATCAGCTGGTATCAGAAAGCGAAGCCGATTTGAAGGCCGGCAAAATATCTGTATCATCGCCAATAGCAAAAGGCTTACTTGGAAAAAAGGTAGGTGAAAAAACAGAGATCACCGTACCTGCCGGTAAAATAGAATTCGAAATATTAGAAATCTCGAGATAGTACCAGGTTGATTGGGTTGATTATGTGAGTAGTTAAAATTTTACCCATAATCAACTCTGTTAACTATATAAACAAATAATTCAATCAACATCAACCATCCTATGAGTATCTTTTCAAAAATCGTATCCGGCGAAATACCTGCTTACGTTGTTGCCGAAAGCATAGATTACCTGGCTTTTTTAGATATAAACCCGCTGGCTAAAGGCCATGTGCTGGTGATCCCTAAAAAAGAGGTGGATTATATTTTTGATATGGATGATGACGATTATACCGGCTTGCATATCTTTGCCAAGATAGTTGCAGCAGGTATAAAAAAGTCGGTGCCTTGCATAAAGGTAGGTGTTGCTGTAATAGGATTAGAGGTACCGCATGCGCACATACACCTCATTCCCTTAAATAAGGTTGATGATCTTAATTTCTCGAGGCCCAAACTTACATTTACACCTGAAGAACTGGAAGCTACTGCCGAAGAGATACGCCAGGCGCTGAAAACAGATTATACTTCTTAAGCAAACACATCCGTTTCCCCATCGCACATGGCCCACACCATGTAAGGGTAGGTGTCGGCATGGTAAATCTCGCCCGTTGCGCTGATGCCGATGATGCCTGCAAAACCTTTTATAGGTTTTAGCTCGTTAAGGGTTTTATCTGTTGCCTGTGCTAATGGCAGGCCATCTGTTACGCGTGTTACTATATTAGATGCAAGTGCACCGCTTACAATATCCTCGCCGACACCTGTACAGGATATGGCCGCATAGGCGTTGGCATAATTACCGGCAGCCGTAGCCGAATCGCTTACCCTGCCCGGAATTTCGAAACCTTTACCCCCGGTTGAAGTTGCTGCGGCCAGGTTGCCAAAAAAGTCAAGCGCAACACATCCAACTGTACCCAGGCGAATAGAGTCGCTTAATTTCTTTTCATATTCCTTTTTGCGTTGCGGCGTGGCGGGGTCATAATAATCAAATCCGTTTTCACGGGCAAAATCCTGCGCGCCTTTTCCGCTCAGTACCCGGTCTTCGTAGATTAAAAGCTTTTCGGCAATGCAGATGGGGTTTTTAACATTTTCTATATTAATCACTCCCGAAAAACTGAGCGTTTTGCCATCCATCAGCGATGCGCTCATTCTTATTTTGCCGTCGCTTTGTATCTGCGAACCGGTACCGGCGTTAAACAGCTCATTATCTTCCAGCAGGCGCACCGTGTAAACAACAGTTTCGGCAGCGGTATGGGTTTCCAGATATTTATAACCGGCTTTCACAATCTCGGCAAGCGCTTCCTGCTTGGCCTTTTTAACCTCCTGGTTTGTTTGCGATTCGCTAAAAAATCCGCCGTGAATGATCAGTTTCATGGTAAATAATTAAGATATATGATAACAAAAACGCAAGATGTAAAAAAGTATTTCCTCAACGGTTAATTCTTACGCTATCTACCAGCTTTGTTACTACAAATTGTCCGGAACGTTTATAAACACCCCGTCTTCTACTTTTACACTCTTTTTTATGATCAGTTGGTTTTGCAAAAGATCATACTTATCATAGATAGACATTACGCTTACCCGCATATTTTTTATGGATACCGGCGAACCCATTTCCACATCATAAATATTTGTTTCGGCCATTTTACGGCCGTTCACAAGTATGGTAAGCCCCGAGCCTATTGCCTCCATCATATTACCTTCTGTAATTAATAAGCCTGCATCTTCGCCTAAACCAATACCCAGCATACCTGGGTTACTGGCAACGGCATAAAGCAGCCTGCCTATGCGGCCGCGCTGCACAAAATGGGTATCGATAATTACCGAATCTATAAAGCCAAGGCCGGCGGTTATCTGCACTTCGCCTTTTACCAGGGCGGTGTTGCTTTGCCCGCGATAAATCATATTGGTTGATGCCGCAGCTGCCCCGGCTGATGTGCCGGCTATAACAAAATGTTCGTTCTGGTAACGGGTTTTAAGGATCTTCAAAAATTCTGTCCCGCCAAATATAGAGCTTAGCCTCAGCTGGTCGCCCCCGCTAAACATCACAACATCTGCCTTGCGCACGCGCTCCAGGTATTCTTTGTTACCGGCATCTTCGCGAGTGCGGATATCCAGTACACCTACCTGGGTAACGTTAAGACTGGTAAAAGCCTTGATATACTCCACCCCTACCATTTCTGGTATTTGTGATGCAGTTGTGATCACCTCTACATGCGAAGCCGTATGGTTTGCCGACTCAATTAAGATGCGCTTTAAGATTCCCTGTTCAAAAAATTTAAGATAATCGGGTTTTAATATGTGCTCCTGGGGTGTAAGGTTGGTACCCATATCAACAGCGCCGCCTATAATTATCAGTTTACCTTTGGGGGAAATCATTTCTTGCATTATTAAAATTTTGAGACATTGCTACCAGAACAATACCTCATATCAATTAATGTTTTACCGCGGAGCAGGGTTTTTCAAAACATGTTACCGTGCACCGCACTTGCAATGCATTTAACACTGCATTACAAATTAAAATAAAAAGCTGCATAAAGGCAGGCTGTTGTAAATAATAATACCTTTTTTACATCAAAAATTTTATTCCGCTGTTAAGTTGTTTAGTTTTAAAACAAATTATCCCGAAAAAATAAAATAGATCATACCTAATGAAGATAGAAAACATACAGGTATTGCGAGGCCCAAACATTTGGAGTACCAGCCGCAAAAAACTGATACAGATGCGGCTTGATCTGCAGGAAATGGAATACCGGCCTACCAACGCGGTAGACGGCTTTTATGAACGCCTTGAAAAATTGATGCCAAGCCTGTATTCGCACCGCTGCTCTCCGGGTGTGGAAGGCGGCTTTTTTCAGCGGGTAATTGCCGGTACCTGGATGGGCCATGTAATTGAGCATATTGCATTAGAGATACAAACCCTTGCCGGCATGGAAACAGGTTTTGGCCGCACCCGCGAAACCAAAACCAAAGGAGTTTACAACGTTGTTTTTAACTACATTGAAGAAAAGGTAGGTGTTTACGCCGCCGAATCGGCAGTGCGTATTGCGGAGGCATTGATAATCGGCGAAGATTACGACCTGGACCATGATATACAGCAAATGCGCGAAATACGGGAAAATACCCGCCTGGGCCCAAGCACCGGTTCCATTATAGAAGAAGCAATTGCGCGCGATATTCCGTGGATCAGGCTTAACAATCAGTCGCTTGTACAGTTGGGATATGGCAAAAACCAGGTGCGTTTCCGTGCTACCATGACCGAGCGCACCAGCAGCATCGCTGTAGATATTGCCAGCAACAAAGATGAAACCAAACGCCTTTTGCAGGAACAGGCTATTCCGGTGGCTAAGGGCGTTATGATAGCTTCTGCAGATAAGGTTGACGAAGCGATAAAGGTGGTAGGATTCCCGCTGGTTTTTAAACCGCTGGATGGCAATCATGGGCGGGGCATTACAACCAATGTAAAAACCCGCGAAGATGCAATTGCTGCCTATGAACACGCCGCCCGCATATCCCGGAAAGTTATTGTAGAGAAGTTTGTAACCGGTTACGATTTCCGTGTACTGGTTATCGACAATAAAATGGTTGCCGCTGCCCTGCGTAACCCCGCGCATATTACCGGCGATGGCACTAACACCATACAGCAGCTGATAGAAATTGAAAACCGCGATCCCCGCCGCGGCTATGGCCATGAAAATGTGCTTACGCTAATCTCGGTAGATCGTGACACGCTGGACATCCTCGAAAAAAAAGGTTATACGCTGGAAACCATACCCCAGCAGGGAGAAATCGTATTTTTAAAATCAACAGCCAACCTGAGTACCGGCGGCACCTCTGTAGATGTTACCGACCTGGTGCATCCCCAAAATGTTTTTATCTGCGAGCGTATCTCGAAAATCATCGGCCTGGATATTTGCGGTATAGATATTATGGCGCAAACCTTAAGCGAACCGCTTACCGAAACTGGCGGCGTTGTATTGGAGGTGAACGCTGCCCCGGGTTTCAGGATGCATATAGCGCCAAGCGAAGGCTTGCCGCGTAACGTTGCAGGCCACGTAATAGACATGCTTTACCCGCCGGGCAAATCATCGCGCATACCTATTATTGCCATTACAGGCACCAACGGAAAAACCACCACCACCCGTTTAATAGCACACATCATTAGGAACAATGGTTACCGTGTAGGCTTTACCACCTCGGATGGTATTTATGTGCAAAACACCATGATGGTTAAAGGCGATACTACCGGCCCGGCCAGTTCAGAGTTTATTTTGAAAGACCCTACGGTAGATTTTGCGGTACTGGAAACTGCCCGCGGTGGTATTTTACGTGCAGGCTTAGGTTTCGGTTTTTGCGACATAGGGGTAGTTACCAATGTGCAGGAAGATCACCTGGGCATAGCAGATATACATACGCTGGACGATCTTACCCGCGTAAAGAACGTAGTGGTAGACTCCATAAAGAAAGACGGATGGGCCGTGCTGAATGCGGATAACGAATACTGTGTACGTATGGGTAAAAATGCAGCCTGCAAGGTGGCCTACTTCAGCATGAATGAAGATAACAAGGTTATCAAGTCTCATTGTAAAAGAGGCGGCATTGCCTGTATTAACGAGAACGGTTATGTAACCATTCAAAAAGGCGACTGGAAAATACGCGTACAAAGAACCAGCCTTATCCCGGTTACTTTTGGCGGTACGGTTCCTTTTATGATAGAGAACGTACTGGCGGCAACGCTGGCGGCCTTTCTGCAGGACATTAAAACAGAAGACATCCGGATCTCGCTCGAAACCTTTATTCCATCAGCTGCACAGACACCTGGCAGGATGAATATCTTCGACTTTAAGAACTTCCGCTTTATGGTGGATTTTGCGCATAACCCTGCCGGGTTTAAGGGCGTGAGAGAATTCTTAAAGCATATTGATTCTCCGTTTAAAATAGGTATCGTAACCGGAACCGGCGACAGAAGAGACGACGACATTCGCGAGCTGGGCAAGATCTCGGCAGAAATGTTCGATTATATCATTCTTCATCAGGACAGGCACCTGCGCGGGCGTACTGCCGAAAATATTATGGGCCTTATAACAGAAGGGATTGAATCTGCCGCGACTAATGCAAAGTACGAGGTTTACCCCGATGTTGCTACGGTGATTAAATATGCTATGAGCCTTGCAAAACCCGGCTCGTTCATAGTGATATTAAGCGATGCGGTAAAAAATGCGGTAGGCATTGTACAAAACTACCAGGAGCAGGAACGCAATGGCTCACTGAGCCTGCAGCCGGAACTGTTTTAGTTAATAAAAAGGATCAGCATTATGGAAATATCTATTCACTTGTGCTGATCCTTTTTTCAATAATGTCTATTCAAACGTTACGTCGATATTTCCGCTGGAAGCATTGGCATCAACGGTTGTGCCGCCGCCGTTTACACTTCCTTTAACATGATCTTTGCTCCAGTCGCCGTTAAAGCTTACGTCGTTACGGCTGCTTACTCTTTCAGCACGCAGGTTTAAGTCAAGGCCTTGTTTCGGCGGTAAAACAAGCGCAATATTGCCAGAACTTGCATTTAACTTCACAAATTTGCCAACCTTAATTATTTGTGCCACAAGGCTGCCTGCGCTGGTAGTTGCTTCAACACTGCCGCTTATTCTTTTTAATTCGATACCGCCGCCGCTGGTTCCGGTAATTAATTCGCCTTCAATATCATGCCCCTCAACACCACCACCGCTGGTATGCGCTGTAATATTGCCTTTTAAGTTTTCAAGTATTAAGCCGCCGCCACTGGTTATTAACTTAATGGTACCATTGCATTTTTTTGCTATAATGCCGCCGCCGCTGGTTTGCAGGTCAATGTCATCGCCAGAGTTGCTTACCTCAATACCCCCGCCAGATGTTTTGCCATGCACTACGCCGCTCAGCTTATCTACCTGCAAGCCGCCGCCGCTGGTTTGAAAAGTTTCTGTCCCTTTAAGATGATCCAGGTGTATACCGCCGCCGCTGGTTCTGAGATTAGTAGAGGCTTGCTCCGGCACGTAGATCTTAAATGAAATACTCATTGATTCGCGCCAGTTCATGATGTTGTGCCTGCTTTTAACAGTGGCTGCTAATTCATGGCCTTTAACATCAATGGTCATTTCATAATCATCCTTCAGGCGTTTTTCAATTTCTTCTTTGGTAAGGTCGTGGTTGTTATTGCCTTTAATATAAATTTCAATCCTTGGGGCCTGTCCGCTTTCGCCGGTTACATAAATACCCCCTGCAGATGTGCTTACTACTACATTGTTAATAGCATCGTTTGATAGCGATTTGGTAAGATAAGGTGTTCTATCTGCATCGCTTTGTGCAAGTGCAACAGCGCTCTGGCAGGCAACAAGCAATAAGGTTAAATAAGTTTTCATAATTTTGATCTCTTTATGCTATCAGACTCAACAATTTAATTATAGGTTGCATCTGTAAACATTTTTATTTAAAGTTTTATCCCCGGCATGCCGCTACTCGATATATTATACCAGGACGAACACCTTGTTGCCATTAACAAACCGCACGGCCTGCTGGTGCACCGCTCGTCTATTGCCAGGGATGTAGAAGAATTTGCTTTGCAGATCTTACGCGACCAGCTGGACATGCGCGTTTATCCCGCCCACCGGCTCGATCGTAAAACCGGCGGCGTTTTGCTGTTTGCTTTGAATAAAGAGACGGAGGTACTGATGCAGCAGCAGTTTCAGGAAAACCTGGTGGATAAAAAGTACCTGGCCATTGTACGCGGCCATACTCCGGCAGAACAGGAAATAGACTACCCGCTACGAAAAGAAAACGGCACGCTGCAAAATGCCTTCACGAAATACCGAACGCTGGCTACTGCCGAACTGGACGTTCCGCTCGGCCAGCATCCAACATCGCGCTATGCACTGGTAGAAGCCAATCCCGAAACCGGCCGCATGCACCAGTTACGCAAACATTTCAGCCATATTTTTCATCCCATCATTGGCGACCGTACGCACGGATGCAACAAACAGAACAAACTTTTTAAAGAGCGCTGGGATTTGGACACCATGTTACTGCATGCTTCTGAACTTAGCTTTAAACACCCGGTTACAGGTGTAACAATAGATATAGCAGCACCTTTACAAGCTGAGTTTTTAAGAACAATGTCTATTATGGGCTGGGGAAATATTATCAGCTAAGCACGCTGTTAAGCGCATGTTCGCTCAATATTAAGTTATAGCCGTATATGCTTGTGTACAGCTATTTTTAGAATATTTGTAAACATGTATTTTATTTAACCCCCGGTGTTATGCGTATTACCAAACCGCTTATTTTTTCAATTACCCTGCTAACAGCCGTTAAACTTGTTTCGGCACAAACAAAGAAATATACCGTTGCCGATGCGCATTCACATAACGATTATAAGAACAACATTTCTTTTTATCGCGCATATGAAAAAGGATTCGGCTCAATAGAGGCAGATGTATACGCCGTTAATGGCCAGTTAATGGTAGCGCATGAAGAAAAGGAAATAACACCAAGCCGCTCGCTTAAGATCTTATACATAGATCCGCTGGTTGAAAAATTAAGGCAGGATACCGCTCGCCGCTTAAGGCTGCTGATTGAAATAAAAGCCGATTATAAAGAAACGTTGCCTCTGGTTGAAAAAGAATTGAAGCCGCTGGCAAAATACTTAAATTATGAGGGTCACCCCGGCAGGCTTTCAATAGTGATGACCGGCGCTGTACCACCCGCAGCCGTAATGAGCGATTACCCAGACTGGATCATGTTTGATGCCGACCATTTAAATGGTTTTACTAAAAGCCAGTTAAAAAAGATCGGCCTGGTAAGTTTACCTTTTACGAATTATTCGCGCTGGAACGGTAAAGGTGTACTGATGCCGGCCGAAGTAAACCGCCTGAAGGATGCAATTGACAGTGCCCACGCAATGGGTAAAAAGATCCGTTTCTGGGGCGACCCGGATACCAAAAGCTGCTGGCTGGCGCTCACCCGCCTTGGGGCTGATGTGATAGGCACCGATCATATAGAAGAACTTGGCGATTTTTTCAATACCAAAGCTAAAAGCGAATACCTTGCCACCGAAAATTACGAAGTTTATCATCCTACCTACCGTACGGATGGCACTGTTAAAAAAGTAAAGAACATCATCCTTTGCATTGGCGATGGTATGGGTATTGCGCAGATCTATAGTGCTTATACTGCAAACCGCGGGCAATTAAATATATTTGAAATGCTCAATATCGGTTTTTCGGTAACCAATTCTGCCGATTCTTATGTAACCGACTCGGCAGCTGGCGGCACTGCTTTTGCAACCGGAGAAAAAACTAACAACAAGGAGGTAGGCGTTGACCCATCGGGGAAACCGCTAAAATCTTTCGCTGAGTATTGTGCAGCTGCGGGTAAGAAAACAGCAGATATTGTTGTATGTGAACTTACCGACGCCACACCTGCCGTATTTTATGCCCATCAGCCCGACAGGGATAAGGCTGCAGCTGTGGCCAACGATGTAAGCAATACGCACATCGACATTCTACTTGGCTCCGGCTATAAAGACTTTACCCATGCAATAAACGGCGAAACACCGCTTGATAAGTTATCTAAACGCGGCTATGCAGTTGTTCGTAATTTCAGCGATTTTATGAACTCATCGGCACCAAAAATAATTGCGCTTATGGACGACAGCGTGACCAGACCCAAAATGCAGGGCCGCGGAAATTACCTTTCAGATGCCCTGGGCAAGGTTACTACCCGCTTTAAAAGCAACCCGCAAGGATTTTTTATGATGATTGAAGGTTCGCAGATTGATCATGGCGGTCACGCTAATAATTTAAAGCAGGTAATAACCGAAAATACGGACTTTGACCAGATGGTTGGTAAGGCGCTGCGTTTTGCCGATGAAGATGGCGAGACACTGGTGATTGTTACAGCCGACCACGAAACCGGCGGCCTGACCTTGCTGGACGGAAGTATTAAAAACGGTTACGTATGGGGCAACTTTAGCACAAATGATCATACCGGTACGCCTGTCCCGGTTTTTGCATATGGGCCGCATGCTACAGACTTTAGGGGCGTATACAGCAATACCGAAATTTTTAAAAAGATGATGGCGCTGATTAAAAAATAAGCCGTTTATCTTTGCTGTTATGATTCCTTTTGTAAGAACAGATCACATTCTAATAACCATTCCTGAGGGTAAAAGAAACGAAGCAAGAATTTTTTATGCTGATGTACTTGGCCTGGAAGAAATTCCCGGTGAGCACCCTAAAGGTGCCATATGGTTTAATATTGCCGATATCCAGCTGCATGTAAGGGAAGAGGCCGGTGGCAATTTCCATTCCGACAGGCATCCGGCCTTTGAAGTGAAAGATCTTGCTGCCGCGGAGGCTTTTTTGCGCCAACGCGGAATCGCCATTAGTTATTCGTCAGAAATAGACGGCCGCAATCGTTGTTTTTTCCGCGATCCTTTTGGAAACCGTTTTGAATTGCTGGAGTATAAACACTAAGGTTTCCTATTCTGTTAGTTAGAACTATTGAGATAATTTGTACACGCACTTAAAAAAATTTACAAAAACAATGTATTTTTAACATTTACGCAATATTTTAATGCTTTTGATATTAAAAATTATGGAAATTTCATAGCTGATTAACACTTCTTTACCTTTTAATGTCGTAATTTTGCATTATAATATCTCAGCGTATGTAAAAAGGATTACTTTTTAATTAATAAAAATTGGTTTATATGTTAACAGCAACGCCAACAGCAAATAACGCCAAAAAATTGTGCGCTTGCGGCAATACAAGCCGGGCGCAAATGGAAAGAATCCACAGAAAACCCATGGTAAAGGTCTTGTTACTTTGGCTTCCTCTAAAAAAATACCGCTGCTACCGGTGCAACCACACATGCTGGATAATGGGCTAATGAACGCAGCCGGCTTTCCTGCTTCCATTTATTTTCTCTTGTTGTTTTTCCTGATAAAAGCTTAAATTTATCAGCGCCCAATACTCGTATCCCCAATTTGAGGATTTTTCGTAAACCATAAAGAACAACAAATGCACAGACGGCATTTTATAAAACTTTCGGCCGCTACAGGCCTTGCATTGCTGTATAGCAGAATAAGCTATGCCCATCATAATGTATCCATAATGACCCTGCCCGATGAAGTGTATGCTATGGCAGGTAACGACTGGGTTAAGCTTACGCCATCGGGAAATTTAAAATACACTTATCGCGATATTGAGGTAAGTATTGAGAGAAAAGGTGATGCCAGCCGGGTGTTTGTACAATCTCCGACATTGCCACTGTTTGCCATCCGCTTAAAATGGAAATTTGAAACACCAAAAGCGTCGAAGGTTTTAGGCGATAGCTGGGAACGCACTTATGGGGATGCCGGATGGAAGACACCCGATAGCAGCAGCGTTTATCCATGGTATGCCCTGCTGTATGATGGCAGGCAAACGGTAGGGTTTGGCGTAAAAACAGGCTGCAGCTCTCTTTGCTGGTGGGGCGTTAATGCTGATAGTATCGCCTTAACCATGAATACGTTATCGGGCGGTAACGGTGTTTTATTAGGCAGCCGGAAACTGCATGCCGCAGATGTTATTACTACTAAAAGCATTGCTAATGAATCACCCTTTGCAACTGCAAGGAGATTTTGCGGCCTTATGTGCGAGCATCCGCGTTTACCCAAGCAGCCGGTATACGGCATAAACGACTGGTATTATGCTTATGGCAACAACTCGCCTAAGCTTATAAAAGAGCAAACCGCCTTAATGGCCGAACTCGTCACCGATACACAAAACCGTCCGTTTTCAGTAATTGATGCCGGTTGGGCACAATACTCACCTTATCTGCCGAATGACGGCGGCTGGCAGGAAGACTTCTCAAAACCTAACGATAAGTTTAAGGATATGCACCTGATGGCCAACGATGTGAAGAAATTGGGTATGCGCCCGGGTTTATGGATGCGACCTCTTTGCGGAAAACATGATGAAAGTGCCAGCCTGCTTGCACCCAAAATACCCGGCAGGGACGACCCTAATAATCCAGTTCTTGACCCAACCATACCGGAAAATATCGAACGTGTAAAGCACGATATTTCCCTTTACCGGCAATGGGGTTATGAAATGGTTAAGCATGATTATTCCACCTATGACATATTCGGGCACTGGGGATCGGGCATGTTAAAGAATATCACTGCGCCTAACTGGAATTTCTACAATAAAGAGCTCACCAACGCCGAGATAGTGAACAACCTGTACGGGGCAATTCGCGAAGCCGCGGGCGATATGTATATTATTGGCTGTAATACGCTGAGCCACCTATCGGCAGGTGTTTTTGAACTGAACCGTATTGGCGATGATACAAGCGGCAGGGAATGGGACCGCACCCGTAAGTTTGGCGTGAATACGCTTGGTTTCCGTATGGTGCAGCACAACAAGTTCTATGCTGCCGATGGCGATTGTGTAGGCCTCACCACAGATATATCATGGAAAAGAAATAAACTATGGCTGGAATTACTGGCAGAAAGCAGCGCGCCTTTATTTATCTCCGCACAACCAGATGCCTTACATGCCGAGCAGAAAGCGTTTATAAAGGAATGCTTTGCAAAGGCGGCTAAACCGCAGCCAATTGCAGAACCGCTGGACTGGCTTACCAACAACCAGCCTGCAAAATGGAAACTTGATAATAAAATAGTAGATTTCGATTGGGCTTAATAACATGAAAATAACTAAACAAAAATTATTTGCCGCCGCCTGCGCACTGCTTTTGGCCGCCGGCGTTTTTTCCTGCAACTCTAACCAGGAGTTTTTAACCAATAATGAAACAACAGCTATAAAAGGTGACGTTACCGAACTAATGAACAATGTTGCCCGCGATGTATCTGCCAAAGGCCCTGCCGTTTGGTTAAACTATTTTGAAGACAGCCCTGAGTTTTCTATGGCAAACGATGGTAAGCTGGTTTATAAGGATTATCCATCGGCAAAAACCTATGTTCTAAATACGCTAGTGAACCAGATGCCGCAGATAAAACTGCAATGGAGCAATATAAGGATAGACGCTTTGAGCAACAAGCTGGCTTCTGTAGGGGCAAAATTTCATGAAGACCTGACAGACAAAAACGGCCAGCCTACAAAGGTAGACGGCTATTTTACAGCAATTGCACATCAGAGCACAAAGGGATGGTTGCTACTTAATTTGCATTGGTCATCTGTAAAGCCGGGTGCAAATTAAATCTTAGTATTTAGCGGCTGCCATACCGGCCGCCGGCAGGATCGGTAAATGTTTTATCGACTATCAGGCGGATTACTTCGTCAATTTCATTACCTACGGTAAACAGGTGTTCTATGATCTCTTTATTATCGGGGTTGTAGAAATTTTGCCTGTCCATTATACTGATGAGGCCCAGCATGCTGGCAACCGGTCTGCGTAACTCGTGCGATGTTAATGAGGCTATGTGGCGCAGTCTTTCGTTTTGGTCTACAATGGCTTTTTCTGTTTTTAAACGCTGGGTTATGTTCCTGGCAAAGCAGCCGATGCCTGTAATTAAACCGTTAGCCTGAAAGATAGGATTGAAACTGATCTCGAAAGAAAGGGTTTCTTTGGTAAGCGGGTCTACGCTTTCATTTACAACGGTATAGATCTCGCCGTTAAAGGCTCTTTTGTAATAACCATTCCAGCGTTCAATAACATCGGGGGTGTAGCCAAGGTGTTTGTTTGAATAATCGCCTTCTTTAGGTTCAAAGCCGGTTAAGTATGCTATTTGTGATCGGTAGGCCTGATTCATATAGACGTACCTTGTTTCTATGTCTATAGACCAGATTTGATCTTCCGTGTTATTAATAAGCGCTTCGAGGCTGTTTTTGGTCCATATAAGTTCCTGTTGCGCACGCTTTTCTTCACTTATGTCTTTTATAAATACCGTCAACCCTTCAAACGAGGGATAAATGGCTACGTTGAGCCACTTGTCAAATGGTTTGTAATATTCGGTTATCTGTAGCTGCAGGTTCTCGTCCATCGACCTGCGGTAAATTTCTTCAAACCTGGTATTCTTTACTCGTGGAAAAATATCCCAAAGTTCATTTCCCAAAACCTCAAACCTCGACTTGCCGGATATTGCTTCAAATGCGCGGTTTACTTTTATAAAACGCCATTCCTTATTTACTATAAAAAAAGCATCTGTAATGCTTTCTATAAAGCTATCCATCTTTTCGGCGGTTTGCTTTATCTCACGCTCTATGCTCAGCTTTTCGGTAACATCCTGCCCTACTCCCTGTATTTCAGTCACCGTGCCTTCATCATCGGTAATAGCAATAAATTCCCATTGTGTATCGTGCAGATTGCCGGCGTTATCTACCTTTTTGTGTGTTAAATGGATAACCTTGGCGGGTGTTGCAATGCATTCATGAAAAGCCTTGAGGCAGAGGTCGTATTCATCTTCAATGATAGTGGTAGAAAAATGCGCGCCGATTATTGCTTCGCGCTTATAGTCAAATGCTTTTAAAAATTGCTGGTTTACAAACGTGAACAAGCCCTGTACATTAAGCCTGATGAGAAAATTAGTTTGCGAGTCTATGAGGGAGGTAAGAAACTTTTCCCTTAAGCGGGCCTCTTCTTCCAGCCGCATTCTTTCGGTTACATCAGTTGCAACTACAACGCGGCAGTTGCGCTCTTTGTACCTTACATCGTGGCTGGTTATGTCGGCATAAATAATGTCGCCGCCTTTTGCCTGGTGTTTCCAGATCCCACCATGCGAAAAACCGCGAAAATCGGGATTTTGTACCCGCTTGGTTTTTAAATATTCCCCAAACTTGCTTCTTTCAGACTTGGGCCGTATATCAACCGTGGTCATGCTAAGAAATTCTTCTTCCGAGTAGCCGTATTTTATTATCGCTGCTGTGTTAACCTTTAATATCCGTAAAGTAGATAATTCGAATATCCACATTGGGTTGGGGTTGTCGTCAAACAAAAAGCCAATGTCAGTAAGCGGCATATAAAGGGCAGGGTTTTTTAACCATGTGCAAATAAAGTTAAAATTTTTATTTTGTATTTAAACCTAAAATAAGAGAATTGTAGAACTTGGATACCGGTTTTATTCTTTAATCCGTAAAATCAGGCAGTTATATATGAATTTCCATCAGCTTAAAAGACCTCATAATGGAAAATAATTTGCGAATTATTTAAAAGTCAATCTCATTAAGCCAAATTGTTTCAAAATGATAAATTTGTAACCTTATATAAATTTTAGATAGTAGCATGTTTGAAAATCTATCGGATAAGCTCGACAGGGCGTTCAAAGTCCTGAAGGGCCAGGGTACCATTACTGAAATAAACGTGGCCGAAACCATGAAAGAGATACGTAAAGCTCTTCTGGATGCCGACGTTAACTATAAAACAGCCAAGTCATTTACGGATGATGTAAGGCAAAAAGCCATAGGAGAAAACGTACTTACCTCTATATCGCCGGGACAGTTGCTCACCAAGATCATGAATGATGAGCTTACTGAGCTAATGGGTGGCAGCACTGCGGAATTAAATTTCTCGGCTACGCCTACCATTATCCTGATAGCAGGCTTAAACGGTGCGGGTAAAACTACTTTTACCGGTAAGCTTGCTAATTACCTTAAAACGCAAAAAAACAAAAAGCCTTTACTGATAGCAGATGATATTTATCGCCCTGCGGCTGTTGAGCAATTGCAGGTTTTAGGTTCGCAGATAGGTGTACCAGTGTATGCCAATTTAGAATCTAAAGATCCTATTGCCATAGCCCTTGAAGGTATTGCACAGGCTAAACAGAACGGCAACAACGTGGTGATTATTGATACCGCGGGCCGCTTGTCTATAGACGAGGCCATGATGCGCGAAATTGAGCAGGTGAAAGGTGCCGTTAAACCACACGAGATTTTATTTGTGGTAGATTCCATGACCGGCCAGGATGCCGTGAATACCGCCAAGGTATTTAATGACCGCCTGGACTTTACCGGCGTTGTGCTTACCAAACTGGATGGCGATACCCGCGGTGGTGCGGCGCTTTCCATAAAATCGGTGGTGAATAAGCCGATTAAGTTTATCGGTACCGGCGAAAAGATGGAAGCCCTGGACGTTTTCCACCCGGATCGTATGGCTTCGCGTATCCTGGGCATGGGCGACGTGGTATCCTTAGTGGAACGCGCCCAGCAGCAGTTTGACGAAAAGCAAGCTGCCGAACTGCAGAAAAAGATCCGCAAAAACAAGTTCGACTTTGACGATTTTTACAGCCAGATACAGCAGATCAAGAAAATGGGTAACATGAAAGATCTGATGGGCATGATACCCGGCGTTGGCAAAATGATGAAGGATGTGGAGGTAAGCGACGATGCGTTTAAATCCATCGAGGCAATTATCCAATCGATGACGCCTTATGAAAAAGGCAACCCGGACAGTATTAATCAAAGCCGCCGCACACGTATTGCAAAAGGCTCAGGCACATCAATTACCGAAGTAAACAGGCTGATAAAACAGTTTGAAGATATGCGTAAGGTAATGAAGCAAATGAGCAACCCTGCAACCATGGCAAATTTGATGAAAAGAATGCCACGATAAGTAGAGCGAAGATACAAGAGTCAAGAATCAAGATATATATACAAAAAGACACAATACTTTGTGTCTTTTTTTTGCCCGATATTTGTGTCTTTATGTATTATAGGTTAGATCAAGATCATACAAAATCTAACCCGATAAAATTCTTATTCAAGATCTGGCTGTTGTTAACGTTTAGCCATTTGTCTAACAAGGTGGCATATACGCTGCGAAAATCAACTTCGTATTTTAAGTCTCCGTTATCCAGTTGGGTTAGGTCGGGCGCGTTATTGTAAATACCAGCCCTGTTTAATTTGCCACCAAATACCAGCACATTATTGGCCGTACCATGGTCGGTTCCGTTACTTGCATTTTGCTCTACCCGGCGGCCAAATTCAGAGAAGGTAACCACAAGCGTATCATCCAGCTTACCGGTTTGCTTCAGGTCTTTCACAAATGCAGCTACTGCATCGCCATAGATCTTTAATTGCCTGCCCTGCTGGTTTTGCTGCCCAACGTGCGTATCAAACCCGCTCAAAGAAACATAGTAAACCCTTGTTTGTAAACCCGAGTTAATGAACTTAGATACCGACTTTAACTGGTTACCCAAACCCGTTGCGGGATATGCTGCCGATACATCGTATAACTTAGAAGTTTTTTGAATATAATCTGCAGATGAATAGGTCTCTATCATCGTTTTATAGAGGTAGCCTAAATTATCTTCGTTCAGGTTGGCATCGTGGTCATGTACCAGGTCTTTAAAAAAAGGCTCGCGCGTGGTTTGGTATAATTTGTAAGGGTCCTGCACGGCAACACCCTTCATCCTGGCACCCTTCATGGCCAGCGAAAGCGTGTCATCAACCTCAATAGCGGTGTAGGGATTTTTGCAATCCTGGCAGTTGGAATCCAGGTAACGTCCTATCCATCCGGTAGCTAAAAATTGATTAGAGTCGCTTGCCGTTTGCCAGATATCCATTGAGCGAAAATGCGACCTGTCGGGATTAGGATAACCCACACTGTTAATGATCGTCATCCAGCCCTGGTCATAAATTTCCTTTAATGCCGAAAGGTTAGGATTAAGCCCCTGCATATCATTCAGCTGTATGATGTCGGGCTTATTAACGGCTATGGTTTTTCTTTTTTGATAATAAATATCATTACCAAAGGGAATAACCGTATTCAAACCATCGTTACCCCCGGACAGCTGGATGATCACGAGGTTTTTATAACCACTCATCTCCGCCCCAGCCATCGCTTCCAGCGGCTTCAAAAAAGCCGGCATCAGGAATGCTCCCGATACAAGGGCCGAGTTTTTTAAAAAATCCCTGCGTTTCATTGTCTTCTATTTAATTGATCAGCATAATTGGTATTCGGGTGTAGAGGCAATCTGTATAACAGCTGTCTTTATATCAGGCGCCATATTTACCTCATTTATAATCGATTTATTGAGCGGCGGCTCCAGCATAAATTCTGCCATTTGCTCTTTAGTGGTTTTTTCAGGTATATCTTTCAAAAATTTGTCCCAATCTGGCTGGGCCTGCACTTTTTTAATAACGTTTAATTGCTGCTTCCGCATGGTAGCCAGGTAAGCCTCATCTTCAGGGTCGGCTTTGCCTGTAAAATCAATCAAGCCGGCATTTAATATAATGGAAGGCATTTTCATCCGGTACATTAATGATGAACTGTCAATCCAGTTTTTGCCGCCCGGCCAGCCCGCAACGTTAGGTGGCCTGAATAGAACCTGCCCCAGCGTACGTTGAAACTGTATCAGCACATCAGGGTTTTGGTAGGTGATGTAGAATTGCCGGTTAAGCCCTGTTAAAAATTCGACAGGTGATTTGATGAGGTTTCCGATGTTCTTATCGTCATAAAACCAATCGGACAGGAACACAAATTCGAGCAAGGGCTTAATCTCGTAATTGGCATTGTAAAAAACATCAGCCATTTGGCTTACATGATCTTTATCGGGCACATCGTTCACCAAGAAACGGTAAAGCTTAGTACATATAAATGTTGCCGTTTGTCTGTTCGCTGTTATGATGTTAAGTATATCTTCGCCGCAAAAATTGGCGCTCTGCCCCATAAAACTCTTAACGCCGTCGTCATGCGCTCTGGGCCTGAAAGCATACTCGCCGGTTTTTCCGTCAAATGCCCAGCCGGTGAACGCCCGTGCCGATTCTTTGATATCCTGCTCGGTATAATTGCCTCGGCCCAGGGTAAATAGTTCCATCAACTCACGCGCGAAATTCTCATTGGGATGGTTCTTCTGGTTTTGCTGGTTATTTAAAAATTGCAGCATGGCCGGTGATTGCGATACCTGCAACAGCATGGTTTTGAAATTACCGAGCGCATTGCTGCGTTGTATATTATTAAGCTGCTGCTCGTAATAAGCGTTACCGATATTACAGGCAAAGTGATTATGCCAAAAAAGGGTCATTTTTTCGCGCAGCTGTGCTTCGGTTTCACTAAGCTGCTTTATCCAGGCGTTGTTAAGCAGTTTTTCCTGCCTGTTGCGTTCTTCCTGCAACATCTTCTTCATCTCGTCTGTTTGCCCTTCAGCTTGCTTACGGCGGTCAATATTTTCAGTAAGAACAGTGATCGGTTCATTTTTTTCCGAAGCCTGGAACAGCTTGCGCACCGCCTTTTTGGTAGACCAGCCGCCATGATCGCGCAGATCCTCGAACCGGATGCCGAACCCTGCCCGGGCGTACAGATGCTTAATGTGCCTTGCGTTGTTCATAAAAAACCTTCTTGATGTATGACTTAAGCATAAGCATATGGTTTAATGTCATTTTTAGCGGTTGACATTTAACAAAAATGTTACCCTCTTTAATTTTTGGATATTGTTAAATTCATTATTTTAGAAGCAACAAAACCGTATCGCTTGGAGACACCTTTACTTTCACACATTTTCTATTTGGCCACACTTTTACATGTATTAAGAATATGTTGATGCAGCAATTTTTGTAGACAGCCAAACTCTGAAATTAAGCCCTGATCATTTATTTAGAATAACCGAAATCAGGGCACCCCCGTATAAATAACACTTGCTTTAAACCATTCCTTACATAATGAAAAAAACCATTGCTTCCTTAATTTTATGCGCATTTGCATTTGCTGCCTGTGCACAAACGAATGCCCCTAAACCGGCGTATGTTATACCTCAATATGGCATAGTAGACCAGGCCGATCTGGAACTTAAGTCATGCGACTTTGAGAAAGACGCAAATGCCGAAGTCCTTTTTGAAAAGGGGAATGTTTATTTTGCCGATGATCTAAGTTCCATCACCTCAGAGCTGCAGAGACGAATTAAGATATTCAACGATAACGGAAAAGATGCGGCTAATATTAAGATAGTTTATTACAGCGGCAACCACATGGAATATATTACCAATGTACAGGCACAAACAATTAACGTTGTAAATGGGAAAGTAGAAGTTACGAAACTTGATAAGAAACTTATCTACAACAAAATTTTGGATAAATACAGAAGCGAAATAACCTTCAGTTTTCCAAATGTAAGGGCGGGTAGCATTATAGAATTTAAATATAATTTTAATGCCAGTGGGTTTGCCGATATGCCCGACTGGTATTTTCAAGACAAAATTCCTATCAGGTATTCAGAGTACAGTACCGCTATTCCAGATTTATTCTATTTTAGAGCAATCCCTCATCTGGTATCACCTCTTGTTAAAGATGAAAAAAGCTCGGGCAGTAAAACACTGAACCGGCAAGGCAATATCATTTCTTATTATGTTAATAATGAGACACGCGCAATGGCAAATATCCCATCTGTGCCGGACGAACCCTATATGTCGTCCTACAATGATAATGTACAATCCATCAGATACCAATTAGTATCTATCAGGCCAATTTACGGCATGTCTGAATCATATTCAGATACCTGGAACAAGGTTGGGGCAACACTGGCCGAGGATGAGGATTTTGGTGGTCAGCTGAAAAGAAAATTAAATGGGGAGGAGACAATAATAGCTAAAGCAAAAACACTTAAGACCGACGACCAGAAAATTGCTTACATCTTTGGAGAGGTAAAAAATACCATGAAGTGGAATGGCAATGATCATTGGTACACTATTGACGGCACTCCCCATTCCTGGGATGCCAAAACCGGTAACTCCACCGAGATTAATTTGATATTATATCATTTATTAAAGCAAACAGGTATCAATGCATATCCAATGGTAGTAAGCACCCGAGAGCATGGTAAAGTTGATCCTTTTTATACATCGCTGGTTCAATTTAACAGAGCCGTAGTTTTAGTGCCGGTAGATAGCACCAAAAAGTACATATTAGATGCAACGGGAAAATACAACATTTATAATGAGACACCTTCAGAACTTTTAAATTCGCTGGGGTTGTACATCGACAAATCAAAGGAAATCTACAAAATCATAAGAATAGAAAAGAATGAACCCGTACGACAAGTGATTATGATCGATGCTGAGATTAAGCCAACAGGTAAAATTGAAGGTACGGCGCAAATAAACTATACAGGCTATAGCCGTATTGATGCAATTGAACGATATAAAAAGGAGGGCGAAAAAAAATACCTGGATTATTTACGCAACAACGATAACGACCTTAACATATCGACCACAAAGTTTGAAAACATGGAAATTGATACGCTTCCACTTACTCAAAGCGTTAACTTCAATTTAAATCTTTCCGGCTCTGACGAGAATTATATTTATTTAAATCCAAATATCCTTACACCTCTTAAATCAAATCCATTTTTAAGCGACAATCGTACAACAGATATTGATTTTGTATATCCCAGAAGCTACACACTTAATAGTTCTTATAAAATTCCGGCGGGTTTTAAAACTGACGCACTGCCAAAAAGTGTTACCCTGGTAATGCCTGATAAAAGTTTTAGTTTTAGAAGGCTGGTGATTGAACAGGATGGACAAATTGTAATTCACTATACTGTTAATTACAACGTTTCCGAATACTCCAGAGATAATTACGCCGATTTTCATGAGTTTTTTAAAAAGATGCATGAAATGCTGAATGAACAGATTGTATTAAAAAAATCCTGATAGGCGATGTTCATTAAATTACTTAGAATAAGCTTTGGCATTTTATTTATTACGTTTCCGTTTATAAAAACACAGGCCCAGGAAAGGGAATTATCGAAAGACGTATTTATCGCAGCTAAAATTCCAGACTCGTTAAAGGAAAATGCAAACTCGGTAATAAGGTATTCTTACACCGAATTAAACGTAAAAATTTCGGGCAGGAGAACTGTAAAGCATCACCGTATTGTAACCGTGCTGAATGAAAAAGGCGACCGCGAGGCCGACTTCTTTCTTCCTTATAACCGAAAATTTGATAACCTGAGCAGTATTGAAATGAGGGTTTATAATGCCGCCGGTGATCAGATCAAGAAATATCATAAGGGTGATATGTACGATGGTGCGGCATCAGACGATGAAACCCTGGTAACAGACGACCGTTTTCTGGCAGTGAGGCATACCATTGCAAACTATCCCTCTACCGTAGAAACTGTTTATGAAGAAGACATCAGCAGTTCGCTCGATCTGGGTTCCTGGGATATTCAAAACGACGAGCAGGCAGTACAAAATTCCATTTATCAGGTTGACATAGATCAGAATGCAGGCTTTCGTTACCTGGAAAAAAACATTTCGGTTAAACCGCAAAGTTCAGTTATTAACGGCAGCGCAATTTATTCCTGGAAGGTTTCCAATTTAAAGGCAATAAAACTGGAAGAAAATGCAGAATACTGGCGCGTATTCCCGCGAATAGATTTTGCTTCTAAATCGTTTAGCTTTTATGGCCTTAACGGCGACATGAGCAGCTGGCAAAGTTTCGGGCAGTTTATTAAAGCACTTAACGCAGATGTTTGCACTTTAACGCCGCAACGCGAGGCAGAGATCAGGAAGATGACCGATACGATAAAGTCTGACAAGGGAAAAGCCAGGTTTCTCTACAATTATATGCAGCAAAATATGCGTTATGTAAGCATTCAGCTTGGAATAGGAGGTTTAAAGCCGTTTGCCGCCAATTTTGTAGATCAAAAAAAATATGGCGACTGCAAAGCATTATCTAACTACATGAGTGCATTGCTGCGGGCAGTTAATATTCCTTCATATTATGCCATAGTAAACGCAGATGCCAACCAGGAACCTGCCGATGCTAAGTTCCCGTTTGATTATTTTAACCATGTGATACTTTGCGTGCCATTTAAAAACGATACTACCTGGCTTGAGTGTACCAGCAAAACCAATCAGTTTGGCAAGCTTGGCCCATTTACAGAAAACAGGCGCGCCCTGCTTATTACAGAAAACGGCGGCAGGCTGGTAAACACACCACGAAGTTTATTTGCCGACAATACGTTCAACAGCGATGTACATATTACCCTTGATGCCGAAGGCGGTGCCAAAGCGCAGGTTAAGATCCTGTCTACAGGCGGTTATCGCGATAGTTACATCGGCCTTGCTGCATTAAAAATGGACGATCAAAAAGAAGCAATTATCCGTACTTTGAAAATGAAGCAGGCATCTGAGTTTAATCTTACCCACGCTGCGGATCTCAACGGTACCAAAGAGTTGGATTTCGACCTTAATTATGATCGCTTTTGCGATGTAAAAGCAGGTGATAAGCAATTTTTGAGGCCGCATGTATTTGAGCTGGTAGGTTTTACCGTACCGGTAGAAGAGAAAAGAAAATCAGATTATTACTTTGAGCATCCGCTGCAAAAAACATGTACAACGGTAATTGATCTTCCTACAGGCTACGAGGTAGAAACGCTCCCGGCCAACCAGGTGCTGAAGTTTTCTTATGGCAATTATGATCTTAGCTTTGCTTACGATGCAGCAAAGAACCAGGTTATCAGCAAAGCAAAATTTAACCTAGTTAACCAGGTGATCCCTGCAGCAAAATATAACGAGCTACAACAATATCTTGATGCTGTTGTTAAAGCCCAAAATAAAAAACTGGTAATAAAGCGCAAGGCGTAAATTGCGCCTATGATTTTCAGGCTCAATAATCGGTTAATTTTTCCGGACCCGCAGCTGGCAGAAGAGGACGGTTTGCTGGCTGTAGGCGGGGATCTTTCTGCCGGGCGACTGATGCTGGCCTATCAGAACGGTATTTTTCCGTGGTACAGTGATGACACGCCCATCCTCTGGTATGCTCCTCATGAGCGGTGGGTTATCTTTCCGGATGAACTCAACGTTTCCAAATCTATGCGGCAGGTATTGCGGTCGGAAAAGTTTGAAATAACAACCGATCAGGCTTTTGAACAGGTTATTGCTGCTTGTGCCGCCATGCCGAGAAAGGACCAGGACGGAACATGGATAACAAATGATATGCAGCAGGCGTACATTGATCTTCACAAAAAAGGCTTTGCACATGCTGTAGAAGTGTGGCAACAAAGCGAACTTGTGGGCGGCCTGTATGGTGTGCAGATTAACAACGTTTTTTGCGGTGAAAGTATGTTTAGCCATGTTAGCAATGCCTCCAAAGCGGCACTTATCCATTTATGCCGAAGCGGATACAAGATGGTTGATTGCCAGCTGCACACCCCGCACCTGGAATCAATGGGTGCCAGAAAGATAAGCAGGGACGAATATTTAAGTATATTGAAAAGCTGATCGTATCTTTACTGCGCTTTAGGCAAATAAATGGAGATTCATAAAGAGAGGATAATTTTAGGTATTGACCCGGGTACAGTTGTAATGGGCTACGGCCTTATTAAGGAAACCGGTTCAAAAATAGAGCTGATAAGTTTAGGGGTAGTAAAGATGGATCTCATTGACGACCATATGCTTAAACTTCAGCGCATTTTTGAAAAAACCGTTGCGCTGATAGATAATTACAAGCCCGATTGTATGGCCATTGAGGCGCCTTTTTATGGCAAAAACATCCAGGTGATGTTAAAGCTGGGCCGTGCGCAGGGTGTAGCAATGGCTGCCGGGCTAACCCGTAATATCGATATAACTGAATATGCGCCCCGCAAAATAAAGCAGGCCATTACCGGCAACGGCAACGCCGCAAAAGAACAGGTTGCCTCCATGCTGCAAAACCTTTTAAAATTTAGCGAAACGCCGGATTTCTTAGACGCTACCGACGGACTTGCTGTAGCGGTATGCCATTCCTTTCAGCGCATGCCTACAAGTAAAAGTGCCGGTAAAAAAAGCTATTCGGGCTGGGATACTTTTGTAAAGGACAATGAAAAACGGGTAAGCGGAATCGTCAAAAAAAAATAGACGGCTTATTACACCCCTGATAAAATATATTGGCGGCATTTAAATCCTATTAAGAACTTTTTGTGCATCGTTTGAATTAAACCTAAAAGACCGGGGTTTATCGATTAATATTAAAGTTCGACCCAAAGCAACTTCCGTATATTATTAATCAAAATATCATCTTTTACATATTTATCGTTATTTTTATACAGGGGAGTAAGCAATTTTCAAAAATGTAACCTAATGTTATTACTTTTGCGTATAAATTAATTTAAACAACGATTTGATGAAATTAATCCTTATCGTGCTCTTTGGTACCTTGTGTTTAACCGCATCGGCGCAATGGTATCGTGTAGACCTGGTATTAAAAAAGCATACCCGCCCGGCAGAGCCACTTGGCCCGCTTTCAAATCATGCTATTGAACATATTCCTAAATCAGCCCTATATTTTACCAATATTATTATTGAGCCGCTAAGCCCGGATGATGCAGGCCTTGAATTTGCCGAAGCTTTGGTAATGAAAGCGGCCCAGCATAATATGCGTTTCAGAGTTTACAACGAGGCCAGCTACAATTTTAGCCAGCTTGCCGACATGTACATGAAACAAAGCAGGTATGCCGAGGCAAAGTGGTTCCTGCTGCAAAGCAATAAGATCTCGCGCGAAGAAAATGACGATAAACATACCATTGCCAACCTTATAAGCCTCGCAACCATTAAAATAAACCTTGGCGATTACCCACAGGCTCAGGCAGACCTGGATGAGGCACGTACCCTTGCATCGCTGCGCGGTTTTAAAGATCAGCTTGCCGTTATAGAGAAAAAGGCCCAATATCTTAAACAAACCAAATTAAATCCACAAAAGATAGAGGTTCGTTACGCAGAGGCGGCATTCCCGGCCGCAAAATCAGGCAAATAAAACTTAATGGTTTAACAATCAATTTATTTTGTAAGAATAAGGTAAAATGCATTTCGTTTGTTAAAACAAACAAAACATTATTGTAATATTGTTATTCATAGATGGAGGCAGTCACACACACTGTCTCTTTTTATTTACATTAGCATTTTTATTTAGGCACAAGTATTGATGTATTCCAAACCCATTTTAAATACCGTAAAAGACATGTTCAAAAAATTATACTTAGTGCTGGTGCTGGGTGCTGCACTTGCCTGTAAAGCTGCACCTCATAAACCTGTTAAAGTTGCCGGTTCTAATGATGTTCAGCCAGACGAGCAGCAAAGTATTGTTGCCAAGGCCATAGCCCAATTAATTACCAATGGCAACTATAAAAAAGTTGCACTGAACGATTCTCTTTCCCAGGTGGTTTATACCCGTTATCTGAAACTGCTGGACGAAAGCCATAACTACCTTTTAGCATCAGACATCACTGATTTTGACAAATACAAAACCGTTTTGGATGATGATGTGAGAGATGGGAACCTGAACGATGTATTTTACATATTCAACGTTTATCAGAAACGCTATTTAGAGCATATACAATACTCCATTGCCCAGTTAGACGATAACTTTGATTTTGATAAGGACGAAACCTTTACTTTCGACCGTGAAAATCTTCCATGGGCTGCATCGCAGGCAGAAATGGACAATATCTGGAAACTTCGTGTAAAGTATGACCTCATTAACCTAAAGCTTGCGGGCGGCGATATGGCAAAGAACAAGGAAACGCTTAAAAAACGTTATCAGAATTTGTTAACTCAGGCCAACAAGCTCAACAATCAGGATGTATTCCAAATCTTTATGGATGCCTTTACCGAAGCCATTGATCCGCACACCAACTACTTTAACCCGTCTAACGCTGCGCAATTCAATATAGAAATGTCACGCCAGTTAGAGGGTATCGGCGCATCGCTTAATACCGAAAATGAATTTGTAACCATCAAATCAATTGTTACTGGCGGCCCGGCAGATAAAAGTAAGCAGGTTAACATTGATGATCGCATTGTGGGTGTTGCCCAGGGTGCTGATGGTGAGTTTCAGAACATAGTAGGCTGGCGCGTTGATAATGCCATCTCCTTAATCAGGGGCAAAAAAGGTACCGTTGTAAAGCTTGAAATTTTACCTAAAGGTGCAAGCGTAAGTGCTAAACCTAAAGTGGTTGAGCTGGTACGTGAAAAGATCATTCTTAAGGATGCATCGGCTAAAAAAGAAATTAAAACCTATAATAGTAATGGCCGCACTATCAAGATCGGCATTATCTCTGTGCCTGCATTCTATATAGATTTTAATGATTATAAATCGGGCAATCCAAATTATAAGAGCACCACACATGATGTTAAGTTGATCATCGACTCGCTTAAACATGAAGGTGTTGATGGTATTGTGATGGACTTACGTCAAAATGGTGGTGGTTCCCTGCTGGAAGCGGTTGACCTTACCGGTCTGTTCATTAAAACCGGCCCAGTAGTACAGGTCCGCAATTCAGACGACCAGGTAGAGGTTGATAAAGACGAAGACCCTGCAATTGCTTATACCGGCCCCTTAGCTATTTTGGTAGACCGTTTCAGTGCTTCCGCATCAGAAATTTTCTCTGGCGCTATACAGGATTATGGTCGTGGTTTAATTATTGGCACCCAAACTTACGGTAAGGGTTCTGTACAGAATGCGATAGACCTTGACAAGGTGATTAACCCATCCCTGCTGGAGCGTGCTGCAAACTTATTATCGCAAAAAACAGGCAAACCGGTAAATACCGGCAGCCAGAGTGTTTTCGGTCAGCTTAATTTAACCATTGCGAAGTTCTACCGCATTACCGGCAACTCAACCCAGCATAAAGGTGTAATGCCTGATATCCAGTTTCCGTCTATTATTCCTTTGGATAAATATGGCGAGGATACCGAGCCATCGGCTATGCCTTTTGATATCATTGCAAAAACCAATTATACAAAGGTTGGCGACTTTAGCCCGGTTATACCCCAATTAAAGAAAATGCACGAGCAGCGTATGGAAGGCAGCGCCAGCTACAAATACCTAATGCAGGATATTGCAGACTTTAAGAAGCAGGAAGACGAAAAAAGCGTTGACCTGAACGAGAAAAAGCTGAAAGAGCAGCGCGACGCAGAAGAAAAGAAATCTTTTGAAGACGAAAATCTTCGCCGCGTAGCAATGGGCTTGCCTGCTTTAAAGAAAGGACAAACCAAACCAAGAAATGAAGATCTGGATTTTCTTAAAAAAGAAGCCGGCCAGATCCTTACAGATTATATAAGCCTTGGTAATAAATACACTTCGGTTACACTTTCAAAGCCGTAATCAATTTATTAATACGATAAACTAACGAGCAGATCCCGGGTAACCCCGGGATTTGTGGTTTAAAACCAATTGATACAATTACGGTTGTATACAATATGCCAAGAAAACCGCTGCTTGAATTTACCGACAAAGGAATTTACTGCCCCCAGGGTAAATTCTATATTGACCCCTGGAAACCGGTGGACGATGCGGTGATAACCCACGCCCATGCCGACCATGCTTATTGGGGCCACAAGCATTACCTGGCGCACCACTTCTCCAGAGAGGTAATGTATTACCGCCTTGGTGAAATTCAGTTGCAGACAGTAGCCTATGGCGAAACGGTGATGAAGAATGGGGTTCAGATCTCGCTTCACCCTGCCGGGCACGTTATAGGTTCGGCGCAGATCCGCCTGGAATATAAGGGAGAGGTTTGGGTGGTTTCTGGTGATTATAAAGTGGAAGATGATGGCATTTCGACTCCTTTTGAGCCTGTTCGCTGCCAGCATTTTATTTCGGAGTGTACCTTTGGCATGCCCGTATATCAATGGAAACCGCAAGTAAATACCTTTAATGATATCAATTCCTGGTGGAGCAATAATTTACAGCATGGCCTGGCCACGGTACTGGTGGGATACTCCCTTGGCAAGGCGCAACGCATACTACAAAACCTGGATCTTAGTAACGGCAAAGTATATACCCATGGGGTGATAGAAAACACCAACGAGGCATTACGCCGAAACGGCATTATCTTAAACCCAACCGAACGAATTATCGCCGATTCACTGAAAGAAGAGGTGCGTAAAGGAATTATCATTGCGCCGCCATCATCGGTAGGCACACCCTGGATGCGGAAATTTCAACCTTACAGTTTCGGCTATTGTTCAGGATGGATGGCTATCCGTGGCGCCAAAAGACGCCGCGCGGCCGACCGCGGATTTATATTATCAGATCATGCCGATTGGGACGGCCTTATCAGCGCAATTGATGCTACAGGCTGCGAAAGCGTTTATTTAACTCACGGCTATACTGCAACCTTTACAAGATACCTTAACGAAATTGGCTTTGATGCCCACGAGGTGCATACGCTTTATGGCGATGATGAGGGGCTTGCCGAGGTACCCGAAGAAGAACCCGTAAAGGCAGCAACCGCAGCTGAAGATCTGGCTGTTACAGGAGGGACCGAATAATGAAAGCCTTTGCCCAACTGTTTTTATCGCTCGACGAAACCAATAAAACAAATGAAAAAGTTAAGGTCATAAAAGACTATTTTAACAGCGTACCAGATACCGATAAAATGCATATGCTGGCACTCTTTACCGGGCGGCGTCCACGGCGGCAGATCAATGCTACGCTGGTACGTAACTGGGCCATTGAAGCATCTAACATACCCGCCTGGCTGTTTGAAGAAAGTTACCACGTAGTTGGCGACCTTGCCGAAACCATGGCGCTGCTGATGCCGCAAAGTGCAGGCGGAAGCAACAAAACGCTTACGGAGTGGATGGCAGAGATCAACGCGCTTGAAAACAGGAACGAAGAAGAAAAGAAACTATGGCTGCTGGAATCATGGGCGATGCTGGATGGCAGCGAACGCTTTGTATTTAATAAATTGCTTACCGGAAGCTTTCGCGTTGGGGTATCGCAGAGTTTGGTGATCAAAGCACTGGCAGAAATTACGGGTATTGAAGCTGCTGCCTTAACGCACCGTATAATGGGAAACTGGCTGCCCGAAACCTATCATTACGCCCAATTGGTACAGGATAAGCATGTGGATGATGATATATCACGCCCTTATCCTTTCTTTTTGGCTTACCCTATACAGGAAACTTCAGAAAAACAAAAATCTGCCGAAGAGCTATCTGCCTCTTTAGGGAACGAAGCGGAGTGGCAGGCCGAGTGGAAATGGGATGGCATACGTGCGCAGATGATAAAGCGCGATGGCAAAATATTTATCTGGAGCCGGGGCGAAGATCTATCAACAGATAAATTTCCGGAGCTGCACCCGTTTTTAAATGCACTGCCGGATGGTACCGTAATTGACGGCGAGCTGCTTAGTTTTAGTAACGGCCTCCCCCTGCCCTTTAATGTTTTGCAAACCCGCATCGGCAGAAAAAACCTGAGTAAAAAAATATTGGAAGAAAGCCCGGTAGCGGTGATTGCTTATGACTGCCTTGAATTTAATGGCGAAGACATAAGATATAAAACGCAATCAGAACGAAGGGTGTTACTGGAAGGCTTACAGGCTGACACTCCTTACCCGGAAATTTTTCGCATTTCTGAGCTGATAGAATTTAGCAGCTGGGAACAATTAGGGCAGATAAGAGAACAATCGCGCGCTATGGTTGCTGAAGGTATTATGCTTAAACGCAAAAGCGCCGCATACCAGGTTGGCCGTAAACGCGGCGATTGGTGGAAATGGAAAATAGACCCGCTATCTGTTGATGCAGTGATGATTTATGCGCAAAAGGGACATGGCCGCCGTGCCGACCTTTATACCGATTATACTTTTGCCGTTTGGGATGGCGATAAGCTGGTGCCTTTTGCAAAAGCTTATTCCGGGCTTACAGATGCAGAAATAAATAAGGTTGATTATTTTATAAAACGCAATACTATCGAAAAGTTTGGGCCGGTAAGAACGGTTAAACCCGAGTTGGTTTTTGAAATAGGCTTTGAGGGTATTAATAAATCAACCAGGCATAAATCGGGCATAGCGCTCCGGTTTCCGCGAATATTGCGCTGGAGGCATGATAAGCCTAAAGAAGAAGCAGATACGCTGGAAAATTTGAAAGCCTTATTGGGCGAATAATTGATTGTTACAGCGAAGTTGATTTACAAATCCTTAACTTAATTATAAAAATGGAAACGCTTCATATTCTTAATGGCGATGCCACCTTATATGTTTTTGAACAAACCGGGATTGATGGTGATACCATGATATGGCGCGAAGTTTTGTCTGAAGGGCCTGTTGAGGAAAACATTGGATCTGCAGGTTTCTGGAAAAACCGAGCAGCCTGGATCGGCACAGCTTTCAATGAAAGTGAAGATGGTTACCAGCAAAAAATGCTCGATCAATTGGCAATGCTCAGTGAACCATATGATGAGATTAACCTTTGGTTTGAGTTTGATCTGCATTGCCAGATAAATATGATCGGTGCCATGACTTACCTGGATTTGAGAACAGACCTGTCACACCCTTCGGTTTTCCTGATCTGCCCGGCGGAATTTCCCGGTAAACCCGGTTTTAAGGGAATGGGTGAGCTGAAAGAAGAAGAACTGGAATACCTGTATGATAACATAAGAATTCAACTAAGCCGCGAAGATTTTATTATTGCCAATGAGGCCTGGAACCTTTACGTAAGTAAAGACCCAGTACGGTTGCAGCAATATCTGGATACAAACACATTCTGGGGCAGTCTGCATCAGCTAAAGCCTGCGCTGCAAGCCGAACTAAAGCGACTGCAATTAAATGAAACCGGCTTAAATGTTATAGAACAAACGCTGCTCGATATTTACAACAGCGGCATAACAACCCGCGAAGCCATTCACAAGGAATTCTGGAAACTGGATAAAACCTATGGCATGGGCGATTTGGAGATAGATATTTACCTGGGCCGCCTGCGGGAAAAGCAATTAATAGAATAAGGTGACAACACAATGCCTTATTGTAAAAGCAATCCCTTATTTTAGCTTTTAAAATCACCTATGAAAACATATATCATAAGCGGCGCCGGCAGCGGAATAGGCAGGGCCATTGCACAAAAAATTTGCGCCGCAGGCCACAGCTGTATTTTATTAGGCCGCAATGCTGCAAACCTTCACCAAACACTCGATACCTTACAGGCAGGCAAACACCAGGTAATAACCGCCGACATAAAAGACAAGGAAAGCCTTAAAAATTTAGCTTCGCTGTTAGAAGATACGCCCATACATGGCATTATTGCAAATGCAGGCATTGGTGGCGAAAATCACTGGGGCGAAGATGACCGCTGGCAGGAGATCATTGAAACCAACCTTACAGGTACTTATAACTTTGTGAACTCCTTTTTGCCTAACGTAATGCGTCAGCAGGGCGAGAAACATATCCTCATAACATCATCGGTACTGGCACGGCTGGGTGTTAGTAATTATTCGGCTTACTGTACATCAAAAGCCGGGCTGCTGGGCCTCATGCGCTCATGGGCAGTACAATATGCACCTCAAAACATTTTGGTTAATGCCATATGCCCGGGTTGGGTAGATACTGATATGGCGCAGCAGGGCTTACAGGGAATTGCCGACAATATTGGAATCAGTAAACAGGAATTTTACAACATCGCCATGCAAAGCGTTCCGCTAAGGCGTATGAGCCGGCCCGATGAAATTGCCGACCTTGTGGTTTATCTTATATCGCAAAGTTCTATAACCGGGCAAGCCATTGACATTAATTGCGGTGCCATTATGAACAGTTGATTGTACGTGTAGCAGGTTGTTAAATATTGTTAAACCTACCCTTTTAGTTTATCTGCCTCAATAATAATAAAAGATAAACCTTTACCTTTATAGCAAGGTTTATTATTTTCGCGGATAATGATGAGGTGCGGCTAATTCAAATTGAAGAAATTTCGGTTTGATAAGCATGGGCCAAATCTTAAACCCCATAACAAAGCATGGAAGAATTTGAAGCAAGCGCGGCGGCGAAAAAAACGAAAACGATCTACATTTCAACCGTTTTTGGGATAGCTATGGTATTATCTATGGTTGGCTTGCTGGGGCTTATACTGGTAGAGGCTAATAACCTTTCCCGCTATGTAAAGGAAAATATCGTCCTCAATATTTTTGTGGATGATACTGCCCATGAAACGGATGTACTGCAATTGCAAAAGCAGATTGAGGGAAACCCAATGGTGAAACAGGCGCAATACGTAAGTAAAGAACTTGCCGCACGCAACCTGCAAAAAGACCTTGGCGAAGACTTTGTTAAGTTTTTAGGTTATAACCCGCTGTCGCAATCATTGGATGTTTACCTGAAAGCCGAATACACCAACAACGCCGACATTGAAAAATTCAAAGCCGAGTTGCTAAAAAATCCGCTGATCAAAGAAGTAAAATACCAGCAGTCGCTGGTAGACGAGATGAACTCTAACATCACTACCATTAGTTTGGTAATACTTGTTTTTGCAGGCATCTTTGTAGTGCTTTCAGTCGCGCTGATAAATAATACCATCAGGCTGGCCATCTACTCACAAAGGTTTTTAATTAAGTCAATGCAGTTGGTAGGTGCCACCAAAGGATTTATCCGCAAGCCTTTTTTGCTTTACGGTATATGGCATGGTATTTTAGGTGCTTTAATTGCTATATTGATTTTAATGGGAACGCTCTCTTTAGCTTATAAAGAGATCCCTGATCTTATCATCCTCAGAAATTATACAGAATTCGGATTTATATTTATTGGCATTGTTGGCCTGGGGATATTTATCTCCGGTTTCAGTACCTTCCTGGCGGTGAACAAATTTTTAAGATTGAAGATATACAACTTATACAGGTAACAAAAAATAGAGCCCGGCGCTTAAACAAGCTATTAAAAAAAGAAAGATATGGCACAAAAACCAACTAAACCGGTTACCCCGGCTAAGCCAGCCGCAGCAGCAAGGCCTGCCGCAAGAACAGTTGAAACCAAACCTGTTCAGTTCATATTCGATAAAGGCAATTACCGCATGCTTATCATCAGCATTGCTGTAGTAGCGTTTGGTTTTATCTTAATGTCTGGTACTACAGATATTTACAGTACTACAAAAATCGTGATAGCGCCCCTGGTAGTTCTCGCAGGCTTCGGACTTGGCTTTTTTGCAATATTTAAGAAGCCGGCAACCAACTAATATTTAAAAGCCGCAGGTTTAGGCCATGCGGCTTTTTTATTTTAAGCCATTATGGTTTAATAAATATTTTACCTTAACAATCATTAACCTCATCCAATGAACATTATCCAGGTTATTGTCCTTGCTATTATAGAAGGGCTAACGGAATTTTTACCGGTATCGTCAACCGGGCACATGGTTATAACCAGCTCGTTAATGGGCATCAGCAAAGACGAGTTTGTAAAACTTTTTGAAATTGTAATCCAGTTAGGCGCTATCCTGGCCGTAGTAGTGTTGTATTACAAACGCTTTTTACGCTCGGTAGATTTTTATGTAAAACTGGTTATAGGTGTTATACCTGCCGTAATTTTAGGGGTACTGCTTAAAAAACACATTGACAAATTATTGGAAAGCCCCTTGGTTGTTGCCATAGCCTTTGTTGTTGGCGGTGTGATCCTTCTTTTTGTGGATGAATGGTTTAACAAACCAACCATTACAGAAGAAAAAAATATCAGTCGTCTTACCGCATTCAAAATTGGTTTCTTCCAGTGTTTGGCCATGATTCCCGGCATTTCGCGGTCGGCAGCATCTATTGTAGGTGGTATGTCGCAAAAGCTAAGCCGTACTGCAGCAGCAGAGTTTTCTTTTTTCCTGGCGGTGCCAACTATGTTTGGCGCAACCTTAAAAGACCTTTGGGACTTCCATAAGCACAATACCCTTACCGCCGACCAGATGCATGAAGACATGAAACTGCTTTTAATTGGCAGCGCAATTGCATTTGTAGTGGCTCTGCTGGCAATTAAGAGTTTTATCACCTTCCTTGAGAAAAAAGGATTTAAGGTTTTCGGCGTTTACAGGATCATTGCAGGTATTGCCATTATCATACTGTATTTTACAACAAACGCTTTGCATGCGGCATAACAGGGCCTAACCCTGCCCTCTCCAGAAGAGAGGGTTCTGAAACCTGCCTTTGGTGGTGTTCACCAGCAAGATAGTTAACATTGTAATTTAAAAACTTACCAAAAATACCATAACAATAAAGGCTGCCCGAAAGGCAGCCTTTATTGTTAAAATCACAAATTCTTATTTAGAAAGGAAGATCATCATCTTCCGGGCTTGAGCTTATGTCGGCTGGTGGGGCATACTCTGGGGTTTTGCTTGCACCGGCACCTGCAAGGGAATTGATCTTCCACAATTGCAGCGAATTAAAATAGGTTTTTTTACCTGTTTTATCGGTCCACGGTCTTCCTCTTAAATTAAAGAAAACTTCCACATCATCACCAACCTTAAGGTTATCTAATAGGTTGCAGCGCTCTTGTATAGCTTCAAACTTTAAATATTCCGGATATTGAGGATTCTCGATATATTCAAGTATCAGTTCTCTCTTTTTTAACGACTCTGTAACCTGTACGGTTGGAGCTATTTCGTATACTTTTCCCTTAATTTCCATGTTTCGAAAATATTAAAATGTAAAGTTAATAGAATAAGAAATAAAATAGGCTGTATTTAATTTATAAATTCGCAAAATATCATGCAAGTTTTCCACACAGAGAGTAAAATCATCATAACCTGCAATAAGCGCTTGTCGCCTTATCTGCAGCAGGAAGTTGAAAGCCTTGGCTTTAAACCGACCCGTGTTTTTTCCACCGGGGTGGAACTTTTAGGAACCATAACAGACACCATTGCACTTAACCTTAACCTGCGTTGTGCAAGCCAGGTAATGTATATGCTTAAAAGTTTCAGGGCAAGTGACCCGCAGGAGCTGTATGACGAACTGGTAAAAATAGAATGGGAAAAGCTGATTGACTTTGCCGGATATTTTTCGGTTACGTCTAACGTTAACAATGAGCACATCCGCACGCCGCTTTTTGCCAACGTAAAAGTTAAGGACGCTATTGCCGACAGAATAAAATCTGTAAAAGGTATGCGGCCTAACTCTGGCGCCGATGTAAATAAAACGGTAGTGCACTTATACTGGCAGGATGACCACGCCGATATTTTTCTGGATACTTCGGGCGAAACCCTTGCCAAGCACAGCTACAGGAAAATTCCGGGTAAGGCCCCAATGTTAGAGGCTTTGGCCGCAGGGACCATTATGGCTACCAACTGGGATAAAAACAGCACTTTTATTAACCCCATGTGCGGCTCTGGCACACTGGCCATTGAGGCGGCTTTGCTTGCCACAGAAAAATGCCCGGGCTTTTTCAGGATGAACTATGGTTTTATGCACATTATGGGCTATGACGAAACCGTGTTTTTCACCGAAAGAAGAAAATTAAAAGACAAGGCAAAAAAGGATATCGGCTTTAAAATTATAGCTACAGACCTATCTGATGACGCTGTAGACATTGCTCAGAAAAATGCCCGCACCGCAGGCGTAGAACATTTAATAGAATTTAGTGTTTGTGACTTTGCAGATACGCCCGTGCCCGAAGAACCCGGCGTTATAATGTTTAACCCCGAATATGGCGAACGCCTGGGTGTACATACCAAACTGGAAGCAACCTATAAAAGAGTAGGCGATTTTATGAAGCAGGGATGCAGGGGTTACAGAGGATATGTTTTCACGGGCAATCCCGATCTGGCAAAAAAGATTGGGCTAAAGGCTGCAAGGAAAATTGAATTTTATAATGGCAAACTCGACTGCCGCTTACTGGAGTACGAACTTTACGACGGTACCAGGCGCGTAGCAGAAGAGTAAACGAACAGAACTAACAATGAAAAAGATTTTATTATCTGTTGCTGCGCTGCTAACATTTGTAAGCTGCATGGCGCAACAAAAACTGTCGTTCCCTTTTCAGGGTGGCAAAAGCATAATGTTCACTTTTTTTAAAGAGAACATCGCCGTGCCGGCAGACCTGGTACAAAAAAAGGCTACGGGTACGGTAATATTTAAGTTTACTGCGGATGACAAGGGAACTATCTCAAAAATAGTGATATACTATGCTGATGATGCTATCCTGGTGCCGCCAATAATTGAGGCGCTAAAAAAGTCAAATCATAAATGGATCATTCCAGACCAGGAAAAAAGCAACGATTTCATCATTCCATTTTCATACAGCTTTAATGCCCCGGCTGGCGAAACTGCCGACTTGCAAAAGGCTGTATATGATTACATCAGCACAAAAAAACCAATACTATCTGCCGACCAGGTGCCGCTTGATACTGCTACATTGTTGCCGGCAGTTACAATCAACTACGATATAGCGCAATAACGCCGTTTTGCCTGTTTGCGCACCTTTATTTTAAGGGATGGAAAACACGCCAGTTCAAACATTACGCAAGATTATCCATATAGATATGGATGCGTTTTACGCGTCGGTAGAGCAGCGTGACAATGCGGATTACAGAGGCAAGGCGATAGTGGTTGGCGGGCCGCCGCAGGGCCGTGGTGTGGTTGCTACTGCCAGTTATGAGGCCCGTAAGTTTGGGATCCGGTCTGCCATGTCATCAAAGAGGGCGCAGCAACTTTGCCCGGATGCTATTTTTGTAAAACCCCGTTTTCCTGCATATAAGGAAGCATCGCAAAAAATACGTGAAATTTTTGCAAGATATACAGACCTTATAGAACCGCTTTCGCTCGACGAAGCTTATCTTGATGTAACTAACGACAAGCTGAATATAGGTTCGGCAATGGAAATTGCTAAACAGATAAAACATGCTATTAAAGAAGAATTGCAACTTACCGCATCTGCAGGGGTATCAGTCAATAAATTCGTTGCAAAAATCGCTTCGGACATGAACAAGCCGGATGGATTGAAGTTCATCGGTCCATCGGCTATAGAAACGTTTATGGAAAAGCTGCCGGTAGAAAAATTCTTCGGCGTTGGTAAAGTTACCGCCCAGAAAATGAAAAGCATGGGCCTGCATACCGGCGAAGACCTAAAAAGATTAAGTGAGGATGAGTTGGTTAAAAGCTTTGGCAAGGTAGGACGCTTTTATTTTCAGATTGTGCGCGGTATCGATAACCGCGAAGTACAGCCGCACCGCGAAACAAAATCTATGGCTGCTGAAGATACCTTTGCATATGACCTTACCGAAATAGCAGAGATGGAAACAGAATTAGATAAAATAGCACAAACGGTAAGTAACCGGCTGCAGAACTACCAGTTAAAAGGCCGTACCATTACCCTTAAAATAAAATACAGCAACTTTAAGCAGATCACCCGAAACCAGTCGCTCACTGCCGGAGTAAACGACCTGGAAACCATAAGTGCTGTTGCCAAACGGCTGCTTGCTGCCACTAATCCGGAAGATGCCGAAATAAGATTGTTAGGGATATCCCTATCCAACTTTAATGACCCGGTTGCCCGGCAAATTGAACAACGATCAACCGACCAATTATCCTTGTTTCCTTTTTAAGCCGGTTTTAAAACGTTTGCTGAATTTTCGTCACCACCCTCCACATTTTCTTTCGGGCCTTCTATTTGTAACTGATCTGTTGGGCAGGGATAACCAAAAAGGCAGCGTTCCTTAATCATATTGGCTACTTCTAAAGGCACATACGCTTCCCAGCCCGGTTCGCCATGTTTTATCAGCTGTAAAACCTTATCGGTTTCTACATGCAGGTTATTTTCGCTGTAATGGTGTATATCCTCAATTTTATTATTGGCGATGAGGTATCGGTAAAGATCGATCAAATGCGGCGGCGGAACAAAACGCAGGCAGTTCCAGATAATACCATCGCGCAGGGTAGGATAAATAAACAACTTTACTTTTCGACTGAATAACGTCGCAAAAGATTCTAAAATACCGCCGGGCAGATCGAGGTAATGCTCTTCCGAAAATATATATTCCAGGTTAGGATAACCCAAAACCACACCCACCTTTAATTTGGTGATTTTTGAGAGGTAGGCTACCAGTTTATAATATTCATGAAAATTGGAGATCAACACCGTTTGCCCCAGCGAGCAAAGAATATCAACCCTGTCAAGGAAATCCTTTTCGTCAATTTCGGCAGTCGGATCGGCATCACGTTCTTTAAGGGCCTGTAGCGTGAGCTCCGTAACCACCATTACGTTGTTCTTGTCTACATCGGGCTCCTGCAAAAATTGGCGAACCCCTGTATTCAGCATATCCATATGCACGTTGATAACCGGGCGAAAACGGCCTCGAATTACAACAATGTGCTTTTTATACAAAGCTTCAGAAGGCTGCAAATTCTTTCCATCGGGACCAAACACGGCCGCGTCAGAAAATCCGTATTTAACCAGGTGCAGGCTCATTAACCTGTTATCTACTTTTTTAAAGTCGGGCCCTTCAAAACGGATCATGTCTATCTGGATCCTGTCCTTCGATAGGTTATCCATCAACGAGATCAAAAACACCGGTGGGACCTCATTATAATAAAAGCAGGCATAAATTAAATTGACACCTAAAATACCTACCGCCTGCTGTTGCAAGTTGTTATCATTATCAAGCAGGTTTACGTGCAGTACCACATCATTAAAAGGGCCGTTGGGCTCCATCTGGAACCGTACACCCATCCAGCCATGTCCATTGTTGGTTTTATGATAATTAAGCGCCGATACCGTATCTGAAAAAGCAAAAAAAGTGGTGTTGTTTCCGCGTTGTTTTGATAGGCGCTCAATGAGCAGATCATATTCATGGTTAAGCATAGATATTAACCGGGCCTCGCTAACGTAGCGTTTTACCTGCAGCGCACCGTAAATGGCATCGGAAAATATCATATCGTAAGCCGACATAGTTTTTGCAATGGTGCCGGATGATGCGCCTGCTTTAAAAAAATTAGCTGCTACCTCCTGTCCGGCGCCTATCTCGGCAAAGGATCCGTATATCTTGGGGTCGAGATTTACAGTGAGGGCTTTTTGCTTAGTGCCGATGTCCTTATTGTGAATAGGATTCATAATCAGTTATTATAGTTTAAACTATCTGTACTATTTGATCTGATAAGAAGACCTAAATTTACACTTTTTTACGGATTGACGGTGGCTAATTCTAAATGATAACCTAGGGCTGTTATATTTTACGTTTTAAAAAACGACCCTATCAAAATTAAAGCATAATTTATTTGTAAATAAAATTAATCATCGTAATATTGCGATTAATATGGGTGCTACAAAAACCGAAATATACACCAAGGATCAAAACCAGCTGGCAATGCTATTAAAAGCAATTGCACACCCGGCAAGGATTGCAATACTTCAATATATTATTGAAGCAGACGCTTGTATTTGCGGAGACCTGGTAGAAGAATTGGGCCTTGCGCAGGCTACCATATCGCAACATTTGAAAGAATTAAAAAAAGCAGGATTAATACAGGGAACTATAGAAGGTACAAGCGTATGTTATTGCATTGAGCCTAAAACCTGGGGCAAATTACAAAATGAGTTAAATGGCCTGTTTCGTTCTTTCCCTGTTTCAAAAACCTGTTGTTAATTTTTTGAGTTATTATATCGCAATATTACGATAAATGAAAGTTAAAGTATTATTTGTTTGTATTCATAATTCCGCTCGAAGCCAGATTGCAGAGGCGTTCTTATCACAATTAGCTGGCGACAGGTTTGCGGCAGAAAGTGCCGGTATTGAACCCGGTAAACTAAATGCGGCAGTAGTTACTGTAATGCAGGAAATTGGCATCGACATAAGTGGTAACAAGACAAAAAGCGTTTCGGATCTATTGAACCGGGGCAATCATTACGACGCGGTAATTACCGTTTGCGACGCTGCAAGCGCGCAAGCATGTCCGGTGTTTCCCGGCAAGGGTATCAGGTTAGGCTGGTCGTTTGCTGATCCATCACAATTTAGTGGTACGCCCGAAGAAAAATTACAGCAAACCCGGATAGTTCGAGATGAAATAAAAGCAAAAATCAACGATTTTATAAAAAATTATTAATGACAATAACTATGGAAACTTCAGAACAGGAATTAAAAGAATTAGTAAGGCAAAAATATAGCCAGATAGCGTTGCAGGACAAAGAGTTTAACCAGGCTTCCTGCTGCGGTGCCGGCGAATGCTCAACCGAAGTTTATAACATCATGAGCGATGATTATACCGAACTCAATGGCTATAATTCCAATGCCGACCTTGGTTTAGGCTGCGGTTTGCCTACGCAGTTTGCAGAAATTAAACCAGGCGATGTTGTAATAGACCTTGGCAGCGGCGCAGGGAATGATTGCTTTATTGCACGCGCAGAAACAGGCGACAAGGGAAAAGTGATAGGCATCGACTTTACAGATGCTATGATTGCCAAAGCGCGGGAAAACGTTGAAAAGCTTGGTTTTAACAATGTAGAATTTCGCTACGGAGATATTGAAAAAATGCCGGTTACTGCAAATACCGCCGATGTGATTGTAAGTAATTGCGTTTTAAATCTTGTGCCCAACAAGGATGCCGTTTTTAAAGAGATTTTAAGAGCCTTAAAACCCGGTGGACACTTCAGCATATCAGACGTTGTACTAATTGGCAATCTGCCGGAAGAATTAAGAAAAGACGCGGAAATGTATGCCGGCTGTATCTCAGGTGCGATACAAAAACACGACTATCTTGAAATGATAAAGAATAATGGCTTTAAAAACATCAGGGTACAAAAAGAGAAAACAATTGTGATACCCGAAGATATATTGAATAAGTATCTGAACAGCGAAGCTATAAGAGATTTTAAGGCAGGCAACACAGGCATTTTCAGCATTACAGTTTATGCGGAAAAATCACAAGCAGAAAGCTGCTGTATGCCTGGTTGCTGTTGATATCAGATCAGGAATCTGCCTCAGGTTCCTGATCTGATTTTTATTATACGGCTTTCTCTACCTTAACGGCACTTAAGCCTTTAGGGCCCTTTTCGGTCATGTAAGTTACCTTATCATTTTCTTTGGCCGGGTAGGTAAGCTGGTTTACGTGGAAGAAAACATTTTCGCCATTGTTTCCATCACGGATAAAACCGAAACCTTTTGCGGTATTAAAAAAGCTGATAACACCTTTTTTAATAAGGTCTTCCGGTTCGTGAACCTGTTTAGGTGTAGCTATGGCAATGTCTGATAGTTCTACGGTTACCTTTCTGGTAAATGCGGGTGGCGTAGATGTGATATTGCCATTCTCATCGATATAGGCTATCATATCATCCAGGCTTTTACCCTTGCTCGAATTTGCTTTGCGGTCTTCGGCTTTAACTTTTTTGTCCTGTTGTTTTTTCAGGCGTTTTTTTTCTTTTTCTTTTTTGTTGAATGTCTCGTTGGACTTACCCATGCGTTATTGTTTTGATTAAATAATTGTAAAAACAAAACACCTGCCGACAGGGCAGGTGTTTTGGCCTAAGTTTTTATCGTGATGATTAAACTAATTTAAATTTATGCCATTGATGCCTGTTCCGTCTTGTGAAATAAATGCAAAGTTTTTGTTTTATATAAAAACTTTAAGGTTTCTTCCTTTTGCACTCCGCGGTATTTTGGATATGTCCACAAGGTAACCTTAATTATTGACATATCTTTACTAATGGTCAATAAAATTACAATATATTTAAAAAGAATGTTGCGACGGATGAGTGATTTTTTGCAACCTGCTTCGATGATCAGGCATGCGACACACCATGTTAAAAGAACAAATTTACAATCCTTACTAAAAAGAAAGAGACCTTCCAAATCATGCCTGATATGAAAGATCTCTCCTATGTCGAGATGACATTAAAAGATGTAATAATTAAATTTTTTATGCCTTTGCCTTGTTGATTTCTTCAATAGCCGCTGCTGCTGCGTTTGCAGATTCGGTATCGTTCAATTTTTTACGGGCTTCTTCTACGGTTTGTAAAGCGGCAATAATCTTAGGCGCAATGTTGTATCTTTTATAGCTGATGGCTAATTCTTTAACCGCATCGATACCTTGCTGTACATAAGATTTATTTTCCAATCTGCAGATCATTTGCGTAAGCGGGCCTTGTGTAAGGTTATACTTTTGCTGTACGGAGCTTTTCGCAAACGCGTCTATCACATAAGGCCATTCTTTATCGGCACCATTGGTAGCATAAACGGTAATAATTGCCTGGCCCAGTTGTCCCTTACCATCGGCCTCCATACTTTTAGCACTTTTAAATGCATCTTCCGGAGCAGTATTGTTCAGCGCAATTAATGCAGCCCCTTTTACTGTATAAGACGGGCAGGTAAGCGAAGCCTGGTAAATGCCCGTGTATTCCTTCAACTTTGTTTTACCCAGAACGCTGATAGCAGCCGCCCTAACCGGGTAATTAACATCATGGCTTGCCAGGTCGTTAAGGATAGGCAAGGCCGCCTTTGCTATCGAAGCGCTATCCATTTTAAGCGCTTTAATGGCCTTAATACGTAAGCCGTAGTACTTATCTTTCAATGCTGATAAAACAATAGCCGAGCCCTGTTCGGTAGCTTGCTGTCCTGTTGCCGCATTCAATGCTTCCAGCCTATCGAGATAGAGCGGTGCGTGCTGGTATTGATAAGCAAATTCTGCAAGTGTTTTATGGTCGGTTTTTTTGGTGATCAATACCTTATCGGCGTCAACGTTTACAAGCTCAGGTTTTGCATTGAGGCTAAAACTTAAGGTATCTGTTTTTTGTGAAAGCCAAACCTGTTTCCTTATTGCTTTTCCGCCAACGTACAGATCAACAGCTACCGGAACGTGGAATATCTGTCCCTCTTGTTTCTGGCTGATATACACTTTCTCAGTATGATCGGCATCGTTCCATTGATAAGTAATATCGAGTACCGGGTGGCCCCCGCCGTAATACCACTGGTTAAAGAACCAGTTAAGATCCTTGCCCGATACCTCTTCTTCCGCCAGGCGCAGGTCCTGTACTTCGGCATTTTTAAAGGCATGCGTTTTAAGGTAAAGACCTAAGCCTTTAAAAAAGGCATCGTCGCCAAGGTAGTTGCGCAGCATGGTTAATACCAAGCCGCCCTTATCATAAATATTTGCGCCGTTAACGCCTTCGTCATCGGTATATACAAACGGAGTAAGGGCTTGTTTATAAGCGGTGCCGTTGTTAAGGTATGCCTGTAATTCGTCGTAACGTTTGGCATCGCCGTCGTCTTTGCCATAGGTTCTTTCGTTCCAGTACTTTTCGCCAAATACCGCGAACGATTCATTCAATGTTTCGTTGCTCCAGCTTTCGCAGGTTACCAGATCGCCAAACCATTGGTGAAAAAGTTCGTGTGCTATAGTTGTTCCGCCGGAACCGTTCGGGTCGTCAATCAGGTCCCATGGTGTTTTCTGTACATAATCGCCATGTAGCGTAGCCGAACTATTTTCCATCGCCCCAAGCGGATAATCACGAACTACTATTTGCGCATATTTTTCCCAGGCAAAGTCAACGCCCAAAGCTTTAGAGAATAGCTCCATCATTGCGGGCGTTTGCCCAAAAATCTGTTTGGCATAAGGGAAGTATGCCGGCTCCAGGTAATAGAGCACATCCTTATTGCGCCATTTATCTTTATAAACCTGAAACTCACCTACCGCCATCATAAACAGGTATGGGCAATGCGGTAACGACTGTTTCCAGGTATCTGTGCGCGTGCCATCGGCATTGTTTTTCTGGCTGATGAGCAGGCCATTTGAAAGCGTTGTATATTTTGCAGGTACCGTCATGCTAACCTGTTCGGTTGTTTTCTGGTCGGGCTTATCAATAGTGGGGAACCAGCACGATGAGCTTTCTGCCTCGCCCTGTGTCCAGATCTGCGTTGGTTTACCGGGTTCCGTACCTAATGGGTTTACAAAGTACAAGCCTTTGCCATCATATTTAAAGCCCGGCTTGGTATGCACATCATTTGGCTTGGCAGTATAGTCTATATAAAGTACATAACGCTCGTTGTTTTTATATGTCCTATCCAGCTGGATGGCAACTGTAAGGCTATCCTGGTAATCATATTTTAATGGAACCACTTTGCCATTTTCAACAATACCAATGGTTTTAATATCCATCCATTTGGCATCGAGCCTAACCGAATCGGTAGGATAAAAATGAGGCTGCAGGGTTACCCACTCTTTTCCGTATAAATGCGATTTCTGGTAATCGAACTTTACATCAAGTTTGGTATCTACCAGGTCGTTGATCTTTGGGGCAGTTGCATGGTAGTATGGCACATTAGCCGGGTAAAGATTGAGCTGAGCATTTGCAGACTGAAAAGTAAAGCCGGCAAAAGCCAAACTGCAAAGTAATTTTATGTGTACTTTTTTCATCAAATTAATTAGTGTTGCTAAGACACAAATCTAAGCACTATGATGAAAGTTACAGCAGGTTATTGGGTAACAATCCTAATGTTTTGTACGGGGGCTAAAATTCCTCCTCAACTAACCCTTAACAATGCGCATCCTCTTTCCAACGGCACGTTCAGGTTAATCTCTTTTCCGTTTTTAAGAACCTTTAGAACTTCCCATCTATTTTTGCCTGGATGCAGAATTTCAATTTTGAGTTTATTGCTTGTTAAACCAGTAGCTGGTAATCTTAACTTTATGCCCACTAATTTCGCATGTCCTGCAAGCATTAGCGGAATGATCAATTTATTACCTGTCTTAAAGATATTTGCTTTGGCTGCGTTGCCTATTACTTCTACCACGTGCGGCATCAGCAGCCATTCACGCCCTTGCAAAGCCTTAAAGAACATCCCATAATCGGCATAATATTTTTCGGCCTCAGCGTCCGGGGTTATGCAATGGTCGTTACCGGGATAAGGGACAGTTAAAAAGGCGCCAAGGTAAATGTAATGCTGAAAAAATGCGTCGGCATCGGGCATTAAATCTTGTTTAGAGGCAGTCCATGCTATCACAGGCTTAAAAAACGCCATTTGTGCGCATAAGTTTATGCTGTATGGCATATAGCCAAATTCGTCATAGATGCCATCCAGGTGCTGCAGTAAATCTATGCGGCGGTATAAAGGGTTACAAAATATCACCTTGTTTGCGGCATGCATTATTTGTGCAACCGGGGTGATAACGTTTTTCCATGATGTAAGCAGCGAACGGGTTTTTTGCTGCCCTACCATACTGATGCTATCGTCACCATTCTGGTTATAATACCGCATCCAGTCGAGCCGGTCAATACAGATCCCTGATGAAGCAGGAATTTGTTCTACGTGAAGTTTAGCCTGCTGCACTAAAAAGTTGTGGTAAGCAGTCTCGGCGGGGTCTAATACCACGCAACCTTCCCAGTTAGAAAAAAGCGGCCTGTCATCCCAGTCGGGCAAATCGCCTGCCGGTTTTAGCATGGCATTTTTAAATTTGCCGTAAAGCAGGTTTCAGGGTTCTTCCAGGCCTGGCTGCCTGTGGTATCTGCCGGTTTATAAGGGTAAGTGATACCGTTACCAAATTCATTTACATTAAAATAGCTTAGGTATAAAAACCCATTTTGTTAAGCCGCTTTGAATATTCATTTAACCGGTTTATGGTTGCATAGCCATCGCCTATGGTTACACCGCCCTGTTTATATTTCAACCATCTTTCGTCGCTGGTTTTTACCGGGGGAATGAACATACCCATATACGGAAAATCGAGCGAAGCCTTCCAGTTAATGCTGAAATCCATCTGATGATATTTTGCGGTATCTATCTCACTTTCGTATGATGAATAGGCCCCGTTACCTGCAATTCTGTTAACCAATGGGTTTTCGGGCAAAAAATATTCTTTATAATGCTCCTTTAACCAACCTATCCCGGCGCGCCAGTCTGCTTCGTGAAAAACAATCTCATGCCGAATATGAATCACGTGTTTACCATCTATTCGGTAATTCATATGCCGGTAAGATATGTTGCCGCCTGGCATTGTAAGCATTTTAAGATTGAGAATAGTGTCTGTAAGCGCCTCGTTAAAACTTATCCCGATGTTGGCATCCTTTAAAAAACTTGTGGCAATAGGTATAACAAAGGCATTGCGGGAAAGGTGATTTTCGCCGCCATAATTCAGCTCAAGATTTTGAAACGGGGCGTAAGTAAAAGGGTCCTGCCAGTCGTCCGATTGTGGGTGCAAATGATTGTCCGACCAGCTTGTCCAGAATTGTAGATCGTCGGGCTTGTCCCATTGCAGGCTTGTTGCTATTGGCACTGTCCAGGCACTGTCTTTTCCTGCTATGTAAATATCCCATTGCAGGCCATAAGCAGTTTTTTGAACCTTATTGGTAATAACACATTCATGGCCGAAATATTTAACGGCGCTTTCAGTAACAATACGCGCATTGTCTTTCGAAATTATCCTCACTCCTGCCCCGGGGGAAGTTGAAGGCAACGTGCTATAAAGCGTAAAGCTTCTTTCCCTGTTACCTGCAACAAAGCTTGCGTTAATGTTTCCCTCTTTTAATTTTAATTGCACAGCTGGTGCTTGGCAGAATGCATAAACCGGCGAAAGAAATAAAATGGCAAGAAAAAAACATCTCTGAAGCATATTGTGATAATGAAACGGGAATATAGTATAAACCATAGCAGAATAAGAAATACCTTAGGATAAAATTAATAAGGCTATCTTTTGGGAGGTCGATTATCTATTGCATATTTGAACCAGAAGTATTTCCTCTAAAACAAAAACCCATGGCCGCATTGCTTAAAACATCCTATATCCGTTTGATAATCATTATAATGATGATGCAATGCTTCGCGTTTAAAGTACATGCTCAAAAAACGGATGCTCCGGCACATGCCTGGTCGGCAAACTGGATCGCCATGCATCACGACATTGGCACCGAGTACGGCATCTATTATTTCCGTAAAAGCATTACGCTCGATCGCAAACCGGCCTCATTTAAGGTACATGTATCGGCAGATAACCGCTACAAGTTATATGTTAATGAGAAGCTGGTGTCTTTAGGCCCGGCCCGGGGCGATAATTATTACTGGAACTATGAAACGGTAGATATTGCACCATACCTTACTGAAGGTAAGAATACCATTGCAGCACTGGTATTTAACGAAGCGCAGTTTAGGCCGGTGGCACAAATAAGTTTCCGTACCGGCTTTGTGCTGCAAGGCGATACCAAAGCTGAGGACATAATAAATACCAACACCACCTGGAAATGCACAAGGGATAGTGCTTACAAACCCTATCCCGGTTATTTCCCGCTGATGGCAAGCAAAGGTGAGATTGTAGATATGCGCAAAACAATCAGCAATTGGAAAGCGGCCAACTTTAATGACAGCGACTGGTCCCTGGCAGATAACCTGAACGATGCGCAGCAAAAAGGAAATGGTGATGGTTTCGGCCCTATGCTGGTACTTTCACCCCTGCCGCAAATGGAGCTTAGCAACCAACGTATATCAAGCCTACGCCAGGCAGAAGGGATAACCGTTCCGGCTGGGTTTCCTAAAGCAAGGGTTCCGCTTGTTGTCCCTCCTAACAGCACCGTGAAGCTGTTGCTGGACCAGGACACCTTAACCAACGCTTATATTTCGCTTAATTTTAGTGGGGGGCAAGATGCAACTATGCTGCTGCGCTATGCCGAAACCTTATATGAAAACGGCAAACAAGGCAGAAGAAAAGGTAACCGTAACGAGGTAGAAGGTAAATACTTTTTCGGCCGGGCAGATAGCGTGATCTCAAATGGAAAATCCGACCAGTCATTTACCACTCTGTACTGGCGCTCTTTTCGTTATATCCAATTAACGGTAAAAACAGGCGATAAGCCTTTAACCATAAACGATCTCTATGGCACCTTTACCGGCTTCCCTTTTAAGTTAAAAGCTACGCTTAATACCGCCAACCAGGAACTAAAAGATATACTGGCAATTGGATGGCGCACGGCACGCCTTTGCGCCATTGAAACATATTTTGATTGCCCGTATTACGAACAGCTGCAATACATTGGCGATACACGCATACAGGCAATGGTATCTTACTATAACGCCGGGAATGATACCCTGGCGCGCAATGCCATTAACCAAATAGATCACTCTCGCTTACCCGAAGGTATAACTCAAAGCCGCTGGCCGAGTAACAGCAACCAGATCATTCCCGGCTTTTCTTTATGGTACATTGGGATGCTGCATGATTACTGGATGTACCGCAATGACCCGGATTTTGTTAAGAGCAAATTAGTGAGCGAACGCGCCATTCTTGATTTTTTCAGTAAATACCAGCAGGCAGACGGCTCGCTTAAAAATGTCCCTTTCTGGACCTATGAAGACTGGGTGAACGGGCATGGCTGGGATTTTGGAATGCCGCAGAAAAACAAAGATGGCAATTCGGCATTGATAGACCTCCAACTGCTTTGGGCTTACCAATGGAGCGCAGAAATGGAAAGCCGCTTAGGCATGCCCGCATTTGCTGCATCATACAGTGCAAAGGCAGTACAATTAGCTAATACCATCCGCAAAAAATACTGGAGTGAGCCTAAACAACTTTTCGCCGAAACGCCCGATAAAAACTCTTTTTCGCAGCATACCAACAGCCTTGCAATTTTAACAGGCGCAGCGCCTAAAGAAAAGTGGACTGCTATCAGCAAAAAAATACTGGCCGATACCTCGCTTGCTCAATGCTCTATCTACTTCAAATATTATATGCACATGGCGCTGACTAAAGCGGGCCTTGGCAATGGTTATATGTCATGGCTGGATACCTGGCGCGATGATATGAAGCTTAGCTTAACAACCTGGGGCGAAGAACCCGACCCGCAGCACACCCGTTCCGATTGCCATGCATGGGGTGCCAGCCCTAACATAGAGGTTTACCGCACGCTTTTAGGGATAGACAGCGAATTGCCGGGCTTTCAAAAAATCCGGATCACACCCCGTTTAGGAGATATTACCAATATCAGCGCTTCCATGCCTCATCCAAACGGCAAAATAGATGTGGCCTACAAACTAAGCGGCGCCAAATGGAACATCAATATTTCCCTGCCAGAAAAAACATCGGGCACATTAGCATGGAAAGGGAAAGATTATGTACTTAAAGCAGGGAGAAATATGCTGGTGCTGTAAGGGGAGATTTTGATAATTCTGTTGATTGATATTCTGCTATTACATTCCCACAGCATGACCCATACAGGAACGGACAAAATTTTTCTAAAAGTGAATATTTAATTACCTTGTATCTCGACGTAGGTTTTGAATTCTTTTAAAAACTTGTGCAAACCAAGTCATCAATGTACTAATATGCCGCATATCTGCATACAATTCTTCACTTGGCACTGTAATGCCGTAACGAAATGCTGTTCCTTTAGGATCACAGTAGTTAAAAGCTTCTACTAAATTTTCGAACCAAGTCGGAGGAACCGTATTGAATTCATTTTTAAATACTAACTTCAGTTTACTCATCAAATCAGATAAATCATGATGGTTTTCGCTTCCTATTATCGATTTTATATATAATTCCGTAGCGTGACGATAATTATAAATTGCAGGTTGAAATAAATCTCGATTTTCGTAACCATCATGAGCTATTTCAACGAGCTTATCACCCGCTAATTTGAATGACTCCGCAGTTATAAATAAGTTTCCAAGTTCAAATTCACCACCAAAAACAACGCCTCTCCATGTTTCGTCAATATCTTCGGGCATATTTCTAAACAACGGCTTTATACTGATTATAAATTTATCTATGGGTTCGTGTTTAAATTGATCATTTGAATCAAGTCCATATTTAATGTTTTCTATATCAGGACTTTCCTCCCAAAACATTAAGATGTAATAAAATATACGCATGTCGTCTATTAAAAACTTTCGCATCTTTCCTTTACCAGGATTAGCTGAAGAGCTTAGATAGTCAATAAAAATAAAAGCCCACTTCTTAATTATTTCTCTGTCTATATCTAATAAGTTCGCGGCTTCAGACACATTATATATCATAGAATAATTAATCATCATTAGTTTTGAATATGGTACTTAGTTATTGGACTCTTTACTTTGGTTAACCTTTCAAAACAAGGCAACGCACTTAAATATATTACTTTTTTAGCAACAGCTTAAGTAAATTGCGCAGAATTACATATCGCAACAATGTCCAATTTTGAAGCGTTTTTCGATTACATTCAAAAAATATCAGGCCAACAGTTGTCAGATGATGACAAACGTTTGCTTACGGTACATTTCAAACCCAGGAAACTTCGGAAACGGCAATACTTTTTACAGGAAGGGGACGTGTGCAAATACATCGGTTTTATTGTAAAGGGATCCGCCAGGACCTTTACGGTAGACGAAAAAGGGCATGAACATATCCTGAAATTGTCGGTAGAAAATTGGTGGCTTACAGATTTTGAAAGTTTTTACAGGTTAACGCCCACTCGCTTCAATATTGAAGCGCTGGAAGAACTGGAGATCCTCCAATCAACCAATGCCGAAATTGAAGCGTTTTTGAAGCATATCCCAGCTTTTTCGGCAATGTCAAATGTAATCAGTCAGAACAACACCATTTCAGCCCAGAAAAGAATGCAGGCCATCAGCCTTTCGGCCGAAGAGCGCTACGAGGACCTGGTAAACAATTATCCCCATTTCTTACAGCGGTTCCCGCAAAACATGGTCGCTTCCTATCTTGGTTTATCCTCCGAAACTTTGAGCAGGATCAAGAAAAATGCTCTAAAATAATGCCCTTAACTACTTCGGGCTTTGCGATTAAACTTGAGCTTGTCAACTGGCTCATTCATGACTTTTTGCTTATGAAGATAAAAACATTTGGCGATCAGGTCTTAACTCGCAGGTTAACTTATTGATTGCTTAACTCCAATGCCTTTTTCTGATTTCTAATAAGTTATTATCTAACAGAAATTTACATCGATTTTTTGATTTAAGTCATCACCTTGAATTGACATTTGTAGTGTGCATTTAGTGATCCATGTCAGCCTGCAGATCTTTATCAGGATGCATCTTTGGATGTCTTTCAAAACGAAAATAACTGAAGGATTTAATAAAATAAGTCAATAAAAATCATGAGTAAATTAGAAAACAAGGTGGCTATAGTTACCGGTGCTTCAAAAGGAATAGGCGCATCCATAGCAAAACACTTTGCAGCGGCAGGCGCAAAGGTTGTTGTAAATTATGCTTCGAGCAAAGAGGGTGCAGACAGGGTAGTTAACGAGATAATAGAAAATGGCGGTTTAGCCATTGCCGTACAGGCCGATGTATCAAAAGCGGCCGATGTAAGCAGGCTGTTCGACGAAACAGAAAAGGCTTTTGGTAAACTGGACGTATTGGTCAATAATGCGGTTGCCCAGGGATACGCATCCATCGAGCAGATCTCGGAAGCAGATTTTCACCAAAGTTTCAACGTTAATGTGTTAGGGCCGATCCTTACTATCCAGGCGGCATTGAAACTTTTTGGCGATAAGGGCGGCAACATTATCAACATTAGTTCGGGTGCAAGCAAATACCCGCTTCCTAATGCATCATTGTACTCATCAACTAAAGCCGCATTAGATGCCTTCACTATTGCTTTGTCTAAAGAGTTGGGTGCAAAAAACGTTCGTATCAACTCTGTTTTGCCGGGAGCTACGGACACAGAAGGTGCAGCCAGTGCAGGGGTTACCGCCGGCAGCGAATACGAAAAGATGTTTGTTGAAAAAACGCCACTTGGCCGCAGAGGACAACCCGCAGACATTGCAAAGGCCGTAGTATTCCTGGCTTCGGATGATGCAGCCTGGATTACGGGAGAACAAATTTCCGTTTCGGGTGGTATGTACGGCTTTTAAAGAGTTGAGCTGTCCGAAGATAAAACTTCGGACAGTGTTATTTTTATCGTCGGGATGGCGGGATTCGAACCCACGACCTCCAGCACATGCTGGCGCGATACCGGGCTACGCTACATCCCGAAAGTCATTCATTAATAAATTAAACCCTTTTCGCTTCTAACCGGCGATGGTGATACACATATGATACCACCAGGATAGCAATGAATATAAATATAGGCGCCCATTGCGAAACTGGGTCATGAACAGAAATTTCTGAATAAACCGCACTGATCATATCAAAGGCGAAGCCGGCATAGGCCCATTCTTTAAGGCGCGGAAAGCCCGGCAACAGCAAAGCTATAGAACCTAAAATTTTGGCAACGCCCAGGTACTGGTTAAAGTAAGCCGGGTAGCCAAAATGCCCGCTCATCATCTTTATAGACTCTGGTGTGTTAAGAATACTGGTAACACCGGAAAAAATCATAACGGCTAACAGCAGGCCGGTAGAGATCCAGTAAGTGATGTTAATTTTTTTCATTGTGTTTAGAGTTGGGTTATGCCAAATATATACCTACCTGCACATCAAAACAAACATTCTACAATAAATTTATTTCGCAATAAGTACTATATCAATGCGTTATAACTTTTATACACTATTATAAATCTTCCCGGTTTTGCAAAATAGATTTCATGGTTTCAGAAACCATTTTGGCCATTTCCTTCATTTTCTGTCGCTTCTTTAATGTACGGTTTCTATGTGTCTGCACTATCTGTTCGATAGGTTTTTGCGTTAAAGGAAAACTTAACAGATAATCATTGCATATAGTTGTTGCCCCGTTGTTTTGCCAAAAGATATCGTAATTATTAAAGAACCGGTTGTACTGCCCGGCATCTTTTAACGAAAGATGATTTTGAGCCGAAATCCCGATACAATGTTTAATGCCGAGTTGTATTGCAATTGCTTCTAAGGTTTTAAACAATATAACCGGTAATGAATTGTCTTTAAAATGCTTAGTAGATATGCGGATACCTTCAAACGCATTTTTTGTACCCTGCAAAGCCGATACGTAAACAATATGTGGATCATTAAGCTCAAATATAGCGCCGCGCACAAAGGTGAAGCACAAAATATAAAGCGTGATATCATTCTGTTTAAACAGTAATGACATAGATCCTTCAAATTCAAGATGGCTGGTAACCGATTTTAAATGGATGCTGTATTTATCCATTTCGCTGCTTTCAGCATAAATCTCTAACCCGTTTTCACTAAACAATTGGCGTAATTGATTTAAAGAAAACTTTCGTTCAAGAAAAGAATAATGTTCTATCAGAATGCGTTGCTTGCTACGCACATCAAAAGATTTTGACAGGTATGGCAGGATGTACATAAGCGTTGTTCTGAAATAAATCAGCTTTTCCTTTCTGAAAGGCGACAACGTTTTTAATACGGCCCTGTGATTTTTAAATTTTGATATAAACCCCTTTTTAAGCACAATGTACTTGATCACTATCTGAATTTTACCAAATAGCTCTTTAGGGTTAGCAGGTATTGCAAACATTTTAAATAATAAAGGCGGTACTGTCGTTTATGGAATTAGACAGAATAACTGGTTATATAAGGAGCAAGGTAAATAAAATTACAAGCTAATCAAACCCTTAAACAAGCTGCTATTGAATTATTTAATTATGCCGTAATCTGTTTTATGAAGGTAAAAACGTTTGCAGAACGCAGTAAATAAGGGAAAGGAATTACTACCCGTATTTTAGAAAATTAGGAGGTGACCGATCAAGCTGTTTTATCAGAATTGTGTTACAAACCGATCAAAACCCGCCAAAGCAACAGCGCTATAAAATAAAATGAAAATGCTATCATCCCCAAATTAGCAAGCACCGGGTTGATGAACAATTATATGTTTTAAGAAGGATTTTAAGCGCTTTTGATCATTTCACTCGAAATTTCCGCCAATATATCCTTGGTTATCGGTTTAGAGATGAAACGGTGAATAAAGCCATAGTTTAACGCACTAAACCTGTCCTGCGAACTTACAGAAGCCGATACCACATAAATCCTTACACTTTTTGATAATGTTGGATAGATCTTTTTTAGCTGGTCTAAAATTTCAAGACCATTATCTTCAGGCAGGTGCAAAAAGACAGCGTCGGGCAGGTTGCCGTATTCACCTTTGTGATCTTTTAAATATTTAATGAGCGAAGAACTTTCTTCATAGTATAAAACATAATCAGATACCGGGTATTTCTCCAGGCTAAACTTTAGGATGCGTCTGTCAAGATCGTTTTCGTCTACTACAATAAGCGTGCTCATTAACTTATATTTTAATTTCACACAATGAAACAATTATAATACCAGCCTTAAAAAATTATGCTGTTTGAAATTTAAATGACGTTTTGTTGATTAATTTTCAACGTAGTTAAATAACTTTCCTGCAATTGCGACTAAAAAATATGCCGTGATATTAATTTATTGTATCATCCAGTATACGGATTAATAAACTATTCCATACACTAATTTGGCCTTAAGCATGTTTTTAAGGGTTGAGTTGATGATTAAGTTTTTAGGAAATCATGCAAAAGGGGGAGCTTAAGCACTTTTATTCATTTCGCTGGAGATAGACATCAGCGTTTCCTTGGTTATGGGTTTGGATATAAACCGGTGCACAAAACTATAGTTCAATGCGCGGAACCTGTCTTGCGAACTTACGGAAGCTGATACGATATAAACTTTAATATCTTTTGATAAACTGCGGTATATCTTTTTTAAAGCATTTAAAACTTCCCACCCGTCATACTCGGGCATGCGTAAATCAAGAAATATGGCTTCCGGAAGTGCATAATATTCGTTCTTATGATCTTTTAAATAGTTTATCAACGACAAGCCATTTTCAAAATACAATACAAAGTCAAATACCGGATATTTTTCAAGACTATATTTAATGATCCGCCTGTCAAGATCGTTATCATCCACCACAATTAGCGTATTCATCAACATAAAGTTTTTAATTTCACTTTAGTTAACAATTATAGTACCAGTAAAATTATTATTGAAAATATATATTTTATTATCGCTTATTTTAATGGCCTTTATTGGTAAGTCTTTAGGTAAATCCTTTAAATTCGTACATTGTGTGATCAATCGCCGTGCATTAAGATCATGAAATCTACCGTAATTCGCATTCGCATACTCCTTTTACTATTCATTTTTATTGTACTCGCTGTTTTCCACTTGCAGGCACAAGATCTTTACGCAGGCAAACGCCAAAGCTGGCTGGATAAGGCCGCTGCTCTGAAGCCCGTTTTAACAGAGACCGTTAAGCACCCTACAGGAATTGTAAAACTGGAAAAAGATGCGGGCGCTTTTCAGGGATGGAAAGCCGTGAGTGCCGGTGGCATGGAACAATTATATGATAAACCTTTAAAAAAAAAAACAGCGGTATTGTAATAGATTTTGGTGAGCATCTTACCGGCAATTGTACTTTTACTTTAAAAACCCTGCGTGGCGATATGGATGCGCCTCTGCGATTAAAGCTAACCTTTGGCGAAGTTCCTGCCGAGTTAGCAACCCCTTTTGACCCCTATCCCGGGTCGTTAAGCCGTGCCTGGCTGTAGGACGAAACAGTAACCGTTTCTGTTTTGCCGGCAACCATTACCATTCCGCGGCGTTTGGCTTTCCGATACGTTAAAATAGAATGGCTGGGTTCGGGCGGCTATAAATTTGGCTTTTCAGATCTGCAGTTTAAGGCAACCTCTTCTGTTACAGCAATTCCGCCGCAGCTTGCTGCAAGTACACCGCCTGTTATAAAAGATATTGACCGTGTTGGTTTAAATACCTTAAAGGAATGCATGCAAACCGTATATGAAGACGGCCCAAAACGCGACCGCCGTTTATGGATCGGCGATCTTTACCTCGAATCGCTGGCTAACCTGTATTCGTTTAAAAATAACGCTCTCACTAAACGCTGTCTTTACCTGCTTGCAGGCCTTTCCAACGACGATGGCATTTTAAACGCCAATATTTTTGAGATGCCCGAACCGCATCCGCAAAAAAGCCGCCTGCTCGACTACTGTTTTCTTTACAATGTTGCGCTTAAGGAGTATGTTGCCGCAACCGGCGATAAGCAAACCGGCCTGGATCTTTGGCCGGTGGCGAAGAAACAGTTAGATATTGCCCGCATGTATATGAGCAAAGACGGCATGATGGATAATGTAAAGGCAGAAAAAGAATGGTGGGTATTTTTCGACTGGAAAGACGGCCTGGATAAACAGGCGCCTCTGCAGGGGATAACCATTTTTACTCTCAACGAAACATACGCCCTCGCCAAATTATTGGGAAAGGAAAGTGAAATAACAGAGATCCCGGCTATGGCAAAAAAGTTGAAAGAAGCTGCACATAAAAATCTTTATGATAAAACTACCGGGCTTTTCACCAGCGGGCCAGCCAAACAGGTGTCTTATGGCGGGCAGGCCTGGATGATATTAAGCGGCGTAGCATCAACCACCGAAGCACAAAGAGCCTTGAAAGCCTTACCAAGCCTCAGCAATGCTGTAAAACCCGGTGCCCCTTACATGTACCACTATTATATTGCGGCATTAATTAAAAGCGGCTTAAATGCCGAAGCAAAAGCTGCCCTTACGGCCTATTGGGGTAATATGATTAAGAAAGGTGCGGATACTTTTTGGGAGGTTTATGACCCTGCGGATGATTTTAAATCGCCCTATGGTTTCTTCCCGGTAAACAGCTACTGCCATGCCTGGAGTTGTACACCCGTATACTTTATCAGAAAATACCCGGAAATTTTTCAGCGATAGTGGGTTGAGGTTGCCTGTTATTGGTTGACGTTGCCTGATGTGGGTTGTCTAAAAAAAGCTAATCTATAAACTCACTTATTAACTCCTAATTGGACAAACAGCTTGTACAATCAGTTTTTAAATTAAATGTGTTAAAGCTATCCCTGTAGACGTATGCCTTAATAATTTAGACACATAGCCATGCAGGCAGACACTCTTAACTTTAATCTGTTGTAGCATTAAAAATTAATCGCCATTGGCCATCAACGCTTTAAAAACAGGTTCAAGATATTATATTTGGAAAAGGCGCGCTTATTAATGAATGCGCCCAAGCCAGTACATGAACCAGACTACGCCCCAGATTCTAAAAACCAAACAGCACTTTGAAATACTCGATGGCCTGAGAGGGCTCGCAGCTATAGCAGTGGTTACTTTTCATTTTATGGAAATAGCCTATTCTGATTACAGCAAAAACTTTATCGGCAATGGTTTCCTGGCAGTTGATTTCTTTTTTTGCTTATCCGGTTTTGTAATCGGCTATGCCTATGATGATCGTATCGAAAAAATGGGAGTATTGGAGTTTTTTAAATCAAGGCTTATCCGGCTCCATCCGCTTGTTGTTTTTGGATCGGTGCTGGGTTTATTAGCGCTTCTTTTTGATCCCTTTGCCAGCCAACCCGAGGCATACAGCACCGGTCGTCTCGCTTTTTTGTTTCTGCTTTCTGTTTTACTTATTCCGTTTCCCCGAATGGGCGACAGGGCTTTTAATCTCTTTGGATTAAATGCACCCTGCTGGTCGTTATTCTGGGAATATGTTGCAAATATTTTTTACGCTTTTGTACTTAGCCGTTTGCCGCGCAAATGGTTAATTCCATTAGCAATAGTTGCCGGCATTGTGCTTTGTATTGTTGGCTATAACTCCGGCAACCTGATGGGGGGATGGGGAGGCTCCACCTTTTGGGACGGGGCTGCACGTATAGCATACTCCTTTTTAGCGGGGCTTATTGTATACAGGTTTAACTTGATCATTAAAAACGGCCTTGGCTTTATAGGCGTTGGCATTTTGCTGGCAGCAGCGTTTCTTATGCCCTTCGGCCCCTGGAACTGGGTAAGCCAGCCGCTTATCGTGCTTTTTTATTTTCCGTTTATAATTGCCTTAGGGTGGGGTTCAAGCTTGCATCCAAGCCTTAACAAACTTTGCATTTTTCTGGGTAATATATCTTACCCGCTTTACACTACGCATTATGCAGTAATGTGGATGTTCAATAACTATTACAGTGCTCATAAACCAGATAAAGCGCACCTTACGTACATAATTTTGATAGGCTTAGTACTTTTAATTGCTTTCGCTTATTTGGTGATGACTTTTTACGATATACCGGTAAGAAAATATCTCACTCAAAAAAGAAAAGCGGTTTTATCTCAAAAAACTAAAACGGTGTAAACAAAAACAGGCGGCCCATAGAGCCGCCTGTTTCTGTTTATAACAGAATAATTATATTGTTGAAGGGCTTCTGATAATGCCTATCAAAAATGCAATGATTGCAATTACAAGCAATGCATGAATTAAACCTCCTGCAGAATATGCAAATACGCCAATCGCCCATCCTATTACAAGAATAACTGCGATGATATAAAGTAGTGATCTCATGGTGTTGTTTTTTTAGTTAAATGTATTAACCCTAACCAAAAAACCATGCCAAATCCCATTAAATAGAGAAATAAAGAATATTGACAATGTTTATGTGCAGAATAAACTACAAACACTCTACTTTTCTATATTATTTAATTACTCCAGGTAAATATCCAGTAAACCTTCGGGCAGGTCGAGGTAGATCTCACCGCCTTCAACGTCAATGCCTTTGATAGTGGCGGCATTTAAAGGAAACAACACTTCTTTTTCTTTAAAACTTACCGATGCAAGGATCTGCTGCGGGTATTCCATAACTTCCAGTATCTCACCTAACTCGCCATGCGCTTCATCAATGGCAATAAAGCCCTTTACATCCATCAAGGTAAACTCGGCCTTTTTCTTTTTAGGCTTTAACTTGTTATCAAGGTAAATATCCTTTTTAACAAGCGGCGCGGCTTTTTCAATAGTGTCAATATCTTCCAGATTTAAGTAACCCGCATTTTTTTGCAGGTACTTTATTGAGCTTACAAAAAAAGGCACCAGCTTACCGGCAATTTCCAGGAAAATAGTGTTGAACTTTATTTTTTCTATGCCATCAAAATCTACATAGATATTTAGTTCACCCTTAAGTCCCTTGGTTTTTAAAACACTGCCAACTTTAAAACAGTCGTCTTTGGTCATTTCTGATTAAAAAATATATAAACGGCTTAAAACAACAATGGCGAAGTACTATAGTACCTCGCCATTGCCATAAATTTTTATTAAAATTATTCTGCTGCTTCAGTTTCTGTTGCTGCATCTTCAGCAGGAGCTTCTTCTTCGGCAGGAGGCGTATTTTTAGCTGCGATAGCTGCTGCTTTAGCTTCTTTCTTCTTAGCTTCTGCTGCAAGTGCTGCTTTACGTGATTCCTCTTTAGCAGAAACCAGGTTATCTTTCTTACCGCTGATCTTTCCTTGCTTCTGGTCTATCCATTCCTGGAATTTTGACTCAACCTGCTCTTCAGTCAAGGCACCTTTTTTAAGGCCGCCTTGTAAGTGTTTTTTATATAAAACACCTTTGTAAGAAAGGATAGCACGGCAGGTATCTGTTGGCTGTGCACCGTTGTTAACCCACTCTAAAGTTTTATCAAAATCAATATCGATAGTAGCCGGGTTGGTGTTTGGGTTGTATGAACCTAAACGCTCAATGAAACGTCCGTCGCGTGGTGCTCTTGCGTCTGCCACTACTACGTAATAAAACGGTTTTCCTTTTTTACCGTGTCTTTGCAATCTGATCTTAGTTGCCATTTATTTTTCTTTTATGTATTCAACATTACCCCCGGAGTTCTTTCTGCGGGGCTGCAAATGTAGACAATTTTTTGTTAATAAAAAGCATTACCGATGAATTTTTATACCCTTAATTGTTGAGGCTTAAGGTGTTGTATTAAAGTTTAGTTCAATTTATCTGTTTATAGCTATAAAATGGATAAAATACCGTTAATGTTGACTAATTATTAGTAACTAATAACGCTTTTGAAACAATATTTTTACGGTTAGCTAGTTAATAATATTGTATCTGTCAATATTATAATTATACATATAACCAAGCCCTTAATTTTAACTTATATATATAAGCGCCGCGGTTAAACACCGTGGCTTTTTTATCTCAAATAATTTCCTGCCTTTAATAAACCTTCTCGTTTTTTAACTGTCGAAGATGTATAGTTTTCGAAGCCGGCTTTAAGGGAACTTTTCCGTTAACCTTAAATAAAAAAAATGAAAACATTAAATAACATCATAGCACGTTCCTTTATGGTAGGTGCTGCAGCTTACCTTGTTATACTGGCAGTAGAACTTATAAAGCTTGCCTGAGCGTTCTTACCCCCCGGAGGCTGCTTATATTAAAATAACCTCCGGGAAAATCTAAAATTTTCGCCTTTGTATCATTGTTGAAATTTTTAATTCGGTAATAATTTCTTTTCGTATTTTAATTGCAAATTTTTTAGAAGCAAGATGAGTATTAAATTTTAATTAAATAATTTATTTAAAAAATAATTATCTTTACCAAACTCTCTCCTCTGAAATTATTGATAAATTATTTATGAAAATATTTTTGTACTGGATGGTCGTATTGCTTGCGCTCGTTTCTGTAATTTCTGTAGGCGCAATCATAATAGGGTGGAGTGTGAACACCCGTGTGTAATTAAGTTATGCTTATAACTACTTGCCGTTTACATTTATGATTGTATTCTTTCTTTTTTCAGTATTTACTTCTTTTGCTTACAATAATCATATTAAAAGCCAATAATTAATTCAATTAAAACAAAGTGGTTTGCCTGCCATTTTTAGGGACAAACAGATCATAATTATAAGCAGGCATATCCCTGTCTGCCAGGAAACGATTGCATGCCAGTTTAAACATCTGGTGTATGGACTCTGCAATCCTTCCATCACCGCTCATTCTGCGGCCAAATTCGCTGTCGTTCAATTTACCATCATGGCAGGAGCGAATCATATTCAACACTTTTTGCGCTTTAGCCGGGAAGGCCTTGTTTATCCAGTCGGTAAAGATTTCGCTTATACTGCCATTTAACCGCACCATGGTAAAACCTGCGGAGGATGCCCCCCTATCAGCCGCAGCTTTGATAATTCCCGGCAGTTCGTTACTGTTTAACCCCGGAATAATGGGCGCGGCCATTACCCTCACCGGGATGCCTTTTTCGGCTAACTTTTCTATTACGGTAAGCCTGCCGCTGGCCGTAATGGTGCGTGGCTCCAGTTTTTGGCGCAATTGCTCATCAAGCGAGGTTACAGATACGTTTACATGCACCAGTGATAAAGCGGCAAGCTCCTGCAAAATATCCAGGTCGCGCAAAATCACATTGTTTTTAGTGATAATGCTCACTGGGTTACGGTATTGTAAAAACAGCTCTAATAACGCGCGGGTAATCTTCAACTTTCGCTCTATAGGCTGGTAACAATCTGTATTACCCGATAGCATAATGCAAACCGGCGAGTAATTGCGCTTGTTAAAATATTGTTCAAGCAGTTCGGGCGCATTACGTTTTACGATAATTTTCCGTTCAAAGTCTAAACCGGCGCTAAAGCCGTAATATTCATGCGAGTTGCGGGCATAGCAATAAATACAGCCATGCTCGCATCCCTGGTAAGGGTTTATCGAGAACATGTGGCTTAGATCGGGGCTGTTAGATTCGCTTACTATCTTTTTGGGTGTTTCTTTAAAAAGCTGGGTAGCGGTATTTTCAAGCATAGGCTCGTCCAGGCCTTCTATATGGTCTAATACATATTTGTTTTTAAGAAACTTATTGTGTGTGTTTACCTGCGCTCCCCGGCCTTTAAAAAACTCCGGATTATCCTCATGTGCCATTACTCAAATTTGCTAACAAAATTAGCAAATTACAAATTAATCAGCTTGTTTTTTATAGCATATAAAACCAAGCCAACGCGGCTTTTAATTTGCAGTTTTTCAAACAGGGCGTCCCGGTAACCGTCTACCGTGCGGGCGCTCACATTCATTTTATCGGCAATTTCTTTGTAAGTGAGCTCGGTACTTGCCAATCTTAAAAATTCCAGCTCGCGGTTATTGAGGCGCACGTGACCGGAGTCTTTATTATTTACGGTGTTAAGCAGCAGTTTGGTAACAAAATCCGGGTAGTATACCTCCCCGCGCGATACCTTATCTAACGCAAGTTCAAATTCGGCAGGCTCGGCATCCTTCAACATGTAACCCCTTACGCCAATTTTTAACATACTAAGTACCATTTCGGCATCCTCACTCATCGATAAAACAATAATAGGTATACCTGGATGATTTTCGTGGATCCATTTAGCAGCCTGCGTACCGTCCATAACAGGCATGTGAATATCCAGCAGGATAATATCAGGCTTGTAACCGGTTGAGATCTTATTGATCAGTTCCTGGCCGTTGGCCACTTCAAATAATATATGGTACTGTTTAAGGTTATTTATTAATGAAACTATCCCACTCCTGAATAGACGATGGTCATCCGCCAGGGCGATCTGAATTGGTTGGGTCATTATATATATCGAAATCTAAAGGGTTTAGGCTAATCTTTATTTCGCAACCCATCCCCGGGGTGCTGCTTATAACTGCCTTTGCTCCAACCAGCGCGGCCCTGTTTTCTATATTTCGTAAGCCGGAACCTTTCAGATTATCAGCCGGTTGAATAGAAAACCCCTTCCCGTTGTCGCAAAGCGTTAAAATAAATAAATCCGGCTTGTATTCCAAACCGATTTTAAAGCTATCCGCGCCAGAGTGCTTAAGCGTATTATTTAATGCTTCCTGAAATATTCTGAATAATACCAGTTCCCGCTGTTCGCCAAGCGGATAAGCATTGCCTAAAACAGAAAGCGTGGTAGACAGCATGCCGCTCTTGTTAAGACGCACTACTTCGGCCTCCAGACTTTTTACCAGCCCCTGATTGATTATATGTTCAAAACTCAGGCTTTTTGAAAGATCGCGCAGGTCTGTGATCACCTGGGCTATCAGTTCTCGGCTTTCGGTTATTCGTTCATTTTTCTGCGCATCGCTTGCAGCGTTAAGCATAGCCAGGTTAAGTTTCACAAACGACAACACCTGGGTGATGTTATCATGAATCTCACGGCTTATATGCGCTTGCGTATCCTCCTGAATCTCTATCCGGGCGGTTAATATTTCCTGCTTAAACTTTGATTGCAGGGCTGCCTTTTCCTGCTGGTTGCGCAGCTGCCGGTTTTTATATAAAACTAAAAAGTAAACAATGAAACCAGCCAGGCAGGAGAATAAAATAATGGACGAGAAAATAAGGATGTACAGCTCTAAATTTTCCTGCTCAGAAATCTTCATTTCTCTCGATTATTTCCCTTTTGCTCGAATCTATTAAAATGGTTGTAGATAATAATATGTAATAAATAATATTGACCACCGACGAAAAAATTGTTAGTGAATCGATATTCATGCCATGCCTAATAGAAAAGTTAAGCAGTCCAAAGTACAGGAAAAGGGTTGTTGAAAAAAGCATTAAAGAGAGATTGAGCCAGAAAAAGCTTTGCTTGTAAATGGATACCTGTTTAGGATCAAGCAGCATTTGCCTGAAACCCATGAGAGCATAAAACAAAAATATTACCTGGTAGCTAAGCAAAAAATTGGATGGAAAAGTATTGGTTTTTTGAAAAAACAATGAGTTAATTAATGCGAACGCTAAAACCGGGATCATTAGGTATGTAATGATCTGTTTAAGCTTTCCTGAAAATATTTTGCGATAAATAAGCGTATAAAAAACATACTCGACGGGAGCGAAAATATGATACATTATCATATTGTTGTGGCTCAGTTTTGCCATCGCTTCGCTTATGCACTCAGATACAAGCGTAAGGATCAAATAAATGATCAAAAGCTTAAAGGGTGCAGTCGCTTTTTTATAGCGAACTACACCGATTATAACACTTACAAGAATCAGTGAAAGAATAATAAAGGGAAGGATCTTCATTCAAGTACTGTTAAAAGTCGCCGCAGCTTGGTGGGCATGGCGCAGAAAATTCCCAAGGCAAATCTATGTTCAAATAGGGCGGCTGGTTTGGTCCGTTGCCAGCCTCGGGGTTAATGGCTGCACCCACCAATACTACCGTAAAAGTGTTTTGGGCTACACCTGCAAATTCCGGATGTTTTGCCAGATAGATGTGCAAGCCATCGGCACTTGGGTTACTTAAGATGTTTTCGAGGCACGCCCTGTCTATAAAAAATCCATTTAAGAATTGACCACTGTCTGTAAGCAAACCGGGGCCGCCGGCGGTAGAATTTTGGTCGCGGTATTCCTGAATTAAGCTTTTAGCAAGGGTGTTATCAATTACAGAAGACATAGATTAATATTAAGTTTAACAATGCCTAAAAATAGCACATTAAGGAATATTGCGCTTATAGTGTTTTAACGGTTTTTTCAACATTAAAGGTTATCCGTTGTGAAAACTATTCAAGGAAGATATAGAATAGGGCAAAGCTTTATCCTTCTAACAAAAAGACAAAAAGCTCGCGCGGGCCATGGGCGCCTAAAACAAGGGTTTTCTCAATATCGGCAGTTCGGCTTGGGCCGGTAACATGCGTAATCATGGATGGCAGGTTATTCCCATACTTATCTTTCAACAGTTTAAAACCGTCTTTCAGATCAACCACAAGCTGCGAGGTATAAGCAAGCACAATATGAACCGGCGGATAGATACTTAACCTGCGGCCTGCCATATTTCCGTTTGATAATAAGATGGTGCCATTACGTGCAATAAGGGCTTCACAAAGGGTAAAGCCAACTTCAGCCTGTTCAAAATCTTTATCAGTTTCAAAAAAGGGATAGCCAAATTCGTTTAACACTTCTTGCAGGGGCGGCTCCCAGCAATATATTTTTCGCCATTTGCGTTCCTCGGCAAGTTCCAGTAGATTTTCTATAAACTGCACTTCGTTTTCACAAAAAACAAACTGACCGGATACGGCGGTAAACTTTTCAGCAAATAATACCTCAGGAAGTTCTTCTATCGGCGGGTAATGAGGGGCATCCTCCAGGTTGGGGTAAGGATTATCACGTTTCTCAAGTAATGCCTTGCGTATTTTTTTTAGCAGCTTTTCTTTCGATGTAGTGATGTCTCTCATTTAGTGAGTGGTAGTAGTAAATGATGATGCTAAACAGCCATGTTAATTAACCTTGCCAACTGTTAGCAGCAACGGATAATGCTAATTTCATCATTCCGGTAAAATACAAATGGTGAGCATATAAGCTGCTCACCATTTGCAATTCAATAATTTATTCCTGTCCTGCGCTTGCTTCCTTTTCTTCAGGATTGCGCTCAAAGGTTCCTGAGTGGTCGGCTATGCCTTCCGGAACAAGGTTTTCAGCAGCTGCATCCTGGTTTGAATCCGGGCCATTAACAAACTCATCATAAGTGGTACGGGTTTCAAAAGGGCGCTTGCCTAAAATTTCTTCCAGGTCAGACTGGAAAAGAATTTCTTTTTCCAAAAGCTTTTCTGCCAGTTTGATCAGGCCATCCCTTTTGTCCTGTAATAGCTTTTTGGTCATTTCGTAAACCACGTTTATCTGATTTCTTACTTCCTGGTCAATCAGCTCAGATGTTTTTTCAGAATATGGTTTGTTAAACTGGTATTCGCCCTGGGTATCGTTAAAAGAAACGTTACCAACCTTATCATTCATACCATATATGGTTACCATGGCATAAGCAAGTTTGGTGATCCTTTCTAAATCGTTCTGTGCACCAGTTGATATTTTACCGAACGTTATATCCTCTGCAACACGGCCACCCATGGTCATGCACATACCATCAACCAGTTGTTCAGTTGTGTAAAGAAATTGTTCTTTCGGTAAATATTGGGCATAACCTAACGCGGCAACACCACGCGGAACAATAGAAACCTTAACCAACGGATCGGCATGCTCCAGGAACCAACCGGCAATAGCGTGGCCGGCTTCGTGGTAGGCAACAATGCGTTTTTCTTCAGGTGAGATGATCTTGTTCTTCTTCTCTAAACCTCCAATCACGCGGTCTATCGCATCCTGGAAATCCTGCATGTCAACAGCCTCTTTGTTCTTACGGGCTGCTATCAATGCTGCCTCGTTACAAACGTTTGCAATTTCTGCACCCGCAAAGCCCGGGGTTTGTGCCGATAATTTCTTAGCGTCCACACCTTCTGCCAGTTTAACTGGCTTTAAGTGCACTTTAAATATTTGCTCACGGCCAATCAGATCCGGTTTATCAATAGATACCTGCCTGTCGAAACGGCCCGGGCGCAGCAACGCAGAGTCTAACACGTCAGGACGGTTAGTAGCTGCAAGAATGATAATGCCAGAATCGGTACCGAAACCATCCATCTCAACCAGTAACTGGTTCAATGTATTCTCTCGCTCGTCGTTACCGCCAACTATATTGTTTTTACCACGCGCGCGGCCAATGGCATCAATCTCGTCAATAAATATAATACAAGGAGCTTTGTCTTTAGCCTGGCGGAACAGATCACGTACACGTGATGCACCCACACCCACAAACATCTCCACAAAGTCTGAACCGGATAAAGAAAAGAAAGGCACCTGCGCTTCGCCGGCAACAGCTTTTGCAAGCAAGGTTTTACCGGTACCCGGCGAACCTATCAATAAAGCGCCTTTAGGGATCTTACCACCAAGATTAGTATACTTTTTAGGGTTCTTTAGGAAATCAACAATTTCCATTACTTCCTGCTTGGCTTCCTCAAGTCCGGCAACATCATTAAATGTTACTGACACCTGCGCTTCTTTATCAAACAGGGTAGCTTTTGATTTACCAATGTTAAAGATCTGGCCGCCGGGACCGCCACCTGCACCACCGCTCATGCGGCGCATAATAAACAGCCATACAGCAACCAGCACTACCGCCATTATAATACATTGTACAAACCAGTTAGATAAAAGGCTTTCGTGGCCTTGCTCATAGCTGATTGGCACTTTCTCGGTATCTGGAAAATCCTTTTCTGCATCACTGATAGACTGCTTCAAACTTTCGTAAGATGCATCAGTAAAAAAGTATTGCGGGTTTTCTGCAGCGCTCATATTAAAAGAACGTTGTTCTTTTTTGGCATCTGCATACTGGGCTTTGTTTAAACTTTCTTTTTTAATATAAACGTCTGCCACTACCAGGTCACCGCTGCGGTAAGCAACAATCCTGTCAACATCATGCTGTTTCAGCATGTCTTCTTTAAAGCGCTGAAAAGTGATCTGGTTGTTTGTATTGGTATTTAATAAGGTAGCTACCCCAAGCAGCACAACAACAATTATGGCATAAAACCACATAATGTTTGGTTTTGGCGGCTTAGGTGATATTTTTTTATTAGGTATTTTCCGGAGTGGTTTTGGTTTTTCCAATTTATTATCTTTCATTTCTTTACAAGCTCAAACTTACAATCTTTTAATTAACATCTGTATGATTTGGGTTATTGACGCATCATTATACACGCATGTGACGAAAGCTTAAGCGCTTTTGTACATTTTTATCTCTGCATCGCCCCACAAATCTTCCATCCCATAAAATTCACGTTTATCTGTCCGGAAAACATGAACAACAACATCTACATAATCCAGCAGTATCCACTCACCAAACTGTAAGCCCTCTTTCCGGTAGGGTTCCTGTTGTGTTGCTTTAAAAATTTCGTCTTCTATACTATTTGCAATGGCTTTAACCTGTGTGGCAGATTCGGCATGGCAAACAACAAAATAATCTGCAACCGAACTATATATATTACGTAGGTCTAACCTGATAATGTCATTTCCTTTTTTTTCCTGTATGCCATGAATGGCTAACTCAGAAATATAAGCGGATTCACTTAACGCTTTGTTTTTTACCATCAAAAAGAATTAGTTTTGGAACGATTTTAAGTAATTAATTATTATCCATTGCAAAATAACATATTTTCAGGATTATTTGTTGGACAAAATTTTGTGACAATTAAAGAGGTAGATTCTACAAACAATTACCTCAAAAATTTAGTGGCAAATTCTACGCCAGTGATGGAAGGAACCGTCATAATGGCAGAAAACCAGTTTGCCGGCCGTGGGCAGCAGCAAAACGGCTGGCATGCCGAGCCGGGCAAAAACTTAACCTTCAGCCTGCTGTTAAACCCTGTTTTTTTACCGCTTGGTCGGCAATTTGATCTTACCTGCGCTATAAGTTTAGGCGTTTACCATGCGCTTTATCCTCTATTGGGCAATGACCTTAAAATAAAATGGCCTAATGATATTTATTATAAGGATCAAAAACTTGGCGGCATGCTGATAGAAAACATGGTGCAGGGCAGCATAATTAAAAATGCGGTTGCAGGTATAGGGCTAAATATAAACCAGGAGCATTTTCCGCCACATTTGCCCAACCCAACTTCGGTAAAGCAAATCTTACATCAGGATTACGATTTAAAAGTTTTATTATCCGAGATTTGCAGGCATATAGAAGCCTGGTATTTGCAGTTAAAGGGTGGTAACACTTTGTCGTTAAGGCAAAACTATAAAGATCACTTGTACTGGCTTGGGCAAGCACGGCAATTTAAAGCCGATGGCCGCATTTTTACAGGTACTATTAAAGATGTAAAAGAAAACGGACTGCTTTCTATTACCGATGAAAGCGGCAATGAGTTTCTGTATAACCTGAAAGAAATTGAATTTTTAAATAAAACACACACAGCATAAATCTAATGAAGAAGTTAACATTATTGTTTGCCGCGCTTTTTTTAAGCATCGGTGTATTTGCACAGATAGAAGCCCCTGTAAAATGGGCCTATGCAGCTAAAAAACTGAGCGCTACCGAAGCCGTAGTTTTTTTAAGAGCTACTATACAGGACGGATGGCATATTTACTCGCTTAATGTAAAAGACGGCGGCCCGATAAAGACCTCTTTCACTTTCGATCCGTCAAAAGAATATTCGCTGGAAGGCAAAACTACAGAGCCAACTCCTATCTCCAAGTATGAGAAGGCCTTTAGCATGAACGTTACTTATTTTGAAAAATCGGTTACTTTTCAGCAAAAGATAAAACTTAAATCGGCCAATGTATCTGTAGTTAAAGGTAAGCTGGAATACATGACCTGCAACGATATGAAGTGCCTGCCGCCAGAAGATCTTGACTTTTCAATACCATTAGGCAAATAAAGGCAGGAAGAAGCAGAGATGAGATACCTAAAGCAACACCGCCCGTTAAGGGCCCTGTTATCGTTTATTTTAGTAGCCGTATTGTTTTTTGCAATACCTAAAGCTGCAAAGGCTTTTCAAAGCAAAATAACCGATACCGTATCAACCAGCGATGTACAGTTTACAAGTATCCCAACTGCTGCAGATAGCATTGCCGCCCGCAAGAAACAACAGGCCGCTGCAAAATCGCAAACGGTTGTAAAGGCGGTAACACCAACCAGCGAAAAAACTAAAAGCCTTTGGGATATTTTTCTTGCCGGGCTTATAGGTGGTTTTACTGCTATCATAATGCCTTGTATTTATCCGCTGCTGCCATTAACGGTAAGCTTTTTTACAAAAAAGGCTGGCTCAAGGGCTAAGGGTATTTTCCAATCGCTCATATACGGTGTGTCTATCATCGTAATATATGTAGCACTGGGCATGCTAATTTCTATTGTTTTTGGCTCTGATGCTTTAAATGCACTGGCAACCAACGGCATATTTAATTTCTTTTTCTTTTTACTGCTGGTGGTTTTCGGCATTTCGTTTCTGGGTGCTTTTGAAATTACGCTGCCAAGCTCGCTTGCAAATAAGCTTGATGCAAACTCCGACAAGGGGGGCCTTGCAGGCATATTTTTTATGGCTTCTACCCTGGTGGTGGTATCGTTCTCCTGCACGGGTCCAATCATTGGTACCCTGCTGGTAGATGCTGCCTCTAAAGGCGACCGCCTGGGTCCTGCAATAGGTATGCTGGGCTTTTCGGTGGCGCTTGCTCTACCATTCACCATTTTCGCATTGTTTCCATCCCTGCTAAAAAGCCTGCCAAAATCCGGCGGCTGGTTAAACAGCGTGAAAGTAGTACTTGGCTTTTTAGAGCTTGCGTTTTCATTAAAATTCTTATCCAACGTAGACCTTGCTTACCACTGGAACTGGTTTGACCGTGAAATATTTTTATCCCTTTGGATAGCCATCGGAATTTTGCTCGCATTATACCTTATCGGCAAGATTAAGTTCTCACACGACAGCGAACTGTCGTACCTATCCGTACCGAGAACATTTTTTTCGATAGTGGTTTTTGCATTTGTTGTTTATATGATCCCCGGCTTGTGGGGGGCGCCGCTAAAATCAATCAGCGCGTTTTTACCTCCTATCGCCACACAAGATTTTGATCTTTCACAAAGTCCTGGCGGAGCGGCAGTAGCACCGGGTAGTACTGCATCACTTCAAAATCATAAATATGCGGAGAACTATACCCGCATTAAAACCCGCGGATTAGACGCCTGGTATGATTACGACCAGGCACTACAGGCATCAAAAGCACAACATAAACCAATACTGATTGACTTTACCGGGTTTAACTGCGTTAACTGCCGGAAAATGGAAGCTAACGTATGGTCTGACCCCCGGGTGTTCAATCACCTTAAAAACGATTTTGTTTTATTACAGCTTGTTGTTGACGATAAGGCCGAGCTACCTGCAGGCGAACGGTTTACTTCGAACTACAGCGGTAAAAAGATCACCTCGCTTGGCGGTAAATGGAGTGACCTGGAAGCATCGCGCTTTAATTCAAATTCGCAGCCTTTTTATGTTTTTCTGGATAGCGATGGCAATATGCTAACTGATAAAGGCGGCAAGCAGATAGCCCCATCGCCGGCAGATTATGATATTGAAAGCTATCTTAAATTTCTGGAAAGCGGAATTAGTGCGTTTAAGAAATAAGCATCTTTTAAATCCGTTATTCATTTAAGGTTGCGGTGCATCGCGCAAACAATAGTAAATGATTAATTCTTCTGATAAAAAATAAGTGTAAATTCGCACGGATTTTATGAGGCTGAAGGGTAATGCCTGGTAAGCCTGGCTATCTTTTATAACGCGATCGAGCGCCTTTTTAAAAAAATGACGCAAATTAAAAACATTGGAGTTTATACATCCGGCGGCGACGCCCCGGGTATGAATGCAGCTATACGGGCGGTTGTCCGTTCTTCTATATATTACGGAATGAGTGTTACCGGTATTCGCCGGGGTTATGATGGGATGATAAAAGGGGATATGTTTGATATGGACCGCAAGTCGGTATCAAATATTATTCAGCGGGGCGGCACCATTTTAAAAACCGCGCGCAGCGACCAGTTCAGAACTCCCGAGGGCCGCAAAATTGCATACGAGCAGTTAAAGAATTTTGGCGTTGATGCCCTTGTTGGTATAGGCGGCGATGGTACCTTTACCGGTGCCCGTATTTTTGGGCAGGAATTTGATATGCCAATTATCGGCCTGCCGGGAACAATTGATAACGATCTTATTGGAACCGACTTCACAATAGGTTATGATACTGCAATTAACACTGTAATTGATGCGGTTGATAAGATAAGGGATACTGCAGAATCGCACGACAGGTTATTTATAGTAGAGGTGATGGGCCGCGACTCTGGCTTGATAGCCTTGCGTACAGGCATTGCCGCCGGTGCCGAAGCTATATTGATTCCTGAAAGCGAAACCGACCTGCAGTCTGTTTTTGACAGATTGGAAAGAGGGCGCAAAGACAAAAAATCAAAAATAATTATGCTTGCTGAAAATGGTAAAACCGGCGACGCGTTTGAAGTAGGCAGGCAGATAAAAGAAAAATTTCCTAATTACGATACCCGCGTATCAATCTTAGGGCATATACAACGCGGTGGCCGCCCAAGCTGTATGGACAGGGTGCTTGCAAGCCGTGTAGGCGTGGCTGCGGTAGAAGCGTTGCGTAACGGGCGCCGTAACGAAATGGTTGGCCTTATTCATAATGAAATAGCTTATACGCCGTTTGAGCATGCCATAAAACACCATCACGAGATTAACCCGGATTTTTTGAAGATCGTAGAGATATTGGCAATATAAGCATCTCGAAAAACAAATGTCCTTTCTACCATTGAAAGATGTCTTTTCAAATAAGCTTAAGGGCTTTTTATCATAAAGGACATCCCGCTATTGCGAAAGGACAATATTTTTGGCTTGATTGTTTTGCTTAATATAACAAGTGATCATACGGGTATCTTGCCGTATGAATAGCTTTTACCTCTTCATAAAGTAAAGACCGGAACTCGTCCACATTTTCCTTTTTTGTTGCTGATATAAATATAGCCGGGCTATTGTTCTTAGCCATCCAGCTGTCTTTAAAATCATGCAACGTAATAGGCTGGCTCTGATCCTCTACGCTATGCTGCTCCGGTTTAAAAGCATCTATCTTGTTAAAAACGGTGATCACGCGTTTATCTATCGCGCCTATATCTTTCAGCGTTTCGTTCACTGTACGGATCTGGTCGTCAAAATTTGGATGAGATATATCTACCACATGCACCAACACATCGGCCTCACGCACTTCATCAAGCGTAGATTTAAAACATTCCACCAGATCATGCGGTAGCTTACGGATAAACCCTACGGTATCCGATAGCAGGAAAGGCACATTCTCAATTACTACTTTCCGTACGGTAGTATCCAGCGTAGCAAACAGTTTGTTTTCTGCAAACACCTCCGATTTGGAGATCATATTCATGATGGTTGATTTACCCACGTTGGTATAACCAACCAGCGCCACACGGATTAGCTGGTTACGGTTTTTGCGCTGCGTTTCGTTCTGTTTGTCAATCTGTTTAAGTTTTTCTTTTAACAAAGAGATCTTGTTAAGGATTAAACGCCTGTCCGTCTCTATCTGCGACTCACCCGGCCCACGCATACCGATACCACCTTTCTGCCGCTCCAGGTGCGTCCATAAACGGGTAAGGCGTGGCAGCAGGTATTGCAACTGGGCAAGCTCTACCTGGGTTTTTGCCTGGGCGGTTTGTGCACGGTTGGCAAAAATATCAAGGATCAGGTTATTGCGGTCAAGGATCTTTACCTGTAGTTCATTCTCAATATTTCGCAATTGCGATGGGGTGAGTTCATCGTCAAACACTACCATATCAATCTCTTCAGCTATTACGAAAGCTTTTATTTCTTCCAGTTTACCGGAACCTACAAAGGTTGCACGATCTGGGCGCTGGAGCCTTTGCATAAAACTCTTAATAGTGTTACCACCAGCGGTAGCAACAAGAAACTGGAGTTCTTCCAGGTATTCTTTTTCCTGTTCTTCAGTTTCGTTAGGCGTCATCACACCAACCAGAACAGCTTTTTCCTGCTTCACAGCAGTATCGTAGAATTTTTGTTTCATTAATAATGAAATAACAATAGGAATGCCAATTTGAGAAATGGCTATTTATTTAATAAATAAGAAATTATGTCAGTAAAACAGGTATCCGATTAAGTGTTTAAATTATTAATCAGCAGGAATGATTGCCGCGGTGTTTCTCTTTAATCGGGTGTCGTACTTACGGCACGAACAAGGAGCGGTGTGATTCAGCTACCGATATTTGACAATACGGATTCGCAAATCATAACTGAAATTAAGAATAGTAAGACCTCCAACTTTAAGACTATCCCAGGATTTCAAAAACTCATCAGTATACACAAACTCACCTGTTTCGCCTTTCTTTATTGCTTGGGCTAATTTTATCCTGCTTTGCTTATAATACCGTCCTTATCTTCAACTCGTTCATCTGTGCTTCTGCAATGGTCGATGGTGTATCGATCATTACATCACGGCCAGAGTTATTCTTAGGGAAAGCGATCACATCACGGATAGAATCAAGTCCGGCAAATATGGAACAAAGCCTGTCGAAACCGAAAGCTATGCCACCATGAGGCGGCGCACCATATTCAAAGGCATCCATTAAAAAGCCGAATTGCTTTTGCGCTTCTTCCGGCGAGAAACCAAGGTGCTTAAACATCAGCGACTGCAAAGCCCTGTCATGGATCCTGATAGAACCACCACCTATTTCCGTACCGTTTATAACAAGGTCATAAGCGTTTGCGCGTACATCGCCGGGTGCAGTATCAAGCATGGCAATATCTTCTGGCTTTGGCGAAGTAAACGGATGGTGCATAGCATGGTAGCGGCCAGTCTCTTCATCCCACTCAAGCAGCGGGAAATCTAATACCCATAGGGCTGCAAATTTATTTTTATCGCGTAAGCCCAGGCGGTTACCCATCTCAAGCCTTAGCTCATTTAACTGCTTGCGTACTTTGTGGGTTTGACCGGCTAATACAAACATTAAATCGCCCGGCTCAGCCTCAAAAGCGGCTGCCCAGTTAGCCAGCTCGTCTTCGTTATAAAACTTATCAACCGATGATTTTAAGGTACCATCTGTATTATAGCGGCAATAAATTAAGCCAGTTGCGCCAACCTGCGGGCGTTTTAACCATTCGGTAAGTTCATCAACCTGTTTGCGGGTGTACTCGGCACATCCTTTGGCATTAATACCTACTACCAGTTCTGCATTATCAAAAATGCTGAACCCTTTTCCCTTAACAATATCATTCAGCTCAACAAAAGGCATCCCGAAACGCATATCGGGCTTGTCTGAGCCGTAAAGGCGCATGGCATCTGCATATTGCATCCGTGGGATGGTACCCAGGTCTATGCCTTTAACCGATTTAAATAGCTGCAAGGTAAGTCCTTCAAAAATATTCAGAATATCTTCCTGGGTAATGAAAGCCATTTCGCAGTCTATCTGCGTAAATTCCGGCTGCCTGTCGGCGCGCAGGTCTTCGTCCCTAAAACATTTAACAATTTGGAAATAACGGTCAAAACCGCTTACCATTAGTAACTGTTTAAAGGTTTGGGGTGATTGCGGCAACGCGTAAAATTCGCCTGCGTTCATACGGCTTGGCACCACAAAATCGCGCGCACCTTCGGGAGTCGATTTTATCAGTACTGGTGTTTCTACCTCTATGAAGTTCTGCCCGTCCAGATATTTACGAACTTCCTGAGCCATGCGATGGCGCAGCATCAGGTTATTACGGATAGGGTTACGGCGCAGATCAAGGTAACGGTATTTAGCACGAAGCTCTTCGCCGCCATCTGTATCATCCTCAATTAAAAACGGAGGGATCTTAGATGCATTAAGTATTTCTATATCAGAAACGGCTATCTCAATTTCGCCGGTTGGAATCTTGGTATTTTTGCTGGTACGCTCAATAACGGAACCGCTCACTTTAATAACAAACTCGCGGCCCAGTTCGCGGGCGGTCTCACGCAGGGAGGCGTCAGTATCTGTATTGAACACCAGCTGGGTTAATCCGTAACGGTCGCGCACATCTATAAAGGTAGTGCCGCCAAGGTCGCGTGATTTCTGCACCCAACCGCATAGGGTTACCGATTCGCCTAAATTGCTGATATTTAATTCGCCGCAAGTGTGTGTTCTTAGCATGGTACTGAATAATAAAGTTTGCAAAAGTACATTTTTGAGGTGAAAGCCGAAAGGGAAAAGGCTTTTTGAGGAGAATGAGAAAAAGGTGAATGCAAACCGGTTGTTTCTATGACAGCATAATTTGTGTATCAAATTTTCGAGCAATCCCACAAATCCGAAATCAAACATCCGAAATATGAAATCAAAAACTATCTTTGTCCCCATAATTCTCAAGGGGTGCCTTGCTTTGGTCGCAAAATAATCTGCAGGTTATTTTACCAAACTGAAAGACAGGCTGAGATCAAACCCGTTGTGATAAGTCTGAAGTAATTAATCAAAATGTCCCATCTGCTTAAAATCAGATCAATAGCATTATGATCAACGACCCAAAGGCTTTTCACATACACCTGATCCGGGTAATGCCGGCGTAGGGAGAGGTAACAAGTTAAGTGTACTGCGTATTCACCCTGATGCGCAGATGGTTTAACTATTTATTATTTAACTATTTTGAAAAATTTACTTGCGGCATTTATTGCCCTGCTGCTGCCTGTCCTGGCCGCAGCCCAGTTCTCCGTTTCCGGGAAGATCGTTAACAGCCAAACAGGCGAACCCTTACCTGGCGCAACCATCAGTATCATGAACACGCCAACCCGGGTTGTTACCGACTCGGCCGGCCATTATCGTATCGATAACCTGAAGGCCGGGAGTTACAGTCTCAAAGCATCGTACATCGGTTATGAAACCATTGTTCAATCACTTAGCTTAACTGCCGATGCGGTAATTAACCTTAAAATGTTTAACAGCACCCTGCTTACCGAAGAAGTAACCGTAAGCGGAACAAGAGCTGCAAAAAACGATCCTACTACTTTCACTAACCTTTCAAAAAAAGACTTTGCCAAAAATAACTTAGGACAGGACCTGCCTTTCCTGCTGGATCAAACGCCATCAGTAGTTACTAATTCTGATGCGGGTGCAGGCGTGGGATACACCGGTATTCATATCCGCGGATCGGACGGAACCCGGATTGCCATGACCATAAACGGTATTCCATACAACGATGCCGAAGAACAGGCTTCGTTTTTTGTAGATATTCCGGATTTTGCATCCTCGGTAGATAATATACAGATCCAGCGCGGTGTGGGTACTTCTACCAATGGGGCCGGTGCTTTCGGTGCCAGCCTGAACATCCAAACCACCACAAGGAATGATACCGCTTACACCGAACTTAACAATTCATTCGGCTCCTATGGTACGGTAAAAAACACGCTCAACATGGGTACCGGTCTGCTTGGAGGCAAGTTTAGTTTTGACGGCCGCCTGTCAAGGATCTATTCAAACGGCTATATAGACAGGGCATCTTCCGATCTTAAATCATACTTTTTAACAGGCGCTTATTACGGAAAAAGTACGGTGATCCGCTTTGTTACTTTCTCCGGAACTGAGCATACCTACCAGGCCTGGGACGGCGTACCGGAAGACAGCATAAAGGCAGGAAACCGCACCTACAACGAGCTGGGTCTAGAGCCAAACGGCACTTTTTATAAAAATCAAACCGATAATTATACCCAGAACCATTACCAGCTACTGATAGATCAAAAAATATCCGACAAATTATCTTTTAGCGGCGCATTGCATTATACGCATGGTTACGGTTATTACGAGGAATATCAACCCGCTCAGGCATTAGCCAATTACGGCGTTACCCCGGTTACTGTTGGCGGGGTGCTTGTGGATACCACCGACCTTACCCGCAGGCTGTGGCTCAATAACAAATTTTACGGCATTACCTATAATTTAAAATATCAGCCTAAGAAGGACTTAAACTTTTTACTTGGGGGTGCCTACAACGAATATAAAGGGGCGCATTATGATAACATAGAATGGACGCAGCAGAGTACCGACATCCCGCCCGACTATCAGTATTCGCGCGATGATGCAGACAAAAAAGACTTTAACATTTTTGGCAAAGCCGATTACAAAATTGGGAAGGTAACGCTGTTTGCCGATATGCAATACCGGCATGTGTATTATTCTTTTCTGGGATATAATGATTTACTGCAAAATGTTCAGCAGGTGGTTCACCTTGATTTTTTTAACCCGAAAGGCGGCATTACTTACCAGTTTAACGAGCAGAATAACGTTTATGCATCCTTTGCAGTGGGCAATCACGAGCCAGACAGAGACGATTATACACAATCTACCCCTAACAGCCGCCCTAAACCCGAAAACCTGAAAGACTGGGAAGTTGGCTACCGCACCCAACAGGGCGTTTTTAGCGGAGGCATTAATGCATTTTACATGCTTTATGATAACCAGCTGGTCTTAACAGGTGCATTGAACGATGTAGGCGACCAGATCCGCAGCAACGTGAAGGATAGCTACCGCGAAGGTTTGGAGTTTGATGGCAGGCTTAAGATCACCAGCCAGCTAACATGGTCGGCCACGGCGGCACTGAGCAGCAATAAGGTAAAGAATTTTCAATCGTATTTTATAAATACAGACAACAATACTGTAGTTGAAAATACTTTAAAGAAGGCAGACATTGCTTTTTCGCCCGACTTTGTGGGCTCCAGTACCATTAGCTTTCGCCCGGTTAAAGGCGGCGAAATTGCCTTTATCAGCAAATATGTAAGCCGCGAATACCTGGATAATACAGATAATACCAACCCGCAGGGCTATGCAGCTGCCGATCCGACATCTATCCGTTACCTAAACAGCTATTTTGTTAACTCCTTACGGATGGGATATAATTTCAGCATAAAATCTGTTAAAAACATAGGCCTTACTTTACTTATCAACAATATTTTTAGCGCTAAATATGAATCAAACGGCGCTGTATATCCGGATATTGAAAGCGGCAAGGTGGTTAACTACAGCTATTTTTACCCGCAGGCTCCCGTTAACTTTTTACTTGGCTTAAACATTAAATTTTAACATCTACACACTTACCATCAACCTTAAATTAAATGCATAGCCTGGTAAAATTGTTCATAGAGCAAATTGAGGAAACCACTTTCTTACAATGGCTTGCAGTAATTTTGGGAGTTGCCGAAGTAATATTTGCCTTGTATGATAATATTTGGCTGTATCCTGCGGGCATCATCAGCACGGCAATTTCCATTTATCTTTTACTGCAGGTACAACTCTATGCCGATTCTGCCCTAAACGTTTATTACCTGGTGATGAGCGTTTACGGCTGGGTATACTGGGCAAAAAAACAACAGCAGCCATTGGTTAAAATAAGCTGGAGCAACAAAAAGGAATGGACTATCAGTTTATTAATTTCCGTTGCAGGCTGGTTTATATTGTATGTGCTTTTAAAGATGTTCACGCCATCAAACGTGCCGGTGTGGGATGCTTTGGTATCATCTACTGCCTGGGCCGGCATGTGGCTCCTCGCCCGGCGAAAGATGGAAAACTGGATCTTTTTAAATATTTCTAACCTTTTTGCTATCCCTTTGCTTTTTTATAAGGCGCTGCCCATGTTTGCTATGCTTACTCTTTTTCTGTTTGTAATTGCTTTTGGAGGTTTCTTTAAATGGAAAAAGATTTATGATCATGAACATTCAGAGCCGGTTCTATCAAAAATATGAACATACATCATCCTTCAGAATTTATAAATCCCGAATGGGTAGAGGCAATCCGAAATGTAGCCCCGGAGGCAGAGGCTTCCGGGATGCTGCACCCGCAGCAATTAAATATTATTGTAGAACAGCAGTGGTTTAAATTACTGGTACCTGCTATTTACTCCGGCCTTGAGAAAAGTATACCCGAATTAGTCCTGTTGGAGGAGGCCATTAGCTGGGCCAATGGAAGTGTCGGCTGGGTTGTCACCTTATGCAGCGGTGCAGGGTGGTTTGGCGGATTTTTAAATGCCGAGAAAGCTAAAGCGGTATTTAACCAGCCCAATGTATGCCTGGCGGGAAGCGGCGCCCCTACCGGCGAAGCTGAAATAACAGGCAATGGTTATAAAATTAACGGCACTTGGAAATACGCAAGCGGCGCACACCACGCCACGCATTTTACTGCCAACTGCATCATCAAAAAAGATGGCGAGGCAGTTTTTAATGATGATAGTACACCTTTAATACTGCCATTTATATTTGACAAAAGGGATGTTACTGTTCTGCCGGCCTGGAAATACATGGGAATGATGGCAACCGGCAGCGACGCATTCGAGGTAAAGAACCTATTGGTTGAACAAAGTAATTGCTTTGAGATAAAGGCAGAAAAGGCAATAGTTAAAAGTCCGCTTTACCAATATCCATTTTTGCAACTGGCAGAAGCTACACTGGCAGTGAATATATCGGGTATGGCAATTCACTTTATAGATCTTTGCAAGCAGATCTTTGACGTAAAATTGCAGCAGGATAGGCTATCAAAAGAAAACAAAGCGCTTTTAACGCAGATATTGATTGAACAGGAAAACAAGCTAATGCTATCGAGAGAAGTGTTTTTCAGATGGGTAGACACTTCCTGGGCTGATGTATGCGATGAAGCCATTGATAGCCCTTCGCTTATGGAAGTAAGCAGCCTGAGCCGAAAGCTGGCAAAAACCGCGCGTGAATGTGCAGATACGCTTTACCCCTATTGCGGTTTAATTGCTGCCTCTGCCACGTCAGATATTAACCAGGTATGGCGCGATCTGCACACAGCAAGCCAGCATGCGTTGCTTACGTTTCCTGCATAAGCTATTTAAAAAAACATAGCGCTTCAGGAATAAAAAGCAGGTTATCAATTTGACTTTGTTAATATTACCTTTACATAGGATGTGTTTACATTTCTGATATTTGCTCAATTAATTTATTTAAAATGAGGATTAAATACCTGTTATTTTTACCGTTTGCAATTGCCGCCGTTTTTGCATCGGCACAAACAAAAAAGAAAAAGCCTGTAATTGTTGAAAGTGCTCCTGTGGCCGCTGCCGGATCCACTCAATTATCACGTCCTAAACTTGTTGTTGGTATAGTAGTAGATCAAATGCGCTGGGACTACCTTTTTCGCTATTATGACCGTTATTCAAATAACGGCTTTAAGCGTTTGCTTAATGAAGGTTTTTCGTGCGATAATACACAGGTAGATTATATCCCAACCTTTACTGCTCCAGGCCACACCTGTATCTACACCGGCTCGGTGCCTGCCATTACCGGTATAGCAGGTAACGACTTTATTGTTCAGGCTACTGGTAAATCAATGTATTGTACCGAAGATACCAGCGTACAAACGGTAGGCAGCACTTCTGTTGCCGGCAAAATGTCGCCACGCAATTTATTAACTACTACTGTTACCGACGAACTTCGACTGGCAACCAACTTCAGATCAAAAGTTATTGGTATAGCGCTTAAAGATCGTGGCGGAATTTTACCTGCCGGCCATACCGCAAATGCAGCTTATTGGTTTGATGATAAAAGCGGCAACTGGATAACCAGTACCTATTATATGAAAGACCTGCCGCAGTGGGTAAAGGACTTTAACGACCAAAAACTGCCCGAAACTTATCTTAAATTAGATTGGGCTGCTTTATATCCCTTAAACACTTACTTGCAAAGCTCTGCAGATAGTAACCGTTACGAAGGCGCATTTAAGGGTACAACAGCACCTACACTTCCTGTTAAAACATCGGGCTTATACAAAAACAATCTTGGGCTTATCCGCTCTGTTCCTTCAGGAAATACTTTTACCCTCGATATGGCAGTTGCCGCAATTAACGGCGAGCAGCTTGGGCAGCATGACGTTACAGACTTTTTAGCGGTAAGCTTTTCCTCGACCGATTATATTGGCCATCAGTTTGGAATTAACGCTATAGAAACTGAAGATACTTATTTACGTTTAGACCGGGATTTTGCAAACTTCTTTACTTTCCTGGATGCAAAACTGGGTAAAGGAAATTACACTGTCTTTTTATCTGCCGACCATGGTGCAGCGCACAATACTACGTTCTTAAACGATAATAATATTCCTGCAGGCGTATGGGATGATGGTCAATCGTTAAAAGATCTGAACGCATTTTTAGCAGGTAAGTATAAGATCGATCAGCTGGTATTAAGCCTTACCAATTACCAGGTTAACTTTAACAAGTACGTAGTTAACTATGGCCATTTAAATAAGGAAGAACTTAAAAAAGACTGTATCGATTTCCTGGAAAAACAACAGGCAATTGCGTTTGCCGTGGATATGAGTAAAGCTGCTGACGCAAACTTACCGGCGGCTTTAAAATCGCGCATTTTAAATGGTTATAATGTGGCTAACAGCGGTGAGATACAAATCATCCTAAAACCGGGATGGTATACCGGCCACTCTACCAACGATGGCGGCCCTACCGGCACAACACACGGTACCTGGAACCCTTATGATAACCATATCCCATTGGTATTTATGGGCTGGGGCATACAACATGGAAGCTTGAACCGTGAAACGCATATGACTGATATTGCACCTACTATTGCCGCCCTGTTGCACATACAGGCACCAAACGGCAGCATCGGCACACCAATAGCAGAAGTATTTAAGAAATAGCAGCTTATTAATAAAGCTTATAACAACTAAGGCTGCCTTGCGGGCAGCCTTAGTTGTTATATTGAAACTTGTATACTTAATTAAAAAGGACGTTTAAACCGTAAAGGTTTTGATCACTTTTCCGTCTTAAAGCGAAATTTATTCGCCTTTAGTGATTTTCTTAACGGCTACAAAATTGCCTTGTTTTACCTGTAAATAATAAACGCCATTGAGGCCGAGTACAACAGCTTTGTTAAAAGTGCCGCCGGTAACCTTTTCGCTAAACAGCGATTTTCCTTCGCTATCTGTAAGTTTTACTTCTGCAACGGTTTTAGCCGGCAGATCAAATAATAATAAAGTTTTACCGGTTGAAAATTGCGGAACAAGATTTAAATCGCTGATCTCGAATTTACCGCCTTCTACATGGGGCATTTTCTTCAGGTCTTCATTTGATATTTCTGATACGTGGAACCTGATATGGGTGCTTACACCTTCGTTATCTACGGTTACGTAATCAAAACTCTGGCTGTTGCGGCGCTCGTTACGGAACGGGGCCATCATAAACCTGCCGTTATTATTAGGCCCCCTATCGCCCATGCGGTCATTAAAGCGATTAGAATTCCAGGCTTGCGCGCCGGGGCCTGCTTTATGTTTGTATGGTGATGCAGCAAATGTGTTTGCAGTATCTATATGAACTCTCATACTATCAGAAAAAGATCGGCTTGAGCCAGTGCTGCTGATGCGGCTGATGCTTTTAAGCGCCTCCCTTTTTTCTGGCGGCGATAGTTGCTTAATGTTTCTTCCGTTAACAGTAGTATCGCCGTTAACGATATTGATATCCATATTTTTATTTGCCTGGGCCATTAATACAGGTGGCAGGCACAATATTGCAATCAAACTAAGTGAGAAAATAAATTCAAATCCGGGTTTTAATAGGGACGTTTTCATTGGGGTTATGAGTTTTGTACTGTTTAAACTTTTATGCAATTTAAATATTATCTGTAGCATATAAATGTTACAACTGTGCTTTTGTTTTATGCAGCTAACAAATACCTAAACATCAATTTGTTAAGCCCGATTTTCAAAATGTTAAATATTTGTTAAAAGCTAAATAGCTGCCATTATTTAAAATATTTTTGCTTTCACTGATGAAGAAAAGAAGCATTGCATTTATTATCGGCCTTATGAGTTTTGCGCTCCTGGGTGTTGTGGGCATGCAATTATATTTTTTGCGGCAATCTTACCAGATGCAGTCGCAGCTTTTTGACCGCTCTGTTAACGAGGCACTCAATAACGTAGTTGCCAAAGTGACCAAGCACGATGCACAGAACTTTTTAAATGTAAAGGCGCTTAGCCAGGGCAACGCGAACAGCAGCAGGTTAGAACGAGAAAAAAGCACTTTCGAGCCGCAAAAAAAACAGAAACGACTAACCCTGCACGAAAGGAAAATAGCTGTTTGGCGCGATAGCCTGCGCAGAATGATCATGCACAAACAGCTGGATGATGAAATTACCGGCATTATGGGCGGAGAATCATTAGACCTGCAGTTACGTTACGAAGAGTTTACCGATGACTTTGGTGTAATACATGGCCGTGTTACCCCAATACTGGTGCGCAACCCCATCAATAAATCAAAGAAGAACCAAAAACTGCATAAATACGATACTATCCGTTACACTTACAGCGACCCGCAGTTTGGCAAGCAGGTTATTTCTATCCCACATATAAACGCCGAGTGGCAGCGCGAGCAGGACCGGCGGTTAAAAGAGCGCCAGTTACGCGAAGTAAAGAAATTGCTTGAGAACGATTCGCTACAGAATACGCCGCACACCACTACCAACGTAATTGAAAACCTTGCTGCCGAATACGGTAAATACGGCGAGCCTTTAAGAAAGCGCCTTGACCCATTCTGGATAGATACCTTACTCCGCTTCGAGCTGCATAATAAGGGGATTAGCCTGCCTTTTAGTTATGAAGTTACCACCGCAAACAGCGACTCGCTTATCTTTTCAAAGGCAAATGATCTTACGGGAGCCAAGCCCACTTTCAGCAATGCAACAGTTTACCAAACACCTATTTTTAGTACCGATGTGGTAAACGACCCAGGCTTGATAAGGCTTTCCTTCCCACAAAAAAATACGCTCATTTTAAACCGGATGACAGCTACCATGGCAAGCACCGGCGGCCTTTTATTGATACTGATAATCTGTTTTGGGTACACTATATTTTCCATACTAAAACAGAAAAAGGTTTCTGAAATGAAAACCGATTTCATCAACAATATGACCCACGAGTTTAAAACTCCTGTATCAACCATTATGATAGCAAGTGAGGCTTTGCTTGATAACGAGATTGCCCAGGATAGAAGCCGGGTATCGCGCCTGGCAAATATCATTTACGAAGAGAATGCCCGCCTTGGCAGCCACATAGAAAGGGTTTTAAATATTGCGCGCATTGAGAAGAACGACTTTAAGCTGGAGAAAAAACCGGTAGACATTAACGAAACAATTGCCGCAGTTGTTGACAGCATGGCCTTAAAGCTTCAAAAACGTAATGCCATTACTACCTTACAGCTTGATGCCGAAAATGATACTATAAATGCGGATGAGCTTCATTTCTCTAATGTGATGTATAACCTCATTGACAATGCCATTAAGTACAGTACCGAAGATCCTGATATAACCATTAGCACCTCCAACAAAAATGGTCAGCTGGTTATACGGGTAGCAGATAAAGGCATTGGCATGAGCCGCGACCAGCAGACTAAAATATTTGAACAGTTTTACCGTATTCCCACCGGCAACCTGCACGATGTTAAAGGGTTTGGCCTGGGGTTAAGCTATGTAAACACGGTTGTAAAAAGGCTTAACGGCATGATCAGCGTTCGGTCTGAAAAAGAAAAGGGTTCTGAGTTTGAATTGAAGTTTCAACTGGCATAAGATATTTTATTTTGTTTTCTCCATTTAAATATAACGCAGCAGCACATGAAAAAAATACTACTTGTTGAAGACGACCCGAACCTGGGTTTATTGCTGCAAGATTACCTGCAGCTAAAAGGCAAGTTTGATGTTGTTTTGTGTAAAGATGGCGAAGAGGGATTAAGGGCATTCACTAAACAAAATTATGACCTGCTCATTCTGGATGTAATGATGCCCAAAAAGGACGGCTTTACCCTGGGTAAAGAGGTGAGGAAAATAAACGAACATGTTCCTATTATTTTTGCTACGGCAAAGGGAATGATAGAGGATAAAACGCAGGCTTTTAACCTTGGCGGCGACGATTATATTACCAAGCCATTTAGAATAGAGGAATTGCTGCTTCGCATAAACGCTTTACTGAAGCGGGCCAGCAATTCTGAAAAGGGTGAAGAAGAAAAGCAAACTGTTTTTAAACTTGGCCGCTACACTTTCGATTATACCTCACAGTTGATTACCAACGGCGACCTGCAGCAAAAACTATCTACCAAAGAGGCCGAACTTTTGCGCCTGCTTTGCCTTCGGAAAAATGAGGTACTTACCCGCGAAGAGGCGCTGTTGAACATCTGGCATGATGATAATTACTTTAACGGCCGCAGTATGGACGTGTTTTTAAGCAAGATTCGCAAGTATCTTAAAGACGACCCGAACGTTGAAATTATAAACGTTCATGGTCGCGGTTACAAATTACTCATCGATTAATTTCTCCGTGTTTCTAATCCATTTTCTATAAAACAATTGGCTCGCTGATTTCATTTTCTATAGAAAAGAAAGAGAACATGGAAAATCACGATCACTCGGCACTTATAAAAAAACTATTTGATTGCGTTCTGGCCTGCGAAAACTGTGCAACCGCCTGCCTGCAGGAACCCAATGTGAAGGACATGGCCCGCTGCATAAGCCTCGATAGGGATTGTGCCGACATCTGTTCGCAAGCGGCAAGGCTTTTACAACGAAAATCTGAAATAGGCCATCAATACCTGTTTCTTTGTGAAGAAATTTGCCGTATGTGCAGCGAAGAATGCGGAAAGCATGATCACGATCATTGCCAGGCTTGCGCCAAAGCTTGCCTTGAGTGCGCAGAAGCGTGCCATGCGCATCACCAACCTATTACACAAGATTAGCAATACTATTTGTAAAGGCCTTTGTTTTCTATAAAATGAAGTACAGGGTCTGGCACAAAATATTGTACATTCTTTTTTTGTGCGATGGATTGACGGATGAACGTTGCCGAAAGTTCCATTTGCGGGGTCATGGTAATGGTCACCGATGGATGGCTTGCGAGGTCTGAGTTTTCATAGCCTGGTCGCGGGTAAACATAGATCTGGTAATCGCGCAGAATCAGTTTATAGTTTTTCCATTTAGGCAGGGATATCAGGTTATCAGATCCCATTATAAGGGCAAAATCATGCTGCGGATAAGTTTCCTTTAAATGTGTTAACGTATCTATGGTATATGATGGCTGGGGTAATTTTAGCTCTACATCACTAACACTTATGTTTGATGCATTTTCGGTAGCCAGTTTTGCCATTTCCAGCCTGTCGTAGGTATTTATCAGGTCGCCGTACTTTTTAAGGGGATTTTGCGGCGAAACAACCAACCATACTTTATCGAGCGTGGTGTGATTAGCCATATAATTAGCGATAATCAAATGGCCAATGTGAACAGGATTGAATGAACCGAAAAGTAAGCCTATTTTCATTAGTGGGCAGTTTGTAGTGGGCAGTTGGCAGTGAGCAGTTGGCAGTTATTAATTTGCGGTTGATTATATGATATTAATTTTAAAGAGTTGATAAACCTCTTTTTATGTAATGGTAAATATTTATAAGTACCCATTATATCACAAACTGTTCATTGCAATATATCAATTACTAATTAACAACCGATAACTGACAACTAACAACCATCAACTAACCTGCTATAAAATTTGAAACTAATCTTTCTGCTTCGTCACAAGCTGTTTGAAGATCGTAATTTTTAAGTATAATGTCAAACCTGGGTGCGTAGTTCAATTCCTTTTCGGCTTTTATAAAGCGTTCCTTTAATTTTTCTTCGCTATCGGTACCCCTGCCGGTTAAACGTTCTTTTAAAACTTCTAATGATGGTGGCTGTACAAAAATGGCAAGCGCCTGGTTCTCGTATTTACGTTTAAGGTGCAAACCGCCTTCTACATCTATATCAAAAATTACAGTCTTTCCCTGGTCCCATATTCGCTCTATCTCCGTGCGTAGTGTTCCGTAAAAAGTACCGGAATACACTTCTTCAAATTCCACGAATTGTTTTTTAGCTATACGGTGCAAAAACTCTTCTTTGCTTATAAAATAGTAGTCTTTACCATCAACTTCCTCGCCACGGGCGTTACGTGTAGTAGCGGAAATAGAAAATTCAAGGTTTGGTACTTTACCCAGTAAATGGTGTACAATGGTGGTTTTCCCCGCTCCGGAGGGTGCCGAAAATATGATAAGTTTACCTTCTTTGGCCATCAGACATTTGTCAATTGGTCTATTAGTTATCGGGTCACTGGGTCATTAGTCATTAGGTCACTGGATAATTAATCGTTCGAAAATGAATTATGATTAACAACAAAAATGACGTAACGACTAATGACTATAATGATTGATGCCTATAGTACATTTAATAATTGTTCCTTAATTTTTTCCAGCTCCTCTTTCATGCCCACTACCAGCTTCTGGATGTTGGCATCATTGGCTTTTGAGCCCAGCGTGTTTATTTCACGGCCAATTTCCTGCGATATAAAGCCAAGTTTTTTACCATTGGCATCATCGTTCTTTAACGTTTCCAGGAAATAGTTGCAATGTGTTTTAAGGCGAATCTTTTCTTCAGTAATGTCCAGCTTATCTATATAATAGATAAGTTCCTGCTCAAAACGATTCTGATCTATGGCTTCGCGGCCAACGGCCTCTGTAAGAAATTGGTTCAGGCGTTCGCGTATAACAGGTACCCGTTTAGGTTCTTCAATTTCTACCAGTTCAAGATTTTTCAGGATGATGCCTATACGGTAAATAACATCCTGCTCAAGCACCTTACCCTCATCCGTACGGAACTGCTGAAATGCAGCCATGGCCTGTTTAAAGGTTTGCTCAGCAATTTTCCACTCCTCTTCAGATACTGTTTCTTCGTTATATTTCACCACCTCCGGCAGTCCTAAGGCTAATTGAAGCAGGTTACCGGCCGGTTCATTTAAATCGGCGCTTACCGCCTTTAACTGCTCAAAGTAATGCTTTAACAGATCTTTGTCTATACCGGCTGCATTAACGGTGCTGTTAGCTTTTTCTACGTTGATAGATAAGTTAACCTTGCCGCGCTCAATTTGCTTGCTGCATTCGGTACGTAACTGGAATTCTTTTTCGGTAAAAGATTTTGGCAGGCGAAGTGAAAGCTCTAAAAACTTACTGTTTAGGGATTTAACCTCGACGGTGTACTTTGCGCTGCCAGAATCGAAACTGGCAGTCCCATAGCCTGTCATGGATTTTATCATGTGCAAAGATACGCTTTTTAAATATTCGCGTTAAATGCTTAAACCACTGTTTTATAACAATATGGTTATAAAATGGTTAAATACAAATGGTATCTGTCTTATTAGCAAGCCTTTTTATGCCGGCTTTTAGTAATCTTAACATTTTTTCACATTTGCTGTCAGATACTATCTTTAACTTTGCGAACATCAACACAAGGCAATTAATGCGTTACAGGTATTTGATTCTATTTTTTGCATTGTTTTGCTTTACCAATATGGCTCGGGCGCAACAGGTTATTACCGTAAAAGGTGTAATATCGAAAGGGCTTAGCGGGCAGCGTGTTGCACAGGTAATTGTAAAGAACCTAAAAAGCAAAGACCTTATAGAAAGCGATGACCTGGGTTGGTTTTCTATCAAGGCTTCCATTGGAGATACTTTACTGTTTACCAAAAATGAATTTACTCCGCTAAGAATAGCCGTCACCAGTGCTAATGATATTCCCGTATACCTGCAACCCGCCGTAATGCTGGACGAGGTGAAGATACAGGGGCAAACAAAACGCCAGGAAATGAGCGAGATCATGGGGCAGTATAAATCGCAGGGGACTTTTTATGATGGCAAGCCCCCGGTTTTATCGTTCCTTACCTCACCCATAACCGGCCTGTATGAACTTTTTGGAGCTACGCCTAACAGAGCAAAACGATTTGCAGCCTTTTCGAAAGGAGAAATTGAAGGCGCAGAGGTTGACAGAAGGTATAACCAGGCCCTGGTAAAACGGGTAACCAATGCATCAGACACTGTGGTTAAACGTTTTATGGAATACTATAAGCCATCATTTGAGGACTTGAAGGAGTGGAACGATTATGAGCTCATTAAACATATTAACGAGCATTATTCCGCTTACAGCAAAGCTAACGACCAGGAAAAATTAAGGCGCCAATATTTACAGCCACTTGTAAAACCCGGAACCCCGAAAGCAGAACCGGTAAGACTGGAAGAATAAAATTTGTGTATGATTAAAGTCCGAGTGTTTCGCAGGCTTTTTCTGCAGCAAGCTTCTCGGCATTCTTTTTACTGAATTCCTTGCCAAGGCCAAACACTTCCCCGTCTATCAGCGCTTGTATGGTAAACAACTTTACGCTTTCACCCTCGTCATTTGCAATCATATCAAAAGATATATCCTTGCTATGCCGCTGGCACCATTCAATAAGTTTGCTCTTAAAGTTGGTTTCGGTTTGTTCTAAAGTATGGATATCGATGTGCGATTTGATAATGTAATTTACCAGGAAGTTTTTGGTAAATTCATAGCCCTTATCCAGATACACGGCGCCGATAAGCGCTTCAAACGCATCGCCCAATAATGAACCCTGGCGTGATGAATTGAGCATGCGGCTATCATACTCAATCAGTTTATCAAAGCCCAGCTTGCGCGCAAGCGCATTTAGGTTGTTACGGCTTACAATTTTAGAACGCAATTCTGTTAAAAAGCCTTCGTCCTCGTAAGGATACAGCTTAAATAACACTTCGGCAACAACGCTGCCCAATACTGCATCTCCCAAAAATTCAAGGCGTTCGTTGCTGTTTTTTACACCCTTTTTTACATTGGTAGCAACAGACTTATGGCGAAAAGCCATACGGTATAAAGACAAATTGCCCGGTACGAAACCGAGCAAATTTTTTAATACCTTAACGTATTTTCTATTAGGTGATATGTAAAGTTTATAGAACCGACTTATAGGCATCCAACACGATTATTCTTCGTACTTTTTAAATATCACGGAGGCGTTGTGGCCACCAAATCCAAAACCATTGCTTTGCGCAACCCTTACAGTACGTTTTTGTGCCTTGTTAAAGGTGAAGTTTACTTTAGGATCAAAAGCAGGATCATCTGTAAAGTGATTAATTGTTGGCGGAACAATATCATTTTGCAACGCAAGTATAGCTGCTATTGCTTCTACCGCGCCGGCAGCACCAAGCAAGTGGCCTGTCATTGATTTGGTAGAACTGATATTGATGCGATAAATTTCATCACCATAAACATCTTGTATCGCTTTTATTTCCTGCGGGTCGCCTATAGGGGTAGACGTGCCATGCACATTTACATAATCTATGTCGGCAGGGGTTAAACCGGCGTCTTCAAGGGCTGCTCTCATAACAAGGGCGGCACCAAGGCCTTCGGGATGCGGCGCTGTCATGTGGTAAGCATCGGCACTCATGCCGCCGCCAATCATTTCAGCATATATTTTTGCACCACGTGCTTTTGCATGTTCCAGCTCTTCCAAAATGATAGTACCCGCACCTTCGCCGGCCACAAAGCCGTCGCGATCAAGATCGAACGGGCGTGATGCCGTTGCCGGGTCGTCATTCCTGGTTGATAAAGCATGCATTGCGTTAAAACCACCTATACCTGCTTCATTAATAATTGCTTCAGAGCCGCCGCTTATAAACATATTGGCTTTACCCAAACGGATATAATTGAAAGAATCTATAAGCGAATTATTTGATGATGCGCATGCAGATACTGTAGAGAAGTTTGGCCCGCGCAAACCATATTTGATGGAGATATGCCCCGGAGCAATATCAGCTATCATTTTAGGGATGAAGAACGGATTAAAACGTGGGGTACCATCGCCTTTTGCAAAGTTGGTAACCTCATCTAAAAAGGTTTTTAAGCCGCCTATGCCCGACCCCCAGATAACGCCTATACGGCTGGTATCCAGCAAATCGAAATTAAGCCCAGCATCCTTTACCGCTTCTTCCGTAGAAAATAAAGCATACTGCACAAAAGGGTCAAGCTTTCGTGCATCTTTTCTGCCCAAAAAAGCATCGGCATCAAAGTTTTTAACTTCGCATGCAAATTTGGTTTTGAACTTTTCAGTATCAAAACTCTTAATCAAGGCAGCGCCACTCACTCCATTGATAAGCGATTCCCAATATTCTGAAACCGTATTGCCAATTGGGGTGAGTGCTCCAAGCCCGGTAACTACAACTCTCTTAAACTCCATTTAATGCTGTTAGGGAGTTTTTATTTAACGTTTTTTTCAAGATAAGCAACGGCCTGTCCTACAGTACCAATGGTTTCTGCCTGGTCATCAGGAATAGCTACGTTAAATTCTTTTTCAAACTCCATGATTAATTCCACGGTGTCTAACGAGTCAGCACCAAGATCATTGGTGAAACTTGCTTCCGGTGTTACTTCACTTTCGTCAACACCTAATTTTTCTACGATAATAGCTTTAACTCTTGAAGCGATATCAGACATAGTTGTATAGTTTTAATGATTAATAAAAATTCTGTGCAAAGAAAAGTAAATTCTGTTAAATATCAAATCTAAAAACTTTTGTACAAGATGCAACAATCTTTTATTGCATCTGTTTCGTATTATGTAATTTTACAGCCGCTAAAGTAATGATTTTGAACAGGAAATTTTTAAAGTTTGAGATCGATCTCGATTTTGCTCTTATTGCCATTACCACTTCTCTTAAAGATTATCGCATCTGCTATCTTATTAACAAATATTTAAATTTTAATTTTCATAAGATACCCGATCTTTCCGTTGATATAAATCCGGGTGTGGCGCCTGTAATGTTTTCCATTTACAGGTATACTACAGAACCGGATCAAACGGATTTTTATTTTGTTGCCAACAAGGGCAGCGATGGCTACCTTGTGCCCGAAATGAAAAAGGCCGATTATTTTATAATGATCAAAAATTATATTGACGAAACAGATTTTGATAACGTAATTTCGGCACTTAATAAGATACCCGAAATTGTAACAGCGATAAAGATTGATCCAAAAAAAATTAAATCACGCGAAAATCTATTATTTTAGCGCAAATTTTGAAGTGTGAACGCTACACTAATTATATAGCCATATAAAGCCTGTTTAACCCCGATAAATATGAAATTAAACTATAACCGAACAAAAATCGTTGCCACTATGGGCCCGGCATCGGCTAAAAAAGATGTTCTATTAGCAATGATTAAGGCCGGCGTTAACATTTGCCGCCTCAATTTTTCGCATGGAAAACCTCAGGACCATAAAGCAATAGTTGATACTATCCGCGAAATAAATGAACAATATAAAACCAATGTTGGTATCCTGGCCGATTTACAGGGCCCTAAGATCCGCATTGGCCTGGTTAAAGACGGCGGTATCCACCTGGTTAACGGAACACGCATTAACATTACCACACATGAGCTGGTTGGCGACGACAACCAGATATATATTACTTACGAAACCTTCCCTCAGGACGTACAGGCAGATGAGATCATTTTGCTGGATGACGGAAAAATACAGATGAAGGTTATTGAAACCAACCGTGTTGATACCGTAGTTTGCGAAGTGGTACATGGTGGCGTATTAACATCACGTAAAGGCGTAAATCTTCCTAATACCAAGGTATCTATCCCAAGCTTAACAGAAGAGGATCTTGAAAACCTTAAATATGCTCTGGAGTGGGATATCGACTGGATTGGCTTATCCTTTGTTCGTACCGGCCAGGATATTATCGATCTTAAACGTATTATAAGCGAAAGCGGTAAAGCAGCTAAAGTAATTGCCAAAGTTGAAAAACCGGAAGCAATTGATAACATTGACGATATTGTTGCCGCTACTGATGGCGTAATGGTTGCACGTGGTGACCTTGGTGTAGAAATGCCGTTGGAAGAGGTTCCATTATTACAGAAAATGATCATCCGCAAATGCCGCGAAGCCTCAAAACCTGTAATTGTTGCAACCCAGATGCTGGAATCAATGATTACTACCCCGCGCCCAACCCGTGCAGAAGTTAATGACGTTGCTAACTCCGTATTAGATGGTGCCGATGCAGTAATGCTTAGCGGTGAAACTTCTGTTGGTGAGTTCCCGGTTATTGTTATTGAAACAATGGCTAAGATTGTAAAGAATGTGGAGGACCTTGGCTATCCATACCATGCTCCAAAATCAAGCAATCTGGATGCTTCTTCACCAGAATATCTGATCGATGCTGTTTGCGGATCTGCAGTTTACCTGGCAGATCATACCAATGCAGCAGGTATTATCTCCATGACAAGTACCGGCTACACCGCATTTCAGATCTCCAGCTTCAGGCCTAAGGCACACACATTTATATTTACATCAAACAAGCATTTATTAAATGCGTTGAGCCTACTTTGGGGTGTAAAAACTTTCTATTACGATAAATTAGAAAGTACAGACCAAACCATAAGCGATGTAAACAGCATACTTAAGGCAGCAAGCCTGATACAAAACGGCGATGTTGTTATCAACACAGCATCGGTGCCAATCGCTAAACAAGGAAAAACAAATATGCTGAAGGTTTCAGTTGTTGAATAATCTTTTTGAATAATGATAAAAAGCCGGGCCTAAAAATTAAGCCCGGCTTTTTTTGCACAATCTTAACTGCACAGCAATTAAAATAATGTGCCGCTGTTAATAAACCTCTGCCTCACAAACCATCCTGAACAGCTTATCCTGGTTGGCAAAATAATAATCCCAATACGTTCTTAATGTCCTCATCTCCTTTAAAATTTTGCTTTACATTTCTTTTGACACAAAAACGTTACAAAGGTTTAATTATTGTTTTTGAATTGTGATGCATTTTATCCCAATAAGTCTCTTCAGTTACATTAAGACTTGATAACATTAGTGAAGACGGCGGCAGATTGCCATGTTATTGTTCAAATAGTGAAGATAAAACAAACTTCTTGTCTTTGTGAGGTACGAAGCAATCTTGTAGCCAATGCATGAACGAATACATAACGAAGAGATCGCCACGCTATCGCTCGCGATGACATAGTTAAGATAAAACAAACTTCTTGTCTTTGCGAGGTACGAAGCAATCTTGTAGCCAATGCATGAACGTAATTGCATGAACGAATGCGGGGCGAAGAGATTGCTACGCTATCGCTAGCGATGACATGATATCAATTACACCCCAACCGGTTCTGCTATTTCGCTTAACAGGTTAACTGCCTGGCTAATGGTATGTACCCCTTCTATACTTAACCTCAGTGTGTTTTTTACTTCTTTAAGATTAGTGCGGCGTGGGTTTGCCTGTACAAAGGAAAGTACTTGTTTAAAAGCGTCGGTTTCAAAATAGCGCGATTGCTGGTTACTGATGAAATAGCCCCGCAATATATTCTTTTTAAGAGAGATTTTTTCAAAGCCTATGGTCTTGCCCAACCATTGCAGGCGAATAGTATTAAGCAGGTCTTTTACCTGGGCAGGAATTGGCCCGAAACGGTCATGCAGTTGTTGCTCAAATGCATTAAGCGCCGTTTCGTTTTCCAACTTTGATATTTCTGTATACAGATTATATCTTTCAGATATGTTGGTCACATATTCATCCGGGATCAATATTTCAAGGTCGGTATCTATCTGGGTAAATGAAATAAAGGGGCGTGGCTTTTCTTCTGCAAATACGTCTTTGAATTCTTCGTCCTTAAGTTCCTGTATAGCCTCGTCTAATATCTTATGATACATTTCAAAGCCAATTTCTGCTATAAAACCGCTTTGCTCAGCACCCAGCAGGTTACCGCTGCCACGGATGTCCAAATCGCGCATGGCTACGTTGAAACCGCTGCCTAAGTCACTAAATTCTTCAATGGCACTCAGGCGTTTCCTTGCCTCGCTTGTAAGCGTAGATAGCGGCGGACTTAATAAATAACAATACGCTTTCTTATTACTACGCCCTACCCTGCCACGCATCTGGTGCAGATCGCTCAGGCCAAACATGTGTGCGTAATTGATGATAATGGTATTGGCATTAGGTATATCCAAACCCGCCTCAATAATAGTAGTAGCTACCAACACATCATACTCACCACTCACAAACTTCAGCATAACATCTTCCAGTTCATCACCTTCTAACTGGCCATGCGCAATGCCGATCCGCGCTTTTGGCACCAGCTTTCTTATCATTCCGCCCAATTGCGGCAAATCGTTTACGCGGTTATGAATAAAAAATACCTGGCCACCTCTGTCTATCTCATGTTCAACGGCGTCTTTTATAAGGGTATCGTTAAAAACATGCAGCTCGGTTACTACGGGTTGCCTGTTTGGCGGCGGGGTTGATATAATAGAGAGGTCGCGCGCGCCCATAAGCGAAAAATGCAAAGTACGCGGTATAGGTGTTGCGGTAAGTGTTAAGGTATCTACATTAGCGCGCATTTGTTTCAGCTTCTCTTTGGTTGATACGCCAAACTTCTGCTCCTCATCGATGATCATTAAGCCAAGATCCTTAAACTTAACATCTTTACTTACCAGGCGATGGGTGCCTATAATGATATCCACTTTCCCGTCTTTCAGTTTTTCAAGCGTGTCCTTTATCTGGCGGGAAGATTTAAACCTGTTCACATAATCTATATTGCAGGGGAAGCCCTTTAACCTGTCGCTAAAGGTTTTGTAATGTTGAGCCGCTAAGATAGTGGTAGGCACCAGTATGGCTACCTGCTTGCTGTCTGCAACGGCTTTAAATGCGGCACGAACAGCCACTTCGGTTTTACCGAAACCCACATCCCCGCAAATAAGGCGGTCCATAGGGTGCGGCGATTCCATATCCCGTTTAAAATCGGCGGTCGCTTTTTCCTGGTCTGGCGTATCTTCATAAATAAATGAAGCCTCCAGCTCATTTTGTAAATAACTATCCGGCGAAAAAGCATTACCCTGTTTTGTCTTTCGCACTGCGTAAAGCTTTATCAGGTCGCGGGCTATGTCCTTAACTTTTTTTTTTGTTGTTTTCTTAAGCTTTTCCCAGGTATCGGTTCCAAGCTTATTCATTCGCGGTACGGAGCCTTCCTTGCCGCTATATTTAGAAATGCGGTTAAGTGAATTGATATTTACATAAAGCAGGTCATTATCAGCATAAATAAGCCTGATCATCTCCTGCATTTTGCCGTTAACCTCCACTTTCTCCAGGCCCGCATATTTGCCTATGCCATGGTCTATGTGTGTAACATAATCGCCAGGCTTTAACTCACGCAATTCTTTCAAAGTGATAGCCTGTGAGCGCTGGTATCCTTTTTTAAGCTTGTATTTATAATAACGGTCAAATATCTGATGATCGGTATAGCAGGCTATTTTCTGCTCCCGGTCAACAAAGCCCTCCCGTATGGATATGCTTACAGGTGTAAACTTTGCCTTTTTATCAATATCCTCAATAATGGCATAAAGCCTTTCTACCTGCCGCGCCGAATCTGTAAGGATAAAGTTCTCTATATTTTCGGCCTCGTTATTTTTAAAATTATGGATCAGCAGGTTAAAATCCTTGTTGAACGATGGCTGCGGGCGCATATCAAAATTGATAGCGGTGCTGTCCTGGTAAAAGAACTGTTTTCCAAATTCAACCAGCGGAAAATCATGCAGCTGGTCGGCAATCAATTTTTCGTCGGTAAAGCCATATTTAGGGTCTATCCAGTCGGGGTTGTGATTTTTTTCATCTGCCGATAAAGCCTTCCACAACTGGGTGGCTTTTTTAAACCCGCTTTGTATAATATCTAAAGTAAATTGTACATCCTTTATCCAAACCTGCGTACCTGCGTCTACATACTCTAACAAGGAAATATTATTTTCTGTTAAAAATTTAGACTGCACATTAGGTACAATGGTGATGCTTTTTACCTGCTCAACAGAGAGCTGACTTTCAACCTCAAATGTCCGGATGGATTCTATGAAATCGCCGAAAAATTCAACCCGGTAAGGCAGCTCGTGCGAAAAGGAGAAAATATCAACTATGCCGCCCCTTATAGAAAATTGCCCCGGCTCGTACACAAAATCAACCCTTTCAAAATCATATTCCACCAAAAACTCATTGATAAACTCAATGCTTAGTTTATTGTTAAGTGCTATTTCAAGGGTGTTTTTTTCGAGCGATGAACGGTCTATTACTTTTTCGGCAAGGGCTTCAGGATAGGTAACAATCAATTGGCCAAACTCGGTAGAATGATTCAGCTCATTGAGCACCTCTGCGCGGGCCAGCACGTTGCTGCTATCCGGCTGGGTAAATTCAAAAGGCTTGCGGTAAGATGATGGAAAAAGTAAAACTTCTTTGCCGGTAAGGTTTTCCAGATCAGCCTGAAAGTAGCCTGCCTCTTCCCGTTCGGGCAGCACAAAGATCATGTGCTTATGCTGCAAAAAATACAATGCTACCGCAATGGCCGCATCACCCGATCCGACTAAACCACGCAACTGAACCCTGGGATTTTTGGAAGCGTTCAATGCCTGCGCCAACGCTGTTACCCGGTTATCAGCTTTGTATCGTTCTAATATATCACGAATGTTCAAACCGCTGCAAATATACGCAAAAACAGGCTTAATTATTAATTAGGGTTTAACTGAAAAAATATTCCAAACAATATAGCTTGCTTATCCCTTTAAGTATAAAATATTTGATAACACAAAGGCTGCATCATCAGCGTAAACATTGCTTTGTTTCGCTTGCGGCTTTTGACTATAAAACAATTATAAACCATCATGAGAAATGCAATTATATCCGGCCTGTTTATAGGAATTTTAAGCGGCCTGTGGATTTTCGCTATGCGGGCCTTAGGGTTTTCGCCGCAATTAGAAAACGTACAACCAATTGAATTTGCCTCTATACTTATACCTGCCGTAGTGTTGTTTTTCGGAATTAAAAGCTACCGCGATAACGACCTTAAAGGACAAATGGGATTTTTAGAAGCACTTATTCAATGTTTTAAAATTTTGATAGCCGGTGGTATCATAGCTGTGGTAGCTGCCATCATCTATATTACAGAATTCGCTAAAGACAAAAACCTGCTTGATTTTTCAGGAAGGATATTTGGTGCCTTGCTGGTAGGTGTGTTATCTTCGCTTGGGGTATCACTGCTGCTGCACACCAAATCAAACAAAGTTGATTAAAAAGGCCTTTAAAAAATATTTTGAGCTTGTTTTCTGGATAGCGGCACTTGTTGCATTAGCAATAGCCGACCCGGCAAAACAAGCTCATTTTAATTTATGCCCTTTACAGCTTGCCGGTATTACCTGGTGCCCCGGCTGCGGGCTTGGCCACTCCATCTCCTTTCTTTTTCATGGAGACATTGCAGGTTCTTTCCACGCACACTGGTTGGGGATACCCGCAGTTTTTATTCTTATTTATCGCATTGCAGAATTAAGTAAAGCTGCACTTTATGATGTTTATCAAGGGCATTTAGCATAAAACAAAAGCAAAGAGTTTTAACTTTATGGAATATGCTGCCACTACTTACATCTGCCCAGATCCATGAAGCTGATACGTTTACTATCGCAAACGAACCCATATCGTCAACCGATTTAATGGAACGTGCTTCGCGCGCTTTTGTAGGTTGGTTCTTAAATCATTTCCCTGATAAAAAACTATCTATTTCGGTTTACTGCGGTACAGGAAACAACGGGGGCGACGGCCTTGCCATAGCCCGAATGCTTAATTCGCACGGTTATGATAACCTGAATGTTAAAATAACCCGGTTTTCAGAAAAATCAACTGACGATTTTAATATAAATCTAAAGAGACTGCAAGACACTGGTATCCCCTTTTTTGAAATCCCGAAGGAACAGATCCTTCCGGAGGAAAAAAGTGATCTCATTATAGACGCATTGCTTGGAAGCGGGCTCAACAAACCACTTGCAGGAGATTACAAACGCCTGGTTAATTATTTAAACGGGCTGCATAAAACGGTAGTAGCGGTTGATGTACCCACGGGATTTTTTACAGATGGCGATATGCCGCCAGACGCAACCGTTTTAACAGCCGACCTGGTGATCACCTTTCAGCAACCAAAAATCAATTTTTTGTTACCCGAGTCTGCTCCTTATATAAAATGTACCGAGGTTGTTAACATAGGCCTTAATGAATCATTTTTGCAATCGCTCAACTCCCCTTACCAGGCTGTTGAAGAAAAGGATATAAAGAAAATGCTGAAGCCGCGGCATCGTTTTAGCAACAAGGGTGTTTATGGCCATGCACTGATAGTTGCAGGCGAGCCTGAGACAATGGGGGCGGCACTTATCAGCTCTGCCGCCTGTGCTTATGCCGGCTGCGGGCTTACAACTGCCTGCGTGCCCCAAAGCGGGCTTACCGCCTTAAACAGTTACATGCCCGAGCTTATGGCCATTGTTCGGCGGGATGGTGAAGCCCCGCAGATAGAATGGGATAAGTTCAGCGCGATGGGTATAGGCCCCGGTCTTGGCAAAAGCGAAACATCACTTGCCTTGCTGACCGACATTTTTGCTAATTACAAAAAACCAATTGTAATTGATGCAGACGCCCTGAACCTGATAGCTGTGCACAAAGAATTATGGAGCCAGCTGCCAGAAAATAGCATTGTAACACCGCACATGAAGGAGTTCGACAGGCTTTTTGGTGATCATAAAAGCTGGTGGCAACGGATAAATACCGGTATTGAAAAGGCTAAAGAGCTTAAAATATACATTCTTCTCAAAAACGATTATACCATTATCATAAGCCCGGAAGGAAAAGTTTATTTTAACACTACAAGCAATGCGGCAATGGCAACAGGGGGTATGGGCGATGTACTTACAGGTATAATAACTTCGCTGCTTGCACAAAAATATAGTCCAGAGCAAGCTTGCATTATAGGAGCTTACATACATGGCAAAGCGGGCGATGAGCTTGCACTGCCTAACCGTTTAAATGTAGTTATGCCCGGGCAGCTTGCTGCAAGGCTGCCGGCTACCATGGCAAAGTTAATGGCATGAAAAAAGGCTGCAAGTATTGGTGCAGCCTTTTCTATTAACTATTAACTGATCTTATAAAGAACTAAATACTCAAATCTAAATTGGTAGCAAAGCCAGAAGTTTAATTTTATTCAGGTTTTAAACGCTACCGTCTATATGACGTATAACTGTCATTATAGTTACAATAAAACGTACAAAATCGTTTTTATTGTATTGTAATATTACGGTGACTAATTGGTCGTAAAATTGTGTGTAATAACAAGCCGTGAATTAGCTTGTTTTAAAAACTTTAAAAAAATTTCTTAAATTAACGAGGGGTTAAATATTTGAGAACAATGATGACTGATAATTAAAACTTACCGATCACCATCATTTCATCCATAGTAGGGTTAACACTTCCGCCGCGTGGCTCAAGGGTTACAGCAAATGCATCGGCAGAGGCTATTGATTTCATTTCCTTCATGTCTGATGAATCAGGATTTTCGTCAAACACACCCAGATCTACCGGTTTACCGCCAACAAGTGCCCACAACTGGTACTGATGCTGTTTATCGTTACGGGGCATTTTTACAGACCCCATATCTATCATAACTTTTTTACGAACCGGGCTCCAAGCAACCGTCATAGCTGCCGCAGGGGCTTTAGGCGTTCCCTGTAATTTCAGGAATTTAAACGATCCGTCTTTGAAAACGCTTAACTCGCCATCCATCAGGTTTACCTGGTTAGCAAAGCGTTGTTTATCTAATTGCAAAGACGCAAGCTGGCTGCTTGTATCCTGCAGGCGGCTATAAAGCGATATTATAATCACTCCGCTTGCCAATAATAAAGCAAGGCAGGCAGCAAATGCGTATTTATAAAAGCTGTTTGGTTTTGCGGTTGGCAATGCAATTACATTGTCGGTTTGCATGCCGGTTCTGTTGAAGGTTCTATCGTCGCCAAAGTTAGTAACAATACTTCCTAATATTCTGCCTCTTAATTCTTCCGATGGCTCAATTGCATTTTCTTCTGCAAACAACTCCATCGAATTTTCAATTTCATTTAATTCTGCTTTGATAACAGGATGCTTAAGGGCCATTGCTTCCACCTGCAACTTTTCGTCAGGGGTAACATCCCCTATAACGTAAAGTTCCAATATCCCCGATTCTATGTATGCCTTAATGTCTTCCACGATGTAACTTTCAATTAAAATGTTTCCTGAGTTCCATAATAGCCATCCTTAACCTGGTTTTAATGGTTCCCAACGGAATGCCCAATTCATCGGCAGCTTCTACGTGAGTATAACCTTTAAAATATACCAGATCGAGTATCGACTTTTGTTCCGGTTTAAGAGTTTGTACTAACTCCTTTATACCGAGCAACTCCGGTTTATAGACGGTATTTTTCTGTTCGTCTATAAAAGTTACGTTATTTTCGAGTTCCTGGTTTTTGTTCTGGTTCTTAAAATCTTTTGATCGTATTTTATCTATGGAAAGGTTCCTTGCAATGTTTACCATCCAGGTAAAAAGGCGCCCTTTTTCGGTGCTGTAGCTATTGAAAGAGTGCCAGATTTTTACAAAAGTTTCCTGCAAAACATCTTCAGCAACGGCAGTATCGGCTATTATACGGGATATAACACCAAATAATGATGACGAGTACATATCATATAACGCCTCGATAGCCACCTTTTCGCGGTTTTTCAGGGCGAGCACAAGCTCGTCTTCAGTAAGCGATATTTTTCTTTTTCGGGTCAATGGGGTTGAAGATAGAAAGGTTTTATTATATTTCAAATAAATGTTTTTCGGCATGGTAAGAAGATCTTACCAGCGGGCCGCTTTCAACATATTTAAATCCCATTTCAAGGCCTGTTTCTTTATAGCGCGCAAACTGATCAGGGTGTATCCAGTCAATAACCGGGTGATGGCTGCGGGTTGGCTGCAGGTACTGGCCAAGCGTTAATATATGCACGCCGGCTGTTAGTAAATCGCCCATAGCTTCCACTACATCTTCTTCCGTTTCGCCAAGGCCAAGCATTATGCCCGATTTTGTGCGCAAACCTGCTTCAGAAACATGTTTAAGGCATTCAAGGCTGCGGTCATACTTCGCCTGGATCCTAACCTCGCGGGTAAGGCGGCGAACCGTTTCCAGGTTATGCGAAACAACTTCGGGCCGGGTTTCCAGCACGCGCGCCAGATTTTCCCAATTGCCCTTAAAATCAGGCAATAAAGTTTCGAGCGTAGTATCGGGGCTTTCCCTGCGGATAGCGTTTATTGTTTCGGCCCAGATAATAGAGCCGCCATCTTTCAAATCGTCACGATCAACAGAGGTAATAACGCAGTGCTTTACCTGCATCAGCTTTACAGAATTCGCTACACGGTTAGGCTCGTCTGTATCTACAGCCAGCGGGCGGCCCGTAGCAACTGCGCAGAAAGAGCAAGAACGTGTGCAAATATTACCTAATATCATAAAAGTTGCAGTGCCTGCGCCCCAGCACTCGCCCATGTTAGGGCAATTGCCGCTTTCGCAAATGGTGTGCAGTTTATGCTCATCCACCAAACCACGTACATGGGCATACTCTTTACCAACCGGCAAACGCACTCTAAGCCAGTCGGGTTTGCGTTGAGTTTGACTGGCCGCAACTACAGGTAAATCAATCATGATACAAAAGTATATAAAAACAAATTAACCCTTATCCGGTGTATTATTAGTTTTATAAATTAAATGCAATTTTATGTTTAAGCCAATATAAACAGCAAGCCAATTAAATAAATTATAATTTTACCATTTTATTATCCTTTAAATACAAAAGCATGGCAACTATAGAAACTACTTACCTTGGCGGCTTAAGAACGGAAGCAACCCACGTACAATCCGGCACTAAAATACTTACCGATGCCCCTACCGATAACCAGGGCAAAGGCGAGGCATTTTCACCAACCGATCTGCTGGCCGAATCGCTCGCCGGTTGTATGCTTACTACTATGGGTATAGTAGCCAAGGCTAACAATATTGATATTGATAATACCCATTGCTCGGTTACCAAAATTATGGCAGCAAATCCACGCAGGGTAAGCGAAATTGTGATTAACTTAAAATTCCCGAAAGAGTATACCGAAGAGGAAAAGAAACTGTTGGAAAAAACCTGCTACAACTGCCCGGTTTTCTTAAGCCTGCATCCCGATTTGAAGAAAACCGTATATTTCGGCTGGTAAATCACAACCATATAATGTAGAGACACAAAGTATTGTGTCTCTACTGGGTGTATATCTTTTTTAATTTAATACAGACAGGGCTTCTTCTACAGAAACCTCGCCGTGCGAAAGGTCAAGTACGCACTCACCGTCTTTTATCAGCAATAATTGTGGCGATTCGTGATGCACCTGAAAGTCGCCTGCTACCTTATTTGATAGTTCCCTGTATTTAATCAGGTCCAGGAAGTATAAAGGTAAATTTGAAGGTAATTTTTCCCAATCAAGCTCAAAACGCTTTTTTACCATCATGCTGATGGAGCAACGGGTACTGTGTTTAAAAATTAAGCTATAGCCGTGGCCCTGCTTAATATCATTTATCTGATCGGCCGATTCCAGCGATGTCCAGGTCATAACAATAAAATTTTTGTATAAATAACTAACGCACACAGTGCAAAATGCGTGCAAGTTTTAAGAGGATGATAAAAAAATGACAATAAACCTGTTATCGGCCGCTCTTAGGATATGAGCCGTAAGCAGGGCATAGCTTATTTGAACAAGAAGATACTGTTCCTAATGCTAAAGCGATAAGTGCTATGTAAATAAATTTTTTCATCAGTTTTTTGGCTTGGTTTAAAACGGCAACGGGTTAATGTTGTAACAAATCTATATAAATTTTATGCTGATTGATACCCGTTTAACTATTTTTTTTCAATTTGTTTTACGGGAATCAGCTATTTAAAGTTTCGGCAAGGGCAGCCATTTTTATAGCAGTAACGGCCCCTTCCACACCTTTGTTACCATGTTTGCCGCCTGCGCGGTCTTGGGCCTGCTGTAAGTTGTCGGTTGTAAGCACACCAAAAATAACCGGCTTAGCGTATTTTAATGACACATTGCTTATACCGTTGGCTACCGCATCGCAAATAAAATCAAAATGCCTTGTTTCGCCTTGTATCACACATCCAAGGCAAATAACGGCGTCTAATTTCTTGTTGTTTAACAGCAGGTCGGCACCGCTTATTAACTCAAAACTTCCGGGTACCGAGTAGGTGAATATATTGTCGGGCAATGCACCGTTCTCTATAAGGCTTTCGTAAGCACCCTGGTAAAGCGCATTGGTAATGCCGGCATTCCATTCAGCTACAACTATCCCAAAACGATACGGCGCTGCCGGTGGTATATTTGTTTCAGAAAAATCAGACAGGTTTTTTAATTGGGTAGCCATTTGATCTTATAGTTACTGTTTTAATGATCTGTGTATTTAAGCTACAAAAATAAACCCGAATCAAATCTTTTAGTTTAACCCGGGTTTATCTTGTTAATGCATACGCTGAAGTGCTTTTGCAGGTAGCTAATTAAAGCTTAGCTTCTACCCTCGCAATATATTCATCTATATTTTGAGCTTGTGGACTTTCAGGGTAATCACTTTTTAATTTTTTGTAAGTATCGTCAGCCGATTTATTGTCGTTTTGCGTTTCGTAAACAAGGCCAAGCTTTTTAAGATACATTGGTGTTAAAAAACGGTTAGATGCTTTATCGGCTGCTTTTTTGAAATAGGTTTCAGCTTTGTCAAAATCCTTCATTTCAACATAAGCATCAGCAATGCTTCCCAAAGCTTCGGCAGCAACCATGCTGTCGTCGCCACGATAATTGGTAAGATTATCAATTGCCTTGCTGTATTCGCCTTTATTTAAGTAAGCTACACCTGCATAATAGTAAGCGAGGTTGGCGGCTTTTGTATTACTGTATTCGCTTATAATTTTTTCGAAACCAGGGTAACCGGCGTCGCCTTTTAATGCTTTATCCCAGTCTTTCTTTTCCCAGAAATCCTGCGCGACGTGCATCTGGTTAGAGGCTACAACCTCGCGCGGGCCGATATAAAATTTCTGATATGCAAAATAAATAACAATCATGGCCACAATAGCGCCACCTATAAACATTAGGCTTTTCTGGTTCTCACGCACAAATCTGCCTGTCTGTCCCAAATCATTGTTCTGTGTGGCAACCTTTGTATCTGTGGTATTCGCCTGGTTATTCGACATTTCTAATTTAAAATTAAGTGTGCAAAAATACGGTTTTCAACATTTTTAACAATAGCTTATTTTAAATAAGTGTGTTGCGGCAAAAGAACAGGTTTGTTGGCACTGCTTTTCTCATTATCCAACAGTTCAATTTAGTACCTTTGCAGCTCAATCATATGCATCTTCAGCAGCTTTCTGTTATTAATTTTAAAAACTATGCCGAAGCGGAACTTTCCCTTATTGAAGGTGTAAATGTTTTTGCAGGTAATAATGGCGCCGGTAAAACCAACTTGCTCGATGCGATACATTACCTGTCGCTTTGCAAAAGTTACTTTAACCCTATTGATAGCCAGCAAATAAAACAAGGGGCAGATTTTTTTATCATAACCGGCAACTTTAGCCGCAATAACCAGCGCGAAGCCGTTGCGTGCTCGGTAAAGCGAAACCAGAAAAAGCAGTTTAAGCGCAACAAAAAAGACTATCAGCGCCTGGCAGATCACATTGGGCTTTTCCCGCTGGTAATGGTATCGCCTTATGATATCAGTATAATTATAGAGGGCAGCGAAGAACGCAGAAAATTTATAGACAATGTTATTTCGCAAACCGATAACTCTTACCTGGATGAGCTGATAGTATATAATAAGGTATTGGCAAACCGTAATGCCCTTTTAAAGCAGATTGCAGATACCGGCCGTTATGACCCGGGCCTGCTGGAGGTATTGGATGAGCAGCTGATTGCTTCAGGAAAACGCGTTTTTGATAAACGGAAGGCATTTATGGAAAGCTTTACCGCCATATTTAACCGGCATTATGGATATATAAGCGATAATGCAGAGCAGGTGGAACTGATATACGAATCGCAATTATTGCAGGATGATCTGGCTATCCTTCTTAAAAAAAGCGTGGAGAGGGACCGCATATTGGAGCGCACTACAAACGGCATTCATAAAGACGATCTGCAGTTCATGATCCATGGCATGCCTATGAAAAAGTTTGGCTCGCAGGGGCAGCAAAAATCATTTTTAATTGCCCTAAAGCTGGCTCAATACAGTTACCTTTACCAGCAGAAAGGCTTTAAGCCGCTGCTATTGCTCGATGATATTTTTGATAAGCTGGATGACCTGCGGGTTACCAAGCTGATGCAAATGATATCAGATCAAAACTTTGGGCAAGTATTTATTACAGATACAAATGCAGTGCGCGTTGAAGCCATTTTTCAAAAAATTGGTGTTGATATTAAGTTATTTAAAGTAAAAGGAGGCGAAATTGATACGGAAAGCTAATGATAAATCGGTAAAGGAAGCCATTGAGCAGATGCTGCAGGTTTATAAAATAAAGCGCCGCTTTGATGAAACTTCCATAGTTGCACACTGGCCGCAACTGGTTGGCAAACCCATGGCCAACCGCACCAAAGAGATCTATGTTTATGATAAAAAGCTTTTTGTGAGGATAGAATCGTCCGTAATAAAAAATGAGCTTTTAATTATGCGCTCGCAGCTGATGAATAAAATTAATGAAGAGGCAGGAAACGTAGTGGTTGAAGAAATTATCTTCCTCTAGTCCACCAGGTTGGTAAAAAGCTCCTGAAGTGCAGGTCATCGCTCATTTTAGAGTAAGCGAGTATAAATAGGCCCGGTAATATAAACACAAGTTGCGCCTCCGGGTGTACCCTGTATAATAAGATAGTGCCCGATACCAATACAATAATCAGCAGCAGATACAATATATATTTAAGTAGTAAGCGCATAGCAATCTCCTTGTAACAAAGGTTTTTTTAATAATTTATCAAATGCAGCGTACTAAGCTAAAAACTTCTTCTTAAAAAAACAAATATTTAGCCTGGCTATCAGGTTTTTGACAACCAGGCTATTTCTTTTTTAGAATTTTTCCAGGCCAGAAAAGAAGAAACTACCTTCAATAGCGGCATTTTCATCAGAATCTGATCCGTGAACCGCATTGGCACCAATTGATTGTGCATAAAGGTTACGAATAGTTCCTTTTTCTGCCTTAGCCGGGTCGGTAGCTCCTATCAGCTTGCGGAAGTCTTCCACTGCATTATCTTTCTCCAGTATAGCTGCAACAATCGGGCCTGATGACATAAATTCAACAAGCTCGCCGTAAAAACCACGCTCTTTATGAACTTCATAAAATTTTCCGGCAGTTTCACCGTTAAGTTTTGTGTATTTCAAGGCAACGATCTTAAAGCCTGCCTTTGTTATCTGGTCTAAAATTGCACCGATATGGCCATTTGCAACAGCATCCGGCTTAATCATGGTAAATGTTTTATTGCTTTCCATTAAAATTTTGTTTTTGAGTTTATTATTTAAAAACAGCCCGGGCAGTAAATTTTCTTTGGGGCCGAAGATTTTTTTGTTCTGATTAATTTACCAAACAGCGGAATTAATTCCCCGCCTTTCTTTAAAATTTTCGCAAAAGTAGGGTTTTACATCCGAAACCTAAAGGCTTTTACGTTAAATTAGATGGGCCGTATTTAATTTATTTATTTAGCTTTGCAACTCTTTTTTCAAATTGATGTTAGATATAGCCTCGCTTACTGAACTTTTAGCGCAGCCCCAGAAAATAGTCATTACAACGCATCACAAACCCGATGGTGATGCTATGGGCTCGTCTTTAGGCTTATATAACTATTTGATACAACAGGGCCATCATGTTACCGTAATAAGCCCCACCGATTATCCGGAGTTTTTGTGGTGGATGCCCGGCAACGGCGAAGTAATTATCTATACTGAGCAGCCCGAACTATCTGCAAAACTTATAAGCGACGCCAAACTGATATTTTGCCTTGATTTTAATGCCTTAAACCGTATTAATGATATGGGCCCGCTGGTTGGCGAAAGCCCTGCATTAAAAGTGATGATAGACCATCACCTGGAACCGCAGGATTTTGACCAGTACCGCCATTGGGATATCAATGCATGTGCAACCGCACAGCTTGTTTATACCTTTATAACAGATACCTTAAATAACAAGGCACTTATCAATAAGGATGTGGCTACCTGTTTATACACCGGTATCCTTACAGACTCTGCTTCGTTTTCGCTTCCTAACACTACCTCTGCCGTTCACCGCATTATTGCCGACCTGATGGATCTGGGTGCAGTGAACTGGCATATTTACGACCAGATTTATAAAAACTCGTCCGAAAGCAGGCTGCGTTTCCTGGGTACTTGTTTATCAGCAAGGCTGGAGGTGCTGCATGATTTTAACACTGCAATTATAGCGGTAAACAAAAAAGACCTGGAAGATTTTGAGGTTATTACGGGCGATACCGAGGGCATCGTCAATTATGCACTTTCTATAAGCGGTATAAAACTGGCGGCCTTTGTAGTTGAGCGGCCTGATAATGTGAAGCTGTCTTTACGTTCAAAAGGCGAGTTTCCGGCTAATGAAATCTGTAAAAAGTATTTTAACGGCGGCGGCCACAGAAATGCGGCGGGCGGCATGTCAACCCTTAATCTTGCCGGCACCGTAGATAAATTGAAACAAATATTACCTGAATATAAAAAACTATTAATGCAATAAAAATGAAGAAAAAACTAATTTTTTTGGCGCTTGCGGCCCTTGGACTTGCAAGTTGCAATGGTGGGTTTAACAAAGGCGATGGAGGAATGCTATATAAAATAGTTACTGATAAATCTGGCCCGAGCATAAAGCCCGGTGATTTTATCAGCCTTAACTTTACTATAAAGAACGATGCTGATTCTGTACTTTCAAGCTCATATGATATTGGCCATGCAATACCGCAGTTAATGCCGAAACCGGGCTTTAAAGGTGATGTATACTCTGGTATGGAAATGCTGAGCGAAGGTGATAGCGCTGTTATCAAAGTAAATATCGATTCTATTTCTAAAGGCCACCCTAAAGACAAAAACTTTAAAGGTAAATATGTTATATATGTACTTAAGGTTGAAAAGGTGATAGCTAAGGGCAACCTGAGCGACCAGGTTTTTGCAGGCCGCTGGCAAGCATACATGAAAACGCTTACCGAACAAATGAAAAAGGATGAGCCGGCTAAAATTCAGAAATATATTGCTGATAACAAGCTTAACGTAACTAAAACAGATTCGGGCTTGTACTACCAGGTAACCCAGCAAGGTACCGGCGAGAAACCGAAATTAGGCGATACCGTAGTGGTAAGCTATACCGGTTTGTTCCTTAACGGTAAGGCATTTGACTCTAACATAAAATCCGACGCTATAAAGTACAAACTGCCTATCAACCCAATGAATCCTTATAAGCCAATCCGCTTCCCTATAGGGGTTAAGGGTATGATCAAAGGCTGGGATCAGGGTATGCAGCTTATCAACAAAGGCACAAAAGCAGTTTTCATATTGCCATCAAGCCTTGCTTATGGCGAGCAGGGAATGGGACCTATCCAACCGTTCACTCCATTATTATTTAATGTAGAACTGGTTGACATTGTTCACCCTAACCCAAATGCACCAAAACCACAACCTATACCTGCGCCACCTGCACAGGCACAACTACCGGTTAACCACTAATTTAAAATTATCCAGCCTTCCTCTTTTTTGAGGAAGGCTTTTTTATTGCTTATGAAATATTTTTTTGCTCTTTTAGCATTAGCCATCACGGTTAAAGTCAGCGCACAAGGCGAATTACAGCGTACCCCAAAAGGCGCACAATACCAAATCTTTACCCATAATACCGGCGATAAAATAAAGCTGAATGATGTGATCACCTTTCAGTTTATTCAAAAAACCGACAAAGACTCGGTACTTTTCAGCACTTATGCTGCAGGCCACCCGGTACAGGCGCAGATACAGGCTTCAGAAAATGTAGGCGATTTAATGGAAGTTTTTCCTTTATTATCGTTGAAAGACAGCGCCATGGTAAAAGTGCCAACCGATTCTATTTTTAAAGGGCATGAAGACCAGCGCCCTCCGTTTTTCCCTAAAGGCAGCTACCTGAATTTTATCCTTAAGATAGAAAAGATCCAGTCGCTGGATGAGGCGATGGCAGAAAGAAATGCCGCAATTGAAAAAATAAAAGCCGAAGAAATTGCAGGCGCAAATAAATACATTGCTGATAACAAACTGATTGTTAAAACTACGCCAACCGGCCTTAAATATATTGTTACCAGGCCGTCTGTTAAACGTAAAGCGCTAAAAGGCGATACCGTAATGGTTAACTATACCGGTAAATTGCTGGATGGCACCGTGTTTGATTCGAGCGTAGAGAGTGTTGCCAAAAGCGCAAACATTTTTCAGGATGGCCGCCCTTATCAGCCTTTAGAGGTTGTAATTGGCGGAGGTAATATTATACCCGGCTGGGACGAAGGTTTGCTTTTATTAAACGATGGCTCAAAAGCTACCTTTATAATCCCGTCTCACCTGGCCTATGGCGACAGGGGACAAGGGCCGATTAAGCCCTATAGCACACTGGTTTTTGATGTGGAAATTGTTAAAATAAAACCAACCAAACATGCACCGGCCAAACCGGCTGTGAAAAAGCCGTTGGCGAAGAAACCCGCAGCAAAGAAAAATTAAACGCAAAGCCCCCGGAAATGTAACGGGGGCTTTCTTATTTTTGTACCATGGTACTCACCGATACGCATACCCACCAGTATTACGAAACCGACGATACTAAACGGGCAGCAATGATGCAGCGCTGTGCAGACAGCGGCATCAACCGTCTTTTTTTACCCAACGTGGATATTCCATCCATATCAAAAATTGCCGATCTGCTAAAGGCTTATCCTGATGTTTGTTATCCTATGCTGGGTTTGCACCCCTGTTCGGTAAAAAGCGACTGGGAACATGTGCTCGATACAATAAAAGCAGCTATAACCCAGTTTAACATTGTTGCCGTTGGCGAAATAGGTATAGATCTTTACTGGGACAAAACCACCTTACCCGAGCAGATTGCTGCATTTAAAGCGCAGATAGCTTGGGCCAAGGAACTTAAACTGCCCATTGTTATTCATTGCCGCGATGCCTTTAAAGAAGTTTTTGAAGTGCTTGAACAGGAAAAGGACCAGTACCTGCGCGGAATTCTGCATTGCTTTACCGGCACAATTGAGCAGGCAAACAAAGCTATTGAACTTGGTTTTTACCTGGGGATAGGCGGCGTGGTAACCTATAAAAACGCTGGCCTTGACAAAGTTGTGGAGCAAATTGACTTAAACAAGATAGTTTTAGAAACAGATTCTCCGTACCTTACACCCGTTCCTTATAGGGGCAAACCAAATGAAAGCTCTTATTTGGTTCACATAGCCCAAAAGGTAGCAGACATATACCAAAAGGATGTAGAAACGATTGCTGCCGTAACTACAGAAAATTCGAAAAAGATTTTTGGTATATAGCGGCGTTTTTTAAATAGATTTATTCAGAACAACCTAAATATACATGAGTCAGATTTTGATCATTTATACCGGCGGGACAATCGGTATGATGAGCGACCCTCAGACAAAGGTGCTCAAGCCGATCAATTTTGAGCAGATTATGGATAATGTGCCCGAGCTGGAGAAACTTAATTGCAAAATTAAGGTGCATTCGTTTGAGCAGATCATAGACTCATCAAACATGAACCCGGCTATATGGAGCGACCTGGCCGGGCTGATAAAAGACAACTACGATTCTGTAGACGGCTTTGTAATTCTCCACGGGTCAGATACCATGGCTTTTACCGCATCGGCATTAAGCTATATGCTGGAGAACCTGGGTAAGCCTGTTATTTTTACCGGCTCGCAATTGCCTATCAGTGCGGTACGTACCGATGCAAAGGAAAACTTGATGACCTCTATCGAGATCGCAAAAGCAAAAAAGCACGACCGCGCCCGCGTGCCAGAGGTTTGTATCTATTTCGATTATAAACTTTTTAGAGGCAACCGCTCATTCAAATATAATTCATCCAAGTTCGAGGCGTTCCGTTCGCCCAACTATCCGATACTGGCCGAGTCTGGTGTTCACCTGCGTTTTAGCGTAAATGACATCAGGCACCCGCAGGAAGCGCAGGAGCTTATTATCCACCAAAACCTGGTAAGCGATGTAGCGGTGCTTAAGCTTTACCCGGGCATAAGCCCAAAGGTTGTTGAAACTATTTTAATGGCCGATGTAAGAGGGATAGTAATGGAAACATTCGGTGCGGGCAATACCACCACCGATGAATGGTTTGTAGACCTGCTTAAAAAAGCAATAGAAAGCGGAAAAGTCATTGTAGATATTTCACAATGTAAGGTTGGCACTGTTGAGCTTGGCCGTTATGAAACCAGTAAACAACTGAAAGATATTGGCGTTGCTAATGGGTATGACATGACCTTTGAATCGGCGGTTACTAAGATGATGTATCTTTTAGGCCAGCTGGAAAACCCGCTGGATGTTAAGCACTACATGGAAACCGACTTAAGGGGCGAGCTTACTATTTCTTAAACGCAGGGTAAGCGCATCAACATAAAACAAATATAAAAGCGTTCTGTATCAAAGGGCTTTAACACGGCATGTAAATTATGTCATCTCACCACGTTGTTCGCGAAAAGCAGGAACCGGCTTTGCTGGTATTAGGGCTCGACCATTTGGACGACGAGCTGCTTGGACAATTGCTTGAGTGGAGCCCTACCGTAATTGCAACTACGCATACTGCAGAAAAGCTTATTACCCGCGGCATAAAAGTCGACTGGATCATCAGTAATGGTAACGAAGAAACTTTACAGTCTGATATTAAACTGATGTCTGTAGGAAGCAATCATTATACGGATGCTGCGCTTGAGTACCTGGTAAGCTTTGAATACCCTGCAGTTAATATTATTGCCAACGAGCTAAACATAGAAGACTACATTCCCTTTTCTGATAAACTGAACATTGTTATCATAGCCAACAACAAACGCACTTACCCTATAGCTTCGGGCTTTAGCAAATGGAAACCAGCAGGTGATGTTATCGAAATTGTGAGCGATGAAATTGAGGTAGCAGCTACCGGCCTGCAACATATTTGCGATAGGAGTTATAAAACCACTCATGATGGCTTTTTTACGCTCCGCTTTAACGCTCCGTTCTTATTTATTTCAGAAGATGTGTAACATCTTATCTCCTACACAACGTATTATTAATTAAGCAACTGTTAAAGCGCATCATTGTGTAATAATAAATGTATGTGTGAAATGATGGTTCGCTTTTTGATAATAAATTTATAATTTGTATTAAATTAAACCGTTAATCAAATCACAGGTCTAAACTATAATCGATTAGCATTAAGCCCCTGTAAGTCTGGTCGGTATAAAACAATCAATCATGAGCATGCAATATAAAAAAATCTTAAACGTGGCTTTAGGCGCATTCGTTAGTTTGTGCTTTGCTATTCCTGCCAATGCGCAGCGTCCAAACAGTGGGGGAAACAGCGGCGGTGGCGGTGGCGGCAGTCGCCCTGCAACAGGCGGCAGCGCGGCAAGTGCAAGGCCTTCAGGCGGTGGTGGTGTACCAACCGCAAGGCCATCCTTTAACAACTCGCGCCCTTCATTTAATGGCGGCGGGTTTAACAGGCAACCGGGAAGCAATGGCGGTATGGTAAGGCCACAACCTAATTTTCAACGTGGCGCTACAGGCGTTCGCGGGCCGGTATTTGTAGACAGGCAGGGAAACGTTATTCATAACAATCCGGGTTTTGCGCCACGCACCGGTGCGGTAATGCAGAACGTTCCAAGAGGTGCTACTGCAGGTGGTTTAAGCGGATATCGCCCGGGCGTTGCAGTTGGCCACGGTGGTTACTGGGGTAATCATGGTTATTACCATTACAGCCATGGCTATTATAATTCCTATTATGCGCCGCGCCTTGGGTTTTCTATCGGTGTATTGCCTTACGGCTACTACCCGTTCTTTTATGGCGATTACCAGTACTACTACAGCGATGGCTTGTTCTACTCTTATGATAACAATCAATACACCGTTGTTGAGCCGCCAGTTGGTGCGCAAGTGAACGCATTGCCAGAAAAAGCACAGTCTATTGTAATAAACGGCCAGCAGTACTATGAAGCTGATGGTGTATATTATCAGCTGGTTACCAAAGACGATGGTTCTACCGTGTATGAAGTTGCGGGTAAAGATGGTGAATTGAATACCGGCTCTACCCAGGACGATCAGCAGTACCAGGGCCCGCAAATGGGTGACATTGTTGCCCAGCTGCCCGCAGATTGCAGAAAAATCAAGGTAAACGGCACTACCCTGTTCGTCTCTCCTGATGGTGTATATTACCAGCAGCAGGCCGACGGCAATGGCAATACTACTTATAAAATTGTAGGCTTACCATCTGACGAGCCCGACCAGGGGCAGAACTAATATTAAAAATTATATGCTCAGAAGGCGACCGTTTTTTTTAAGCGGTCGCCTTTTTTGTTTAGGAATAATTATCAGCCTCTAATACATTAACTTTACCATATACCATTTTGCGCATTTATGGAAAACGCCGGTTTAAAGTTTTGCCTTTTCTTTTCATTTTTAATGATCCTCTTAACAGCATCTGCTAAAGAAAATGTTGTAAAGTTTTTTAGGGCCGATGATTCGCGAATTCAATATGTAGGCAGGGTAGACTTTTCAAATCCGCAAGCACCAAGGTTCTGGGCGCCTGGTGTTTATATTTCTGCCCGCTTTAAGGGTTCAAATTGTCAGATATTGATTAATGATGAAGTGATGTATGGCAACAATCACAACTATATTGAAATTATTATAGATGGTAAAAATCCATATCGCATTCAGCTAAAAGAAAAAGAGAATATTATAAGCGTCCCGGCCGGGCTTTCAGATGGTTACCATACCATTATTATCTGTAAAGACACCGAATCAAACAATGGCTATCTTGATTTTAACGGCTTTAAGTGTGAGGACCTTGTAACACCGGCTACGCTCCCAAAAAGAAAAATTGAATACTTCGGCGACTCTATAACCAGCGGTACCGCAATGGATCTGTCGGTAGTGCCATGCGGGCAGGGTCAATGGTATGATCAGCATAATGCCTACATGAGCTATGGTGCCCGCACATCGCGAAACTTAAATGCACAATGGCAGATAAGCGCACTGGCCGGGGTTGGCCTGGTACATAGCTGCTGTGATATGAAAGTAAAAATGCCGCAGATCTATGATAAAGATGATCTTTACAAAGATTCCATCAGCTGGAACTTTAACCGTTATCAACCCGATGTAGTAACCATATGCCTCGGGCAAAATGACGGCCTGCAAGATTCTGTTCTGTTTTGCGGTGCTTATGTAAACCTGCTAAAAGCCATGCGGCAAAATTACCCAAAAGCAGATATTGTTTGTCTCAGCAGCCCAATGGCAGATCAATCTTTAACCCCGGTTTTGCATAAATATCTTTCGGCTATTACGGCCTATATGAATGCCTCCGGCGATAAAAGGGTGTCAAAGTTTTTCTTCTCCAGGCAATATCATAACGGCTGCGGCGGCCACCCAGACATGGCGGAGCATGAGCTTATTGCCAACGAACTTACGGCATACATTAAGCAATTAAAAGGCTGGTAGCATTATTTACCCACGTTTATCTGATCCGGCTCGGTCACTTCAATCTCCGGGCGTTCTTTATACATAATAAAAACCCCGGTAACGCAAAGCGGCTTTCCTTTCAATATGGCCCAGTTAAGGTTCACCTTATTGCCCCTAACGGCAACGGTATATTTTTGGTTAGGGTAAACACCGCCCATGTTTAAAAGAGTAAGCGTATCGTTCACAATTTTTAGCGAGTAAACGGTATCGCAAAGGGTAGCAGTTTTGCCTAATTTCTTGCTGAATTCGGGTACGGAGAATTTGGTGTCCTGTGCCTTGGTCGCAAATGTGGTGGATAGCGAGGCGATAAATACGATGATGATCTTTTTCATACCTGTTTAATTACAAAAACAGGTATAAAGTTTCAAATCATTACTACGCATCAATTTTTTTACGATAGATCTTAATAGCCCGTACAATAGATGCAGCTATAGCGCTTTGCCCGCTTTCAGAGCTCAGGTATTTTTCTTCGGCTGGGTTGTTTATATAACCCGTTTCAACTAAAACGGCAGGCATCCCACTATGCGCCAAAACCAGCACGCCCTGCTCCTTAACCCCTTCGCTTTTACGGTCGTCGTAATTTGCAAATTGCTTGCTTAATATCTCACCAAACAAAATACTTTGCTTACGGTATTTCTGCATGTAGGCATTTAAAATGATCAGCGCTGTCGGGTCTTTTTCGCTGTATCCATCGTAATGTTTCTGGTAATCCTTTTCTTTATAAATGGATGCGTTTTCACGCAGCGCTTCCATTTGCTCTTCCTTACGGTGAAACCCATATACCAATATCATGGCGCCCTTTTCTTTATGCGCCCGGGCAGATGTTCCCTCGGGTGATGAATTGCAGTGGATGGATATAAACAGGTTAGCCTTGGCCTCGTTGGCAATTTCAGAGCGCCGGTTCAGTTCAATAAATTTATCGGTACTACGGGTCATGATCACGTTAATTTCTGGCAATTCCCTTTTTAACATGGCATCAACCTTTTTTGCAATGGCAAGCGCTACCGTTTTTTCAAGTGCATGGTTGCCATGCGCGCCAGGGTCCTTACCGCCATGGCCAGCATCTATTACTATCGTTCTAAATCTGAAAGGTATGCGCGCCGGGTCTATATCACCGGCGATGGCGGTAAATGAAAAAAACAGCAACAGGCCAAAACCCAAAATTAACTTTATACCTATCCTCTTTTTAATCATCAAGATACATACGTACGCTTGCAAAAAATGTTTTATCTATTTTATTAAGCGATTTGGCTGCATTTAGGGCAAAGGCCTGATGCGTATATGGTGACACCTTCGGGTTTGAAACCTTTTGGAAGGCTAAGAGGGGGTAAACTAAGCTCGTCCAGGCAATAAACGTTTTTACATTGGGTGCAGTTAAAATGCAGGTGTTCATCGTGGTGATGGTTCTCTTCACAATTAGATGAGCACATGGCATAATTAGCCGTTCCGTTAAGATCAAACACTTTATGGATGATGCCTTTTTCTTCAAAGGCACTTAATATGCGGTATAGCGTAACGCGGTCAATATCATCCATAACACGCTCCAGGTCGGGCTGCGAGGTAGCCACATTTTTTTCCGAAAGCATGGATAATACTTTTAACCGGGGTGCCGTTTTTTTTAAGTGATGTTTTTCAAGCAGCGCTTCAAAATTTTTTTGATGTGTATGCGTCATTGAAGCTTTTATTATGCGGCTAAGTTAGCAAGAATTATATTAAACAACAGCATCAGTAAACTTGTCTGTAAGAGTTTAATTTATTAACTATCTAAATTTCAGGCTGCTTAATGCCGGTGTGCATGCCCTAAATGAAAAGTGCCGTTTTCTATATGGCAGGCTTCGTTGTACCTGTAATTAAAAAAGTGTGCCGTTGCAATGATTAGCCCGCCAACCGGAACAATGATTGCCTCGCGCCAGCTATGCACAAATAAATGCCCGGCTATTATAATGGCAAAGCCCATAATAAGCAGAATGATGGGCAATACCCGCTTGTGCACTTTTGCATATGACGATCCTATTGCATAAAAGCCGATAATAACGGCAAATAATATCATACTCCACTCCACCCATGGGTTCGCTAAAAAGCCTAAACCGAGTAATGGTAAACTGGTAATTAAAAATGGAACAACCGCACAATGTATGGCGCACAGCACTGATGCCGTCATCCCAACATTATCAAGTTTTGATCCTTTAACGGATTTTCTCATAGCACAAAACTACAAAACAAACGCAACTCAATTGCATTTGTTTTGTAAAAATCAAGGTTTCTTAAATTAATAATAGCTTAAACATTTGTTAATCTTTGTTATTTTTGCACCCGCCCCTGTTAGATAACTAATTGTATATGCCATTATCTTCAATAAAAATAGCATGGAAACAGACCTGGCAGAACGCTTGTTCACGCCAGCAAATTATCATAGGCACATCAATAATGTTAAGCATTGTTTATGCCCTACCTATTTTTTTTAATCATATAGAGAAAAGGAAAGGCATACAGTTGCATGACTGGCTACTGGCCGCGGTAACCCCGCATAACGTATCCCCAATCATTTTTACCTTCATCTGGGGTATGATCCTGTTGATATTTGTAAGGGCATTATACAAGCCGGTTATTTATATCAATTACTGCTGGACGCTGATGTTCGTATCCATTTTCAGGCTTACCTGCATATCGCTCGTACCTTTGCAACCCCCTATAGGCCTGGTTCCTTTAACCGACCCGCTTACAGGTGTGTTTTACGGCCAGGCACTCATAACCAAGGATCTGTTTTTTTCGGGCCATACGGCAACGCTGGTTTTGATTTATCTCTGCTTGGAAAAAAAGAGGGATAAACAGATTGCACTTTTTTCTGTAATAGCGGTTGGCGTATTACTGGTTATACAGCACATTCACTATACCATAGATATTCTTGCTGCGCCCGTGTTCACTTACGCCAGTTTCAAAATTGCCCGCTTTATACTTACCCGCAATGGTATCCGAAACTTTTCGCGTTTACTGGTACGATTCTTTTTATAGCGGCACATTAATTTAACTCGCTGATCTTTCCTTTTTTTGATGCGGCTTGTATCAAATACGATTTAAATACGTTCAAATGTTTAGTTAACGTATACCCCGATACGTAACGCAATTAATTTTTGTCATATTTGCTTCATGCCCAGTATCTGTTTGGTTGAGGACGAACTTAAAGTTGCCGCTTTTATACGTAAAGGTTTGGAAGAGAATGGTTACGTGGTAAAACCAGCAAATGACGGTGCTGCGGCAAAAAAGCTGCTTCAAAACTCAACCTTTGATATTCTGATACTGGATGTTATGCTGCCTGATATTAATGGCATTGATCTTTGCAGGCATATAAGGCAAACTAACACGCAAACGCCCATTTTGATGCTAAGCGCGCTGGATCAGATTCAGAATAAAGTATCGGGCCTTAAGGCCGGGGCGGATGATTACCTGGTAAAGCCCTTTCATTTCAGCGAATTGCTGGCGCGCCTGGAAGCGCTGTTGAGAAGGCAGAATACTAAAAACGATGAAGAACACACCCTTGTTTTTGGGGACCTTAAATTGGATACCTGGAGCAATGTTGCAGAGCGCGCTGGTGTACAAATAGCACTTACTGCGAAAGAATTTACCCTCCTCGAGTTATTTTTACGTAACCCACACAAGGTACTATCAAGGGAATATATAGCCGAACAGGTGTGGAAAATAGGTTTTGATACCGGTACTAACTTTATAGATGTTTACGTAAACTACCTCCGCAATAAAATTGAAAAAGGATTTAAAGAAAAACTGATCCACACGGTTATCGGGATGGGCTATGTTCTTAAATCCGGTAAATAAGCCAAAGCTGGCTTCCGGTATTTTCGCTTAATAATCACCTTAAATTATCTCTATCCTTTAACAGGGCTTAATGCGAATTAAAGCATAGCTATAAATTTAAAGGTAGCCCTAACCCTGGGCTAATGTTCTGTTAATACATTTATAGCAATTTAACGGCATATATTTTGAAACTATTTGAAATAAATGCGTGTTGCGTTAAAAAGTCTAATCTTATTCTAATCCTTATTTAATACGGCTTTAACTGAGGTGTTTTAATTTTGCCTATCTTTAAAACTATGTTCCGAAAATCTGCCCATACATTCCTGTTTATATTTTTAGCCTGTTTGTATTTTGCAAAACCTGCAAATGCGCAGGTTGCCGGCGATACGGTTAAGCTTACGGTAAAGCAAGCTGAAGACATGTTTCTTAAAAACAATCTTCAGTTAATAATTCAGCGTTACAATATCGATAACGCAAGCGCGCAGGTAATTACCGCAAAACTTTTCCCTAACCCCGATTTTAGCTTTACAAACGGTATTCATACCAATGATGCTACACAAGGCCCCGCCTATCGAGATCAGTCATTTAGCGTATCGCAGCTGTTCACCATAGGTGGCAAGCGTAATAAAAACATTAAGCTTGCTAAAATTGGTATTGAACAGGCACAGTATCAATTCTTTGATCTTTTAAGAACCTTAAAATTTACACTGCGCAGCGATTTCTATAATATTTATTTTCAGGACCAATCGGCACGTGTTTACAGCCAGGAAATAAACTCTTTAGCCAAAACGCTTACCGTATTTAAAGAGCAGTATGCCAAAGGCAACATCGCTCAAAAAGAAGTGCTGCGGATCCAATCACAGCTATATACCCTACAGGCAGAATACAATAACCTGCAAACATCCATCGATACCGTTCAAAGCGAACTTAAGTTATTATTAAAAATAAAACCATCAAACACCATAGCCCCACAGGTAACTTATGACCTTGATGGTAAAAACCTGGTAGATGCCGTTCCTTATCAGCGCCTGTTAGATTCGGCTTATGTTAACCGTTTTGATCTTCGCCTTGCAAAAGCCAATCTCGATTATAACAACGTTAACCTGCAACTGCAAAAAGCCACCGCCATTCCGGATGTATCGCTTTCTTTAAGCTATGATAAATACGGCGGTTACGGTACAAACTTTTTAGGAGGAGGCATAGAATTTAACCTGCCTTTTTTTGATCGCAATCAGGGCGGTATAAAACAGGCCCATATTGCTATAGATCAAAGCAAGTTCCAATTGCAAAACCAGCAGAACCAGGTAGAAAGCGATGTTGCCACAAATTACAAAGGTGCTTTAAGGTTAGAAAAACTTTATAACAGCTTTGACCCGCAGTTCAAGTCGGACTTTAACCACTTAATACAGGAAGTATTTAAGAATTATGAAAAACGAAACATCAGCCTGCTGGAGTTCCTTGATTTTTACGATTCATATAAAACAAATACACTGCAGCTTAACACACTGCAATTAAACCGCGTTACCTCGCTTGAGCAATTAAACTACGTTACCGGGACGCCTTTCTTCAATCAATAATTCATTTGTATATGACCATGTACTCAAAATATAAATTATTTACGTTTACTGTTGCCCTTATGGCGACGGGGCTGGCACTGCAAAGCTGCCATCACGCAAAAGAGGATGACAAAGACACCCGCTTTGAAGTTACCGACAGCCTTTTGAAAAGCCTTATAACCGATACCGTGAAAGAGGCCAGCGCGCTATCGCAGATAACCCTTACCGGGTCCATAGCGCCCGACGAAAATAAAATGGTTAAAATATTTCCGCTGGTGAGCGGTGTTGCGCAGGATGTACACGTACAATTGGGCGACGTAGTTCAAAAAGGCCAGACACTTGCCATATTGCGAAGCGCCGAAATGGCCGCTTTTACAAAAGATTTTGTATCGGCCGAGGCAGATATCCGCAATACCCGCCGTGTGCTGGAATCAACCCAGGACCTTTACAAAAGCGGCCTTGCTTCGCAAAAGGACCTGGAGCAGGCACAATCTGATTATCAGAAAGCCGTTGCAGAAGATAAACGTGCCAATGCTGTTGTTTCTATTAACAAAAGTAATGCAAATGGCTACGAAGTAAAATCGCCGATAGCGGGTTACGTGGTTGACAAAAACCTTACCAGCAACACCCAGGTAAGGGCGGATAACAGCCAGAACCTGTTTACTGTGGCCGACCTTTCAACCGTTTATGTTTTAGTGAATGTTTATGAATCAGACATTTCTAAAATTCAGACCGGCGACCCGGTAAAGGTTACCACCCTTTCTTACCCGGATAAAACATTTGATGGAAAAATTGACCGGATAGATAACATGCTCGACCCTGACAACAAGGTAATGCATGCAAGGATCACCATTCAGAACCCGGGCAATTTACTTAAGCCGGGTATGTTTGCTAATATAATGATTAAAGCAAAATCTGGCGAGGCCCTGCCTTTTATCAATTCAAACGCGCTTGTATTTGATAACGATAAAAATTATGTGATAGTGATTGATGGTAAAGCTAAAGTACATGTACAGCCTGTAGAAGTTGCAAAAACTGTTGAAGACCGCACCTATATAAAAAGCGGGTTAAAAGCAGGCGACCGTATAGTGGGTTCAAGGCAGGCTTATTTATACGAATCATTAAAGAACTAAGGTTTTTCTGATAATCTGCATCAACCTTAAAAAAACAAATCCGGCTTGCTTATAAGCGCACGGATAAACAAGAGATATGAATAAATTCATCAAAAATATTTTAAACTTTGCCCTCCGTAACAGGTTCTTTGTGTTCTTTGTTACCGGCCTGCTCGCCGTTGCAGGGTATATAAGTTTTAAAACCATCAGTATAGATGCCTTTCCGGATGTAACCAATACATCGGTTACCATCATCACCCAATGGCCCGGCCGAAGCGCGGAAGAAGTTGAAAAATTTGTAACCCGCCCGCTGGAAATTGCCATGAACCCGGCAGAAAAAAAGACCAGCATCCGCTCTTCTTCCCTATTTGGGCTTTCGGTTGTTAAAATCACTTTTGACGACGATGTAGACTATGCCTTTGCGCGCTTACAGATCAACAACCACCTGGGCGATGCCGACCTTCCCGATGGTGTAAACCCATCTGTAGAGCCACCATACGGACCAACCGGTGAGATCTATCGCTTTACGCTGACAAGCCCGCGCAGAACCGTGCGCGAGCTAAAAACCATTGAAGACTGGGTGGTAGAACGCGAGATTCGTGCTGTACCGGGCATTGCAGATATTAACAGCTTTGGCGGCGAGGTTAAGACCTACCAGATCACCATCGACCCGGAAAAAGCGGTGCAATACAATGTAACCCCATTGCAGCTGTATGATGCTGTATCTAAAAGCAATATTAATGTTGGCGGCGATGTAATTGAACAGGCAGGACAGGCTTATGTAGTTCGTGGTATCGGCTTGTTAAACAACATTGATGAAATAAAGAATATTGTTATCAACAATATTAAAGGCACGCCAATTTATGTTAAAACCATTGCAGACGTTGCCGAATCCGCCTTACCAAGATTAGGGCAGGTGGGCCGGGATAAGGACCCGGACGTGGTTGAAGGGATTGTGGTAATGCGCAAGGGCGAAAACCCAAGCGAAGTGATCAAAAACTTAAAGATCAAGATTGCCGAGCTGAATAACAAGATCCTGCCGGACGATGTCAAACTGAACACTTTTTATGACCGCGAAACACTGGTTGATTTTGCTACTCATACGGTTTTGCATAACATGGCCGAGGGTATAGTTTTTGTAACCATCATCGTGTTCCTATTCATGGCCGACTGGCGTACAACGCTCATTGTATCGCTTATTATTCCGCTGGCATTATTGTTTGCCTTTATCTGTCTTAAATTGAAGGGCATGTCGGCCAACTTGCTGTCTATGGGTGCTATCGACTTTGGTATCATCATAGATGGTGCTGTGGTAATGGTGGAGGGCATTTTTGTAGTGCTGGACCATAAGGCACATGAAGTAGGGATGGACAGCTACAATAAAATGAGTAAGCTGGGCCTTATTAAAAAGGCATGCCAGGTAAATGGTAAAGGTATTTTTTTTGCCAAGCTAATCATCATAACAGGCTTGCTGCCAATCTTCAGTTTTGAAAAAGTAGAAGGCAAAATGTTTTCGCCCCTTGCCTGGACACTGGGCTTCGCTCTTTTAGGTGCTGTTATATTAACCTTCACTTTTGTACCAGCCCTGGCCAGCGTTCTGCTGCGTAAGGATGTTAAAGAGAAACACAACATATTTGTTGAGTTCATTACGCGCAACGCCATGAGGTTTTACTCGGTATGCTTTAAAGGCCGGAAAATTGTATTCCCGATAGCTATTGCAGCATTGGTTGTAAGTTTGGGTTGTTTTACTTTACTGGGAACGGAATTTTTACCTGAACTAAATGAAGGCGCTATTTATGTTCGTGCCACCGGTCCATTAAGTATCTCTTTAAAGGAATCTGTTAAGATGGCGAACGAAATGCGTAATATCTTTTTAAGCTTTAAAGAAGTTAAGCAGGTAATGTCGCAAACGGGCAGGCCTAATGACGGTACCGATGCTACCGGTTTTTATAATATTGAGTTCCACGTGGATATATACCCGCAAGACGAATGGAAGGATGGCGAAAGCAAGGAAGAACTCATCCACCGTATGCAGGAGAAACTGAAATTTTACCCGGGTGTAGATATAAACTTTTCGCAGCCGATATCTGATAACGTAGAGGAAGCTGTGTCGGGTGTTAAGGGCTCCATTGTTGTTAAGATGTTTGGCGATGACTATCGCTATATTGAAAAACGCGAGGTAGATATTTACAGTATTCTGAAAGGCGTGCAGGGTATAGAAGATTTAGGGATCTTACACAACGTTGGGCAACCTGAGTTGCAGATAGATCTTAATCAGCAGGAAATGGCGCAGTACGGTGTTGTTGCAGCGGATGCCAATGCGGTTATAGAAATGGCCATCGGCGGTAAGGCTGCTACACAGATCTATGAAGGGGAGCGCAAGTTTGAGCTAAGGATCCGTTACCCTGAAGATTTCAGGGATAATGAGCAATCCATCGGCGACTTACGCGTACCTACCTTGAGCGGAAATACCGTTCCATTACGTGAAATTGCGGCTATCAAGAAGATCAGCGGTATTAGTATGATTTACCGTGATGATCACCAGCGTTACGGGGCTATCAAATTTTCCATCCGTGGCCGTGATATGGGTAGTACTGTAAAAGAAGCACAAGACAAGGTAAATGCAAAGGTAAAAATGCCTAAAGGGTACTTTTTACAATGGGCCGGCGACTTTGAAAACCAACAGCGTGCAACCAAAAGGCTTAGCCAGGTGGTGCCAATCAGTTTGCTCATTATCTTCTTTATCTTATTCATATTGTTCGGCAACTTCCGTGATTCATTGCTGGTATTAAACAACGTACCATTTGCTATCATGGGTGGAATACTCGCCTTACTGATAACGGGCGTTAATTTTAATATTTCGGCAGGTATTGGTTTTATTGCGCTGTTCGGTATTTGCGTACAAAACGGCGTAATCCTGATCACCAAGTTTAAAACCAATATATCGCTGTTAAAGCATCACACTACGTGGACGTCGTTTGCGGTAGCGGTTAAGGCGGGTGTGGAAGACCGTTTAAGGCCGGTTGTAATGACAGCGCTAATGGCAGCAATCGGTTTATTACCGGCAGCCATGTCTAACGGTATTGGTTCAGAAGCATCCAAGCCGCTCGCAATAGTTGTGATTGGCGGGCTGATAACCAATACAATTTTTAACCTGTTTGTGTTCCCGATAGTATTTTATTGGACATACCGCAAACGCGTAGAAAGTGGCCAGGTAAGCCGGATCTAATTGGGTTAGACTTCTAAGAATATTGCTGAACGGCAGGTATAACAGATTATGCCTGCCGTTTTTCTTTTATGTGGTTTGTAGAAAACGTACTTAGCGCAAGAGTGCGGCGTGAAGCTCAAATCTTGATATTCTCATACGCTTATAAAATTGACAATCAAAAAGTTTCGTACCTATGTAATCAGAAGCAGGTCAAATAAATAAGGGTTCCCAAAGTTGAAAACCCTTATCTCGTATTAGCTTAGTTTAATCTGGCCAGCGCTGCTTTAACCCGCGGCAGCAGGTTTTGAATATCTTGTAAGGTACTTGCCCCTACCGAAACGCGAAACCAATTGGTTTCGCCATCGGTGCCAAAGGCGGAGAAAGGAACCAATGCTACTTTTGCTTCTTTAATCAGGTAAAAATTAATATCGGCAGATGTTTTAAGTACCTGGCCGTCAGGAGTTGTTTTACCGGCATAATCAACCTTTACGGTTAAGTAAATGGCCCCCATTGGCTCAATGGCATCTACATTGAACCCTTCCGATTTCATTTGCTGAAATCCCTGGTAAAGCGTGTTAAGGCTATTCTGGATATTGGTTTTTAATTCGGTGAGATAAGTGTTAACAGCATCTTCCTGTTTTAAAAATTTTGCCATGGCTACCTGCTCAGCTTTGGGAGACCATGCACCCATATGCCCCACTATAGCTTTCATATGTGCAACAACGCCGCTTGGGCCAAAGCCCCACCCTACCCGTACACCGGTTGCTGCAAAACATTTAGACCCGCCATCCACAAAAATGGTTACTTCTTTTAACTCGGGGCGCAGGCTAACAGGGTTATAGTGCTGATGGCTACCAAAAGTTAATTGCGAATAGATCTGATCGTACAAAAGGTAAAGCGGTTTCTCGGTATTTGAGCGACTTTTATTTTCGGCAATTACCAGGTCGCATATTTCTTCCAGGTCATTTTTGGTAAACATGGTGCCGGTTGGGTTAAGCGGCGAGCAAAGGGCAAGCAACGCTGCTCCCTTTAAATGCGGCGCTAAATCCGCGGCAGTCGGCATAAAATTATTTTCGGGCCGGGTTGGTATAATTACCGCGTTTGCATCCAGTAAATCGCTGTAGTGATTATTATTCCATGATGGTGCCGGGAAAACTACCTTGTCACCCGGGTCAACAACCGCTAAAAAGATGGAATATATAAGCGGGCGCGATCCTCCTGAGATTAGTATCTGCGACGGGTTATATTCAAGGTCATATCTTTCCTTCAAAAAATCAGAAACACTCTCGCGCAGGTTAAGCATCCCATCGGCCGGCGGATAATTAGTCTGATTAGTATTATAGGCGTCAATGATCCCCTGCTTTAGTTCGGCCGGAATCGGATAAATGTTAGAGTCAAAATCGCCGATGGTTAAATTGGCAATATCCTGTCCCTGTCTTTTCAGTTCATTTATTTCGCCTGCAATTTTTATGATTTCAGACCCATGCAGATTCTGGGCCAATGATGAAACGATCATATTGAGTATGTATTAACAAGGCAAATGTACCTTTTTTGGTATGAATGCAGAAAGTAAAACAGATGGTGTTTATAATGATAATGAATTAATTTGCATCTAATTAACCACTTGCCTGGCTATATCGGCAGCAAAATCATCAAGGCTTACAGTGCCGGTATTGCTTAGAATAATAATAGTAGTACCATTTTCAAGCACGTGGAAGAGCATGGCTTGCGCACCCATAATGGAGCCCGGCCGTTTTACTATAGTATACATCTTATGGTTGATCTCGTATTTGAGATAAACCCAAACACCCAGGCCATACTCACCAAGGCCCGATGTAAACATTTGGTTCATGGTTTCTTTTCTTAAAAGTTTCCCGCTAAACCACGCGTTAGAAAATTTAAGAATATCATCGGCGGTTGAATACATTGCGCCCGCTGCGTACCAATTTTCAAAATATACAGGCAGATCATTTACCAGCTTTTTTATATCGCTTCGGTAAAAATAGGTGTCAGCCAGCTTATCGATAATGTTTGTTTGTGAAACCATGCCCGAGTTTTCCATTTGCAATGGCAGCAGGATCTTTTCCCTTAGGTTCTCTTCAAATGTTTTGCCGCTAAGTTTCTCAATAATCTTACCCAAAATTATAAAATCAGCGTTGTTATAATCGAACTCTTTCCCCGGCTCTTTAACCAACAGATCACTGCAAAAGCGGGCAAGTAATTGATCGGAGGTTGCAGGCAGCTGGTATTGTGGCAATCCACGTTTCAAAACGGTATCGAGCGAAGAAGCATTTTCGTCAAAGTTTCGCATGCCCGATGTCATGTTCAGCAATTGCCTAACTGATACCTTATTACTACCTGCACCTTTATAGTCTGGCAGATAAGTACTGATGGGCTTTTCAAGGTCTATTTTTCCCTGTTCAACCAGTTGCAGTATCAAAACAGATGTAAATGCTTTTGTAATGGAAGCGATCTTGTACCGGGTATCCGGCGTATTGGGTACTTTGAATTGAATATTAGCAAAACCAAAGCTTTTTAGGTACACTACATTTGATTTTTGAGCGATCAGGATCGTTCCGTTAAAATTGTTTTTTCTGGCAAATGTGCTGATAAAAACATCTGCCTTTTTTGATTGAGCATTAACGTATCCGCACAAACAGAGCAGAACTACAATAAGTATCAATTTTTTCATAAGCATGTGAGTAAACTATATACCTTAGACATCGCTTTCTTTAAATACGTTACAAAAAAAAATGGCACTTAATTAACCCGGCTCTAATTATAAATTATTCGTTCACAATTGATTTTAAATATTTTCGCAATTAATTATTTGCGCAATATCCAAACAGTATGGTCAAAAATTACTCATCATGGCTGCCGGGAAAGAATTGGCCGGTATTTATCCTTTTTACAATCATACTGCTTTTTATTTTGCATGCGCTTGCATTTTTTCCGCATGAGTACGGCCACTCATTTACAGCATGGATATTGGGTTGGAAAGAGAATCCCTTAGCGTTAAATTATGGGCATTTAAGTGTCGGCAATCTGCTGGTTCAACTGGATATTGATGAAAACGTTAATTATTCTCCCATTTTTGCCGGTGGGCTTGGTTACCAGGCGGCAATCATTGCTGCGGCCGGTGTTGTTATTGGGAACGTAATAATCACATACCCTATCAGCAGGTTGGGATTTTACAAGGCAAAAGAACGTAACGCTAAAAGCTGGGGCTTATTTTTTTATTGGTTTTGCTTAGCCAGTGTAGGTAATTTTATTGATTATGTACCTATCCGCACTTTCGCTCACGATAGCGACATGTTTACCGTCGAAAAGGGCTTCGGTTGCTCGCCCTGGTGGGTAATTGTTGTGCTGGGTATCCCGTTCACTATTTTACTTTTTCAATTCTTTTTGAGGTTTGTACCCGCTGCGTTACATTGGCTTTTCCCAGATTCAACAGGCCGCCGGATGGTAATGATTATCCTTACTACCTTTATTATGTTCGGGTTCTACGGCTCGGCAGGATGGTCTGAAGCCGATGCTGTTTCACATACCATGTCAGTGATCTCTGTTTGTGTACTGGTGCCTGCAATGATTATTTTTAACTGGTGGTATACCGAAAAATATTGGGTAAGAAAAAAAGCCATTGCGAATAGTTGAGTGTAATCACTTCAATTTTACCATTTTTCGGTTCCCTTTTATTTAATTATTTTTCGCTTGAGCGTGTTCGCATATAAGCGTCGGTTATATCTTTTAAGAAAGAAACAGCCCATTCTGGAGCGTCTTTATTTACGTAAGATAAAGATCTTGCATTGAACATGGCTAACACAGCAGGTATCTGAACAATTTTTTCAGACGAAGATCCGTCCAAAACCATAAGATTTTCAAAACTTCCAACTAATTCAATTGCATTTTTACGCGACTGCTCAAAATTTACTTTGATACTTTCAACGTCCACAAAATGGCCTTTTTGCTGAACACGCATTTGAACACGCTCTAAAGACATTTTTATGTCCCTTAAAAATAAAGCAGATCAAATTAATCTTATATCCTTTTGATTTAAAGTACTTGGCTCGTAACGAAAGGTAATCGTTCCTGAAATTAGTTTCAACGGTAAAATCTCTATTAGAATTGATCGCTTCGGTTTCAAAGCGTTCGTAAACACGTGTTAATTCTGCTTCTGCGGCTTCCTCAGATAGATCAGGGAAGTCCGCCAAAATTTTTCTTTTTTCTTCATCAGGATCAAAAATAATTGCATTGATTTTAGACAAGGCGCGAGAAAATGAACTCTTACCTGCGCCATTTGGCCCGGCGACAACGGTAAACTCAAGCATAAAACTCAGTGATAAACTTTCAGTATTTTCTGTTCACCAGTAGTTTCATCGATTTCAATAAGTTCAATTCTATTATCTGCGTAACGATGTAGAAACTGACCACTGTTTTTTATAGGATGAGAAGTATAAAAACCTGCATCAAGAGCACTTTGGGTTAAATTTGACGCGGCAACTTCGAGTTTCTTAGAAATATCTGAAATGCTAATATCAAAAATAGAACTGTTGAGTTGCTGATCCATGAGGCGATAGAGCGCGCTATCACGACTAACTGTTTTAGCTACATCCGCCCATTCTTCAGCCGGGATAAAAATACCTCTTTGCTTATTTCTTTCTATAACTTTCACGTCAGTTTGGGATTATACGCTAATGTAAAAAAATATTGGTTTCTTATAAAGAGTTCTATTGCTTTTAACTTATCGCCTGCAAATGTGTTTCGTCTAAAGGCGGAATATCTGCGGCTTTCTTTTTTAATTTTTCTTTACGTAAATAAAATCCATGCAGTGATCCTACCAGCAATGCAGCAACTCCCTCAAATAATAAAGTGTTGGTAGTGCCTATCCATTTTGACACCAGCCCAACCACAAGGCCGCCTAAAGGCTGCATCCCGAAAAAGGCCATTGCGTAAAAGCTGATCACCCGGCCGCGCATTTCCGGGGCTACTGTTGTTTGAATAAGGGTATTGCTCACCGTTATCTGCGACATCATACCGAAACCGGCTAAAGCGGCAAAAGCAAGTGCCAGGTAATAATGATGCTCATGCGAAAATAAGATCAGCCCCATACCAAATACCAGTGTATTTATAAAAAGGATCTTTCGCAGGTCGGTACCCGGTTTGCGCGATGCCAGGAATATCGCCCCCGAAAAAGCACCTAAGCCTATAAAGCTGTCTATAATACCAAATGTAGATGCAGTACCCTTAAACACATCCCTTGCGTAATACGGTATCAGGGTACTGAACGGCAATACGGTAAGGCTGATCAGCGTAAGCATAATCAGAATAAAGGCAATAGATGGGGTACGTTTTATATAACCAAAACCTTCTTTCAGTTCACCAAACACGTTCTTTTTATGTTCCTGTTTTATGTAAGCAGGCAGCTTCATCATCAGCAGTGATGCTATTACGGCCACAAAGCTTAATGCATTAATCAAAAAACACATACCATCGCCAAACTTTTCTAATACAAGCCCTGCTATGCCCGGCCCTATAATGCGTGATAAATTCACCATAGATGAATTAAGCGCCAAAGCATTGGGCAGGTCGTCCTTACTATCCACCATCTGGTAAACTAACGATTGCCTTGCCGGTACGTCGAACGCGTTTATAATACCCAGCACAACGCTTAGTGTTAATATTTCCCAAACTTCGTAATGCTTTAATAATATAAGTATAGCCAGTAGCAATGCCTGTATCAGCGAGGCTATCTGCGTGGTAAGTAAAACTTTAAAACGGTTGTAACGGTCAGATACAACACCGCCTATGAGCGAAAATAAAAAAGATGGAAATAAACTTGCAAAAAGCGTAAGCCCCAGCATAAAGGTAGAGTGCGTAAGGCTATAAATCACCCAGCTTACGGCAGTTTTTTGCATCCAGGTACCGATTAGGGATATAGATTGCCCGGAAAAATAAAGGGTATAATTGTGACTTTGAAACGCCCGGAATAAGCCGGATTTGGTATTTGTTGTATCAGGGGATGTCATTTTTTTGTTCTAATCTGTAAATACTTATTTTAATTCAACCAGTTTGGTTAGTGGGCCTATTGCTTGCTTTATCAGTTCTTTTTCCTCGGTAGTGCAAGCTTTGTTGATTGCTTTGATTAGCCATTCGTCGCGCTCATGCCGGTATTGCAGCAAGGTGTGTTCTCCTTTTTCAGAAAGCGAGATATTTATTTTCCTTTTGTCTGTTTGCGATGGCACACGTACAATCAAATCAAGCTCAAACAAGTGGTTCAACACCTGCGACATCGACTGGTTGGTGATCATTTCCATTGTCGCCAGTTCGCTGGGCAATAATTCTTTATGTTGAAATAAAAGCGCGAGGGTTGATCGTTCGGTTAAAGACAGGTGCTGCCCCGTTGGCGATTCTTTTCGCATCTTTTTAATAAGGCGCCCAACAATGGTTCGTAGCTCGGTGGCAAATTGAAGATCGGCATTGTTATCCATAATTAATAAAGCAAACTAATAAGTTTGCCTTACAAATATACAACGATTGATTTATTTACCGGTTGATATTTTATCAGCAAAAAGTAAATTCAGTTTATAATTGTTAAACAGAACCACCATTGTTTACCTGCAACCGTATTTAAAATAAATGTTTAACTTAACATGCTGTATAATATATAAGCCTGTTTTCGTTTAAGTTTATCAAACACTGCCTTTTATAAATGAACGCTTCGGATAATTACGACTTACTGATCGATAAGATTAACGTCTTTATCCGCAAATACTATTTCAACAACTTTTTACGCGGACTCATATTTCTTGGTGCGGGCCTGCTTTCAGCTTACATTGTGGTTACTGTAAGCGAATACTTCGGCAATTTTAATACGGTACTTAGGAGCTTGCTTTTTTACCTTTTCATCCTGTTAAATGTTTTTCTGATAGCCTGGCTTATTCTTCCATCCCTTTTGGCCTGGTTAAAGTTAGGCAAGTCATTATCGCATGATGAGGCTGCCGAAATCATAGGCCGGCATTTTAATGATGTAAACGACAAATTGCTGAATACCCTGCAATTAAAAAAACTCGCCGAACAGGATGAACGGCACCGTATATTAATTGAAGCGAGTATCGATCAAAAAATAGAAGCCCTTAAACCGGTTAGTTTTCCGTCGGCAATCAACATAAGGGAAAATGTTAAATACCTTAAGTGGGCAATTATACCGGCCGCTATTATTTGCCTTATCGCGTTTGTTGCTCCTGCTATTTTAACAGAAAGCACCAAAAGGCTCATAAGGCATAACGAGTACTTTGTTCCCGCAGCACCATTCCACTTCATTCTGCAAAACAAAGCCCTTTCGGTTTTACAAGGCGATGACCTAAAACTTGACTTAAAAATTGAGGGCAACCGCCTCCCCGCAGATGTTTATGTGGAGACTGCTAACAACACATTTAAGCTTGAAAAGGATAACATCAGCCGTTTTCATTACATTTTTACCAACCTGCAGCAAAACACAATTTTTAAGTTGAGTGCCAACGGATATACATCGCAGCCTTACCAAATTAAGGTTAATCTTCGCCCGGCCTTGCTCCATTTTGATGCGCAATTGAAATATCCCGCTTATCTGCATAAAAAGAACGAAACCATTAACAATGCCGGCGATATTACCGTACCGGCAGGCACAAGCGTTACCTGGAATTTTCACACACAAAATGCAACCGGGCTGGCTTTTTATAAGAATGGTATTGCCGGCCGGGTAACTGCCGCAGGCCCTGATCTTTTTGAACACCAGGATAGAATTTTAAAAAATGGTATTTACAAGGTAACGCCATTCAATCATCCTGGTCAAAACCGTACAGATTCGGCCAGTTATAGAATAAACGTAATTGCCGATGAAGCACCCGGCATCACCGTTCAGGAAAAACAGGATTCTGTAAGTTTAAAGGCATTATATTTTAATGGTCGCATACAGGATGATCATGGCTTTTCGTCGCTTAACTTCCGTTATGAGGTGGGCGCCAGCGGCGATAAAAAAGTTATAAAAAGCTTTCCCGTTAAGGCAGACCTGTCACAAACACAAGCAGATTTCTTTTACTACTGGAATCTAAAGGGCCTGGGTATAAAACCCGGCGACCAGGTTACCTATTATTTTGAAGTTGCAGACAATGATGCAGTTAACGGACCGAAGAAAGTTCGTTCGGCTGCTCATACTTTAAACATACCCAACGCAAAAGAACTTGATAATCAACTAAATGCAGGCACTGCCGAGGTAAAACAAAAAATGCAGTCGGCGGCTAAGTTGGCAGGGCAAATTGAGCACGATTCGCAAAAGCTGAACCAATTATTACTTGATAAGAATAATCTATCGTTTGATGAAAAGAAACAGATTGCTGATCTGCTACAAAAAAAGAAAGACCTGGATGATCTTGTAAAAGAAATACAGGGTGACAATAAAAAGAACCTCTATAATCGCCAGGAAAGCCAGCAGCAGGATAAGCAGCTTACTGAAAAGCAGCAGCAAATGGAGCAGTTGCTCAACAACGTGCTGGACCCCAAAACGCAAGATATGCTGAAAAAGCTGGAGGAAATGATGCAGGGCGAACAAAAAGAAGGCGCAAGGGAGCAGCTGTCGCAAATGCAGAATGACAATAAATCGCTAAAAAAAGAACTTGACCGCATGGTTGAATTATATAAAAAGCTTGATTTTGAACAAAAGTTAAATCAAAGTGTTAATCAGTTAAACCAATTGGCGGCAGCGCAGCAAAAACTGGCCGACCAGGCAAAACAAGCAGGGGCCGATCAGCAGGGCTTGCAGAAGGAACAACAGAAGCTTAGCAAGGACTTTCAGGATATCAAAAAATCTTTCGACGACCTGCAAAAAACAAATGAGCAGCAGGAGCATAAGCAGGAATTTGAAAACCCGAAGCAGGATGAGCAGCAGATAGAGCAGCAAATGGAAAAAAGCGAAGATGAGCTAAAAAAGAATAATTCATCAAAGGCTTCAGAATCGCAGCAGCAGGCAGCGGGCCAAATGAAACAGATGGCCGGCAAAATGCAGCAAAAGGAACAGGAAGGCGAAGAGAGCGAGAACAACGTGGATGCAAAACAATTAAGGGAGTTGCTTAAAAATTTGATTAACAGTTCATTTGAGCAGGAGAAAGTGATGCAGACGTTAAAAAACACCAATCCATCCGATCCTAACTACGTTTCGCTTGCGCAGGACCAAAAGAGTATAAAAGATAATTTAAAAACCGCCGAAGATAGTTTGTATGCATTAAGCCGGCGCATACCGCAAATACAATCTACGGTGAGCCAGGAAGTAACAGGTATAAACAGCCATATAGACCAGGCACTTGAAAACATGGGCGACAGGCGTACTGGTGAGGCTACCCGGAACCAGCAATATGCCATGACATCCATGAACAACCTGGCACTGATGCTGAGTGAGGCGTTAGCGCAATTGCAAAATGCTATGAGCCGCAGTAAAAGCGGGAAAGGCAAAGGAAAACAGCAATCGCTTGAGCAGCTGGCTAAGATGCAGCAGCAGCTAAACCAGAATATGCAAAAGGCACGGGAACAAATGCAGCAACAGGGAAACCAGGGGAAAAGTAACGGTGGAAATAGTGAAAATATTAGCGAACAATTAGCTAAATTAGCACGTCAGCAGCAAATGATACGTGAGGCGCTGCAACGAATAAACCGGGAAGATAATAAAGATGGTGCGGGCAGTTTAGGAAATCTGGACAAAATTGCCAGTGATATGGAACAAACTGAACGTGATCTCGTAAACAGGAAAATATCTGAAGAAGCTCTGAAACGCCAGCAGCAGATTCAAAGCCACTTACTGGAAGCACAAAAGGCAGACCAGCAGCGGGAACAGGATCAGCAGCGCCAAAGCAATGCCGGCAAGGATATGCCCCCCGGATACATAAAAGCTTTGCAGGAATATCAGCAAACCAGGGAAAAACAGACGGAACAGGTAAAAACTGTGCCGGAAGAAATAAATTTTTATTACAAATTAAAAATAAAGTCTTACTTTGATCTACTCAACGCTAAATGACATGGACCAATCAAATGTTCAAACAGGTGAACTTTACACTTTGCAGCTTCCATCAAAACAGGAAAGCATAACGTTGCTGGAAAATTTGATAGAAGAAATTGCCGATAAGCATAACGTAAGTGAAGATACATTCGCCAATATGATGACCTGCCTTAGCGAGGCTGCTATAAATGCCATGGTACATGGCAACAAGCTTGACGAGAACAAAAAAGTTATCATAAATGCCGATGTGGAAGGCCGCCGCATTATCTGGACAATTACAGATGAGGGCGAAGGTTTTGACTATAACAACCTGCCCGACCCTACTGCACCAGAAAATCTGGAAAATTTAACAGGCCGCGGTGTTTTCATTATAAAGCATCTTGCAGACCAGTGCATATTTAACAGCAAAGGCAACGAAGTTGAACTTCACTTTAAGATATAATGCCGGCTATTCATTTTTTTGAAGAGGATATATCTTATAAAATAAAAAACAAAGCCGCCGTAAGGCAATGGATCACCGAAACCATACAAGCCGAAGGATACAAATTAAAAGAGCTTACTTATATCTTTTGTTCTGATGAGTATCTGCTGCAAATAAACAGGCAATACCTTGATCATGACACGTATACCGATATCATCACCTTTGATAATTCTGAAAAAGAAAGGGTAATTATCGGTGATATTTTTATCTCGATAGAACGCATTCGCGAAAACGCAGCCAAATTTAATACTACTGATACCAACGAGTTACACCGCGTAATTATCCATGGTGCGTTGCATCTTGTTGGTTACGGTGATAAAACTGCTGCTGCAAAGCAAAAAATGACACAAAAAGAAGATTTCTATTTGAACAAGCGGGCGTTTAATAACTAATTTTACTGGCGTTATAAGCTCTTTTTACCAGAAACCAATCTTAAAAAAATATGAAACTACTTGTGTTATTGTTTGCCTTTATTTTTGTAACGGCGCCTGCATCTGTATACGAATTTAAGCTGAAATCTATTGATGGTGATGCTTTTTCTTTAGCTAAATACAAAGGAAAAAAAGTTTTAGTTGTTAATACAGCTTCTAAATGCGGTTATACTCCGCAATACGCAGAGCTACAGAAATTAGCCGACCTGTATAAAGACAAACTTGTTGTTGTAGGCTTCCCGGCAAACAATTTTGCCAGCCAGGAACCCGGGGCAAATTCTGAAATAAAAACATTTTGCCAAAAAAACTATGGTGTAACTTTCCCGCTTAGCGAGAAAGTAAGCGTTAAAGGCGATGACATTGCCCCATTATTTAAATACCTTACAGAGGCACCAAATCCTGATTTTACTGGTGAAATTAAATGGAACTTTGAAAAATTCCTGATCGACGAAAATGGTAAATTAATTCACCGTTTCCGTTCTCCGGTAAAACCAATGTCGCCAGAACTTACAAAATACCTGTAATTTAAGTAACAAAAATTTTCAATGGCTTTCGGCAAACACCGGGGGCCATTTTTGTTTTATAAGAATTTACAGATAAGTATATATGAAATCTATCCTAATCATTCTAACAACAGTGTTGATCTTAAGCGGCACCGCACAATGTTCGTTTGCACAAAGAACGGCTTCAGCCAAAGTAGACGGTGTTAATTATAAAGCTATTTTATATGGCGATCAATCGCTTTCAATTAAAGACAGCACCAAAACAGTTTTGCATGTAAAAAGAGCCGATCTATACCTTACCTTTGAACCCTTTGCTGCCTTGGCTTTTAAAGACGTAAATGGCGATGGTTACCCAGATCTGCTTATCAGCTATCACTCCAACGTCTCGGGCAAGCAGGATTTGATCTTGTATGATAAGCACAGCCATAAGTTTGAGCAAATTGTAAATTTCCCGGAGTACCCGATGTCTGAAGAAATACCGGGAACTAATTTCTTTTACTCATATCATACCGGTGGCTGCAGCGATGCCGACTGGGACAGCGACCTGTTTAAAATTGAGAACGGCAAGATCATCCCGGTAGCTACCATGGCCGGCCGCGGATGCGAAAATTCTAAAGAAAAACGAGGGATTTTTATTTCAAAGCTTAACGGCAGGAAACAAACTGCTTTTAAGGACTATGGCGCAGATGAATTGGCAAAATATAACAGCCAAACCCGTTTTAACTTTATATCGGCTTACTGGAAAGCCAATTACGCACATCTTTAATAATGTAGTACATAAAAAAGGGATTGCTTCACCGCAACCCCTTTTTATGTCTATTGCTTTTTAGCCTTTTCTTCAGCGGCTTTGGCTTTTTTAATGGAATCTTGTTGCTGCTTTTTCTTTTTCTTTTTAAAGAATCCTTTCAGTAAGAAATTGCTTTGCGCAGCCTGCAGGTCGGTATCAAGCCTTGAAGTTGCCCGGTGAACGTTTGACATAGTAGATTTTGCCTGCCTTACCGTGCCCTCCAGGTCTTTTGATAGTTTATCGCTGTTAAGCAAGCGGCCTATACTTCCTTTACCATTATTTATTTTATTTACTATAGAAGCCATCCCTGCGGTAATATCCTGCGCATTATCGGCAATTTTAGTAAGCTTAACTACTATCTTGTCCACATCCATCGGGTTCACTGCAACCAGTTTATTTCCCTCGTCTACAGATGCTGTACTGGTAACGCCGCCCGGTGCAATAACTACCAGTTTATCACCCATTAAACCATCGCTGCCAATGCTGATTTTCGCATCGCGTTTTATAAACTTTTTAACGCTGCTGTTCAGCGTAAGGTCTACCCTTACCGTACTGTCTGTTTCTATCGTTATATCTTTAACTACGCCCACGTTTATACCTGCAAAGCGCACATTGTTACCAATTTGTAAGCCATTTACATTTTTAAAGATTCCGTAAATATTAAAAGTTGAGCTAAACAGGTTGCGTTTATTGCCTATAAAGAAGATGGCAAGTACCAGTACGGCCAGCCCGGCAATGGTAAACATGCCTATTCTTATTTTTTGAGATGACGTTGTTTTCATGATATATCTTTAAAGTATGCTGCCACAAATTCATTTTTCGATCTTTTAAGTTCTTCGAACGATCCTTCTTCCACATATCTCCCATCGTCCATTACCACTACCCTATCGGCAGTGATCTTAGCACATTCCATATCATGTGTTATTATGATAGACGATGTATCATTCTTCTTTTGCATTTTTAATATAAGATCGCTGATCTCTCGCGATGTTATCGGATCAAGCCCGGTTGTAGGTTCATCGTAAAGCATAATTTCGGGGTTTACAATGAGCGTACGTGCAAGCCCTGCCCTTTTACGCATCCCTCCAGAAAGATCTGAAGGCATTCTGTCTATGGCATCCAGCAGGCCAACATTGTCCAAAACTTCCTTTACCCGCTTATCAATCTCGGCCCGGTCTTCCAGTTTCAACACCCTTGTTAACGGAAATTCCATATTCTCCCGCACCGTCATAGAATCATAAAGAGCCCCGCTCTGAAACAAAAAACCAACCTTTATCCGCAGCGCTTTCAATTGTTTATCATCCATATCGGCAACCTCGTCTCCAAAAACCTTCAGCGAGCCGCCATCAGGCCTCAAAAGCCCGACTATACATTCTATAGTGACCGATTTTCCCGTTCCCGATTTACCAAGCACTACCACATTTTCACCTTTTTTAAGGTCGAGGTTGATATCCTTTAAAACTTCTTTGCCATTAAAAGACTTTTTTAACCCGTGCATAGATATAACAATGTCGTTATCCAGCTTTGTGTCGGTTTGTTCCGTTCTTATATTTTCAGGAGTGCTTTCCATATTCAAATTACTTATAGAACAACAAACTGGTTAGCTGTACGGCAATAGCATCGATCACAAAGATCCAGAGGGACGCGGTAACCACGGCAGAATTTGCAGCAGTACCCACACTTTCGGTGCCCTTGTCAGAATGGTATCCTTTATAACAGCCAACAAAACCAATAGCAAACCCAAAAAAGATAGTTTTTACAAATGCAGGTAAAAAGTCGGAAAAATCAATAGAACCTATAACCTTTGAGAAATAAAGGGTAAGGCTCATGCTATCGCGGAGGTTTATAGCCAGAAATCCGCCTGTAAGGCCTATCAGATCGCCTATAAGAGATAAAATAGGCACCATTAACGTAGTAGCTAATATACGCGTAACTACCAGGAATTGGAGCGGATTAGCACCAGATACTTCCATAGCATCCAGTTGTTCGGTAACTTTCATACTGCCCAGTTCCGCACCAATGCTCGATGCAACTTTACCTGCGCAAATAATGGCAATGATAACAGGCCCTATTTCGCGTACAAAAGAAACAGAAAGTGTTTTAGGAAGCATATTGGCAGCACCAAAAGCTACCATAGTAGGCCTTAACTGCAGTATAAGCACAACCCCCATTATAAAGGATGTGATGCCAACCAGCAATAAGGATCTATAGCCTATCTGGTAGCACTGGCGAATAAACTCTGACCATTCAAAACCGCCGGTAAATATATTACGGAAAAAGTTGATGAAAAATTCCACCTGATCGCCGGTGGCTTCCATCCGCTTTTTCCATTTCGGAATTTCAATTTCCTGTTCCATTAGTTTATTTTATTGGTTAAGCTCAATTAAATAAACCACGGAAAAATTCAAGCCGGTTATAACATTGGGATATCCATTATTAGCAACAGGGATTGCTCTTCGGTTTTAATTGCAATTGAACTGGTATTATAAACACCCAAGGCGTCTTTTTTGTTTAATAGGGTACCGTTAATTTTAACGCTGCCATTCAACACAAAAATATATGCACCATTACCTGCTGTTTTTATGTCGTAATTGATCTCTTTTCCCGCTTCAAACTCACCCATTGAAAAGGTCGCATCCTGGTTAATCCATAGAGTATCATCACTTCTAACCGGCGATATCAATGTAGTAAGCTTGTTTAATTCCATTACATCAGCAAAGCTTTTTTGGTCATACCTTGGTGTAATGTTCATTTCCTTTGGATAAAGCCATATCTGCAGTGTGTTGGCAATTTCCGTTTCCGAAGCATTGTATTCCGAATGTTGTACACCTGTGCCGGCCGACATTACTTGTACCTCGCCCTGCGCAACAATACCCCTGTTACCCATGCTGTCGTTATGTTCTAATGCGCCCTTTAAAGGGATGGTGATAATTTCCATATTATCATGCGGATGCGCGCCAAAGCCCCGGCCGCCAGCTATAATATCATCATTTAAAACCCTCAAAGCTCCAAAACGGATTTTATCAGGGTTGTAATAAGGGCCAAAGCTAAATGAGAAATTTGCTTTTAACCATCCTATATCGTTTGTGCCGCGTTCGCTGGCAGGAAATAATATCTGTTCCATAATTTTTTAAATATATGTTTAAACATGCAATTTAAGTACCATTATTTTATTATATGTATTTTTGCATAAAAGTTTGCATTTATGGCAAAAACAGCGATCATAGCCGGCGCAAGCGGACTAATTGGCAGTAATTTACTTCAAATACTTACAAATGAACCTGTCTACGAGCAGGTGTTGCTATTATTACGAAAAGAATTGCCTATTAAACACCGGAAAATTAAGCAGTTAATAGTAAATTTTAATCAATTAGCAGAGTATAAATCTGAAATTTTAGGTGATGTAATTTTTTGTTGCCTTGGCTCTACACGCAAAAAAACGCCGGATCTTACTAAATACAGAAAGATAGATCATGATTATCCGGTGCAACTGGCATCTATTGCTTTAGAAAATGGAATCAGTCAGTATCACCTCGTATCGTCAATCGGTGCTAATGCAGCCTCGTCAAACTTTTATACAAAAATGAAAGGCGAAACGGAAGCAGATATAATAAAAGTAGGCTTACCATCATTACACATCTATCAGCCATCTGCCCTGGCGGGCGACCGGAAAGAAAGCCGCCCGCTTGAAAAGTTTACTATTGGGTTGATGAAAATTTTTAATCCGCTGCTAATTGGTAGCTTAAAAAAATACCGCAGCATCAAAGCTGCAACTGTAGCTTCGGCTATGTGTAAACAATCGTTAAAAAACCTGGAAGGATTATTTATTTACCCTTCCGATCAAATACAAGAACTATCGTGAGCAATTACATCTCTGCCGAAAACCTCGGCCATTCTTTTCATGACCATTGGCTATTTAGAAATGTTTCTGTAGGCGTAAACCGTGGGCGCAGGGTTGCGCTGGTAGGCGTTAACGGAGCAGGTAAATCTACTTTGTTAAAGCTACTGGCAGGCAGCTTAAAACCTACCGAGGGCAAGGTAGCGCAAATGCGGGACCTGAATATGGGCTACTTGGAGCAAGACCCTGACTTTAAAAATGCAGTTACCATCAGCGATTATATTTTTCATTCTGATAATGCGCAACAGCAGCTAATTAGAAAATATGAGGAGCTTTTAGAAAACGACCCCGACAATGCCAAAGCCATTGAAAAGGTAATGGAAGAGATGAGCAACATTGAGGCATGGGAATATGAATATAAGATTAAGACCATTTTAGGCAGATTGGATATTCATCACTTAAATCAAAAGATCAGCACATTATCTGGTGGGCAAAAGAAACGCCTTGCTTTAGCCAGGCTATTAATAGAAGACCCTGATATTTATATTCTTGACGAGCCTACCAACCATTTGGATATAGATACCATTGAATGGTTGGAAAAACTTTTAACAGATGGCTCTAAAACGATATTGATGGTTACGCACGACCGTTATTTCCTGGATAACGTTTGTAATGAAATTTTAGAGATTGATAAGGGTAAGATCATATCCTATATTGGTAACTATGGCTATTATTTGGAAAAGAAAGCAGAACGCGAAAGTGCGGACGAAGCAGCTTTTCAGAAAAACAGTAACCTGCTGAAAAAGGAACTGGAGTGGATGCGCAGGCAACCGCAGGCCCGTGGTACTAAATCTAAGGCGAGGATAGATGCCTACTATGATCTGGAAGAAAAAACCAAAAATGGCGGCGGAAAGCAAAAAGTTGAACTAAGCGTAAAAACAGCCAGGCAGGGTAATAAGATTATGGAGATGGATCATCTTTATAAATCTTTTAAAGGTAAAACCTTTATTAAAGACTTTAATTATGTATTTAAAAAAGGCGACCGAATAGGGCTTGCCGGTAAAAATGGAAGCGGAAAATCCACACTATTGAACCTGATCAACGGTTTATTACAACCAGACCAGGGAGAGATCATCAAGGGTGAGACTACAGTGTTGGGTTATTTTCATCAGTCGGGTATTACCTTTAAGGAGGATGAACGCGTTATCGACATTGTAAAAAATGTAGCCGAATTTATTACCATGGCCGATGGTAAAATGATCTCTGCCTCTGCGCTGCTTACATTGTTTCTTTTTCCTCCTGCAAAACAATATGGATTGATATCTAAACTAAGCGGTGGGGAAAAGAAAAGGCTGCAATTAATGAGCATACTGATGAAGAATCCTAACTTCCTGATCCTGGATGAGCCTACTAATGACCTTGATATAGATACGCTAAACGTATTAGAAGAGTTTTTAACCAATTATACCGGCGTTTTAATGATTGTATCGCATGATAGGTATCTGTTAGATAAACTTACCGAGCAGCTTTTCATCATGGAAGAAGGTGGTACCGTCAGGATTTATAACGGCAACTATTCATCCTACAGGGTTGAACTGGAAGAGAATAAACAACAAAGTAAAAAGAACACCGTTACAGAAGCACCAAAAGCTGCGGAGGCGAAAAAAAGCAAGTTAAGCTTTAAGGAAACCAAGGAGATGGAAACGCTTGAAAAAGATATAGCTGATATTGAAAAACAGCTGAAGGAGAAAACTGAAGCGTTAAACGTAACCGGTATTGAACCAAATAAATTAAATGACTTAATAAAGCAAGTGGATATTTTAAACAGCACACTTGATGAGAAAACACTTAGATGGCTTGAATTATCTGAATTAAAAGAAGCTTAATGAAACTTTCAGACGTTATTGCTTCGATAGGCGTTATTATCTTATTGATAGCTTTTTTATTAAATCTATATAAGAAACTTCCTTCTACAAGTAAGTTATATAGCGCTATGAATTTAATTGGAGCGGGTATTTGCTGTTTATCTTCTTATATGATCAAATTTTATCCTTTTGTTGTGTTAGAGGGAATTTGGGGATTTGTAGCTTTATTATCATTATTTAATGTTCCACGTGGAACAAACACCAATAGTAAATAGCTTTGTAATTTTTTTACTTGGAACAGCAATGTTCCACGTGGAACTTTAAAGATTGATATGTTTAAGAAATATGATATTATAGTAGTTGGCGCAGGGCATGCGGGTTGTGAAGCAGCAGCAGCAGCGGGAAATTTAGGTTCATCTGTATTGCTTGTTACCATGAATATGGGTGTGATAGCTCAAATGAGTTGTAATCCTGCCATGGGTGGAGTGGCCAAAGGCCAAATTGTGCGTGAAATAGATGCCATGGGTGGTTATTCGGGAATTATTACGGATAAAACATCTCTTCAATTCCGCATGCTAAATCGTTCAAAAGGACCAGCTATGTGGAGCCCAAGGGCGCAAAGCGACCGGATGCGCTTTGCAGAAGAATGGAGATTAGCACTTGAACATATTTCTAATGTTGATTTTTGGCAGGATACAGTTACATCGCTCTTGGTAAAAGGCAATACTGTAACAGGTGTACGCACGTCATTAGGAATTGAAATTGAAGCGGAAGCGGTAGTGTTAACCAATGGTACTTTTTTAAACGGCTTAATACATATAGGTGAAAAACGCTTTGGCGGAGGTAGAACGGCTGAAAAAGCAGCAACAGGTTTAACAGAGCAGTTGGTAGAATTAGGATTTGAATCTGGCAGGATGAAAACGGGTACCCCACCTCGTGTAGATGGCAGAAGCCTTAATTACTCTTTAATGGAGGAACAATGGGGTGATGAAGAACGTGGCAGGTTTTCTTTTACTAATGTTGAATTAGCTAAAGAACAACGCTGCTGCTGGATTACTTACACAAATAGTAAAGTACATGAAACGCTAAAGGAAGGTTTTGAAAAATCACCAATGTTTACAGGCAGAATTAAAGGTTTAGGCCCGCGATACTGCCCATCTATAGAGGATAAAATAAACCGTTTTGCTGAACGCGACCGGCACCAGATCTTTGTTGAACCAGAGGGCTGGAATACAGTAGAGATCTATGTTAACGGATTTTCAACTTCCCTGCCAGAGGATATACAATACAAGGCTTTAACACAAATACCAGGTTTTGAAAACGCCAAAATGTTTAGACCCGGTTATGCCATTGAATATGATTACTTCCCGCCTACCCAACTTTCGCTTACTTTGGAAACTAAGCTTATCAGTAATTTATACTTTGCAGGCCAGATAAACGGCACAACAGGTTATGAAGAGGCAGCATCACAAGGCTTTGTTGCAGGGATAAACGCACATCAAAAAATAAAGGATAAGCATGAGTTGATCATGAAAAGATCAGAGTCGTATATAGGTGTACTGATAGATGATCTGGTAACAAAAGGTACAGAAGAACCTTATCGCATGTTTACTTCAAGAGCAGAACACCGCCTGCTTTTAAGGCAGGATAATGCCGACATACGCCTATCTCCTATTGGCCATGAATTAGGTATAATAAGCGACGAGCGCTTAAATAAAGTCAACAAAAAGGTTAAAAATTCTGATGATATAGTTGCTTATACTAAATCAAAATCTACTGATCCCACCTTGGTAAACGGTTTATTAGAGCAACTTGGTACAAGCGCAATTAACCAAAGTACGCGCCTGTTTAACTTATTAAGCAGGCCACAGGTAAATTTTGAAGATCTAAGAAAAGCAGACCCAACACTCAATGATCTACTGTCAGCATATGACAAAGAAACTATTGAGCAGGCTGAAATAAAAATCAAATACGAGAGTTATTTTGAAAAAGAAATGGATATAGTGGAGCGAATGAAAAAAATGGAAGACAAAGAAATTAACCAGGAATTCAATTATCACCAGTTGGTATCACTTTCAAAAGAAGCACGTGAAAAATTAATGAAGATAAAACCACGTACTTTGGGCCAGGCATCCCGAATTTCGGGCGTAACACCGTCTGATATTTCAGTTTTAATGGTTCATATAGCAAGATAGAACATAACCTATTGATATTTAACACGTTAAAAAATATCGTTTTAAATCAATTATTTTTTATTTTTAATATTCGGGGTCGTTAAAATATAAAAATCGCTTATATCGCCTAAAAACAATGTCTAATAAAAAAACCTTTCTTTACGCTTATCATTTTTGCCTTCTTTTTGCCGTTTTAATAATTTTTGGTTGTGCAAACAAGCAAATGATAACCGGAGGCCCCCGCGACCGTACTCCGCCTAAATTATTGAAGGCAACGCCGGCAAATATGAACAGGAATTTTAAGGCAAAGACTATTCAGCTGGATTTTGATGAATTTTTTAAACTGACAAATCAGTATACCGAAATTACCATGAGCCCTACCCCGGCAAAAACACCGGAGTATAAATTAAAGAACAAAAGCCTGATCATAAATCTAAAAGACTCGCTCGAAAAAAATACAACTTATGTAATCAACTTTGGTAAGGCCATACAGGACGTAAATGAATCGAACGTGTTAAAAAATTTCACATACGTATTTTCTACTGGTGCTCATATCGATTCATTGAGCCTGTCGGGCAAGGTAGTTAACACACTCACCGGCGAAAGGGAAAAAGATGTAACGGTAATGCTTTTTACGCTGAAACAGGATTCTTTATTATTTGGTAAGAAAAGGCCAACGATTTTTACTACGACAGATACTGCCGGTAATTTCTCGCTTAATAACCTGCACCCGGATGACTACCGCATTTACGCTTTAAAAGAAGCTACTCCGAATAAGATCTATGACAATGATGCCGAGTTGATAGCATTCAACAAAAACGTGATCCACTTAACTAAGGATACGGATAATGTACAGCTAAGGCTTTTTAAACAAATACCTGCAAAATTCAGACTGGTGGACCAACGCTTTGACCCCGACGGAAAATTGTTTTTTACGTTCAATCGACAGCTTGAGCATCCATCGGTAGTAGTAAGCTACCCGCCAGATTTTGACAAAGAGAAAATGGTTTACTTTAGCAAGACCAAAGATACTGCGCAGGTGTTTATGCGCAATATGGATTTTGATTCTATCCGCATGTCTTTTATGGACAATAATAAACCGCTAGACACTATCTATAAGAAAAAAGGAAGAAAAGAGGCTTTTAGAAGAAACCTTACTTTTCAGTACGATATATCAAACGATAAGCTAAGACCAAACACCGACCTGGTGATAAGGGCAAACTTTCCATTAGCAAGTTATGATGCTTCACTTATCTCTTTAAAAGAAGACTCTACAGATATAACCAACTTTACCATTGTGAAAGATTCGGTTGATGCACGTATGCTTACTTTAAAATATCGCTGGCACCAGGTAGTGAATTATACCCTTGCATTAAACGAGGGTACAGCTACTGATATATATGGTGATAAAAACAGAAGAACCGTACGGCGTTTTCAAATAGACAAGCCGGAAAATTATAGTTCACTTACCTTAACCGTTTCGGTACCTGATTCGGGGCGATCATACGTGGTAGAATTAATGAATGCTACCGGCACCAGTATTTTAAGAAGTGATGTTATTACTAAAAATGCTTCTCTTGTTTATAAGAACCTTATAACATCCAAATACAAAGTGCGGGTAATTTACGACAGCAATAAAAATGGTAAATGGGATACCGGTAATATAAAACAAAAGGTACAACCCGAAAACATATGGGTAGCAGACGGGCTTATAACGCTAAGGCCCAACTGGGACCAGGTTACCCCTATTGCCATACCTAAAGAACCAATTAATCCATAAACCAGCTGGAGTACATAATATAGTTATTTGGCAATCTTTTTAATAATTCCCTTTGCTCATTGGTAAGGGGTTTTATTTTTTTAGCAGGTGTACCCGCATACAGAAAACCAGAATCGCAAATAGTTTTTTCAAGCACTACAGAGCCCGCAGCTATGATCACAAACTCTTCTACTATTACATGATCCATTACAATAGCGCCCATACCTATCAATACATTATCTTTTAACGTGCAGCCATGCACAAGTGCGTTATGCCCTATTGAAACAGAGTTGCCAATAGTGGTAGGCGCATATTGGTAGGTTGCATGGATAACAGCGCCATCCTGTATGTTAGTATTATTTCCAATCTTTATATAATGTACATCGCCGCGTATTACAGCGTTAAACCAAACAGAACAATTATCGCCCATAGACACATCGCCCACAAGGGTTGCGTTAGGCGCAATAAAACAATCTTTACCCCATGACGGACTTATGTTTTTTACCGGCAATATAACAGGCTTATTGTGCATATTGTTAAAATTATTGTCCATCAAATAACAGATTATATTTAAGTTTGGTGTATTATATTTGTGTTAACAAGCGGAAATAGCTCAGCTGGTAGAGTATCAGTTTCCCAAACTGAAGGCCGCGGGTTCGAATCCCGTTTTCCGCTCAAATAATTCTTTCATTTTTTAATTTTTCTAACGCTATTCTTGCTTCTTCAGGGTATTGATCAAAGTTATTAAGAGCGCTGTTAAAACCGTCTAAATCAATTCCCGAAAACTTAGTGTAATAAAACTCGATCATTTTTTGACGCTTCAACTCTTTCTCATCATCGGTACCAGTAAAAATTGAGCGGACGTAACTAATGTTAATACAGCAATAAAATATTAACAAAAGGAAGAACAGAATATTTATACTCGGCAAGCTATAGTCTATTTCTTTGGCTTTGTAACCTACGGTAGCAGAATAAGTAACTGTGGAGAAGTTAATAAAATTAAATGATGCCGATAACAGAAGTAAAAGAACTGCGCTTTTAAATCTATCTTCTTTTTTAATCTTCAAAATTATAGCAACTATAAGAAAAAGAAAAGCAGCATAATTATTAAGCGTTAAAAAATATTCCTGAAAAAGAACTTGATATAGTGTAAATAAACTTAAAAATCCGAGAACAATAAGTAGTAATCTATCAAGCAATCGGTTAGGCATATATTCAAGTTTTTAAAATACCGTATCCCTTATAACATCTTCATGGTAGGGATAATCCGTAGTATAATGCAACCCCCTGCTTTCCTTACGCATCATAGCCGATTTTACTACAACATATGATACCTGTATTAGGTTCCTTAATTCACAAAGCTTAACAGATAACTTGGTTTTTTTATAAAAGTCTTCAGTCTCTTCAAACAGTAAACCTAAACGGCGCATCGCACGTTCCAATCTGAAATCGGAACGGACTATACCAACATAGTCATTCATCAACTTTTGCATTTCGCGCAAGTTGTGAGTAACCAAAATATCCTCATTAGACAATTCTACTCCCTTTTCGTCCCAGTCGGGTATGTTTACAGGTATGGTTGCTGTTTCAAACGTATGGATGGCATCTTCATAAATACGGTGTGCAAAAACCAAAGCTTCTAATAAAGAATTGGAGGCTAAACGGTTAGCACCATGCAAGCCGGTTGAAGAACATTCGCCACAAGCATAAAGCCTTAACAGGGATGACCTGCCCACACCATCAACCATAACACCACCGCACATATAATGGCAGGCAGGCGCTACAGGAATCATGTCCTTGGTCATGTCTATACCTATCTCCAGGCACTTAGCGTATATATTAGGAAAATGAGCCAGTATATCCTGTTTACTCCGGTGGCGAATATCAAGATAAACATAATCTTCACCAGATTTCTTTATCTCGGCATCTATGGCTCGGGCTACAATATCACGCGGGGCTAATGATTTACGTTCGTCATATTCCTGCATAAACTCTTCGCCATTAGTACGCTTTAAAACACCGCCAAAACCACGTACCGCCTCAGAAATCAGGAAAGACGGATATTCGCCCGGATTATATAAAGCAGTGGGATGGAACTGAATAAACTCCATATTCCGAACCTTTCCTTTAGCTCTGTAAACCATGGCCACACCATCGCCGGTAGCGATAGTTGGATTAGTAGTTACAGAATAAATATGGCCCGAACCGCCGGAAGCCATTACAGTAACCTTTGATAATATCTTTTCAACATTATGGGTATGATTGTTAAAAGCATAAATACCATAACAGGTAATATCTGTGCTTGATTTATCTACAAAAACGCCCAAATGGTGCTGTGTAATAAGATCTACCGCAAAATAATGTGTTAATATCTCAATATTAGGGTTATTATGGATCTGTTCAAGCAAGGCACGTTCTATCTCATAACCGGTAATATCTTTATAATGAAGTACCCTGAATTCAGAGTGGCCGCCTTCTTTTGCAAGGTCATAAATGCCTTCTTTTGTCTTATCGAAATTGGTTCCGTAATCAATAATTTCACGGATGCGGGCAGGACCTTCGGTAACTACGGCTTCAACAGCTGCGCGGTCGCAGAGGCCATCACCTGCAATTAAGGTGTCTTCAATGTGCTTTTCAAAAGAATCTTCCTTTTTATCCACAACAACGGCAACGCCGCCCTGCGCATATTTAGTGTTTGATTCGTCTTCGTTTGATTTGGTAACTATCAGAACTTTACCATGTTTGGCGGCCTTAAGGGCAAAACTTAAACCTGCAATGCCTGATCCAACTACCAGGAAATCCACAGTTCGGGTCATAGGATATATGTGATATGTGTAAAATTAGTATATGTGTTAACAACGGGTATAAAAGTTGTTAATTTTGTGTAAGCAAAAATTTAAAAATACATTATATAGTTAATAACGTTGGTATCTAACCTTATTTGTACCAAATTTTAAGCGACTTTTGCGCAGTCAAAGCGACAAAGCTAACATTTTATAAAGGAAGAAAGTATTAACATAAATCATTTTAAATAAATATTTGTTTGTCACACCAATCTAAAAATCAAACAAATAAATAATCCAAAAGGCATAATAACTGTTAATAACTGTCTAAAAAAAATATTTAGCGCTAATTTTAAAACTACTTTTACACATAACTAACACCTCAATAACAATAGTTTTATTTATATAAATAAGATACTTGTTATTAATTGAATTGTTGAAATGGATATCTTCGAAGAAATAAATGTAAAGGGTTTTGCTGATGAGGAAATAGATCCGTCGCTTGACCTGTTTGATGAAATTGAAAAATTAAAAAAGGAAAAAAATGCTGTTATCCTTGCCCATTATTACCAGGATGCCGATATACAGGATATTGCCGATTACATTGGCGATAGCCTTGGTTTATCACAGCAGGCTGCAAAAACAGATGCCGACATTATCGTTTTTGCAGGTGTTCATTTTATGGCCGAAACAGCGAAGATTCTATCACCAACTAAGAAAGTTTTACTACCCGACGTAAAGGCAGGATGCTCGCTTGCCGACAGCTGCCCGCCGCATTTGTTTAAAAAGTTTAAAGAAGCATATCCGGATCACCTGGTAATCACCTATGTGAATTGCACAGCAGAATTGAAGGCCATGACTGATATTGTTTGCACATCCAGCAATGCGATACAAATTGTGGAAAGCCTGCCAAAGGACCAGAAAATAATATTTGGCCCGGATAAAAATTTAGGAGCCTATGTGGCAAAGAAAACAGGAAGGGACCTGGTTTTATGGAACGGCGCCTGCATGGTACACGAAATATTTTCGAGAGAAAAGATCATTCGCCTGAAGGAAAGATACCCGCAAGCTAAATTACTTGCACACCCGGAATGTGAAGATGTAATACTGGAAATGGCTGATTACATAGGATCAACCACCGGTATTTTAACATACGCAAACAGCCGCCCCGAAAAGGAATTTATTGTGGCCACGGAATCTGGAATATTACACCAGATGCAAAAGGAAAACCCGGATAAAACGTTTATACCGGCGCCGCCAAATAACAATTGCGCCTGTAACGATTGCCCGCACATGAAAAGGAATACGCTTGAAAAACTGTATCTGTGCCTTAAAAATGAGATACCTGAAGTAACAGTACCTCAGCACATTATAGAAAAAGCTGTTAAACCGATAGAACAAATGCTGGAGATATCGGCAAAGTTAGGATTGTAATTTATAAATAATTAAGGACGCTAAAAATCAAAAAATTTTTTCCGCCGAAGGCGGATAATAGTCCGGCAGGTTGCGCAATTTTTATTAAAGTGCCGAAAAATTAAATATTAATACCGTCGGGATGACGATTGATTTATTCAAAACAAAATATGTTTGATAACAAGGAAAGAACAAATATTGAAGAATTAGGCGAATTTGGCCTGATAGATTATCTTACAAAAAATATTAAGCTTGCTCAAAGCAGCACTATAAAGGGTGTTGGAGATGATGCAGCAGTACTTGATTTTTCGGGAAAGAAAACACTTATCTCTACCGATCTTTTACTGGAAGGGATTCATTTCGATCTTTCATATACACCACTTAAACACCTGGGATATAAATCTATACAGGTTAACTTAAGTGATATATGTGCTATGAACGGCATACCTTCACAGGTTACGGTATCATTGGGTTTATCGAGCAAATTCCCGCTGGAAGCCATCGAAGAACTTTACGAAGGGATTTATCTGGCTTGCGAAAAATATAATGTGGACCTGGTAGGTGGTGATACATCATCCTCCAAGCAGGGGTTGGTTATCAGCGTTACTTCCATTGGTTATGCCGATGAAAAGGACGTTGTATACCGCAATGGTGCCGAGGAAGGCGACCTGATCTGCGTATCAGGTGATCTGGGAGGTGCTTATATGGGCCTGCAATTACTGGAACGTGAAAAGCTGATATTCCTTGAAAACCCGAAAATCCAGCCTGATCTGGAAGGCAAGGATTATATTGTAGAAAGGCAGCTAAAGCCCGAAGCGCGCAAGGATATTATAGAGCTGCTGCGGGAGATCAATGTGAAGCCTACGGCCATGATTGATGTATCTGACGGGCTTGCCTCCGAGGTATTGCACATTTGCCGACAGAGCGATAAGGGATGCAATATTTATGAAGAAAAAATCCCGCTGGACCCGATGACCTTTGAAACGGCCCGTGAGTTTAACCTCGACCCTACCGTGTGCGCGTTAAGCGGAGGTGAAGACTATGAGCTGCTTTTTACCGTTAAACAAGCCGACTACGACCAGTTAAAGTATAAAATGGATATAAGCATTATCGGTTATGTTACCGAGCCTTCTGCAGGCTGTAATCTGGTAACAAAAAGCGGTAACGTACATCCGTTAAAAGCCCAGGGATGGAATGCTTTTAAAAAGGAAGAATAAAGATTTTATTTAAACGCGCGATCATAAAAAAAGCGAGATAGTCGTAAAGATTATCTCGCTTTTTTATTAGTAAGGCATTAAGCTTATTCGGCTAAAACCCTGGTGCTAACAATTTCATTATAAATACCGTCCCAAAGGGTTATACGCATTTGTAAAGCCTTAACAGATGCCGCTTCTATCTGCTCCCATTTAGCAGCGTCTTCGCCGCAAAGTTCGGCAGTCATGGTAAGGGCAAGATGGCTATGGTGGTCGCCGTCTACTTCTATATGTCGATCCAGGTAATATTTAAACTGCGAAACCTGGCCCGGAAACTTCACATTCAGATCGTTAACTATAGAATGGAACATATAAGGGATCAGATCCTCCCGGCCAAAGGTAAATACTGCTGCCTGCAAATGCGGTTTTCCGCTTGCTATGATATCAAAGGTATAAGTTAAAAACTCCTTAGCAGTTTCGGGGATGGACGATGCCTCAAAAGCTGCCTGCAAGTTTCCCATATTTTTAAAATCCTCGGTGAAATCTAAAAAAATTTTCGGGCTGGAGCCGCATTGATGCATGGCATCCAAATACATTTCATAATGGCTTTTGCGGATACCTTCGCCATCAACGTCAGATTCTTCGCCGGTTACAATTTCATTGATCAGATAACGTGTATTGGCAGAACCTACCGGAAACCACGGCACGCTGGTACAGGTTAATTCCTGCTGCAGGGCCTTTAAAAGCGACATAAAATCCCAAACGGCGTAGATATGATGGTTCATAAAAACAGCCAGGTCATCAATGCTGTTGATTACGCTGTAAACTTTGTGATTAATTATTTGCTGCTGTAAAGGCTCTATAGCCTTTTGTATCTTTTCAATCTGCTCGTTCATCTTATTCCCGGTTTTCGGCGGCAAAGGTAATTTTTTTGATTTTACATAGAAAACAGAAACCAACAACCCGTCAGCATAACGTTTTATTATGAGATATTAATGACGAGCGGATAAGATTTACGGGAACTGGTAAATAACACCCAGTGCAAGTCCCTCTGTACCCTGTGCATAGTTAGACGTATGCTTATCATAAAGGAATGTGCCGTTAACGGTCATAGCTATCTTTCGGCTTACTTTGGCAGTTAAGAGCGCGTCTACACGGTGACTGGTATATTTTGTAGGCTCGGCATAAGGAATAAACAATGCGTAGCGTGCGTTAATGTGTATGGTTTTAGTTATATCCTTATCATAAGTTGCTGTTACCTGTATAGCAAGTTCATTATAAAGTGTATGGCCTATAGGTACGCCGTAGTTAGCGGGCTGGTAATGATAAATTGTGGTATCCAATACAAATGTTTGCCGGGTACCTGTACCCAGGCGCAGATCGAGCGATTTGTCTGGCTTGTATTCAAAACCTACCGACTCTGTTAAATAACCTGGCGACATCAGGTTGGATATCTCTTGTGCTATCGGGTTTCCTACTGCATCGGTTGTATAATTATAACCTTTATCAAACTGAGACTCGAAAGTTAACGATCCGTAAAATAACCAGTGTTTACTTAGCTGCGAGGCAAGTTTATTATCATAAAAAATACGGTCGTTTGTTTTACGTGATCCCTGCCCCTTGTTTTTAGATATACCGTAGATAAGATTTACCTCTGTAGTATAATCAAGCGGTTGCTTGTTGTATTCGGCTTTAAAATCAAAGTTAGATCCTAAGGCTACGGCGCTAACACCACCTGCGCTGTAATTTGAGGTAAATGCCGACTGGCTAAAGTTTAACCCAAAAACCACCGATTTATGCCAGTAACTTACTTTATAATCAATAAGCGATACGTTTATGTACTCAGGGCTTATTTGCGCCGGCCTGAAGCGAAAGGGTAATGAGTTTTTACCAGGTTCTGCGCGGTATTTATTTAATAAGTTGGTATCAACTTTAACAGAGTCGGTTTTTTGTGCATTTGCGTTGATAGCAAAGCCGAGCATTAACAAAAAAAATAACCAGGGTATGGTTTTAAACATAAGCAGAAATTTTTTGCCGAAAGCCTAAAGCGATGCCTTAAACCCAACATTGCATTAAAAACAGTTTTTCAACAAATTTATTATAATATGTTGTTAATGCGATGGCTAAAAGGAAAAAATGAGAAACAGCGTTTATTTGCTTTGATTTTGCATTAAAGGCTGCAGCATATAAGTACGTTTAAGCCGCACAAAGCGCCGGTAATTGGCCCTTATCATAGAGATGAATTCGTAATCGGTTGCGTTTTTAGTCGTGTAATAGCCGGGGCGGTAACGGAACATAAACTCGGTGAGTTTCTCGTCTCTTAAACCGGTAATGTTGCTAACAAAGGTGCGGTTAAACCGGTAGTCTATTACATTTTGTTCGTAATCATGCTGTATGGTCTGGCGCAGTTTTTCGGCATTCCGGCCTTCGCGGCTTATAGAATTCCATATGGCATCGATGCTTAGGCCTGCACCATCCGGCCCAAGCGATAGAAAATCGTTATAAGCAAGTGAGCCGTAAATTTTTGTATAATCTGCCTTGGTAGCTGCCAGGCGTTGCTCGGGTGTCAACAAAGAATCTCTAACGGTAACTTCCTTCAACTGTATTGCCAGGCGAACCATATATACTGCAAGCGTACTGTCATTCTTAACCCTGACAGTATCCGGATGAAAGCCAACTTTTGTAAAGATTAATTGATCGCCTGCTTTTGCGGCTATCTTAAATTCGCCTTTAAGGCTGTTGTAAACAGAAACGTTGTTGGTTGTGTTATGGATGTTTACAGCTGCTACGCGTTCCTTGTTTTCTTTTTCAAATACTATACCCGCTATGGTTTTGGTTTGTGAGAAGCAGTTGGATGCCGCCAGTATAAAACAAAGAAATAGCCATGGTTTCATTATTCCAGTAAAAGTACAATCCCGGCTACCCTTTCGCATAATTTTTAACACTAATTAACAGCATTATTTTGCCACAACAAGTATTTGGCCAATTTTAATGTTGTTATCTCCCATATTGTTCAATCCCTTCAGGTCGTCAACGGTTAAACCGAAACGTTTGGAAATGTTATATAGTGTGTCGCCTTGTTTTACGGTATAATTTTTTGGAATAGGTACCGGCACATAAGGTGTTACCTTGGTAATGGAATCCTGCTGCGGGTTGGCAATCTTTTTATCTATCTGGGTAAGTACCTTATCTACACGTTTAATTTTCTGTATCTCCCCCTCGGGGCTGTCATACTGGTCAAGGTTATATTTCTGAATAATAGCGATGATAAGCTGGGGATATTTAGGATTGGTGGCATAACCGGCTTTTTTTAAGCCGTAGGCCCATCCCTGGTAATCGTTTTTCTCCAGCTCAAATAAGTGCGTATAATTTTTTCGCTTCAAAAATTCCGAATGATCTCTGAAAGATTCTTCTGCGCGGTCATATACCCTAAAACGGTCATTAGGGTTATCGTCATTCTTATAGTAGATCCTGCCCTTCCAGTCGGATGTAGCTTTGATGCCGAAATGGTTATTGGCAAAACGCGCCAGCTCTCCGTTACCGCTTCCTGACTCAAACAGGCCCTGCGCAAGGGTAATACTTGCAGGGATGCCGTACTTATTCATTTCGGATATGGCAATGTCTTTATACCGGGCTATATAATCGAGTGAGGTAAGCGGAAAATAGTCGTCTGTTTTGGTAGTATTGGCTTCTTTTACGCTTTCGTTATTCCGGCGAACCTCGCTATTGGAAACGCTGTTACTTACGGTTCTTCTACTGGCAGAACATGAACTAAAAATGGTAAGGGCAACAAATAGGTAGCTTATTTTTCTCATTACTGATCAAATCAAAAACAATGGCAGCGATGTAGGAACTGCCAATTAAAGATTTTTAACGAATGTTTGTTTCAATGAGTTGCTTAAAAAATGAAAAAAGTGCTCAAAACCAGCACTTTTTATCTTTTGATTAAGCTTTAAATACCTTAAAAAGTAAGATTAATAGCTTTGCGCAATTTTAGTATCGGTAGTATCGGCCTCGGCAGGGTTTTCATCAAACGAGTAAAGGCGGTATTTTTTAATAAGCCCTAATACCTGTGCAGACCATTTATGACTGCTCGCATAACCGCGTTTTTGAATGCCATGCGCCCAGCCTGAATAATCAAAATGGGTAAGTGATTCGGTAAGCCCGCTAAATTCACGGCGTTCTGTCATGATGCGTGCAAAATCCTGGAATGATTCAAATACAGATTCGTATTTTTTATAAGCAGTGTGAACCTTTTTTTTATGCTCGGTATAAACTGCGCCGCCGCCACCTTTTACACCAAACTGATTGTTTAAGTTTTGAGCAAGCTTGCTGTTTCCGCAGCCGGACTCGTGCATGGCAACACCTAAAACGATGCTTGCCGGTACCCCGGTTTCGTGCATAATACGAATGGCATCTTCCTTAAACTTTTCAATATAGGTTTGCGGTGTGTTTTTTTGTGCCGAAGCCATCAGGGCCGAAGCCAGAAAAGTAGTAACCAGTAAGAATTTCTTCATAATTTATTTTTTTCTGATGACCAGTAAACCGTCGCGCACGGGGAGAATCATTTTTTCTACCCTTGAGTCTGCGCTAATCTGGTCATTTAGCTTGCGGATCAGTTGTGTATCGGTATCTTTTTCGGGCCCGTATACCTTTCCTTTCCACAAAACATTATCAATTATTATTAATCCTCCCTGCCTTATCCTATCAAATACGAGTTCAAAATAAGTAAAATTATTTTTTTTATCCGCATCGATAAACACTAAATCAAAATTATCTTCCTGTAAACCAGCAATAATGGCCGTAGCATCGCCAAAATGCTGTTTAATTTTTTTACCAACATCTGTTAACTTAAAATGTGAATGGAGCATTTCCTCCATTTCACGGTTAACTTCAATGGTATGGATAATACCGTTATCGCTTAAACCCTCGGCAAGGCAAAGGGTGGCGTAGCCGGTAAAGGTGCCTATCTCTAAAATGCGCTGCGGGTTTACCAGTTTGCTTAAAAAGCTAAGCACACGCCCCTGGTAATGACCGGATAACATATGCGGGCGAAGCACCTTCAGGTAGGTTTCCCTGCTGATGGTTTTAAGCCATTCCGGCTCCGGGTCGCAATGATTATCCAAGTACTCCTGCAGATCATTTGGTAGAATCTCCATGGCGGCAAAGATAGAGTTTTTTAATTTAACGCTATTTTGAAGGGATTTAACACAAAAAACAAGCGCTTGTTTTAATAGCGGGCCATATAACTTTGCAGCAGTATTACTGCCGATATGGTATCAACCAGTTCTTTGTTCTGGCGGTTTTTTTTGTTCATGCCGCTTTGGGCAATAGTTGCCGATGCCATTTTTGAAGTAAAGCGCTCATCCAGCATTTCGATGGGCATTTCAGGAAAGGTTTTTTTAAGCAGGTTCACAAAGCCTTTAACATGTATGGCCGATTGTGATGGCGTATTGTCCATCTGCTTAGGCTCGCCTACTATAAAACGTTCTACCTGTTCGGTTTGCAGATATTTTTTTAGAAAGTCGATGATCTGATTTGGATGAATGGTATCCAGCCCGGTGGCAATGATCTGCAAGGGATCGGTAACGGCTATGCCGATACGCTTAGTGCCGTAGTCAAAAGCCATTAATCGCATAATTGAGAATTAGAGTCGAGAATTTGTTTTTAGAACGAAGAGTAAAGAACCAGGAGTCAAGATGAAAAATTAAAAGTAGGAGTCGGGTTCCAAGTCTAAAATTTAAAAGCAGGAGCCGGGGATCAGGATTTATTTGTTGGATGTTAGTGCCCTTTGCGCTCATTTAGCAAATATAGCTTTTATACCGTTTATTAGCTTTTGCTTATTTCCGTCCAAAATATCACATCTTATATATCACATCTCATATCTATTGACTAATTTGCACCAATGCAGTTTAGGCAAATAGTTGGTCAGGATGTTGTAAAGCAACGTTTAATTAACTCGGTTAAAGAGAACCGTGTTAGCCATGCCCAGCTGTTTTTAGGCCCGGGCGGTTCGGGAAGCCTGCCCCTTGCGGTGGCTTACGCGCAATATTTATCGTGCGAAAACAGGCAGGAAGATGATTCATGCGGCGAATGTGCATCCTGCCGTAAGTACATGAAACTGATGCACCCCGATCTGCATTTTTCCTATCCCTTTTTTGCCAAGCATAAAGACGATACGGCTGTTACATTCATAGAACAATGGCGCGAAGCTTTTTTGGCAAACCCTTATTTAAGCCTCGACAACTGGCGCGGATACCTGGATGCCGAAAACAAGCAGGCTAATATCAACATTGCAGAATGCCACCAAATCATAAAAAAACTCAGCTTTAAGCCGTTTGAATCAGCATATAAGATCCTCATATTGTGGCTGCCCGAATATCTTGACAAGGAAGGTAATGCCCTTTTAAAAATTATAGAGGAGCCGCAGCCTAACACGCTTTTTCTGCTGGTTGCACAAAACCAGGATCAGATATTGAATACTATCCTTTCGCGTACGCAACTGATAAAAATACCTGCGCTCGATTACGAGACGATTAAAACACACCTCATTGAAAAGCACAACCAGACGGAAACTGCCGCAAGCGAAATAGCTTACTTATGCAACGGTAATTTAAATGATGCGCTGGGCATGCTGCAGCAGGAAGGCAATAGCTACCATAGTCAGTTCGTTCAGTGGCTGCGTATCTGTTTTCAAAACAAGGGGCTTAATGTAATATCTTTTGTGGACCAGGTTTCAAAAATGGGCCGCGAAAACCAGAAGAACTTTTTGCGTTACGGAATCAACTTTATCCGCGAGTGCTGCCTTATCCTCTCGGGGGCCGGCAGCCTGGTGCATTTGCCCGCAGCCGAGTTGGAAACGGCTCAAAAAATGACCAATGTAATGAATATTTCCCAGTCGCAGGCTATTATAACCGAACTGGAGAAAGCACACTATCATGTAGAGAGAAATGCAAATCCAAAAATTTTATTTTTAGATGTATCTTTACAGATTATAAAAATTTTAAATTTTAAAACGATCCGCCAAACGGTGGACATCTGATATAATTATGGGATGTGGAAGTTGCTCAACGGGGGGCGGATGCGCACCCGCCGGCTGCCAAAGTAATGGCTCTTGCCTTACAAATGGATGCAGCAAACTGGATGTTTACGATTGGCTGTCGCACATGGACATGCCGACAAGCTATAGGCCTTTTAACATTATCGAAGTAAAATTTAAAGGTTCAAGAAAAGAGTTTTACCTCAATATCGATAATATTTATCTGGAAGCAGGCGAACTGGTAGTGGTTGAAGCCCCTACCGGCGGCTATGACGTAGGCCACGTTTCCGTTACCGGCGAGCTGGTGCGGATGCAGATGGTTAAGCGCCGTGTAAAAGAAGCCGATGTGGTAAAGAAAATTTACCGCCGCGCTACCCCTGCCGATGTGGATAAGTGGAAAGCAGCAAAAGACCTGGAATGGGAAACCATGCACCAATCGCGCACGCTTGCGCTGGAGCTTAACCTTTCAATGAAACTGAGCGACGTAGATTACCAGGGCGATAAATCAAAGGCGACCTTTTACTATACAGCCGAAGGCCGCGTAGATTTTAGGGAGCTGATAAAGAAAATGGCCGAAAAATTCCGTATCCGGATTGAGATGCGGCAGATAGGCATGCGCCAGGAGGCAAGCCGTTTAGGGGGCATTGGATCTTGCGGGCGCGAGTTATGCTGCTCTACATGGCTAACCGATTTTAAAACGGTATCAACCTCTGCGGCACGTTATCAAAATCTTTCCTTAAACACACTGAAACTGGCCGGCCAGTGCGGAAAGCTTAAATGCTGCCTTAACTACGAGCTGGATACGTATATGGACGCGCTTAAATATATTCCGGATAACGTGAATGTATTAAGAACCGAAAAGGGAGACGCGCGCCTACAAAAAACAGATATATTTAAAAAGCTGATGTGGTTTAGCTACCCACGAGAAGAAAGCTGGGTTCCGCTTACTTTAAACCGTGTACGCGAAGTACAGCAAATGAACAAAGAGGGAATTATCCCTGCCGACCTTGGTGAAGTGGTTGAGGTACAAACACAGCCGACTAAAATACTTGATTACGAGAACGTAGTTGGGCAGGACAGCTTAACCCGCCTGGACGAGCGCACCCGCAATAACAACAACAACAAAAAGAAAAATAAGAACCGCAATAAAAACCACAGGCCGGGTGGCCCGGGCGAAAACGCCCCGCAGCCGCAAAGGCCGGAGCAACAGGCCCAGGTGAACAGGCCGGTGATTGCGGCTAAAGCGCCTAATGAGAATCCCGGCGAGGCGAGGGCCGAAAATAACAACCCGAACCATAAAAGGAGAAATAAATCAAGACATAACCATAACAGAAATAACTCAAACCGCCCCGAGAACAGGGATGGACAGGATAAACAGCAATGAGAAAAAGTCTGCTATTTATTTTAATACCGGTTTGCGCATTTTTAATGTTTGCGCAAACCGGCTGTAAAGATCAAAACGCTATAATTGATCAGAACCAGGCTGTAAGCGACCACAACTGGAGCTATCTTAACAAGTTTAACTTCCCTGTTAAAATAACCGACGAAAAGCAGCTTTACAACATTTACATGAACCTGCGCGTAACCGGCGATTATAAATATTCTAACCTTTTTGTGCTGATAACCCAGGTAAGCCCCGATAAAAAGACAACTATAAAACGGTATGAGCTTAAGCTTGCTACCAGGGATGGCGAATGGCTGGGCGATGGATCCGGAAACCTGTACAGTTACCAATTACCCTTTCTTACTAATTATAAATTTGCCGCAAAAGGCACTTATACCTTCCGTATAGAACAAAACATGCGCGATAATCCCTTGCACGAAGTAAGCGATGTGGGTTTAAGGGTGGAGAAAGCCAAATAACTTAGTAAAAGGCCTACTTGTTTCTTTCATCTTATAAATAAAAATAATTAATACCTTCGTTTTGCTAAAATTTTTATCAAAATGGAAGTGTTAATTCTAATTGTTTCGGTACTTGTTTTATTGGTTGCTGTTGTGTTGTTTTTTAAACGGCCGGGCAACTCTACTAATAATTCAGAAGGCGAACTATTACAGCTAAAAGCGCAGGTGCACCAGCTTGATATAGAGCTTGCCAAAGCCGGGCAGTATGCAATTGGCGTAGCTGCCGAAAAGGAAGGAATTATTACCCTTTTAAAGGAAGAAAGGAACCGCTTACAGGAGGAACTTTCGCAGGAACGGTCTTTCCTGGCGTCGGCGAATCAATCTCTCGAAAGCGAAAGAGCCTATTATAAATCCCAGCAGGAAAAACTGGACGAGCAAAAAATTGAAATGGAGCGACTTCGCCAGCATTTTCAAACGGAGTTTCAAAACGTTGCCAATAAACTGCTGGAAGAAAAATCCCAAAAATTTGTTGAAACCAACCGCAGCAGCCTCGATGTGTTGCTAAGCCCCTTAAAAGAAAATTTGAAGGCTTTTGAAGATAAAGTAGAAAAGGTTTATAAGGCAGAATCTGACGAGCGGAATGTGTTACGTGGTGAAATAACCCAACTGATGGCGCTTAACCGGCAGATAAGCGATGAAGCGCAGAATTTGGCCCGGGCATTAAAAGGCGATAATAAAAAACAAGGCAACTGGGGCGAGGTAATCCTTGAGAAAATACTGGAACGCTCCGGCCTGGTTAAGGACCGCGAATACCGTTTGCAAGCCAGTTTAAATAATACCGAAGGCGGCAGACTGCAGCCGGATGCAATTATCGACCTGCCGGATGATAAGCACCTTATTATCGACTCAAAGGTATCATTGATTGCTTACGAGCGCCTGGTAAATGCAGAAACGGATGAAGAACGGAAATTACATTCACGCGCGCATGTAGAATCCATCCGCTCACATGTCCATGGGCTTTCTGCAAAAAATTACCACGACCTGCAGCCGCTGAACTCGCCGGATTTTGTTTTGCTTTTTATCCCGATTGAATCGTCGTTCAGTTTTGCTGTTCAGTTAGATGCCGAATTATTTAGTGATGCCTGGGATAAGCGGGTAGTAATTGTAAGCCCTTCTACCCTGCTGGCTACGCTTCGTACCATTGCCAGTATCTGGAAACAGGAGCGCCAAAACCGTAACGTAATGGAAATTGCCCGCTTAAGCGGCGCTATGTATGATAAGTTTGTAGGCTTTGTGGGCGATATGGAAAACATAGGCAAGAACATAAAGCAAAGCCAAACCGCCTATGAAAACGCCCTGAACAAACTTACAGAAGGCAACGGCAATCTTACCCTTACTGCAGACAAGATCAAAAAACTGGGTGCAAAAGCCAACAAGCAGCTGGATCAGAAATATATTGGAGAGGAATAACCATCGATATTTCATTGCGCAAAGGGTTATGACAAAGCAATCTCTTGTACACACTTACGCCATTACATTAACGTACTAACCGGCCCGGTGCGCTAATGTAAGCGCTGCATTATCCAATCGCCTGGTCATTACCCGTAAGAGCCGTGGGCTTCTTAGCCTTTCTTTTAACGGCAACCGGTTCAGCAATAGCAATAGGTTCCGGAATAATAACGGGTTTTTCGGGTAGTTCGGCTAAAACAGTGCGGCCGCCTTTAACAGCCTGTCCCAGGTTCACCTTTATTTCAGAGCCTATTGGCAAATAAACATCTACCCTGGAGCCGAATTTTATAAAACCAAATTGCTTCCCTTGCTCTACCACGTCGCCTTCATTTACGTACCAGACTATGCGGCGAGCCAACGCCCCGGCAATCTGCCTGAAAAGCACGGCAACTCCTTCGCTGTTCTCTACCACAATGGTAGTGCGCTCGTTTTCTGTGGATGATTTTGGGTGCCAGGCAACCAGGTATTTACCCGCATTATATTTAAAATATTTTACTACGCCCGTAATAGGGTTGCGGTTTACATGCACATTAACCGGCGACATAAATATGGAAAGCTGTATCCTGCGGTCTTTTAAATATTCGGTCTCTTCGGTTTCTTCAATTACAACCACCTTGCCATCTGCCGGGCAAAGTACCTGCTTTTCATCAGCATTAATTCTTACAATAGGGCTGCGGAAAAACTGGAGCACAACCAGGAAAAGGATAGCCGAAAAAATGTAAACCACCCATTTTAACTGGTGCGCCTGCGGGTGATAGAACTGGATAACAGCATTAAGCACAAATATGAACAGGATGCATAGCGCCAGTGAAGTATATCCTTCTTTATGGATGGTCATGTGTGTTTCTATTGGAGTTTTACAAATGTATTAATTTGCAATAAAGTACAAATAGGTGTATACAACGGGTGCAGCCAGGAAAAGACCGTCGAACCTATCCAGCAGGCCTCCGTGGCCGGGCAATATGCCTCCGCTGTCCTTTACATTTATACTGCGTTTAAACATAGATTCTATCAGGTCGCCCAATGTGCCGAAACAGGATATCAGTATCGCCATCGAAACCCATTGGTTCCAGGGGAGCTCATGATAATAATGTGCTATAATTAACGCGGCACCGGCACTTATTAAAATACCACCAATAAAGCCCTCCCAGGTTTTTTTAGGCGAATGGCGCTCAAACAATTTGGTGCGGCCAAATTTCATACCTACCAGGTAGGCTCCGGTATCATTTGCCCAAAGCATCAGCAAAAAAGCTAAAGGAAAATGAAAGTCAAAATCGCCTTTTAAGTAAGCAAGCGCATGGAAAAAGATAAAAGGCACGCAGATGAGTATTATCCCTAAAAAAGTATAAGCAATGTTTGAAAAAGGAACCGCTGCCTTTTTAAAAAGTTCCTGTATTAAAATGGAGCTCATGGTAAGCGGCAACAGGAAGATCAGTTTGTGCGGCTGGTTCACTTCGGGAAATTGCTGTAATGCAAAAAATGCAAAAACTAAAAAGGCATTTACCAGGCCAGCCTGTTGATTGGGTGCAAGGCCGCTTTGTTTTATAAGGCCGTAAAATTCCTGTACGCAAAAAATCATCAGCAGTAAAAAAAATACAGCAAATGGGTAACGCCCAAACATAAAGGACGCCAGCATTACAATAACAAAGAAAAAGCCGGTTATAGCGCGTGTTTTCATAAATTAACCTGGTTTAGGATAATGATCTCGAGCGCATTGCTGAAATCTTCCTGGTGTACGTAAACTTCAATATTGCCAAAGGCACGGTGCGATGAATCTTGTTTGTTCAACAGAACAGAATCGATATTATTGCCGGTTAGCACCTGTTTAACTATTTCGCTCTGATAGTAATTTGCCGAAGCAAATATCTTTACCCAGTTCTTTTCCATCAGCCGGCAGCAATTGTAGGTTTTTGAGCCAGCTTTTTGTAGATAAACAGTAAAGCCAGCATAATTAAAAAGGCAGTAATATAAATAAAGGGGTTAAAAAGATGCTGATCATCGGGGTTTACCTTAGTAACCTTTTGCTCAAAAAAGTAAGTAGCGGCAACCGCGGTGCCATTGTTTAAAAAATGCGCCCAAACGGATGTCCATACGCTGCCGCTCCACGCTACAAAATAGCCGAATAGCACACCCAGCAGCAGCCTTGGCAAAAAACCAAAAAACTCCATGTGAAAAGCGCTGAAAAGCGTTGCCGTTATCCAGATGGCGGCATGCGTGTTTTTGGTCCACCTGGTAAATATAGTTTGCATTACACCCCGAAACATAAACTCTTCCACAATGGCAGTAACCAGCCCAATAGCCAGCACGTTAATGATCATGTCGCCAAGGGTTTTCATTTGCAGCATGGCTTCTGTAATTTTTTCGGCATTGTCTTCACTTTCGCGCATCCATTTTAACCAGTGTGGTAAAACCATTTTCTGGTTAAGGTTTGATAAAAACTCTATCACCGGGTTAGATACGAACATAATTAGCAGGATGATAAGCAATAAGCCTATAGAGAACCTGAAATTTGTTTTGAGATACGCAGCAGGGTTGCGCATAATTACATATGCAAAAAATAGCGGCGAAAGCAAAATAGGGATAGTAGTACCAATTACCTGTATAAGCCAAAGCGCACTTTTTGCATTAGGATCTGTAAATACAGAACGGCCAATATTGGTTACAGTGTCTACGCCATAAAGCAGCATAGTCACCCCTGCGCCAATTAAGCTGCCAATGATAATAATACCCAGCGACAATAGTATAAAGATCAAAAACTGTAGGCCCGGATGCATCGTATTGTCACTGTTTTCTAACTGTTTATAGGGTGTATTTATCATCCGGCTTAAAATACGTATTTTTGCAACGAAGATAAGGCATGTCGGTACAAATAGGAAATATTGATTTGGGAGAATTCCCGCTGCTGCTTGCACCAATGGAGGATGTAAGCGATCCGCCGTTTAGGTATGTTTGCAAGCAAAACGGCGCGGATATGATGTATACGGAGTTTATTTCTTCGGAGGGATTGATACGTGATGCCGCCAAAAGCAAGCAAAAGCTGGATATATTTGAGTATGAGCGACCGATAGGCATCCAGATCTTTGGCAGCGACATTGATCATATGCGCGAAGCCACGGAAATTGCCACCCAGGCCGGGCCAGATCTGATGGATATTAATTATGGCTGCCCGGTTAAACAGGTAGCTTGCCGCGGTGCCGGTGCCAGTTTATTGCAGGACATTGATAAAATGGTAGCAATGACTAAAGCTGTTGTAAATGCCACCCATCTGCCTGTTACCGTTAAAACACGTTTAGGCTGGGACGATAATACCAAAAATGTTTATGAAGTTGCCGAACGCCTGCAGGATGTGGGTATTAAAGCACTTACCATACACGGCCGTACCCGTGCTCAAATGTATAAGGGTGTTGCCGACTGGACGCTGATAAGAGAAATTAAAAAAAACCCGCGCATCCAGATCCCGATCTTTGGCAATGGTGATATTGACTCGCCAGAAAAGGCTGCCGACTGGAGGCTGGAATATGGCGTTGACGGTATGATGATTGGCCGTGCTGCTATCGGGTATCCGTGGATCTTCAGGGAAATAAAGCACTACTTTAAAACCGGCGAACACCTGGATAAACCAACCATAGCTGAGCGCGTGGAGGCTTGTACCGTACATTTGCAAAAGTCGGCTGAATGGAAGGGGCCTAAAACCGGCGTTTTTGAAATGCGCAGGCATTATTCTAATTATTTTAAAGGCATAGAGCATTTTAAGGAATACCGTATGCGGCTGGTTACAGCGGGCGATATTGCTGCCGTAATGGAAATTTTAGACGAAATTAGTGCCAACCCCCGCTATGCTGCTGACGCCGAACAGATGGCCATTAACCACCAGTAAAATTATTTTACTTTTTCGCAATCAGTTGATTTTTAAGGCGTAACAAAATGGTATGAAATACGTACAATTAAAAAAATATCATATTTTACCGGCTTAATGGCTTGATATTTGACCGGTTATTATATATTTGAATTAAACAGATCTCTGATATGGTTACTACTATTACTGATGGAGTTAAGGTTTCGGTCGAAACGATATACCAGCCGGAATACTCAAACCCTGCCAACGATCATTTTATGTTTGCCTACAAGGTGAATATAGAAAACATGGGTAATTATGCCGTTAGATTATTAGGAAGGCATTGGTACATATTTGACTCAAACGGCGCAAAACGTGAAGTAGAAGGCGAAGGTGTTGTTGGTCAGCAGCCAATCATTGAACCCGGCCACTCACATGAGTATATCTCCGGCTGTAATCTAAAAACGGATATGGGCAGCATGAAAGGCGAGTACCAGATGGAAAGGCTGATTGATAATTCTTTATTCAACGTACAAATCCCTGAATTTTATCTGATTGCCCCTTACAGGATGAATTAATAAGATCAATAAAATATTATAAAATAGAGAACCCCGGCCAATTTGACCGGGGTTTCTTATTTAAGGGGAGAGATTAAATAATGTATTTCATCTATCTTTAGCATGAATAATATAAAACCTATTTTTATACTTGTTTAATTCTATGCCTTATTTAGAAAACTCCATATCAAGCTCAAGCTTAAAAATTTCTGAATCTCTTAAACAAGCGCACTATCCATCATTAAATGGAATAAGGGGTGTTTCTATTATTTTGGTGGTTTTTTCACATCTTGCAATATCGAAAAACGGAGTTTATCAAAAAATATTTAATGGCCCATTGGGGGTAAACATCTTTTTTGTGTTAAGCGGGTTTTTAATAACCACACTTTGCATGAAGGAAAAAAGCATTACAGGAAAATTATCGCTTAAATCTTTCTATATACGGCGTATTTTGAGAATTTTCCCCGTAGCTTATCTTTATCTTATAGTTTTATTTTTATTAAACTTTTTCTGCCGGCTTAACATCGCCCCCATACAGTTTTTAGGTGCCGGGCTATACATTATGGATTTCAGTTATTTCAGAAAAGAACATTTTTCATGGTTTACAGGGCATTATTGGTCTTTATCCGTAGAAGAGCAATTTTACTTGATATTTCCGTTTTTTTTAAAAACCCAATACAAGCTTTTTGTTTTGGCTGTTATATTTGTTGTTTTTCTTTTACCTGTTTTTTGCACTTTGCAAGAGTTTATGAAGCCACTTAATGCGGGTGTATTTTATGCTTTTTCGCATTTTTTCATAAAATTTCAATCTATTGCAGTTGGATGCCTTTATGCTATATTAGCTTATAAAGGTTATCTTGATTTATTTTTTATCAAACGAACAAAAGTGATAGCAAACTTGATTGCAATAGTGTTAATAATCTTTCTTAGATATGAAGATTTTTATTCGATCAAAGCTATTTATATTAACCTGATAATTGCTTTGCTTACTGGTTATTTAATAATCAGTAATATAAATCCCGCAGAAGATTTACTATTCAAGTTTTTAAATTTAAAGGGACTTTCTTATATAGGTGTTTTATCTTATAGCATTTATATATGGCAACAACTTTTTTTATCTAAAAGCAATAGATTACCGGCGATAATGATATGCTTTCCCTACAATTTAATTTTAATTTTCCTTATTGCATGGCTTTCTTTCACATTTTACGAAAGGTATTTTTTAAAACTTAAAACAAGATTTTTAAAAATGGCAGAACAGTATAAACATTATTCCAATTAGACGTTGGGGCGGTTTAAACGCAACTTGTATTCTTGTTCCAAATCTGATTAGAAGATGAATGCAAAGTATAAAGTACAAAAATATTTTATTTGATATTATAAAATAGAGAACCCCGGCCAATTTGACCGGGGTTTCTTATTTAAGGTTATAACAGGTATCTTATTAATGGTGCCTGCCGCCACCACCACCGTGGCCGCCACCGAAACCACCACCACCATGCGGAGCCGACATGTGTGGCTGCTGCATATGCTGTTGCGGTTGTTGCATATGTTGCTGAGGCTGTTGCATATGCTGCTGCGGTTGCTGTTGAACGTGTTGTTGTTGTTGTGGCTGCTGCATGTGCTGTTGAGGCTGTGCGTTATTATGATTGCCTCCAAAGCCGCCACGCTGTTGCGGTTGTGCGGCATTATGGTTTCCACCAAAGCCGCCGCCATGCTGCTGCGGTTGTGCAGCGTTGTGACTTGCACCAAAGCCGCCACCATGCTGCTGCGGCTGGTTATGTGTTGCACCCGGCGTTGTTCCATGGTTGCCGCCAAAGCCATTGTGTGATGGTGTTCCGTGGTTATTTGCACTAAACGGGCGGGCAGAAGCCGGGGTTGATGGCCTGCCATGGTTATTTGAAGCAAATGAACCGCGGTCGTTACGGGCAAACTGCTGATGCTGCGTCTGCTGGCTGGTAGGCTGGAAATGGCGTTCGTGTTCAGCGGCTAATTGCTGCGAATTTGGCCTTGCATTAACACCGCCACGGCCATTAAAGCTGGCTCGGCTGCCGCCGTTGTTGTTAATTACCGTACGGTTTATATAAGTATTGTGAATAACGGTTCTGTTTACGTTTACAACAGCAGTATTGTACCTGAAACGGCCACCAGACCATATACCGCCGCCAAAACCAACACCGCCGTAACCAAAGCCATAGTTAATACCGCCGTAGAAACCTACGTGCGCTCCCCAGTAGCCACCGTGGTATACGTAAACGCCACCATCATAACCCCAGTATGGCGGGGTCCATAATAATCCAGGGTCCGGAGGTGCTACCCACGCCCCAGGCACCCAGTAATAACCATCGGCATCGTCATAAGCCCAATAACCTGGCTGCCATAAATAACCGTCTACAGGGCATGGAGGTTGTTCGTAAACGGGCAAAGCAGGCGGGGCCAGCCTTACTGATAGCCCTACACTAATCTGGGCATATGTTTTAGGTAATGCTAAGCTCAATAGTGCAAAAAGCATTAATATCTTCGTGGTTTTTTTCATGGTTAAGATTTTTTAAAATTCACGGTATATATGACAATCAAAAACCTCTATTGTTTAAAATTCATGTACTTAAGTATAATTTTAATGGTATTCTCATTTAATTTAAACCCAAATTAAAAAGTTAAAATAATGATTAAAATAAACCCCCGCCTGTTTGCACAAACGGGGGTTCATTTATTAACAGAATATATTCAGTCTCTTCTGTTCAGTAAAAACGATGCATAATAAAGCAAAGTTGCAAGCGAACTTAGGGCGGCTACTACATAAGTCATGGCTGCCCACCAAAGCGCGTCTTTTGCCTGCGTGTGTTCTTCGCCGGTACGCATAATTGCATAGTTGTTATTAAGCCAGGCCAGCGCGCGCCTGCTGGCATCAAACTCAACAGGCAGCGTTATAAAACTAAATGAAGTAACAAGGGCCAGCGCACCAACACCCACTGCCAGCACAATTGGGTTATGTGTAAAAAAAAGTAGCATAACACCGATAAATAAAGTCCACTGCGTTAAGGTGGAAGCAATGTTTATGGCAGGAACAAGTGCCGAACGCAAACTAAGCCAGGCATAGGCTTTTGCATGTTGTACCGCGTGGCCGCACTCATGCGCTGCAACCGCAGCCGAAGCTACACTGCGGCTATAATAGACATCTTCGCTTAGGTTTACCGTTTTATTCTCCGGGTTGTAATGGTCGGTCAATTGCCCGTTGGCGGCTATTACCTGTACATCGTAAATGCCATTATCGCGCAGCATGCGTTCTGCAATTTCACGGCCCGATAAACCGGACGACAACGGGATCTCGGCATATTCTTTAAATTTACTTTTAAAGCGCCATTGAACAATAAAACTTACCACTGCTATGATGATCATCAGCAACCAGGCCGAGTTGCTGTTTATATAAGCTGTTATAAATAATAAATGATTCATATTTTTATTTTGTAATAGATAACCGAAATGCTTTTAAAGCGCACGAGAGTATTAAACTCAATAAGTCAAAAAGTATTCCGTAAACAAATTGCAGCTTATTAACAGATTGGTAAAACCGGAAACACGCATTAATGGCACATATGCTGTTAATAATGACAAAATAACAGCTTTAAGAATATTTTTTATAACCTGTACATTAAGTAAGGCGAGGACATGAAGCCGATAATTAAGCCTGATTGTAGAAGAAGTAGCGACGTTGGCGTTTGATGGTTTATAGAGAGCCGCGTTTTACAGGCGCGACCCTCTATTAGTTTAGTTTAATATAGTTTAATCTAATGTGTCATTAATACACAATGGTAAAAATATATCTGCTGATAAGCAAAAAAAACTTTAAAAAACAGTTATAGCAATGTAAGCTAAGGCTGTTATTGTTTGTATAATGTTTAATTATACCAGCTTAATAAAGGGTAAAGATTATAGTATTAATTTAGCTGATATTTGAATAAAATGCCTGGTACATCAACCTATAAAGCGGCCATAACGGTTGCACCTGCTATAGAAGCGCATTTTGCACGTTTGCTATCGAGTGCTATTGTGCAAGGTGAAACATATCTTGCCCCGGAGCCACCTGTAAAAGTTATAGAAAGCATTATCGACATAACTTTCTGGGCAAGCCTGAGGCGCGAGGAAGGCCGCTCGCCAAAAATCTCACTTGCTTATTTACCGCCGCAACTGGCGGAGCAGCCGCTGATGTTTGGCGAATGGATCTTGCTTACACCTAATGTTCTTACACGGCTTGCACCGGCGGTAGAACGGTCGGGCATTCATTTGGGTGTTTGGGAGATTGATGGCGAGCTTTATGTTTGGGGTACCACCCGCGTAATACCAGATTGCTGTTTTGTGCTTGAAGTAATTGAACCCGGTTTACTGGTAATTAAACACCGCCGGATAAACGGCTTTGGTAAATTTATCAACGTTGCGGTTTTAAAGGGCGATGAAATAAAGATCATTGACGAGCATAGCAAAAGCCTGCCCGATTGCCCGGCTATGTTAACCAATTTGCTCGATTATAATTCGCCCACAGGCTGGAACGATTCTGTAAATATGCTTGTGCAGTTGGCTGCCTCTATGAGAGCGCACGGGCACGGCGGTTCTTTGCTGGTAGTACCCTCCCATTCTGATAACTGGCGCGGCTCTATCATAAACCCGGTCACTTACCCGGTACTGCCCGCTTACGATGGTTTAAAGAAACTTACCCAGCAAACGGTAAATGAAGAAGGCATGATTGTTTGGCAGGAAGAGGTAACCCGCACCATTGAAAGTATAGCGGGCCTAACCGCTGTTGATGGTGCTACCATTATTAACGACCAGATGGAATTACTTGCTTTTGGTGCTAAGATTGGCCTGTCTTCCAACGGTTTACCGGTTGAAGAAATGCTGGTAACCGAACCGATTATAGGAAGCACGGCGTTAAACATACATCCTGCACAAAATGGCGGCACCCGCCACCTTTCTGCAGCACAATTTGTTTATGACCAGCGCGATGCTATTGCGCTGATATCTTCGCAAGATGGCAGGTTCACTATATTTTCATGGTCACCTTGCGAAAATATCGTTCACGCACATCATGTTGATGCATTATTGTTGTAATTATTCTAATTGCATAGAAAGCGTAATGTTAAATCACTAACGGTTGTTAACATAAACATAATATTAAATTCATTTTAATATTATATAGCTTTGCTCAACATTTAACAATTATGAGCAGTAACAAAGCGAAATTAGCAGATAAAGCCAACCAAAAAGCAGTTAAAAAGGCAATTCACGAACAATTGATTGCCGGAGTAAAAAATGTAGTTGCAGGGTTTAAGGTTGATGCAGATAAGCTTATCGAAGAAATAGAAAAAGAGACTAAAAAACTTGCAAAGAAAATTGCTAAGGAAGTAAAGCCTGAAGCTAAAGAAGATACAACTAAAGCCGAAACGCCTTCTAAGCCAGTTGTAGCGCCTAAAGCAAAATCTAAAAGCAGCGCACCTGTAGCAACAGAAAAAAATGCAGCTGCAGATAAAGTGGTTGAAAAAAAGGAGACTGCACCGGTAAAAGCTAAAGCAAAACCTGCGGCAGCTAAAGAGCCGGTTGTTGCAGCAGAGGCACCTGTTAAAGCCACTACTAAAAAGAAGTAATATTTAATGCAGAAAATATCAGCAAGACCGCCCGGTTATCCGGGCGGTCTTGTTAGTTTTGGGATAAATGGGAAGTATAAATATCAATAGTGTTTATATAATAGGTTTGGGTGCCTTAGGCAGCATGTATGCTGCAAAGTTGCAGGATGCGCAGCCCGGCATGGTAAAAATCATAGCCAATGCCGAACGTATATCTGCTCTTAAAAACTCGGAAATAACAGTCAATGACAAAGTTTACCGGTTTGACTTTATCATACCTGGAGAAATTATTGAACCTGCAGATCTGCTGATTGTTGCGGTTAAATCTTCCCATCTTCCAACAGCTGTTGAAGAAATGAAAAGTCTTATCGGGCCGGATACCATTGTTATGTCCTTGTTGAACGGTATCTCAAGCGAGGAACTGATAGCGGAAGAGGTCGGGATGGAGCATGTTATTTATAGTTTTGCTGTTGGCATGGATGCCGTACGCATAGGGACACAAACGCGGTACACCAACCCGGGTAAGATTGTGTTTGGTGAAGAAAGGAATGATGTACTTACCGAAAGGATAAAAGCCATTGAACAATTATTCGTGAAGGCAGGGATACCTTACCAGATTCCGGTGGATATGCAAAAAGCTTTGTGGAGTAAGTTTATGATGAACACAGGCATCAACCAGACTTCGGCAGTGTTGAGGGCGCCCTACGGTATTTTTCAGCAAGATAGCGAAGCGCGCAAACTGATGCTGATAGCTGCCCGGGAAGTATTTATGTTGTCACAGCTTTGCGGAATAAATTTAACCGAGGATGATGTAAATAATTTTCTTCAGATCCTGGATGGCCTTGATCCCGCAGGCAAAACGTCTATGCTGCAGGATGTGGAAGCAGGCCGCAAAACAGAAGTTGATTTTTTTGCAGGCACTGTGGTTGCGCTTGGCAAAAAGTATAATGTAGAAACCCCGGTAAATCAAACGCTTTATTACATCATAAAGTCGATGGAAAATGCGGGATAATTTTTACCTGTTACCGCACTATAGTCACATAACCGGATAATATTTTGTTCAGCTCCTTGCTATTGATCATGTAATAATAGGTTCCCGTTGGCAATTGCTTGCCATTATAAGTGCCATCCCATGGTTTGCCATAGCCTAACGAGTGAAACACCTTTTGCCCGTAACGGTCAAAAACATCTACCGTGGTTTGTTGGTAAGCTACCAGGCCCGGAATATCCCAGTAATCGTTTATGCCGTCGTTATTAGGGGTAAAAGTATTATAAATGTCAATGGCAGGTTCAACCTTTATGTTAACGGTGGATGTCGATACGCAACCACGGCTATCTGTTACCGTGAGTGTATAGGTACGATCAGCATCAGTGCTAACTACTGGGTATTTCAACGTATCATTACTAAGATCCACATCCGGCGACCATAAATAATGCACATTACTTTCGCTTACCGTTGGGTTTAGCGTTGCAGTTTGTCCCTTTAGCACATAAACAAGGCCACCTGCATCTACCATAGCCGGAGGGGTAAAAATGATTTTTACATCGTCCGACTGTATATAACAAGGGCCGGAGTCTACACCTGTTGCTGTAAGCGTTAATGTAACCGATCCATTTTTAATGTCATCCTGGCTTGGGATATAATTGGTAGCCGCCTCAGTTGCCGATGGTGAGAAAGTTCCGGTGCCCGATGTTTTCCAGGTGCCTATTTTTCCTACCAGTATTTTGCCTGCAAGCATAATAGTACTTTGTTGCGAGCAAACATTCTGATCGGGCCCTGCATCTGCCGCAGGAATTGGGCCGAAAGTAATGGTAGCGCTGGAGGCAGAGATATTACAGCCATCGGTATTGGTAGATGTTAGCGTAAGCACTACTGATCCGGCCGCTTTATCGGCATCCGATGGAAGGTAAGTAGCATTAAGTGCATTCGCCGATGGAGTAAAAATACCCGTTCCTGCTGTGGTCCATATTCCGGTTGTATTCCCGGAGATAGTACCCGTTAACGGCACCTTCGTATCAGCGATACAAACGGTTTTATTGCCGCCTGCACTGGCTACCGGTGGTGTATCTATGGTAACCGTTACCGTATCGGGCGCGCTTGTACAGCCCGCAACAGTGGCGGTAACTATGTATTGGCCCGCACTTGCTGTAGTGGCATTGGCAATATCCGGGTTTTGCGATGACGACGTAAAGCCATTGGGTCCGCTCCATTGATAAGTAGCTTCCGCAATGCTATCTGCCTTTAAGTGTATGATACCATTAACACACACCGGCGAGTTGACTGTTGCTTTAGGTGTTTTGGTCTGCGGCTTAACAGTTACCTGGTAAGGATAAATAATACCTGTACAGCCAAAGGCAATGGGAGTTATATAATATATTACGGTGATTGACTTATCAGTAGTGTTTACGAGGGCCTCGTTAATAGATGATGTTGTCTGGTTACTAACGGCAGGATTGCTTATGCCAGCAACTGCCGGCCTGTTCCAGTTATAAGTTGCACCTGCGGTATTTGCCGTGATGGTATAACTTTGAGGCTCGCCGCTGCAAACCGTCCCTGTTATGGCGCTGGTAACCGTGCTTATAGGGTTAACAGTTACAGTTAAAGCAAACTGAGCGCCCTGGCAGGTTGTAGTAGCATAATTAATTAAGTAAGTAACATTAACCGGTGTGCTGCCGGTATTAAATAAAACTTCTTTAATAGTGCCTGCCTGCTGCCCGCTCACCGCCAAATTGCTTATATCGGGTACGGCATCACGGCTCCAGTAAAAGGCGCTCACGGGTACGCTGAAATTGATATTGTAATTAAGCGGGGCCATGTCGCAGGTGGTATCGCGCTGCGCGCTGGTTATAACAGGTGTGGGATAAACCGTTACGCTATATGTAAATGGCTGGCCCGCACAGGTTCCGTTTGAGGATGTGATAGTATAAACAACAGTTACCGGCTTTGCAGTGGTATTTACCAGTGTTTCGTTAATTAGGGATGATGCCTGGCCGCTTACCGCTGCATTGGTAATGCCTGCAGCCTGTGCCCTGCTCCACGTGAATGATACAGTTGCAACATCAGAAGTAATAGTATAATTTAAAGGGGTGCCGCTGCAGATGTTACCTGTAACGGCACTTGTTATATGCGGAACAGGAGTAACAGCCACGGTAACTTTAGTGCGGCCAACCGTACAGCCTACCGGGTACGCTTCTACATAATAATTGGTATCTGTTAATAGAACCGGTGTAGTGAAGGTGTTACTAACAGAGATAATATTACCCCCGGTTGGTGCATCATACCAGCGGTAGCCGCCTACAGACCCGCTTACGCTAAGCGTGGCCGTACTACCAGCGCAGATCTGGGCACCCTGCACCGTTAATCCTTGTCCGTTGTTTACAATAACATTCACCGAAGTGCGGCTGCTGATAGCACCGTTTACGGTAGTTTGAACATAGTAGGTAGTTGTCGCCGTAAGCGCAGGGGTAGTAAAGTTTGCCCCGTTGCCAAGCAGTACGCCCCCTGTTACGGCATCGTACCATTGGTAATTGCCGCCGGGCGCAATAGCTGATAAGGTAGCAGTACTGCCTGCGCAGACAATATCGCCTACGGCAGTTGGTGCACTAGGTGTTCCATTTATTGTTACCGTAATAGATGCCGAATGTGGTCCGCACGGCCCGGGCGGATCGGCCGACGTTAAAGTTAATGTTACCTGGCTTTCATTGCTTGCAGGTGTATATGTAGTATTCAGGGAATTTGGATCTGAAAAAGTTCCTGCCCCGCCCGACCATTTGCCGGTAGTGACTGCACCGCTGATGGTGCCGCTTATTGAAATTGGTGTACCCGGCGACGACGACTGCGGCCCATTTGCTGTAACAACTACGCCTTGATAAATCATAACGGAAGAGGTATCGCTGGCGGGCGGGCAGCCACCGGTTGATGCAATAGTATTAGTAATGAGATATTTGCCGGGCGTGCTTTTTGCAAGGTTTATCTCCCCTGTACTCTTATTAACGAAAACCAGGCCGCCCGGCGATGCCGAAAATGTGCCAGCGCTCGAATTGGACGTAAATAGCGGGAACGGATTAATCCCGTCCTGGCAAAAAGGCCCGTTATAAGAAAATTTGGCACTTGGGTTTACACCAATAGTAATAATGGCAGCAGTAGTAAGTCCGCATTCACCGTTACTGGTAAACTGAACTGTATAATTACCCGGTGCGCTGGCTGTAGTATTTATTTCCCCGGTGTTGGGATCTATGACCAATCCGCTTGGCGACGCCGTAAAAGTACCCCCACCCGGTACGTTGATGGCCGGTTTAGGATTGGTGCCCGATGCGCAGAAAGTACCCGATGGATACTGGAACTGGGGCAAGGTTACAGGTGTTACTGTTACTGTTACCGCAACGCGCGCGCTTAGGCAACCTCCGCTTTGATTTTCTACATAATAAGTTTTATTAGCGGTAAGCACGGGGGTAACATAGGTATTGCCGGTAGCCAGTAAATTTCCACCTGTTGCGGCATCGTACCATTGTGCCGTACCTCCGTTTGTACTGGCGCTTAAACTGGCTGCCGTATACTGGCAGGTGGTAGTGCCGCTTACTGCAGGCACCTGCGGAATAGGATTTACTGTAACGGTTACCGGTGTACGTGCACTTTGGCACCCGTTAGAGATAACCTCTACATAATAAGTTGTGGTTGCAGTTAAGGCTGGTGTAACGTATGATTGGGTAGATGCCATCAGGTTTCCGCCCGTTGCAGCATCATACCATGCGTAGTTACCGGAAGGCCCTAAGGCCGAAATTGTGGCTGGGCTGCCTGCGCAAACTGTAGTTCCTGCAGCTGTTGGGGCGGGTATAGGCGCCAATAAATTAACCGTTACCGCCGTCCTCGGGCTAACGCAGCCAAACTGCATATTCTGCACATAATAAGTTGTGTTGGCTGTTAATGCCGGGGTTGTGAAAGTAGCCGTTGATGCCAACATGTTTCCGCCTGTTGCGGCATCAAACCACTGGAAGGTTCCGCCCTGTGCCGATGCGGTTAACATTGCGGCAGAATTAAAACATATGAAAGCACCCGATGCCGATGGTGGCAAAAGTTTTGACCGTACAATTACGGTTACCGGGATACGGTTACTTACACAGTTGCCGTTTGTGCCTTCTACATAATAGGTTGTAGAATTGGTGAGTGCAGGTGTGGTAAAAGTGTTTCCTGTTGCAAGCAGATTGCCTCCCGCAAGCGCATCATACCATTGATACGTGCCGGTTGAGTTCTGGCTGGCCGTCAATGTAGCGCTCGATCCGTAGCAAACTGAATCGGGTTTGCCATCAGGCGTAGCGGGTAGTGGTATTACGGTTACGGTAACCGGTGTGCGTGTACTGGCACAGCCATAGCCGTTGCTTTCTACATAATAAGTTGTTGTAGCTGTTAAAACAGGTGTGGTATAATCGGGGCTAGAAATAAGCGGCTGGCCGCCCGTTGGTGTCAAGTACCAGTTGAATATCTGACCGGCGGCTCCATCGGCATGTAAGTTGGCAACGTTGCCTGCACAAATACTGGTCCCGGCCGAAGTTGGTGGGGCAGGTGTAGGGTTTACGATAGCCGTTACGGGCAGTTTGGCGCTGGAGCATCCCTTAGCCGAAACAACTACATAATAGGTGGTTGTTTGCGTTAAGGCGGGCGTATTAAAGGTTATGCCGGTGCCTACCACATTGCCACTCATATCATACCAGGTATAGCTATCGCCACCGTTTGCCGTTAGGGTTGCTACACTGCCCGAACAAATTACCACCGACGATTGCGTAATGGTTGCGTTTAAAACACATGATTGTGAGAAAACTTTAAAGGAGAGTAACAGCAAGAAAAAAACTAGTAAACGGATCTTCATTAACAATGCAGTTTTGAATGCACAATCGCAAAAAGGGCAGATATTGCCTTCCCCCCAATGAGGCCACCTGTTGTAAATAAATACTTTACCGCTAAACGGAAAAATGTCCGATAGTGTTTATTATAAAATCATTAAATTATCAATTGCCACTACCCTTTATATTTTTTTAGCTTAAAACTAAAATTTTTAATAATGGTGCAAATAGATTGCTAATTTATATTTTAGTACCGTTATAAACCAAAATCCGCAAGTTTCTTCTTTTGCTGCGGATACATTTTCTTTTTATTAGCTAAAATGGACAACAAAAACGTGTACGATGCCATTGTGGTAGGCTCCGGCATTAGTGGTGGGTGGGCTGCCAAAGAACTTTGTGAGCGCGGTTTAAAAACGCTGGTGCTGGAACGGGGGCGTAACATTGAGCACTTAAAGGATTATCCAACAGCAACCAAAAACCCATGGGACTTTCCGCACCGCATGCTCGAGCCGTTGTCTGTATTGAACGAGAATCCGGTTATTAGCAAGTGTTATGCTTTTGGCGAAGATACACAGCACTTTTTTGTAAAAGACAAGGAGCATCCTTACATACAGGAAAAGCCTTTTGACTGGATACGAGGCTACCAGGTTGGCGGTAAATCCATTACCTGGGGCAGAGCCTGCCAGCGCTGGAGCAATTTTGAATTTTCGGCGCCGCAACGATATGGCTATGCGGTTGACTGGCCCATACGGTATGAAGACATAGCGCCATGGTATTCGCATGTGGAAAAGTTTGCGGGCATTTGCGGTGACCGAGATGGCCTTGAAGCTTTGCCCGACGGTGAGTACCTGCCACCCTTTGAAATGAGTTGTGTAGAAGAAGAGATACAACGCAAATTAAGCGCACATTATAAAGACAGGTTTATGGTGCGCACACGCTGGGCGCATTTAACCAAGCCACAGCCCATACACCTGGAGCAAGGACGCGGCCAATGCCAGGCGCGCGACCTTTGTACAAGAGGCTGCCCTTTTGGGGGGTATTTTAGTTCGGTATCATCCACCCTGCCATGGGCAAAAAGAACGGGCAACATTACCATAAGGCCGCATTCTGTAGTGCACTCTATTATTTATGATGCGCAAAAAGGGAAGGCAACCGGTGTTAAAATCATTGACGCGCTTACCAACCAGGAGGTTGACTATTATGCTAAGGTTATCTTTTTAAACGCAGCCTGTTTAAATACCAACCTTATTTTGCTTAATTCAAAATCGGGCAGGTTTCCAAACGGTATCGGTAATGATAACGGTCTGCTTGGAAAATACATCGCCTTCCAAAACTACCGGGGCAATGTACATGGCACTTTTGATGGGTTTAAAGACAAATATTATTATGGGCGCAATCCTACCAACCCAATTATAGCTAACTATCGCAACCTGCACAAGCAGGATACAGATTTTTTAGGCGGATATCTCACCTTCGTATATTCAATGCGAACACCGGGCGCTAAAGATGGAACCAGTGAAGGTATTGGCGGCGCGTACAAAGATGCGTTAACCGAACCCGGGCCATGGAAAGCCGGCATGTTTATGCAGGGCGAAACCATTCCGAAAAAAGAAAACCATGTACGGCTAAGCGCAGATCATAAAGACCCGTGGGGTATTCCGCAGCTGATCACTTCGGTAGCCTACGATGATAACGATGAAAAGATGCTGGCCGACTTTTTAAATCAGAGTGCAGAAATGCTGGAAGTAGCAGGCCTCAAAAACATTGAAAAGACCGACACGAAACAGCCACCCGGCCTTGATATACATGAAATGGGCGGTTGCCGCATGGGGCATGATCCTGAAACATCTTTATTAAACAAATGGAACCAGCTGCATCTTTGTAATAATGTTTACGTAACAGACGGCGCCTGCATGACCAGTACAGGAAACCAAAGCCCGTCCATACTGTACATGGCCTTTGCCGCCAGGGCCGCTAACCATGCCGCAGACGAAATAAAGAAAGGAAATTTGACTTAAGAGAATTGTGATTAAAATATTAAAGGAGTAAACAACACCGTTTTTCTGCAAAACCAATCTCACAGAGCCGTGTTTTTATACCTAAATTGCAGGAATAAATAACGGGACGTGCAGAAAGCAAGTAAACAAATCTTTGTAACCAGGGTAACCGATGATGAGGGACATTGCCAGGCAGACTCACTTGCCGTGGAAGAACCCCTGGAAATACGGCTTGAATTTGGCAAGCCAGGTGGACGGCGCACGCAAAATATTTCGGTTACTATGCGTACGCCCGGTAACGATGTGGAATTGGCAGCAGGATTTTTATTTACAGAAGGCATCGTAAAAAAGGCTGAAGACATAGCAGATATAGGCCATCGCTTTATAGCCTGTGCTGAAAATAAGGAAAATGTTATCCAGGTGATGTTGAAAAACGGTGTTGAACCGCATCTTCAAAACATGGATAGGAACTTTTACACAACCTCAAGTTGCGGCGTTTGCGGCAAAGGGTCTATAAACGCCATCCGTACTGTTAGCTCATTTATACCGAAGAACGACGATCTTACCGTTAACGCAGAATTGCTTTACGCCTTGCCCGATATTTTACGTGAACAACAGGCTGTTTTTGAAGATACCGGGGGATTGCATGCTTCTGCTTTATTCGACCTCTCCGGAAACTTGCTATTGGTTAAGGAAGATGTTGGGCGGCATAATGCGCTCGATAAATTGATTGGCGCAGCACTTTATAAAAACTGGTTACCACTAAATAAGCATATACTTTTACTAAGCGGAAGGGCAAGCTTTGAGTTAGTGCAAAAAGCCGCCATGGCAGGCATTAACATCATTGCCTCGGTAGGGGCGCCATCAAGCCTTGCAGTTGAGCTTGCGCAGGAGTTTAATATCACCCTGGCAGGATTTCTGCGTGGTAAAAGGTTTAACATTTATACATCAGCACATCGCATACTATTGCCTATACATGAAAATACGCATTAAAGGGAACTCGGTACGTTATCGCTTAACAAAATCTGAAATGGCAACATTGGCCCAAACCGGAAGCCTGGAAGAACACACTGAATTTATAAGCGGTACGATAACATATGCCATTAAATCAAGCAATGCAACAGGGCTATCTGCCGACTATAAGGGGAGTAGCATTACCCTTTATGTTCCGCAGCAGCAACTTGAAAACTGGTCTGATACCGACCTGGTTGGAATAGAATACAATATGCCGCTTCAGAATGGCAACACGCTTTACCTGTTGCTCGAAAAAGATTTTAAATGTATTGACGGTGATATAACCGACGATCAATCGGACTATTTTGAAAATCCGCATTTAACCTGTTAAGATGGAAAAAAATCATGATTTGCCAGAGGCCGAAAATCCTACCGCGCTATCTAAATTAAAACGTTCGGAGCCCGAAAGCATTGCGGCCGGTGCAGAAGCGGTAGTGCAATCATTTAAACATGTTTTAAAAGAGGCTAATATTTTCAGGGCTAACCTGGCGCTTTTAAGGCTGAATCAAAAGGGAGGCTTTGACTGCCCTTCGTGTGCCTGGCCCGACCCGGATGATGACCGATCGTCTATCGCAGAGTATTGCGAAAGCGGCGCTAAAGCGGTAGCAGAAGAAATTACCACTAAAAGCCTCAAAGCTGACTTTTTTGCTGAAAACTCTGTATACGACCTTTCCTTACTGGATGATTATCATATCGGTAAAAAGGGGCGTATTGCGCAGCCAATGTACCTGCCGCAGGGGGCTACTCATTATGAGCCCGTAAGCTGGGATAATGCGTTTAAAATAATAGCAAAAAGTCTTAACGGACTTGTCAACCCGAACGAAGCAATTTTTTATACCTCTGGCCGCACAAGCAATGAGGCCGCGTTTGTTTACCAGTTGTTTGCCCGCGAATTTGGCACCAATAACCTGCCTGATTGTTCAAACATGTGCCATGAATCAACCAGCGTGGCGTTGAAAAAACAATGCGGGCTTGGTAAGGCATCTATTAAGCTGGACGATCTGCATAACGGCGAGGTTATCATTATCATTGGCCAAAACCCGGGTACAAACGCGCCGCGTATGTTAACCGCCCTGCGAAAAGGAAAAGAGAACGGCGCAAAGATTGTTGTCATTAACCCCATGCGCGAAACCGGCTTGATAGGGTTCTCTGATCCGCAGAATTTAAAAAGTGCATTACACATCAATACCCAGGTGTCTGACATTTACCTGAAGCCTAAAACCAATACTGACCAGGCTTTACTTAAAGCGATGGCAAGAATGCTTTGGGACGAAGAGCAGAAAGCACCGGGAACCGTGTTTGATTATCCGTTTATTACCCAGTACACCACAGGTTATGAAGAGCTTGTAGCCGATATCTTAAACCATGATGTAGACGACCTGCTTGCCTATTGCGGAATTACCCGTGGCGAAATGCAGGAGGTGATAGACCTTATCAAAAACAAAACCAAAATTATTTTTTGCTGGGCCATGGGCATTACGCAGCACAAAAACGCTGTAAATACTATTTACGATTTAGTAAATATATTGCTGCTGAAGGGCAGCATTGGCAAACCGGGCGCTGGCACCTGCCCTGTTCGGGGGCACAGTAATGTACAGGGCGACCGTACCGTAGGCATCTGGGAAAAACCCGAAAAAGCCATGCTGGATAAGCTGCAAGAGGTGTATGGCTTTAATCCGCCGCGAGAAAACGGATTTGACGTGGTAAAAGCGGTGAAAGCCATGCACGACGGAAAAGCGAAGGTGTTTTTTGCCATGGGCGGTAACTTTTTATCAGCTACGCCCGATACCAATTATTCTGCCCTGGCTATGCGGCAATGTGAGCTCACCGTTCATGTTAGCACCAAGCTTAACCGCAGCCACCTGGTTCATGGAAAAGAGGCGCTGATATTGCCATGCCTAAGTCGCTCGGATAAAGACATTCATCATGATACCGAACACTTTGTAACTACCGAGGGGACAACCGGTGTGGTTCAAACCTCTAAAGGGGTATTACAACCTATATCTGATGATTTGTTAAGCGAAGTACAGATTGTTTGCCAGTTAGCAAAGGCAACGCTTGGCGCCAAAAGCAAAGTAGAATGGAATCAATTTGAAAAAAATTATGATACCATTCGTGAAGACATTCAGAAAGTGGTAAAAGGCTTTGATGACTATAACAAGCGGGTGCGTGTAAAGGGAGGCTTTTACCTGCCTAATGGCCCGCGCGAGAAAAAGTTTGCAACAGAATCTGGCAAGGCTTATTTTTTTGTCACCCCGTTTGAGAAAAGAGTTTTAAAAGATGGCGAACTGTTGATGATGAGCATCCGCAGCCACGACCAGTTTAACACAACAATTTATGGCTTAAAAGACCGTTACCGCGGTATTGACAATGAGCGCCGTGTTATTTTTATGAACAAATGGGATATGGAGCAACAAGGGCTACAGAAAAATGATGTGGTGGATATTTACAGCCATTATGAAGGCGTTGAGCGCGTTGCTCCTAAATTCATAGTGGTTGATTATGATATAGCATCCAATTGCGTAGCTACTTATTATCCCGAAACCAATGTGTTGATCCCGGTGGATCATACAGCCGATGAAAGTAACCAGCCGGCATCAAAATCGGTTGTTGTAACGCTCAGAAAGAGCGAATAATCCAAGTTAAATCAAAAAGGGGCCGCAACAGTCATTGTTGCGGCCCCTTTTTTACTAATAGAATTATAAAATCAAGAAGTTTAAGCGTTGACCTCCTGTAGGTGAATTATTCCCTTAACTTTTAAAACAAGTAGAATAGCAATACGTTGCCTTTTAAAGCCCTTATGGACGAAGCAGCAGAACAACTTCCTGAACAAAGGATTGGCCGGGAAACGAATTTTACGCAAGAACATACTTTTGCAGATATTAAATTGGCACATGCCGGGTTTAAAAAGGCAGCAGCACGTTTGTTGAATGTAAACGACTGGCATGTGTACACAGGCGCGGGTTCGGCAAAGTTTACGCTCTGCAATAACGAAGGTAAAGAGTTAAACGGCTTTGCTGCAGAAGGCTTATATTTTAGTATAGATCTACCAGGGCCGGGCCCGGATGCGGGCGGCGGCCTGGAATGGGTGATGATTGAAAATGTTAAAGCAGAAGGCGATGAACACTCGGCCGAAGAATACCTTTTATTGACTGCCAGGCCGGTGCCAGATCCTAAAAAGGCAGAATCGGCTATTGCACATTTTTACAGCGATGAATCTACCAGTACCTTTATTGTGCGAAGGGATGGGCGCGTTGTTAGTGTAGGAGCACATGGCCGCAACGAAAGCCCCAACAACGAAAATGTAGACGTTCATGACAAGATCAGGAATACGGCAATCGCTTTAATGGCCCGTATAGGCTTATCCGGGGGGCAATGGCAAAAACTTGTGAACGGAATAATAGATGATAAAGACAAAGCTTAACAATTATATTTTAAATAGTTAACGCTTACACTAACTCCAAGCGCATAACGTAATCGTTCATCCAGTATTCGCCTATGGCTATGTCTTCCTGGTAAGCAATTTTAAAGCCCATTTTTTCGTAAAAACTTTTGGCTTTGTTATAACGGTTCACATTAAGGTCCAGCGTGTGTTTACCGGCTTCGCGGGTTTTATTAACCACTTCATTTATTAATACGCGGCCATAGCCCTTTCCCTGCGTTTGCGGCAGGCAATACAATTTATGTAATTTATAAATTTCGGCATCTTCTTCCCGCGGCGAATAGGCTGCAAATGCAACAGGTTTCCCATCCTCCATCAGCAGCAGGAAAGTTTGCAGGTTGTCGGCTATTTGTTTTTGTAATTTATCGGCATCATAAATTTCGCTAAGCATAAAAACAATCTGTTCCGTTTCTAATATTGGCGAATACGTGATCCACCAGGTGGTTTGGGCTATGCCGCGGATAGTGTCAACGTCGGCTACGGTTGCTGTTCTGATTGAATACATTGCTCTTAAAAATATCGTCGCCGAAGATCAATATTTATACCGGTCGCCCCAAAGTTTTTTTAACCGGTCTTTTGATTCATTTTCACGGGCGTTATTGCCGGGGTCGTAAATTTTGGTTCCCTTAATTTCATCGGGCAAAAAATCAAGTTCGGCAAAGTTGCCTTCATAGCTATGCGCATATTTATAATCTTTGCCGTAGCCTATATTTTTCATAAACTTTGTTGGCGCATTGCGCAAATGAAGCGGTACGGGCAGGTCGCCGGTTTGTTTTACCAAAGCGATAGCAGCACCGATTGCCGTTGTGGCCGAGTTGCTTTTAGCCGATGTTGCCAGGTAAATAGCAGTTTGCGATAAAATAAGCTGCGATTCTGGCATGCCGATCACATTTACGGCGTTAAAGCAGCTTTGCGCAAGCAGCAGGGCATTTGGGTTGGCGTTGCCTATATCTTCAGAGGCCAGGATCAGCATGCGGCGGGCAATAAATAAAGGGTCCTCGCCCCCAACTATCATACGTGCCAGCCAGTACACAGCTCCGTTTGGATCGCTGCCCCGCATCGATTTTATAAAAGCCGAAATAATATCGTAATGTTGTTCGCCTCCCTTGTCATAAAGCGCCATGTTCTGCTGCACGTGTTGTAAAACAACCTCATTGGTAAGTATTATTTTTTTACCGCTGATAGAGTTTACCAGCAGCTCAAAAATGTTGAGCAGTTTCCGCGCATCACCACCCGAAAGGCGCAGCAAGGCTTCGTTCTCTTTTATGGTGATGTTTTTGGTGCTGAGTACCTCATCGTCTTTCTTCGCCTTTTCAAGCAGGTTTACCAGGTCGTCTTCATCAAGCGGCTGCAGGATATAAACCTGGCAGCGGGACAGCAGTGCCGAAATAACCTCGAACGATGGATTTTCTGTAGTGGCGCCGATAAGCGTAACAATCCCTCTTTCAACAGCACCAAGCAGTGAGTCTTGCTGAGATTTGGAAAAGCGGTGTATCTCATCAATGAATAAAATAGGCAGCGTTAGCCCTTCGGCCCTTAACAGGGAGGCTTTTTCAATAACCTCGCGCACATCTTTTACCCCCGAATTTATGGCGCTTAAAGAAAAAAAAGGCCGGTCGAGCGTTTGAGAGATAATATAGGCCAGCGTGGTTTTACCCACACCCGGAGGCCCCCAGAAAATCATAGACGGCAGCACACCCTGTTCTATCGCCTTGCGCAAAACCGCACCCGGGCCAACCAGGGGTTTTTGGCCTACATAATCGTCAAGGCTTTTGGGGCGCATACGTTCTGCTAACGGCGGCAGGTTGCTCATAATGTAAAAATCTGAAAAGAAATCTCTAATTCCTAATTATGTTAGCAAGGCAACGAGCAAATACGGCTTTATGTTTTATCCGGAATTATTGTGTTAATTTTGATGATACATCATGGCCGGGCGGGTTACTTCATCAAATTACCATGCGCTTTGCGATCAGCTTGCAAAGGAAGATCCCGATCTTCGGGCAATTATAGATGCGTATGGTTACCCGCCTCTTTGGTCAAGGCCAAATACTTTCGAAACCCTGGTACACATTATCCTGGAGCAGCAGGTCTCACTGGCTTCGGCATTATCCGCATTGAATAAATTGCGCGAGCGGGTGCAAGAAATAACGCCGGCCCGGATCTTGCTTTTAACAGACGAGGAAATGAAGGCCTGTTATTGCAGCCGGCAAAAAACAGGTTATATACGTTACCTAGCAGAAGCTTTACTGAGCGGCCAATTGAACCTGGCGGCACTTGAAGATATGCCGGATGAAGAAATAAGAGCTAAGCTGATTGCGCTGAAAGGGATAGGTAACTGGACAGTGGACATCTACCTGATATTTGTATTAAAGCATGCCGATGTATTCCCTATAGGCGACCTGGCTGTAGTGAATGCCCTAAAGCGGTTAAAGCAATTGCCTGCAGGCGCTACCCGGGAGCAAATGCTGGAGCTAACCGAACCATGGCAACCTTACCGCTCTGTAGCAACTATGCTTTTATGGCATTACTATTTATCGAGGTCAAAAAGAAGTGTTACGTTTAATAAATAATGGTTAGTGAGCCGCTAAATTTCTGAGTGTTATTTTTGGCCGAAATGACATAATAATAAACACCCGACGGGATTCTTTTTCCCTGATACTGGCCATTCCAGGGAACTCCATAGCCTCTGCTCTGAAAAACCAATACCCCATATCTATTGTAAACAAATACTGTAGCCGATTGATCATTTAGTAAGCCTTCAATTACCCAGGTATCATTGATCCCGTCGTTGTTTGGTGTAAAGGCGTTAGGAATAATCACATCCGCGCACTTATCTGCCACGTTAATTTGCTGGGATGCTGTACATCCATTAACATCTGTTACTGTTAGTTGAACAGAGCCGGGTAATGTAACCGCATATGTCTGATTGCCTTGCTCACCATTCCATTGATATTTTGAAAAGCCCGGGGGCGCGATCAGAACCACCGGCTGGTTTTTATACACACATATGGACGTGTCCTTTAATTTTAGTAACGGATTATCATAAAAAGACACTGTTATGCTGGTATCCGCTGAACAACCGGAAACCGATGTTACAGTAGCCTTATAAGTGCCTGCGGTACTTACACTAATGCGATCAGTAGTCTCCCCTGTCGACCATTTAACCGATCCTCCGGCATAGTTTGCAACAAGGTCTACCGTTTGCCCACTGCATAATGTGGTGTTAATAATTTGCGTTAGGCTTATCTGTGGCGGCAGATTAAATGTTATAGTTTTTATTCCCGATGTGTTTGAACAATATGACCCATCGGTATTTGAATTTCTTTTGACTAAGGAAACAGAGTAATTGCCGCTTGTATTTACAGTAATGGATGTTTGATTAGTAAAATTAACTAACTGCTGCCCGTCCTTATACCAGTTGATATCATAAGTTGTATCTGCAGCTATACCTGCGTTCAGGGTAGCATAATCACCAATACAATATTGGCTTTTGTCTGTGCTTACACTCGGCTGGGGAAGTGTTAAAAAATTAACTTCTACTTCTTTTGTGCCTACCCAGCTATTATTACACGCACTTACCTCCAGCTTATATTTCCCGCTTTGTTTTGCAGTTAAACTGTATGTAGTATCTCCATTTAAATTGCCGTTGGTATACCATCTGTATCGATATAGCGTATTTGCCTCCGTTTTTAGTATAATGGATGTTCCGCTGCATTCCTCTATTTTATCTGGATAATTAAATGTAAACACAGGCGATGACGTTACATTCACCTTTAAATGATTGGTTGAAAAATGTACGTTTGAGCAATCATCGTATAATATTGCATTGTAGTCGCCGGCAGATGTGATATTTAAAGAATCGCCCTTTGCACCCGGTAATTCTTCGCCATTTTTATACCATTGAATATTATTCCCCGTGTAATAATATGAACTTAGATTCGCCTTTACCGGTGATTCTGAACAGGTAGTAATGCTTCCTGTTGGGTTAAATGCGCCATCAAACGATATTGCCGGTATTATCGGGTTCTGATCCACATAGGGTACTATATCGGTTGTTAAAAAATATAAGCCATTTGCAGCAGCAACCCATATCCCATTTTCACATACTGGTGTAGCATAAGAAGTAGCATTAACACAAATGTCATTTATCCTGATGTTTCCTAAGTCGTTAAAATAATAAATAGATGCTGTTGGGGATATCGGATAACTGTTAAAAATAGAGTTTGTAAAATATAAACCATGTGACGAACCCACCAGCATATTTTCTCTTGTTTCCCGCTCGCCAAAGCTTAGCATACTGTATATGGAGGTAATTTTCGTTATGTTCACTCCACTTAAGTATTTTTTGTGTCCGTTTGAAGACTGGTAGGCACCATCCCAGAGATTTTGAAAAAGACCAGCTTCTGTACCCCAAAACTGCAGCCCGCTGATGGTTAATCCATCTTGATTGTAAATATTGCCATAAGTACAATAATAGGTATTGACATTATAACCGAAGTAATTATCATTGTAATAAACTTCATTGTCATATTCCGTTTCAGGGGAAAGTTCAACTACGCCATACTGCTTTACTGTATCCTGAAAAACATAAGGCAGAGGATTACTATAAGCTTCATTTCGATAGCTGGTTTCAAAAAGCCTTGCCGGCAAATTCACGTTTTCTAGCGCAAAAGTTTCATGCTTAAAATCATAGTGGCGCAATCCATCGTTGGTTGCAATTAAAAGCGTGCTACCTGCAATACGAGGAAATGGAACGTTAGTATTGTACACCAAATACTTGGCGGTATAATCTATTCCTATAGAATTAATGTTGCCCGGTATGCCATCAGCGCCGCCTAAGGTTTTGATAGTCCCTTTTTTATATTCAATAAGAGTGCTGCTGTTAGTTGCAACAAAAACAGTATCCTGGCTTTGACCGGCAATGTCAATAAATTGAAAATTGTTGAAACCGCTAAATATTGCTGTATAATCGTCAATTGTCTGAGTGTTGCTGTTTACCCTATAAATCTTGTTGTTTTCGGCTAATACCCATAAGTAAGGGTCTTTAAAGTCTCGTTTTACGCTGAGTATGTTTTGGCCTTTAAAAAAAGTATTGTTTATATGAAGGGCTATGTCCTGCGCTGCAGAATACTTGGTAAGAATCAAGAATAATATAAAAAAAGCAAACCACTTAATACAATACTGCATTGCGAAAGAGAAAAGGTTCGCTAATATAATTAAAACATACTCTAAAAGCAGTAATTATATTAACGCGAAAAGAAAACATTCTACACCGAAAACCTGATCCATCCGTTGCCTTCGTACCCGAAGATGAACTGTTTGGGGTTAATGATCTCCGCAAGGATCTCAAGGGTATCCACCATGCGCGGGCCAGGGTAGCTAAAATACTGTTTGCCATCGGCTATGTAAAAGCGGTTGTTTTTTATGGCTTTGAGGTCGTGGAAACTGGGTAGCTGAAATAAGTTGTCTATTTCTTTTAATGTTTGTTCTACAGAACAATCGCGAAGCGCAACAACGATAATATCGGGATCGGTTAACAGCAAATCATTCCAGTCGATGATTACAGGTTCTTTTGCAGCAGTAGTTAATACCGGGGTAGCGCCCGCAATGCCTGTTAATTCCGGAGTCCAGTTGCCGGATATAGTTAACGAGTCCAGCCATTCTATCAGAGCAAGCGTAGGTTTGTTTTCAACAAACTTTAGCTTGTGCCTGATGATATTAACACGATCCTGTAATTCTTCGTTGAGGGTATCGCCTGCTGCGGAAACATCTAAAGCCTTGGCTATCGTATCTATTCCGCTAAAAACAGCTTCAAGATCATTGGCCGACCATTCAATGAGCTGCGGCTGTTTACCCGGTAAGTTTTCGAGCGTATCCTGCAGATAGTTTAGCGAAAAGTTTGAATGCGCTTCTGCTATCACAAAATCCGGGGTAAGGGTTTCTATATCTTCCTGTATAGTTGTTTCTGAACATACCGGAAGCTGTTTAACCCAATCGGGAAAGTCACATTGTTGAGAGCGGCCCGCCAGGTTTTGCTTAAGGCCCAGGGCGCAGATAATTTCTGTGGCAGCAGGTGATAACGATACTATTTTTAAAGGCATATTTTAACGCCGCAAATGTAAGTATTGTCAATTAAGGGTTACTATTTTTATTATTACAAACAAAAAGAGATTACAATCATTCAAGTTAAAACCTGTTTATTTGAGGAATGATATTCTTAACCTTTTTTATCGGTATCATAGCCAATTTTATCGGTTATATCCCGCCTGGAAACATTAACCTTACGCTGGTACAGATCACCATTAACCGCGGTATGAAACAGGCGCTGATGTTTATCGTGTCGTTCTCGTGCGTGGAGTTTTTTTTCACTTACTTTATAATGCATGCCGCCAAATGGCTTTCAGGCCAGGTAAAGCTGGATACTATTATTGATTGGGTGATGGTAGTGCTTTTCAGCGTATTAGGAGTCATCACCTGGATGGGAAGAAATAAACCGCCCGAAACCAATTACTCCGAACATGAAAGTGTTAAATACGGCATTTTATTAGGTTTTTTAAACCCTATGCAGATTCCGTTCTGGATGATAACCGGGACCTATTTAATCACACACGAATGGATAGAAGATGGAAAGCTTGCGCTGGTAGTATTTAGCGTAGGCGCAGCCGCCGGCGCTTTTTTAGCGCTCTTTTTATACGCCCGTTTCGCCCAGTATATTCAAAGTAAGTTTGCACTTAGCACCAAGTTCATTAATACCAGTATTGCTATCTTATTTTTCGCCTTTGCGGCCTACCATATTTTTAAACAGATCTACCTGGTGTTTTTTAAGCATCATTAACAAACAAGTTTCCTGCTACATAAAACTAAAAAATCCCCTTCGGCTAACCGAAAGGGATTTTTTGTTGGAATATAATTATAATGAACGGATACCACCATCCAGTAATAATTCGCTGCCTATCATAAAGCTGGAATCATCTGAAGCGAGGTATAAATTTGCTGCTGCGGCTTCTTCTGCCGAGCCGATTCTTTTTGCCGGTGCAAACTGACCCATGCCTGCTTTAGCCGCTTCGGCCTCTTCTTTATTAGTGGTTATTGTTTCAAAAACAGGGGTATCTATTGGGCCCGGGGTTAATACGTTTACCCTTATCCTGCGGTCGAGCAGCTCTGCCGAAAAACTGCGGGCCAAAGAACGCACCGCAGCCTTTGAGGCCGAATAAGCAGAGTGGTTAGGTACACCCTTTTCTGCCACTACAGATGAGGTAAGAATGATGGATGCGCCATCGTTTAAATAATTTAAAGCCTTTTGAACCGCAAAAAATGTTCCTTTCAGGTTAATGTCCATCACTTTGTCGTACTGGTCCTCGGTAAAGGCTGCCAATGGTGAAAGTACGTATACGCCCGCATTGATCACAAGCACATCTATCTTACCAAATTTTTCTGTAACGGTTTTATACAATGTATCCAGTTCCTGTATATCTGCTGTATCGTTTTGCAGTGCAATGGCGCCTTCGCCGATACGGGCTATCGCATTGTCCAAATTTTGCTGATTGCGGCCGGTGATTGCAACTTTGGCGCCTTGTGCAGCAAATAATTTAGCAGTAGCCAAACCTATGCCGCTGCTACCGCCTGTTATAACGGCTACTTTGTTATCTAATTTTTTCATTTTTTTAAATGTTAATTACACCACAAAGTTGCCGCAGATGAAGCGGGTAAAAGAGCAACTACATTAAGAAATGAAGTGAATGCAGATTAACTTTTTGAAGCTTTGCCGCTGCGGATTTTGGAAAGGAACTGCGTTGTCATGCCCAGGTAAGATGCAAGTGCAAACTGCGGAACGCGCTGTACCACTTGCGGATACTTCTCTAAAAACAGTTTATAACGCTCCTCTGCAGATTGGGTAAGGCTGGCCACAATCCGCTTTTGGTGAAATGCTGCGGTACGCTCTGCCATGATCCTGAAAAACGTTTCGAAATGGTGGTTTTCTGCTTTTAAGCGCTGCTCGCTTTCAAAGTCTATCTGCATTAGCTGGCTGTCCTCTAACGCTATTACAAACATGGTGGCCGGTTGCTGGTAAATGTAACTGTTATAATCAGAGATCCACCAATCGTCAATAGCAAACTGGATAGTGTGATCCTCTCCTGCTTCGTCAATTACATACGCTCTGAAAGCGCCCGATAGTACATAACTGCGGTGTTTTGCGGTAAAATCAGGCTGGATAATGAATTGCCTTTTCTTTACCCGCTTAAGCTGAAAGGCGGCAAGCAAAGTTTCCTGTTCGGTTTCAGTTAAAGATATTCTTTTAGCAACATGCGCTAAAAACGGCTCGACTTCTTTTGCAGGCATATGCAAAAATATTCAAACTGCCGGTATTTCAGAGGATTTAATATAGCTGGAAACAATAGCTCTATAAAGCTTTTTCCATAGTGCCTCTCCGGGCCGGTGCATCCAAGCGGAACTGGCGCACCAGTTTAGCAGACTTTAACCCCGCATAAGTAAGAGCACCTGCTGTGATTGCGCCAAGCACTGCGAGGGTAATGCTGCCATACAGGTATTGCTCCAGGTGTTCATTAATGTTTTTAAAAGAAAAAGCATTTATACTGTCTTTGGATCCCGTCCAATATTGGCCAACACGGTAACTTAACAGTAAAACTACCGGCACTAATGGCGGGAAACTAACCTGCGAACAAATAAGCACAAGCGCTTTGTTTAACTTAAGCGCCATAGAAAGAAAGATAACCAGCAGGGTTTGAAAGCCCCATAAAGGAATGATACCAATAAAAACCCCTACAGCTGCCGAAAGCGCCTTTAACTCGTCCGACTGGTTGGTATTAAAAAGCTGGGCGACAATTTTATTAAAATTCTTTCGGGAAAAGAAGTTAATAAGCCACGAACGGGAAATCCGCAAAAGCTCGGGTATCCGCTGGCTGATAAATGTTTTTATAATTGTAAATGAGTTCATCGGTAAATGATTAATTAAATTTACGCAGGCAATGCAACTTTAGTTTTCAGGATCTATTAAGATTAGGTTAATAATCAACCCTTTGAAATTATTTTTCTGCATATGCGATGATAACCATGGCGGGTGATTTGCAAATACAATACATGCATCGATATGATAACGTCTACAAAAAACGCTGAACATTATACCTGGGGTAACCAATGCGACGGCTGGCACCTGTTAAAATCCGGCAGCCTGAGCGTTATACAGGAACGCATGCCATCGGGTACTGCCGAGCAGATGCATTATCATCAATTTTCGCAGCAGGTGTTTTATGTATTATCTGGCGAGGCAACCTTTATAATTGAAGGCGCAGAACACATTGTTTCAGACGGGCAATCCATACACATTGAAAAAGGTGTTAATCATCATATTATGAACAGGAGTGATGACGACCTGCATTTCCTGGTGATTTCTGAACCTAAAGCGCATGGCGACAGGATAAACCTGTAATTATCAACAGCGAATAAAATAGTCAAAATGTCAAATTAAGGTGAACGAGCCTATTAGCCGTTCGCTTTTTTTATTTTTGCAACAATTACAAAAAGCCTTGCGTAAAGGCGCTAACGTTTAAAGCGGCCCATTTCATTGCTGCTGAATCAATTGAATTTTAATGAAGATTTTATTTCAATACCTTACAAAACATCGCTGGGTTGTTGTGTCCGCCTTGCTGATGGCTGCTTTTAACATCGGCTTTTCTTTACTGGATCCCTATATAACCGGCCGCATTGTTGACCGGGTGATTGAGCAGCGTAACAAACTGCTTTATGATGAGTACCTGATGAATGTTTTAAAGCTGGTAGGTGCAGCCATTGGTGTTGCCATGGTATCGCGCATAGCAAAAAACTTCCAGGATTATTTTACCAATATTATTACCCAAAAAGTAGGTGCAGAAATGTATGCAGATGGCTTAACCCACTCGCTCGAACTGCCTTACCAGGTGTTTGAGGATCAGCGCAGCGGCGAAACGCTTGGCATACTGCAAAAAGTAAGACTCGATTGCGAAAAGTTTATCACCTCTTTTATCAGCATTCTTTTTGTAAGCCTTATCGGTATGGTGTTTGTGATTGTTTATTCTGTATCGGTAAGCTACCAGGTAACGCTGGTTTACTTTTGCGCCATACCGGTTATCACTTTTGTGAGTATGGCCATGAGCCGCAGGATTAAAACCATCCAGAAAAAAATTGTTTCTGAAACAACTGCGCTGGCAGGTTCTACAACAGAATCATTAAGGAACATAGAGCTGGTTAAAAGCCTTGGCCTTGCCAAACAGGAAATAAAACGCCTTAATAATACCACGTATAAGATATTGGACCTGGAGCTTAAAAAGGTAAAGTTTGTGCGCAGCATGAGCTTTGTACAAGGCACCACCGTAAACCTTGTGCGCAGTGCCATGGTGGTTGTGCTGTTGCTGCTTATCTTTAAGCAAACCATATCGCCGGGACAGTATTTCAGCTTTTTATTTTACTCGTTCTTTTTATTTAACCCGCTGCAGGAGTTAGGTAACGTAATATTATCATGGCGCGAGGCAGAGGTATCATTAGGAAACTTCTCTTCCATCTTAAATATCCCTATCGACCCGAAGCCGGAGAAACCGGTACTGCTTGAAAAAGTTGATACTCTTACTTTCAATAATGTAAGCTTTAAGCATTTAACAGCTAACCGCAATGCGCTTAACCACATTGGTTTTGAGACATCGGCCGGCGAAACCATTGCATTTGTGGGCCCGTCGGGTTCTGGTAAAACAACGCTGGTGAAGTTATTGGTAGGGTTGTACCAGCCGTTTGAGGGCGATATTTTATACAACAGTATTGCAAGCAAAGAAATAGACCTGGATCAGCTGCGTGAAAAGATAGGTTTTGTGACGCAGGATACGCAGCTATTTTCGGGGACAATCCGCGAGAACCTGCAATTTGTACGCCCTAACGCTACCGACGAAGAATGTATGGATGTATTACAGCGCGCGGCTTGCCAAACGCTGATGTCCAGGGCCGATAAAGGCCTCGATACGGTAATTGGCGAAGGTGGGGTAAAAGTATCGGGCGGTGAGAAACAGCGCCTATCAATAGCGAGGGCATTGCTGCGCAGGCCTGATATTTTGGTATTTGACGAGGCCACATCCTCGCTCGATTCAATCACGGAAGAAGAAATTACTGAAACTATTCGTAATGTATCGGAGTTTGAGAACCATATCACTATCCTGATCGCTCACCGCCTGTCAACCATTATGCACGCAGATAACATCTTCGTGCTTGAAAAAGGCCATATCGTTGAATCGGGCAAGCACTTTGATCTTATCGCTCAAAAGGGTCTTTACTACGCCATGTGGCGCCAGCAAATTGGTGAAAAGGTAAGTTTGGAGGATTAAGAGAAAGGTTCGAATTTCCTTACGTTTTGGATGATCTTTAGGTCATCTCGACATCGAAGAGATCTTTTAAACCAGCATAGCATTCATGCAGTGTTTGAAAGATTTCTCGCTATCGCATCGAAATGAAATTTTCTATGCTGTTGAAAGGGTGCATGACGGACAATGACGGTATACATTATATTTACGATTTCTTACGTGTCTGATAATCTATGTCATCTCGACATAGGAGAGATCTTTCAAATCATGCATAACGCACATACATAGTTCTAAAGGTTTCTCCCTACGGTCGAAAAGACATTTTTTCGTTCTCATTCTCTCTCCCTGATGTGGCGCGAGTATGAAGCTTAGGCTTGTATGCAATACCTACTCGTGACCATAAGTTAATGAGTAGCTTTTTGCTTTGTCCAACGCGTCATTCTCGCGCGAGGATAAGCAGTTCGGTCTCGCCATGGCGGTGGGTTATATTTTGACATCCTTACAACTGAACCTTTTTTAAAAGAAAAGTCTCCGAGAATTCCTATCAATTATAACCATTCAAACATACAATTTCTGTAAATTAGTATCACTGTACTTTAATTATGAGAATTCTATTTATTGGTGAAAACATTTATGATGAGGAAAGTTATAAAAATTTCCTTTCAACTATTGCAGAACAGGATTCAATTTATTTTGTCTACACTCTTGCAGATGCGGTTGATTTCATAAATAATAGAATAGTTGCGCAACAAGAATCTCTGGATTTAATCATATTAAAAGAACAAAAGAAAAATAATTACAATGAGGACTTTAAAGATTTCATAGAAAACGATCATACTCGAACTTATTCAAAACGTGATTTTAATTTAATTAAAATTCCAATTGTGCTGATTTTAGAAACATCGAAAAATATAATTTTTCATAAAAAAAGAGGATATGCTGATGTCATCGTAAATATGGGGGTTGATAGATTCTCTGTTTATAAACCGAAGTTAATTAGTTGTATTAAATCATGGAGACGGCAGGTGCTTGATGAACTTGATAATTTAGGGATAGAATTTAATTCTGGTCAGTTAAATTATGGACTTTTTTTTACCTCAAAAAAAAATCCCGTAAGATCAACGGAAATACTTGCTAAAAATTTTCAATTATTTCCGAGAAAACTCCGTTATTACTGGTTAGAAGATAATCGTGTGCAAATTGAAAAAGCGATAGATGAATTTATAAAAATGCTTAAGCGATCTGCACTTTCTAATAAAAAGGATGAGCTTGGATACCACAAATTTTTTAATAAAAATTCCTTTTTTTTAGAAAGGGATCGGTATTCAAGAACTTGGCATGAAGTCAAATTAAAAAGAGAAGGAAATAAGCATTATGATCCGGACTTCACTATGCGGCCAAATTTTAATTATAAGACAGATTTAAGTCTTATTGAAGTGAAGCTGCCTACAGAAAGTTTTTTACAAACATCTACTTTCCATAAGACCTTCTTGGCAAAGATAGTAAAGCATTTGGCACAGGTAAATGACTATAAAGATTATTTAGAGGAACAAGGAAATCACGTTTATATAAATAATCAATTTGGATTCATTCCTAAAAGAGTAGATTACAATATTCTGATCGGTAGACAAAGGGATAAAGAAGAAAACATTTACAGTATTGATAAGCGCATGAGGCAATTCAATCAGAAACACATACATCTAATGACATATGATGAACTATATGATTATCAAGTGAAATATCTATTTAGGATGAACATGTTACAAATTACTTAACTTTTTTATTACAATAATATCTACCAATGATGCTGATCTGTTATCTGAAGCCTGCTATCCGAAGGTGCAACTTCAGATAGCAATCCATGTAGATTACATCTACAGAATTCTCTTCCCTCAAATACTAATAATCCCCGTCTTTACAGCAAATATCACCAGCCCTACCAGGTTTTTTGATTTGGTTTTTTCAAAGAGGCGGGCGCGGTAACCTTCAACGGTTCTAACGCTTAGGCATACTTTATCAGCAATTTCCTGGTTTGAGTATTCCTGGCATACCAGGCGCAGTATTTCTATCTCGCGCTCATTAAAATCTTTTAGCGATTGCATGGCATGCGTTGCCCCATTGTTGCCGGCAAGCTGCTTGATAAGGGTTACCGAAAGGTGTTCGTTAAAATAATAGTCTTTTTCGTATACGGTGGCAACGGCTTCGATGATCTCTTCGGGTTCGGCATTTTTTAACAGGTATCCGGAGGCTCCTGCTTTCATCATATCAACAATGTATTTATCCTCGTTAAACATGGATAAAGCCAGCACTTTTATGCTGCTGTATTTTTGTTTTACCTGCGCCGTTGTCTGGATGCCGTCCATTTCGGGCATTTTTATATCCATCAGTATCACATCCGGGGTAATAGAGCTAAGCATGGCCAAAAGCTGCACCCCGTTCGATGCTTCCAGAACAAGGTCAAAATCCGGGCACTCTTCCAGCGTGGCTTTTAAACCATTTCTAAAAATCTTGTGATCATCGGCTATAGCCAATTTGATTTTTTCCATAACAATACAAACGAGGTGATAAATATAAAAATAAACCCTCTTATGCAGCCGCAGCACTTACAATTGTAAGGGTACCCTCCTGCGGTTTTGTGTATATATTGATCTCGCCGTTTATGAGCTGTACCCGGCTCTCAAGGTTCTTTAAGCCGAAACCATGTTTTACGTTGCCCAGATCAAAGCCCTTGCCGTTGTCTTTAAATTCCATTTTTAGTTTTCCGGCCTCTAGCGACAGGCTAAGTTTAATTTCGCTTGCTTCGGCGTGTTTAATTGCGTTGCCAAAAAGCTCCTGTGCAATGCGGTAAAAGGCAAGCTCTGTTTCATGCAGAAAGCGCATGTTGTCCAGCCGTTTTACAAATTCAACCTTAACGCCGGTGGTGTGCTGCATTTTTGTGCATAAGCCCTCTAAAGCCTCTATTAAGCCATAGTCGGTAAGTACGGGTGGTAAAACATTATGAATGATGTTCCTTATCTCGGCAATACATTCGTCTGTTAGCTGCCGGGTATCTGCAAGCAGCGGCTTGTTGCGTTCGCCCTCATAGTTTTTGTCCAGGCGGTGCAGGTTAAGCTTTATGGCCGATAATACCTGCCCTACGCTGTCGTGTAGGTCTTCGGCAAGGCGTTTGCGCTCACTTTCCTGGGTTTCAAAAACGGCATTCAACAAGTCCGACTGTTTTTCATCATTCAGCAAACGCAGAGCCGCCTGGTTCTTAAGCATTTTACGCTGGTAAATGATCACGAAAAAAAACAGGAAAACAATAAGTATCACAATTACCATGGTGCCGGTAACCAGTACGGGTACTAAGTCTTCAGTTTGGGTTTGCAAAGCAGTGCTATTGAGTACAACAAATTAGCAATTATATTGGTATAATCATGAATAATCCATACATCGCCCGTATAATGTTTAAGTATACGGTTAAAAAGCATAAACAAAAATATGTTTATGGCGAAGTAAAACAACACGCCCGAATTAAACCAGAACATATACTGCTTTTCAATGTGGGTAAACTCGGTATTGTTTAAAAGCTGATAGAAATATAACAGAGACAAAATATCGAGTGTGATGCTTAGAAATGTGAACGATATGGTAGGGAAAGACATAATGGTATCCCCGTAAATGCCATTCCACACGGTTACCGCAAAAGACAAGGCCGCAAGGCCGATAGCCGCTTTTTTTAGCGCAGGCGAATTAAAGGCATAGTAGTAAATGCGCCCAAAGAACAAGGCGCATACTATCATAAAAAGGTGTATAAACGGCGAATTATTTTTGATGCCGACTTTTGAAGTGACTGTTAAAATCAAATCAAAACAGGCGGATATGATAAAAAAAAGAGCGACTATCTTCAATACCTTATCCAGGTGTTTGCGGTTATAAATGGCCGCCAACACCGGGAAGATGCCCGAAAACGATGAAAAATAAATTAAAAATAACCCTGCCGACATTTTTTAATTACTTACGGGCAGCCAACACCACCCGGGCATGGATTACCAACCTGGCCTATTATTCCATAGGTTTCTGAAGCGGTTACTGTTACAGAGGCAGAAACATCGGCAGCAAGTGATACTTTGGTACCGGCAGGCGTTGTTGCGGGGTGGATGTCTTTACCCTGCGCATTTGCGCCAACTAAAATAGAGTGCCTTGTACCATCATGATCGTAAGCGTAATAAATGCGTATGCCAACGCAGCCATCCTGGTTAAGGATTTTATTTATAAGGTCTTTGCCGTAAAAATGCGAAACATGCTGTTCAGGATGTTTTTCGCGATGGTTTTTTGTCCAGCTGGCTGCTGTTTCAAGATCAAATTCTTCACCCTCCTTGCCAGTTAGGTGATTTGGTTTAGGTTCTGATTCCATTTGTGTAATTGATTAGGCTTGTTTAACGAATGTCCTAAACTAAGAGTAATAAATTGCTATTTCAAATTAGCAATAACTGCACGTAATTTGCGCAATCGCACACAAAAATTAAAATACTGACAATCAGTAATCTGTAAAATTGCCACAGCTCCCAAGCTGCTTACATTGCGTATTTTTACGCATCAAAATGAGTGATAACACGCATGCTTTTGCCGGGCTTTTCACGGGTTGATAAGCATCCTGCCCCCTTCAGAATGTGCGTTGAACTCGGGCGCATACATGCTTTGTAAATTGCTGATGCCGGTAGAAAAATTGCCCGGCTGCACCACCCTTAAGCTATACTCAAACACATAATTTCCTTTGTTAAGGTAGCTGATAAAAAAGTTAGTGGCAACGTCTTTCGTAACCTGGTAGTATGATAAGCCATCCTGGTATTTATAGGTAGATAATACATCAACAGGTTCGGTACCGGCAGGCCGCATATCTTTTAGCTGGACATATTCAAAATCCCGGTCGGCTTTCAGGTAAACTACTACTTTAAGCAAATCGCCGGTTTTAGGCTGATGCTTGCCATCAACCTCGGTGAGCACGGGGCCATTGTCTGTTTGCTTTTGTATAAAATACTTTCTCTGCAACTGTACGTTGGTATGGGCGGATGTGATCTTATCCAGGTTTTCGAGGTATTGCCAGTGTAAAGCGCCCCAGCTTATACTGTTACCACTATTGGTTAGCGTTACATTCCCTAAAGCCGGTTCTATCTGTGCATCGGCCCAGGTAGCTTTTACATAACCGGTTCCTGCGTCTGCTTTTAAACCGGGTTTTAATTCTTCTAACGGTTTTCCGCTAAGTTTAATGGATGTTGCGGCGTTGGCCGATAGCAGATCGCTGCCTTTTAAAAGTAATGCATAGCAGGCCGCGGCAGTAGCCTTGGTGGTTTTCCAGTTGCTTACCTGCTTGTTGCGTAATAGCCAGATCTTCATTTCATCTACGGCATTAGTTTTATCGCCTGCTTCTGTAAACAGTTCGATCATTAAAGATTGTGCTTCTACGGGCGACTGGTACCAGAAATATCCTGCTCTATTATTTGCCCAGTACATGCCTAACTCGTCCGACCGCTGTGCCGTTTCCTTAAGCGATTTTATAATAGCCGCCGTAACAGCAGGCTTATTATTGCGGAGCATGGTTAACGCTATCATGCCCTGCTCGTAAATGCTTTTACTGGTCCATTGCTTTTCGGCAAGGTTTAAGTAATTAGCCAGCAATGGTTGCAAATTTTTGTTCATAGCTTTTGCTGTGAAATAGCTTTTAACATAATAGGCATGGATCTCTACCGGGCTAAGTGTTCTGTTCTCATATGCTTTACCCGCTTTTTGTTGTGTAGCGTCATCTTTTAATGTATTATCGAGATAAGCCATGGTCCGCGTGGTAATCGTTTTTAAAATTCTCTCGGTTGAGTCTGCAATACCCAGGTGATACAACTGACTTATGCCCGCCATTATGTGCTGTGTTATAAATCTGTCTGAGGATGTACCGCCAAACCACGGGAAGCCGCCATCAGGCAATTGCTTTTTTTGAAGTTTATCCAGGTTTGCATTTAGCTCATAGCTCATCCTGTTCATATCAAACAACAGCGCGATCCGCTTTTTTTGTTCTGTTTCATTTTCGGCATCCTGCAGCCAGGGCGTTTCTTCAATCAGCGTTTCTTTCAGCTCCTGGTTTTTGCTGAGGTTTGATAGCATTTCATCGCTACTGGCGTTGCGCCAATTATCGAAGACTTGTTTAATGGCAGGCAGCTTGTTAACTAAATTGGTTGCAAGGCTATTTGCATAATACCTGCTAAACACCTGTTCTGAGCACTCGTATGGAAACTCCATCATATAAGGCAAAGCTTGTACCGCATACCATGCTGGGTTTTGCGTATATTCAAGCGTTAAGGTTTTGCTTTTTAGCGTAGTGCTGCCGGGGTTTACAAGCTTGTTAAACGTAAATGTTTTGGTTTGGCCGGGGCGCACCATCATCGGTATAGATTCTGTAACCAATTGGCGGTTTGGTAATACGGGGAGCGTGTTCTCTTCGCCATCGGTATACAGGCCTGCATCTGCAGTAAGTTTGTAAGTAAGCGCATCCAAACCTGCCGGGATGATCAGCTTAAACGATACCGCCTTATTGGTTGCCGCAGCAAGATCAAATGGTTGTATAGCATCATTTTCGTTTGCAAGCAAACTTACCGGCTGCATGTTGATGGCATTGTACAATTTCAGTTCAACCTTGCCTTTTATGGCCTTGTCGGTTAAGTTCGCCAGCCTTGCCGATACAACAATGGTATCGCCTTCCCGCAAAAAACGCGGTGTATTGGCGCTAATGCTCAATTGCTTTTGGGTAACTACTGTACTTTCTAAATAGCCGGTTTTAAGATCGGCAGTGTGCGCAAAAGCCCTGAATTTCCACCTGGTTAATTCTTCCGGAACAGTAAAATCTATCAGTATGTTACCTTTTTCATCGGTATGCAGCTGGGGGTAGAAGAACGCAGTTTCGGCAAAGTTTTTACGGGTGGCGATGGTAGCGGAGGAGCCCGGATAACCGCTTGCCTTATACTCCACTGTGTCGGCTTTCATGCGGGCTGGTCCAGCTACGCTTACTCCGGCAACATAACCATAAAGTCCATCTTGTACATTGCTTACACCTCTTATCTTAACAACGGCCGATGAGAGCATGCTAACTTTTCGTTGCACACCGTAACCTGTTACAACAACTTCATTTAAAGCCTTTTCATCGCCCTTTAGTTCAATTATAATATTTTCTGCACCCGAGGTTTTGTAATCCTTCGCATGGTAGCCAATAAATGAAAATTGCAAACTGCCGTTTATTGGCACCTTAATTTTAAAATACCCGGCAAAATTTGTTGAGGTGCTTACTTGTGTGCCGCTTATCTTAATGGCCACGCCCGGAATCGGTGTTTTATCACCTGCATCTACTACCTGGCCGGTTATATCGTATCCCTTTTTTATATGCGCTGCATTTTTAGCATACTCATCCGCAAGCTGCTTATCCCTGGCGGCAGCACTTAGCCTTATTTGTGCTTTGCGTAGGTATTGTTCATAGGCGCTATTGTAGCCGCCGTAATAATTATATCCAAAAAGGTTAAGCTGTTCATAGTTGCGGTTTAAAAAGGTATAATTATAATACAAGGGATTGATCATCTGTGTAGATACAGAATTAAGTGAAATCATTGCGTTCCATACAAAATAATTCTGCTGATATTTTTCTTCCAGCAGGATTGCGTTATTCCAGTTTGTGGCTGGGGTTAGATCATCTAAAGAGGCATCGTACATGCCGGCCAATAATTCTGCCGACTGCTTTTCGCTTCTGTTCCCGCTTATCTGCAGTTTCCATTCGTCCTTTTGCCCGGGTAACAGTTTGTTATGAAAGCTTAATAATTTAATGTCCAGTTTCTGATTAGGATGCTCAACAGCTATCTTTTGATAGCTTGTATATAAGCGGTTCTCAAAATTCATAAGGAATTGAACGGCTACATTTTCATCCGTGTCAGATACAGGGATCTTAATGTGCTGAAGCCTTTCAACCTTTATCCATTTTTTCCAGGTAAGGTTAGCACCATTATATTTTTCAACCAAGATATTAACCGCTCTGCCTATGCCTACTAAAAAATCAGCATTTTGACCAGGAGTTACAGCGGTGATGACAGGAGAAATCCAGACAGAGGTTTTTAACGGTTTAAAGTCTTCATTTAACAGGCTAACAAATTTTATGACTGATGCGGTGTCCCCTCTTTCGTTCCTTACATTTAGTACCACTTTATAAATACCCGCAGCTTGTTTTCTTAACTGGCTCAAATTAATGATAACAGGATTTTTCCCATCCAACTGTACCTGTTTATTAAATACGTTTCTATCCTCTGCCCACGAAGTAGGATCGTCTTCGTTGCGATAAGCATAAAAAGGGAAGTTATTCTCAAAATCAGCTTTAGTGAATAAAAATTGATCGGGCTTATCCCAAAGGCGATTTTTGTAAATTTTACCTTCGTTTTTTAGGGCGAACACATTTATGTTTAATTGCGCTTTTTGCAGTTGTCCGTTCAGTGTCAATACACCAACCTGTAACTTGCCGGTATCCTGCTGAAGTAATCGCTCTGGCAAGTTTTCTTCCACGCGAATATCATTGACACCAACTACGGCAAACGTCTGGGCAAAATGCGTTTCGCCGCTTTCGTCTGTGGCATCTGCACTAATATTATAATTATAGGTTGCCTGCTCATCCTCACCCGGTATAGCTTTAAATTTTATTTTAAAATGCCCCTGGTTGTCTGATACGATGGTATCCGTTGCTATTTCATGAGGTTGATAGTTATAATATTTCCTGTAAATAAATCTGCCTCCATTGTATAGGTTTTCAGAACGGATTACATGATAAGCAATTTTAACCTGCGACAGGCCGTAGCCAGAAAACGCGATTATTTCGCCGTTGATGGTCACACTATCATTTAATTTGTAAGATGTTTTAACCGGCGAAAATGCAACCTGAAAGGTAGGGCGTTTATATTCTTCAACACTCACATTAATGTCACCATCGCTTGTCTCAATAGATACGTTTCCATTCAGCATACTTTGCGGAAGAACAAAACTGCCGGCAACTGATCCAAATTCATTGGTTTTAAGCTTTAAGGAGGCTATTTGTTTTCTGTTTTGATCGCGTAAAAACACCTCGAGCGCTTTACCCTGCATCAATTTGCTTTTACCTTTTAAGGTTTGCAGCTGTATCCCCTTAAAATAAATGGTTTGGCCGGGGCGATAGATCTGCCGGTCGGTAAATAAAACCGTTTTGTCTTTAGGTTCGTCATCGTCGTCATCATAGCTTGTATTCCTGTAAACGCTGTGCATTCTATCGTTCAAGGTATCGCTGCCAAAAATCAGCATTACCGAAAGGTTGTTTCCCTGTGTAACTTCTTTTAATTTAAGATAGCCGTCTGCACCCGAAACACCATTTTCGTCTACATGCTGCCATTCGTTCTTTTTGCTTACCGAATTGTATTTCAGGTTATTTTCCGTAACATGTATCTTTACACCATTTAAGGGTTTGCCTGTCTTGCGGTTTGTTATTAGCAGGTCCAGCTGATCATCAGGCGTCATCCTATCAGTATAAGCCAGGGCACTTACCTTAAAGGTGCATAAAGAGGTAAGGGAGTCGCTGCCGGTTGCATTGTCCCTTACAATCATTGCGTAATTGCCCGGCTTTAAAGCGTCTATCTTAAACTCAATTTTATGCAGGCGGTAATCGGCGGTTGCAGGGCAATCAACAATCATTGTTTGTAATGACCTTAAACCAGCAATAAACTTGTAACGGTCTGCGTCGCTCGTATTATTTGCAAAGTTTTCATTTTCGGGGTACAAAACTTTCATTTGCTTTTCAGACAAGCGATACAGCACAATCTTAGCATCCTTTATATTCTTGTATGATAAAAGCGCTAACAAAGGCTCGTTTGGCAGGTTAACCTCTTCTACCTGTGCGTTTAGCTGTTTTTCTTCAATTTGCTTAATAAGTGTCGCTGCATTTTTCCCGCCGATACTTCGAGGGTATGTATTTACAGCTTTTGTTAGGTATTGATGTGCTAAGCTTAGGCTGTCCTTTTCCTGGTAAAACTGACTTATCTGTACAAGCGCATCACTGCTTATTGGCTTGGCTGAAAAACCATCAGCAATATGTTTAATGCTTTGGAGATATAAATCTTCTTTGCCATTCACATGCGATTTTTCATACACAAACTTTAACCGCCTCAGATCAAGATCTGCGAGTGCTTCTGGTTCGTTATTTTTAAGATGAAAGGCCGTTGCCTGTTGTAAAAGCCTGATGCCTTTGTACCAGGTAGAGCTGGTATCGGTTGTTTGTATATTTAATGCGGCAAATGCCTGGCTGTTGCCAAAAAAGGCGGGATCGTTTAATGAGAATGGTGTCTTCGGCTTTGTTAGAGCAGGTTCATCGGCAAGAAAAAAATCAAACGCACGATTCACCAACAGGTCATACAGCCATGGGCGCAGGTAACGTGTAGCAGTATCGCCCTGTAAAACGCCGTCTAACACGTTTAACGGGGTATGCTGCTCCTTATCCGCAGCGGCTAATGAGCTGGTGTACAAATTGCTTGTTTCACTTATAATAGTGCGCAGGTCCCAGTTGGTAAAGTCTTCGCCTGGTTTTTGCAATGTGCTGCGCTGTGTAAAGCGATACCTGTTCTGCTCGTAATAGTTCCAATACATTTGCGCCAGCAGCGATTGTAGAACAGGTTTTACCGGGTAGTCGGACTTACTGATGTCTTTTTTTAACCGGTCAATGATCTCCATTATTGCATTTTCTTCCAGGTAGGATTGAAAGGTCATGCGGTAAATGGCGGCTTTGATCTGTTGCGGCGCATTGTGATTTTTATGTGCAAGCGAATCGAGTTCGTCTACTTTTTTCAGGGCAGATTTAGGCAAGCCTGCACTTACAAACGAATCGATTTGAAAAGTTAACTGGTGATATTTCTCCTGCGCGTTTACATTTTTAAAGCAGAACAGCAGAAAAAATAATGGCAGGCATTTGAAAGGCTTAATTGCTGATGGCATATAAGTAGGTTTATGTTCTGTTAAATTAAATATTGTTTTAATTACAGATGCACTATTAACCATTATTCCATAAGCACGTTTAAACTTTCTTTAAAATTATTTACCGGTTTAAAACGAACAAGAGAGGAGATTAGGGACAGGTACCAGACCGCTTAAAATTTTTGCTTCAGGCAAGTTTTACTTTTTTTAGCCATGCAGCATTATAAGCGGCACTTTGAAGCGGTGTTTCATGGTAAAAGCGCGATTGCTCTACAAAAAAATATTCCATGCCGTTATCAAGCCCGGTTTTAAGCAGATGAGGATAATTGATAATTCCTTTTCCCAAATCGCAGGCCGATTCTTCTTCGCTGCCTTTGGGCAGGCGTTCTTTCAGCACATCGCGCATGTGGCAAAGCCTGAAACGTGGTTTGTATTTTTTGATATAAGCTTCGGGGTCCTGGCCTTCTGTTACGGTATAATAAAAATCCATCTGGAAATCTACCAGTTCCTTATCCGTCCCGGCCAGTAAAACGTCTATAGGTAATTGCCCGTCTACCGGTTTGTACGGATAGTCGTGCGGGTGATAGGCAAAGCGAAGGCCATTCTTTTTACAGATGGCGCCGTAATGATTAAACTCGTCGGCTATTCTTTTAAAATCGTCTATGCTTTTTTGCGGCCCCTTCCATGGATAGATCATGTATTTCATGCCAATTTCTGCAGCCTGTGCAGCAGTTTTTTCATAGCCCTCAGCATCACCTGCGTAATGGCTGGAAATTAGCTTCAACCCATTATCATTCACAAGCTTATTGAAACCCTTGTTGTCCATTCCCCAGAATATACCTTTATCGCCGCCATAACTTTCAATCTGCGTGTAACCCATTTTGCTTATTTGTGCCAGGGTTGCAGCAGGGCTCTTTGCCATATCTTCCTTTACCATGTAAAGCTGTATGCCTATAGCAGGTAGTTTCGAAGATAAAGACGATGCAAACACATTGCTCTTTAAAAAAGGAACAGACAAGGCGAGGTAGCCGCCGGTTTTAAGGAATGATCTTCTTGTGGTCATGTTAATTGGTATCGCTAAAGATACATGTATTAATCATAACTATGGCGCTCCATATCATAATCAGATTGCAGGGTGATGATCTTTTTTTGCCGGTCGATATCTGTGTCAAGCTGATGGTTGTAAACGCTGTCTGTGATCTGTATGCTGCGTTCCTTATCTTTTTCGGCGTAATGGATATCGGCTTCTACCTGTTTACCCAGCGCAATATCATAAGGCCCCTTAGGCGACATCAGCTTTACAAATACCGGCAGGCACTCAAACAAAATAAACAAAAAGCTAATGAACGACTCGGCCATGTAGGTATCCAAATCGCGGGTGCCGTTTTCATTGTATGACAGCTGTCCCAACGCCCAGTTGCGGTCGGCAAAACCGGCCACGTTAAAGAGGCTGTCCAGTTGATGGTCGGTAAAAAGGCGCAAGCCGTTCACTCCCTCATAATCCTTACGGGCGGTGAGGTAATCGTCCATTTTTTGCTGGTTTTCCCTCACGTCTTTTAGTCGGTCTTCCTTCTCCTGTAGTACAGCCTGTTTTTGCTTGGCATAAGTACCATAGCCCACAATGCCCGATGTCTGGTTGGTTTTATCACCAAAAACTTCCTGGTTAAGTTCAAACCTGGTTTTGTTGATGTCGCGCTCCAGCGAGTCTTTTTCTTTTTTCAGGTCGCTATATTTACCCATCTCGGCTGCATACTTCTGGTTGTAGGTTTTTTGCAGGGTGTCGAGCTTGCGGTGCTGGCCTTTGAGGTAGGCGGTTTTTAATTTCTGGCGTATTTCTTTGTCAAATATTTTAAGTTCTAACGGGCGCGATATTACAACCCCTATCATGATAGCCAGCAAAATTCTTGGGGTTGCCTGTAAGATTTGCTGATTGGCTGAGGCCTGCTTATCTATACTGGATACAATATAGCGGTCCATATTAAAAATGGCCGTTCCCCAGATAAGCCCGAACAATATGGCAAAAACCGGTGCAAGCGGATTGCCTGCGAAAACAAAGTACATGGCATAGCCACCGGAAAGCGAGGCAAACAGAGCGGTAAAAAATATGGTGGCGCCAATGCCTACATATTTATTATGTTCAACAGGATATTTTTTTAACGTTCCAACATGAGCTCCGGAACAGAACCAGAAAAAACGGGTTACTTTCTTCATCAAAATCTACTAACAATGTATAACTTATATAAAACGCCTTAGCTAAGTTATTGTTACAAACAAAAGACCTAAATATTTAGCACGGTATTTACTTTTGAATTTATTTATATTTGACCATGAAAGAAATTAGCGTACAGGAACTAAAAGATAAAAAGGAAAAAGGCGAAGATTTTCAGCTGATTGACGTGCGTGAAGATTTTGAATACGAAATGAGTAACCTTGGCGGTGCGCTGATACCGCTTGGCGGCATTTTGATAGAAGCCGATAAAATTGATAAAACCAAACCGGTTGTTATTATGTGCCGAAGCGGTAAACGCAGTGCAGCAGCCATTATGCAGCTGGAAGCACATGGCTTTACCAATCTTTATAACCTAAGAGGCGGTATTTTGGCCTGGGCCGCAGAAATTGACCCTACCATTAACGTATATTAATTATGTGGAAAAAAGTACTGCCTAATGTTTTTTACAACATAGGCATATTTCTTTGCCTCATTACCGGCTACCAGTATGGCATTTTGCGCCATAATTATATTTTTCTTGCAGGTGCCGCAGCCATGATAGCCATTTTTGTGGTTCTTAAAATAAGGATCCTAAAAGAGGTTAGAAACAATACCCAACGTAAACCATAAATTATAATCCTATGCTTATTGCAATTTTAGGCGTTTTTATACTCATAGCAGGTATAATGTTAAAACGCTCGCCCGAGCCTACCGGCCGCATTGGCGCCTTGCTAAAAAATGTAGGCATAGGGGTAATAGTGCTTGGCGTGCTGTTTTCAACGGTAAAGGTTATAGACCCGGGTAAGGTTGGCGTGCAGGTGCTTTTTGGTAAGGTACAGGATGAGGTATTGGAAAGCGGGCTTCATATCATTAACCCGCTGGTTGATGTTAACACGTTTAGCATCCAGACGGAAAACTATACCATGAGCGCCAAAAACAACGAAGGCCAGGTGGAAGGCGACGACGCCATTCGTGTGCTATCGTCAGACGGGCTGGAGGTTACGATAGATCTTTCGGTATTATACCGTGTTCACCCTTCAAAGGCGCCTTACATTTTTCAAAATATCGGTATAAATTACGAAGACAAAATTGTGAGGCCGGTAACCCGTACTGCCATCCGCGATAATGCGGTTAACTACCAGGCGGTTGACCTTTACTCTACTAAGCGCCAGGAATTTCAATTTAAGATTAACAAAACAATCAGCGATAACTTCGCCAAGAACGGACTTGAAGTGCAGCAGATATTAGTACGTAATATCACATTGCCGGCTACAGTAAGGGCAAGTATAGAATCAAAGATACAGGCAGAGCAGGATGCGCAGAAAATGCAGTTTGTATTACAGAAAGAACGCCAGGAGGCCGACCGTAAACGCGTGGAAGCCCAGGGTATAGCTGATTATCAGAAAATACTGGAAACAGGCCTTACCGATAAGCAGCTGCAATACCAGGCTATCATCGCTCAGCGGCAAATTGCTACCTCTCCAAACACTAAGGTAATTATTATTGGCGGTGGCAGGGGTAACCCAATTATGCTAAGCGATAAATAAAAAGTTTTTATTCTGCTACCCAAATGGCGTCTGTAAACCAGTTCTTTTTATCAAAAAATTTATAAACCGGGTTAAAAGAAGCGTTTAACGCCATTTGCTCGGTTTGCTCAACGGTAAACTTCTGCGATATTTCCATGTAGATGTACTCGTCCTTTTTAAAATGCACCTTATCGGTACCGTTAATGGTTACGGTTTGGTCGGCAAGGCTTATGAGGTAACTTTTGCAGCTGCCTGTTTCAGGATCATAAGTAGGATAATGTTCAAACTGCCCGGTTTTAAAATCTGCCTTCAATTCGGTATTGATACGATCTAACAGATTAAGGTTAAACCTGCGGGTTATGCCTTCTTTGTCATTATAAGCAGCCAAAACGGTTTGCGGGTTTTTCTTCAGGTCGATACCGATCAAAACCATATCCCCGGGCGATAAATGGTTTCGCAGTTCGCGGCAAAACTCCTGCGCCTCTGCAACCGGCATGTTGCCGATGTTAGAGCCCAGAAACATTACCACCTTGCGCTTATTTGAAATTGCGGCGGCCTTTTTAAGCATGTTAAAGTACTCGCCATTAAGGCCGGTGATCTGCAGCCCCGGTAAGGTAACGGGCAGTGTAATGTTTAAATAAGATATTACGTTTGATGATATATCTATTGGCAGGTAAGTAAAGTCAACCTGTTTTTCAAGCAAATACTTTAACAGGTAGGTAGACTTCATAGCATCGCCTGCGCCCAATTCTATCAGGTCAAAAGCATCTCCATCACCGATAATGGCGTTGCACAGGTCGGCAGTTTTTTCAGAAAAGATTTCCAGCTCGCACTTGGTAGGATAATATTCTTCGCAATTCATCAGGTCCTGGAAAAGCTTATCGCCGGTGGCATCATAAAAATATTTAGAGCTTAAATATTTTGGCGATGCACTTAATCCACTTATTACATCATTGTAAAACTGGCCGGTTCTGCCATCAGACAGATCGTTCGTTTCCATTGGTGCGCTTACTGTTTCAACATTCTTCATAATAGAAATGGGTATTTATTTTGCCAGCCTAATGCCTGTAAACTGCCAGCGTAAATTGGTTTGAAAGAAATTTCGGTAGGTGATGCGGCTATGGCCCGGCGGCGTAACTTCAGAGGCGCCGCGCAGCACTTTCTGGTTTACCATAAATTTGCCGTTGTACTCGCCTATGGCGCCTGGTGCCTTTGCAAAACCCGGGTACGGGAGGTAAGAACTTTCTGTCCACTCCCAGCGCTTGCCCCAGCTAAATTGCGGTGCGGCGGCTTCCCACTCAAATTCTGTAGGAAGCCTTAAACCCTTCCACGATGCGTAAGCATAAGCCTCAAAATAACTGATGTGAGTAACCGGCTCGGCAGGGTTTAAGAATTCCAGCCCGTGGTATGTGTAATTGTGCCACCCGCCATCTATTTGGTGCCAGTAAAGCGGCGACTCTGCCTGGTTTTTATTTACCCAGTCCCAGCCTTCGGCGTGCCAGTGTCTGAAATCATGGTAACCGCCGCTGTTTATAAACTCCAGGTACTCTGCATTGGTAACCAGGTTAGGGCTTATTTCAAAAGCGTTTAAATAAACTTTGTGCCTGTTAAGTTCGTTGTCAAAACAGAAGCCGTCGCCTTCAAACCCGATTTCATAAATGCCTTCGTCAAACCTTAAAAATGCGCTCCCGGCAGATCTGACTGTTTTTGGCGATACATAATCTTTTGAGTAAGCAGGAAACAGAGGATTATGGCCCAGGATGTATTTAATATCGGTATACAAAAGTTCCTGGTGCTGCTCCTCGTGGTTAAAGCCGAGTATAAGTAATTCTTTTACATCGTCGCTAACGTCGCCGCAGAGAAAACTGGCCATGGCGTTATCTACATACTCGCGGTATTTATAAATTTCTATTACGGTTGGGCGGCTCAAATTACCCCGGTCTGTACGGATAACGCGGCTGCCAACGGTTTCATAATAGCTGTTAAATACGTAATTGTATTCAGGATTATACTCCTGGTAGCCCATAAAGTAGGGCTTTAAGATAAAGGTTTCAAAAAACCAGGTTGTATGCCCTATGTGCCACTTGGGCGGGCTCACATCCCCAACAGGCTGCACCACGTAATCTTCAGTTTGCAGCGGGCTGCAAATGAATTCGGTACGCTTACGAACCTTAATATAACACTCGGCTATGTCTGTTGAAATGGCTTGTTCTGCTGTCTCCATGTTACTTGCTGTCTAAAAACTGCTTAAGGTTTGAAATTGTTTTAATGTGCAGGCTATTTGCCTGTTTTTTCCGCATCATTAAGGCATAGGCATTATTGAAGCCGATGGGTTTGAGCCAATCGATATCGTATTTTGCTTTGAACTGCTGTTTTACATAATTATAGGTAGCCTCTTTATTGCCGGTTAACGAGTCGATTGTTTGGGTAGACGGATGTAAAATAGCAAGCAGACCGGTACCGGTGTATTCCGGGTAAAAATCTATCTGCTTATTGGTGAGCGCATCAAAACAAATTTTAGTGCCGCCTAAACCCGTTTTGGTTGCCACATCATAATCAGTATAACCCTTTATGAGCATGCTGTATATGTTTGCCAGTATGTATTGTTCGCCAAATATTTTTGAGCCGATACGTACTACGCCGTTATGCCCGTTGCGGCTGGCCCGGTAAAGTTTATTAGCCGTCAAAAAATCTTTTGCCACCTGCTCGGGGCTTTGGTGAAGATAATCGGTGCGGTAGTTAAGTGCCGTCATTACGCTGTCATTAATCTTACCCGCAAGCAGGTTGAGCGTTTGCTCCAACTGCGGAAATTGTTTAAGCGCGTCGGCACGAATGATGGGTGCGGCATAATAAGGCGGAAAGATGCGCTTATCATCATCCAGCACTACCAGGTTGTAGGCTTTTAAACGGCCATCGGTAGAGTAGCCGCTTATTACATCCAGTTGTTTTTCGTAAGCAGCCTTGTACATAACCGCATCGCTTATAACAACGGTGCGGATCTTTAGCCGGTATTTGCTTTGCAGCCCCAGGTTACCATCCTGCCTGCCCATAAATTCGGGCGTAAAGCCTGCAGTAAGTTTTGTGCCATAAGCCGACGGGATAAAATAGAAACTGGAAAGCAGAACCAGCAGCGGCGGTAAAGCAAGTGTTACCACGCGCAGCTTTTTGATGTTGAGGCGCTGCAATCGCGACAGTAAAAAATCAAACAGAATAGCAAGTACTGCCGCCGGGATTGCACCGGCCAGGATCATGTTGGTATTATTAAGCGAGATCCCGCCAAAGATAAATTCGCCCAGGCCGCCTGCTGCTATGTACGATGCAAGGGTAGCCACACCTACCGTAATTACCGTAGCAGTACGTACCCCTGCAAAAATAACGGGCATGGCCAATGGCAGCTCTACCTTAAAAAGCACTTGCCTTTTGCTCATGCCCATGGCTACAGCGGCTTCCTTCACTGCTGCATCTACACCGGTAATGCCCGTAAACGTGTTGCGGATAATAGGAAGTAATGCGTACAGCAGCAAGGCGGTTATAGCAGGTTTAGGGCCTATACCTAAAACCGGGATCATAAAACCTAACAAGGCAATGCTCGGGATGGTTTGCAGCACGCCGGCTATACCAAGGATGACCCCGGAAAACTGCTTTCTACGACTGATGAAAATACCGGCGGGCAAGCCAATGATAATGGCTATAAACAGCGAAATAAAAGTAAGGCCAATATGCTGAATGGTTTGCTCTGTTAGCTTGGCCGATTGCTGCTGCATAAAGCCCCACAAAGATTGCTGCTGCTCATTCATTCCTGTTGCTTTTTAAAATTGTAAAAGGCCGACATTAATTGCTCAAAATTAAAAGGGGCAACATCGTCATGATGCGTGATGGCAATAGCTTCTGTATCGCTGAATTTTAAATGATCGAGGCTGGCCCAAAGGCTTTCATCCGCAGAAAGGTGTAAAGTGCCAGCGATTGTATTTGATTTGCTTTTTTGATTGGGTAGCCAGTTAAAAAGCTGGTGCAGCTTAATGGTTTTAAATTCCAGCTGTAAGCGTTGTTCCCTTAAAAAGCCACGCACAAAATCGTTCTTAGGGTTTTCTAACAAACCGGCCGGGGTTTCGTCCTGTACAATTTTTCCCTGGTCCATGAGGCAAATATGGTCGCCCAGTTCAAATGCTTCCTGCACATCGTGCGTAACCATGATAATGGTTTTTCGTTTCAGCTCATCCAGTGCCTTAAATTCTTTATGTATGCTGGAGCGGGTTACGTTATCTAGGGCGCCAAAGGGCTCATCCATCAGTAAAACTGCCGGGTCGGCAACCAGGGCCCTTGCCAGCCCAACGCGTTGCTGCTGGCCCCCGCTTAGCTCGCCGGGGAAAGCCTTCAGGTAACTTGCCGGCAGATGGAGCTTTTCCATCAGTTCGGCAATGCGATTGTGAATGCGTTTTTTATCCCACTTGAGCAATTGCGGCACCACGGCAATATTTTCTGCAACGGTATAATGCGGAAACAGGCCGTTGTTCTGTAACACGTAGCCGATGCTTCGCCTTAACAACTCCGGCGGTTGCGCAGAAATATCTTTACCGTCAATAAACACCGTACCGCCCGACGGCTCTATAAGCCGGTTGATCATTTTTAGCGTGGTTGTTTTACCGCAGCCGCTGGTGCCTAACAGAATAAGGTTTTCATGCTCTTGCACTTCAAAGGATATGCTGTCTACAGCTTTAACACCCCCAAAGTTTTTGCTTAGCTTATCAACCTTAATCATAAAAATGCTTAATCGGCAAGGCCAAGAAAAAGATTGTTAAGCGACTCGGAATAAAGCGGATGTGCAAAAACGCAATAGCGAATCCTGTCGTACGTGATGCCTCCCAGCATGGCCATTTGTAAAACAGTCATTATCTCGCCGCCCTCCTGCCCTAATATCGCTGCGCCTAAAATTTGTTTGGTATCGGCATCCACAATGGCTTTCATAAAGCCGCGTGTATCGCCGGTTTCAATGGCGCGTGCCACATGGGCCATCGGCAGTTTGGCAACTTTAAAGTTAAGGTTCTGTTTTTTTGCTTCGGTTTCGCTTAAGCCTATCCTGCCCATTTGCGGGTCGGTGAACATACAATATGGAACCGGCCTGTCGCTGGTGTTCAGGTCCTGCCCTTCTAAAAGATTACGGTATACAATGGTATAATCGTTATAAGAAATATGCGTAAAGGCCGGGCCGCCCTTTACATCGCCCAGGGCATAAATGCCTTTTATATTGGTTTCCAGCTTGTCGTTTACGGTGATGTAACCCTTATCGTTTACAGCAACACCGGGTATATCTAAATTCAGGGCAGCGCTTTGCGGCGTGCGGCCAACGGCTATAAGCACATGGCTGCAGCTGAGCGTTTGTTCTTTATTATTTACATTTACCGTTACGCCGATCTTTCCATCGGCTGCGGATTCAAATTTTATTACCGATGAGTTTACCAGTACATCGATCCCTTCGTCGTGAAAGATCTTGGCCACCTCGGCAGAAATATCTTCGTCTTCTTTAGATACGATTCTTGCCGACTTTTCTACAATGGTAACCTTGCTGCCAAAGCGGCGAAACATCTGCCCAAACTCCAGCCCTATGTAATTTCCGCCTATAACCAGTAAATGCTCCGGAACTTCGTCCAGGTCCATAATGGAGGTAGAATCGAGGTATTTGATATCGTTAATGCCTTCAATTGGCGGGATGGTTGGTTTGGCGCCGGTGTTGATAAAAATAAGATCGGCCGTTAGTTCCTCAATGCTGCCATCTTTTAGTTTTATGGAGATGTTTTTTTCGCCCGTGAAAGCAGCTTCGCCATAAATAAGATCGACGTTCGGAGTTTTTTCAAGGCCCTGTTCATTGCCGTTGCGCGATTTCAAAACAATATCGTCCTTGCGTTTTTTAACGGCAGGCATATCCACCTTATAGCCATCAATATTAACCCCAAGCGATGCGCTGTTAGCAGCCAGGTAAGCCATTTTTGCGGATGCCACCATGGTTTTGGTAGGTGTACAGCCATCATTTACGCAGGTGCCGCCCACCCAGCGTTTCTCAATAATTGCTGTTTTTTTGCCGGCCGCCGCCAGTTTCTTTGCCAGCGGACCGCCAGCCTGCCCGGCGCCTATTATTATCGCATCGTATTGCTTCATATTATTCTGTTATTTTAACACCCTTCCAGAACGCCACGTAACCGGTAATGTTTGCAGCTGCGGGTTTAGGCTCGGGGTAATACCAGGCGGCATCGGTGTTTTCCTTGCCATCAACGCTGAGGCTGTAATAAGATGCCAGGCCTTTCCAGGGGCAGGTAGTATGCGTAGGCGAAGGTTTTAAAAAATCGGCCTTTACACTTTCTTTAGGGAAATAGTGGTTGTTTTCTACCACAACAGTATCATTGCTTTCGGCAATAACCTGGTTGTTCCAGATTGCTTTCATAAAATAACAGATGAGAATTAAGTATAAATATAGGTGCTTGTATGTTACTTATAAAATACCCGGCCCAATGTTTTTGTTTGCTTACGATAAAATGATTTAAAACAAGCTTCTGTTATTGCTTTTAAGCTGATTTTCAATACCCGATAAAAAAAGTTTAAATATTATTTTTATTTTTTAGGGAAACGTATATCTTTGCAGTCCCAAAATAAGGGGAAATATTTGAACCTTAAACAGGGGAACAGATATAAAATGGCCCGTTCGTCTAGGGGTTAGGACGCAAGATTTTCATTCTTGAAACAGGGGTTCGATTCCCCTACGGGCTACTAAAAACGCAGATTTCTCTCATAGGAATTGCGTTTTTTTCGTTTACGGGGAAATTTTCGGGGTGATAAAATGAATCTATTCAGGGGATACGATGGAAAATTTAGGATCAATTCGGATTTATTTGTTTTGATAAAAAATTTCCTTTTAATTGAAGTCAGGAAAAGCCATATACTAATGTTTTAATTAAGAGCAAGTCCCTTCGATAAGAATATTCCAATCCAGCTTATTAATAGCAAATATCTGTTGAGATGTTCTTAAATACACAATGCTACATCTCAAATCATAATACCAATCGCTATGATCTGTCTTTTTGGAAGACAAACGATTTATTAAATACCTTGCCTCTAACTGTAATTGACCACCCTTTTTTGAGGATATGTAAGATTAGAGAAGGATTCATAAAACAATACTGGTAACTGCAAGGTAAATAATAATGACCAAGATGCGGTAAGGTTTACTACTACGGCTCTCGATCATCTGTAAAAGATTAAATACGCGTATTTATCAAAACGTTACACGAAAATAAATGAAGTATTATGCATAAATTTAGTGTCAGTTTTATTAAACCTTAACATGAGCAATATCGAAGAAAGTTTATCAACGATAAGTAAACTACCTTTTTTAAGGACTATTTTCATAGTTCAATCTATCTTTTACATCGTAGGAATACCGATAGCTATAATATTCATATATTATCATTCTTATTTTGAAAAAGAGGATATTTTAAAATTATTATTAATATCAGTATTTATAGGTGGGATAATTTATTCGTGTTTATTTTTTACAAATGTTATGTGCTTATTACTTACGTCGTCAAATAATGAAAATCAAGATAAGGCTATTTTTCAAATTGTAGCCGTATATTTTAATCAGGCGATCACTGTAACAATATTTTTCTATATGGTTTTGTATTTTGTGTTTGATGTCGTAGTCGATTTTAGATATATTCTATTTGTGATATGCTTGCTTTCATTTTCATTAAGCCTTGCAATTGGCAACGTTAAAGACAAGAAAATCCGCGAAAAATTTCAACGTTAGCATTTGAGATATTATCTAATAATGAAATTAACGTAGGTGATTTTTTCCGTAATTTAATATACTTAGTTACGTAACATGCTTTAATAAGTTAAAGTTGTTATTAAAGATGTTTTTATTGTCGCAGAACAACTTAAATATCTAAAGCCAAGGGTAAGTTCATCTGTTAGTAAATCAACGCATCTAAGGGAATTAAGACAAAGGTAATCAAATTACCCTTTCGATCTTTCTTCAAGTTCTATTCTTTTATAACGGGCTACGGAAAACGCAGATATCTCTTATAGAAACTGCGTTTTTTTGTTCTAAGGGAAAATTTAGGATGTCATATTAATTATCGATAGATTTCATAAGTAGTTGAAATGCATACCAAAAATTTCTTAAGATTCGCGTTTTAATAGTTATCAAGATCACAAAAGATATCAATAGTTAGTATTATTAATTCGCGACAGTCCTAATTTAAATCTGCAGTTCTATTCTCTTTACGATCGTCGTATGAATTTCATAGAAACATATCAGACTATTTTTTCTGGCCATTACTCTTACCTAACCGATAGAGACCATACCCAACCGCGCCTGCAATTCCTAAACCCAAAATTGTTCCTCCGCCATCGCTATCACCGCCACCACTAAAGCCTCCTGAAACGTGTGAACTATGAGACGAATGAGATGAATGAGACGAATGTGAGGAATGCGAACTATGGCTTACTAATACGCTTCTATCAGGATTCAATAAGTTAAGCTTTAAAACCAAATTAGGTTTTAAGCGAGATTTAATTGCTTCATTATGAGACAAATCCAAAGTCGGATTCGCAGCGATGGTTTGAGATGCTACTTTTTCGCTGGATAATAAAGCTAACGAAGCTGCGATTATAGCCGCAGCTTTAGTTTTTATTGGAGAAAACTTTGTGTTATTCAATTGGGAATAAATCAGAAGATCCTAGATTTGATTTTATCGGTTTGATATATAAACTTGACTTTTTAAGGTTCCAAGTAAATAAACCACCACATTCATTAAGCTTTTCGCAATTGTTACAATCTGGAAAATAGTCATTTTTCCAGTCGGATATTGACTTGCGAGCGTAAGGCCAAAGACTTTCGGGCAAAACACAAAGTTGAGCGTTATAGACGGATACATGCATACCTTGTCCAGCTAAAAATAACACAGATTCTTCTAATTCTTCACGGTAATCGTATGGATCAATCCACAGCTTATCAATATTAAAGGGCGTATAACCAGTGTATTCCAAACCCATAAAAGTTACATGTTCAGCGAAAGGCAAATTTTTGAAAATATATCGCGTTAATTTTGCCAACCTTGGAATAGACTGTCTATGAAGTACAATTCTAATTTCAACCCGTTGTTGATAACTTGCGAGATTATGCAATCCTATCATCGTTTGATTGAACGCATCCTTAGCCTGGACTATGTAATCATGTACTTGGTAATAGTCTGAGTAAAGAGGAATGCCTAACATCATTCGAGGATTATCAATTAGGCTCAATCTTTCCGCCCAATGTTTCCATGCGAAGGTTCTTCCATTTGTTAAAATGTGAAGTTCTGTCTGAGGCAGCTCAACTGTAATTTGTTCTATTAATTTAAAAAAAAGATCGCCCATAAGCGTCGGTTCTCCACCCGATATTGTCAATTCAAAACAATCTTTGGGAATAAGTTGTATCGCCTTACTGTATATCTCATATAATCGTGGAACATCATTTTTGTCCTTTGGTGGCTGCGAACACATTAGACAATTACTGTTACAACGTTCGGTCGCTAGGATGGTATTAAAAAGCGAGTTTACTCTATAAAGGGTTTTTAAATTACCGTCTTCTCCCAAAATAACTACATCCCCTTCATCCAAATGTGTCAAAGATTGGATGCCAAACATACACGGCACATTTTCGCTTAAAGAATAATCATTTGTAGTAAGCAAAGCTGCAAAAGACGAATTATCGCTTTGACTTTCTTCAGAAATTAAGATTTTATCTTTACCACAATTCAATGGATTCCGAGTAATGATTCCGACAATCAATTCTTCTATACCATATGCAATTCCTTTTGTCTTAAGTAACATCTTTAACTTGCTTTAGCCCAATTTTCAAAAATGATTTTAATCCGCGCGTCACTCTCCATTAAATCAATCAAATACCTAATTATTTCCATGTTTTTTTGACAAAAAGTACTCGTGGGACGATATCCCCAAACGCTACCCTGCGTAGCGTGATTGTGTACGGGATCAGAGCCGCAGTAACTTTGAAAAGCGCACTCAGAACAACCGGGTAAACTTTCGTTACACATGACTTCTGACAATGCTTGTACCTTTTCTCCGTAAAAAATTTCCTCATAACTGGAACTGTCTAAATGACCTAACAAAAAAGTGAAATCTTTAGATTCAGCTAACATCCTGCTTTCGTCGCTTGCATAAACAGAGCCTTCATAATTGAATACTACAGCGTTAGTTATTGAGCCAGTAGGTGAATTCAAGTCAACATAGCCTACAGGAAATGGAGTCAAAATTTTTTTTAAAATGATTGTAGCGTAATCCTCCCTAAAATATTCACCTCTTAAGTTTATGTCAATAATATGCTGCAACGCCGTTTTGTAAAATGTTAAAAACTTGACCATCGCATATTTATTCTTTTTTTCATTTTTTAACGCGAAGCCATAAGGAGAAATTGGCCGTAGAAAAATATTTCGAAACCCTTGTTTATAATATTCGTCCACGATTTCAATCGGATAATCCAAGGATAAATTTGTTGCGGTCATTAAAGCAGATACTTTGTCACTCCCAAGTGCTTCCTTGGCCATATTTAAACCTTTGATAGTTAGTTCGTAACTATTGTTGCCGGGTCTTCGGCGGTTTTGATTATGAACAAAGTTGGGACCATCTAATGAGGTAGATATTAGTATATTTTCAGCCTTACAATAGTCAAGTATGTTTTGGTCGACTACAGCCAAATTGGTACAAATCACATAGGTCACTTGTTTGTTTCGTATTTCAGCAAACTTCTTAGTTCGGTTAATTGCATAAACAATTTTATCAAATGCCAGAAGTGCTTCTCCCCCCTGAAATTCCATTGTAAGAGAAGGGCTTGGTGAACTAAGCATCAAATCAATCCCTTTGTTGATATGTTCTTCTGACATGTCGAATTTTTCTTTGTCAGTCGTCACCCGAGATACTTGGCAGTAATGGCATGTATGTTCACAACGCAACGTGATTACAAATAGATGCAAACTCGTGAAATTATCAAGAAAAGACTTTTTTGTTCTATAGCGTGTCGCAAACACATCTATTAAAGCCGGGATTATGGTTTCGCTGATGAAAAATCCAGCAATCAGGTCGCCATAAAGGTCATTATCCGTTTGCTTTGAAATTTGTTTATTAATTATTTTGGTAACAGTCCCATTTGGTACGATCAAATAGTCACCGACTTCGTTAACTAAAACGTCTTGGGTGTTGTTTAGATGATGAAACCGAAACGGTAACAAATAATAAATCGACGAATCGTTATTATCGTAGTGGGTTATATCTTTAAATTTTCGGTATCCTTTGCTCGCTTTCAATTCAATCATTAAATTTTTTTTAATAAGAGTTTTACCGAACCTCGGTTTTCAATATTGGTGACTTTGTGACACTTTTTAAATTCAAAATGCCTTAATTCATTTGCGCCGATAATATTCTTCAATTCAATTTCGCTCGGCAACTCGTTGAAATTCCCGCCGTTGCATGATGGGGTTTCTAATAACAAGAAATTCCCTTTGCCCATATTTGCTACCAAATTTTCAAATAAAATTTTGCTGTAATAATGAATATTACAAATCAGTTTAAATGACGAAATTTCAGTTAAAACATCGTTTACTACGTCAACTTTAGATAGTCTAATGTTTGCCAAATCGTAAAGTTTAGCTGAGTCCCCAACTACCTTTAAACAATCCTCACGTATATCTACTCCAGTAACAGTTCGAAAATATTTTGCGATTAAAAAGATGTTTCTTCCGTTTCCGCATGGAATATCTAAACAAGATCCGTCAGTATATTTCAACTTGACAAGATTATTTTTTAAAAAAGAAGATGAGTATTTAAATTCTGTATCAATGGAATGTCCTGCTTTTAACATTAGTCTTACTAAACGTCAAATCCGACCGGGTCTGCTATTTCTCCCATCGGAGTTTCTTCAAATTCCCCATTAGAAAATGCCTTGGCTACTAACAGATCCCGGATGTTGCGCGTCTCATTAATTACGATATCCCGCAAATTAAAATCTATTATATCTCTCTCCAATTTTTGTAGGTATAACTCCAAATCAATATCTTCAATTGACAAATCTTTTTTTATCGTCAAAGCGATACAAAAAACTTTATCAGTTTCAGTTACGGTAACATTAAATTTATCGCCGTACCAGTAAAGGCATTTTAGAATTGCCGATTTACTGTAAATCGATTTAATAGCAAAAACAGAAATTGTTCCATTTAAAACCCTGTTGATTAAAGTTAGATCTTGCATCAATGATGACCTGAATGGTGAGAACTGTGAGAACTGTGAGAACTGTGAGAACTGTGAGAACTGTGAGAACTGTGGGAACTATGATTTGCAACGATTACACTTGCTTCAGGGTTAGCGAAGTTTAGTTTTAAAACAGGTATTGCTCTTACCTTACTTTTTGTTGCTAAAATATCAGTTGAGCTTAAATCAAGTTGGTAACTAACAGGTTCGGCACTTGATGAAAGCGCAGCAATTGAAGCACTTATAATAGCCGCCGATGTAAGTGCAAGGTTTAGTTTCTTGTTCGTTTTATTATCTTTCATTGTGTTATGGTTTGGTTTATTAAATGTACTATATTTAAATTATCAAAAGCAAATATTTTATGAGATTTTTATACCTAATTTAAATCGATTGAAGTTAATACAACCAGAGTTTTACTCTTTATTAGTTGATAATAACCGTGTTTTATATTTTGAATTCGCGAATAAGGGAGTTACAAATGATCCAATTACTAGAACAGACAAATTAATTAGAACTTTCCTTCAATCAATTTTTCATAAATAAGTTTTTTAAAGTATAAAAAATGTTTAGGGATATTTTGTAAGATAAATTTATTGATAATCAACATTCAAAACAAATTTTGTCACATAATTCATCACACTTAAAATATATTGAATGGAAAAAATCACTTTTGATCAACTGCCAGATATGGTTGCTTTAATCCTTGATAAATTACATCGTATAGAACAAATATTAATTTCTGAAAATAATGGTAAAGATCAATTAGGGAAAGAGATGATAACTGTTGACGAAGCAGCTAAACTAATGGGAGCTTCAAAATCTTATATTTATAAATTGAGTTTTAGCAGATCAATACCTGTTTACAAGCCCTCTGGTAGACGTGTGTTTTTCAAAAAAAGCGACATCATAAATTTTCTGCAACAAAACAGATTAATGAGTCAAAAAGAAATCGAGCAAGAAGCAATAAATTACATAATTAATGGCCCATCAAAAAAAAGAAAAGCGGAACGACTCGACAAGAAATAATATCTTCGTTGTGTGAATTTGCCATATCAAGTCAATTTACCAGTCAATCTTTTAGCTGCTTGTTTTAACAAAACTTCTGCGACTTATAAGTTTTATTGGTTTTTAGCAATAATTCAGAAGGTTGAATATGGACTTACATCGATATCAAAAAAAGACCTTTTCGCCGAAATGGTCGCACATTCATGGTTCACAGTTAATTATTTTCATATTTCATTCGGCAAGCAGGACAAACTTCAACATTTAATAGAGCATATAAAATCAATCGAAGGACTGACAATTGATGCTGGGAGAGACACTATTTTCCAAAGGTTGGTATCAAGTTCAAACCCGGCGACATCAAAGGCATTACAATACTTCAATGCCGAAGTACCACATCGTTTTTTAAGTCCGTGGTTCAAGACTGACAATATCAATGCCGCTTATATTAATTCTCAATCCTTTACTAATAATTGTTTATATAGCTTACATAAAAATCATTTGGAGATCAACCCTTTTTGGGTTGATTATCTTCAAAGAAATTCAAGAATACTAAAGGACTTTTGTTACTGGAATTTAGCAATCTATCTACAATCCAAAAATCCTAACGTACCTGATATACCAAATAAACTAATTAAAACACCCATAAGGAAAGCTTTGAATGATCAAAGGAAAAACTTTTGGGACATAGTAATTGGAGAATTGGGCCGAGTTGATTGTATTTATACAAATAAAAGCTTGACAATAGGGAATTACGCGGTTGAACATTTTATTCCCTATGCGTTTGTTTCACATGATTTAATTTGGAACTTGATACCGGCAGATCGCAGCTTTAATTCAGCTAAAAGTGATAAGCTGCCGTCGCTTGATCAACATTTTGCGCCCTTCTTTGATCTTCAGGAGAAAGCAGTTGATATTATCAAGCTAAAAGCCCCTAACAATAAATTTCTTCAAGATTATTTGACACTGTTTCCTAATTTAAATCAAACGTATTTTAATAAAGAGAGGTTTTTCGAGCACGTTCAACCTTTAATCACCATAGCCAGCAATAATGGGTTTGAGTTTCTTTGATTCTTCAACATCAAATGCCTTTGATCAAATTCTTTAATACATTTTGCATCATTAGATGATTTATTGATTGTAGTTACTATTATTTACTAATGGTTTTATTCCTATTCCGTACCACCACGCATTCACACACCCTACACCGACATACCCCAGCCTCCCTTTCTCCCTAATTTTGATTAAAATGAAATCAGGACAATCTACCTATCAATGGATTTTGAAGCATCAATTCTAATTTGTATAGGTAGGAGATACTTTAATTGTTCGGTTGTTCGGTTTAAAAAGAACGATGAAAGATTGAGTTTAAAGCACTAAATAACGCTTGAGCCCAAATTTTTAGATAAAACAACTCTATACTTGCGCTTATTAGTAATTATTGCGCTTAAGTCAAATTAGAATGCTTAATCGCAAAAAGTAAAAAGAGTATTCGATTTAAAAATAAGGTAAAAGGCGAGGTTAAGAGGTTTTTTGTAAAATCAACCGACGAAACCTTTTTGTTAAACAAATAGCATTAGGAGCAATGTATAATGGTTAAATGCAATTATTTTAAGACCCGTATTTCTTATAATTGTTGACTAATGAGATTTTCAGCATGGGATCTTATTGACTTTTTGCGTGAGAGCGATCAAAAAAAATGTAGCTAAAAACATTCGAAAGAAACGTCTTGAGTTGGGCATATCTCAAGCAGAGCTGGCTTTAGTACTTGGTTGCACGCAAAAACAGATACAGAATTATGAAGTTGCTTTTTGTGAGATGCCCATCAGCATGTTGAACGATATGGCAATCCTATGTAAAGTGCCTATTGATTATTTTTTCCTTGACGATAACAGCATACTGATATATATCATAAGTTTATAATGACTACAGTAGAAATCATAGCGTTATGTAAGCTTTCCCGTTATCAAGTTTTAACTGCTTTACCACTGCTCTTGCATTAAACCTTACCGTAATAGAAATAAGTTGATTATCCTCTCTAAAATCCCAGGCAGCTTCTATGATAACTTTGGCCATTTCTTTAATTATAAGTTCAGCGTTCTTGACAAACAAGGCTTCCGAATAATATTCAGCAAGGTACTGCTCGTTGAAATAGCTGAGATCAAACAACACGCCTTTGTCTGCACTTGCTGTAATAACATAATCTGTTGTACCTGCTCTTGTGCTGGCAAATAGCTTTGGACGTTTACGAATCCAGGCAAACAATCGGGATTGTAACTGATCATAAAAGTCACCTTTAATAACATGCATTGCAACCTCCTGTTAATCGTACTTAAACTGTTTCATCTCTCTGCTACAGAAACAGGAAGTCTTGGGTATGCTCTTAACGTATAAGTCGGTATTGAGGATAGAAGCAAAGAAGAAATCAATAGAGGCGTGAAAGACCTCGAGGTCAACAGCTTTAGAAGCTACTTCGTTATTGCTGTCCAACGCTACAAACAAAAAGCTTCCATCCTTCACAAAGACACCATCCTCCTTGTAAAGCGTGGCCTGTAAGATAGGAGCATCACCTTTAAACTGCTGTTTGCTGTCACGCAGTACGCTCATTCTAAACCCATCATTAGCCTGCTCAACAATCGTTAAGCCGTTCTCATTTGCCATCTTGAATGCTTCCATGTTATCGTTTTACGCCTACAAATCTATGCTAAAAATATTAGCATTTCCAAATCAAATTCTTAAGTTTGTACAAAGAGATAGAGTGATGGCTGATAGCAATACATTGATCGCGATAAGCGCCTTTTCAGGTCTGGCAGGTGCATTATTAACGCAAACCCTCACAGGCCTGTTCGCTTATGTCGGAGACAAACGGAAGTATGAGAATGACATTAAACTTCAGTACCGGACAAAGAAAACGGACATAGCCGAAAGCTTTTACTATATCACCGGTGAGAAGATGGCCGTGGTCAAAAAGAACATTGGCTACTGGAAGAACTGGAACATAGAGCGAAGTAAGGACAGCATCGCATTCCTGAACAAGGAAATGAGCAAGCTTACGACCTATATCGACAAACTCGATGCCGATAACTGGAAGTTTAACCTGATCAGCCTTTACTTCAATGTTAACCTAACCAATGACAGGCTAAGCGAATCCAATACCAGATCAAAGCAGTTGTACTTAAAGGTGCTGGACATTATGCAGCAGCTCAGGGAGAATAATGATAGGGACAACAACGAACTGTATGTTGACTATGCGCTTGCTGTGTTCGATATGTGTTCACATTACGAGAGTCTTTACCTTGAAATGCAGCAGGACATGATAACCGTTAAAAGCGAACTGCTAAAAGAGTATGAGGCAAGCTTATAGATGTTTACATTCCTTTGCATGCTATACCTTTGTTACGTTGTACTTAACAAACCCTTAACCTGACACCATTAAATTAGCGGCATGAAGAAATTTATTACTACTGGAATCTTAGCATCACTTTGTTTTGTTCTTGTCTCCTGGGGCTTTAAAGGCCATCAGGCGGTTGCATTGATAGCAGAGAATCACTTAACACCACTTGGCAAAGATGGCGTTACAGCCTTATTAGGAGATCAGAAGATAAGTGATGTTGCCTCATGGGCAGATGAAGTAAGAAATCAGCCAGACTTTAAATATACTACGCCATGGCATTACATCAATGCTCCGTTAGGATTGAATTATGAGCAGTTCGCAAAGCTTATCAAAGGGCAGGGAGAGAACAATGTTTATGCTGCAATTGAGAAATGCGAAGCGACACTTAAAAGCTCTGAAACTTCTAGAGCGCAAAAGACGGAAGCTCTAAAGTTCCTTGTTCACTTTGTTGGGGACGTGCACCAGCCTTTTCATGTGAGCAGAGCAGAAGATAAAGGTGCTAACACCATCCAAGTACAGTTCAACGGCAACGGTACTAATTTGCATAGCGTTTGGGACGGCAAGCTGATCGACAGAGAGGGTCTTACCTCAACGCAGATGGCGCAAGATTATGATAAGGCAACATCTGCAGAAATTGCCAAGTGGCAACACGATGATGTGATGCTGTGGGCTTTTGAAAGCTATGAGTTAGCAACCAAATTTTATTTAGAAGTTGAAAAGAATAACAAACTGGACGATGCTTATTACAACGAGCATATCGGTGTGGTACACCACCGCATTGAGCAGGCAGGTATTCGGTTGGCAGGGTTGCTAAATGCTATCTTCAAAGCAAACCCGATGCTGCCGACACATAACGTATATCATCCTAAGCAGGTGCTTGCAGCAGGTTCAGACTCATCAGCTATGCACGTTGAACTAAATGATCTGCCAAACAACATCGGTAAGAATGTAAGTGTAAGCGGCTTAGTGTACGGCACTAAGGAACTTGAAAACATGACACTGGTAAACGTAGGTGCAGCCTATCCCAATCAGCCGCTTACTGTGGTTTTAAAAGGTGCTGCAAAGGATACCTATAAGGACTTAGAGGGTAAGACCATTATGGTTACAGGCAAAGCTATCCTTTACAAGGGAAAGCCGGAGATCGTTGTTACAGATATACAGCAATTGCAGGTAGTTCCGCAGTTAAAAGTCGGAAAGAGCGGTAAAACAGGTGGAAGATAAACTATGCCACGTTGTTGTGCCTTTTAAAAGTATAAGTCTATATTGCATCAACTAAAACTTCATAGTAATGAGAAAACTAATCGTAATGTTGATGCTGGCTGTGTTCAGCATGACTGGCATTGTAAATGCACAAACTGCACCTACCACGCAGCACATAAAAAAAAATGGCACACCTGACAAACGCTTTAAGGAAAACAAGACTCCTAAAGGACCTGTAACCAAAAGTGGTAAACCTGATATGCGTTACAAGGCTAACAATCCTAACGCAGGTAAGAAGAAAAAGATGTAGTTACCTAATGAGAACGCCAGGTTGATAAGCCTGGCGTTTATAGATTGTTTAACCGCGCATTTAACCATCCAATTTATTCATTTTGCGCTTAAGTAGAGATATTTGTTTTTGTATAGCTTCCGCGTCATCTAATTGTAACGCCTTTAATCGTTGATTTACATGGTAACTTTTAATATTGGATAAAAGTTCTTTATACTCTTTACGGAAGTTTTTGTCATTCTTTAGCCAAGTGTAAACCTGACTTTTTCCGACATTGGCGTTAATTGCAGCTAACCTAAATTGTCCACGCGATTCTACAAATTTACTAAGAAATTTGACTTTATTAATTGAAGTAGATTGTCTTTCCATATCAAATTTTGCTGTGTTCCTCTAAAATTGACTTGCAATCTTTTAGTGCTTCATTAGTGTAATAAACTATAGAATAACGAAATCCATTTTTATCATGGTATTTTATAGGCGACACACCATGCAAAATGTTTCGTCCGTAAAAAAAAATAACGGAAGCGTTTGCAGCTTCAATAGCTAATTCATATTCAGGCAATACAAGATAACCACCGGAGACTTGATTTTTTAAAATAATCATAGCTGAATATGTGTTCAAGAGATTGGCGGTATCAAAATGGTAATAATGCGCACTATTCTTATTTAATATCGCACTTGTATAGATTGTCTTTTGCATGCGGTAATCCTCATGAATTTTCGTTTGATTATACCAATGATTTCCGATTTTATCCCATTGCGGAAGGAATTGCACAAATAAATCGGCTAAAACTTTACTGTAACAATTTATTATAAGATCGTTTAAATAAACATCTTTAAGGCTTAAAGCACCCACATTACAAAAATCGGAATGATTCGTGTGTTTAGACATGCCTCCTGCAATAATGCTGTAATTATTTTTTCCAAGCAGTTTTCTATTCGATTTGTAAAATGTAAGCTTTAAGAGTTGATTGAGACCTTTTTGAAAATTGTTTTGATCAAATTTTAAATAGACTAAGGGCTTATTACCTTCCAATTTTATCAATGCCGACTTAGTTATTTTATATTTGTAATGACTATCTTCAGATGGCATAGATTTAAAAAATGCATTAGCATTATCAATTGATTTTTTAAATTCCAATTTTTCTAATTCCATTGTATTTTAACTTATGTAATTCCTGAAGCATTCGTCAATAACTTTGTTGATCGTTTCTCTATTAGTTTCACAACGCCAAAATGATCTCAATTCGGCTAATTTGTTCCAGCCCGTCTCACTTATTTGACAATTAAAAGTTTTTCTTCGAATTGGATTATTGATATTTGATAATTCATTTTCGATTGGGTCGTCTTTTCTGACATAACACGCCGGAAAATAATCATCGTAACTTTTATTAAGCAACTCTTGAATTTGATGTTCTGAAAAGCATGTAATCTGATTATTTAAGTCGAAATGAGCTCTTTTTTCAGTTTCAAAATCTAAGGAAACCATATATCCATCAATTTTAGTAATCCGCAATTCTTTGCAAGCTGAAACAATTTCCCAGCCGTTGATTACTATGTTTTTACGATTCTGATTTTGATTTACGATAATAGGCTGAATTAGCCCATTATCTCGGATTGATCTTACCAATTGTTGATAACGATTTTCTATTGTTTCTTTGATTCGATAATCCGGTTCTTTAAGATCAGTTATCGAAAAGGTTACTAATTTTTGCATATTTTTTAGTGTTTTTTTTCAATAACTTCCGTGTGATATCTCAAAAAGTCCTTTTTTAGCTTTTAATCATCCAATTTACTTCAACGTCTCAAATTTTAAATTTAAATAATTGACAATCAGCAATTTGCAAAATGTCATTTTTTTGTAATATTTATAATTTAAGGAAAAGCGGACAAATTGGACGCATTTTCTTAAGACCGTTCATGTTTTTATATCCATTTAAAACCACTTGATTAAGTATATATCCGATCGGAATAGTTTTACTCTAAGGCGGGCTATATTAATTGTCGCATCCTAAATTTATTTTCACAAGAAAATTTAAGAAATTTTTTTTCGGGGAAATTATTAGGGAAATCAGGCTCAATAAACGTAAACTTAATGTTTATAGAATAAAACTAACAATTAACTTTTAATGATCATTTTACGTCAATTCTTTCAAAAAAATCATCAAAATTTCCACATAAATCAGTGAAACAGGGTTTTTATAAACTCTTTTGAATTTGAACAGGGAATCATCATTCGATTATATACTTTGATATGCCTTTTACATCAATCGAATTTGATTTTTATTAAGGAAAAACACTAATTACCTATAACCTTCTAAAAATAATTGCTATTAGTGATGTGATATCGTTGACGATTTACTTGATTTAAGAGCGAGTGAAATTATCACGAGAATTTATTAGAGGATTCATAGTTTATCATTCAAAATAATAAAAAATTTCTACCTTGTTAAATAAACCTGATACAATCACATGAAAGTTCACAGATTAGTAATTCATCAATTAGAGAAAGATGCTAAAGTGCGAGGTATAAAATTATATAACTCAGCCAAAAAATTAATGCCCATAAATGATGGTATTAATCGTATGTATAGTCTTATTCATGAAAGTTTCGAGAAAGACAAAACACGTCATTGTAAATTTAAAACAGAGAGTACTAATAATGCAGTAACCCTAAACATAAATGAATATTTAAGAAAGAGCGATGATGAAGTTTTTTTAACATATTCCCAAGCGAGTTTAGGGGAACTTGCAAGTGCAATAAGTAAAGAGTCGTTCGCTACAGGTGGTTATTATTTATTTGCAGACTATACTGTAACCGATAGAAGGTATTTGTCAATAATAATAGGTCGAAAAAAAGAAGGATTTAATTTTGAATGGAGCCCTGACAAGGAAAATTTTGAGTTCAATGATATAAATAATTTGAACACTGATAAATTAGCTATGGGTTTTAGAATAAATATTGGCCTTTTTGAAACTAAAGATACGATTGATAGAAACTACATTGCTTTAGTGACTAATCAAGGAGATTCTTTATCAGGTTACTTTTTAGGATGGGTTAATGCAAGTGACGCTGTAAACGGGAAAATACAAACCGCTGTTTTAGTTGGAGCTGTTAAAAATTTGATTCCGAAAGAGTTTATTGGCGAAGAAGCTGATTTTCTTAGTAGAGCTTTTGATCACATAGACGATTATAGAAAATCAAACAAGGGTAAAGTAAATATCGACGACATAAGTCAATCTCTTTTTGGAGATAAATCTATAATACGTGATTACGTTGAAAATACCTTAAATAAAGAGATTGATCCTGATATATTTGCCGATACCTCAGAACTTAAAAAACTAATCCAAATCAAAGCCAGTGTTAAAGGGATAAACTTGACTATTGATTCTTCAAAATTCGCAACTGATGAAGTATCAATTGTTAACGGGGCTTTGATTATTAGAAATTCGACAATTGTAAATCAAATAAGATCACAACAAGAAAGTCATGAATAATGTCCTTAAAACTTTTGAAGATATATTTAATGACATTAGTTTATTTGATTGGCTAATTTTCAAAGAAAAAGAGATCGATTTTTATTTTAAGTCTGTTCCAAATGCAGCGAAGCGCTTATTTGGTGTTTTAAACGAACTGGATATAGAGTACACAGAAGTAGGAAATCTTGTTACTGCGAGCCGTAAATCAAAAGATAAGACCATTATTCTCTTTTCAAGTTACGATCAATTATTTAAATCTGTTTATGAAGATCAAGTCCACATAAATAAAGTTATCGTTATAGATTTTAATAACAAAGCCTATTATTATTGCAATCTAAAAGATCAATCTGAGTATTCAAATCTTCCTTTTAAAACGGATTGCGTTTCCATGATGGGAAATTATTTGTTGTACGCATCTTTACTTAAACTTTTTAAATTATCATCAAACATTATAGAATTTGATGATGGCATTAAACGTCGGTTTTTCATAGTTGACAATGGAAAAGAAAAAAATGTGGTTGGGTTTAACTATCAAATCTTTGACGAGCGAATATTCTCTAAAAAAGTAAATTTTGACAAAGAGTACATTAGCTCTCGAATTAATAGTACGAATACAAATAATCTTGAATGGCTATCAATATTAAAACACAACATTGTTGAATTACTATTAGCACAGGATGAGTCAAACCAAAATTTTATAGAAGTATTTCTAAGTTTTTCATACTTACTTAAAATCACAGAAAGAAATTATGAAATTTATCTTTCTGGTTTTTCTTTTGAAAAAATTTCAAAAGAACTTAAAGAAGAAAGAAAGAGTTATTTTGAAAACCTAAATCAAGCACAAGACAAAATCAAAAGTCAAGTTATTGCAGTTCCATTATCTATCGGTACATCAATCTACGCCTTCTTTCAAATAAAGACTGATCATATAACATTGTATTTCATTTTAGGGATGATTTTGATTTACATTAGTTTCATTTGGTGGTATTTGAGTCTATATGAAATGGATCTAAAAAAACTAAAAAGTGATATCAAGGAAGATTCAAGTAAATTTAAACAGCTTTATCAAAAAATCTACAAATTATTTGAATCAGATTTTGATTTTATAAATGATAAAATTGATTCAGTTCTCTTATTCAGCTATGTGATAAAGGGAGTAATTATTTTAGATTGGATAGCATTGGCGGTCTATGTTATTTTGGTATTCAAAGATTCTCCGCCAATAAAACATATATTACCTAAGTATGTGTAATGTTCAGCTTGTCAATGGCTTATTTAAGGAAAGTATGATGTTCGTTTTTGTTGAAATTTGTCTTATTTAAAATTATGACGCATCCGTTTTATAGTCCAGATAAGAATGTTTTGCCACTCATTTATTAAATACCTAATTGGAAAAATTTCTCTTGCAAGCTTTGGTTAAAAAAATATTCTTCTCCTTGTTTAAGAAATTTAAAATAATCTTTGGCTGTTTATCAAAGAATTGTAAAAACAATTTGATTAAAATTCATTCTTAACATTTTTGATTATTGTTCCTTATAATTAATTTCAACGCCAAAAATTTCATCAATTTCTTTAAACAAATAAAGGAAATTTTGAAAAATTTTAGGATCATCCATTTGCCGTATTTTTTTCGAAAAATCTGCCTTTTTCGAATTTTTATCGGAAATTTTAAATATCCCATCTATCGGTGTTTCTTCCAGCATGTTATTTTCTTTTAATAAATAGTCAGGAAAATAATGTTCGATTGAAAAAAAATTAAACTTTTGATCCTTATTATAATACTTCTCTCTTTCTGGATATATAGGAAGTTTTAAGCCATAAATTTCAGCTTCTTTGTGCTTTTTAACTCTTTTGCTATTTTTAAAGAAGTCAAATTTTGAAAATTTTAATTCGCCATTAAACTCTTGAATACCTTTTTCATCATTATCAAAAATTCCGATAATGCACTTTTTTTTACTTAGAAGTGCACCATTGGATAGACACTTTGCTAATTCATTGGCACCGCCATTCTCTTCATGTACAGGTTCAATTTCCCAATAAGGAATTTCATCAGTTAATATAGTAAATGCATGCTCTATAATTTGTGCATCTGACTTGCCTTCTGTAATTATTAAATTTTCTCTATCAGAACTAATTCTGTCATAATTTCCAAATTTTAATCGCCCAACTGGAGTGCTTAAATATTGTGTGGTTGCAGATTTGTTTATCTTAATATTGTTCTTACTTTCTCCCTTGCTAATGCGATTAGGCGTTTTTAAATTTTCTTTAAGTTCATATAATTCTTTGCTACCGGCAATACTTATCCCAAAATCTAATAATTTTTCAAAAAGAGGGTCATTTAAAATATTGGTGTTATAAACTAAGTGATCAATTTTGGATTGATCATTTATCCTTGGGCTGGATAAAGTTATCGCTAAAGTAAATAATTTAAAAGCTATGCTTGAATCTATGATTCCATGTTCGTCTTTATCACTAATTTCTAAGAAAGGCAATAAGTTTTCGTAAGCTCCGGTTAACGGGCCGCGTAACGTGATCGAATTGTAGTTGTCATAAAAAAACATGGTGTTAATTATTAACGTCAACGGTAGCGTCAATGCCTTAAAAAACATTTTTTCATCCATAGAGGCTTTTTTCATCCACTCGTATATTTCTAATACATGATTAAGTGCTATTAATATCCCATCTTTTCGTATAGAATCGTCAGTCATATAAAGGGCTTGTAAAATGTTTCCTAACCCAGTTATACTTCGGTAATGGTCGGTAGTTTGTTTCGATTTTTGAGTTCTTTCGATTATTTTTCTTAAGAACACACTCATATCTTTACTACGGCCAGCATAGAAAACAGCTGTGTACTGCCAATTGATGTCTAAAAAATTATTTATTAACTTATCTTCAAGGTGCCTTTTATGAAAGAATATTTCCCTGGAAGCGTAATACTCCATGTAGGATTCATGAAGAAACTTGACATATCTTCCATCTTGAAGTACTAATATACCTGTGTTGTTAACAATAAAATCTAAAGCATTGGGTAGTTGTTTTATATCAATGGTTGTTTTTACTGGGTCAAAAAATGCGGTAAAAAAATCTTTAAATTCCTTCAACGTCATATAATTTCGCTCTTCCCGGTCTAACAGTTCAAGAGCATAAACAGATAAAATTCTCTCTCTAAAATTTACATCAAAAAATTCGATGCGAGCATCAGGAAGACTTCTTCCAAGTAAAAGGTTATTAAAATTATCGTATATGTCAGTTATTGTCGCCGGAATTTCAAAGTTATTTTCTTCGTAAAGTATTGATATCAACGACAAGTTAAGAGGGGTTATTGGTAATCGTTGTATGATGCTATTTTCTTTTAACGATTCAATAAGATTTTGCGCTTTAAATTTTTCATTTTTAAAATAGAGAGATAAAAAAGTTTTTATTTGATAATCATTAAACTTTTCTACAAATATCTCCTCACATTTTCCAATTTCAGTAATTCCATTGATAGTTGAATACTCTTGAAATCGAGTAGCTAAGATAATTTTAGAGCCATTAAAAACTATTTCTTTCAGCCCCTTTAATATAGATTCTTGATGAATTTTAGAAAAGTCATCTAATGAATCAATAAGAAACACAAAATTATATTGATTTAAAAGTTCATCTAAAGTAGATTCTTTAAAATAATCTTTCAATATAGTTTCGACAGCATTCTTAATATTTAGTAAATTGTTGAGCTTGTTTTCTATTAAATTTATGTTGTTTATAAAGACAGGTAGATATTTTTTGCCGTTAATAGTATTATTCATTTGAATAAATACACTACCAATTTTTTTTAATAAGCGAGTTTTTCCTATTCCAGGCTCCCCTTCCAAAATTACAGGGTTTGTTATATCGATCAATTTATCCATCGATATTTTCACAAACGCTTTTTTTTGAGATTCGAAATCACTTACTTTATGCATCAACCGAGGTTCGATAAAAATTTCCAGTAGCTTTTCATGTGCAGCTTTAAATTCTTTCACTTTTTTAATTGACCAATCGTCTTTCATATCATTTTCAAAGAACTTCTCATAAGCAACAAGATTCTTATCGTTATGACGCCAGTAATCGGAATAGTAATCGTCGATCTTTTTTACTAAATCATTTTTATCCCAAAAGTCAATACCGAGGTTTAGGTACTCACGTTTAAGCCGATCTTTAAATCCATTGGTAATATTTTTCGATGAAATGATAATTATTGAATTAAAACTTTTACTCCTTAGTTTCCTATTTATTAAGTCTCTTATTTGATCGTAACCAGAGTAATTTCTTGAAAGATGGTCAGTTAAAAGCAGAAATAGACAATTTTGTGGTCCTGTTATTGGACTTGCAATTTTTCCCTCAATTGAATTTTCATTAATAATTATATCAGTTAAGTTTGTTTCTTTTAATATCGTTGTCAGAATAGTTTGCAGAGTATCAACACTATTGAGTTGCTCAAGTTGATCCAATTTTTCTTGCGCCATAATTTTAAATTGAAATATTAAATTTATTCTTTTTTCTTAAAAGAACTTTAAATAATTTAGGACATGAAATAAATTAAAATAGATTATACATAAGGCATCGCGTTAAGCAAAAATTCCCACTACTGAAAGGTCGAAAATTCACAATGGACGGGAAGTTTAGCAAAGCGCTCACGGTAAGGCGTGGGCGTTGCTATTCTTTGTCCATTAGGGATTCGACCCCCTCAGTAGCAAAGGTAGCAACGTTCCACGCTTTGTCATTAAGCCTAAATTCAATGTATCAACCAATTCAAATCAAATTACTTGCGACTTATTTTGTCTTTATATTTTCTTCAACTAAAATTTTAGCTCAAATTGAGTCAAATGATATTTCTCAAAAAATAGGCTTTGATAAACAATATCAAATCATATCAAAACGAGCTTATATCTTGACCGAGCCTAATGCGAATTCAAAAAAAAAGGCATATTTAATTTTCGGAGACATTATAACTCCACTAAAAGAACAGGGGGGGTGTTTTTACATAGAGTATAAAAACAGTGTTAACCACATTACAAAAGGATGGATTTTAGGAAATCAGGCAAGAGTTAATTCATCCACTAACAATTACATTTCTCAAAACAACGACGATGTTTCTCAATCAACCATTACGCCGTATCATTTTCTGACACTGGCCGATTTATTAGTCATTTTAAGAGATCAATTTCAAACGAAAGAAAGAATATCAAAAATACTGATGCAGCTAAATAGCTCCTTAACTTTTAATGAGATCGATCCAAACTCAGGAGAAATGTTTTACAAGACAGACGGTATTCAAGAAATGCTGGACTGGCATTATAAAGTGAGAGTATTGGAATATGTTTTTTCAGATAAAGCGAATTATAGAGCAATAATATCAGGGCTCAAAAAAAGAGAATTAAATGTTGTAAAAACATCTACTGATGGATATGGTAATATAATTTCAACATATTCAGATGGTAAAATTGTAGCTCAATTAACACCAGTAAAGTTATCGACTGGTATAACTTATAAAATCTTTCTTGGAGTGAAGAATTGATAGATTAATCAATCAATTTTAGCCCTTTAGCGCAAAGATTAAAGTTTAAATGTCTATTAGATCGGTTAACGGCAAAAAGACATTTAAAAGCAAAGGGAGGTCATAAAAAGGAGGTAGAAATAGTGGGCATAAACCGTGCGCAAATATTAATTTATTTTTTCGCTGGCAAGTAATGGTAAGAGATGTTAACCTATGTTATTACTTGCCTTTTTTTTTAAATTAAAAGTGCTTTATAGATGCTTAATATATGCCTGATATATGCCTATTTTATATTCAAAAGAAGCATTAACCATTTTCTTTTATCCATTTAATTACCTCTTCCTGAAAAAATATAGTATCACTACTATTTGGAATTTTGTAAGAGGGCATGCTATTGCTCATTCTCAGATAAACCGTTTGCCTACTCCATTTAAATATTCGCATTATATCAGTAAAAGTCCAAAACGGCTTTTTGTCTTCTGATTCTCGAATTTTTTTTAGTGCAAGTTCATATTCGATTTCAGCGTTTACCCATTTTATTGGATCATTAAGACGTTGCTCTTCTTTTATATTAAGTAGATGCTGATGGTGATCTTCCCACATATATTTTATAACTTCAGGCGGTGCTGATCTTGGTGTTTGCTTTATAATTTTTCTTAAATTGATCAAAAGTATTTCACGTGTTCCAGGATCTTGACATCCGATTAAGAGTTGCTTCATTAGGTCTATTAGTTCGATATTGACAAATAGATGTTTGATTGCGTTTGTCAATAACTTACTTTGAAGATCTCCATTAATAAGATGTGATCGCATCTCCCTAAGATGGCTTGCTTTCATTTTTTTAATTTTGAGGTAAAAAAGTGATCAAGTGTACTAACCGAATCGTAAAGATGCTCCGTCGTCACCTTAGTATAGATCATGGTATTTTTCATATCGGTGTGTCCCAACAGCTCCTTTACGATAATCGGAGGTGTTCCATTCTCTATGTGGTTGCAAGCGAATGTATGTCTTGCGCAATGGAAGGTTATGTCTTTTTCGATTTCCGCTAATTTGATTAAATCTTTTAATTCACGATTAAGGGCTTGATTCGTAATATTTGGAAAGATCATTGACTTTCGATTTTTAATTTCGGTTAACATATATGATTGCAAGATTGCTAAGGCCATTGAAGTTAAAGGCACCTCAAGCACTCGTTTTGTTTTTTTTATAGTAATTTCTAATTTGTGTTGATCTTTTTCCACTTTATAACAGTCTTTTTTTAAACTTACAACGTCTGAGTATCTTAATCCAGAAAAACAACTAAATAAAAACATGTCTTTGATTTTAATGAGATGGCCTTTCTCTTCTGGAATTTCGTAATCAATTAATTTCACAACTTCATCAATTTTTAAAAACATGCGTTTACCTTCTGCTGATTTAATCTTGAAAAACTTATATGGATTTTCCTGAAGATACCCATCAATAATCGCGTTGTTTATAATTGATTTTAAACATTTGTGTTTTGTAAATCTACCTCCGATTGAATTACCTCGGGTAGATGCTAAATAATGGTCAAATTGCATTATAAATGTTCGCGATAGGTCGCCAAAATTCAATTTCGGCCTAAATTCTCTTACAACATTAAGCGTTGATCTATAAGATTTTAATGTATTGTATTCTTTATCATGTTCCCAATGAACAATTTGTTCGGCCCAATATTCAAAAAAATTCTTGCTGCCGCCTTTCTTGAAATAAGCAATAGCAAAATTTGTCGTAATGGTTTGTCCCATAGTTTCTTGTTTCAAGGCGTATTCATTGAATTCACTAATTTGCTTTATAAAAAACATATTCAACGCGATTCCATTTTTTGTAGTAAGCTTAGGGCATTTATTTTTAACATCCCAGTCTTTTGGATGTATACTCTTACCGGTTGGTAATTTCGTAACATAGTTTCCAACCCTTACAAAATAATCAATACGGCATTGACCGTCTTTCTTTTTTGTGTCGATGCGCATAAGTGCTTTAACAGAATAAGTTTGTTTCATTTGAAATTTAATTTATGAGAAAGATCCAATCCTTTTTTGATAAATTAAAATTTATTTTTTTATAATTAATTGATTATGAACTCCTTACATAAAAATGAATTCTTAATTTTTTCATTTAATTCATTCATAAGGTCCGAGTCTTCAACTAAATAATTATGATTGAGTACGTCCTTAATTAAGCGTTTAATTCTTGAAGTTGTCATCGCATCCCAACTATTTATAATCTTCATTTGATTTATCCACTTTGTTACATCGTCAATATTGCCGTAAGTTTTCAAACCTTTATAAATTAGAAACATTTGAAATTGCTTAGCAGTTAAGATTAATTTGTTAATCTGTAGCTTGTTCTTGTTAACCAAATCGTAGTGATTTACCCATTGCAATGCGAGTTTATTTAAGAATGATGAAGAATACAGAAGCGCAACTTTAACTTTTGGAACGTTTAACAATGCTGGTAACTTTCGCATCAAGCGTAATTCATACCTTAAGACATTTTGATGGCCATATTTTAGCTTAAATCTCTTACTTGTAATAGGATCATTTTTGTCCAATTCCTTAATTTTATCATAAAAAACTAAAGTCTGCCGGCTTCTGTGAAAATATTTCGTTCCTTTTCTACAATCAGTGTAGGCGCGATTGATGCTGATTAATGATTCTAAATAATTATTCGGTATTTCTTGTACAAAAAAATTATCGGCTATATCAATCCTGGTCAACGTGCCTCTTTCAACAGGAATTCCGAGGGACTTAGATAACTGTTTTAATGATATTTTTATATCAGCTTTGGTTAAGACTGTGAAATTTTCGTTATATAAATATTTTGTCAGGCTTCCCATTATAGTGACTTGGTCGCCTTTGACCATGATCTTCATATTACGATGGTTACCAAAAAAGCATTCAACGTTGTTCGCGCTATCAATTATATCTTTGATATTTTCTAAACATTGACGTATTCTTCCATTATATCCCTTTTGGGGTAAATCACGCATATTCAAGACTATATTTACTGTGTCTATCATTCTATTTTAGTTATTTTTTCTACTTATTATTATTATAATCTAATATTTGGACGTTTTGATATCTTAAATTACTTAACTCTACTGCAAGTCTGAATTTGATGTTTTTTGGTCATTGAAGTGTCAAAAAGAAAAAAAGCAATGGAAGTGGTAATTAAGCTTTAGTCGTTTAAAGTTTTGTTTTTTAGAACCAAAGATTGGGTATGAGAATGGAAGTATGCTCAAAGCAATTAGTTAGTTTTCGGGGAAATTATCGGGATTAAAATTGTATTTTCCGATCATACAGATTCATAGCGATTTCGGACATAAATGGGTTCAAATCTATTACGTCTTGTGATTTCGTATAAAAATGTAATTCCCCTACGGGCTACATTAAAACTTCGAAATCCGCGAAACTTATCAAAAGTTCGCGGTTTTTTTGTTTGAAAGGATTCTAATTGACGTATATTTTTTATTAGAGAAATATGAATCATTTTCGCGCTTTAGGGCCTTTAGCAGACTAGTAGCGGAGTAAAGGATTTTTTTCATAAGAACATTTCATTTCACATTTTTGTAAATGTTTATTAAAAAACTTAACTTGTGGTAGGAAAGCAAGAACAGATCGAGTTTTATAAAAAAGTTGGGGCATTAGTTAGAAAAGCTCGAGTTGAACGTGAATTGAAACAAGAATACGTTGCTAATCAATTGGGTCTTACAAGAACTTCAATCGTTAATATTGAACAGGGGGAGCAGAAAATACAATTGCATGCAATTTTACTGCTCGCTAAATTATATGAAATGGATGTTCGGGAGTTTTTTCCTGATATCGAAAAATTTTCTAACACTACACTGACTAAAGATTCTGAGGAAAAAATTTCTGAAGTGCTCGAAAAGCAAGTCATTCAGGATTCAGCAGAGGTTTTAAAGAAGATTCGAAATTTTATTAAATATACTCAAAGGAAATAATATGCTTTTTCAAACCCAAAGCGTTTTCAAGAACTTATCAGTGAAGATTACGGAATTGCTTGAGGAGGCAAATGTTCACCAGCCACCTGTGCCTATTAAGACTATTGCGTCTAATTGTGGAGCAAGGGTGTTACCTTATGATTTAGGTGAAGAAGTCTCGGGTATTTTAATCTATGAAGATAATAAGGCCACAATTGGCTTTAATTCGACTAATCATAAAGTTAGACAAAGATTTACTATAGCACATGAATTGGGTCATTTGATTTATCATGTTCGAAATAATGAGCATGAATTATTTGTTGATAAGGATTTTATTATCAAATTCAGAAGTGAGATCGAATATTCTGCTAAAGAAAAGAAGCAAGAAAGAGAAGCTAATGCGTTCGCCGCTGCTATATTAATGCCTCGCGAGTTTATTTTGAAAGAAATCAGAAAGCCTGATTATTACGGTATGAATGAGCAGGAAGTAATAGAAGAATGCGCGAAACTATTTGATGTAAGCGTATTAGCAATGACTTATAGGTTTGCTGACTTGAACATCAATAGTTGATAATTTTTTACTTAATTAAATTAAAATCTCCGGAAGGGGATTTTTTTTTATTTAAATTGTCAGTAACTACGACTTGAAAAAATCATTTAAATGTTGTTATTTGTAATATTTGTATTATATCTTTGTATTAAGTTTTAGAAAAACAGCAAGTCTTTAAGGAGAAAATGAGGCGGGCATTCAAAACATAATTTCGGTAAGTTTATGAAAGTTATTACGGGTTTGAATAGTATAAATTTTCTTGCGGGGTTAATGTGTTCCTGCCCCTTATTAACAAGGAGAGATTGTTATATATAAATATGGCAAAGAAGATAACAGTAAATAAGAGTGCAGTTACGGGACAATTTGTGTCTGCTTCTTTTGTAAAGTCACATCCAAAAACCACATTTACTCAAACAGTAAAAAAAGGAAAGTAAGATTAGGGTGAAGGTAATCATAGCTAATTACGGTTAGCTATGATTTATCAACTAAATCAAAAATTGGCATTAATATAATGGAAAACGCTACAAATTTTTAGCAGTAATGCATTTTGATTTGTTTGCAACTGATTTATGATAGGGTTAATTATAATAAGTTACTAAAAATGATTTTCCCAATAAATAGATTTAAATAAAATGTTAACCACTAACTAATAAAATCTTATGTCAAGATGTACAGCTCCAACATATGGACATCGTACGGCAAGCGCCGCAGCTTCTTGTCCCGCATGTAGTAGTCGCTATAGTCGCTACACTGGGTATAATAATTACAATGATTATCGTTCAAGCTCATATTCATCCTACTCTTCGTCAGGCAGCAGCAGTAGCGGAGCAAGAAATAGCGTAAAACCTCGCTGGTCGACAGTAGGTTCTTCGGTAGTGTACACACCCGCCGAAGTGCGAGCGCTAACACCTGTTCGTGAAAACGTTGAAAAGCGCACTCATTTGCCAGATCTTCGTGACGTTTTTCTTTGCCATGCATGGGATGACCGCAAAGGTGCTGCTAAAGAACTGCACGATTTACTTGAATCACGCGGCGTGTCTGTATGGTTTAGCGAGAAAGATGTTACTCTTGGTTCTTCGCTGCTTCGTGAAATAGATAAAGGATTAGCGAAATCACGAGTTGGCATCGTATTAGTAACACCTGCGTTTCTGCGCCGTGTTCAAGGGGAAGGGATCGCAGATAAAGAACTATCGGCACTTTTGGCTCGTGACTTACTAATTCCCATTGTACATGGCACAACATATGATGCTCTTCGTGAAATAAGCCCTCTTCTTGGCTCACGAAGCGGCCTTAGTACAAAAGATGACCAAATGTCTGAAGTTGCAACCAAACTCGCTGAACTAGTTACAATTGAAACCGAGTCTAGTGAACGAAAATGTACAACAACCGTGCATTTTGAAGATTAAAAATAGCTTATGTAAAGAGATTACCTCGCTCTTAACTAAATCCTACTTGTGTATCCCCCAAAGTAAAGTCCCCGTAAAATTTAGATGACAGGCAGCCTTTAACTTGCTTCTTTCGTATATTTGATGTACATCTATAAAAAACATCATGCATCAAAAACTTAAATTATCGTCTTTAATTTTCAGCCTTACAATGCTGATAGCTGTAACTGTATCTGCCCAGTCGAAAATGTTGGGGAAGGGAGATATAGCTCCTTTATTTACAACGCAGGCCAGCCTTGCCGGTAAGGCGTTTGATTTTTCATTAAAAAAATCGCTTGCCAAAGGCCCGGTTGTAGTTTATTTTTATCCGTCTGCATATACCGGCGGCTGCGATGCAGAAGCGCATGCCTTTGCCGAAATGAAGGAGAAGTTTACTGCAGCAGGAGCTACGATCATCGGTGTATCCGGAGATGATATCAAGCGCCTTAATACATTTTCTGCCGATCCTAATTACTGTGCAGGTAAGTTCGCCGTCGCGTCGGACGAGAAAGGTAAAATTGCAGCGCAATATGGCCTTGTAATAAATCCGCCGAAGCTGGGGATGAAGGATGTCCGTGGCATGGAAGTTAACCATGGTTTTATACCCCGTACCACTTATGTAATAGGTAAAGATGGTAAAGTTATAGCGGTATTTTCATCAGACAACGACCACATTTCACCTACCGACCATGTTGAGAAATCATTAGCGATTGTAAAAGGACTTTAAACATATCCCCTTAACTGGGAAACAGAACTTGCCCATCAGGCATTAAAAGATGGATCAGTAATTAATGCTGATATGTTAATCATCTTTTAATGTTTGGCGGGCATTTTCAGTAATGCCAGGTCTTATGTAAAAGAGTTGAATTTTGTTATCGAATTGCCTGACTTATTTCTCCGAAAAACGCACATTTATTGTTTCGTATTTCAAAACTTAATGTCTGAAAGCATCGTAAAACGAGGTGAACATCATGTTCATATCGTTTTTATTTTATTAGTTGCTGGGACGTACGAAGCCGATACATAGCCCATCTGTCAAGATGGGCTTACTTTTTAAATAGTACCAAATTATGGTTTAAAGTCGTTATTAATGTCTTCTCTGATTTCTGGCGTAAGCTTAGTATCGATGGGCCCTCCTAATAAGGTAAAAGAATCCGCAACAATTTCAGTAATGTACTTTTTCCCTCCGTCTCTGGTTTTAAACGACCGGGTATGGCATTTGCCCTCAATAAGAACCAATTTACCTTTTGCAAGCTGCCTTGCAGCTGTTTCTGCTATTGTGCGCCACATAACAACGTTATGCCATTCCGTTTCTTCTGTTCTTACGTTGTTCTTTATAATGTACTCAGTGGTTGCGAGGGGGAAACTACATACTGCCACATTGCCTGTCAGGTATCTGAGATCAGGGTCTTTGCCCATGTGACCCACCAGGAAAACTTTATTAATTTCAGACATAACAATAAAGGAGTGTTGCGCTCATAGAAGCCGAGGTGCTTATTATAAGACGCCAGGTATAATTGATTTCCCACAATATTAATAAATTTCTTTAAAATTAAATGCCATATTTAATAATTGATTTAAAGGCATTTCGACATTAGATTAAACATTATCAGCTATCGATCCAGGTCAATTACCAATGATCCTGTCTTGAGCTTTACAAAATTCATCCCAATTCTCAAAGCCGCAGTAGCTCGACAACACTTTTAAGGTATATAAGGAGGGCGGAAACCTGCTTGGCTGAAAGCCATATAGTCTTTGTAAGGCGATCTCGCTGATATGCTGACCGGTCTTAGCTTCAATAAGCTGATTTAAGGTTTTGAAATCTGAAGGCAGTGATATGATGATTTTCGAGTTAAGCAAAACGAGCTTAGATAAAGATGCAACGTGATGAAATTTGTGTTGTAGCATGCGGCAAACATTTACAAATAAGAACCGCAGGCTGTCAAACTGCAGTTAAGAAATGTAAGTGAGCTCAGTTACAATGACGTCACTGTAGGTAACTAATAAGCACATCTCCTTTGTATTTACATACAACGTATAGTTTAACCAAATTAAGAATAATGCTATAGGTTCAAAACTTAAATTAGATATTAATAGTTGTGCAATAAAGATGTTACAAAGCAGCAAACAATGCGCCTGAAATAATAAACAGTGGCTAAAGTGTGTTCGCCGGGCTATGACGGTTTAAAGCATTATTCAGTTAACGAATTACCAGCATATGATTTTTGAAAGCTTGTTTATGAAAAACAGCAGCTATTAGATATTGCGTATTTATTCCGAACCGATGTGGTGTTTTAACCCCTCTAGTATTTATCCGCACACTTACCTTTGTCCGAATGAAAATAAATAAATTATTATTTAATAAGTTATTGAATTTGATTTATTTATTCAATTTTAAATTGATTTTGTAAGCTCTTGGTAAAACATATTAGAAATGCGACGGTTGTGCTGTAGTATATAAAGGGCTTGAAGCAAACAACAAACCGCCATTATCTTATAACTAAATGATCATGTCGGGTAAGAAAGCTTATCAATTAACATCTCAAAAAACAATAATTAAAAACAAATCTACTACTATGAAATTAACATTTACAAGATGGTTAATTGTAATAACCCTGATGGGTTCGGTAACCACACTTTTTGCACAAAACCTAACAACGGGTTCTGATACTACGCAGCGTTTTCAAAAGAAAAGCTTCCGTACATTTTCTATCGGCTTAAATGCCGGCATGCTTACAAGCTATACGCCGTTCAATGGTCCCCAAAACGGAGATTTTCGTACCCCTGAAGAAAAATTGGGTTACGGCGGCTATATCAAAGAACAGATATTACCCAGTTTCGGTATCCAGGCCGATTTCCTGGCCGGGAAGGTAAATGCATTTCGCGCAAACTCTTTGGCATCCAGCAGTGTTGCACAGCAGAACAGCAGCTTTGAAAGCCGTATAGATTGGTCGGCTTCATTAAGCGGAAATTTTACCGTTGCAAACTTAAGCCTTAACAAAAAACATAGCCTTTTATCTCCTTACCTTACAGCAGGTGCAGGCTATATGTCGTCCAGTGCCAATGTCAGAAATACGCCGGCTGGCGCCAGTACGCCTTACGGCCGTAATTGGTTTGTACCGGTAGGTGCCGGTTTTAAAATTGGTCTGTCGCAAGTAGTAAACCTCGACTTTGGCTACAACGTGTACTTCATGAAAACCAATGATTTTGATGGCGTAAGGAGTGGAATGAATGACAGGTTTTCTTATGCACATGGTGGTGTAGAGATCGCATTAGGTAAAAAGCATGCACCTCAGTTACAAAACTATAGTGCTATTGCGGAGCTGCGTGAGCAAACCGCAGCAGAAAGTGCTGAGTTAAGATCCGAGCTTTCGGCATCAGAACAAGCAAGGCTTGCTGCACAGGCACAATATAATAAGGACATGGGCGATGATGACCAGGACGGCGTTGCCAATAAATTTGACAAATGCCCGGGAACACCGACCGGTACTACTGTTGACGGATCTGGCTGCCCTATAAAAATGCAGGCGCCGGTTGAAACAACCAAGGTTGTAGTGGTTACAGATGAAGACCGCAAAGTGGTAGGAGAAGCGATCAAGAACCTGGAATTTGATTTGGGTAAAGCCACTATCAAGGCAAAATCATATGAAACTTTGAACCGTGTTGCCAGTCTGTTAGTTCAAAAGAACTTTAGTTTAAAACTTGCAGGTCATACGGATAACACCGGTTCAGCCGAGTTGAATTTACGCCTTTCAAAAGATAGGGCCGAGGCAGTAAAGGCATATCTGGTATCGCAGGGCGCCAATGCTTCAAGAATAGAAGCTACCGGTTATGGCGAGGATCAGCCGATTGCAACAAATAAAACAGCAGCCGGCCGTCAGCAAAACCGAAGGGTTGAATTCTCATTATTATAACCTATTATCACATCACTATGAAAAAATTTATTGTAATTGCTATTGCAGCAATTTGCTTAATAAGCCTTAATGTTAGTGCACAAATACAGGAAGGAAATGTAATGGTTGGCGGAAATTTCGCCAACCTTAACCTGGGGTTAAATACACCTAAAGTGTTTAGTTTAGATATTACACCCAAAGCTGCATGGTTTGTAGCGGATAATCTTGCCTTTGGCGGTTATGTAAATCTCGGTATTCAAACTGCACAGGGATCCAGCACTACCACAACTTACGGCCTGGGTGCCTTGGGTCGCTATTATACCGGCAAAGATGTTGAGATATTACGCCATGGCAGGTTCTTTGGAGAAGCAACCTTTGGTTTCGGCGGTACAGATGTAAGCGATGGAGGCGGTAATACCAATGGCATTGACTTTAGTTTCGGGCCTGGCTTTGCCTATTTCGTTACGCCCAGCATAGGGCTGGAAACTTTGCTCAAGTACAACGGCTTAGGCGGGTTCGGCGACCAGGGTTATCAAAGCAACCTTACGCTTTCTTTTGGCCTACAGGTCTATCTCCCGGGAAAAGCCACCGCAAAAAAAGTTAAAGGCGACGTTAAATAATGAAATTTAAAACTAAACACCGGGCAGTTACCCGGTGTTTAGTTTTAGAATGAAATCTCAGAATTCAAAAGTTTGAGGTTTAAGATTAAAGTGTTTTTTGTGTGGAACATCCATGCTAATGTTAATCAGGTATCTGCAGCCTGCTTCCAATATTGTGTTCAGCAGTCATTTTGTACTGATCGTCCAATATATAGTTTGACGCATCTTTTTTAAGCTGGCTTACCAAAATAGTCAAATCAAGTAAATACCACATTTATTTTATTGGTAAAATACTCAAAAGGGGAAAATAACAACCCTTAACTTCGTAGTGATATGTGATCAACTGCAAAATTTGGCTGCTTATTAAGAAAGCACACTAGCAGGCTTACACATTACACAATGGGACTTAATCGGGCCGCCATTTGAAGTGCTTTGTATTGTACACTTAATCACATACATTTTTAGTTTACTTTCCTGCCAATTCTTGAATAACTTTTAGAAATGCTTTTTTATTTAATTTATGTAAGCAGGGCTACCGCCCCTATGGATGAAAATAATCTTTTAAACTTATTGGATGTTTCTCAAAGATGGAACGTAAACCACGACCTGACAGGCATGCTGCTTTATATTAAAGCAGGAAAAACTTCAAATTATGGCGGGCGATTTATACAAGTATTAGAAGGCAGCGAAATGGAAGTAAGGCATATTTTTTATGATAAAATAAAAGTCGACAGCCGGCATGAGCATATAACCTTACTTAATGAAGGCCCGCTAAAAACCCGGAACTTCCAGGACTGGAGCATGGGTTTTGATTCCATAAGCGATATTGAATTTAAATGTCACCCGGGTTATGTGGAACTGAATAACGGGTTTCCGGAAAGTTTAAATCCTAAAAAATTCAACTTCGCCCTTAATCTCCTAAAGTCTTTCTATGAACTACGGTCCAAAATTAGTTAATACCATAACTGATTGAACTTAATAGTACAAACATAACCGCTTGGTTCTCTCTGACAATAAATGACGGTGCTGAATTTATTATTAAATTGACAATAAATTAATTCCTTTTGCCGCATAACATCTCATTAGCTTGCAGCTAATGATTATAATCTTTAAAAGACACTATTACAATATACTAATGCCGCTGATCGAAAGCAGAGCGGCATTTTTGTTGGCGGTATTTTGACATCCCGGCAGTGTTAAGATACAATCTCAGAGCGTGATCAGTGGTTGGAAACTATAATAGCAAAGATTAATAATTTTTCCCACTTTGGTGCAAACCTGCCAGACAGCCGAAACCTAAAGGCGACTTGTGCTTTAAAAACCATTCCGGCAATCAAATCTGCGCCTTCTCCATAAAAAAAAATCTGCGTCCCAAAGCTAAAAACTTCAAACGCAGATTGATTTAATATTGTTAACGTACCGTTATTGTTCCGGGTCGAACTCTATGATCCATTCGATGCCGTATTTGTCCCTGAACATGCCGGCGTAGGTGCCCCAGGGGCTTTGGTCGATGGGGCCTTCCACCTCACCACCTTCCGACAGGCCGTTAAATATTTTTTCGGCCTCTTCGCGGCTGTCTGCACTAACAGCTATTTTTGAGCGGTTTTCACTTTCGCTTACCCTCCCCATAAAGCCGGGAACGTCATTGGCTATTAACACGTTGTTTTTGCCAATGGGTAAGGCAATGGTCATTATTTTTTCAGCGTCATCATCCGCTATCGGAAATTCTTCGCTTGCCAGTTCCTTAAAACGGACGATCTTTGAAAATTCGCCGCCAAAAACTGATTTGTAAAAGGTAAATGCTTCTTCTGCATTTCCGTTAAAGTTGATCCAAGGGTTAATTGCTTTCATAATATTTAGTTTTTAATTGTTATTTAGATAAAGTGGCTAACAGGTTGTCCAGATTTGCCAGCATCAGGGTATAACCTTGTCTGAAACCGTCTGATAATCTTTCCATCCGCTCAAAGGATTCGTTAAAGATGGTGATCACTACCCTTGTTACCTGGTAGCCATCTGGCTGGTTTTGCTCGCTAAAGGTATGATCCCATTCAGAGCCGGGCAGCTCAGGATTTTCGTCTTTGTCTGCAAAGGAATTGTACATCTTAAAATTGGTTTTTGGGGTAATGGATGTATATTTCTGAAGCGACCAGCGCTCCTCCCCATCCGGGCTTAGCATGGCGTAGAACCTGCGCCCGCCAACTTTAAAATCCATGTATTTTGTTTTGCAGCGCATAGGTTCAGGGGCGCCCCACTGATCCACTATTTCCTGTTTGGTAAATGCATCCCATACCAGCAGAAGTTCTGCATCAAATTCCCTGGTTATAAATATGGTTTTTGCTGACTTGTCAACGTTAAAATTAAATAGCAAATTGTTGTTCATATTTCCTGTTTTTTTAATGTTGCTAATACTTTATCGAGCTGGTTAAATTTCGTTTCCCAGTTTTGCCTGAACTGGGCCAGCCAGTTATCGAGTTCCTGCATTTTTTGAGCGTTAAAGTGATAATAGATCTCTCGTCCCGATTGCTTTGGCTTAATCAGCTCGCACTCCTGCAATACTTTTATATGTTTTGACACTGCCTGCCGGCTCATATCAAATTTATCGGCCATGGCATTTGGGGTTAATGCCTGTATAGCCAGTAAAGTTAAAATGGCCCTGCGTGTAGGATCTGATATAGCTTGGAAAATGTCGTGCTTCATTTCTAACAGATAAATAAGCAACCTGTTGGTTGCAAATATATATGCAACTTTTAAGTTGCGCAAATTTATTTTCAAAATTATTCCTGTGCATGTTTATGATCGCTTAAAATTGTCAGCATAACCTTATAGGCAGTTTTTTTCTCCCAGCACGCTATTAGCCATGCTATGAAACTTAAAGTGAATATATCGCTATTTTTTGGTCCGCCGCGCAGGGTTAAAACTGTCTTTCTGTAAGCCGGATCAAAAACTACATCAGGTTTTAGCAGGTATTTTTCAACCATGCTCAAAAACAATAATATACGTTGTTCTGAAGTTTTTATCAGATACTTTTTATATCGCCGCCGGAAACTGGTTAACCGCGACATGGCAAGTTCGATGTTGGAAAACTGTGCATGAACTAAAATTTCCATTAGGTTTTTGCGGATGGTCCATCGCATGCCCATTTTCTTTTCATACCAGGCATCGCTGCGCGTTAATAGCGATAGCTGTTTCAAACAACTACGATCATTACATAGGGCTAAAAACATGGTTAAGCATACCCTCAAATCTTCAATATCTTCTGGTTTGGATTTGTGTTTGGTATTGGATAACGATCTCTGTAACAGAGCAACAGCTTCACTGGCGTAATCTGTAAAGAACATGTTCAGCGCATACAGTAACTGATGCCGTAAGTAAAACACCGTATAATACCGGTTATCTGTCTGCATCAAGTCCATCATATCATTTAAATAAGCTACACTTTTAGCAAAGTTTTTTTGTCGGAGATAAAAGTTTGCCATGAAGTACAGGATGGATATATGGTAAAAAAGGTAGGTTTGTTTTTTATGCACCTGGCTCTGCATAAATTCACTGGTACGGTTAATGTAGCGTTCTATAAGTCCATAATTCTGCTGTATGTCTGCATATTCATTTGCGATGAAAAGAATTGATAGATAGACTTATAGGTCATTAAATCTTTTGCAGAGATTTTGTATTTCCTTATCGTAGTCAGCATCAGGGCTGTTAAATTGACAATCTTTCCCTTTAAATGTATTTCCCGTAGTTCCTGCCTTAAAAAGGCATAAGCCACATTAAGCCTGGCCTCGCGTTGCATATCAGATTGATTGCGGAAAAAGCAGGTAGTTAAGGTTTCAAGGTCTTCGGCTCCCGGTAAGTGAGCATACTGCAGCTTTAAAAGCATAATTTCGTTAAGCAAGTTAAATTGCTCTAAATGCTCAGCCAGCCGTTCGGCCTTTTCCAGGCATTTGAAAGCTGTTTTAACTACATTATTTTCTAACAAAAAGCGCCCTGCCACCACCAACCGCAAGGCATTGTAAGAATCAGAATTATTGTTTTCAAACGTTTTCTGTGAAAGATATAACAGCAGGTTATCCTGCAATCTTTTACGCAAGGCGTGGTATGCATCGTTATTTTTTATTTGAAGTATAGAGCTTCTTTAAACCATCCATATCGTCAGTTTCTATCAAATCAAGCAATTGCAGATTTTTTACATCTTCTCGTTTGTTTTTTCGTTTTAAAAACTGCCTGAAGTCTTTTTTTTCGCTGATATTAAGTAAGCCAGTTAACTCTGAAAGTGAGTCCATATGAAATAATTGATGTACATAAAAGTACATAATCGAAAAAATATATCGTCAGTAATTTACACATTCTGCTTTTTACAGCTCCATGCTACGCCCGACATTTGCTTTCATATTAATCATTAAAACAAATAAAAATGGAACCGCTACAAAACAGAACAGATTTAAATTCACCAATTGTAAAACCTGGCGAAAAAGTTAGAAACCCTTTTAAACCTACTGGCGCATTTATAGGAGCTTCATGGTTTACCTTGCTAACCGGAATGGTTGGGTATTGCATTGGCCTTTGGAATGCAAGTATGGGGTTGAACGAAAAGGGTTATTATTTCACTATATTATTATTTGGCTTGTTTGCCGTAATATCTGTACAAAAAAGCGTAAGAGACCGTGCCGAAGGGCTTGCTGTTACAGATCTTTATTATGGCTTAAGCTGGTTTGCTACTATTGCTTCAATGATACTGCTAACCATTGGCCTCTGGAATGCAAATGTTGCTTTGAGTGAAAAGGGCTTTTATGCCATGACCTTTTGCTTAAGCATGTTTTCAGCCATTGCCGTGCAAAAGAATACCCGCGACGCAAAGTTGTTTGAGGATAAAGAGCTGTAACGTAGCGGTTACCGCCCCGCAGCCCCTTGCCTAGCAAGCCTGTGGGGCTAATGTATACTTGCTTTTTCCTTACCCGCCTTATGCAGGCATACCCGATAGCCATTTTAAAAATGCAGGCGCCTTTTCTTTGCTGATCAATACGGCGACTATAAAGACAGGTTTGCCGAAGGAAGGGCAGTACTGCAACAATGGCTTATTGAAGGCAAAATACAGTACATGGAAACAATAGTAAACGGGTTTGAAAAACTACCCGAAGCCTTTATTGGCCTATTTTTAGGAAAAAACGAAGGCAAAATGCTGGTAAAGATTTAAGGTTGAATGTAATAAGATGAGTTCCTTTGTGTTGTGTTGCAGTATTGTAAACTTGCGTTACTTAAGCAAAAAAACACTATCTAAATTTTATTAATTATTTAAATGAGGCGATTTTATTTTTCTTTTACCATTATTAATAACGACAAAACTTTCATAGCGAAGATACATTGATGATGCGAGCTTTTAATCACATATAGGCAAAATTCTACACGAAATTAAAAAACTTCAATATTTTATTAATTTTAATAACTTATCCAAATAACATTTTACTTCGCTTATCATGGGGCTTTTAGATGTTTTTAAATCAAAAAAAAATCACACGACAAATAAGATTACTTCATACCAGGATTTTTGGGGCTGGTTTCAAAAACATCAGCTTACCTTTCATTCTGTTGTTAAAAGTAAAGACAATATAGAAAAGTCTTTCTTTGACGAACTTGGACCAAAACTTGATGAATTAAGACCCGGGTTTTATTTTTTAACAGGTATGTCTGACCCTGAGACTGTAGAACTAATAATAACAGTTGATGGAGTTTTGAAAAACATCGTCTTTGCAGAAGAAATAATCGCTGCCGCGCCAAAAATTTCAGGATGGAAATTTACTGCACTTAAACCTGAATCTGACACGAATATCAGTATGGGTAAATATAACTACAACAATAAAAATTTGTGGTTTTACTCAAATACCGAATCCAACTATCCCGATGAAATAGATATAACTGTTGCTTATGATGACTACAATAATATTGATTCCAAAACAATCGATAACGGTATATACATATTCTTAGATAACTTTTTGGGTGAACTTAAATTTAGTACTATTATCGACAATCTTAATATAATATCTTCCGAAAAAGCTGTTTGTGAACTTGTGCCGATTGAAAAGCTAAAACCATTTTTAATCTGGAGAGAGAAAGAATTTATAGAGAAATATGAGGGAATTAGACAGAATACGGATAATGATAGTTATGCGCTTTTAAAAGCAACTTTAAATAACGGCGATCCATTGATTGCAGTTATTAATACAGATTTGCTTAATTGGGATGCAAAAGCGTCACACCCATGGATATTAAATGTTGAGATAAAATTTAATGCTAATAACAATAACGGTATGCCAGATAATAAAATATCGGATATATTGAATGAAATAGAAGATCAGTTAACCGCCGAATTAAAAGATTTTGAAGGCTTTTTAAACATCGGCCGTGAAACGGCTAGTGGAATTCGTAATATTTACTTCGCTTGTAGAAATTTTAGAAAAGCTGTCAAAATAGCTGAAAGTGTCAAATTAAATAATTGTTCCCGTATAGAACTCGACTATAATATTTTTAAAGATAAATACTGGAAATCTTTTAACAGGTTTATAATTGCGTGATTGTCGATGCCCTCAGCCCGCTACCGGCAGTGTAAAATAAAAAGTGCTGCCTTTGCCCGGTTCGCTTTCGGCCCAAATGCTGCCGCCATGTTGCTTGATGATCTCAGAACATATGTATAAGCCTATCCCAAAGCCGGCAATGTGGTTCAGCTCTGCTTCTTTTACACGGTAATAGCGTTCAAATAATAAAGGCAGGTCTTCTTGGCTTATTCCTATGCCTTCGTCCTTTATGCTTACCTGCACCTGGTTGTTCTTAACAGCGTAAGAAATATAGATGGGTGTACCTGCCGTACTGTATTTTACAGCATTGCTTATCAGGTTATTAAATACCTGGCCTATTTTTTCGCGGTCGGCATTTACCCAAACCTCCTGTGTTGGGGCAAATGTAATAGGGTGACTGGTAAACGCTGCCAATGCATCTTCCTCTACTTCTCTAACCAAGCCGGCCAAATCAAAACGTTTGTTATCCATCTGCATCTTACCCGATTCCAGCCGCGATACATTCAGAAAACCGTTGATCATGCGGGTCATCTTTGCGAGCTGTTTACCAGCACGTTCCAGCATGTCGGCAGTCATTTTATCACCGTTCTGCTCTGCTTTTCGCTGGCAAACCTGTACATAACTGATGGTGGATGTAAGCGGCGTTTTTAACTCATGGCTCACCATACTGATAAAGTCGTTTTTACGCTGCTCGTTTTCTTTTATGTCGGTAATATCACGGGTAGTACCGGCAATGGCCTGCACTTCGCCCTGTGCGTTTATAACCGGCGATAATATGTAATCATAAACGCGGCGCCCCTGGGTAGCATGCGGAAAACCCACTTCCCCGCGCACTACCTGGCGGGTGGCAATTATGTGATCTATCTCGCGCTCGTGCATTTCTGCGTGCCAGGGCTCATAGCCATTTTCTAAAAGGCTTTTGCCAATTGCCGTGTCCCAGGTTTTGCCCCACATATTAAGCAAAGCAGGGTTAGCATAGCTAAAGCGGTAATCAAGGTCGAACACGTAAATAAGGTCTGGCGTATTAGAGGTCACAATCTCATAGATCCTTTTTTGCTGCTCGGCGTCATCCTTAGAAATTCTTAAGGCCTCTTCTATGCGCTTGCGTTCTGTAACGTCGCTTGCGGCACCAAACCATTCCAATATGTTGCCGTTATCGTCCAGAATAGGTATTGCACGCGAAAATGTCCATCCCATTGTACCATCGGCCTTCATTACACGGTGCTCCAGCTGGAACATGCTTTTGGTGAGTATTGCCTCAGCTATGGCGTTCTTTACCCTTTCATGGTCAATCGGGTGAATGTACTTATCCATCCATTGAGAGTGGGGCTCACCTGTGTCTGACAGAAAAGAGCCGCCCTCCAACTGCCACATTATGCTCCAGTCGGGATTCATTCTATAAACAACATCAGAAGTAGAGGCAACTAACGCCCTGTAGCGAGCTTCGCTTTCATTAAGCCCGGTACTTGATGGTCCTTCGGTATTTGACATGGCAGAATTCGGCACAAAAATATTAATTTACCATAAACGCACCTGGCAACTATTGGTTTGTGTTTTTTTAAAAATGCCGTTAGTTAAATAATACCAAGGGTGTAAACTACAACGGCGATGCATTTTCACACATCGCCGTTTATAGTATATAAAAAATAGGGGTATTGCTAATTAAGAAGAAGTAAGTTGATTAACGGGTAGTTTCATCAGTTTTGCGATAAGCCCATCCGAATATCAGCGGGAACACCCATAAGCTAAAAAGCATGGCGCACAAAATACCGCCAATTACCACCCTTGCCAGCGGCCTTGAACTTTCTGAACCAATGCCATGCGATAATGCTGCCGGGCACAAGCCGATAGCCGCCATCAGGGCCGTCATCATTACGGGGCGGATGCGGGAGTTTACACCCAGTTTAATGGCGGTATATAAAGTTAACCGGTCGCCTTTTATGGTATCCAAATTGTGTTTAAATACGGTTATAAGCAGCACACCGTCCTGGATACAGATACCAAACAACGCAATAAAACCTATACCTGCAGATATACTGAAATTGGTACCTGTAATTAGTAATGCGGCAATACCACCCACTATGGCAAAAGGCACATTCAGAAACACTAATGCGGCGTCTTTAAAATTACCAAACATAATGAACAGCAGCGCAAATATGAGTGCAAGGCTCACCGGTACTACCTGGGTAAGGCGTTTCTCGGCACGTTGCTGGTTCTCAAAATCGCCCTGCCATGCAAGGTGATAACCACGCTTAACTTTTACTTTGGCATTTACTTTTTCCTGCGCCTCTTTAATGGTACTGCCCATATCGCGGCCGCGTACCGAAAACTTCAGCGTGGCAAAACGCTCGTTCTCATCCCTGAATATTAAGCATGGCCCTGTTTTTTGAGTTATGCTGGCAATTTCCTTTATAGGCACCTTTGTGCCGTTATTGGCAGGCACCAACAGATTGCCGATATCATCTGGCGTTTTGCGGTACGCCTCGGGGAAACGAACCCTTATATCAAATGTTCTTACACCTTCATATAAGGTAGATGCTGCGGTACCGCCAATGGCCATAGCTATTACCGAATTGGCATCGGCAGTGGCAACGCCATATTGCGCCATTTTTTGCTGATCGAGGTTGATATCCAGCTCGGGCAGGCCAATGCTTCTTAATACACCAAGATCCTCTATCCCCCGTACATTTTTTAGGATATTATAAACCTCCTGGGTTTTGTTTTCCATGTAATTGAGCGAGTCGCCATAAACCTTTACCACGATAGACCCCTTAACGCCTGAGACCGCTTCTTCTACATTATCACTGATGGGCTGCGAAAAGTTAAGGTCGGCCCCGGGCAATATGGATAGCTTTTTATTCATCTGGGCTATCAGCTCTTCCTTGGTGACTTTGGGTTTCCAGTCGTCCTCCGGATACATTATAACATCAAACTCATTGTTATAAAAACCGGCTACGTCGGTACCGTCATCCGGCCTGCCCGTTTGCGATGCCACATATTTCACCTGTGGAAAGGTCATGAGTATTTTGCGTACCTGTTTGGATGTTTCTACAGATTTTTCGAGCGATACGCTGTATGGCAACTGCACACGCAGCCAGATGGAGCCTTCATCAAGCTCGGGTAAAAACTCGCTTCCCAAAAAGGTGAAAGAGAATAAGCCTACCGCCATTACTATAAGCGATGTGATAACTACCAATGTTTTACGTTTAAAGGCTTCGGTAAAGCCAAACAGCATAAACTTGGTTAAATAATGCACAAAGGGATTGTGTTTTTCATGCACGTTTTTATTTAACAACAGGCGTATCAATACCGGTACCAGGGTAAGCGTGGTTATAAGCGCACCCAATAATGCAAAACCAAGGGTATATGCCAATGGCGAAAACAGCTTACCTTCTACCTTCTGGAATGCAAAAACGGGTAACAGGCCGGTAATGATAATCAGTTTGGCAAAAAAGATGGCCTTACCCAACTGCGCACCGCTGTTTTTTATTAAACCCAGCTTTATCCTTTTGTTAAAGCGCTCCATGCCCAGTTGTATGGCCTCGTGGTCCAGCACCACAAACATGCCCTCAACCATTACCACCGCGCCATCTATAATGATCCCGAAATCTACTGCGCCCAGCGAAAGCAGGTTGGCCGACATGCCCATTAAATGCAAGCATATGAATGCAAACAACAGCGCCATAGGGATAATAATGGACACGATAAGCGTAGTACGCCAGTTAAACATAAACAGCGACACCAGGAAGGTTACCAGTAAGATACCTTCAATAAGGTTGTGCAGTACCGTGTGCGTTGCAAAGCCAATTAAATCCGAACGGTCATAATAAGGAACTATCTTGGTATCGGCCGGTAAAACATCATTGTTAAGTTTGTTGATCTCTGTCTTTAGCGCGTTAACTACCTGCGTAGGGTTTTCGCCTTTACGCATTACAATGATGGCTTCAACGGCGTCTTCATCATCCGTTACCGTGCGCTTGCCATCTTTATCCACAATGGCATCGCTGCGGCCAACCCAACCCAGGCGCGGTACGTTGGAGATAGCAACATTGGCAACATCACTTACTAAAACGGGTACGCCATTGTTATTGCTTACAATAATATTTTTTATTTGGTTAATATCTTTAATCAAGCCTAAACCACGCACCGCAAATGCCTGGTTGTTTTGGGTTATCATATCGCCGCCTACATTAATGTTTGTTTTCTGCACGGCAGAAAATACATCCAGCGGGGTAATGCCAAGGGTTGCCAGCTTACCCGGGTCTACGGTAATTTCGTAAGTTTTTGTTTTACCGCCAAAGGCGTTGATATCGCCAATGCCGGGTATAGCCCTAAGCCTGCGGTCTATCACCCAATCCTGTATACTTTTTAGTTCTCTTACATCCCTAAAGGTGCTTTTCAGCGTGTAACGGAAAATCTCGCCGGTGGGGCCGGTTGGCGGCTGTACAGCCGGTGTAATGCCGTTAGGCAGCGTTGCATTGTTTAACAGGAACATCACCTGCTGGCGGGCTTCGGGGTCTTTAACATCATCGTCAAAAATTACCTTCACGTAGCTTAAGCCAAATATAGTAGTTGAGCGCAGGCTCACTTTTTTCTGTACCGGGTTTAACGCAATCTCTATAGGTATGGTAACCAGCTTTTCTACCTCTTCGGCACTTTGGCCCGGCCACTGGGTAATAATATCTATCTCGGTATTGGTAACATCAGGAAACGCCTCTATAGGCATCTGCATAAAGGTAATTATACCAACAATTACCAGCGCAGCTGCCAAAAACAAAATAAGGTATTTGTTTTTTAACGAAAAGCCGATTATACCCCTCAAAAACTTGATCATCTGTTTAGTGTTGATTTAGTGCCTTGATAAAAAGCCGGTAACACCGGGTATAACCCAGTCGGCTAATCAATTCAATTAATTATTTAATGAACCGTATATAAGCAGGGCATTGCTGCTTATGATCTGTTCGCCGGGATTTATGCCACTCTTTATGTAGGCAGTTTTGCCATTTATGCTTTGCAGGTCTACCGGTCTTATCTGTACATTTTTGCGGTCTTTCATCACAATTACAAAGTATTCGCTGTGGTCAAAAACCAAATCGCTGCTTGCTATGGCTATGCCTTTTTTGTTTTCGCTATTGTAAATGGTTACAGTGGCAAACATCTGCGGCTTTAATTCATAACCGGGGTTGCTAAGCACCACGCGCATTTTCATTACTTTGCTGGTAGGATCAAGCACATTCATCAGTTTATCTACCTTGCCTTTAAATACTTTATCGGGGTAAGAAAGCGTGGTAACATCGGCCTCATCTCCTTCATGTACCTTATCGATGTTAGCTTCATAAACATTAGCCTGTACCCAAACATCTTTCAGATCGGATATGGTGAATAAGCCGGCATTATTATCGGTACGTATAGCAGTACCGTTGTTTACGTTTTTCTGCACTATAAAGCCCTCTATAGGTGCCTTAATAAGGTATTCGCCGTTTTTGTTATCGCCGTTGATGCTTAAGATCTTTTGTGCAGCAATTTTAGCAGCTACGGCCTGCTCGTAATTAGCCTGCGCGCTGGTAATATCTACCTGCGAGGCAAGGCCGCTTTTAAAAAGCTCCTTTTGCTGATCCAGCTGCTTTTCGGTAAGCCTTACATTGGCTTCTGTATTTACCAGGTTTGCGTTGTAGTTGGCAATTTCAGAACTCTTTACAATTCCTAAAACCTGCCCTGCTTTTACATAGTCGCCCGGCATTACGGTAACTCCCGTTACATTACCGCTCACCAAAGGGAATACGTTAATTACTTTATCGGTATTAAAGTCAACTATGCCGTTAAATTTTATTGCATCTGTAACGTTTGAAACTTTTACGGTATCGATAGTAAGCGTACGCATCAGCGAATCGGGAATTACATAAGGCTGGCGTACCTCTTGTTCGTTATGATCAGACGAGCAGCTGCTTAGCTGTGCCACAGAAATGCAGGAGGCTATAGTGTATATGCTATATTTAAATATTTTTTTCATTATTAAATAGCTCTGTGTTAAATGCTTATTGTTGATTAAAGAAAGGCGTGCCGGTAACGTAGTTTAATTGCTCCAGCGCAAGCACGCGGCTTAGCGAAAGCTGGTTTAGCTGTAGTGTATTGCTTTTATATGAATCGTAAAAATCAAGAAACTCCAGCATGCTGATGTTGCGCTTTTCGTAATTTTTAAAAACCTCGTTTATTAAATGAGTAAAGTCGCCTTTAAACTTTGGGTCGAAGGTGTTATATAGTTTTTCAAGCCGGGAAGCAATCTTGTAGTTGGTAGCTACATCGCTTTCTACCTGGTCCTGCTGGTTTTGCAACTGTACCTTGCTTTGATTTACTGCAATGTGTGCCTGCTTTATTCCACCCAGGTTACGATCAAAAAACGGAAGGTTAAACTCTATGCCGCCCCCCAGGTAATTGGTTCCATACGCGCCCAGCTTATCATAGTTGAGTGAAAGGGAAACATCGGGCACGGCGGTTGCCTTTTGCAGCTGCAGGTTCATGTTGTTATATTCAACCGTGACCTTGCTGTACCTAAGATCGTAGCGATTTACATTGGCCGAGTCCAGCAAGCGCTGATATGCAACACCTTCCAAAACCTCTTTATTTGCGGTGCTGTCATTTACCTGCGGCGCAATTGATGTACGCGGCGAAACGTGCAGCATCATTTTTAATTCGCTTTCTGTAGTATCTATGCCGGTTTGCAGGCTGTTGTATTCGGCCTGTAAAGAGTAAAGCTGCGATTGTATGCGCAGCACTTCCTTTTCGGCAATGTTGCCTTTGGTATACTGCTCTTTAAAAGCTGATAATGTTTTGCTGAGCGAACTGATCTCCTTATCATACACACTTGCGGACTGCCGCTGATAATAGATTGTGTAAAAATCGTTACGTAAAGAAAATTTCAGCGTACGTAAAAAATCAAAGAATTGAAATCTTGCCTGCTCAACACCCAGCTTTGCCAGCTTAATGTTTTTATTGCGTTTGCCTGCAAGTGTAAACAGCTGTGAAATGCCAAACGACTGTTCTTTATATGCACCAGGCACATCATTGGCATAGATACCATTAGAAAAATTAAAATCTGGGTTTGGAAACAGTTTGGCAGTTATTACGGCTGCGTTTGCATTATCTATATTGTAACGCTGTGCAATCAGTTGCAGGTTGTTTTTAAGAAACTGATCTTCAGCTTGTTTAACCGTTAACTTTAAGGTATCGGTTTGTGCATTTGCGTTCGACAGGCCGAAAACACAAACAACCGGTATGCATATAACTTGAAATATTTTTCTGAACATAACTAACGCAATACTGGTAACCGGGTTAAAAAAAGCAGTTTACCAGTATTAGCAGCAAAATTATATCACAGCAATTAGCACACACTTAATCTGCAATTAGAGGTGAATTAGAAGTTGATTAAAATTTTCTAATGTGAAATGAGTGGTTTTTAACCCTTAGATGTTGGGTAGCACAATGTGAAATTCGGTGCCTTTATTAAGCGCTGATTTTACTTCGATTGTGCCGTTGTGAAGCCTCACAATGTTTTTGGTGAGGGACAGGCCGATGCCATAACCTGGGTAATACAAGGCATTTGACGACCTGAAAAAAGGCTGAAAAATTTTATTCATATCCTTAGGGTCTATGCCTATACCCTGGTCGGTTATTTTAATGTTAATGCCGCGGTCATCACATGACACTTCGCAATAAACGGGCTTGTTATCTGAAAACTTAAGCGCGTTTTTAATTATGTTGCTGATGCCAATAAAAAGCAGCTGCCTGTGGCCCATCAGGGTGCACTGATCCGGGTCTTGCGGCAGGGCGTATTTAATCTTTATCAGGTCGCCATCGTTTTTGATCGATAGTTCGTCCTTTATTTCCCATATCAGCTCATCTATCCTTATGCTTTGAAAATCATAGTTATCTATGTTGGTTTGCATAAGATCCATAAGGCTATTAATAATGTAATTAAGCCTTTCTGTTTCCTTAATGATGTTCACAAGTGTAGCCTTGTACTCGTCCCTTTCGCGGTTTTGCATCAGTGAGATCTCCGCCTCGCCCAATATGGTAGTAATAGGTGTACGCAATTCGTGCGATGCATTGGCAATAAACGATTTCTGGCTTTCAAAAGATTGCTCCAGGTGTTCAAGCAAATGATTAATGGTAACAGACAGCACATCTATCTCGTCGGTTTTCTTTGAGGCTGTAGGCAGCCGTTGGTCCAGGCTGGTAGCGCGAATTCTTTTAAGATTATTGGTTATCCGCACTATAGGCATCAGCGAGATCTTTGCAAATACGCTGCCCAGGTAAAAAGTTATGATGAGCGATGCAAAGAAAAAGAAGGTCATGATAAGTTCCAGATCATGCATGTAGTGCGCTCCGTTATGATCGCGTGCAGATACCATGATGATAAAATTTCCCGAATTATCTTTGTAATACAAACCGGTGGTATGCCGCCTGTCCTGCGAGAAATGGAGTTTTTTTTGCGCTGCTACCTGCCTCAGTATGCGGCTGTTCCAGTGAATGGAATCTTCGGGAATAAACTGCGGGTTAAAGCGATCATCATAGATCCTGATGGTTTCTTCTGATAATGACTGCGGGAATTTTTTAATTACATTTTTAAAGTTCTCTTTTGAGAGGTTATCTTCGGCAAGGTAAAACTGCGCAACGGTTACGGCGCGGTCATCCAGCTTATCAAAAAACGTTTGCACCCTGTTGTGTTCGGCGTACAGGTAAATACCTGTTAACACACAGAAAAGCAACACTGCAAACATAAATGTAAACTGTAACGACAGCCGGTCCCTTACTTTCACCTGGTGTTCTTTTAATCTTTAATCATATAACCCATACCAATAACCGTATGGATAAGCTGTTTTGAATATCCCTTATCAACTTTAGTACGAAGGTAATTGATGTAAACGTCAATAAGGTTGGTACCACGGTTAAAGTTAATGCCCCAAACAGATTCTGCGATATATACACGGGATAGTACCCGGTTTTTGTTATACATTAATACCTCTAACAGGGTAAACTCTTTTACGGTAAGTAAAATCATATTGCCGTTGCGGGTAACCGTTTTTCTGAAGCTATCCATTTGCAGGTCGGCCACCTGGTAAACGGTTCCGGGTAACACCATTGATCGCCTGCGGTCAAGCGCTTTTATGCGGGCCAGCAACTCTTCAAAGTGAAAGGGTTTGGTAAGATAATCATCGGCGCCGTTTTCAAGGCCCTGCACTTTATCATGTACGGTACCAAGAGCGCTCAGCATTAATATGGGCAGTTCTTTTTTAAACTGCCTTACTTGTTTACAAACCTCAGAGCCGTTCATGTGGGGTAAAACCACGTCGAGTATTATCAATTCAAAATCCTGCTCCAATGCAAATTTAACCCCCATTGCACCATCATACACAAGCGTTACATTGTGAAACTGCTCTTCAAGTCCCTTTTTTATAAATGCAGCCACTTTAGGCTCATCCTCTATCAGCAGTATTTTCATTTTGCTTTTTCTTAAAATAATTTCAAAAGTAGCAGGCTTGTTACTTATTGTGTTGGAGATTAGAATATTCTAATAAAGATTAGAGTATTTTAATGTATGCAGCACTATTAAGAATGAAGATTTTTACTTCATAAACCGCGGCAAAATTGTAAACTAAATTATTAAAAAAATAGGCTTTTGTGCCAGCTGTATACGGTTAAGTGCGGTTGCATGTTTTTATAAAGGGCTGTAAGAACCTTCCAAAAGATTATTTATACAACAACTTGCCTTTAAAGAAATATTATCCTAATTCTTAAAATTTTTGATTTTTTCTGAACCGTCATCAAAATTAATTCGTAGGTAAGAATATCTATGAAAAAGCAACAATACCAAACAAGCGAAATTTCTTTCGATGATTTTATGGCCCATCCGGAAGCTTTCAAACCATCTGCAAAGTCTGTTGATGAAATGGCCCGGGAAATTCAAATGGCCGAAGCCGATGCGAAGAAAAAGCATTGGGCATTGAAAAAAGCACAGCGTATAAAAAAGGGGAAAGTAAAGTAAGAGGGTAACTATTCAATATTATTCATAATGCACTTAATGGCTTTTCGTAAAACCATGTTGTTCGTGGCGGGGTCTATGTCTTTATAATAACGGTTCATGGCCACCAGCCCGTGTACAAAAGAGGTGCACATAAGATAATTACAGTAGATCTGCTCTTCATTAAGCTCGTTCCCGATTGTTAATAAATGTAACTGTTCGCGGAATAAGCTTACAAAAGCCTCCTGCTCGGGAAAGGTTTCCCTAACATCTTTTACCGTAGTACCCACTGAATACATTAACTGATAAAGTTCGTTCTCATTTAGTGCGAACTGTAAGTAAACAAATAACATTGTACCCAGGCGGTCTACTGGTTCGCTTGTCAGGGTAAGCTCATGTTTAATTAAACCTATTAACTTACCAAAGCCTTGTTTGGCCAGCTCAACCAGTACGGCTTCTTTATTCAGGAAGTAAGAATACACAATGGGCGGTGTATAGTCTATACAATCTGCTATTTTGCGGATACTTAGTGATTGGTAACCCTCATTTTCAACTATACCATAGCAGCATCCAGAATGTTTTTGCGTACATCCTCCTTCAAACGCGCTATCCGCTCTTTACTGCCCATTATTTAACCTGCAAAATAAACGCGAAATATAAATAACAGAACCATTTTGCACAAGTGCGAAAAATTGATGGTAACGATGTTTGTTTTTTATTTGTCCGCCAGCTTTAAGCCCTACATTTATCGCTCGGCAACCTCAGCTTAACAAAAACATATCCAAGTCTGATTTTCATGATGTGTGTTTGCGCCACTTATAAACTTCACATTAAAACAGTGACAAATATCACATGTATTTTGCGCCAAATGTCCTTGTCTGTTTTGCTTGTTATGCGTGAGATTTGTACTAACATAATATTTACAGATATGAAATTAGAAAATAAAATCGCGGTTATCAGCGGCGGAACAAGCGGTATTGGATTGGCTATCGCCCAAAGATTTGTTAAAGAAGGTGCCTACGTATTTATCTTTGGGAGAAGGCAAGATGCTTTAGATGAAGCTGTTAAATTAATTGGCAGCAATGTGACCGCCATACAGGCAGATGCAGCAAATCTTAAAGATCTGGATCATGTAGCTGAAGTTATCCGCCATGCCAGAGGCAGGGTTGATGTGGTAGTAGCAAATGCAGGGTTTACAGAACAGGTGCCTCTCCGTGAGATCACGGAAGAGCACTACGACCGTACCTTTGATCTTATGGCTAAGGGACCACTTTTCCTAACGCAAAAAATGCTGCCCTTGATGGAAGGCGGCGGCTCCATCATTTTGGTAGCCTCGGCAATGCATTATATGGGTTTGGCTAACCATTCCACTTATGCAGGTGCTAAGGCTGCTTTAAGGTCTTTCGTTCGTACGTGGGCAGCAGAATTCAAAGACAGCGGCATCCGTGCTAACCTGTTGAGCCCCGGGCCGGTTCCCACACCTATTATGGAAGGCCAGGCAAAAACACCGCAAGAATTAGCAGCGCTGCATGCGCACTACGCCGGGTATGTGCCTTTACTGAGACTTGGAACTCCGGAGGAACAGGCAAACGCCGCAGTTTTTCTCGCCTCAGATGAAAGTTCATATATGACAGGCTCTGATGTGGTTGTGGATGGAGGAATCAGCAATATTTGATAAGCAATGCTGAATACTAACAGCATCACTTAAAGATAAGCAACGACTGCAGGAAACGGGTAGCGGCGGCATGAATTGCCGTTACCCCAAATCCGGCGGTTTTATGTACAGCAATGTGGTAGCTATCTTTGCACGGATTGGCTCCTTATCCGGCTCAATGTTTCCCTCGAAACACCGAGATAGGAAGCTATCATGTGCAATGGAATGCGGTAAAAAATATCCGGAAACCGGGCAATGAAATTATGATACCTTTCTTCCGCAGTATAACTTATGGCGGTCATAATCCTGTTTTGAATGGCATCATAACTTCTGGCCAGCAGGCTATCGATAAAAATCTTAAAATTGGGAATTGTTTCCAGTAAATAAATAAAATCGGGTTTATCAATAAGAATAACCTCGCAATTTTCAAGCGCGTCTATATTGCATTTAGATGGAGTTCCGTTATTATAGCTCTCGCGGTCACTGATCCACCAGTTTTCCACGGCAAACCGAAGAATATGTTCTATTCCGTCGCTTCCAACATTGTATAAACGAAGGCAGCCTTTTACAATAAAGCAATTATAATGGCATATGTTACCTTCTTGTAATAGGTATTGCCTCTTTCTTAATTTTTTTTCTATACAAACATTCTTTACAACAGCTATTTCATCAGCATTTAGGCCTGCTTTTTCTCTTAGATATTTTTCGATTGCTTCAAACATGCTGAACACTTATAAAACAAATCTATTTAAAATGGTTTGAAGGAACGTTTGAAATGAAAAATATGTAAAGCGGCTGACCATGTACAAGCTACAATGTATAAGATTTATATAATTTAAAAAAGGTTTTTGGATTATCAGCCATCTGTCATACTCTTTATAGCATTCCCTTTCTGTAAAATTATCAAGACAAATCACATCTTTCTTTTGCATTTAAATTAACTGCCTTACTTTTATTAAGAATAATAAACCGATTATAAACCTTATGAAAAAAATCTATTTTGTGCTTTGCGCGCTGGTATTGGCGGGCTGCGCAAAAAAAGCCGACGTAAAACCAGACTATAGTAAAGAAACAGCTGTAGTAACCTTTAACTTTAAAGGCTCTGTTAGCGGCGAGAATTATATTTACTACATTGACCCAAATTCGCCCAACAAAACACCTGTTAAATTCAGCGGTACCGAATGGACAAAAACTGATACCATTAAAACCGGTTCGTACGCAAACGGCAGTAATTTCCTTACCGCAATAGGCACCACGTTATTACCCCAGGGTACTACTTATACTCTTACAATCAGCGTTAACGGCACGGTAGAATCAAACGGAAGTTATCCATCAAATACCATTTTTGCATATCAAAGCTACAATTACCAGGTTTATCACCAGGTAAGCCAATAAGTTGGTAATTGGTCTGAACTCGAATTTTTGGAATTTAAGAATTAAAAGAATTTTCAAAAGCGGCGGCTCCAAATCGAAAATGTAGCGAATCAAATTCAGGTTTATCGATAGATAATTTATTGAGCTAAGACCTTAAAATATTGATATTAAAAGTCTCCCCTTCCGGGGGAGATTTAGAGGGGGCATATAACGCATTTCATTTTGTAAATTACCGGATAGGTTTCCACCACCGTCCGTAAATTCCTGTATCTTTAATTTTCCGGTATTTTCTTATCAGGATTAATAGACCTGGTGAATTTCAATAAATGAACAGTAAGTTAAGATACAGTATCCTCGCAATATTAACAGGTGCTTTGCTCTCCGTTTCTGCGGTTAATGCGCAAAGTCCTGCATCCTATGTAAATCCTTTTATTGGTGCCAGCAGCAGCGCGGCAGCAGCCGGTATTTATCATGGGCTAGGTAAAACGTTCCCGGGGGCTGCTACACCTTATGGCATGGTGCAGGTAAGCCCCAACACCATTACCGGAGGCGATAACGGCTCGGGTTACAGTTACGAACATCAGAGCATTGAAGGTTTTGCGTTAACCCAGATGAGTGGCATAGGCTGGTATGGCGATATGGGTAACTTTTTAGTAATGCCATCTGCCGGTTCGCTTAAAACCGGCGCAGGCACCCTCGAACACCCAGAGGGGGGCTATCGTTCGGCCTATTTAAAATCGAGCGAAAAGGCGAGCGCCGGTTATTACAGCGTGCTGCTTACAGATCATAATATTAAAGCCGAAATGACCGCGGCCCCGCATACCGGGGTTATGCGTTTTTTGTTTCCGCAAAATAAGGCATCGCGCATACAGATAGATCTGGCAAGGCGGGTTGGAGGCACATCAACCTTACAATATATAAAAGTGGTAGATGACAACACCATTGAGGGCTGGATGAAATGTACGCCCGACGGTGGCGGCTGGGGCGATGGCGACGGCCACGCCGATTATACCGTTTACTTTTACGCAAAGTTTAGCAAGCCGCTAAAAAACTTTGGCATATGGAGTGCAGATATTCCCGATGGGCAGCGGCGTAAACGCGAGGATGTGGAAAGCCCGCAATACCAGCAGTTAATTGCACATGCAGCCATCCTGAAAGGAACAAAGGAAAAGCAGGGTAAACACCTTGGTTTTTATAGCAAATTTGCTACCCATGCTAACGAACAGGTAGTACTTAAAACAGGCATCTCTTATGTAAGCATTGCGGGTGCAAAAAATAATTTATCGGCAGAGGTAAAGGATTGGAATTTTGATGCCGCGCATGAGCGCGCTGTAGCATTGTGGAACAAAGCACTTTCTAAAATAAAGATAGAGGGCGGCACAACAGATGAACGGACCGTTTTTTACACATCCCTGTACCATACCATGATAGATCCGCGCATTATTAACGATGTGGATGGCAAATATCCCGGCGGCGATGGCAAGGCACATGTAAGTCGCGGTTTTTATAAACGAACAGTTTTTAGCGGTTGGGATGTGTTTCGCAGCCAGATGCCGTTGCAAACCATTATTAATCCGTCGTTGGTAAATGACCTTATAAACTCTTTAATAACGCTTGCAGGAGAAAAGAATAAAAACTACCTGGAGCGCTGGGAACTGCTTAATGCCTATAGCGGCTGCATGTTTGGCAATCCTGCAGTATCTGTTATTACCGACGCCTACGCCAAGGGTATCCGGAATTTTGATGTTCAAAAAGCCTATGCCTTGTCAGTTGGCTCAGTTGAAAAATTTGGTAATGGCGACAGGGGATTTTCGCCTGGTTCTAACAGTATTGCCCTTACGCTGGAGTATGCTTATACCGAATGGTGCGCCTCGCAGCTGGCAGGCTGGTTAAAACACAAGGACGATTCCCTTAAATACGCAAACCGCAGCCAGGATTATCAGAATATTTTTGATAAGGAAAAAGGCTGGTTCAGACCGAAGGATGAACAGGGTAAGTGGCTGCCCTGGCCCGATTCGGGGAGGCTAACGCAATGGTACGGCACTTTCGAAACCAATCCTTACCAGCAGGGGTGGTTTGTTCCGCAGGATGTTGATGGCATGGTAAAGCTGATGGGAGGCCGCGAAAAGGTTATTGCCGACCTGGACAACCTGTTTGAAAAAACGCCCGAAAACATGATGTGGAACGATTACTTTAACCAGGCAAACGAGCCGGTGCACCATGTTCCTTTTTTATACAACCGTTTGGGCGCGCCGTGGTTAACGCAGAAATGGAGCAGGGCGGTTTGCCGCAGAGCCTATAAAAATTCAGTAGAGGGTTTGGTAGGTAATGAGGATGTAGGGCAGATGTCGGCCTGGTACGTGTTGGCCTCCGCAGGCTTGCACCCGGTTTGCCCCGGCAATACCCGGCAGGAGATCACCAGCCCAGTGTTCAGCAAAATAACTTTTCAGCTGGACCTGCACTATGCCAAAGGCAAAACTTTCACCATAAAAGCCGTTAACAACTCGGCAAGTAACGTTTATATCCAGAGCGCTAAACTTAACGGCATGCCGTATGATAAATGCCATATAGACTTTAAAGATGTAGCAGCGGGTGGCGTACTGGAATTAACCATGGGCAATACACCCAACAAACAATGGGGATTAAACTGATATGAAAAAGCTTATTTATATATTTTTATTGATCTGCTTTGCAGGCAATAGTTTAAAGGCACAAAAGATAGCTCCTTTTCGCGCAGGCGACAGGATTGCATTTGTAGGTAACAGTATTACCGATGGCGGCCACTACCACTCGTACATCTGGTTATATTATATGACACATTTTCCGGATGCACGCATTACCTGTTTCAATACCGGCATTGGCGGCGATGCTGTTAACCAGATCTATGACCGTTTTGATGATGATGTGTTTACCAAAAATCCTAACATCCTTACCCTTACATGGGGCATGAACGATAGCGGCTATTTTGAATGGTTTAAACCCGATGGGCAGGATATTATGGATAAAAGAATTGCAGGCTCTTTTGGTTATTACCAGTTACTGGAAGATAAGTTAAAGCAAAAGCCGGGCATTAAAAAGATCATTATACTTACCTCGCCTTATGACGAAACTACCAAAAGCAATCCTAAAAACCTCTACCCTAAAAAGAGCATTGCTTTGGGTAAAATTGTTGATTTTGAAGAAGCCGCAGCTAAGAAGAATAACTGGGATGTAGTAGACTTTTATCACCCTATGCTGGCTATTAATCAACGCGAGCAATTAAAAGATTCCCTGTTTAGCCTTACCCCTAACGACCGCGTACACCCCGATAACGACGGGCACCTGGTAATGGCTTACCTGTTTTTAAAAGCGCAGGGACTAACCCATTTGCCGGTGGCGGATATTAACATTAATGCCAAAAATAAACAGGTAAACAAGGCGGTAAACTGCCAGGTAACGGATGTCGCAGCAGCTACGGGTTCGCTGTCTTTCAATTACCTTTCAAAATCATTGCCTTATCCTATAGATACTATTCCGCGTGGCTGGGGCAATCACAAAAAACAGGCAGATGCGTTAAAACTGATTCCTTTTACCGATGATTTTAACCAGGAACTATTAACGGTTAAAGGCCTTGCTACCGGTAACTACAATTTAACAATAGACGGTGAACTGATGGGCAACTGGACAGACGGACAACTTGCTGCCGGCATTAACCTTGCGCTCATCACCAAAACACCGCAGTACCAGCAAGCCATACAGGTAAGAGAGCTGAACGAAGAACGCTGGGAAATAGAGCGCCGCTTAAGGATGTATATATGGATGGAATATGATTTTCTTAAAGGCAAAAACCTGTTGTATAAAGACAATAACGCCGCTATGGATAGCGTAAGAAAATACGCCGCAAAAGACATATTTGTAAACGGCAACATGGATAATTACACCCGAGCCCGTTACAAAAGCATAAGGGATGCCTGGCAAAAAGAAATGAACATCCTAACAGACCAGATCTACCTTATTAACCGCCCGCAGGTGCATAAGATTGCGATTGTAAAGGGGTAAGTGAGGGAATAAAAGGTTTTGCTATACAAAAATTAAAGGGTGCTTTTTATATAAGCATTTAAAAACAGTGTGTTCGATACAAGGTTTACCAAGCATATATATTAAATCAGCACTTCACCCTCAAATAGCAGCATGAAAAAAGTAAAAAGGGCTTTAACATAATCATATCGCATCTCGCTTTTGCATTGATTTTAATTTTATGTTTTTTGCAGACATCATTTAGCCAGGCTAATGTTAAATTATCTTTCGATGTTTCTATGGTTAACTCGGCTAACCACTTGTACCATGTACAGCTTAATTACCACAATATAAGTAAAGCCAATCTTCGGTTTCACATGTGCGCCTGGACACCCGGCTTTTATGAAATAGCCAATTTCGGCAATGCGGTTCTGAACTTTAAAGCAACCGACGGAGCAGGTAAAATTCTGATATGGAAAAAAAATGCTGATAGCACTTGGGATGTGCAATCCGGAGGTAAATCTGCCATTGTATTAAATTACGATGTTAAAGCCGAAAATCCATTTATAGCCAATGCTAATCTTGATGAAAATTACGGCTATTTTGTGCCGGGTGCCTTATTTATGTATCTGGATAAAGCTCTGCAGCAACCCTTAACTGTTCATATAAAGCCATATAGCCAATGGCCACAAACCATTGCTACCGGCCTGGACCCGCTTCCGGGAAAACCGGACACTTACCTGGTTAAAAATTTTGACGTACTGTACGACAGCCCCTTTTTAGTAGGTAAGCTTGAACGTTTCCCGGCATCGGCAGTAAAAGGAAAAAGACTTGAGTTTATCGGATACCGGATGGGCCATTTTAACCGAGATCTGTTTATGAGCAATCTTACCAAAATTGCAACCAGCGGAAGCGAAATAATTGGCGATATTCCATATAATCATTATACCTTTTTAGGTGTAGGCATGCCTATTCATGGTTTCGGGGGAATAGAGCATTTAAATTCGGCCTCGGTGCTTATGGCTAATAACAGCGCATTACTTTCTAACTCAGCAATTAGGGAAACAATGTATGCCTTTCTGGCTCATGAATATTTTCACCTTATAATGTAAAACGCATAAGGCCTATAGCGTTAGGTCCGTTCGACTATACCAAAGAGAATTATACTAACATGCTATGGGTATCGGAAGGGTTTACCGATTATTACGAATACCTGATATTAAGGCGAGCCGGGTTAATGAGCAAAGAACGAGTGCTGGACAATTACCAGGAACATATGCGCAATTACGAAAATACGCCGGGCCACTCATATCAAACCTTGATTGAATCAAGCCGGGGTATCTGGGCGCAGCGCGGTAAACCACAGGAGCGCACACCTCAGGAGATTGCCAAAACAATATCGGTTTATGATAAAGGCTGCGTACTGGGTATGCTGATCGATCTGGAAATTCGCCACGAAACCAATAATAAAAGATCGCTTGATGATGTAATGCGCGCCTTGTACCGGGATTACTATCAGACAAAACACCGTGGCTTTACCGACCTTGAATTTAAACAGGAATGCGAAGCCGTTGCGGGTGTGCCGCTTAAGGAGCTTTTTAGTTATTCAACCACGGTAAATACAGTTAATTATCCTAAGTATTTAGCCTATGCCGGCTTAGAAATAGATACAGTTACCAGGGCATTACCTGCACTTTCCATGGGTGCCGATGTAAGATTTAGTAGGGCCGATACTGCTTTAATTATCAGGAACGTTGCATGGCCATCCGCCGCATTTGATACCGGTTTAAAAGCAGGCGATAAGATCATCAAAATCAGCAATAGGAGGGTTAGTCAAAAACTATATGATAGCTTAACAACCAGTCTGCACCCGGGTGACCAGCTCCAACTGGAGATAAAGCAGGATAAGCAGATAAAAACAATTACAGTGGCACTTAGTGCACAACGCGAAAAAAGCTTTAAAATGACCCGGTTAGCTCATCCTGATGCATTACAAACCGCTATTTATAACGACTGGCTTAGGTAGCAATATTAAAAAAAACATGACAGGGATAAGTTTGCGCCTACCCCTGTTACATTAATTCCATTTTTCAAGGCCGAGGATCTTTTTGCCTAACGGCGATAACTCCGCAATAGGATAATTTTGCTCCCTTTTTAATGGGTCGCCGGGAAATGCATAGCCTTCGGGGGCATTGTGCTCCTTCCATGAATTGATGCGCCATTGACGCATATCTTCATTATCCTCATCAGCAGGTATCATTGAAATATATTGTGCTATCCGAACTTTATTGCCGCTGTTATTGGCCCTGATGCCGTGCGGTTGCAGGCTGTTGAATATCAAAAGGTCGCCTGCCTCCATTTTAACTTTGGTTGGCGTAAAGCCGGCTGTATCGGGTTTAAAATGATCGCGGTCATCTGGCTGGGTCAGTTTCCAGGTATCATAAGTGCGAAATAGTTCGGGGATACATTGAAAGCCGCCCATGTTTTCGTCTGTCTGGTCGGCCAGGGCCAATACTCCCTGCACATTTTGCGGTTTGGTTTCAGGGTCATAATCCCAATGTATAAAACCCTTATAATCATGCCCGGGACGAATCGGGAAATTCAGGTTCGCCCTGTCTATAGTAACCAATAATTTTTCAGTGCCCCATATGTCGGCAAATGCATTATGGATGCGCTCGTTCTGGCGGTTATCCCAAAGCAATTGATTATTGTAAATTTCTACCATACCGGTATTGTTAAGCTCTTTCATCTGCATAGTTGCCGAAGGTGTTTTATACCAGCTTTCCATATCCTTAGGGTCTTTGCCTTCGTAATGCCATAAAAAATCGGCTGTTCTTTTTGCCTGTTCGCGCGGAATAGCGTTTTTAATTACCACATAACCGTTCTCTACCCAAAACTTCCAATCGTCTTCAGAAAGTACTTTTAACGGCTTTCCATTACTGCGGTCGTTCAGTTTAATTTTGCTGGTAGTTGCTGTTGAAGGGTTACCCGGTATTTCCTTGTGTGCGGTGTTAAGGCCGGTTGCAGGCGCCATAGTTCCTTGTTCCATAATTCAAATTGATTTATAAGTGTTTATAAAACAAAGATTGCCTTAAAACCTTACTGCACTTTTCTCTTTAATAACTTCTTTTTGCTCTGTATTGACTAAATTTGATTTATATTGAAAGTATAATTACAATTAAAGGGCCTGAATGAAGATTCAAAGAGAAGTGGTAACAATTGATCCGGGACACTCGTTCCGGGTATTTTCACCAAGCTTGAGGAATTATTTTTACTGGCATTACCACCCGGAATTCGAACTAATATTTATTGAGGGACTAACAGGTATAAGACACGTGGGCCAGCATGTATCCAGTTTTATGGAGAGCGATCTGGTACTGATCGGTCCTAATATTCCGCATCTCAATTTCGATTATGGACTGATGACGAATTACCGGCAGATTGTAGTGCAATTAAAGGAAAATTTTCTTGTTGATACGCTATCTGGCACGGCAGAATTTACACTTATACAGCAATTATTCAAGAAAGCTGTTTATGGGATATCTTTTAATGGCGAAGCAAAGGAAGAAGGAGTACGGTTGTTAAAGGAAATAAAAGCGCTGGATGGTTTTCACCGGCTGATTAAGCTGCTGGAAATCTTTAACATTCTTGCCCGTACAGACGAATACTCTATTTTAAATACAACGGACACCAGTGTGAAGCTGTTTTTAAACGATAAATTAAGAATGGGTAACATTTACGATTATATGCATGAACACTACCACGAACATACGGATGTTAACGAACTTGCCGGTAAACTGGGTTTAAGTACTGCTGCGTTTTGCCGGTATTTTAAAAAGCAAACCAATATTACCTTTACCGATTTTGTAAATCAATACCGCATAAGCCAGGCTAAAACACTTTTATTGCAGGAAAACAATGTATCAGAAGTTTGCTATAGCGTGGGTTTTCAAAGCCTTTCTTATTTCAACAAACTTTTTAAAAAGCTAACCGGCCAGGGGCCGCTGGAATTCAAAAAGCAATTTGCCCGATTAAATAAAGTAGGTTGATTGTGCCGGTTAAAATAGATTATTTTAAAATCAAATGGAACAAAGCAAATAACAATGCCGATAATATGATGGAAGCAGGTATGGTTAACACCCAGGCGGTAGCAATGCTCTTTAAGGTTCCGTAGTTAAGAATCCCGGTGCCATTGCTGGCCCGCATAGCCCCGGCAATGCCGCTCGATAATACGTGGGTGGTACTCACTGGTAAACCAAACATGGTGCTTAAGCCGATTGTGGCAGCAGCAACCAGTTCTGCAGTGGCACCCTGGGCGTAGTTAAGCGGCTCCTTACCAATACGCTCGCCAATGGTAACCACAATACGTTTCCAGCCTATCATTGTTCCCAAACCCAGCGAAAGCGAAATAGTGAGTATAACCCATATAGGTGCAAAGTCTGTTACTTTGGCTAAGTTCTTGGTGTCGGTTTCCAATTGTTGTTTTACGCCGGGTTGCAGTTTTTTATCTTTTGATAGCTTCTTTAAGCCATCGGCAACCTTTTGTACACTCTTGCGAAAAGCAAATTTATCTTTAGACTTGCTGGCCTCTTTGTTACCGGCCTGTTCTTTTGCCGCTTCAATTGCAGTAATAAGCTTTGCCGTTTTTGCCGTATCGTTTATTTGTTTTAACGTTTGTTCGGTACCGTTAAGCCACTGCCCGGTTTGTACATCAGATACCTTGGGGTTAAATGCGAAAGAGGCAGGTAAGAAAACGATCAATACCAGCATAAGATACCCTACCCCCTTTTGCCCGTCGTTACTGCCATGAAAAAAGCTGACCAGCGTGCACGTAGTTATCAATAGCGCTCGTATAGCTAACGGCGGGGTATCGTCATCCCCTTGGGGTACGTGAAAAAAACGATCAGACTTGATCACGCGCTTTTCAATAGATAACAACAGGGCGGCTCCTAAAAAACCGATAACCGGAGAGATGAGCAGCGATAGTCCTACATCGGTTGTTTTTAACCAATTTGGCCCTGCACCACCATAGTAATAAGCGAAAGCCAGGCTTGCACCTACCATAGCGCCAATAAGCGTATGCGTGCTTGACAGCGGAATACCAAAATACCAGGTACCGGTGTTCCAGATAATGGAAGCCAGCAAAATGGCAAACACAAAGTCGATCCCTACATTTAGCGGCAAGGTGATCAATGTATCCAGCGGAACAATTTTTAACAGGGTCATTGCTACGGCGGTCCCTACAATTAATACGCCCAGAAAATTCCAGATACCCGACCAAATAATGGCAACGAAAGGCTTTAAGGTTTTAGTGTAAATAACGGTTGCTACGGCGTTGGCCGTGTCGTGAAACCCATTCACAAATTCAAATGCCATTGTTGCCAGGTAACACAAAATCAAAGCAACAGACGCAAATACACTCAGGTGATCTATACTCATACAAACACAACAGCATTGCGTATAAACCTTTTATTAACAAATTGTTATTTATGGGTTCGGTTTCGAAAAAAATGTGGTTGCCTCACCGGTGCATTTACCGCAGCAAACAAATACTTCCTGATCTAATCTTCGTTGCTCCGCTGGTATCTCCGTATTTTAAAACATAATAGTACACGCCGTTAGGGCATGGCTGGCTTCCGTAATCTCCTTTCCAGCTTTGCAACGGGCTCTTTGATACGAACACCACTTGCCCGAAGCGATTGTATACAGATATGTTATAACTGACCGGGTTTGTTTTAAAAATGGTATTGAATTGGTCATTTATCCCGTCGCCATTGGGCGTAAAGGCATTGGGGATTAAAATATCGGGGTCTGCGCTGATGCTGTAACTTCCGCTGCAATCGGTGATCTCAATAGGCTCGCTGGTTTGTACGCTTTGATCGCCGCTGAACACTTTTGCATAAACCGTAAAGGTCCCAGGAAAAAAGTAAGTAAACTTTGGAGATATTTCATTGCTCATGCTTCCATTATTATTAAAAACCCACGCAACACTATCAACTGCATAAGGAGCCTTTATTTGAAAATTGGTCGCGCTTTGTGCGCACGTTCCTTCAAAAGTAATTTGCGGGATGCTAAGCGGGGTCGACCGCACCTCGCGAACCTTAAAGCCAGTTTCATCACCAATAAACATATTATCGTCCTTATCAAACACCGTGCAAACGGGCCACATGGAAGCATTAAGCGGGGAGCCGCCATCCCCGCCGGATCCATTGATGCCGTTACCTGCAACGGTGGTTATGATACCGGTAGATGCATTTATTTTTCTTACCCTGTAGCAGAGATTTCCGTTTACACCAGCGCATACATAAATATTGCCAGAATTATCTAACGATACCCAGAACGGGGCATAGACTTGTGCCTTAACCGCCGGGCCGCCATCACCATTAAAACCTACTTCGCCATTGCCTGCAAGGGTGGTTATAATGCCCGTTTTAGCACTTATTTTACGAATGCGATAATTATCCAGTTCAGCAAAAATAATATCGCCCTGTTTGTTTACAGCCAGGCTAACCGGCGCATTCAATTTGGCATTTATAGCCGGGCCGCCATCGCCGCTAAAGCCTGGCTGGCCTGGAGGATCGGCGCCGGAAACTTTACTTATAACACCGGTTTTAGCGTCTATCCGGCGGATGCAGTTGTTACCCAGTTCTGAAAAGTAAAGGTTGTCGTTTTTATCAAAAGCAATGCTAAATGGTTGAAACAACAGCGCTTTTTTTGCCGGGCCGCCATTGCCGGTATAACCGTTCAATTTGCCTCCTGCTCCTGCAACCGTGGTAATAATGCCTGTTGCAGCATCTACGCGGCGTATACAATTGTTCCAAAAGTCTGCAATGTACAGATTATCATGCGAGTCGAATGCAATGCCGCGCGGTTCATAGAGCTGCGCTTTGGTTGCCGGGCCGCCGTCGCCGCTGAAACCTGCTGTGCCATTGCCTGCAACAGTAGTTAAAATCCCGGTTACTGCATCTATTTTTCTCACCGTAAAAAACGCTGAGCCTTGCGAGATATAAATATTGTTTTTGGAATCGACACCTAAAAAAAGAGGATTTATCTGGGCTTGCAAGGCCGGGCCGCCATCACCGCTGTACTGTGTATTACCGGTATTGCCCCAGCCATCATAACCATTGCCGGCATAGGTAGTTATGATCTGCCCGTTTAAGTTTTTAAAGAGGAAAAGCAATATCAGGATGGCAAATCCTTTTATTTTATTCATTGCGAACAATCACTACAGTAGTTTAACTATTTGGCATCAAAAATAAACGGTTAATAAAGTTGAAAGGCATAAGAATACTGTTAGCAGGCAAGCTAAGGGTTGTGTAACGTGGGGTTTGGGTTGCCTGGTGCCGGTTGTCTATATTAGGGTCGCATATAAGTTAACCAATACCCCTTTTTAACATTATTTAACTTCTGCTAACTAATTAGCTTATTTATCTTTAGGAATTACTTATCCTCGTCGCCATGCTTAAAAACCTGTTTAAAACCGCATCTCGAAACCTGTTAAAGAACAAGGGCTTTACCATTATCAATATTGCGGGGCTGGCTTTGGGCCTTGCCACATTTATACTCATACTTATCTATGTGGTTGATGAGCTGAGTTATGATCTTTATAACATAAAATCAGAACGCATTTACCGTGTAAACAGTGATATAAAGTTTGGCGGCAATTCTAGTTCCTTTGCTATCACACCGCCACCTATGGCTGCCGAAATTATGGCTAAAATACCTGAGGTTGAACAGGCAACCAGGTTGCTTACTGCGGTTGATATTCGTTTTAAAAAAGGTAATGAAAGCATTCATGAAACAAAAACGGCATATGCCGATGGCAACCTTTTCGAAGTTTTCACTTTCCCTTTGATAGATGGTGATGCAAAAACCGCTTTAAAGGAACCGAAAACTATTGTGCTCACCAAAAGTGCGGCAATAAAATATTTTGGTACCACGCAGGTTGTTGGCCGTTTCCTGAACCTGGTGAATGCCAATGAAAATTATAAAGTAACAGGCGTAATGCACAATATGCCGCAGCAATCGCATTTTAATTTCGATTATATCATGTCTATGTCGTCATTGCCATCCAGCAAGGATCAGAACTGGAATAATTTTGCTTATACTACTTATGTACTTTTTAAAAGCCATGCCGACATCAATGCATTTGAACGTAAGGTGAACGACCTCATTCAACAGCATTTTGGTGTAGATAATTACAAAAAGCTTGCACAAAGCGGAAACTATATCCACGCCAATACAACGCCTTTAACAGACATTCATCTCAGATCTAACCGCCAGTATGAACTCGGCACCAACAGCAGTATGCAGTATGTTTACATATTTTCGGCTATCGCGCTTTTTGTACTGATACTGGCATGCATCAATTTTATGAATCTCTCTACCGCACGCTCGGCTAACCGCGCCCGCGAAGTAGGCATCCGCAAAGTGCTCGGCTCATCCAGAAACTACCTGATCGGTCAGTTCCTCGCCGAATCATTTTTAATTACGCTGGTTGCTGCTGTTATCGCAGTGCTTATTTCCTGGCTGCTGCTCCCATTGTTCAACCAATTGTCTGGTAAAGAACTGGGCTTTAGTATTGGTTTGTTCACCTGGCTTTTACCAACCTTGATAGTAATTGTTATTGCTGTAGGTTTATTGGCCGGCTCTTATCCTGCATTTTATCTTTCTACATTTCAGCCCATCAGCGTGTTAAAGGGAAAGGTCTCTGCCGGGTTTAAAGGCAGCGCACTTCGTAATTTCCTGGTAGTATTCCAATTTTCAGTTTCTATTTTTTTGACTATCGGTACACTCATCATTTATAACCAGCTCCGCTACATCCAAAAGAAGGATCTGGGCTTTGATAGAAACCAGGTAATGGTGATTAAAAATGTGAATTCTTTAAACAATGCGCAGCTACTAAAAGATCAGATAAAGCAACTACCTGATGTGGAGGCGGCAAGTTTATCGGGCTTTTTACCTACCGGTACGTTACGCCAGCCAGATGCCGTTTTTACTAATAAAGCGGTCGACGCTAAGCACGCTATGTTTACAGAAGTTTGGCCCGTTGATGCCGATTATTTAGGTGCTATGGGTATGCACTTATCTGTTGGCCGCAACTTTTCAGCGCAATTCAAAACAGATTCTGACAAGGTGATCATCAACCAGGCGGCCGCAAAAATGATGGGCATAATGCAAAACCCACTGAATAAAGAAGTTTACCGCGTAACCGAAGGAGCCAAAGGGCCTAAAACTTACCAGGTAATTGGGGTGCTTAAGGATTTTAATTTTGCTTCGCTGCGCGATAATATTACGCCGGTTGTAATGTTTTTGCAGAACGATAAAGGTGCCCTCAGTATCAGGTTTAAAACAAAAAATGTTAAAAGCTTAATTGCACAGGTAAACAAGGTTTGGGCTTCCCTTTCGCCAGACCAGCAGTTGGAATATTCATTTATGGATCAGGACTTTAATGCGGCTTACAAAACAGAGAACCGTACCGGCGGTTTGTTTTTATCATTTACCGCGCTTGCTATTCTTATTGCTTGTTTAGGTCTTTTTAGTTTAGCCGCTTATGCTGCCGAGCAGCGGACCAAAGAGATAGGGATCCGCAAGGTATTGGGTGCCAGTATCACAACAATTACCACTATGCTTTCAACAGATTTTATAAGGCTTGTTGCTATAGCGATTTTGATTGCTGCGCCACTGGCATGGTTTGCTATGCAGCAATGGTTACAGGGTTTTGCCTACAGGCAGGATATTCAATGGTGGGTATTTGCTTTAGCAGGTGTTATTGCGCTGATCATTTCCTTTGCTACCATCGGCTTTCAATCTATAAAAGCAGCATTGGCAAACCCGGTAAATAGCTTACGCAGCGAGTAAGTTATTTTTTTAGTCATCCGCGCCAAAAGGCTCTATGTGAACCAGCACATCTTTAATATTCATATCGCTGCCCAAAAGCATGTCTTTAACACGATGTGCTATTTCGTGGCTTTTTAATACGGTAAGGTTTGGGTCTACATGTACATGCAGATCTACAAAGTAATCGAAGCCCATTTTTCGCACAAAGGTTTTTTCTACCAGCATAACATCGGGTGCGGTAGCGGCAAATGCCCTAATTTTTTCAACGATGTCATCTGGCGGTGCAGCGTCCATGATCTCGCCAAGAGCCGGTCTTAAAACTCCGGCGGCGTTATAAAGAATAACAACGGATGCAAGCAGTGCGGCCCAGTCGTCTGCAGCTTCATTTCCCGGGCCTAAAATAAGTGCTACCGCAATGCCTATAAAGGCAGCTATAGAAGTAATGGCGTCGCTGCGGTGGTGATAGGCATCGGCTATTACTGCCTGGCTGTTCAGCTGCCTGCCAACCGCCCTAACGTACCTGAACATTACCTCCTTTACAATAACTACAATTAATAACACCGCAAGGGTAAAAGGCTTAGGCATGGCATGGGGCGTACGGATCATTTCAATAGAGTGAAACCCGATCCAGAATGCGGCGGCTATCAGAAATATGGAGATCATTACGGCACCAATAGGTTCGGCTTTACCGTGTCCGTAAGGATGTTGTTTATCGGCAGGTTTAACCGCAATGCGCAGGGCAAGCAATAACAAAGTTGAACTCAAAACATCTGCCCCGGTTTCTGTTGCATCTGCTATCATGGCGTACGAATGCCCTAAATGGCCGGATATCGCTTTTAAAAACACCAGGATGATGCTGATAACAATACCTACCTGAGTCGTACGGAGCGCTTTAGATGTAGAGTGAATATCAGATGCTGCCATTTTTGCGTAAAGGTAATTACTTCATTTTTAATAACAGGTTTTAATTGCAGGTGATAAGCGCGATAAAAAGCCCCCTCTAAATCTCCCCCGGGAGGGGAGACTTGAGCATAGATTGCAAACTGACTTATCCGTTCCAATTTTTATTCCGCATTTTTGTTGCCATTTATGTCTTGTAGCTAACTTTTAGCATTTTATTAATTAACCCAAGTTGCGAGTTATAAAAGGATAAAGAAGTAAGCATCAAAAGT
>CAXSZR010000004.1:0-324262 GCA_964242385.1 uncultured Mucilaginibacter sp.
ACTCTTACTCCCATCCCCTCGTTTGCGGGCTGCAAAGGTAACTTTCTTTTCTTAAATCTCAAATCTTTTTTTAAAAAGATTTTTATCCCCCTCTCTATACCTTCCCAGCCTTTCAAATAACAACCCGCTATCTCGTTTGCGGGCTGCAAATGTACGAACAGTTTTATCTTTTGCAAATGTATTACATGAAATATCACCTATAAAATCGCAATAGATTGTTAATCAGCCTGAAAAAATCAACAAAACTTAAAACCATTAGGCAAACTATCTGTATTGCGCCGAAAAAAGCCTTTATTATCCATAAATTCCGGTTTGGATACACCTCATAATAAAAGCGTGTATATTTTCAATTCTATATACTTATACTAAGTAATAGTTAAAGGAGATAATGTAAAGAATAGCTGCTATAGTAACTATATATACATACTTGTGGCAGAATATAGTATCAGCACTGCTTAAAAGCCGGGAACAGACGTTCATAAATACTTAAAAACCGAGGTAAAATATATAGCCCATACCGGCGTTATTGCAAACAGTTTGCTTGTTGTTAAAAGATGTTAAAATGGCACCTTATATATATAGTATAAATAGCAAGCAATTATCTTAGCTCCCGAAATAAATAATTGACTGATTTATAATATTCCATATCTTTGCGAAATGTTTGAAAAACACTTAAAGTTAGTAGCTGTTGCGTTCGCTGCCTTAATAATTACACTGGGCAGTTGTAAAAGCAAATATGAAAAGCTTAAGGCAAGTAATGATAATGCCAAAAAGTATGCAGAAGCTATTAAGTTGTACAATAAAAAAGAATACTCCAAAGCGCTTGGTTTGTTCGACCCATTGGTAACCCGTTACCGTGGCCAGGAGCAGGCAGAAGACCTTTATTACTATTATGCTTATACCAACTACAAACTAAAAGATTATACATCGGCACGTTACCATTTTAAAACTTTTGCAGATACTTACCCATCAAGCGCAAGGGCAGAAGAGTGCCGTTTTATGTCGGCTTATTGTTATTATCTTGATTCGCCTATTTTTTCGCTCGATCAGGAAAACACAACCAAGGCCATTGAGTCTTTACAGTTATTTATCAACCTGTATCCAAAAAGCGACCGTGTTGCTGAAGCAAGCAAGCTGATCCAGAACCTGCGCGATAAACTGGAAGAAAAAGCATACGCTAACTCTAAGTTATATTTAACCATAGGCGATTACCAGGCTGCCGTTATTTCTTTCGGTAACACCCTGCGCGATTACCCTGATACCAAGTACGCTGAGGAAATTGAGTTCCTTACTATAAGGGCGCAATACATGTACTCAGAGCACAGCCAGTACTACACCCAGGAGCAACGTTATAAACTGACCATAAGCTATGCCGATCAGTTTATGGAGAAATACCCTAACAGTAAATTTTTACGCGATGCCAAGGATTACAAAAGCAGCAGCGAAAGTGGTATAGCAAGAACAAAAACAATATTGGCAGAAGCGCTGGGTAACCAGCACATTGCTAAAAAGATAGCTAAAAAGGATACAGTAACCGGCCAGCCACCATCAGAGAAAGGCAACGACGAACAAAAAATTCCTAACTAATTATGGATATGAACAAAGACAGTAACAAACCTGCTCCAGCGAGCAGCACCGTAACCCGCGATTTACGCGAATTGGACGCGAACACCAATAATATTTACGAGTCGCTCGTAATTATGTCTAAAAGAGCCAACCAGATCTCTAACAATATAAAGGAAGAATTACATCAAAAACTTTCTGAATTTGCTTCATCTAACGATAACCTGGAAGAGGTTTTTGAAAACCGTGAGCAAATAGAGATCTCAAAACATTACGAAAAACTGCCAAAACCAACATTGGTAGCGGTACAGGAATTTTTAGAGGATAAGGTATACTACCGCAACCCTACTAAAGAATAATTTTGCAGACTCCCGCTTATTAAGCAGGCTTTTTAAAAACTCCCTCTTGCAGGGAGTTTTTTGTATTTTTAACCAATTTATATCCTTTGCCAAAGCAAAGGCTGCGGTTTATGCTTACAGGTAAAAATATTATTCTTGGCGTTTGCGGGAGCATTGCTGCTTATAAAGCCGCCTCGCTGGTTAGGTTGCTGATAAAAGCCGGTGCAAATGTGCAGGTTTTGATGACAGCAGATGCCACACACTTTATTACCCCGCTTACGTTATCCACCTTATCAAAAAGACCTGTACTTGTTGATTATTTTAAGCCCGAAACCGGTGAATGGAATAATCATGTGGAACTGGGTTTATGGGCCGATGCCTTTGTTATAGCCCCGGCGAGCGCAAATACCATTGCAAAGATGGCGACGGGTTTATGCAATAATTTACTTTTAGCCACCTACCTGTCTGCCAAATGCCCGGTTTACTTTGCGCCTGCAATGGACCTTGATATGTGGAAACACCCGGCTACGCTGGCTAACGTAAGCAAGCTACAATCGTTCGGGAATATAATGATTGCCCCTGTAAGCGGCGAACTGGCGAGTGGGCTGCATGGCCAAGGCCGCATGGCAGAACCTGAAGATATCATAACATTTTTATCGGCTGATATTGCAAAAGACCTTCCGCTGGCTAATCAAAAAGTGGTGGTTACGGCAGGGCCAACTTATGAGGCCATAGACCCGGTTCGGTTTATCGGCAACCATTCATCAGGAAAGATGGGCTTTGCAATAGCTGATGAACTGGCAACACTGGGCGCAGATGTAACGCTGATCTCCGGGCCGTCTGCGCAGCAAACAAAACAAGCTTCTGTAAAGCGGATAAACGTAACATCGGCCGAAGACATGCTACTTGCATGTGTAAGTGAATTTGCAGATGCGCGGATACTGATTATGAATGCTGCCGTTGCCGATTATACACCCGCACATGTGGCACAGCAAAAGATCAAAAAGCAGGACGATGCCTTAAACATCGATCTGAAAAAGACAACAGATATTCTGAAAACTCTGGGCAGCCAGAAAAAACCGGGACAGCTGTTAATAGGCTTTGCGCTGGAAACCAACGACGAAGAAAAAAACGCGATTGACAAGCTGCAGAGAAAAAATCTCGATTTTATTGTACTAAATTCGCTTAACGATGCGGGTGCGGGTTTTAGCAATGATACCAACAAGATTACCATCATCGATAATGATCTGCAGAAAAGCGTTTTCGATCTGAAAACTAAAACGGAAGTGGCAAAGGATATTTGTAATAAGGTAGTTGAAATGTTAAGCTAATGAAGAAGTTAAACCTTTACCTGGTATTTATGCTGATGAGCGCCATTGCTTGCGCCCAGGATTTAAATGCCCGCGTACAGGTTGTTTCGCCCAAAATACAAACAACAAACAAACGCATCTTCCAGGCGCTGGAAACGGCGATGAAAGATTTCATAACCGGCCGCAAATGGAGCGCCGATAACATCTTACCCCAGGAACGTATAGATTGCAACTTTGTGCTCAATGTTACTGCCTGGGATGGCAGTTCGAGCTTTAGCGGTGAATTGCAGGTACAATCATCAAGGCCGGTTTACAATTCAACCTATACCACTACCCTCATTAATATACTGGATAAGGATATAGACTTTACTTATACCGAGGGCCAGACAATTGACTATACCGATCAAACGTTTACAAGTAACCTGAGCTCCATAATGGCTTTTTACTCTTACATGATTGTAGGGATGGATTATGATACCTTTTCGCGCTATGGCGGCACGCCGTACTTTACAGCTGCGCAAAATGTGGTGATCAACGCGCAAACCACCAGCAGCAAGGGCTGGAAAGCTTTTGACGGGCAGGTGAACAGGTATTGGCTCTCTGAAAATATTAACAACAAACTGTACCAGCAGTTACGCAGTTTTATGTACGATTATCATCGTAACGGCCTTGATGTTATGGCAGATAATGCCGCAAGGGGCCGCAAGGAAATTTCTAACTTACTCCCTACCCTTTCGCAGGTAGACAGGCAGCGCCTTGGTGCCATGTATCCGCTGGTGTTCTTTACCGCAAAAAGTGATGAACTGGTATCTATCTTCGCTAAATCAGATTCGCAGGAAAGACTGCAAGCCATGAATATCTTAAGCCAGGCCGACCCGGCCAATGGGTTAAAGTATCAAACGCTGAAATAATCCCGTCAACTTCTATATAGCTCATTAAAATCTGTCACATCAGGCAGTTTCTGAGCATCTTATAAGAAATTTAAATTATTATTTGCAAATACGAAATCTATCGTAGATCTTTGTACGAAGATATTCGTATATATATAACACAATGGAAATTAAACCAACAGAAAGCGAACTCGAAATATTACAGGTGATTTGGAAGCATGGCCAATGCTCTGTACGCGATGTACATGAAGAGCTTGCTAAAAATAAAGATGCAGGCTATACCACTACCCTAAAACTGATGCAGATAATGCACGACAAAGGTTTGGTAGCACGAGATACCTCATCCAAAACTCATTTATATAAAGCGCTGGTAACCCGGGAGCAGGCGCAGAAAACAGCGCTCGATAAAATAATATCAACAGTATTTAAAGGTTCTACATCAGACCTTGTGATACAGGCACTTGGCAATCACCGCGCATCAAAGGACGAAATTGACGCTATAAAAAATTATTTGCAACAGTTTGAAAATGATAAATAATCGGCAAGGTTTTAAACGAACAACATTATCAGGTAAAAGGAATTTTGAACAGTCCATTTAAATAACAGCATCATGGAAAACATACTGTACAACATAAGCCAGGTTTTAGGGATAACCCTTGTGCATTCGCTTTGGCAGGGCCTGTTTGTTTACTTTTTGCTTAAAACAAGCTTAACTTTTGTAAACCGCTTGCCGGCATCAGTAAAATACTGGATGGCTGTAAGTGCCCAGTCGGCCATTTGTATATGGTTCATTTATACGCTGGTAAATGAGATCCGCATTTACAACTGGCTTGCAACGGTGCCTTCAACCTTGCCATTGCTGCCCGTATTAACAAATGTACCGGCAGGCATCAGCCAGTTTAACCAGGATACTATCCGCTATTATTATAGCATAGAAAAATATCTTCCTTATTTAACAGCCTTATACGCAGCAGGCCTTCTTTTCAATGCCATACAACTGTTGCTGGCCAGCAAAAGAATGAACATGCTTAAGAAAAGCATGAGCATAGATATTGCGCTGCAGCACAAGGTGAGCCAGTTTGCCGCACTGCTTAAAATAAGCAAAACCGTTAAAATAGGGTTAAGCAAATTGGTGGATGTACCGTGCATGGTTGGATATTTTAAACCGGTGATCTTGTTGCCCTTTACTTTAACAACCCATCTATCGGCTGCCGAAGTTGAGGCCATTGTACTACATGAACTTGCCCATATTAAACGCAGCGATTACCTGGTTAACTTGTTTCAGCAGGTATTATCTATCCTGTTATTTTTTAACCCTTGTGTACAGCTTGTTAACCGCATTATAAATGAAGAGCGTGAAAACTGCTGCGATGACCTGGTGATCAACGCCACCGCAAACCCACTTAATTACGCAAAAGCACTGCTAAAACTGGAGCAAACCCGCGAAAACAACTTGCAGCTGGCTATGGCCGCTACCGGAAAAAAATATCAACTACTAAATAGAATAGAACGCATCATGAAAACAAAGAAAACTACTCCAAGCCTGCGCCCGGCTTTACTGGCCATGCTTGTACTAACCATTGGGGTGGGCGTAACCATACTGCTTAGCCCGAAAATTGCACAGGGTAAAATATCCGTAATAGCTATAAGCCCGATCATTAACCGCATTTTTGCCGATACCACGCAGAAAACGGTTAAAAGAGCAGAAGCAAAGATTGCTAAAACCAATAACAGCAAAAAAACAACTCATCATGTTCCGGCTACTATTCATTATAGTTCACCCAATGATGATAAAAGACTTGCCGAATTAAGTGCCGATATACAAAAGCATTCGCTTGCATTGAATGATTATTATAATGACGAAGCCTTTAAGAACACCCAGCGTGAGCTTGAAAAAGAAGGCAAGGAAATGCAGGAACTTTACAACAACCCCAATTTGAAAAAATTGCAGGAAGAGGTTCAGACAGAAAGCAAGAACTTCCAGAAAAACTGGGGAAGGGACGAAAAAACGGAACAGCTATCGGCATCTATGGGCGAAAAAGGCAGGAAGATTAGCGAATATTACCAAAGCGATGAATTTAAAAAGATGAACGCTGAGCTGGAAAAAAAATATGGTATTCCGCATGATCATAACTATGGCTATGACGATGAAAAGGACGAAAACTATAAAAAATACCAGGCCGAATTAAAAAGCCACATTCCCGATAACATAAAACAACAGCAGGATGAACTGGCTAAAATGGGAAAGCAAATAGGCGCTAAATATGAATCGGCAGAGTTTAAAGAGCAAAGGCGCCGCTTACAGCTTTTGAGCGACAGCATTGCCAAGGCTTATACCAATACTGAGATGAAAACACATCAGAAGGAAATTGAAAGGCTTAGCCAAAAAATACAGGCTATGCAAACTGATCCTAAACTGATACAGGAGCGTGCGCAACTGGATGCGTCCATCCGCAAAATGTCGGCCTATTTAAATAGCCCGCAATACAAGCAGCATCTTGAAAAGCTGCGCAAAATGAACTTTAACTATAACTTTGATTTCGACAGCCTGGAGAAGCCTGAGAAACCGGAAAAACCTGAAAAGCCGGAATTAACAGAACCTGCTACCCCACAAACTCCGCCAGCACCTCCGGCACCGGATAATAACTAATATAGCTGATACCGCTTACGGTAACAAGCCCTCATTATTTAAATAAATCGTAATTTAGTATCCTCTAAACAGAGGATACTTTTTTTATGCTTCAAAAACTCAGCATCAGCAATTATGCTTTAATAGATAACCTGGAAATCGGTTTTGCCGAAGGGTTAAATATTATAACCGGCGAAACCGGGGCTGGTAAATCAATCATATTAGGTGCGCTTTCGCTTATCTTAGGTCAGCGTGCCGAAAGCCGTCACTTTTTTAACCAGCAAAAAAAATGTGTTATCGAAGGCACTTTCAAAATCGGCGCGTTTCACTTAAAGCAGTTTTTTGAGGACAATGATCTGGATTACGAAACAGAGACCGTTCTGCGCCGCGAAATTTCTGCCGATGGTAAATCTAGAGCTTTTGTAAATGATACGCCGGTAAACCTATCGTCGTTAAAAGCTTTGGGCGAAAAGTTAATCGATATTCATTCGCAGCATGCAACGCTGGAGATAAATGACCCTGAGTTTCAATTGCTGGTGGTTGATGCAGTTGCCAGGCATGATGATTTGCTTAATAATTACCAGGCTAAATTCCGCTCTTACAGGAAATCAGTTGGCAGTTTAAAGCAACTGATAGCAGACAGCGATAAGGCAAAAGCCGATCTGGATTATTACCAGTTTCAATACGATGAACTGGAAAAAGCGAATTTACAGGAAGATGAGCAGCCGCTGCTGGAACAGGAACTGTACGCGCTTAATAATGCCGGCGAAATAAAAAGGAACTTATTAGGTGCCTATTACCTAATTCAGGAAGGCGAAACGGCTGCACTTATACAACTAAAGGAAGCAGGCCATCAGCTTTCCGTGCTTGAGAAATTTAACCCGCAAATAGCCGAATTGCATCAGCGTTTAAACAGCACGCTTATAGAGCTGAAAGACATAGCGGCCGAAATTGAAAATATTGAGCAGCGCACCCAAACAGACGAAGCCCGCGCCGAAGAGGTAAATACCCGCCTTGGCTTGATCTATAATCTGCAAAAGAAACATCGCGCAGGTAACAATGCCGAATTGCTGCAGCTGCAGGATGAACTTTCTGCAAAAATTCAACAAGCTGTTTTTGGGGATGAAGCGATAGAAAAGCTACACAAACAGATTAATACAGATAAAAAGGAATTAGAAAAACTGGCTGCACAACTATCTGCCAACCGGAAAAAAGTGATCCCGGGGATAGAGAAACAAGTGCTGGCTACGCTTGCAGAAATGGGCATGAACAGCTCGAACATAAAAATAGAGCAGTCGGTTGTTAATCCTGATAGCAAAAAATCGGACACGGGAGAAGTGTTAACAAAAAATGGTACAGATGAAATTAAATTTTTCTTCTCTGCCAATAAGGGGCACTCCCTTTCAGAAATGAGCAAGGTTGCATCCGGAGGCGAGCTGTCAAGGCTAATGCTGAGCATTAAATCGCTTATTGCACAAAACACCGCCCTGCCAACTATCATTTTCGACGAGATAGATACAGGTGTATCGGGCGAGGTGGCTAACAAGGTAGGCCAGATTATGGAACGCCTGGCCAATAACCTGCAGGTAATTACCATAACGCATTTGCCGCAGATTGCCAGCAAAGGTAACAGCCACTATTTTGTTTACAAAGACGATGAAGCAACGGCTACGCATACCCGCATCAAGCAACTGGATGAGCGCGAACGCATAACCGAAATAGCAAAAATGCTTAGCGGCGATAAACCAGGCGAAAGCGCGCTGCAAAATGCAAGAGAGCTTTTAGGGGCTTAAGATTTTACACCTGTCAATATTTATAAATGATCAGCATAAAAACGGTACTTTCAGCATCATTCCTGCTTTCGGCAACTACCCTTTTCGCACAGCAAAAATCATATAGCTTAAAGCGGGACACCATTAATCTGCATGGTTATGTGTATGACAGCAATGGCAAGCCTGCCAAAACCATGCACATTCAGTCTTCACAATTGGACGTAGAGCATAACACCTTTAAAATTGGCACTTATACAGACCTGAGCGGATACTTTGAATTAAAAGGTGCTAAGTTTAACGATACCATTACTATCGGCCCGGATGTACATTATGACATTCCGCCTTATTATAATAAAGATAGTCGTTACCTGATCATCTACCTACCACCTGCCAAAGTAATCGACATAAACTCGGCATCGCCGGTTGTTGTATCACAAAGAAGAAAGTTCCCGAAGGCTACTCCTACCTTTAAAATTGACCCGATGACGGACATAAGCACGCACAGAAACCTAACCACGCCTGCTGAATATCCCGGAGGTTTGAACGAATTTGAAAGCTTTATTTTAAAAACCATTGTATATCCGTCGGCAGCGTTAAAAAATAATGCCGAAGGCACCGTACAGATAGCTTTTACAGTGGATAAAGATGGCGGCCATAGCGATTACAAGATTTTAAAAGGTATTGGCTACGGGTGTGACGACGAAGTGATCCGCGCTATTAGAAGAAGCCCGAAATGGAAACCTGCTGTTGACCATGATATTCCCGTAGCTGTACAACAAACCATTTCCGTGCAATTTAAACTTACTGATAATTAGCATTTACTGCTGCTGTAAACGATTTTTGCTGCCGCTTATTAACGTAAACTCTTCCGTATAAACTGCAAACTAATTTTATAACTTTACACCCCAATAAACAAATCTGAACTTATGGCTTATAATTTATTAAAAGGCAAAAAAGGAATTATTTTCGGTGCGCTTAACGAGCAATCTATCGCATGGAAAGTAGCACAGCGGGCACATGAGGAAGGTGCTGAAATTGTATTGAGCAACGCGCCTATAGCTTTACGCATGGGCGAATTAAATAAACTTGCCGAGCAGTGCAATGCCCCGGTGATTGGAGCCGATGTAACCAATACCGATGATATTGTAAACCTGTTTACCAAAACGCAGGAACACTTTAACGGCGGTGTGGATTTTGTTTTGCATTCTATAGGCATGAGTGTTAATGTTCGTAAAAGCATTACCTATACCGAAAACAATTACGATTTTACCCATAAGGGTTTAGATATTTCGGCATTAAGCTTACACAGAATCCTGCAAACTGCCATGAAAATGGATGCCATAAACGAGTGGGGCTCTGTGTTAGCACTAACCTACATTGCTGCCCAGCGTGTATTCCCTGATTATAATGACATGGCCGATAACAAAGCTTACCTGGAAAGTATTGCACGCAGCTTCGGTTATTATTACGGTACTAAAAAGCATGTGCGTATCAATACCGTATCGCAATCTCCTACCCGTACTACCGCAGGCTCAGGTGTTAAGGGCTTTGATGGCTTTATCAATTACGCAGAAAAAATGAGCCCGCTTGGTAATGCCTCTGCCGACCAGTGCGCAGATTATTGCGTTACCCTGTTCTCTGATCTTACCCGCATGGTTACCATGCAAAACCTTTTCCACGACGGTGGTTTCTCTTTTACCGGTGTTACACAGGCGGTGATTGAGCAAATGGAAAAATAAAATAACACTATTAGATACAAACAAAAAGAGACAGGGTCAATTGATCCTGTCTCTTTTTGTTTAAAAGCGATTTGCTTGTAGTAATACCAGATTATTCTGATGCTACCAATACCAGTTTTACGGTTGATGTTGCAGGCGCAGTAATTACTGTTTTACCATCTGATGCCTGGGCATACAAAGCAAGGCTACCCTGGTTATAGGTATAGCTGTAAGAAATACCCTGGTAAGTTTCAGGAACCTGCTCATAAACGCCGTCTGTAAAAGCAAAATAAACTAATGTACCTCCATGGGCGGTAAAATAGGTGTCAATACCGGGAGCATTAAGCACTGCCGACCAGGTTACACCACCATCGGTGCTTGTCCAGGCGGTTTGAGCCACGCTATAAGTACTGGTTTGATTTGGGTTTGGTGTTACATACTGTTTGGTGCACGAAGAGGCAGCCATCACAATAACACAGCCTAAAATAGATAAGATTCTTTTCATAAGATGTACATTGATTATAATTAAGAACAATGTTTTTAAAAAAGGTTTAATTGAAATCCAACTTTTTTAAAAAAAAATTAACTCAGCAAATTACTTGCCTGCCAATTTAACGAAATAAGTCTGGATAAATTTTGTTTAAACGCTTAAAACTCGTTCTTCCACATCATGCTTTCAACCGGGCGGGTGCTCGGCGAGTTATATTTAGCATTTCCTTTAGTGTTGTAAAAAGTATTTATCTCGCCCTCTACCACAAAATAAATAAGCTGGCCTATCGGCATACCAGCGTAGATCTTAACCGGCTGGGCGCATGATATTTCAAGCGTCCAGGTATTGCAGAAACCCACATCACCCTTGCCGGCAGTGGCATGTATATCTATCCCTAATCTGCCCGTGCTCGATTTACCTTCTAAAAAAGGTACGTGGCGATGCGTTTCGGTATACTCCATGGTTACACCCAGGTAAAGCGTATTTGGTTGCAGCACGAAGCCATCCTTCGGGATCTCGAAGTAAGTAATTTCATTATGCAGCTTTGCATCCAGCACCCTATCGCGGTAAGTGGCCAGGTACTTTCCCAAATGCACATCGTATGAATTGGTACCAAGGCAATTGCGCTTAAAAGGCTCGATGATGATGTGTCCCTTTTCTATCTCTTCTAAAATGCGGTTGTCTGAAAGTATCATATCGATGGTGCTGAGTGTCAAAATTATCACTAATTGGAACGCCTGTCAAAACATATTCCCAACAAATGTTTTAGCGCGTTGTGGAAAGAAAAATGCCGTTTTATCAAAAAAATAAAGGCGACAAATGATTATTTCATTTCGTCGCCTTTAAAAAGTGAGTCTAAAAAGAATTACATTTCTCTAACTATCACTTCGCCGCTTACCTTGTGTTTTAGTATCAGCTTATGCTCGCCGTGAGGTAGTATTTCTTTTTTAATCAGGTAGTAATCATCGTCATATGACGTTACTGCAGGCCCGTTGTCGTCTGTTTCGTTTCCTCTCCAGCCTTCTATCTGCACCGGCTCCCATTTGCCAGATTTTGCCGAGGCGTAGGCGGCATCAATAATGGCATTTACAATATAGCCGTCGTAAAAGGTTTCCAATGGCTCGGTTTTATTTTCAATGGCGTTAAACATGTCGGTAAACATATTGGTATAACCCAGTTCATGTACCTCATCCCCAACCGGAAAAAGCCAGCCGCTGCTGCTTTCTGCCTTTTCGGCAACATAACCGCCCTTACCGGTACTAAACATCTCGAAACCGGTACGCAGAAAGTTATTTAACCAGATGGTACCTTCCGTTCCCATCACCTCATCGCGCAGGTCCATTCCGCCTCTAAAGCACCAGCTTACTTCAAACTGGCCCATTGCACCGTTGGCATATTTAATTAAACCTATTGCGCTGTCTTCGGCCTGTATAGGATGAACCTGTGTAGCTGTCCAGCACATTACTTCTAAGGGTTTAATTTCTTTGCCGATGAAACTGCGGGCTATTTCAATGCAATGGCAGCCCAGATCAACCATAGCACCGCCGCCCGATTGCTCATGATCCCAGAACCAATCACTGTGTGGTCCCGGATGCGCCTCGCGCGATTTTGCCCATAAAACCTTCCCGATACTTCCCTCCTTTACTGATTTCATTGATTTTAAAAACTTGGGCGTATAGCAAAGGTCTTCCATATAACCACCCATAATCCCAGCTTCCTCTACCATATTAAGCATCCTCTTGGCTTCTGCAGCAGTTCTGCCCAATGGTTTTGTGCAAAGCACATGCTTTTTTGCCTTTGCGCATGCAGCCACAGCTGCCTCGTGCAGATTATTAGGCAGCGATATAAGTACCACGTCTACATCGGGTCGGCTTATTACTTCCTCCATGTTATCGCTGTAAAACGTAAGCTTATAATCGTCTGCAAACTTTTTTGCTTTATCGATATTGCGCGAATAAACGCTGATCAGATTATCTTTTGCACGCTGTGCCTGCAATGAATCTGCATAAAAACGGGCTATAAAGCCCGATCCTAACATGGCTATATTCATATTTATTTTTTATTGGTCGCTTGGTTGGGCGGTAGGTTATAATTACTGCAAGGTTGTAAATTTGGCGCTATTTTCAAACCACAAGGCCACATTTTTTATCAAGCCATTTTAAAGACTTATAAAGAAGAATGATTTAAGTTTGTTGCATGTAATTTTAAAAGCCTCAAACAGGTAATTAGGCTAATGACCATTATTATTAGTTTATTTTAATATTAAGTTTGTCACGCTTTTTTGCAATTTTACATTTATGGCTATAGCATACCGACAACAGGTTGACGACGATACCGAATTTGCTATCTGGAAGATTGAGGAAGATGCAGCTGACCTGTATAGCCAGCTTAGGCTGGATGAACAGGAGAAAGTTCATTATGAAAGCTTAAAGGTAGGTAAGCGTAATCTGCATTGGCTGGGCACACGTGTTTTGCTCCGTAAAATGCTGCACACCGACGATTATATAGATTGTAAGGTAGACAGTAATGGTAAACCTTACCTTGTTACCCTCCCCTACCAGATCTCTCTAAGCCATTCTTTTGAGTATGCCGCCGTAATGATTGGAAAACAACCTGTTGGCATTGACATTGAGCAGGTTAAAGAAAAGGTAGAACGGATAGCGCATAAATTTATGCGCAAGGAGGAAATGGCATTTATATCAAAAAATAATCGCATAAATCAGTTATATGTATGCTGGTGTGCCAAGGAAGCCATTTATAAATGCTATGGACAAAAAGAGGTGTCTTTTGCCGATAACATATTCCTTGAACCATTTGAATTTGAAGGGCATGGTTTTGTAAACGCGCGCTTAGTTAAGGATAATATTGATATCAATTACACTATTGGTTACCTGCAGTATCATGATTATATGGTAGGTTATGTAAAGGGACAAGATGAGAAATAAAAAGGTTTTTTTTGAAGACTGGGGACTAACCGATTATAAAGAAGCCTGGGACAGGCAGGAACAAATTTTCAACGATGTTGTAAACTTAAAAACCAGGATCCGCAACCAGGAAGAGCAAACGAATGCTGATACGGAAACACCTAATTACCTGATATTTTGCGAACACCCTCATGTTTATACGCTGGGCAACAGTGGTAAAGACGAACATTTACTGCTCGATGAAAACGGCTTAAAAGAAAAAGAGGCAACTTATTACCGCATTAAGCGCGGCGGCGACATTACTTATCATGGCCCGGGGCAAATTGTTTCTTACCCGATCCTCGACCTGGAAAATTTTTTTACCGACATACACCTTTACCTGCGCACGCTGGAAGAAGCCGTCATTTTAACGCTTAAAGATTATGGCTTAACAGCAGGCCGCTATCCGGGTTATACGGGTGTATGGTTTGATGCTGATAATGAAAAGGCAAGAAAGATCTGCGCTATGGGTGTGCGATGCAGCCGATGGGTTACCATGCACGGGCTTGCCTTTAACATAAATACCGACCTGGACTACTTTAAGAACATTGTGCCATGTGGCATTGATGATAAAGATGTAACCAGCCTGCAACGCGAGCTTGGACACGAAGTGGATATTAACGAGGTAAAAAAAATCCTGAAACATCATATTTCCGTACTTTTTGGTATGGAGATACTATGAAAACACTGCAATTTATACTTATAGCACTTACTGCCTTTGCCGGTTGCGGCAGCACTACGCCAGGGGCAAATAAAGAAAAAATGAACACTAAGGATTCTGTGACTTATCTTGCTTTAGGCGATTCATACACTATAGGCGAATCTGTAAGCCAAATTGAAAGTTTCCCCTATCAGTTAACAAGCATGTTAAAGGCAGATGCTGTAAAAGCTTCTGATCCTTATATTATAGCAGTTACCGGCTGGACCAGCGATAACCTTACAGATGCTATTAATCAAAGTGATATTAAAGGCCATACGTATAATATTGTAACGCTGCTGATCGGTGTAAACGACCAGTACCAGGGCTTAAGCCAGGATAATTATCGTACAAAGTTTATTGGATTGGTGAACATTGCCATAAAATTTGCAGGCGGCAATAAAAATCACGTATTTGTTTTATCTATCCCTGATTACGGCGTAACACCCTTTGCAGCAGGTAAAGGAAGTATTATAGGCCCGCAGATTGACCAGTTTAACAGCATCAACAAAACAGAAAGCTTAAAGGCAGGCGTAAACTACGTAGATATAACCCCTGTTTCTAGACAGGCTGCAAACGATACCTCATTAATTGCACCGGATGGCTTACATCCCTCCGGAAAAATGTATGGCGAATGGGTAAAATTACTCGGGCCCCAGGTTTTGAAATCGCTCTGAGGAAAAGTCAAGAATAAAGAGTTAAGACAAAAACATTATCCGTAATTTTTTACGACTGTTCTAAATCTTGGTGCTCCGCTCTCACAATATTGATTTGCTTTAACACTCCGGCAAACTGATCGGAATATTGATCGCTAAGCCACCGTCCGAGGTTTCTTTATATTTTGAGTTCATATCTAACGCTGTATGCCACATGGTTTTCACCACGGCGTCCAGGCTTACCTTGGCGTGGTCAGGATTAGTTTGCAGCGCCAGCTGTGATGCGGTTATGGCTTTTATAGCACCCATAGTATTGCGCTCTATACAAGGTACCTGCACCAGGCCGCCTATCGGATCGCAGGTTAGGCCGAGGTGGTGTTCCATAGCTATTTCGGCCGCCATTAAAACCTGCCGCTGGCTACCTCCAAGGCACTCTGTTAATGCAGCGGCAGCCATGGCAGATGATACACCAATTTCTGCCTGGCAACCGCCCATCGCAGCAGAAATAGTGGCACCCTTTTTAAATATACTGCCAATTTCTGACGCGGTAAGCAAAAATTGCACAATGTGTTGCTCCGTGTAGCCGTCGCAAAATACAATGTAATATTGCAGCACTGCCGGTATTACGCCGGCAGCCCCGTTAGTAGGTGCCGTTACTACCCTGCCAAAGGATGCATTTTCTTCATTAACTGCCAATGCAAAGCAGCTTACCCAATCCAGTATGTTCTGGAAACTGTTTCCAGTTTTGCGGATAGCCAGAATCCATTCGTCAAAATCAGTATAAGTGTTATCTTTTATAAGCCGCTTATTGAGATTGGCTGCGCGCCTGGCTACATTTAAGCCACCCGGTAGCAGGCCGCGGGTATGGCATCCACGGTAAATGCATTCTTTTAGAGCCTTAAAGATATTAAGTACACCGGCTAACGTTTCCTGTTCGCTTCGCCAGGCAAGCTCATTCTCCATTACTACTTCAGATATTTTCAAACCTGTTTTTCTGCACCAGTGCAGCAGGTTTGCAGCCGTATCTATCGGGAAAGGTAAATCCACTTCAGCTTTATGCTCGTTTTGAGCACCTTCATGTATCACAAATCCGCCACCTATTGAATAATATGTCTCTGACACAGCGCTACCTGTATTTAAAAAAGCCTGAAATGTTACTGCATTAGGATGATAAGATAAACTTTCGTTAAACAGAAACAGCAGGTCGTCTTCCTCAAAAAAGCTAATCTCTTTTGTTGCACCTAAGAGAAGTTTATGCGTATTCCTGATATTTTCTGTTTTAGGATAAACCTGGTCTACCTCAAAAGTTACAGGATCGTCGCCGCTTAAACCTAACAAAATGGCTATGTCTGTACCGTGCCCTTTACCTGTTTTGGCAAGTGAACCGTATAAGAGTATTTTAATTTCCGTTACCTGGTCTAAAACCTGCCGCTGTTCCAGTGCTCTGACAAATTGCTGTGCGGCACGCCATGGCCCCAGCGTGTGAGAGCTAGACGGACCAATGCCAATCTTAAACATATCAAAAACGGATATCTGTTCCTTTTGCATCGGTGGCAAAAGTACTTAAATAAGCCGTCAAATATATTTTCATATTAACTTGTGTTTCAATAGTTTTTTATATTTTGCAGATAAATAACCTTTAAATCAACCTTAATATCATGCAAAATTACGATTACGATCCAAATTCTTCCGCTGGTGCCGGTGCAGTCCTTGCCCTGTTCGGTATGATGCTTATTCCTGTTATCATTGTTGCCATTATAACACTTATAGGCCAATGGAAAGTTTATACCAAAGCGGGCAAACCAGGCTGGGCTTGTATCATCCCTATTTATAACCTGATAGTAATGCTGGAAATTGTAGGCAAACCCATCTGGTGGATCTTTTTATTTTTTATTCCATGCGTAAATATTGTGTTTCTTATCTGGACTATTAACCTGATTAGTAAAAGCTTCGGGCAGGAAGCCGGATTTACACTGGGGCTAATTTTTTTAGGTTTTATTTTCTGGCCTTTACTTGGTTTTGGAAATTACCAATACCTTGGCCCTGCAGCTGCCGAAGCAGGAGGTTTAAGGCCTCGCGACCCATTTGCCCCCAACAACTACGAGGATCCATTTAATACCCCGCCGCAAGTTTAATGCTTTACAATATTTTTTGCAGCCGGTTGCTGTTTATCAACTGGCTGCAAAATCATTTATTAAAATGCCCTTTTAAATATATTACCGGGGTAGATTGCCCGGGTTGCGGTTTTCAGCGGGCAGTTATAGAGTTAATTAAGGGGAACCTTCATAAAAGTTTTTTATTATATCCCGGGGCTATTCCGCTTCTTTTATTTTTCATTTACGGGATTGCAGATTATCATTTAAAGATCGACAGCCGGAATAATTCGATCAAAAAAGCAGCGGCCATTGTTTTAGGTACGTTTATCCTGGCAACCTATTGTCTTAAACTGTGGAGTACTTACGCGCCTAAGAGATATCTGCCTGTGCTGTAATGTGGCTATAATCTTTAATAATGGTTTGCAGGAATTGCATGCTGTTCATGTGCTGCGGAGGCGTAATCATCAAATGAGCTTTAATGCGCTCGGCAAGATTATAAACAATTTCGTTATTGCCGGTTTTTACATAATTGTCTATAACATCGTGTATCAGCACAATGTCTTTGTCTGCCAGCTGGCTAACCTGCGTAAAAACAGGCACGTAAGTGTTGTCAACATCTGCAAAAGTAATGTCGTTACGGTTGGTACGTGCAACAGTCCTTACAACTGCAGTACCGGCAACAATGTCGCCCACACGCTGCCCCTTATCAGTTATAATAATAGCAACCGTTCCTACTAAATACGACGTAGGCGAACAATCGATCAATCTAAATAGCCAACGCAAAAGATACTGGCTAAATTTAGGGCGACTTCCATCCAGGCTGATCACCTTAATTTTCATTGCTTTTTTGCCAACGCTCTGGCCGTTAAAAAATGCTTCGCATATCAGATCATAAAAAAGAACAGAAATACCAAGTATTATAAAATAAATACCAATACCCGTATCGCCCAGTACCTTTATGGCAAGTATACCACCAACAATACTTAAGGCTACAAAAATCGACATGTCTATCAATGTGGCCAGCAGGCGCTCGCCAATACCTCCAATTTCGTAATCTATGTCTATGTTTTGTGTGGTGTGTACGGTTATGGTTTCCATCTAAACAAATATATACTTGTTATTGAAAATTATAATTGCGGTTTAAAGTTTTGTGATTATTTTAAACAAAAAATTCGCGGTTAAATGCGTGAGGCACTGTTTATAAAACAAAATTCCAAAAAGTGGAAAGAGTACGAAAATCTGCAGGAAAAAAGCCCTGATGAGCTTGCCGAATCTTTCATAAACCTAACCGACGACCTGGCCTACGCCAAAACTTTTTATCCTAAGTCAAATACAACCAAATATCTTAACGGGCTCGCTTCGGCATTCCATCAATCCATTTATAAAAACAAAAAAGAAAAGGGCGGCCGGTTTATTACTTACTGGAAGTACGAGCTGCCTTTAACCTTTTATAAATATCGCAGGCAGCTGCTGTATTCTTTCTTGTTTTTCCTGGTATTCAGTTTAATGGGAGCGCTTTCTGCAAAGTATGATAACAACTTTCTGCGCCTGATACTTGGCAATGATTATGTAAACCTTACCAACGAAAACATTGCAAAAGGCGATCCATTCGGTGTTTACAAGCAGGGTAACTCATTCACCATGTTTTTGCAAATTGCTTTTAATAATATCATGGTAGAGCTTTCTACCTTCGTAATGGGTATCCTGCTGTCTGTAGGGAGTATTTACCAATTAATGAATAATGGCATTATGCTTGGTTCGTTTCAATACTATTTTTTTAGCAGGGGTTTGGGGTTTCAGTCTATCCTAACGGTGTGGCTGCACGGAACACTGGAGATATCGGCCATTATCATTGCAGGCGGTGCAGGGCTGATACTTGGCAACAGTATCCTGTTTCCAGGCACCTACAAGCGAATGGTATCATTAAAAAAAGGAGCTAAAGACGGCTTAAAGATTGCCATAGGCATTATTCCCATTTTTATTACTGCGGCTATTTTTGAAGGCTTTGTAACCCGGCATACCGAAATGCCGGTATGGTTAAGCCTTAGCATATTGTTCTTATCTTTAACCTTTATTATCTGGTATGTTATTCTTTACCCTGCCAGGCTAAACCGAAAACTCACAATTAATAATCTTCTCCTTAATGAAGCACACTATTGAACTAAGGCGTGTACGCGATTTTGGCCAAACCATTAACGACACATTTACATTTTTTAAAGAAAACTTTAAGCCGCTGTTTAAAGCGCTTGTTGTTATCTGTGGTTTCTTTATACTGCTTAGCATTATAGCATCTGTTTTTACCTATATGAATATGAGCAGCATGTTCACCGTTAACATAAACTCATACGAAGACAGAAGCAAGCCCATTGCCTTTTTTGTGGGCATGTTTATTTTTGTTTTTATAGCGCTCATAACACAGGCTTGTATTCACCTTGTTACCTTGTGTTACATGTCGCTTTACCTGCAAAAGGAAAAAACCCCGCCCACGCTAGAAGATGTTTGGGTGTATTTTAAATTTTATTTTTTAAGATTTTTTGGGAGTGGAATTTTGATCTTTATTCTGTGCGCAATAGGCTTTGCACTTTGTATTATACCGGGTATCTATCTAAGCATTCCGCTATCGCTCGCTTTGCCTGTAATAGTAATGGAAAATTCCTCCTTCAGCTATGCTTTCAACAAAAGCTTCAGAATAATTAAGGGCAAGTGGTGGATGGTTTTCGGGGTTATATTTATTGTTTCGATGATTATTGGTATCATCAGCTCCGTTGCCGGTTTACCTATCTCTTTTATTACAGTAGGCGCCCGGTTTATAACACTTAAAAACATTATACTTCCTTTAATTATTATCTTCAGCGTTCTGCGTAATGCAATTCTGCTGTTATACAGTATTATATCTGTTGCTGTAGGTATGTGCTATTTTTCGCTGACTGAAGAAAAAGACGGGGATGGTCTATTGGGTCGCATTGAAGGTTTTGGGAAACAGGACGAAGAGCAAACAGGTTTGCCCACAGAAGAATATTAAACCATAATGCTTAACCTTATTCGCTTAACTTTTATTCTCCTGCTGTTTTCAGCTATCTATAGCTCTGCATTTGCTGCTGCAAAAGCAAAAGTACCTGCGCGGGTAATTCTCGATTCGACCAAAGTAACGGTTAAGAAATTTAATGAGGGTGCCTTAAATAATTTTAAACACGATAAAGATTTCAATTACAAGGGAGAGAGCCAGGGCGAGCCTTCCCTTTGGGACCGTTTCTGGGCCTGGTTCTGGAACATGGTATCACAGTGGTTTGAAAAAATTCCGTACGGTGCTTCCCTTCTTAAATATTTTTTATTAGGCTTATCCATTGGTCTTATTATCTATGTAATTTTGAAAGCAGCCGGTTTGGATGCTGTCCAATTATTCAGAGGAGAATCGAGAAAAGTAAACGTGCCTTACAGCGAATCCTTAGAAGATATTAACGCCATAGATTTCGATGCCGAGATTGAAAACGCGGTGGCCCAGCACAACTACCGGCTTGCTGTTCGGCTGCTGTACCTTAAATGCCTGAAACAATTGAGCGACAACAATCTGATACACTGGCAAATTGATAAAACTAATGATGTTTACATAAAGGAACTTACCAACCCAGAACAAAAGCAGGCATTTGGTATTTTAACCCGCCAGTTTGAATACATCTGGTATGGCAATTTTTCTATAGATAAAGACGCTTTCGGCAACATCAGTACCTTGTTTCAAAACTTTAAAAAGCACCTGGCATGAAAAGTTTAAGGCTGTATCTGATCATTGCCGGCGTGTTGCTTATTGTTTACATTGTTGCGCAGCTTAATCGGCCTAAAGCTGTCGACTGGTCTGAAACACTGAGCAGTAAAGAAAAAGCGCCTTTCGGCACCTATATCCTAAACAACCGCTTAAAGGATATTTTTCCTAAATCGACTGTTGTAAATTACCGCAAACCGATTTATAATGTACTGGCAGAAGATTCTCTTAAAGATGCAACTTACATTATCATTTGTCCGGAAATTGAACTCACCAAAGCCGACTATGGAAAGCTAAGTGCTTACCTCAATAAGGGGAACGACGTTTTTATAGTTGCAAACTATTTCGGGAAGGCTTTTGAAAAATACCTGAAGGTAAAAACAGCATCTGATTTTAAAATTAACCGCGATGCTTACCCTGTAAATTTTATAAACCCGGCTTTAAAATCCCCCAAAGGTTTTACGGTTGACAGATGGGCGGGCATTGTTTATTTCAGTGGCTTTGATACGCTTAAAACAACAGTTTTGGGCGACAACGAAAAACACCGGGCAAATTTTATCAAATACAGATTTGGAAAAGGGTCATTGTACCTGGCGTCTGTTCCCAAATTATTTACTAATTATAGCCTTTTAAAACCAGCGGGGGCAGCTTATGCGGGTATTGCACTATCCTACCTAAAACCAACCAAAAAGATTGCGGTAGATGAGTATTACACGCAGGGGCAGGAAGAGTACAAATCGCCCATGCGGGTATTTTTAAGCCATGCTACTTTACAATGGGCCTATTATATTACACTTTTCAGCCTTTTATTATTTGTGCTTTTTGAAATAAAAAGAAGGCAGCGCATTATCCCGGTAATTGAGCCGCTAACCAATTCAAGCCTTGATTTTGTGAACGTTGTTGGCCAGGTTTATTACGAACAGCGCAACAATACAGATATTGCGCATAAAAAAATATTATACTTTTTTAACAAACTGCGTGATCAGTACCAGTTGAAAACCAATATTACTGATAATGATTTTGCCGAAACTTTGGCAGCCAAGACCAATGTGGATTTCGATTTTATAAAGAAACTGATCTTCTACATTAATCAATTAACAAACCAGCAGCGTGTAAGCGATCACGAACTGATAGAACTGAATAAACTTATTGAGGAATTTTATATAAAAGCCAGGTAAAAATGGAAGAGGAATTTTTTGAACAAAGAACCGATCTGAGCAGGCTTAACACAGCTGTTGAACAAATTAAAGCATCACTTGCAAAAATTATTGTTGGCCAGCAGGATAGCATCGACCTGCTTATTGCCGGGATCCTTGCCGATGGCCATATATTAATTGAAGGCGTACCAGGCGTTGCCAAAACCCTTACTGCAAAACTGCTTGCCCGTTCTATTGATGCACGCTACTCACGGATCCAGTTCACACCAGATTTGATGCCGTCGGACATATTGGGTACATCCGTATTCAATCCAAAAACAACTGAGTTTGAGTTTAAACAAGGCCCTGTTTTTGGTAATATTATTTTAATAGATGAGATAAACCGCGCACCGGCCAAAACGCAATCCGCATTGTTTGAGGTGATGGAAGAGCGCCAGCTAACCATGGATGGCCACACTTACAAAATGCAGGAACCGTTTACCGTACTCGCTACGCAAAACCCGGTAGAGCATGAAGGCACTTATCGCCTGCCCGAAGCACAGCTCGACAGGTTCTTATTTAAGATAGACGTGAAATATCCATCGCTTGATGAAGAAATTGCAATCATCACGCGCCAGCATCAGCATAAAACAACTGATCTTTTACAAGAAATAGGCCCGGTATTATCATCTAACGAGGTGCTTGAATTGCGTAAGCAGGTACTTAGCCTGCATGTAGACGAAAAGCTGCTGATCTATGCCGCCAAAATCATTCATGAAAGCAGGAACAACAAATCACTTTATCTGGGTGGCTCGCCGCGTGCAACACTGGCTATTGTTGGTGCCGCAAAAGCTATTGCAGCTATTAAAGGCCGTGATTTTATAACACCCGACGATATTATCTATGTAACCGCGCCGGTATTAAGGCACCGCATTATGCTAACCCCAGATAAGGAAATGGAAGGCCTGACACCAGATGATGTAATTGCCCAGATCATCCAGAAAATAGAAGTACCCCGATAATTAAGTTTTCATTGAAAAAGATCGTAGTATTTTATAAGAACCTGTTTCTCACCAATCGCCTTTTTACAGGCGCGGGTGTTTGCGTTGTTTTTTATTTGTTCGCCTTCTTTTTCAATTGGCTGGGGTTTATACCACATATTGTATTCTTCGCTTTCCTGCTGCTGATCCTTATCGATAGTATTATGCTGTACCGCACCGCTAAGGGCATATTTGCGAAACGGCATGCACCGGAAAGATTAAGCAACAGCGACGACAACGAATTAGGGATCTACATAGAAAATTGGTACCCATTTAATATCAAAGCAGGTATCATCGATGAAATTCCATTCCAATTTCAAAAGCGCGACATATGGTTTAAATCAGAATTAAAACCACGGCAGCGTAAATTGATCAATTATACGCTGCGCCCTACCAAGCGTGGCGAATACCAGTTTGGCCACATCCGCGTATTTGTTACAACCCAGCTGGGGCTTATAAGCCGCCGGTATGATTTCGAACAAGCCGAGACCCTGCCCGTTTACCCGTCTTTTTTACAGATGCGCAAATACGAGCTGATGGCAATATCAAATAACCTCTCCGAAATCGGTATTAAAAAGATGCGCAGGCTGGGCCATAGCATGGAGTTTGAGCAGGTAAAAAATTATGTGCAGGGCGATGATTACCGCACCATAAACTGGAAAGCCACCGCAAGGCAGGGCAGCCTGATGACAAACAACTACACCGACGAAAAATCGCAGCATGTGTATTGCATCATAGACAAATCGAGGGCGATGAAAATGCCATTTGAAGGTTTGAGTTTATTGGATTATGCTATAAACGCAAGCCTGGTACTATCTAATGTGGCATTGCTGAAAGAAGATAAGGCAGGGTTGATTACCATTGCAGAAAATACAGGCTCCATTATCCCTGCCGACCGCAGGCCAACGCAGATCAACAAAATACTGGAAACCTTGTACAAAGAAAAAACCCGTTACCTGGAAACTAATATGGAGCTGCTATACAGCACCGTTCGTCGGGTTATAAAGCAACGCAGCCTTGTGGTGTTTTTTACCAATTACGAGAGTATTTCCGCTCTGCAAAGGCAGCTACCCTATTTAAGGCGCATTGCCAGATTCCATTTGCTTTTGGTAGTATTTTTTGAAAACACGGAACTGAAAAAAATAACAGAAGAACCGGCTGAAGATGTAGAAGGCATCTACATAAAAACAATAGCCGAAAAATTTGCATACGATAAAGAACTTATCGCAAAGGAGCTAACGCGATATAATATCCAGTCCATCCTAACCACTCCCAGAAACCTGAACATCAATACCATCAATCGCTATCTTGAAATTAAGGCTAAACAGAAGATTTGATTTTTAAGAAACAAGAACCGCTTGAAAGAGTCAAGATTTTTAGAGTCAAGAATCAAGAGCCAAGAATCAAGACAAAAAGCACCTTTACTGTTTAGATTTGAGGTAAATCTCTTGAAAGAGTTAAGACACAAGAGCCAAGAATCAAGACAAAAATATAGATTTTGGGTAAAATCTTTTGAAAAAGTCAAGAATCAAGAGACGAGATTTTCTAAAATCATTTTTCCAAAACCCAATCGTAAATCTAAAATCGTAATTCGTAATTACTGTCTTGGCTCTTGATTCTTGGCTCTTGGGTCTTTCTATCTTGGCTCTTGTGTCTTGACTCTCTTTTTCAACCTGGTTTTGGAAATGCAATTCCTGCTGCACCGAGTTTTTTGATAATGCTTTCCATTAAATAGATCTTGGTGGACAGATAATCATCCGGTGACACCCATACGTTTACTGTAAAGCGAATGCTGTCTACCTCCATGCCGATCACTCCAACCCTTGTTGGGAAACTATCCAATATACTTTTGGTGGAGCTGACTATTTCCATTACGATTTCCTTGGCCTTTTCTATATCGGCTGCATAGGCCAGCTTAAATTCAAAGTCAAGGCGACGGCGGTCTTCGCGACTGTTGTTAACTATAACCTCGTTAAAAAGCTTGCCGTTAGGGATAATGATGTTCCGGTTATCGATGGTGAGCAGTACAGTGTAAAAAATCTGTATGGAGGTTACTTTTCCTTCCTGCCCTTGCGCAACAATACTATCGTCAAGTACAAATGGTTTTAAAAGCAAAATAAGTACACCGCCCGCAAAGTTTTGAAACGTACCCGATAGTGCTAAACCAGCCGCAACGCTAAACGCACCAATAATGGTTGTAAATACAGTTAAAGGCCAGCCCAGTATGTTCATTACCAAAATAATGAGCAGTACGTAAGAGGCAGTGATTGATAAACTTAAAAAAAATGGCTGTAAGGAAGAATGTACCTGGCGTTTACTCATCCGGGACGCAAGGCGCGACCCTAAAAACTTTATAAGCTTTAAGCCTATAAGTAAAACTATTATTGCGATGATTAACTTGGTTCCGTTTACTAATAGCCAATCGTAAACCAGGTCGTAATATTTTTGCAGCTTCATAAAGAAGCTAAGTTAGCAATTTTATTATTTACCGTATATGGCTATAAAAAGCTCGGGGCCTTTGTAAAATACCCAGTCAACTACCTGTACCTGGATGTGTCTTGTTATGTCTGTAAGCGTCTTCATATTATTGCGATCTATTCAAAACTTATGCCTTTAATAGCTGCTTTGAATTATGATACAAAAATAAACTAAAATGTAACGCCAAAGATACTTAATCAATCATTTGATTAATAAATGACACTGCATTTACGCTATAATGACGGTTTTAAGCTGTTTTAAGAATAAAACCCTGTCTATTTTATTAGACAGGGTTTGTTTATTTGTTTTCAGATCAAATTCAGTAAATCAAATTTGACCTTATATATAATTTCGACTTTTGGGGGCCTGATGGATTACATCATGCCGCCCATGCCGCCGCCGCCCATTGGAGGCATAGCTGCTTTTTCGTCTTCAGGATCATCAGCTAATACACACTCTGTTGTTAATAGCATAGCTGCAATAGAAGCTGCATTTTCTAAAGCTACACGGCTTACTTTAGTTGGGTCTATAACACCCGCGCCAATTAAGTTTTCATACTTGTCGGTACGTGCGTTGTAACCAAAATCGGCAGAGCCTTCTTTAACTTTCTGTACAACGATAGAACCTTCAATACCTGCATTATCGCAAATCTGACGTAATGGCTCTTCAATTGCACGGCGGATGATCTGGATACCGGTGTTCTCATCTTCGTTATCACCTTTAAGGTTAACTAAAGATTCAACAGCGCGGATAAATGCCACACCACCACCTGCAACAATACCTTCTTCAACAGCGGCACGTGTTGCATGTAAAGCGTCGTCTACACGGTCTTTCTTTTCTTTCATTTCAACTTCAGTAGCAGCACCTACGTAAAGTACGGCAACACCGCCAGATAATTTGGCTAAACGTTCCTGTAATTTTTCGCGGTCATAATCAGAAGTTGTAGATTCTATCTGAGATTTGATCTGGCTTACGCGGGCTTTGATCTCTTCAGATTTTCCGGAACCGTTGATAACAGTAGTGTTGTCTTTATCGATAACTACTTTCTCTGCAGTACCAAGGTAAGAAAGATCAGCATTTTCTAATTTAAAGCCTCTTTCTTCAGAGATAACTGTACCACCTGTAAGGATAGCGATATCTTCTAACATAGCTTTACGACGGTCGCCGAAGCCTGGTGCTTTAACAGCAGCAACTTTCAGTGAACCACGGATCTTGTTAACTACCAATGTAGCTAAAGCTTCGCCGTCAAGATCTTCTGCAATAATTAAAAGTGGTTTGCCAGTCTGAACTTGTTTTTCAAGAATAGGAAGCAATTCTTTCATAGAAGAGATCTTTTTATCATAGATCAGGATGAAAGGGCTTTCTAACTCAGCTTCCATTTTATCGGCATTGGTTACGAAGTATGGAGAAAGGTAACCACGGTCAAACTGCATACCTTCTACAGTTTTAACTTCAGTTTCAGTACCTTTTGCTTCTTCAACAGTAATTACACCGTCTTTACCAACTTTACCCATTGCTTCTGCAATAAGTGAACCGATAACTTCATCGTTATTTGCAGAGATGGCAGCAACTTGTTTTATCTTGTTGTTGTCTTCGCCTACAGTTTGTGATTGTGTTCTTAAGTTTTCCACTACAGCAGCAACCGCTTTGTCAATACCGCGTTTTAAATCCATAGGATTTGCACCGGCAGCAACGTTTTTAATACCTGCAGTAACAATAGCTTGTGCTAAAACGGTAGCAGTAGTAGTACCATCACCAGCCTGATCGGCAGTTTTAGAAGCTACTTCTTTAACCATCTGTGCACCCATGTTTTCTAAAGCATCTTTTAATTCGATCTCTTTAGCTACGGTAACACCGTCTTTAGTGATTGCAGGTGAACCAAATTTTTTGTCGATAATTACGTTACGACCTTTAGGGCCTAATGTTACTTTAACTGCATTAGCTAAAATATCAACGCCGCGTTTTAAAGCATCGCGGGCTTCTACATTATATTTAACTTGTTTTGCCATTTTCTTTTTTTGATTTGGGATGTGAAATTGAGTTGGGCGTTTCAGCTCGTTACCCTAGTTCACTATAATTTAACTTGCTTTTTGAGATAATATGAGATAATCACTCATATACAACGTCTTGCTATTACAGTACTGCGTAAATGTCGCTTTCGCGCATTATCAAATACTCTTTGCCTTCGTAAGTAATTTCAGTACCGGCATATTTTCCGTATAAAACCTGGTCACCAACTTTTACAGTCAAAGGTTCATCTACTTTTCCTTCACCAACAGCAACGATAGTTCCGCGCTGAGGTTTTTCTTTAGCGGTATCCGGGATGATAATTCCCGAAGCAGTTTTCTCTTCGGCCGGAGCAGCTTCTACTACTACCCTGTCTCCGATAGGTTTAATGTTTAATGACATAGTTATACAAATATTTAAATTTTATAATAATTTAAGTTTGATTGCATTTGTACATCAATTATGCCAACCGTTATTATTTACGTTAATGACAGGTATTTACTGTTGTAATGTCAGATTTCTGTAAACGGCGGTTTAGATGTTAATATTCAATTAACATCGGGTGCCATCATGTCAGCAGCTTTGAAATCCGGGTTTAAGAGACAAGTGTTAAAGCGATTATCTACCCTTATTCAGGAAAGCATGTAAAACCAAGAGCCCCGGATCTCTCCAGGGCTCTTGGTAATATTTTAAATATCTGTTTACTTTTTAACCGGTGCCGGAGCGGTTGGCTGCGGAGCAACAGGCATAGTAACCGGGGCAGCTGCTGGTGCAGATACTGGCTTAGAAGCGTTTTTAACTTTCTCGGTCATATCAGAATTTTCGCTTTTGCTGGTACCGCTTTTTACAGCAACGTTAATTGCTAAAGATAATACCATCAGGGTTATAGCTAAGATCCAGGTTCCTTTTTCAAGGAAATCGCCTGTTTTTTGCACACCCATTAATTGAGAAGAGCTTGAAAAGTTTGATGATAAACCACCGCCTTTAGGATTTTGAATTAACACCATCAGCACTAAAAGCACACATACAATGATCGCTATGATCAATAAAAATAAATACATTTTCTTTATATAATTAACTGGTTTTCTTTTCTAACTGCTCAATCTTATCTGCAAAGTAACGGCTTTTTTCCGGAAATTTCAACATCAATTTTTTGTAAGAGGCTATGGCTTTGTGGTAAAGCATCTGCTCTGCGTATATTGCTGCAAGGGTTTCGGTTACCAGTTCATCGCGGTCTTCAGAACTTTTCTTGGCCTTATTTTCGTTATCCAGCTTGTCGCTGCTTTGCGGCCTTATCTGCGGTTCTTCTTGTATAAAGCGATCGATGATCACCTGCTCTTTGCGTTTTTGCTCTGGCTGATGTGCCGGTGGCGGTTGCGGAGGCATATGAGCGGAGGTGCTTTTTTCAAGTTCCTCTACAGATGTTATATGAAAAATATTTTCGTAATACTGCTGCTGCAACTCGTCGGCACGTGGTTTTGCCTTTTTCTCAGTTGTAGCTAAACCGGTTTCGGGCTTTATATAAGGCTGATAAGTACCCGCATGTTCGCGGCGTGTTTTGTCAAGCCACCACATAAAGCTGTAAGGCATTTTTTCATCATGGTACCTGGAAACATCCTGCTGATCGGTCTCCGGCGCAGTTTCCTGCATGGCTTGCACCGGCTGTTCGGTTACAACTTCTTCCTTCTCTTCCTCTTTGGCCGGTTCAGGTTCTGCTTTTACGCCGTCACCAAAGGTATTGTCGAATCTGAAAAAATCAGCAGAGGCAATATTTTCTATAATCAGTTTTTCTTCTTCTTTGTCCTCCTGCGCTGCTACATTGTTTTCAACTGGCGGTGCTGCCGGTTCATTTGGCTCTTCTACGTCAGCAGACACGGCTTTTATTTCAGGCTGATGAGCGGCAACCGGTGCTTCCTCAGTATGCTGCTCAACCGGCGCTATAGTAGGAAAATCGTTTACAGGTTCTGCTTCTATATGTGCCTGAACAGGTTCTGCCGTTTTTAGCTCTGTTTCACTTACTGGTGCTGCGGTATCTGGCGGCAATACAGCTTCATGGTTTAAAGCGTTTTCAATTTCTACAGGCTGTACGGCAGTTTCCTTAATCTCTGGCACTTCAGCAGCACGGGTATTTAATTCAGGAGCAATTGCAATTTCGTCGCCCGGCCAAACAGGGATTTCGTTAGTAGCAGGCGGAACCTGTTCTACAAAACGATTCTCCAAGCCCTCTCCTTCTTCCTGTAAACTGAATGAATGTGTTAACGGCTCTGAATCTTCGCCTAAGTTCTTTTCAATTTCAGAAAAGGCAGGCTCGTTAAAATAATTTTCTACCGGTAATGGATTGCTTTCTGTTACTTCTGTAACTGGTGCAACTTCTGCAACAGGTTGGGTAATAACAGGTGCGGCATTATACCCATTAGCATGGCTGTTAACACCATTTAATGCCGGTTGTATGATTATGCGCTCATCAGCAACACCCGTAAATGACGATGGGTTGTTGATGAGCTTATATAAAGATCGGGGATTAAAATAAACTGATGCCTGTTTCAGGTTCTTTTCGTCGCTTGCGTGCACAAGCAGGGCCTGCAGAATACCACTTTGCGGGAAATCGTTAACAAGCCGCTGTAAATTATAAGCGTATACAGATGCATCGTTAGCCGGATTTGCTAACAAAGTCCATAAAAAATCATTCTGGCTGTTAAAGTAATTCTGCTCCACGCGGTTGAAACTACAAATTGCTTACCAATTTGCAAAGGCCTTGTTAAAAATATCTTCTGTTAACTGTTTATTTAAATCAGCAATCAAAGCCTGCTCATGCGAGGCAATGTCGCCTGTAAAGTTCTCGGTTTTTGTAAACGATGACTCAAAGCTATCCTTTTTTTCGACATTACTTACATATTTTACGTTAACTGTTATAGACAAACGGCTGGCGCCTGCTATAGGTGCCACGTTGCTTGCCGTTGCATTGATGGAAACCGGTGCAATATTATAATCGGTAATAGCGCCTGATATAATAGCATCTGCTTCCTCGCCACGCACAATGCTTAAACGGGTTGTATTCCTGATCCTGTCTTTAAGTGCCTCTGTAAACTGCTGGCTTAAAGTATTTACCACCAGCGGAGCATTATTCTCAAAAAAATCAACCCTGATGGTTTTCATGTCCTTAGGGATGGAAGCACCGTTTAAACTTACCTTACATGCGGGTGCTGCAAACAATAAAACTACAACCAGTAAAAACAGGCCGGGTATTTTTTTCATGCTTATTATAAATTTAGCTCTTTTATTTTTCTGTATAACGTTCTTTCTGATATGCCTAACTCATTTGCCGCCAGCTTGCGTTTTCCCTTATGCTTTTTAAGGGCTTTGCGAATAAGATCAGACTCCTTATCAACTAAAGACAAAGATTCTTCTACCTCTTCGGCATCATGTGTTATATTATACGGGTTTACGTTATTGTTGTTATTGCTAATAACGGGCTGCTGTAATGTAAATTGTGCCTCTGATGGGCCGGGCAATTCAATATCGCGGTAAAGCTGGTTAATAGCCTGCGAATTACTAGCATGATTTACCGAAACACCGCCATGTTCAATAATATCCGCAACAAGTTTTTTAAGCTCTACCATATCGCGTTTCATATCAAACAATACCTTATATAATATGTCCCTTTCAGAAAAGTCCTCTTTTGGCTGGTTATCAAGCCGCATAGGTAAATTCCTGGTAGTAGTTTCCATTGGGATGTAAGTAAGCAGCGTTTGCGCGGTTATCACCCTGTCGCGTTCTAATACGGCCAGCTGCTCGGCCATATTCTTTAACTGGCGTACATTTCCCGGCCAGGAGTAATTTACCAGTATCTGCTGCGCATCATCATCCAACTGGATAGGCGGCGTACGGTATTTGTCGGTAAAATCTGATGTAAATTTTCTGAATAGCAGAAATATATCTTCTTTCCTGTCCCGCAGTGGCGGAATGCGTAACGGAACGGTGTTTAAACGATAATACAAGTCTTCCCTGAATTTTCCGTTTTTAACCGCCTCGTAAACGTCCACGTTGGTGGCAGCTATTACGCGTACGTTGGTTTTCTCAACCTTAGAAGAACCTACCTTAATGTATTGCCCCGACTCCAGCACCCTTAGCAAACGGGCTTGGGTGCCTAAAGGCATTTCGGCAATTTCATCAAGAAAGATGGTACCGCCGTTTACGGTCTCAAAATATCCTTTACGCTCGCCCACGGCACCGGTGTATGCACCCTTTTCGTGACCGAACAGTTCGGAATCGATTGTACCCTCCGGAATGGCACCGCAGTTAACCGCAATAAAAGGACCATGCTTACGCGGACTCATCTGGTGGATGATCTGCGAAAAAACTTCCTTACCACTACCGCTTTCCCCGGTAATTAACACCGAGATATCAGTAGGCGCCACCTGGTTGGCTATATTGATGGCCCTGTTGAGCAAAGGCGAACTGCCGATGATCCCAAAGCGCTGTTTAATATCTTGTATTTCCATTGTGTATTAGAACCAAGCGTTAGAAATAAGAGCCAAGATTTTGAGAGTCAAGAATCAAGACTGATTAGCTAAAAATTGAAATTCTTCCGTCTATTTATTATTGACTAAAATTTTAGATTATCGCGAAACGCGAAAATCATTTTTTGCAATTCTAATGTTAAAGTTAAACACTCCTTTAATTTTTTAGGGTTGCCATAGCTCCTTCTTTCACAAATCAACAACTGGGTTTCCAGCTCAAATGAAGAAGTTAATGCAGTAGTTAAAAATTCAGAAAAATGATTTAATGTCCTTTTGCCCGATCCTTCTGCAATGTTAGACGGAATTGAACAAGAGCATCTGTTAATCTGATCTGCCAAATTAAATTTTTCATTACCTGGCAAGTCCTGAATATAGTAAAAAGCTAAATCAGTTAAGTCCATGCTCTTTTGCCATATCTTCAGACTTTTTAAAATTATGCATCAATTAGTTCTTAACTTACCGTATATATAAACTCTTTTTCTTGATTCCTGACTCTTAAAGTCTTGACTCTTGAGTTTTTCCTTCTTGATTCTTGACTCTTGAATCTTGACTCCATCTTCCTGACTCTTGGCTCTTGACTCCTGATAAACTTTTATATCACTATGCCTATCAAAGTAGCTGTTGTTGTTTTCTCTACCAGTACATTAACATATTGACCGGGCTTGTAGTTTTCACCTACCGGGAAAACTACCATTGCATTCTGGTCGCTGCGGCCGCAATAATCTTTATCAGATTTTTTTGAAAAACCTTCTATCAATACTTTTTGTGTGGTACCTACCAGCGTTTTCAAACGTTCGTGCGAATGGAATTGCTGTTTGGCAACCACTTCCTGCAAACGGCGTTTCTTTACGGTTTCGGGTATGTCGTCGGCATAGCGCTTTGCGGCCAGTGTGCCCGGGCGCTCCGAGTACATAAACATATAGGCAAAATGGAACCGAACATAATCCATCATGTTTAAAGTTTCCTGGTGCTCTTCTTCCGTTTCGCTGCAAAAGCCGGTAATAACGTCGGTCGATATCGCGCAATTGGGGATAATGCGGTTTATGGCATCTACCCTGTCCATATACCACTCGCGGTTATAGGTGCGGTTCATCAGCTTCAGCACTCGGCTGTTGCCAGATTGTATCGGCAAGTGGATGTAATTGCAAATGTTATCATATTTGGCAATGGCGTAAAGCACATCGTCTGTTATATCTTTAGGGTGCGATGTAGAAAAACGAATCCTCAGCTCGGGGCTTATCTGGGCAACCATTTCCAATAAGTTGGCAAAGGTGGTATCGCCTGCCTCTACTTTGTGTTCATACATCACGGTAAGGTCTTCGCCCGATGCAAGTACTTTATCCAGCAGGTCCATCCCTAAAACTTCCTTCTGCACCTCTGCGTGTTCTTTTTTATTTTCTTCTGCTTTCCACTTATATGAATCTACATTTTGCCCAAGCAAGGTTACTTCGCGGTAGCCCTGGTTAAACAGATCGGTACATTCCTTCACAATAGAATGCGGATCGCGGCTGCGCTCGCGGCCACGGGTAAAAGGTACCACGCAAAACGAACACATATTATCGCAACCGCGCATTATGGAAACAAAAGCGTTGATGCCGTTGCTGTTTAATCGAACAGGGTTAATATCGGCGTAGGTTTCCTCGCGCGATAGCAATACATTTACTGCTTTTTGCCCATCATCAACCTGGTCAATCAGGTTAGGCAGATCTCGGTAGGCATCGGGGCCAACCACCACGTCTACCAGTTTTTCTTCTTCTAAAAATTTAGATTTTAAACGTTCTGCCATGCATCCCAGCACACCTACTACCAGCCCGGGGTTACGAACTTTGGCTACAGTAAATTCTTTAAGTCGGTTGCGTACGCGCTGTTCAGCATTTTCACGAATAGAACAGGTATTTATAAAGATAACATCGGCAACGCTAAAATCTGACGTGGTTTCAAATCCCCTGTCTAACAAAATAGAAGCGACAATCTCACTGTCTGAAAAATTCATGGCGCAGCCATAACTTTCTATATAAAGTTTGCGCCCGTTATTTTTCCCCACTACCGGCTCCAGCACTAACGCCTCGCCCTGCCTGCTTTCATCATGTGTTTTATCCGGAACAAGAAAATCCATCATCATTACAAAAATTAGAATGCAAAAATACACAATTTTTAAATATAGAATGACAGATTGTCAGCAATAACAAAATCATATTTCTGTTGTTATGTACCAATAATTTAATAAACAGTGGATCAGGAAGATATTGTAATCACCCCAAAAAGGCGCAGATGGCCTTATATTCTTTTACTGATAGTGGTACTTATTGCAGGTACCGGCTACTATTTTTATAATAAGTATTTAGCTTCCAATAAATGGAAACCTTTGCTGCAGGCAGAGTTAAAAGATTTGGTTTTAAGCTCTACGGATAGCCTTTACCATATAGAGTATTCAGACTTTGATTTGAACATTACATCCGGCAATGCCACTTTAAAAAACTTTAAGCTGGTGCCTGATACGGTTGTTTATCAAAGATTGGTTGCAGCTAAAAAAGCGCCGGATAACCTGTTTATTTTAAGCGTTAAAAAACTTTCTATTGAAAATGTAGGTGCCCGCAAAGCGTATAAAGAAAAGATCCTCAATATTAACAATATCTCTATCGATAAGCCGGACCTTACCATTATAAGCAAGCGATACAAGTTTAACGATACCGTTAAAGTAGGCAAGCCTAAAACACCTTACGAGATCATTAAAAAGATCTTCAAGAAATTAGAGATCGACTCTATTTCATTAAAGGACATCAGCCTTAATTATATCAATAAAAACAAAGGGGTTACCAAGCAAACAGCCCTTAAACACCTGGATATTGACGTTTCAGACCTGATGATAGATTCGTTATCGGCCGGAGACCCGAACCGCTTTTATTACACCAAAGGCGTTAATGTAACCGTGCGCGATTACCATATCGGCACACCCGACAGCCTTTATGATGCCAAGGTTAAAAAGATCTTTTTTTCTACGGCACAAAGAAAGATAGTGCTTGATAGAATAAGCTTTACCCCGCGTTACAGCCGCAGTGCATTTTACAGGGCAACAGGCACCGCAGGCGATATTTATACTTTAAAATTTAAACAGATACAGATCAGCGACCTGGACCTGCAAACTTTTTTACGTGACCAGGTACTATATGCCGGGACAATGGATATCAATAACCCGGATGTACAGATCTACACCAACAATGCCTACAAAGGGAAAAAGACATCTAAAATAGGTAAAGACCCGCACCAGGCGCTGCAGAACGTTTCGCTGGATATGAAACTGAAGCGTATTAACCTTAAAAATGCCAGCATTAATTATTCTGAAACAGATGCTACCTCTGGCTATACAGGCCAGATTCTGTTTACGCATACTAACGGCTATATTTTAAACGTAACCAATGACGATGACCAGAAAAAGGTAAACCCGTTTATGCGGGCCTATATAAAAACCCGTTTTATGGACGCCGCCGACCTTCGGGTAAACTTTAAATTTAATTTAACAGCTAAAGACGGGGCATTTAATTACTCGGGCCAGCTGAGTAAGTTTGACGGTAAAAAATTGGATAAGCTGGTTAAGCCCCTTGCGCTGGTGCATGTGCAGTCGGCAGATATTGATAAGCTTAATTTTAATGTGGATGGCAGTAATTACGGTGCCAAAGGCCATCTTGAATTTTACTACCACAACCTTAATGTTGATCTGTTAAAAAAGGTAGACGGGCAGACACAATTGCAAAAACAGGGCCTTATCTCTATGCTGGCAAACAAGCTGGTAATTGAAGACAATAACCCGGATAATAAAGGCGTTTTCAGGCCGGGGCCTATCGATGTAAAACGCGAACCTACCGTATCGTTCTTCAGCTTTTTATATAAAGCATTGCTTGATGGTTTAAAGCCAAGTGTTGGCTTTACCAAGAAAACAGAAAATAAAATTAATAACGCCGTTACAAAAGTTAGCAACTTGATGGATAAGTTTAATAAATTTAAAGCTGACAGGAAAGAACGGCGGGAAGAGCGCAAGAAAGAGCGCCAGTTAAGAGAAGATTCTATTAAGCGAAGTAAAGCACTAAAAGATTCCGTAAAAAAATCGGGTTGATAATAATTAATGACGTTAGATAAAGTAAGACAAAGAAGTGAAAAGATCTATGTTATCTGGCTGCTTGGTTTAGTTTCGCTTGTTCTGGTAATCGCTTCTGTAATTAACAGCATCTGGTCGCCTATTTTGGGCAGCAAGGTACAAGACATTGTAACCAAAAGTACAGACAGCCTTTATAAGATCAGTTTTTCATCGGTAGAGCTTCATATACTTCGCGGCAGCATAGAAATAAAAAATGTTACTATAAAGGCAGATACGGCAGTTTATAACAGCAGGAAAAAAAAGCACCTTGCACCCAACAACCTTTTAGGCCTTCATATTAAAAGGCTCACGCTTTCAAACATACATCCATTTCTGCTATATTTTAGGCACAGGCTGGATATCGGAAAAATTATTTTGAGCGAACCGGAACTGAGTATCAGCTACCGGCTTAATCACACAAAAGACACGGTTTTAAAAGACAGGCGCTCGGCCTGGGAAAGGATAAGAAAAAACCTTAGTTCTGTTCAGATAGGAAAAATATTATTGGGCGATGTTAAATTCAGGTATAACGATTACTCGGGCAAAAAACCTGTTGTTACCGAATTGAAGGAACTGTATATCAGTGCTACCGACCTGTTGATAGACTCTGCAACGCAAACTGATAAATCGAGATTTTTTTACTGCAAGGATATTGAGGCCGACCTAAACAATTATAGTTCGCAAACAGCCAATGGGTTATATAACTATAAAATTAAATCGTTAAAGCTGTCGCCCGCAAAATCGGAACTTTTTGTGCAGGGAATTTCCCTTACGCCTTTAACCGCCGACGCATTTTTCAATAAATCCAAACGCGACCGCTTTACCCTGCGGCTCGACTCTTTGCGCCTGCATAAATTTGACTTTTTAAAATATCAAAAATACAGAACACTGTATGCGAAAAGCCTTTCGTTATACAGCGGCGCCTTAGAGGTATTTGGCAACCCAAGTCATGTGCCCGATAGCGGCGACCGCGTAAAAAGCTTCCCTAACGTTGGCCTGTTTAAAATAAACCCAAACATGAAGATAGATACCATTTTGGTTAATAACCTGGATGTTGTTTATAAGGAGGATAATGTTAAATCGAAAAAAACAGGTTTGGTAGCGTTTAATAAAACCAGCGGTAAAATATTAAACGTAACAACCAGCCCATCGGCGTTAAAAAAGGATAGTATCTGCACCTTTTATATCACCACTTATTTTATGAACCGTGGCAAGCTGGATCTGCAGGTGAATTTTAATCTTACCGATAGCCTTCGCAGTTACAGCTACCGCGGAAAGATGGGGCCGATGGATCTGAAATATGTGAATCAGGCTTCCATACCGCTTGGAATGATAAAGATAACATCGGGCACATTAAAAGAACTTAGTTTTGATATACATGCAAACAGGCGTGCTGCAAAGGGTAAGGTTAAACTGCTTTATAACAATTTAAAGGTAAACGTATTTAAGCCCGACACCAACCTTAACAAGCTGCAAAAACAAACACTGGTATCCTATTACGCCAACTTATTTATTTTGAAGCGCGATAATCCCGATTACCCCGATAATACACCCCGTGTGTTTTATACCAGCTTTGAACGCGATCGCGACATGGCATTTTTTAAATACACATGGCAAACGCTTTTAAGCGGCATAAAACCGGCAGTAGGGCTCGATAAAAAAATGCAGCAGGCGGTACAAAATTTAATGGAGCAAAGGGCCATTGACAAGCAGCAGCGAAAAGTAAAAAAGGCCGAACGCATAAAACGCCGCGAAGAGCGCAGGAAAAAAAGAAAACTAAACGTTTCCATAAATTAAACTCCCCTGCGGTTAATTTTCATAAATTATGAAGCCTAATGCAACATTTATTGTATGGCAGGCATCTTATGGTAAAACAAAGAATTGCATATCCTATTCTAACATCCATTTGCTTGTTAGCAGCCATAGTTAAGGTATCGGCACAATCAGAAGAGAAAAGATCAGTTTCAGGTTTTAACAGCATTGCCTCATCGGGGCCTTTTGAGGTGCATGTAAAAATAAACGGAACGGAAAGCCTTAGAATAAGCGCAAGCACCGAGGCACTCAGCGAGATTGAAACGCCTGTTGAAAATGGCAAATTACAGATACGGTTTAAACGCCACCGCGATTGGGACGGCGACCGTTATGGCAAAATAGATGTTTACGTTACTGCAAGATCCCTGTCTGCTTTAACAGAAGCCGGCTCAGGTACTATCCGCGTGGAGGGCACCGTAACCGGCGATGAAACTGGTTTCGTTTTAAGCGGATCGGGCGAAATAGAGGCATTTGTAAAAAGCAGCCAGGTACATGCCGCCATCAGCGGATCGGGTAGTATAGACCTGAAAGGTAATACCGGCGACGAAAAGATAAACATCAGCGGCTCGGGCGATTTTAAAGGAAAGCAATTAAAAACCAACGATGCAACGGTAACCATTGCAGGCTCGGGTAACGCATATGTAAATGCAGAAAAAACTTTGTCGGCCCGCTTAGTTGGCTCCGGTAATGTTATTTACTCTGGCAATGCCACTGTAGATAGCCATACCGTAGGCTCTGGCAGGGTAAGTAAGGAATAAATTTGGTTAAAACTGTGGGGGCTGGGTTCGAGTCCCAGCGGGATCACTTAGAAAAGTCAGAAGATTTAAGGCTTTTTTGTGTTTGTAATTGTAAACTACAGACATAGTGGTCCGTAGACTCCGTCTACGGACAGCAGAGTGTTAAGGTATTTATTCAAACCATATAGAACAGATGGCAAAAGCATCATTTGTCTAAGAATCACCATCAATCATAAAACAGAAATTAATTTGAGCTTTGTTGGCCATAGAACATTTTTGCATGTTTATCGAAATGTGAAATAGCTTTTTCCATAATTAATATTTTATGGAGCAAAGCTGAAAAGGAAAAAAATAAATTTTTCACACCTCATGTATGAGGTAGGTGTTTTTTTGGGGGAAGAGTATAGGAAAATCCCCCCTTATTTTTGGAGGATAAAAGTTGCAATTCTTTTAATAAAGCACGGGTGGTTATTAGTGATAAAAATTATAAAATTTTAAAGCGTAAACCTGCGTTGACAACAACGCCATCCAGTGGTGCATAAATGTCTTTAAACATAGGGTTAGTCACCGTTCCCGTGTACAACATTCCCCATTTACTTTGGCGTTGATCGGTAAGATTTTCGGCATTGATGAAAATGTCCAGGTGCTTCCACATCTTCTGAATCAACGCGCCAAATGTCCAATTAGAGCGCCCGATTGTGCCGCCACCTAATAACTGTTCTCCGGTATAAAATCCTTCTAACCCTGCCCTGAAATTATTTTCTACCTCGTAATTCAGGTCCGCGTTCAATTGGTGTTTGGGTGTCAGGGTTTGCGCATTGCTTAACCCATTGAAATTACGCTGTACGTCGTTATAAGTGTATCCTAAATAGATACCTAACTCGTCCATCAACAACTTTACATTCATTTCAGTGCCTTTGCTTATCAGGTAGCCTGGTGCATTCACAAAGGCATTATCCTGTAGAATAAGCGGATCATTTACTTTAGTTAAAAAGAAAAGCTGGTTGAATTGCAGGAACGCATTGCCAACGACACCTTTGTAATTCACATCCCAATTCGCGCCAGCCGAATGTTCTGCCTTGGTTGCGCCAATATTTAAGGGTTGCAAATAACGATATCCCTGTTCTTCAGCATCATCATTAAAAATGTCTGGCATCTTATAACCCAGTCCACCGCCAATACGACTACTCCAATGCTCATCGATTTTGAATAGCGTGTTGATACGGGGTAACAGGAAACAGCCGTTTGGAGGTGAGGCAGGTGATGGCGAATTGCCATCCAAGCGCAGGCCGCTTTCTACGGCGAACCAAACGGCTGGCTTAAAAGTGTTTTGGGCAAATAAACCATAAGTGTTACGGGCATAACCCAGAGCCGGACTGCCATCTTTTGGAGTTAAATGGTCTGTCCAGAGATCAACACCAGCTACCCAACTGGCCGTTTTGCTGTTTCGCACATAGTTGGCTTCGGCATAAGAGGAAACCTGTGCGCCTTTAAACTCAAATTGGGGCTGGCTGATCGTCCGGCCAGCATAACCGAACGTTCCTTTGAAATTCAGTTGGCTGGAACTGTCCAGTTTATGGGTATATGAAAATTGCGTGGATAAGCGGTCGCTGTTATTACGCTCGAAATATTGGTGCTGACTGTCACTGTTACCACTGATAACCTGCACGTCGCCGCCAAAGCGGTCTTCGTGAAGCACATTCACACCGAGCCATATAGAATCTTTGCGATTGGGCTTCCAGAAGATCTTAGGGTTCAATAAAAAGCGGTTGGTTTTAGGAATGGCCGAAAAGCCGGTATTGCCCGGATCATAAGCTGAGTTGTAATTGTAAGCGCTGAAAATGGTCGTACCGATATTGCCTGTTTGCTTGCTGTAATAACCACTGGCATCAGTTCCTTTAGCGGAGTTCTGATTGAGCAGGAAAGATAATTCCGGCTTTTTACCAGGTGTTTTGCTGATAAGATTGACCAGCCCGGCGATAGCGCCACCACCGTACAAAGTAGAGGCTGACCCTTTGATGATCTCCACTTGTTTTAAGTTCAATGGCGAAACCTGCACTAAACCTAAGCGACCTGAAAAGCCATCGTAGGCAGGTAAACCATCTTGCAACAATTGCGTATAGCGGCTGTCCAAGCCTTGTATCCTGAAACTGGCCAGGCCACTGACCGCCGATGTAGCTTGTACATGCACGCCCGTGATCTCACCTAAAAGCATTTTGATGTCGCCGGGGCGCATGGTGCCTTTTTCGTCCAGTTCTTCTGATGGCAAAGCATCGATACGGGTGGGTATATCGCTACGGTTCTGCCCCGTGCGGTTAGTTTGGACAACCACTTCGGCCAGTTCGCCGGAAAGGGGCTCTAAGTATACTTCGATTAGCTGATCTGTTTTAGAGGGAAGTATAACCGTTTTATCGGTCGGCAGATATCCGATCATACTGAATTTGATCTCGTATTTTCCGGTTGGAATATTGGTGATTGTGATATGACCACTGGTATCAGAGGCATTGCCGCGTTTAAGTTCGGTCAGGTAAGCCGTGGCACCTGCCAGCGGTAGTTTGCTCTGGTCATCTTTAATAACCAGGCGTAATGTATGTTGGGCGTTTGCAGAAAATGGCAATAGCAACACAACCCATAAAATGAAATTGCGCATGTAAATTTGCGTTTAGCGTAAGTATAAATGAAAAGGAAACTAAAAGAATGCGCTTTACGCTAATGGCGGACGGAATAATGACGGATGATAATCGCTTAAAGCTGTAGAAATACACCGCTTAGGAGGTTGAATGCCTGAAATTAGTATCAAAGGCTGATTTAAAACAATGGCTGGCTGTAGGGTAACCACAAAGGATGGGCTACCCTGGAACTGTAAAGCTCCAGGTTTCGATGGTTGATCATGCTGATTGTGACCCAGCAAATCTTTGCCATTCAGTAAATAATCTCCGATAAAATCGAAAATGCCTTTTTCATCAGGTTCCACTACTTTTTCATAGGCCTGGTACATTCGGGGCAGTTCTTTGATTAGGGAAAAATCACCTAATGGCAAAGCCAGACTGCCGAAAAGCAACTGCCCAATCATCCAAAAAGCTATACTCCTTTTAATCATTCTCGCAAAGAAAGGGATAAAACCGTAATTCTATAAATATAGATTTATGTAAATGTAGATTTATGTATAAATGGCTGACGGAAAAAGTTGTTAATTTCTCTGTAGATATTTAAAATAACAATGCAACAAATTACTGTAAACGCTGATAGTTATGTATATTTGGCTAATTAATTTTCGTTCTTTAAACGACATCAAACCAGTACAAGTAAGTACAAAGTAAATCGGTGACCTTTTCGGTGACCCATTACAAACACATCGTCTTAACTTATTGATAAATAGAGGCATTAAGCCTTCAAAATATAATCCCAGCGGGATTACGATACAAAAAGCAAGTTCGAAAAGCTTGCTTTTTGCATTTTATATAGTTTCTCTAAAAATAAAGCAGGTCAAATTGATCTGAAGTAATCTTATAATTCAATCTTCTTGAAATGTTCTACAACGGGAAAAGGGTCGTAATAATGATGCAATAGCTCCTTCCAATGGACATAAACATCCGATTGTCTGAAACCAACTGTGTGATCTTCTAACGTATCCCATTCAACCAATAGAATATACTTATCAGGATTTTCTAAACATTTTTGCAAACTGTGATTACGATAGCCAGGTATTGAGCTGATATACTGTCCTGCTTTCTTAAAATCTTTTTCAAATTCCGGCCATAAGCCTGATTTTATATTCAGCATCGCTACTTCTAATACCATGATTATAATTTTGTTTATCCTCAAATATATGCTACTTCAATTGAACCTCATCAATTCCCGACTTTTAATATAATTACAAATAATTTTCCGCTGCGTTCTCATTGTAAAAAGCATGGATTCTGAGTATCTATAAGCAACTTAAATTACAGACTATTTTATCTTAAAACTATATCCGTCCTTTTTAAGATCGTGTTTGTACGTTAGTCAACGGGTACAATGTGCCCTGCTACCTTTTCCTGCATTTAAGCAATACCTTTCTCTTTATATACCCTACCTTTATACATTCATAACTCAATGCGTAAAAGATCCACTCCTATTCCTGTTAATAATTTTGGTGGCGAGGCTGGTGAAGGCATCGTTATCGAAAAATTATCTTTTGCCGATCTTCCTAAATTGGAGGACTGGGGACCAGCGGAACGGCACGACCGGCATTCCTTTTTTCTTGTTGAAAAAGGAAGTGTTACTATAGAGATTGATTTTAAAGTGTATGAGATTATAGCGCCCTCCATTATTTATATGCACCCCAACCAGGTACATCTCATCAAAGCATTTAAAAATGTAACTGTAAGCAGTTGGGCAATAGACAATGAGAACCTGAACGCCGATTACCTTAAACTACTGGAGGAAATTACCCCGGCTAAGCCCATGCTGCTGAATGATGTAACATTGTCCATTATATCTGATGCGGTATCTTTATGTATAAAATTTTCGGAGCGAAAAGGCATTAACTTATATCACTCGCTATTAAAAGACAGTTGCAATACTTTAGTTGGGTTGGTTATTTCCCTATATCTTGAACAAGAGAATCCAGCAGGCAAAACTTCCCGGTTTGATGTAATTACCAAAGCTTTTAATAAAAGCCTGGAACAAAACTTCACTCAGCTTAAACGCCCGGCCGATTATTCACGGATACTAAACGTATCAACCCCTTATTTAAATGAATGTGTTAAAAATGCAACGGGCTATTCTGTATCCTATCATGTGCAGCAACGCACTATTTTAGAAGCTAAGCGCTTGCTTTATCACTCCAACCTATCCGTTAAAGAAATTGCCGCCGCGTTAGGCTATGATGATTACCCTTATTTTTCGCGCGTCTTTACCAAAGCTACCGGTATGTCGGCTTTAACTTTTCGTAATAAAAACCTCGGTTAGTCCAATACTTACAGTGTATTACCATTTTTCGCTCCGTTTACGCCACGTTTCTTTGCATCAATAAATACAATGAGGAAATGGAAGCAATAAGGAATAAAGATGTACTTATATCGGGCGCGAGTTTCGCTGGTCTTTGTACCGCCTACTGGATGAATAAGTTAGGCTATAATGTAACCGTTGTAGAAATTGCAAAAGGGCTTAAAAAGGGCGGTACACCGGTAAATATTTTAGAAAACACCATCGATATTGTAAAACGGATGGGCTTGCTTGAGCAGATCAAGGCAAATGCTATCACCATGGAAACAATGGAGTTTAAAAATGCCGATGATGTTACAGAAAGGCTGGACTTTATACAGGATAGGCATAAGGAACGCGGCGAAACCGAATATGAAATTGAGCGCGACGTATTGCTGAATCTCCTTTTTGATTCGGTTAAGAACGATGTGTCGTTTATTTTTGGTGATAGCATTGCTTCGTTAAAAGAGGTAAATAACGGGGTAGAAGTCGCTTTTAAAGAGGAACAAACACGCACATTCAACTTGGTATTCGGTTGTGATGGCATCCATTCGGTTGTGAGAAAATACTGGTTTGGCGAGGAGCATTTGTTCTCCCATTTTCTTAAAATGTATTTTTCTATCACCATCGTTAATAAGCTGCTGATCAAAGAAAACACCAACCAATTGTACAGCGAGCCGGGTAAAACAATAATGCTGAATGCCTATAACAACAAAACCGATATAGTACTTTGCTTTCACTCCGAAGAGGAAATTGATTATGACTACCGGAATGAAGAACAGCAGCGCAATATAATTTTAAGCCATTTTGAAGGAACCGGCTGGCGAACCGCTGAATTACTTCAGGAAATTGAAAATTCAAAGACCTTTTATTTTGACAAGCTTTGCCAGATGAAAATGCCATCGTGGACGAAGGGCAGGGTAGCTTTGGTGGGCGACGCCGGTTATTGCGCCTCGCCCGCGGCGGGTCGGGGTGGCTCTTTAGCTATTGACGGCGCTGCGGCTTTGGCCGATGCCTTTCAAAAATTCCCGGATAATCATGAGCTTGCGTTTTATGAGTATAACACAAGTTTCCGCCCGTTTATTGAAGAAGTGCAGGCTGCCGCTGTTAATTTCGGCCTGGACGTTCTTGTCCCAAAAACGGAAGAAGCTATCCGCAAAAGAAATGTGGAAGGCTTTGGATTTTAAGCAACGAGGATGTGAACATTTCTATTTTTAAACCGGGAAGATATCAAATAAAAGAACAATGGTACATTAGCCGGATATTTCAATTATACGAACATGAATGAGCTAACAGAAAAAGGCTTAAACCTATTGGCAGAAATAAGGGGGCAGGAAATTTCTGATAAAATGAGAGATTTACTTAATGCCGGTGGCTTTGCTGCCGAGTATTCAAACCTTGCGGTGGACCTTGTTTTTGGCAGCGTTTGGACACGCGACGGACTTGAACGCAAACAGCGCAGCCTGGTTACTATTGGAATTTTGATAGCCAACCGCGACATCAGCGAATTAAAACTCCATATTAAAGTAGCCCTAACTAACGGCTTAACACCGGTAGAAATTAAAGAAGCCATTATTCAGGCTGCACCTTACGCAGGCTTCCCACCGGCAAAGGCTGCCATGGATGCGGCCATCGAGGTATTTAAAGAATTGGAGATACCGGTTATTTAATGCCCTTATAAAAGAAAGACTCGAACCAATTCATTAAAAATTAATTCGAGTCCTTTTTTTGATTATATCAGGTAAGCCGGTAACTTATCCTATTAATTTTTCAAGCAGCCCGGGGTTTTCGATAATTTCTACCAATTCACCATCCGGTCCGCGCAGATAAGCAAAGGTATAACCTTTCATCTGCCCGTAATCCTGGTCCATATGCTGTGGTTCGGCTATGAATTCGTAGCCTTCCTGCACCATTTGTTGATAAACGTCTTTGGCGTTACCCACCTTAAAGGCAAAATGTAAAGAGCCGGTGGTGTTTTGTTTTGTATTGGCTTGTTCGCCTTTTTTATTAACAAACTCAATCAATTCCAAACCAGTACCGCCATTTTCAAATTCAAGGAAAACGATGCGCATTGCACCTCCGTCAACTTCAGTTTGTTTCCATAATGCAGGCCCGCTTATTGTGGTGTCTGTTTTAGCACTTACACCCAATAGCCTGGAATAAAAAGCCTTGGATTTCTCCATATCGCTCACTATGATCCCCACATGGTGCAGCGTATCCAGATTCTTACTGCTCATTCTCTTTATCGTTTTTATCGTGCCCTTCCAGCTTTACCAATTTGTTATAAAGGCCTAACAGTAAAAACGGCGCCGCCCATTGGCCCACAAACAATGCGGTATGCTGTTTATCTTTAAAAAATTTTAAAGTAAGGGATGCTGCCATAGAGCCTAATGCCGCCCAAAGGAACACATCTGAAGGAATTTTTGCAGTTTGCTCTTCAATAGCGGTAGCAACTTTGCCTTCGCTTTTATCGTTGTTTTCTAATGACATAATGATGTTTTTTATATTAGCAACACAACCAAGGGCCAAATGTTACAACCTATAGTAAAATTATTTTCTAATAAAGAAAAAAACAGATATTTATCCGCTGAGTAAGTCCGCTGTCATTGATGCTACAAGTACATTTCAATTTTGTTGTCTGTAGCGGGTGGGCTTGCCTTTAAGCAGGAATGAAAATTTCTAAGGCTTTAAACCTAATGTTGTAAATACCGGCGTTATTCTTAATAAAGATTTTAATATTCATCTACCATTACCATTGGCAGCTATGACAATTGAATCTTAAAAAATAATATGACGTTTAAAGGTAAGTAAGGAATTTGATTTAGATTATATAAATGCAATACCATCAAGCCTTTAAAATTTTACTTTGCTTCGAGCGCAAGTTTTACAAATTCCTTTTTATTTCTTGAGATTGGTATTAAAGTGCCATTGCTTAAAAGCAACTGATCGCCGTAATCTTTTTTCCAACTATTTATAAAAGTTTTATTTACCAGATGCGATTGATGGCAACGGATAAAATCATGCTCCTTTAATATCTCCTCAAACTCATATATTGGCTTACTTACTATCAACTCTTCTCCATTGCTTAAAAAGAACGTGGTGTAATTATTGGAAGATTCGCAACGCAATATATCTCCGGTTTTGACAAAACGTGTTTCATTTAAGGCGGGTAGTGCAATCCGCTGCTCGGATTTGTTATTTTTATGATGAAGCAGTCTCAGCAAGTTTTCAAGTTGCCGGTTTTGTTGATTTAAGTTACATTTTTTAGCAGCCCGGCTTACTGCAGATTGCAACTCTACAATGTTAATAGGTTTAAGCAAGTAATCAAGCGCGGCAAAGCGTATAGCTTGAATTGCGTATTGATCATAAGCTGTGATAAAGATGATCTCCATGTCATAATCATTCAGTTCCTGTAGCAGATCAAATCCGCTTTTAAAAGGCATCTGGATATCCAAAAAAATCAGTTCTGGCTGGTGTTGCAGAATCACACTTTTACCCACGTCTGCATTTAAAGCGGTAGCAACAACATTCACCTGCGGGCAATAAGTATTCAGTAATTCATATACGTTATCCAGGTTATGTTTTTCGTCATCTATTAAAACCGCATTTATACTCATAAAAACCAGTTTTTGAAAGTAATATATATCATCGTTCCGCTTGGATTATTATTTTTTATTTCAAGTAAAATCTGTTGCTCTTTAAAAAGTTCATTCCATAGTTTAAGGCGGTCACGTGTAAGTTTTAGTCCAAATCCAGCTGCATTGGTATTAGCCTTAAAACCCTGGCCATTATCATTAATTGTCACATACATATCGTTCTGGTGCTGCTTAAAGTTGATACTTATTTCCCCTTTTTCCTGCAAAGCAGATATGCCATGCTTTACAGCATTTTCTATAACAGGCTGCAATAGAAGCGAAGGAATTTCACTTTCAAAGATATTGATGTTTTCATCCACACTGATCTTATAAAAAAACCCGAACCGTAACTGCTCCAGTTTAAGATAAGCATCTATAATCAATAGCTCCTTATTGATAGGCACATGATCTTTGTTACTTGCATTTAATGATTCACGCATTAAGCTGGCAAAATCTAAAAGATAGATATTCGCTCCTTCTGTATCGTGCTTATTGACAAGACCTTGTATAGAACTTAAGGCATTGAAGATAAAATGCGGATTAAGCTGTGCGTAAAGATATTTAAGTTCAAGCTGCAATTTTGTTTTCCTGGCGAGTTCCCTCTCTGATTTGCGTTTTTGCCGGGCATTTATTGATAATGATATAATTAACCCAATAAACGCGCAGATTAGTAAACCAATAATTATTTTTAAACCAAAGCGACTGATACCACGGCGTTTTAATAAGAAATTTATTGGAAGTTACGTGTTCGCGCTGCGCTGTATAACGTATATTCAGTGTGTAATCTCCAGGCTTTAAATTTTTAAGCCATACAAACTGATTATCAAAGTCATTAGGTTTCCAGTTAATAAGAATTTTATCATCTTTAATAAGCTGATATTCTACCTGATTGCGATTAAAAATATCTGCCAAAAAGTAAAATATGAGATTATTCTCGGTAGCTTCAAGCTTTAATTTCTTCGGCCTGTGCGTTACAGAATCAATTTCATCTTCAGCGTATTCTTTTTTCCATTTATCAATTTTTTCCTCACTTTCACGGTAACTCCACGGGTGGCTTAAACGCTTCATAAAAAGATCAAATCGCGCCGGGGTGTAGATTTCACTTACTATTGGCTTTATAGGAACCCATGCTACAACTGCTGTTTTGAGAATATTAGTATCGTCTTTTAACCTAACATCTACAATAATACGGTCACCCGGTATTGTACTGTAACCTCCCAGGTAGGCCATTGGCGGCATACCTGATGTAGCGTTTATTGTGCTGCTGGTAAATTGAGTTACAGAACCCCATGGATATAAAATTTTACCGGAACCTGTAATTACACGATATTCAAAGTAAGCTGCATTTTGCTGGTTAACGCCGTGTAGAAGAAATTGAGCTTTAGATGTATCAAAGGTGGTTACAGGAACAATTTCACCTTTTCTTCCCGGCAAAACCATACGATCATGCGTAGGTGAGTTATAAAGACTTTCGCTGGGATTGGTGATCCAAAAGGAATTATTCACTTGTGTTATGGCAACAATAATTCCTACGTTCGATGGTTTATCTCTAACACCGGCCGAATAGGTTTGTGAATATTGCGCATAAATAAATTGAGCATAGCTTAAATTAAGTAGACGAATAAGAGCAAATAAGGTAAGTAGTAGCTTTTTCATGCTCAAATATGAAAGCTTGCAATCTGCAATTCCAGCCCGATGTGAATTCGGTTTTTCCGACTGTGAATTTGGTAAAACTTAAATGATAAATACTAAGCTTACTCAACCGCCGGGAGTGTAAAATAAAAGGTAGACCCTTTGCCTAATTCGCTTTCTACACCAATTGCGCCATCATGATAATTGATAATTTCGGAACTCAGGTACAAGCCGATGCCGAAACCTGCAATGTGCGTGTCGTTATCAACACGGTAGTAGCGTTCAAATAAACGCTTTTGATCTTCCGGTTTAATGCCCATCCCCTGGTCTTTAACTTCAATGGTCACTTTGCCTGCCTTATGTTTGCAGGCTATTTCAATTAATGAGTCTTTAGGCGAGTATTTGATGGCGTTGCTGATAAGGTTGGTGATCACAATGCCTATTTTTTCCCGGTCAGCATAAATAATTACGGGGTCGCAGGTTGCAAAATTTATTTGCTGATTGGGGTTAAGCCCTGCATGCTCTGTTATTAATTCCGTTAAAAGTTCAACAATGTCAAACTGTGTTTTAATGATCTCTATCTTACCCGATTCTAACCGCGATACGTTCAGAAAACCGTTGATCATATTAGTCATTTTCTTAACTTGTAGAAACGCCTTATCCATAACGCCGCTCAAAAACGTATCATCGCTTTTAGAAAGCTTTTTGCCTGCCATCTGGATAAACAGTGCCAATGAGGTAAGCGGCGTTTTTAACTCATGGCTAACCATGCCGATGAAAACATCCTTCTTCTCTTCAACCTCTTTTTGCGCAGAGATGTTAAAAGTTACACCGAACATTTTAACAGCTTTACCTTGTTCATTGTATTGAGGCTGCCCAAAAACAGCCATCCAATGCCGGGAACCATCTGGCCAGCGGATCTGATATTGCGCACTGCATGTAGTGTGGTTAACAATGGCATCCTGTACCTGTCCTTGCAGGTATTCGCGGTATTCTGGTAAAATAACTTCTAACAGATCAGGAAAATTAAAAGCCCTATCGGTCGGTTGCCCATAATTAAGTTTGCACTGGTCGGTACAAATCATCAGCCCTGTAGAAAGATCAAGTTCATAAGAGCCGAATTTGCCAGCCGCCAGGGCAATTTCAAGCCGCTGGTTTATTGCGGTAAGTGCTCTATCTCGCTCCCGCAGGTCTTCGGTTCTTGCATCTACCCTGTTTTCGAGCTCATTTGTTGCGTTAAACAGGTTCTCTTCTGAAATTCTTAATTTCTCGTTAGTTGCGGCAAGCTCTTCGTTTAATTGAGACAGTTCATAATTGTTCTTCCTCAACTCCAATTTATCCATTACCTGGCTTCCTAAAATTTTCAGGGCCACAACCTGCTCGGGTGCCAGGGTTCTTGGAACACGGTCAATAATACAAAGGGTGCCCAATGCAAAACCATCGCTGGTAACCAATGGTACGCCTGCATAAAAAGCAATATTTGGGTCGCCGGTAACCAGGGGATTATTGGTAAAACGCGCGTCGGCCTTTGCATCTTCAATAATCAGCACCTCATCTGGTTTTTGAATAGCATGTGCACAAAAAGACACTTCTATAGGGTTTTCGCGGTTGGCCACACCAAAGTGCGACTTAAACCACTGGCGTTCCTGGTCTACAAAGGTTATGGTAGAGATAGGCACCATAAAAATAGCAGCCGACAAAGCAGTAAGGTTATCAAAATCATTTTCTTCTACCGTATCTAATATATGATACGACTTAAGCGCTTTAAGCCTTTTGCTCTCGGTATTATCTGGTGTGTTCAATAGTTTGCAGGGTAATTTGCACAACGCAATTTATCAATAAAATATTTTTTCGACGGATATTTAAACGTTAAAAACAAACGCTTTTACTTAAAACGATAACAACACCATTGTTGCTACCCACAAATAATCCTATAAATGCCACAATTATTGCATTGTACATAAGCTGATAAGCAGGTTTCTTTGCAAAACTATCTGATTAAGATATAACAATCTTTTATCCTATCAATTAATATGCGAATAGTAACCCTCGAAGAACATATATCTTTCCCCGAAATGGCCGCTCAAATACCAAAAGATGCGTTGGGTGGTTTCGGCAAATCGGAAGCGATGCAGCGAATAGCTCCAAAGCTGGCAGATATAACCGGCGAACGCTTAAAATCAATGGATGCAAATGGCATCAGTATGCAGGTGCTTTCTGTTGACAGTTCCGGCGCGAATTTGCTCACCGCAGATAAAGGCCCTGCATTTGCAGCGCAGTATAATGATCTCATTGCCGAAAAAATTACTGGTTATGAAGATCGCTTTACTGCCTTTGCTCATTTGCCTATGACAGCACCTGTTGCCGCTGCCGATGAACTGGAGCGGGCCGTTACCAAATATAATTTTAGGGGGGCGATGATCCGTGGTTTAACAAACGATCAGTTTCTGGACCACCCAAAGTTTGCGCCTATTTTTAAACGTGCCGAAGAGCTCGACGTGCCCATTTACCTGCACCCGGGTTTGCCACCTAAAGGTGTGGCAGATATTTACTACAGCGGTTTGCCCAACCACAATGGCATGGCCGAAGCGCTGGCCTGTTATGGTTGGGGCTGGCATTCAGAAACGGCATTGCATGTTTTGCGCCTGCTTTATGCCGGCATCTTTGATCAATACCCGAAACTGAACCTGATCATCGGCCACATGGGCGAAATGCTGCCCATGATGATGGTAAGGTCTGAACGGGCGTTTAAACCGGGCAATGGCGGCGCTAACCAGCGCACCCTGGCAGATACTTTTCATCAACAGGTGCATATTACTACCAGCGGCTTTTTTACGCAGCCACCTTTACAGATTGCATTGGATACTTTTGGCATCGATAACATTATGTTTTCCGTCGATTATCCGTTCAGTACCAATGAAATGGGTATAGAATTTTTAAATGGAACCGGCCTGCCTGATGAGCAGCTTGCCAAACTTGCACATGGTAACGCCGATAAATTGCTTAAATTAAACGTTTAATCTTTTTGCGATGAAAAGCATCCCGGTAGACCAGCTAAAGAATAAAACAGATACCGGCCTGCAGATAAAGATCTTCAGGCCGGATGATGATTTACGTAACGAGGAACAAAGAACTTACGCGCATCGTGATGATCATTACATTTTCTTTTTGCTAACGGAAGGTTCAGGAACTTTAATGGTCGATCTGCAGAATATTACAGTAAGCGCCGGGCAGCTTTATTATGTATTGCCATCGCAAATACACCATAAAATTAAACCGGCCCGGGCAGGCGGCTGGTTCCTGGCGGTAGACACTTCGCTTATATCGCCAGAGCTTAAAGATGTTTTTGAGAGCCAGCCAAATGCACAGGTACCTTGCGGACTAACAGCATTTGAATTACAGCAGTACACAACCTTGTTTACGCTCTTATTAAATGAGTACGCAAAAAGGCAAAATGACAGCTTTTATCTGCCCATAGTACACTCGCTTGTACAATCGTTTCTGGCAATGGCCGCAAGCACTTACAGCGCCGCACAAAATACCGAAAACAGATCGGCACGCTCAGCAGAGCTTGTGCGGCAATTTAAGAACGTGCTATCGGCAAACAGCCGTACCGTTAAAAGCCCTTCCGCCTATGCAGAGATGCTGAATGTTTCGCCCGGCTATCTGAATGAAACCATTAAAAAGATAACAGGCAGCACCGTAAGTTACTGGATACAACAGGAGGTATTCAGCGAAGCAAAGCGCCTGCTGTATCATAATGACGATGACATAAAGCAGATTGCGCAAAAACTGGGTTATGAAGACTACTCTTACTTTAACCGCATTTTCAGAAAAGCAGCGGGTATGTCGCCATTAAAGTTCAGAACGGTGAGCCGCAAAACGGCCTGATGAAAATCACCTTAAAAAAAGATTTACCGAAACACAAATTAACTTACCACCATGAAAACAGTACTGATAACCGGTGCAAACAAAGGAATAGGTTTTGAAACTGCCATGCAACTGGCCAGGCTTAACTACTTTGTTTATTTAGGAAGCCGTAATGAAAAGAACGGCCAACAAGCAATAGAAAAATTAAATAACGAAGGAATAAACAATGTTGATCTGCTGGTGATAGATGTTGCAGATATTGATTCTGTTAAACAGGCAAAACAAACGCTGGAAAGCAGAATTGACTCGCTGGATATTTTAATAAACAATGCAGGTATTCCCGGCGATCAGCCGCAAAATATTTCTGAATGTGATATGGATAATCTCCGCAAGATATTCGATACCAACTATTTCGGTGTGATACAAACCACCCAGCAATTTTTGTCGCTGCTAAAAAAAGCCGGGCAAGCTGCTGTGATCAATGTATCCAGCGAAGTGGGCTCGTTAACCATGCATACCACACCCGGCAGAAACCCAAACTGGGATAATTATCATGCCTACGGCTCATCCAAAACTGCGTTGAATGCCTTTACGGTGATGCTGGCCAATGAGCTCAATGGCAGCGGCATCAGCGTTAACAGTGTTACACCAGGCTATACCTCTACAGATCTGAATAAATTTCAGGGAGTGAAAACGGTGGAGCAAGGGGCCATAGCCATTGTCAAATTGGCTATTGAGGCAGACCCAAACATTACCGCCAAATTTTTTAAAGACGGCGGCGAAGTTGCCTGGTAAAAAATTTTGCTACAAATTGAAACGCTCGTTAGTCATCCGGACTAACGGGCGTTTTTTTGTTGCTAATAATATAGAATATACTACTTGCTATTGCTTAACGCGGATAAACGGCTCCTTATTCCATGATTGAACCCGCTCGTCGCAATTATCGGATAGGTTAGTGATAAATAACTTATCATCTTTAATTATATATTTCACCTTGAACTCACCGCCTATATTACAAGGACTATGCCCGCTTGTTTTTTTCATGGTGATTATGCTATCCTTAACCGAGTAGGTCATGGTCTCGCCCACAAAGCCTGCGTCGGCTACTACCATATCAACCGAATCTGCCTTAAAATCGAGAATAACTGTTGTTGCATCGGGAACGTTCATTGTTCCTGTCCACTTAGTATTCTTTAATTGTGCTTTGGATACAGTTGCTGCGAGTAAGATTATGGCGAAAAGATAAAATGTTCTCATAAGTTAAATTTAAAATATATTTTTTTGATTAACAGCATGTTATTACATTAAATTTACTTTAAAATTTATCATGAAAAAATTTACGGCAATACTTTTATTATCTTTTTTGACAGGAAGCCATGTTATGTTCGCCCAAACGCATAAAGATTCTGTAATGACCGAATTAAACACCTTGCGGGACGACTATGTGGGTAAAATAAAAAAGCTTGGTTTTAAACCCCGCTTAAATGTACCGCCGATTGTGTTAGATAATCCAAGATCGTTTGGAAATTATGATGATGAGAAAAACATTTTGCATACCTGCGACTGGAAAACTTTACCTAAGGATGCAAAGGATTATTTTAACGGTTTTGCGCAGCAATTTGGGCAGGGCTTAACCGGCGAAAAATTTTTTAATCTTGCCGTTTACAAATGGATATTTATCCATGAGTTAAGCCACTGGTGGAGAGCTTGCCAGAAACAAACTGCCGAACCGTATGAAAATGAAAAGGCTGCTAACCGTATTGACGCCACATACTGGCATGAAAAAGCACCCGAATTTTACCAATTTATGTTGTTGGTATTTAACCACGTTTTAAAAACTACGCCTAATCCTGTACCTGCAGGGCAAAAAAAAGAGAAATATCTTAATGATAATTATCAAAAACTACCAGGTGGCGCTGCTTATAGCTGGTATCAATCTATCATGATTGTAGAGGTAAGCAAGGAAAACCCTTTCGAAACTTTTAAACAAGCGGTAGAACTTGCGGGTAAACCGTTAAATTAATTCCGCAAAATTACGGCATTAATTTATAACTGTCTTTAATAACTGCTTCATTTGCTGCTTTAATCCTGTCTGTTTCCATTTTTTCAACGGCCCGGTCATAGGTAAGCATTCCGTTTACCTCATGCTCTACGTCTGTTGTTTGCGTGTAAATAGCTACGCTGAGGCCTTTGTATTTCATCAGCTGACCAACCTCGTCCAGCAGCAGTTCGTAACGGTCTGTAAGGCGTGTTTTGGTAGGTTCATAAGCGTATGCGTTGTTTTCTACCGGCCACATGTGGTCGCGTACAAAAAGCCCTACGCCACCAAATTCACCTAACGATGCTGCACGGTGCGCATCGGGTACCGAAGCACCGTATGGACCTACATAAATATGCGTATCTACATAGTCGCCGTTACCGGGGTCGCCGTAGGCTTTCTGGTAATCGGGATTATTGTTAAAGCCTGAGTTTCCATTTACTAGTCTTGAAGGGTCATATTGCTTTACCCAGTTGGTAATGTCTTTAACATCAAAGGCACCCCAGTTTTCGTTGAAAGGCACCCAGGTAATAACAGATGGCGAATTATAATGCTGGTCTATCAGCGCCTTTAACTCTTTGCGGTATTCTGTTCTTGTTTTAGCAGTATCTTCGTCCCGGTACCATATGGCCGGCATATCCTGCCAAACCAATAAACCCATTTTATCGGCCCAGTAGTAAAAACGCTGCGGCTCGGTTTTCATGTGCTTTCTGATCAGGTTAAAGCCCGCTTTTTTTGCGAACTCCATATCAAACTTTAATGCTTCTTCCGTTGGCGCAGTGAGCACGCCGTCTGGCCAGTAACCCTGATCGAGCAAACCAAGCTGCATCATAAATTTCCCGTTGATCAGCGGCCTGTTAACGCCATTTACTTTTCCCAGCTTAATGTCGCGCATCCCAAAGTAGCTTTTTACCTCGTCGGTTGTTTTGCCTTTTGCATCCTCAAGGGATATGGTTAAGTTATAAAGAAAAGGATCATCTGGTGACCATAATTTTGGCTTATCAACATCGAGCGTAAAATAAGTATTACTGTTATTTATGGCTGTAGAGATTATATTTTTCCCGTCGAGCGCAACAGCGACTACCTTACCGGTTCCGCTGGTATTCACCAGCACATTTAATCGGTTTTTAGCAAGATCGGGCAGTAACCGGATGCTTTCAATATGGTATTTGCTTACCGGCTCAAGCCATACGGTTTGCCATATCCCCGAACAAAAGGTATAATCGCCCCGCGGACCGCTTTTACCGGATGGCACCCGCCCGTCGTTTAAATCCTTAACGGCAACCACCAGGGTATTCTCTCCGCTTTTTAAATATGGCGTTATATCAAAACTAAAAGCATCGTAGCTGCCCGCATGATTGCCCGCTTTATGTCCGTTCACAAACAATGTTGCATGGTATGCCACCGCCTCAAAATGGATAAGCACCTGCTTCTTTTTCCAATCGGACGGAACGATAAAGTTGCGGCGATACCACATGTTGATCTCCTGTTTGCGCTGGATGCCAGACAGTACCGACTCCGGGCAATAAGGAACGCGAATCTGTTCGGTTTTGCCATCAAAATTTACCGGCTTTTCCGGGTCGAGCGCATTGGCAAGATCCTTTCCTCCCTTATAATCCCACTTGCCATTGAGGCACATCCAGTCTTTACGTTCCATTTGCGGCCTCGGATATTCCGAAAGGGGAACAACAGTATCCATTGCCGGCTTAGTCCACTTAGTTGGCAACAGCGGTTGCTGCGCCAATAAAGTAGAACAATCAATGCAAAGCAATAATAAGATTAGCGCTGAATAGAGGCGGCGTTTATTCATGATAATGGAATTTGAGGATATTCCAAACTTATCAAAATATTTTAAAACCGCTGTAACAGTAGGGCAGTATAATATGAGTCGAAAAATCCTCCTTTTTCCTACGCCGGAACAACAAAATTATACCCCCCGGCAACACACAACCACCAACAGGCAACCCTTATTGCAGCAGCAATTTCATATTAATGTAGCTAACCTAAAAATAAACTAAGCCCGGCAATCTGATTGCCGAGCTTAGTTTATTCACGATCTTCTGTTTGCCATCAGCGGGACGCTATCAGCAGAGCTATACCATTAATTTATTTTTTTTATGAATTACAGGTATCTTCTGTCATTTCTATTGCATTAGCAATTTCGACCGACCAAACTCCCGCTTCCCCTTGATTAAATAGTTTTTTCCAATGCAAATATCCATCATTGATAGATGATTCTACCACCGACTCCAATTTACAAACACTTTTATTAAACATCTCCAAACTAATTGGCAAATGTTCAATTGAAGTAGAAATAATTTCGCCGGTCTTTTTTTTAACTAATTTCAATCCATCGATCTGTATATGTACAATTAATTGATCATCAAATTTGTCAGTCTTAATTACCGTAAGTTTTGATCCTTCTTCAGATTTTCGGGTTTTGTAAGACCATACTTGCCCTTCTCTAATTTGTATTTTCATATCTAATTCCCAATAGCAATTCACATTTTTCAATTTCCAACTATTTTGAATAATTTTTGGTTTAATTTAAATGCGTTATAATTCTTTTCGTATGTCTTCCTGCCATCTCTTTGTATCATGGTTCTGTCCGGTTATCAATAGTCTTTTTTTTGCTTTTCTACTTGATTGGGTTTTTGGTATTTGCTTTTATCTTCTTATAAGTAAAGCTTTAACCATACCCCCCGGCAACACACTACCAACAACAGACAACCCTTATTGCAGCAGCAATTTCATATTAATGCCAAAGTTGGTAAAGGCAGTATTAAAAGTTTGGGATGTATAAGGGCGTGTTAAATTGGAATCATAAAACAGGCTCAGGTTAAAGCGCTGATTGATAACGTAATCGATTGTAGGGCGAACGGTGATATTCTGCGCACCCGATGATACCTGTGCTGCCTGTACATCGGCCTGGTAAATGAGCGTTTTATTGTCCTGTAATGAAAAATCTAATTTAAAGTTCACATCGTTATTGGCCTTACCGCTAAACCAACCGAATGGAAACCGGAAGTTTTTGGTACGGTATCCCCAGCCTAAAACCAATACGTTCTGATCCTGCTGAGTTAACTGGCTATTAAGCACACTTAAGCTGAGCGACCTGCTTTGCCGGTACTCTAAAGTGGCGGTCATGCTGTTTTTAAAACGGGCATTGAAGCCAATAAGTGGTACAAATTGCTCAAAAATGGTAACAGAAGAAAACTGGTAGAAAGGTAAAAAGTCGTTATTGGCATCGCGCGAGCTTACAGCACCATTGCCGGCCTGGTATTGCAGTAATGATGTATAACCGGTTACGTTGTAAGACGAGCGGTAACCGTGCGAAACATCAAAGGAATCAAATACGTCGCTAAACAAAGGGATCTTGCTTAAACCGTTATAAGTGATCTGCCAGTTAGGTATTGGTGTAGACGGGAACTGTCCCAGGCTGGACGACTGCGCACTCCTGCCCGTGTAAGCCGCTAAAAATGCCGGGATCAATACATTTTGCGAATTAGGCCCGTATCCGTCCTTAAAGCCATCACTGGTGTAACCAACCGAGTTTGGGTTGGCCTGCCCAAGGCGCTGGGAAATTACAATACGGTCGCTCAAAAACTTCTGGAACGTTGGCGATGAATTATCTACCCCGCCCGCCTTCTTGAATGCAGTAGCGATGGTAAGAATAGATACGCTATAATCGCCGGTGGTAACCGGGTTATAGCTTTGTATATCGTTTGATCCGTCTAAAGATTTAAAATTGGTTTGGTAAGTATGATCCTGGGTTTTAAAAGCAGATAATTCAATCCGCAGCCCTTTTATCGGCTCCAGCGTGCTCTTCAGGTGCAGGTCTTCATTCAAGGTGGTTACGTACAACTGATTTTGCAGCGTATCAGTACTGATCCAGCCATGTGATAAGGCTGTTTGGCGCAGGTCGGCCTGGCTGCCTAACAAGAAGCCAATGCCCGGCGAGTTATAGGTCAAATCCTCACCCAAAAAGTTAGATTGCGGTAAATAGCCCGGTATAAACGTTCCTTGTGTGCGGGTATAAGTGCCGCTAATATTTTTAACGCTGGTTAACAGGTTTATCCAGAAATTATTCTGGTCGCTCTTTTTGGCTTTTTTCAACATCGGGAACTTGTTGTAAAACGCGTCAAAGTTAAGCGTTGGGTTCAGCTGTATGGTGCGCGAGTTTTGTATGCTGTTACCTACGTCAAACTGCGGGTCATCTATTGCAAAAAGCGGTTGCGCCTGCCAGTTAAAATGCGTGGTATAATGGGCAATCAGCGTAACCCAATCCATGTAAGGGATTTTATTTATGGGTGCGGTATAGTTGAAGTTAAGCGTATGGTTATAATTGGTGGTTCGGCCCAGTTTTAAAATGTTGTTCCACAACGTATCTACCTTTAACCCGTTAACGCGCCCGGCAGGTTCATCAATAGTAGAAAGGTTGGTGGCATCAATATCCATTGAAAGCGACTTGGTTAAATTCCAGCCAATGCCGTATACCCTTGTTACCGTAAAGTTTTTATTGAATGTGGTGGGTATGGATATATAATCGTTCGGGTCATTGTTGCGCAGGGTATTTTCGGAGTACAGACGGTCAAAACTAATGCTGAAATTCAATCTCGATGGCAACAGGCTGTAATTGATATCGCGCAGCAAAGCCAGCGTATTATTCTTTATTACCTTGCTCAGCGGATTGTAATACTTAGGCTGGTTGGTATAATTGTATGCAAAAGCCACATGGTAGGTTTTCTCCAGGTCGTTCAACGTGGTAAAATCGTGATGCTCATATTCCGTATAGGCAACAGTAGCATTCCAGTTCTCAATATCCCAAACATGGTTTGGCGCCTTGGTATCCGTTTTTGATTTATGTACGTTGGTAAGGTTAAAACTCTTGCGCTCGGTATAATCCTCGGCAGCATTCTTTATCGAATCCCTTTTTTGTGCCGGTGCAGCAGCAATGGTTTGTTTTAGTAATAGATCGGGCGATGCCGGGTCATACTCAGGCGTGCTTATCTGTTTTGAAACGTCGATATAAGCCGGGATGTGCATGCCGCTTTTTTCAGGGAAAAATTTACCAAGCTCCACGTTGGCAGCAACATCATAACCTACCACATCATTCAGGCTGCGGTCGTCCAGGTGCGAATCAAGCGCGCCAAAGCCTATTGTTGTTTTATTACCAGATATGGTTACATCTGCAAAATCTGCAAGCTTAGCGTTAACCTTACCTATAGCAGCCCATCCGCCTTTTTCGTCAAAATTGGTCATACGCAATTCGTCAAACCATAATGTAGCGGCTTTGTCCATGCCATCGTCAGTACCGGAAGTGGCCGATGTTTTTAAAGGATTGCGTACCCCCAGCATCACGGTGGTTACATTACTCAGATCGGGTTGACCTACAATAGTAATTTTATTATGCCCGTCGCTCATGGTAAACGGCATTGTTAAAGGCCAGGGCTGGCCGTTATACTTGGCATTGTTTCGGGCAAGCTTGGCGTTGGTAAGCAAAGACAACTGCAGATCAAGCTCGTTGGCTGCCGGCCATATTGCATTTGGGTCATTGGTGCCCGGCTGCGTAACTGTCATCGGGATCTCGTATTCGTAATAATTGTTTACGTAATCGGCACCGAGGCGTATAAATGCGCTTACATCATTATTTTTCAGGTTCGTACCCTCGGCATGTATAAACATCTGCATCTTTTTATACTTGCGCAGGTCGTTATTAAATAAACGGAATGCCGCACGGGAGTAACCATCGCGCAGGGAACTTACCAGCACCGATAAGGATTGCTCGTTCAGCTTGGTATTTGTTTGTACGTTATTGTAATCTGTCTGGCGGTTTATACCCGGCGGCACCACATAAGGTATTGGCGAACGGTTTCCGTTTTCCTCAATGTTTACCGTTTCCACATCTATGGTAGAGTTATCCAGCGGCGGGTTGGTGATGGATGGGTCTGCGATAACGTTTGACGGGTTTGCCTCTGTATTAAATGCGCGCCATTCGCCCCTAACCAATTGCATGGTAGCAAAACGAAGTATGGCTGTATCAGCAAAATTGGTAAGATACATACGCATGTAGCGAATAGATTTAAAATCCTGTATGCCCCCAACAGCAGAGGTGTAAGAATTAATAGGCACCCTAAACTGGTACCAGGTTACAGAGGTAGTTGTACCATTGGCCAGCTTAACCTGCGATGTTACCTTATCGCTTATGTAATTGCTGCCTACTACCATCCCTGCGGGGCTCAGGTGTACTTTATATTCAAAGTACTCGTCGTCCTGGTCCATGTTGTTATCATGGTTGATGTCTTCTCCATCAGGAACCGAGGTGGAAGCCGATGTTTGCAAACCCAGCAAGGCCTGCGACTGCTCTGAAGTAGGCGAGTTACCGTCTGTACCGTTGTACTTGCTGTAACGTTGTAAAATGCCTGCACTGGCTTTGTCTAACTGCGGGCCCTGGTAATACTGGTAATCGTCAGACGATGGGTCGGCAGCAAAATTAGTAGCGGCAGCGGCGCTTAACTGGCCCTTTACCTGCTGTACTACGGACGAGAACTTGCTCTGCTCGTCGGCATCGTTCAATCCGTCTAAACCAACGTCTTGTAATTTGCGCGAATTGGCGTCCGCATCAAAAGAATTTACCACCGGCTGGGTCTTTGTAGTGCGCCCCCAAACGGTGGTATTGATATTGGCGAAGTTACCGTCGACAGGTAAAGCGTTCTCTAAACTTTTCTGCCCATCTTTCAGGATGTCTTCAGAAATATTACCGAGGTTGAAATAAATATCGCCGCCGGTTGAATTTGATTTGCCGATGAATGGATCGAGCATCCAGAACTCGATGTATTGAACGTTGAGCGACTCAAAATCGTTTGAGCTGATAGGCCTGAAGATACCCCCCCACCTGCTTTGCGGGCTTTGCAGCGTACCATTGCTGTTAATACCGGTAGTGGTATAGTTGTACGGGCCGCGTACCATCGGGTAATAAGCTACGTCGAAAGTGGCAATAGGCAGCGGCTGGCCTGTAGGCGATTGCTTGTATGGGAAAACCTCGGTTTCTAAAACCTGCCTTACATAATTGTTAGATAGCTCGTTTCGGTTAAGCGGTATAGTAGAGCTGGTATAAAAAATCGGGTCGATATTATAATAGGCTAAACGGGCGCGGTTATACCCGTAGCTAAGATCATTAAAAGCCGAATACTCTTTGAACAACTCGGGGGTGCCGGAGATCTGCCAGCCATTGGCATTATTTACCTGTATAACCGACTGGCTATTTTCAAAATCGTCCAGGTAAGAGGTTCCGTTTTTTGAGCCTGCAAAGTTTAATGCCGATGGGCTGCCCGGCAGCAATTGCGCAAACTCACCGTTAAAGCTTATAGACGATGGTACTTTAGTATGAATGAGCGGGATCTGATCTACCAGCCTTGTTAAAAACCGGGATGGCGAATTATAACTTGCATCAAACCCATAAATGGTATTAGAGATAGATTCCTGCCCTACTATTTCGTTTTGGGTAATAGGCTGTTCGGTTAAATGCATTACCGTTGCGCCTAATAACAACTTATCGCTGGCATGGTAATCAAACCTGGCTCCATAAAGCGACTTTTGCTGCACGCCGAATAGTTCGTTATTTTCAACCTTAACAGTTATAGGCTGCCCGGAAGATAAAACAGCCTGGTTTAAGATACGGATACGGCCTGCGTTATAATCAATGGTATAATCTGTACCTTCCGTTAGCTTGAGTGCACCAGCTGTTACAATTACAGATCCTTGCGGAATATTGGTTGCGTTTAACTGATATTCCGAGCCGCCGGTTGCAGAATAGGTACCCTGTATGGTATACCGGTTTAACTGCGGAAAAAATTGCTGCGCTATGGTTTTTGTAGAATCATAAAGGGGTTGATAAACATACCTGCCGGTAAGCGACGTTTCGCCGGGCGCAAACCTGTTCGCCAGGTCGGCACCAAAAGGTTCCAGTTCAGGAAAAATGATAAACCCGTTTTGCGAGTCGATGGTAATTCCTTCCAGATAATCAAAATAGCCATCTGGCTGCTTGTTCTGCTGCTGGTCCAGGTTATCCAGGTCAGTTAGCTGTATCCAGAGCTTGCTCTTGGTATTTTGGCCTTCTTCCATTATCTCTTTAGGATAACCGGTTTTATCATCCAGGCGGGATATGTTCAGCTTAAAATTATTAGGGCTAATCTGGAAAGCATTTAATGAATAAATGTTCTTCATCATCAGGTTCCAGGTAGGCAGGTTTGTTTTCAGCAACTCGTTCTTCAGCAACTTTACATAAAGCACTTTAGGCGTGGTAGGGTCAACCGGCACATCGCTGGAGAACTCACCCACCTGGTATTGCACGCCATTGTAAGTATACTGGTAGGCAACTGCAAGTACCTCGTCATTATTCAGCGGATAGTTTAACGAGATATAACCCAATTGAGGATGCAGCGTAAATTCCTTTGCGGTTAGTTTACGGGCATAGGTAAGCTTGGCATAGTTATCTGCGCCGCCTGTGCTTTTAAAGTAAGAAGCAATGGTATTTTGCGGATCATTGGTTAAACGGGTGTTGGCTGGTAAGGTGCGCAGCAAAGAGTTGGACTGCTGCGGAAAACCTGGACCTTTGAAACCTGCCGGAGCTACCGAACCACCGCCCTGTACCAATGTTCGGTTATAGGGCGAGTTTTCACCCAGATCAAGCAAGGCCAGCACATCCCTTGAGTCGGTGGTGCTATTGGTTCTGTTAGTAGTCCACACCTCAATTTTAGTAATGTTGATGCTTGAGCTGATGATAGGAATATTGGCAAGCGCCTTGTTGTAATTGTTCCTGAAAAACTGCGACAGGAAAAAGTGCTTATTAGCATCATAATCACTTGCCGAAATTTTAAAATTGCCCTGCTGCGATCCGTTCTGAATAGTAATAGTTTTTGACTGAGAACGCTGCTGTGACAAAATAGTGGTAACATCCAGCTTGCCAAATTTAAACTTTGCCTTTACGCCAAATAAAGCTTCACTGCCTGTTATAAGCGTAGTATTAAGCGGCATACTTACGGTACCCGCTTCTACCTTTTGTACTATCTCATCAGGGTGACCGGTGTAATCGAGTTTTATCTGGTTTTCAAATTGAAACTGCGCGTCGGTATTGTAATTGGTTGATATTTTTAATTTATCGCCAATGGTACCGGTAACATTCAGTTGTATTTTCTGATCAAAATTGAAGTTGAACTGGTCGCGCTGCTTGGTGCTGAAAAGCGGGTTCTGATTGTCATTGATCTGACCGGATAATATAGCCTCTGCCGACCCCTGCGGCCTGATATCTATGTTCGATCCGCCAAAAACCTGTTCAAAGGTTTGGCTTCTTACCTTTATCTGGGGTATAAAACCCGGCTGCTGAGATTGGTAAGCATAATTATCAGAAAGCTGCTGGAAGTAAACGCGTTCGTTTTCGCGCTCTTTCAGGTGCAGATACTGGTCGAAAGTAAGGTACTGGGGCGGGCGGTAAAGCAGGTTACCTACACGCTCATAAAGTATGTACCTGCTGGTGATGGGATCGTACTCTATTGTCCTTTCCAGGTTAGGCGGGTCTATTTCAAAAATCCCTTCGCGCAAACGCAGATTATTTGATTGCGCCCCTTTAACAGGAATATTAACCGGAAGCGAATCTTTCCTGGCCGGAGCCTGGGCAAAAGCTTTATCTACCCCACAAAATGCGAAGTAGATAGCAATGCACAAACAAACTTTGCCAATAAAATTCACCAAGGCTTCGGCTTTATTAATATGTAATTATAAACTTTTTAAAGCGGCTTTAATTAGCTGTTCAACTGTTACGTCGTTACCGCTTTTTTTCAATTCCTGCTCAACAACTTTCTCTGCAGCATTTTTTACGAAACCAAGCATAACAAGTGCAGAAAGCGCTTCGTCTTTAACGGTAGCACTTGCCAGGGCTACGGTTAAGGCATCAGGGCCTTCTTTGCGCAGCTTATCCTGCAACTCTAAAATTATTCGCTGCGCAGATTTTGGGCCTATGCCCTTTATGCGTTGTATTACGGAAACATTGCCAGAAACTATCGCATTTTGTATCTCATCAGGCGTTATAGATGAAAGCATCATTCGGCCGGTATTAGGGCCTATTCCGGATATGGAAATCAGGTGTAGAAATAACCTGCGCTCCCCTTCATCTGCAAAACCGTACAACGTATGCGCATCCTCTTTTACGTGAAGCCACGTAAAGAGTTTGCATTTTTCTGAATCAGGAAGCTTGGAGTAAGTATTAAGAGATATGTTGATGTGGTAGCCCACACCGCCGGTTTCAATCACTACAAAAGCAGCGCTTTTAAACGTTAATTTACCATCAATATAAGCGTACATGTTTAATTCAAATAGTTTAAATTACAGGGTGAAAAAATCAGGGGAAAAAGAACAAGGTTAGCGTTAGTGAATATACATTTTCACAAACATTTTACAAGCATATAACCGCAATTAAACGGCTTTATTATTATTTGATACTGTTATTTTCTTTTGCCTGTGCATCCACTACGGCAATGGTTATCATGTTCACAATTTCACGTACAGAACTGCCTAATTGCAGCACATGAACTGGTTTTTTCAAACCCAGCAAAATTGGCCCAACAGCCTCAGCGCCACCTATTTCCTGCAAAAGTTTATAAGCGATATTCCCCGACTCTAGGTTTGGAAAAATAAGTGTATTGGCAGGCTTTCCCTTAAGGGTTGAAAATGGAAAATTATCGGCCAGCAGGTCGGCGTTAAGGGCAAAGTTAGCCTGCATATCCCCATCTACTACCATGTCCGGATATTTTTGATGCAGGATGCTTACCGCTTCGCGCGCTTTTTCTGGAATGGGGCCAGAGTTAGATCCAAAGTTAGAGTAAGATAATATGGCCACCCTCGGGTCAATATTCAGCTGCTTTACAGATTGCTCTATTAGTACGGTAATATCTACAAGATCCTGCGTGGAGGGATTAACATTAACGGTTGTGTCGCCAAAAAAAACAGGGCCTTTTTTGGTTATCATCATATACATACCGGCAACACGGCTTACGCCGGCAGCTGTTCCTATAATCTGCAAGGCAGGTTTTATGGTGGTTACATAATCTTTGGTAAGGCCGGAAATAAGCGCGTCGGCTTCGCCAAACTGTACCATGCAGGCACCATAGTAGTTTCTGTCATGAACCAGTTTGCGCGATTCGAAAAGGGTTACGCCTTTGCGCTGGCGTTTTCTGTAAAGATAATCTGCATACTCGTCCAGGCGTTCGCAATTTTCAAGCGGATCAATCATATGCACATCGCCCAGGTCGATGTCATTTTCGCGCATAATCTGTTTAATCCTTTCAACGTTACCCAATAGTATGGGCGTGGCAATACCTTCCTCTTTTACAATTTGTGCGGCTCTTAGTATTTTATAAGTATCTGCCTCTGCAAATACAATGCGTTTAGGGTTTTGCTTGGCCTTATTGGTTAAGCTGCGCAACAATTTATCGTTACTGCCAAGCCTGCCCCTTAATTCTTCGAGGTAAGCGTCCCAATCGGTAATGATCTTACGTGCCACACCCGAGTCAACCGCCGCACGCGCCACTGCCGATGATACTTCGGTTATAAGGCGCGGGTCCATCGGCTTAGGAATAATATATTCCCTGCCAAATTTAAGCGATGTGGTGTTATAGGCAAGGTTTACCAGTTCAGGTATCGGCTTTTTTGCAATTTCTGCTATGGCCTTAACAGCAGCAATCTTCATTTCCTCGTTGATGGCGGTAGCTCTCACATCCAACGCGCCTCTAAAAATATATGGAAATCCCAAAACGTTGTTCACCTGGTTTGGAAAATCCGACCGGCCCGTAGCCATGATAATATCCTTACGTGAATTGATGGCAAGGTCATAAGCTATCTCGGGCTCCGGATTGGCCATTGCGAACACAATAGGGTTTTTCGCCATTGATTTAAGCATATCCGGCGTAACAATGTTACCTGCGGATAAGCCAACAAATACGTCGGCACCCTTCATGGCATCAGCCAATGTTTTGATGTCCTTACGGTTGGTTGCAAACTCCAGCCGGATGTCTTCCAGGTCGGTTCTGTCCGGCGTTATCAAACCTTTTATATCAAACATTACCAGGTTCTCCAGCTTTACGCCCAGCGCCAGGTACATTTTTGAACATGAAATAGCAGCAGCGCCTGCGCCGCTTACTACCATCTTTATTTTATCGAGTTTTTTTCCCTGTATCTCGCAGGCATTGAGTAAAGCCGCGCCCGAAATAATTGCCGTGCCATGCTGGTCATCGTGCATTACAGGGATCTTCATTTCGGCCTTCAGGCGCTTTTCTATTTCGAAACAGGTAGGAGCAGATATATCTTCGAGGTTTATGCCGCCAAAGGTTGGTTCTAAGGCCTTAACTATAGCAACAAATTCGTCAACCGTTTTGGCGTTAACTTCCAGGTCAAATACGTCAATATCAGCATAGATCTTAAAAAGAAGCCCCTTACCCTCCATCACCGGCTTACTTGCTTCCGGGCCAATGTTGCCTAAACCTAAAACCGCCGTTCCATTACTTATTACCCCTACCAGGTTTCCTTTCGCCGTATACTTATACACATCCTCTACGTTATCGGCAATGCGCAGGCAAGGCTCTGCAACACCAGGCGAATAGGCCATGGTTAAATCGCGCTGGGAGTTGGTGGGTTTGGTAGGTACTACTTGTATCTTTCCCGGGCGACCTTTAGAGTGGTAATTTAATGCGTCCTGGTTGCGGGTAGGTTTGTTCATCTTCTCAATTTAAGTTCGCAAAATTACAATTCTTTTAAGCCTAACCGCTTAGTAAAGCCTAAAAGAATAAAACAGATAACTGCTGGATGGCAATTATCTGCAATTCAAATATCTGGTAATTTTTGTTAAAGCTTATTAAGCGCGGAATTAATTAGCTGCGGGTTATTTTGATGGTCATCCCCGGTTGCAGCCTGTCTCTTTTCAATCCATTTACAGAACGAATCTTTTCTATAGATGCACCTTCAAATTTTGATGCTATACCGCTAAGGGTATCGCCGGTTCTAACTTTATAAGTGATATAGCTATCACGATGCCTTACAGGGGCGCTTTCGGCAGTTTCTTCAGTTTCTGGTGTAAGCCTTAATTTCTGGCCAACCGGAGCCTTACTGCTATGCAGATGGTTCCATGTTTTAAGTTCCTTTAATGATATTCCGTATGAGTCGGCAATGTCACCAAGTGTTTCTCCATGCCTTACTTTATGAAAAGCCGGGGTTTCTTCTTCTTTTTTTACTTCAGCAGCTGCGTAAACCGGTTTTGCAACAGGGCGGGCAGGAATAGCAGCCGGATTATTTAAAGCTTCATACAGCGCACCATATTGCTCTTTGTCAATCTGGGGAATTACCAGCCGGCGTGGCGCGGCATCCGTACCATTAATAATCTGCCTTCTGTAAGCAGGATTTAAAATAGTCAACTGCCTGGGCTCAATATTAAGCACCTGGGCAACAGCACTAAGCGAAATATACTTGTTAACAAGCACCGTATCTGTTTTAAGCGCAAAGCTGCATGCCTGCGGAACTATGTTATGTTTATCATAATAATTCATCAAATAAGCAACGGCAATAAATGCCGGTACATAATTGCGGGTTTCGCTTGGCAGGTACTGGCGGATAGACCAAAAATCGTTTGCACCATTTGCTTTTTCTAAAGCGTGTTCCACATTGCTTTTTCCGCAGTTGTAGGAAGCGATCGCCAAAAGCCAGTCGCCAAATTCTTCGTATGCATCTTTGAGGTAAGCAGCGGCAGCATAACTGGCCTGTATCGGGTCGCGGCGCTCATCCACATATTCGTTTGTGTTAAGGCCGTACATTTTCCCTGTTGTAGCCATAAACTGCCACGGGCCGGTTGCTCCTACTCTTGATACCGCATTTGGATCGAGTTTGGACTCAACTATGGATAAATATTTTATTTCATCGGGGATACCGGCATCCTTAAAGGCCTTTTCGTAAATTGGAAAGTAATACTTGGTTAAACCCAGCACCTGGCCCATTTCGTCGCGGTTGTGGGCATACAGATCTATATAATTCTGTACAAAATCGTTATAATCCAGTTGGATGTCTTTTTTGATAGAATCCAGTCGGCGTTTAACAATCATTCCCTGGTAGCTAAGCGGCACCGGCTGCTTTACCGAAACAATGGTAGTATCCGGGGTTGTTACGGATATGTTTATTTCGGCAGGGGTTGGATGGAAATTAAAAGAGTCAGAGGCCTTGACAATTTGTAGTGATAAGGTACAGATAAGTAAAGGAAAAAATCTCTTCATTCTTTAATAGTTTTCTTTAATCAGGCTTATAATTAGTTTAAATTATTTACTAATATATTAAAATTCTAAAGCTTAAGGAAATATTCTGAAAAATTCAATAATTCCTTTTCGCCAAAGTGTTTAGTTAATAATTGCAATCCTAACGGCAAACCTTTGTTATTATTGCCTGCCGGTAATGAAATTGCGGGTACACCTGTTAATGAAGCTTGTACGGTAAAAATGTCAGAAAGATACGTTATTACCGGATCTGTTTCTTCTCTTCCTATCGGGAAGGCGGGTTCTGGCGCGGTTGGCACCAGTATAAAATCATATTCCTGCAAAATAGCTTCGGTTTTTTCGCGGATAAGGTGGCGTACTTTTTGTGCCTTCGCATAATAAGCATCGTAATAGCCTGCACTTAAAACAAATGTGCCCATCATAATGCGGCGCTTTACTTCTTTACCAAATCCTTCGGAACGGGAGCGTTTGTAAGTTGAGATCAGATCGGTAGCGGCAGGGCTGCGATAGCCATAGTGTACACCATCATAACGCGAAAGGTTAGACGAGGCCTCGGCCATGGCCAGTATATAGTAGGTTGGCACCAGGTAATCCAAGTATTCAAAGGCAATCGGCTTAACCGTATGGCCATCGGCGCGTAGTTTATCTATTGCTTTTACAAGCACGTCCTTTACATCATTATCAACACCGGGGCTTGAAAGCGCTTCCTGTAAATAGGCGATTTTTTTAGTTGCCGGCTTGTTTGTTTTTTCGGTAAAAGATGGAACTTCAACATCAGCCATGGTACTATCGTAGTCGTCTGTGCCTGCCATAACTTCCAGCAAAAGTGCTGCATCTTCCACAGACCGGGTTATAGGACCAACCTGATCAAAAGAAGACGCATAAGCGATGATGCCATGCCTTGAAATGCGCCCATAAGTTGGTTTTAAACCAATCATACCACAAAATGATGCAGGCTGCCTTACAGAACCACCTGTATCCGTACCGATTGCCGCATGGCACATATCAGCCTGCACGGCTACCGCCGAACCACCAGACGAACCACCGGATACACGCGTTTCATCCGCATAATTTTTTACAGGCCCAAAGAACGAGCTTTCGTTAGAAGCGCCCATGGCAAACTCGTCGCAATTGCAGCGGCCAATAATCACGGCATCTTCTGCAAGCAAGCGTTCAACAACTGTTGATGAATAAACGGAAGTAAAATCTTTTAATATTTTGGAAGAGGCGTTAACCTGGTGGTCTTTGTAGCAGATATTATCTTTTATAGCAATGACCATTCCGGCCAGTTTACCTGCGGTGCCCTCCTTTATACGGGCATCTACATTTTTAGCACTTAGCAGTGCCTCGGCCTCATATACCTCGTTAAAAGCATTTAAGTGCGCATTAAGAGCAATGTTTTTCAGGTAGCCTTTAACGAGCTTTTCTACGGTAAGCTCACCAATTGCAATCTTTCTCTTTATTTCGTTTAAAGAGTCGTAAGATTCAGTCATGGGGCTAAAATAAAAAACTTATCCGTTGAAATAAAAATATCAACAGATAAGTTTGCAATGTGAGATCTAAAGTATTGACCAGGCCGGTACGGCCTGCTTAAATTAAACTTTAGGTTTTTCTTCTGTAGTAGAGCTTTCGCCGTTCTGGGCATCTTTAAATTCTTTCATGCCCTTACCTAAACCTTTCATAAGTTCAGGAATTTTTTTACCGCCAAATAGTACTAAAACCACTACGATAATAAGAATAAGTTCTGGTGCGCCTAATCCACCCATGATTTTTATGTTTAAATTAATGTATGTAAAATAAGTTATTTAACTCTTTGCGGCTTCTGCATTTTCTGCGGCCGGTTGTTCTGTATGATGCACTGCTGCGGTCTCGGTCAAAGGCTCTACATGCACACCGGTGTTACCTTCTGCTGCATGCTTGTCTTCCGCAAAATAACTGTCATTAACAGGTATGGTATTAGCTACCGGCGAATGGCCCTCAACAAGTGCATCTTTTTCTGCCGTTGCGGTTTCATGCGCGGCTGCGGCTTCTTCAAGCTTCTTTTCTTCCCTTTTTTCCTCAAAGCTGTTGATCTGGTTATTGATCTCGCGCTTTACCCCTTCCGATGCATCTTTGAAATCACGGATTCCTTTTCCCAGGCCACGTGCAATTTCAGGAAGCTTTTCGCCGCCAAAAAGCAACAATGCCACAAACACAATCAGTACCATCTCCGACGAACCGATGTTCAAAAATAAAAGAGCTGAACTATGCATAATAGGTTATATAATTATGAGCCTGCAAATATAGACATTTTTTATATTGCAAGGTTTAAAACTAATTTGGAGCCAGCCATATTTTAGGATTCACCGGTGTAGTGCCTTTGTATAGCTGAAACTCTACAATCGCCTCGCCTGTAGACGACTCTGTAGCAACCGAACCGATCACCTGCTTGGTGCTTACCTTTTGCCCTACACTTACATTATAGGATTTAAGGTTGGCATAAGCGGTAAAGTATTCACCATGTTTAATAACTACCAGGTAGGTGCCGCTAATGTTAGCAATGCGCGATACCTCGCCGTTAAACACTGCCCTTACCGATGCGCCCGAGTTTGTTTTTATATCCCAGCCGTAGCTTTCGTTTTTAATACCCTCGTTATCGTAATAAATACCAAAGCCCTGTTTAACACTGCCATTAGTAACCGGCCATGGTAAAGAGCCGCGGTTTTCCAAAAAGTCGCTCGATAGTTTGGCAGCTTCTGGCGTTGCGTTCAAAACCTCACTGGTTGTTAACGTTTTGGCAGCCGGTTTCGGCTTCACAGGTGCAGGGGCTTCTTTATTCTCTGCTTTGGCCTTCGCAGCCGCCAGCCTTTGTAATCTCGCTTCTTCTTCCGCCTTTCTCCTGGCTTCCTCCTCGGCCTTGCGCCGGGCTTCCTCAATTTCACGCCTGATGGCGGCATTAATTTCTTTGTTGGTCTTCGCTATTTTCTTCTGCACGTCCTGCTGCTGCTGTTTCAGCAAGCCCTCGTGTTTAGATAGATCCGCTATTACCTGGGTCTGATTATTTTTTTCGACGCCAAGCGTTTCCTTTTCCTTCTCCTGGTCTACCAGTAAATTGCTTTTTTCCTTTTTATTTTTATCCAGCTCGTTGATCTTAACGTGTAGCTGCACCTGGGTTTCTTGTATATAACCCGCCTGGCGCTCGCGGTAATTACCAATTTGCTGTAAATATTTTAAACGTTTATAAGCTTGGTTAAAGTCTTTAGAGGCAAAAATAAACATCAGTTTATTGTAGGCACTCTGGTTTCGGTAGGTGAATAACACCATTGCCGCATATTCCTTTTTAAGCTGATCTAACTGGCTTTGTAAGTTATGTACGTAATTATTACTCTCAGAGATTTGATTATTTAAATTTCTTACCTCGGAGTTAATATTGTTAATTTTTTCTTCGCGCAGGTTTATCTGTTGTTTAAGCAGGTTCAACTGCTTTAGGGTAGCTTTTTTGTTTGTTACCGTTTCCTGGTACTCGTGGTTTAACTGGTCGAGCTGCTGGGTAAGCATTTCGCGCTGGTGCTTAAGTTCGGCACTGCTTTGCGCATGGGCGGCAACAGCGGCAAAAACAAAAATTATAAATAAAACGGATTTTAAAAATTTCATCCTTAAATAATCATCTTAACGAAGTACAATCTACCTAATCAGTTAGCAGCCGGCTCATATCTTGCCGGGATGCTGAACGGATACTCGAGCGGCAGATCGAAATCTGTTTTAATATAGCGCAAATTAATCTGTATCCTTTTATCTTTTACTACAGACGAAATATCTATCTGCGATGGTATCACTTTGGTACCGTTTTGTACAAATGTACTGTTATTTACAAGTAAAGATTGCCCCGCTTGGTGATTATTTAAGCTTGTTTGGATTGATTTCATGCCTGCACCTATTAGTACTTTAAAGATAAGATCGCCCAAGTTACCTGATAAACGGGTGGTATCGGCAGTGCTTTGTATGGTTGTTTGTTCGGTTAAAAGTTCAGGTATGACGTTGCCGGTAAGCAAAGTCTCTACGGTTTTATAATTTACCTGGCTGCTTGCAAATTTATACACATAGCTAAAAGGCTTTTTAAGATAAACACTCTGCAGGCGGTTTATAACCAAAATACTATCGGGCGTTATCAGTGCCCGGGCCACTTCTATACCGGCAATAGCAGTAATGGATACCCATATCTTCTGATCACGTTTTATACGGATATTTAATGTAACATCATTGCTGTTTCCGTTGATATCAAGCTTAGTACGCGCCTTTCCCGAAAAAGTGTTAAAGTATGTTTGCCCCGCTTTTACGGCCTCCAGCTCATGAACTTTGGTATTGGTAGGCTTCACCGTAATATTTGAAGATACCGGCGTTGTTATTACATGCTTTTTAGCCTTACAGCCAAACATACCGGCTAAGCATAGTACAATAAAAAGCTTTAAATAAACTGCGCTGCTATTCGCTGTTTTATTCGATGTATTTTCTCTCATTTATTTTTCTTTCTAAAAGCGGCGACTTATCACCACCAGATTGTGCCTTTTTCCAATTTTCAACCGCTGCATCTGTGTTACCCAAAAAGAACATTACATCGCCATAATGTTCAGACTTGGTTGGGCTTTTATCCTTGTCGTCGGCGAGGGCTTTTTCCATCCAATCTTTTGCTGCCGGGTAATTCTTTTGCTTAAATAAAATCCAGGCATAAGTGTCTTCAAACGAAGCATTATTCGGCTGCAGATCATTAGAATGTTTTGACATCTGCGCTGCCTTTTGCAGCTGATCGCCCCTTAACGATAAATAATATGCATAGTTATTTAAAGTATAGGCATTATCCGGGTTATAAGACAATGCCTTTTCATAGGCATCATCAGAGTTTTTATTGTCTCTTATTTCGTGGTAGCAGTCGCCAAGGGATGCATAACTTTGTGAGAGCAAGTCTTTATCCTGCGCCTCCAGTGCGGCAGCATTCTTAAGGTAGGTTATTGCTTTGTTCGGATTTTTCTTTTGCTGATAAGATACTCCTACCAGGTAATTCATCCATGCCTGGTTAGGAAAAAGGGAAAGCGTATTTTCGCCATCCTTTATAGCCTCATCAAATTGGTTAAGGCCTAATTCAATCCTTACAAGCTGCTCCTGCACTGCATAAACCTGGTTATTTAAAGCAATGGACTTGCGGTACATATCTTTAGCGTCGCTTAGCTTATCGTTCTGCAATAGCATATCGCCATAAACTGCGTAGGCCTTCGCGTCAGATGGATGTGCTTTTACCAGTATGCGGCTTAGCTCCAGTGCGCTGGCCTTAGCGTTTGGATCGGGAAAACGGGGCAGATAACCCAATATGATCTTTATCTTTTGGTCTATGTCCACATCCGGCGTTGCAAAGGCAAGGGTAAGCTCGTTGTAGCTTGCTTCGTAATTCTTTTTATCACGGTAAATGTCTGCCAGAGCAAGGTGCACAAGCCCATTATTTGGGTCTAATTTTTCGGCAGTTTGCAGTACCTTAAATGATTTATCATGCAAATTATTAGCGCCGTACAATTGCGATAAGTACAGGTAGTATTTTATTTCACCGGGGTTGGCCGCTATTCTTTGCTCTAATTGTTTGGCTGCCAGGTCTACCTTTCCTTGTTTAAGATAGATCTTCTGGCGATTGGCCAGCAGGTCGTCGGTTGGGCCGGTAATGTTCTCTGCTGCATCATATACCTTTAAAGCATCGTCATATCGTTTTTGCAGGTAATAAACATTGGCCTTGTCGAAATAGTAATCTACTTTGTCGGGGTTGATCCTGATCAGCTGGTTAAAAACATTTTCGAGCTTATCAGTATCATTGTCTTTCTCGTAACAATCTGCAAGCGAAAGCCAGTACCACTCATTATCCGGTTTAATCAACACCGCTTTTTCCAGCAACGGCTGTGCATCGGCATAATTATTTTTTACCTTTTTTAAAATTGCCAGTTCGTAATACGATGCATCGTTCGACGGATCTATCTGTATTACCTTATTAAATAATTCGGCAGAAAGGGTAAAGTTTTCAATCGTTTTTTCGCGAAGTGCCGAAAAGAAAAGACGCTTTACACCAGCACTGTCCAAACTTCCCGACTGGCGCCCCTGCGTAAGATCGGCCCGGTGCGTTTGCGCAGAAACCAAGGCATAAGAAAAGCAGCACATAAAAAAAGCGAAACCTGCCAGGCATTTTCGAACATTTATATTTTTATGGTACTTCATCTCTTTTGCTTTTATCCTCCCCGTCTTCAATCGTTCTGTTTTTTTTGAATTGACTATTAAGGTTTATCCTATTCCGGTATGTCCATAACCGCCAACTCCCCTAACTGTTTCGGTTAATATTTCTACCTCTTCCCAGTCGGCTTTTTCGTACCTGGCAATGATCATTTGCGCTATCCTATCGCCTGTATTGATCTCAAATGGCTGCTCTGAGAAATTGATAAGCAGCACCTTTATTTCACCACGATAATCGGCATCAATAGTTCCCGGCGAGTTTACAATGCCTATACCGTGTTTAAATGCCAAACCGCTTCGCGGCCTTATCTGGGCTTCATAGCCTTCGGGCAGTTCAATGTGCAAACCGGTTGGTATCAGCTTGCGTTCCATCGGGTTTAACCTTACCGGCTCCTCCAGCTCTGCGCGCAGATCCATTCCCGCGGCATGCAGTGTTTCATAAGCAGGTAAACTATTTTTAGATTTATTGATGATCTTTATTTTCATTGTTTACTAAAGATAGCCTTTAAATTCTTTCCCTCAAAAAATGCTGCAACGCCTATAAATGCCAGCAAAAGCACATTACCTATGTAGATATTGCGCTTAAATATGCTAAACGAAAGATAAACGATTACAACAGAAGAAATTATATAGGCGAGATTTTTTTTAAGATCGTAAGGAATGGGGTAGTTTTTTTGTCCCCAAATGTATGAAAGTACCATCATAGTTGTATAGGCAACCAGAGATACCCAGGCCGATGCCATGTAACTGTAAGCCGGGATGAATATTACATTAAGCACAATGGTTAAGATAGCGCCGATGCCCGATATATAAAGCCCGTATTTGGTTTGATCTGACAGCTTGTACCAAATGGATAGGTTCATATAGATGCCAAGGCTCACATAACCAAAAACCAGCGGCGGTACTACGCGCAGGCCCGTCCAGTACAAAGCAGTTTGCCTGGTGCCATGGCCGTGAACAAAATATTTAAGGATATTAATGTTGGCTATAAGCGCTACAAATATAATGCAGATGGTAATTACAAAGTAATCCATAATGCGGGCATAGGTATGAGACGCGTTTTTATTTTTTGCGTGGCTAAAAAAGAACGGTTCGGCACCAAGCCTGAACGCATTTATAAAAATACTCAGAAACAAGGATATTTTACCACAGGCACCATAAATGCCTACATCGCTAAGGCTGCCTTGCGGCAGCAGTTTGCCTAATAATATCTTATCCATGTTTTCATTAACCAGGTAAGATAAATTGGCAATAAGCACCGGCCAGCTGTAGCTGTACATGCTCCATAACATCTTTTTATCAAAGTCTATCCTCAGTTTTAATAATTCTGGTAATAAAAGCAGCAATGTAATAACACTTGATATAAGCTCAGATACAAAAACATAGCCTACCCAACCCCTGGTGTACCATTGCATGATCCAGGCCGAGCCAATTAAGTTATGGCTTAACCAAAACGGAATCACTGCAATAAAACTTACATTAAAGGCTATAAAAACCAACACGCTGGCCAGTTTTATAAAGCCGTACCGTGCAGGCCTCCCGTCAGAGCGGATCTTGGCAAAAGGGATGGCACACCAGGCATCGATAATTACTATTGATAAAAAGAGGTAAGTGTATTTTACAAAATCTGTATGAGAAGTACCTATGGTTGCAGCGGCATGCGTACCGTTCGATGCCATTTTTTGCGCATGGCTTATATCCACAAAGTTGGCTATGTTACCAATAAAGGGCAAAGAGCAAAGCAGAAATATAATAGTTACCGCAAATACAGATGCAAAGGCGTTGTTGTAAACCCTTTGCTTATTATCGGCATGTTTGTTTAGGTAGCGAAAAAAGGTAGTCTCCATCCCAAACGACAGCAAGGCGTTGGTCATAGAAACATAGCTGTACATGGTAGTTAAAATACCATAAGCTGCAGTTGGATAGGCCCAGGTATAAAGCGGGGTAAGAAAAAAGGTAAGTACCCTGCTGGCAATAGTGCTTATACCATATACTGCGGTTTGCCCTGCAAATTTTTTAGCTGTAGACAATTAAGTAAGTTTAACGTGGTCGCTTAGTTATAGGTTCTTTTTTACCACCTCAAAATTACGATAGTTTTTTAATTCGCCTTCATTGCTTTCAACAGAAGTTACTTCTGCATTTTCAGGGCCTTCATGGCACCATTCTAAAAACATATCCATCAAAAACTTATCAGCTTCGGCAGCAATAAACACATCGCCATCGGGCTGATTTATAACATAGCCTTTTATCCCTAATTGGTCGGCAACGGCTTTGGTTGAGGCCCTGTAAAAAACACCCTGTACTTTTCCTTTTACGGTTATGTCGAGATGGATTGACATTTCAGTTATAATTTAAGCAGCCAAATTTAGCAATTTCGATATACTACCTGCTAAATAAGCCTGCGTACTTTAGCCTCGGGTGTTATCTTTGAGCCGTCAATACCGGTAATAAGGTTTAGTCCTGGTGTTTTTCCTTTTTCAAGCGTACCTTTATCATCGTCAATACCAAGATATTTTGCGCCGTTGATGGTGGCCCACTCCAGTAATTGTGAGATGCTTAGGGACGAAAAATTCTTTTGCAGCGTATACATCTCATCAAGGATAGATAGTTTGCTGTTAGAAGCAAGGCTATCAGTTCCTAAGGTCATATTATAACCCTGGCCAATAAATAACTCTACTTTGGGAAGTACATTTTCTATATAAAGGTTAGCGTTAGGACAAAAGCAAAAATGGATCTTTCTGTCAAAACGCTTTATGAAATAGATGTCTTTTAAATTTGTACAGGTATTGTGTACCAATAAAATATCCTGCTTACTGGTAAGTAAAGGTAAAACAGACTGGATAGAATTGCGGGCCTGCGGTTTAAAGTAGGATATATCCATCCCAAAAAATTCATAAAGCTCGTTAAAGGCACCCAGTTTGTAACGGTAAAACTTATTCTCGTCTTCACACTCCTGGTTATGCATGCTAATAAGGTTATGGCCTGTTTCGCAATAACGCTGTATCAATTTAAAAAGATCTTTTGATACCGAGTATGGAGCGTGCGGAGTTATAGAGCATGACAGCGGTTTAAACTCTTCTGCCAAAGCAAGTGCCTTGTCAAATACATCTTTAGCCCTTTCGGGTAAAAAGCCAAAAGTTTCTACAAAGGTGTGGTAGTATAATTTGCTTTCTTTTTTTACCTGGATGCTTGTATTGCTGTTAGATATATCACCAACGGCAACAATGCCATTTTCATACATCTCGGCATCTGCATGATAGGCCGCATCCACCACCTCCCCGGGTGAGGCATTCCTGAATTTTTGCACATCCTTAATAAAATTAACAAGACCTGTTTGTCTGCCAATCTTATCTTTAAGGTGCGAAAGCTCCAGGTGACAATGCGTATTAATAAATCCGGGGCATATAATGCCCTTCAGTTCTTCTACAGGAACATTGGCTGGAAGTGCTGCGCCAGGTTCGAACACAGAAATTATTTTACCAAAATCGTCAACGGTAACAGTACCGTTTTTTATTGGATCGGCATAAACAGGGTAAACGTAATCGGCTTTAAAAATTTTCATTCAAGTATCAAATAACTTCTCGCATTGCTTTTTTAGAAAATCCAGTTATAACAATTACATTTAACTTTTAGTTATTGTTTTTAAATATAAAAGAACATTTTTTAAAAAAGATAATTTTCTAAAATTCGTACCTTTGTAACGTGATTACTACAAAAGAAAAAGTTGATATCCGCAGTTTAACGCTTAGCGGCCTGCAAGAACACTTTACCCTTATGGGCGAAAAGAGTTTCAGGGCAAAACAGGTTTACGAGTGGCTATGGAAAAAATCTTGTTTTTCTTTCGACGAGATGAGTAACATTTCAAAAGAACTGCGCACAAAATTAGCTGAGAAATTCATTATCAACAATGTAAAAATTCATAACTCACAATTCAGTGCGGATAAAACTATAAAAAATTCTTTTATTTTACACGATACTCATTTAATTGAAGGCGTTTTAATCCCAACACCTGAGAGAATGACCGCCTGCGTATCGTCGCAAGTGGGTTGTAGCCTTACCTGTAAATTTTGCGCAACCGGCTATATGGAACGCAAAAGAAACTTAAACCCAGACGAAATTTATGACCAGGTAGTACTAATAGACCAGCAGGCGCGCGAAAATTACGGCATCCCGCTATCAAACATTGTGTACATGGGCATGGGCGAACCTTTGCTCAATTACAAAAATGTAATGGAATCGATAGAAAAAATAACTTCTGAAGAGGGCCTTAATATGGCAGCTAAAAGAATTACTGTTTCTACCGCGGGCATTGCAAAAATGATAAAAAAGCTGGGCGACGACCAGGTGAAGTTCAACCTGGCCCTTTCGCTGCACGCCGCTAACGACGAAAAGCGTAACACCATAATGCCCATTAACGAGCAAAACTCATTAGTTGCCCTTGCAGATGCGCTTAAGTATTATTACGCCAAAACAAAAAACCCGGTAACCTACGAATACATCGTTTTTGATGGCTTTAACGATAATATTCAGGATGCGGTAGAATTGGCCCGTTTTTGTAAACACCTGCCTTGCAAGGTGAACATTATAGAATATAATCCTATTGCCTTTGCAGATTTTATTAATGCAGGCGAAGATAAAATAGAGGCCTTTGCCGCTTACCTGCGCAAACAAGGCGTTATCACCAACATACGCCGCAGCCGCGGTAAAGATATTGATGCCGCTTGCGGACAGTTAGCGATCAAGGATAAAGCTTAGAACAAGACGTTAGAATCAAGAGCCAAGAATCAAGAGCCAAGAATCAAGACGTTAGAATCCAGAGTCAAGAGTCAAGAAAAGTTGAAATTAAGAGCGGGGTTTGAAAATGGCGTGTTTTTTTAAAGTAATGTTATAACTTCTTGTTTTTTAGATCTTACATTTTAGTTCTTGATTCTCATATTTTGATTCTTGGTTCTTACATCTTGGCTCTCACATCTCGATTCTTGGCTCTTGTTTCTTGATTCTGCAGCGGCTCACATCTTGGTTCTTGGTTCTTCCCTCCAAACAACTTATCTTTCCCGCAATGAACCTGCAGCGTACTTACCTGGCCGATTTTGTTTCCCTGCTTTTTCCGGAACTTTGCGCGGCATGCAGGGAGAGCCTTGTAGCGAATGAAAAGCTGATCTGTACCGACTGTCGGTTTAATCTTCCTTACACCAATTTTCATTTGCAGGCCGATAATATTGTGGCACGGCAGTTTTGGGGGAAAATTCAACTGGAAGCTGCTTATGCTTTATTGTATTTCATAAAGGGTGGTAAGGTTCAGAACCTGATGCACCAGTTTAAGTACAATGGTATTAAACAAATAGGAAATTTGATGGGAAGTATTGCCGGTGAACAACTGCTTAAAAATCCTGCGTTTAAAACGGTTGATGTTATTATACCGGTACCGCTTCATAAAAAACGACTGAAAGAACGGGGCTATAATCAAAGCGCCTGTTTTGCCGAGGGGATTGCCTCACGGCTTAATGCAGTAGTGGAAGAGAATAACCTGGTACGCGTAACTTCAACGCAAACTCAAACCCGTAAGTCGCGCTTTGCCAGGTTTGAAAATATGCAGGAAGTATTTACTGTGCTTGATCCAAACCGGCTGGAAAACAAACATGTTTTAATTGTGGACGATATTGTTACCACCGGCTCAACGCTCGAAGCCTGCGGTATACAATTATTAAAAATAAAAGGGCTTAAATTAAGCGTAGCAGCTATCGCTTACGCAGAGTGATGTGATTTGGCAGGTATTGCTTAAAACATTTATACTTTTTGAAACACGCTTAGTTTTTCAAAAAGGTTTTTAGGGTCAAAAGGCTTAAGGATAAAATCATTCATACCGGCTGCATCAATTTCATGCCGCTCGCTGCTTAGCATAGAGGCAGTTAATGCAATAATAGGCAATTGCTTAAAATAGGCTTCGTCTTTAGCGCGGATGATCTGGGTAGCCTCTACTCCTCCCATTTCTGGCATATGCACATCCATCAGCACTACGTCGTAGTTTTTGTTGGTGGTTATCTTTTCTACTGCCTGTAAGCCGTTTTCAGCAAAATCTGCCCTAGCGCCCCATTTTCCTATTACCTTGTTCAATAATAACCTGTTTATCTGGTTATCATCTACCACAAGTACATTGATATTTAGTGTTTCCAATTTAACAAGTAATAAATGTATTAACAAGCCTAATACGGTAAATTAGCTTTGAAGGTTCTCCGGAGCGTGTAATTATGTGCAAGAATTGGTAAAATATTCTACATATACAAAAAAAACAGGCGCCTGTTAAGCGCCTGTTTCTATGAATAAAAATATTTTTTAGTCGCTATCTTTCCCGCTATATAAAGGAAAATCTTCCATCAGCTTATGCACTTTCTTTTTCACTTTTTTAGTGGTATGCTCATCATCCGGATTGTTAATCACCTGGTCTATCAGGTCAACAATTTCTTCCATGTGTTTCTCCTTTAAACCACGGGTGGTAATGGCAGCGGTACCAACTCTTATTCCTGATGTTACAAAAGGCGACTTATCGTCATAAGGTACCATGTTTTTGTTTGCAGTGATATCAGCAGCAACCAATGCATTTTCGGCGGCTTTACCGGTTATATTTTTATTACGAAGATCAATCAGGATCAAATGATTATCGGTACCGCCGGAAATGATTTCATAACCGCGATCGGTAAAGGCTTTTGCCATTGCCGCACCGTTCTTTTTTACCTGCAATATGTATTTCATGTACTCTTCAGATAAGGCTTCGCCAAAGGCTACTGCTTTTGCTGCTATAATATGCTCCAGCGGGCCGCCTTGCGTACCCGGGAAAACAGCCATATCTAACAAAGCCGACATTAGTTTAATTTCGCCTTTTGGTGTTTTTAACCCCCATGGGTTTTCAAAGTCTTTACCCATCATGATCATGCCCCCGCGAGGGCCGCGTAACGTTTTGTGGGTAGTGGTGGTAACAATATGGCAGTGAGGAAGCGGGTCTGTTAATAATCCACGGGCTATAAGGCCTGCCGGATGCGAAATATCTGCCAAAACCAAAGCTCCAACTTCATCAGCCGCTTTACGTATAAACTCATAATCCCAATCGCGTGAATATGCAGAAGCGCCGCAGATAATCAGTTTCGGTTTTTCTCTAAGTGCAACTTCCTTTAGCTGATCGTAATCAACCAGGCCTGTTTCTTTTTTCACGCCGTAAAAATGCGGCTCATATAACTTACCAGAGAAGTTTACCGGCGAACCATGTGTTAAGTGACCGCCATGCGACAAATCAAAACCCAGTATTTTATCACCGGGCTGCAATACAGCAAGCATTACTGCCGCGTTAGCCTGTGCGCCGGAGTGCGGCTGCACGTTAACCCATTCGGCATTAAATAACTGTTTTGCTCTTTCAATAGCTATTGTTTCAATTTCATCAACTACCTGGCAGCCGCCATAATAACGCTTGCCCGGCAGGCCTTCTGCGTATTTATTGGTTGCTACAGAACCGGCAGCTTCCATCACCTGCCTGCTAACAAAATTTTCAGACGCAATAAGCTCAATGCCTTCTTCCTGGCGTTGCTGCTCTTCGTCCAATAGCTTAAAAATTAATTTGTCTCTCTTCATGATATGTTTAATCGGCGCAAAGGTAATGTTTTTAGATGTGAGATAAGAGATTTGAACTGCGAGATTTTATTTGAGACACCTTGCAATTTAACGTTTTGCAGAAAATCAGGCCTCTGATTTTGCCCTGGAACTGATCTTAAAATTATTATATCCCAGGCCTATCTGTATGTCAATCATCTCTTGCTGCAGCATTTCAAGCACGGCCAAAAAGTTGTAAATAAAATGCACCCGATTTTCAGACTGGCCGGCAATTGCCTTAAAATCCATCATTTTATTGATCTTAAGCAAATTATCGATCGACTTTTTCTGTTGCTCAATAGTGTACGGATATTGTACAACGGTATGCTTTACTTCTTCGCTGCGGTTAAGGTGGCGTTTCATTAAGCGGCCATAAACCATCATTAGCCTATAAAGGCTCAGTTCAGAAAGCTCTTCGCCGGGTAAGAGCACTGTATCAGCCTGTTCAATATCGTATTTAATGTTGCCCCGCTTTTCCTGCTTAAAGCGCTCATCTTCCAGAGGCTGCAGCTCGGCACAGATCTCTTTAAACTTTTTGTATTCAATCAGCTTGCGAATCAGGTCTTCCTTACTGTCTATCTGGCCTTCTTCTCCTTCTGCCTCGTAACGCGGCAACAACATTTTGGCCTTTATACGCATCAGCGTAGCTGCTACAAAAATAAACTCACTTGCAACCTCCATATTAAGGATGGTCATCTGGTGTATGTAACTCAAAAAATCATCGGCTATGCGGGCGATAGGAATATCATGAATGTCCAGTTCATCACGCTCTATAAAAAAGAGCAAAAGATCAAACGGGCCTTCAAACTGGGGTAACTTAATTTCAAAATTCTCTTCGGTCATGTCAAACTTCATTTAGCTACGCCGGCTAACAAGCTATGGTATCATTGGCAGAGTATCAATTTATGGTGAAATACCCATTCATCTTCCTTTTTAAAGCTAAACCTCAAACAGGCAGATAACTACATAATACAGCGAAACACATACTAAATGATAAACAAATATATGACATAAATTTTAACGGGGAACGGCCCAAATTATTCGCCTACAATTGTGCTTATTAATTATAAAATACCGTACTTTGTATGTTAAATACATTAGCAATGTCAATGCAGGTACCGGCCGGTGATTTACTTAACACGATAAACAATCCATCTGATTTAAAGCAACTTAAAATAGAAGAACTTAATCAGGTTTGCCAGGAGCTGCGACAATACATTATTGATGTTGTATCTGTAAACGGCGGGCATTTTGCGGCAAGTTTGGGTGTTGTTGAGCTAACCGTTGCATTGCATTATGTTTTAAATACCCCATATGACCAGTTGGTATGGGATGTTGGTCACCAGGCTTATGGCCATAAAATCTTAACCGGCCGCCGGGAAGTTTTTCATACAAACAGGTTCTATAAAGGCATTAGCGGTTTCCCTAAAAGGTCAGAAAGTATATTTGATACATTTGGTGTGGGCCATTCTTCTACTTCCATATCGGCAGCGCTGGGTATGGCTGTTGCATCGCAATATAAAGGCGAAACCGACCGGCAGCATGTTGCGGTAATAGGCGATGGCTCCATGACGGCGGGTATGGCCTTTGAGGCGCTTAATCACGCTGGAATAGAAAACTCTAACCTGCTGGTGATCCTGAATGATAATAATATGGCGATTGACCCCAACGTGGGCGCGCTTAAAGAATATTTAACAGACATTACTACGTCCAGGCCTTATAACCGTTTCAGGGACGATGTGGCACATGTACTTGCCAAAATATCATCTATAGGGCCCGACGCTTTTAAAATAGCGCAGAAGCTTGAAAAAAGCATTAAAGGTACCTTATTAAAGAAAAGCAATCTGTTTGAAGCTTTAAAGTTCAGGTATTTTGGGCCGATTGACGGGCATGATGTAGAACACCTGGTAAAGGTTTTAACCGACCTGCGCGATATACCCGGCCCTAAATTATTGCATTGTATCACAGTAAAAGGTAAAGGCTATGCCCTTGCCGAAAAAGACCAGACCAAGTGGCACGCACCCGGTCTTTTCGATAAAATTACCGGTGAAATTAAAAAAATTAAATACGATAAGCCTCAGCCTCCAAAATACCAGGATGTGTTTGGGCATAGTATAATCGAGCTTGCTGAGCAAAACCCTAAGATAATGGGTATCACTCCTGCAATGCCATCGGGTTGTTCACTTAACCTGATGATGAAAGCCATGCCTAACCGTGCTTTTGACGTAGGTATTGCTGAGCAACACGCAGTAACGTTTTCTGCTGGTTTAGCTACACAGGGGTTGGTACCGTTTTGTAATATCTACTCCAGCTTTATGCAGCGCGCTTACGACCAGGTAGTGCATGACGTGGCAATACAAAAACTGAATGTTGTTTTCTGCCTTGACAGGGCCGGTATTGCCGGTGCCGACGGCCCTACGCACCACGGCGCATATGATCTGGCTTACATGCGCTGCATACCGAACATGGTAGTTTCTGCCCCGATGAACGAGGAAGAATTGCGTAATTTGATGTATACGGCGCAACAGGATGATATGGGGCCATTCTCTATCAGATACCCGCGTGGCAATGGCGTTATGGTAGACTGGCAGCGCCCGTTCAAAGCCGTTAAGGTTGGCAAGGGTCGCAAGATCTGTGATGGTGAAGAAGTTGCCATATTATCTATCGGGACCGTTGGGAACGAAGTTGTAAAAGCTACAGCAGAACTAAACGCCGAAGGCTATTACCCTGCTCATTACGATCTGCGTTTTGTTAAGCCGCTTGACGAAGCGCTTTTACACGAGGTATTTACTCAATTCCACAAAGTAATAACGGTAGAAGACGGTTGCCTGGAAGGCGGCATGGGAAGCGCAGTGCTTGAATTTATGGCAGATAAAAACTATAGTGCGCAAGTAGTGCGCCTTGGTATACCAGATATTATTGTTGAACATGGTGAGCAGCCCGAACTTTGGGCCGACTGTGGTTATGACGCTAAAGGAATCGCATTGCAGGCAAAAGCCCTGGGCTTAAAGAAAAGCAATCACATTATAGCTTCATAAAATCGAAGTGGCTGAATTGATCAGCGTTATACAATGAACTTTGATTGCGCAATTAATGCGTCATAAAGCTGGATATATCATTATACACGGCTTTGAATGAACTGCGCACACCAATAGTTAACCAGGTTGTTTTGTCTTTAAACTGAACGTTATCTTCTGTGCGGTAAATTGCATTTAACTCTATCCGCAGGTTATATTTTGGATTTACTATGTATGCAATTTTTCCTTCAAAGTAGGTAAGATTAGTAGTAAGCCCCTGGCCGGTGTAGTTACCGTATTGGCGGGCCGGATATTGATAGAGATCAAAAATATCCTTGCCATAATTAATGCCATCCAGATCGAGCCCGTAACGGCCAAAATCGGCTTCGCCGCTAAAATCAAATTTTTTGTAGGAGTAGTTCAGCAAGGCAACCGCTTCCCTGAAATTGGCACCCCACGGGTGTGCAAGCGGCTCGCCATTATCTGAATAATTCTCTATGTACGATTTTTCTGAATAGGTATAAGGTTTGGCAGTATTATACTCTACTAAATAATTTAAACCGTTAACACTAAACAATTGCGAACCTCGTAAACCTAACTGCCAGCCGTATTTATTTCTCGAACTGCCCGAGTTTGTAAAAAATTCCTTAGCCAAAAATTCATCCAGCGAAAACTGGCCATAAGCCGTAATATGATCGGTTATTTTATATTTACCGGTAAAACCTATAAGCGCATTATCCGGCGAACCGCTGGATGCTTCTACCGGTCTTAAAAATATTACCGGATTTATATAATTAAAATCTAATGAGCGCTTATGACCGCTATCATCAACCGTATAAGAAATAACCGAATCAAAGAAGCCAAGTGAAAGTGAATTGGTCACATTCCAGTCGAGGTAATGGAAAACGGCAAACTTTTTACGGTATAAATTATCGGTAGCAAAGCTGGATGCAACCGGGTCGTTCATATAGGTCCACATTACCATGTATCGTACGTTTCCAAGCGTTGCAGTAGCTTTAAAGAACGGATAAGGTGATGCATAGTCAGACAATAGCTCAGAACGATAACCGTCGCCTATAAAGGTTTTGTCGCGCCCGGCTGTCAATGTCAAATATTTAACAGGCGTATAGGAAGCGGAACCGGTTATGTATGACCAGTCGTAGCCGTTAGGTTTGTAAATCCTCGCGTATGCCTGACCGGGAACAATGCCTACCTGATTGATGTAGGTGGATAAATACTCCGGGAATACAGCACTACTCTGGTAACCTGTTATGTTGTAGGTAAGCTTGTCACCTATGCTACCGCCTATTTGTGCCCCAAGCGATATATTATTAGTTGTCAGTTTTCCGGAAAAATCCCGGCCAATGGTAAAATCAGGAAGAAGGTCGGCATAGAATGTGTTGCCCCCACTTCTTATATCAATAAGATGCTCATTAAAAAGCTTGCGGTAGCCCCAGCTGTGCTGCTTTCCATCATTACCAACGTTCATTAAAGAATCGTAACGGTGTCTCAACAAACTGTCGCCGGGCAAAAAAGGTTTGGTTGCTGTAAACTCCCTTGTTTTGGTAGAATAAACATCCTCGTTAAATTTCTGATAAAACTGGTAAGAATATGGGTATTCCGATTGCGCGTCGGCTATTCCGGTTATCAGCAAAAAGAAAAACAAAATAGTAAACAGTTTATTCATAAGGCCAGGTTATCAGCTTTTATTCAAAATAATTAAGGGTTTTAAAACCACCTTTTTTAAGGTAATCGTCTTTTTTTACCAGGTTCAGATCAGCTTTTATCATATCGCTCACCAGCGCCTGCAAATCATGTTTTGGCTTCCAGCCAAGTTTGGTGTTCGCCTTAGTGGCATCACCTTTCAGCAAATCAACTTCGGTAGGCCTAAAGTATCTTTCGTCAACCTTTACCACGGTTTGTCCAAATCTTAGCTTATCCAGATTTAAACCCATCTCATTGGCTTTTTCTTCGTCAATGTCAATGATCACACCGCGTTCATTGTCATCCCTGCCGCTAAACTCTACCTCAATTCCTAATTCGGCAAAGGACATGCGGATAAAGTCCCGTACCGTTGTTGTAACGCCGGTAGCAATAACAAAATCTTCGGGCTTTTCCTGCTGCAGCATCAGCCACATGGCTTCTACATAATCTTTTGCATGGCCCCAGTCGCGCTGCGCAGATAAGTTACCTACATAAAGGCAATCCTGCAAGCCCATCCCTATTTTTGACGCAGCCCTTGTAATTTTGCGGGTAACAAAGGTTTCGCCGCGAACAGGGCTTTCATGATTAAATAAGATGCCATTACAAGCATACATATTGTAGGCCTCGCGGTAATTAACGATTATCCAGTAGCCGTAAAGTTTGGCGACCGCGTAGGGCGAGCGCGGGTAAAATGGCGTTGTTTCACTTTGTGGTACTGCCTGCACCAAGCCATAAAGTTCTGATGTAGATGCCTGGTAGATACGTGTTTTTTTTGTAAGCCCTAATAAGCGTACCGCTTCTAAAATTCTTAATGTTCCTATACCATCTGCATTGGCAGTATATTCGGGAGTATAAAAGCTAACTTTTACATGGCTTTGGGCGGCCAGGTTATAGATTTCATCGGGTTGTACTTCCTGCACCAGCCTGATCAAATTGGTTGAGTCTGTTAAATCGCCATAATGAAGTTTAAAACGCACATCGTCCTCGTGCAGATCGTGGTATAAATGGTCAATACGGTCGGTATTAAATAATGATGCCCGTCTTTTAACACCATGAACCATATAGCCTTTTTTCAGAAGAAATTCTGCCAGATAAGCGCCATCCTGCCCGGTTATACCTGTTATTAATGCTGTCTTCATTATATAATATAGGCAATGGCAATCATTTTACAATATTATCCAATTTAATTGTAAATATCCTGAATTATATAGCTGAAGCGTACTATTCTTTTATCAATTATACCGTTAAAATAAATGGAGTTTTGATGGAGGAAAAAGTTTTTACCCGGCATTGCGCAGCTTACCAACCTGCATAGAATTATTTACCGTGTTTTTTAGCCTGCTTGTTTTGGGCGTTATAACAATATACGTTTTCTTACAAAACGAGCAATAATTTTTACGCACATCTACAAAGAACAGCAGCCTTTTTGTAAACCAGCCTCTGTGCTTTTTAAACGCAAAATAATCACCGCATGATGGGCAAAAATGGGTAGGTTTAAATTTAATAACAGTCTTCACTAATCAACGTTTATCCTTAGTACTATAATAAACGAAATTGAAAAGTAAAGGGTTTCAAAGAGTGACGCTCTTTCTTATTCATTAAAAGAATATTGTAACTAAAATGTTACTTACCTAACTCCTTACGTATAACTGGTGCTACTTTGGTGCCAAATATTTCTATTGCCTTTAATATTTTCTGGTGCGGAGTAAAGCCAGTAACCAGCTGTGCAACAAAACGGGTATTTTTAAACAACTCATACTGGCCCATAATTTTATCAATGGCATATTGTGCATCGCCCACAACCAGCGGACCACGATCTCGCAGATATTCAAACTGATCTCTATTCATAGGTGACCAGCCCCTATCGCGCCCAACGCGATTCATCAATGCCTCATACGATGGATAAAACTCATCTGCGGCCTGCTGCGTTTCTTCTGCCACATAAAACTGGGATGATATGGCCAGTTGCAGCTTACTTACATCATGCCCCGCCTTTTGTGCCGACTCACGGTACAATTCTACAAAGGGAACGAATTGTTTGGGCGCACTGCCCAATATGGCAATGATGAGCGGCAAATTTAAACGCCCTGCACGCGCTGCCGAAGCAGGTGTACCACCAACACCTATCCAAACAGGTATAGCTTGCTGATAAGGCCTTGGATAAATACCCTGATTACTGATAGGCGCACGGAAGTTTCCTTTCCATGATACAATCTCCTGTTTATTGATCTGCAGAAATAGTTCCAGCTTTTCGGTAAACAAGGCATCGTAATCGTTAAGATCAAAGCCAAATAATGGAAATGATTCTATAAATGAACCACGGCCGGCAATCATCTCTGTCCTGCCGGATGAAATAAGATCGGCAGTAGCAAAATTTTGAAAAGTACGGACCGGGTCGGTTGAGCTTAAAACCGTAACCGAGCTGGATAAACGAATATTTTTAGTAACAGCTGCGGCTGCCGCAATAAAGATCTCGGGTGCAGAGATCACAAAATCCGGACGATGGTGTTCGCCAAAGGCAAATACATCAAGGCCTACCTCATCGGCAAGTTTTACTTCTTCCAGTAATTGCTGTACCCGCAGGTGCGCATTAACTGCTTTACCGGCGGTGCCGTCAGGGCTTACCTCGCCAAATGTGCTGATGCCTAATTCCATATATTAAATAACCACTACGCTTAAGAATTATCGATCCAAAATCCTGAAAGGTTTATAAATTCAGTTAATACTTTTGATAATAAAAAGGCTTACATGCCTTCTACAAATTCTTCCAGTTCCTGGTACCACTCCTTACCGTATTTACGAATAAGCGGACCTTTTAAAAACTCATGTACCCGTACCTTCAGTTCGTCGCCAAACTTACAGGCAGGGCTACAGATATTCCAACGGTCGTAATTCAGAACATCAAACTCAGGATATTTTGTAATGCGGATTGGATACAGGTGGCATGAAATAGGTTTTTTCCAGGTAATGTCACCGTTTTCATAAGCCTTTTCAATAGCGCATTTGGTAATGCCGTTTTCCCAGGTAACATAGGCGCACTCCTTATTTTTTTCTACACAAGGGGTTGTATACTCGCCGTCGTAATCAGTTACGTGCGTCCCTTCTCTTTCAATGGTAGCGATACCCTTAGCCGTCATATAAGGCTTTACCTTAGGATAGATCTCTTTTAGCGTATCAAGCTCATCTGCATTAAGCGGCGCGCCCGAGTCACCTTCCAGGCAGCATGCGCCTTTGCATTTATTTAAATTACAAACAAAGTTTTCCTTAACAACATCCTCGTGCAGCAAAACGCCGCCAACTTCTATCATCATTTTATTTCTTAACCGTATTTAAAGGATACTTTAAATTTTTAGCATCCGTAATTTCCATTGTTACACTGCCTACAACCAGCTCTACATGCGCTTTTACAGGTATCCGGTTTTTATCATCCGTTATCCACAAATAAAGCTTACTATCTTTCCTGAAAATACGCCCCGGAATAATTGTAGGGTTAAACTTTAAACAATTAAAAGTGCCCAATGCGCATTTTGTATTTTCTTTACCCGCATAGGTAATGGTTAGCACATGTACCCCGTCTTCCAGAAAATATTGCAGATCAAACTTCTCTCCTATTTTCAGCTTCGATATATCTATGCTTCTTGAAAAGTAATAAGCCGACAAAAAATCAAGCACTTTACCCTTAAACGGGAAAACACCTTTGTCGGCTGTTATCTTATCATCGGCATGGTTAAATGTAACACTATCGGTGTGCCGGTAATTCGACTCGTGCCTGTTTTCGGTGTAAAAATACGGCAATAATGTTGTTTTGTCTACGTAGGTTTCGTAGCGGTTGCGTACTTTATAAAATATGTCAAAAGTGCCTGCTGTTTTGCCATCAGCAACGATGTGATAAGCGGGGTGGCCGTCAAACTTCTTGGTACTTTCTTCTACTTTTATAACAGCTTCGGCGCCTGTAAAAATGCCATACTTTAAGTTGTAGCTCAGCCGCTCGCCAACGCCAAATACAGGCTCGCCAATTTCCTGGCCAAAACACCGGCTACAAAGTATCAGTATGAAGAAGATAATTCCGAAAGGTTTTCCCATTATTTAAGCCGCAGCCTTTACATTATCAGCAAGCAATATGCTCACCATCAAATTTAAATTGTTAAACGATTTTTGTGCGGCTTTATTTCTGTTTAAAAGGTTAATCTCTTTTCTTATAGATAGGTACGGTAGAACATGGTTCGCCAAACATCAGGCTTTTGACAACCGGGGTAAGTTTTTTTGTAAGTTCTACATATGCAGAAACCGGCACCGGCGTATCTCCGCAGCCCTTAATAACAATTCGCTGGTCGCGGTATTGTTCTGCATCCATGTCGGCAATATTTTTTATAAATAAAACGGTTTCCAGCACGTCTGCGTCACCAAAAACAACTTCCTTAGCGTAAGGTGCCATTTTATTTGCAAGCAGCATATAAGCCCAGGCAGGCACTATTGCATCGGCAGTACAGGTTACTGCTACAAATTTATCCCGGTATTGCGCCCAGTCATGCGATTTAACAAATTCCCTGAAATCTTTTTCCTTCAATATAAGCTCCATAAAAAGGTTGTCTTTAATATCATATACAACCCTTTCACCTTCGGGATAAAAAGAAGCCGGGTCAAGCGTTACCAAACCGCTCTGCGCTACCTTATTGATAATATTTTCCTGTATCTCCATCGCTGTAAAATAAAAAATCCGGATAAGCAAAGCCTATCCGGATGTAAAATTACTTTAATTTATGTTATAAAAACTTGGCCCTGTAATCTTTTACATTCGCCTTATCTTTCAATGCATCAAACAACTGCGCATCTGCACGCTGTAATAAAATCTGGCCCATCTGCTGCTTTTCGCGGATAGCATTGGTTAAAGGAGCCGGGTTGGTAAAGCTATCAAGCGAGAACACATAAACGCCCTGCTGACCTGCAATTGGCTTAGACAGTTTGTTTGGCTGTGAACCGAATACCGTACCTATAACTTTATATTCTGCTGATGAACCTGGAATAACCGGGTTAGCAAATACGATGTTCTGAACCGGCACCACTTTTCCGCCCGCCTTTTGAGCAACCTGGTCTATAGACGAAGCTCCGCCCAATGCCGACTGTAATTTTTCAGAAAGCATTTTGCCCTTTACTTCATTTTTAACCATTGGCTCTATCTGTTTTTTTACAGCCTCGAGTGGTAAAATTCCTTTTGGCTTAACAGTTACCAAACGGGCAACTATGTATTGGTTATCAGAAATATAAACCTTATCGGTAAAGTCGCCGGTGTTTGCGTTAAATGCCCAGCGTACAATTTCACGTGCATTGTCTATACCCGGTACCGCGCCTGCAGTTCCGTTAACATCATTTGCCATTTTAGCTTTCAGGCCTTCCTTCTTAGCTTCTTCGTCGAAGTTGTCTTTATTAAGCGATCCTAAAAATGCCTGTGCTTTGCTGTAAACGGTTGTTTGCGTAGTGCTGCTTGCTTTTAAAGGTACATCAACAACAGCTACCTTAACTACTTTCGATGACCCTTTCTGATCTTCTATCTCTATTAAGTGAACGCCAAACTGTGATGCAACTATTTTAATGTCACCTTTTTTGCCGCTGAATACAGCATCTTCAAAAACAGGGATCATAGCACCACGGGCAAATGTACCCAGGTCACCACCTTTAACGGCAGAGTTTTTATCTATTGAAAATTGGTTTGCAAGATCTGCAAATGATTTGCCGCCTTCAATCAGTTTCTTTAAAGAATCTGCTTTAGCCATTGCTTTGTCTACTCCTGCACGGTCATCAATAAGTATGTGGCGGGCTTTAACAGAATCAGGTTCTGTTTTTGAATCAACCAGCTTTCCAATTTTATAAGCACCGTTTGACAAGTAAGGACCATAAACAAAACCGTTAGCTGCGTTAAACATAACTGAGTCGAGCTTTGGATCAAGATGGCCTTTGTGCTGATAAGAAAAAGGCGCTTTGGTTTCAGAATTGATCTGCACAAAAAGCGAATCGTTCTTTGTTGCCTGGAAATCTGTTGCCAGTTTATCAGCCTGTTTCTTTATCGCTGCGGTATCGTCCTTTGATGGCGCGGCATTAAAGCTTACGTATTCAAAGCTGCGGGTATCCTGCTGGCTTCTGAATTCGTTCTTATGCTCGTTGTAGTAAGTCTGATAGTCGTCATCACTAACATTGATTTTGTTATCAGGAACCGAAGCATATTCTAAAACGGTATATTTAAAATTAGCCAGTTTGTTTTTAGCTTCGTAATCATCTTTAGCTTCCAGCGAGTTTACATATAAACCGTTTGTAACTAAGGATACATATTTTTCAGATAGTTTTGATTCTATCATCTGGGTAACAAAATCAGTCCACTGCTGCCTAACCGGGTCATCAGCTTTTGATGCGTTAAGGTTATTTAAGAAAGTATTTAAACGATTCTTATCTACCTTACCGGTTTTAGGATCGCCAAATGCCTGTACGATCTGTTGGTTCGGGTTGTCGCCGCTAATCATTGATTTTGCTTCGTCATCACTTACAACAAGGCCCAAACGGTCAATTTCCTTTTTCAGGATCATCTGGCTTATTACCTGGTTCCAGGTAGTTTCCTGTATGTAGCTTGTGATTTGGGGAGTTAAAGCATTCTGACCCGACTGCTGCCTGAACTGCGCGCTGTTTTGATCAACTCTTTTGTTAAAATCGTCATAAGCAACTTTCTCACCGCCTACTTCGCCCAGCATATTCCGGTCGTCTCTGAAGAATGACCCGCCGGAACGCACTACTTCACCAACAATAAAAGCAAGCAACGCGAACCCAATAAAGAATGCGAGAATTTTCCCCATCCGGTCGCGTAAAAAACCCATTATACCCATATACTTCTATAAATTATATTACAACTGTTAAAAAGAGGGCGCAAGATACAATTTTTAATAAATTAACGTAACACAAAAATAAGACTAATTTGTATGCAGCAGATTGAGTTTTATACGGTTAGTAAAATGATTAAATCAAAACTGATAATATTAAAGCCAGGCCTTTTAGTGAATAACGCAAAAGCACCTAATAATTGCGCTAATGTGCATTAAGAGATTGCCACGCTATCGCTCGCAATGACAAAATATTGTTTTTCAATAATGTACGAAATGATTATCGGGTACATCTCCCTAATTTACCCCGGCCTGCTTTTCATCAACATGAAAAGTACCGGTTGACTGTTCTATATGCCAGGGATATAAACTTTCATTGCTGTTAAAGCCGGTTCCTTCCATCACATTTCCATCCTGCATTGTTATCTGAACCGGTTTAGTAGAGTATAGCTTTTTGTTCGCCATATCGTCAATCAGTTCATCAGACTTAAAGGTTTCGCCCTGTGCATTTTTTGCTACTACATTTTTGTGAAATTCAATAAGATTTTGCTTATCGCGCTGTATGGCATAGTCCGAAGTGATAGTACCTTTGACAGTAAGGTCATCGTTATAAAAGATGATCTTGACGCCTTTTGTCATTTCGCGATAAGAATTCCCTGGTTCATCATGCTCTATCATCAATGGTGTAGTAAGATGACCTTTTACTTTCGCCGAATCGCTGTAGATCACATCAACGTCGCGGGAACGGGCTATTGGCTTTTCCTGTTCTTTTGAGGCAATCTGCTGAATATCGTTTAATGAATTTTCGCATGCGCTTAACAGCAGCATGCATGTAAACAGTGCAGGCAAACTTTTTATAAAATTTCCTTTTGCCCTGTTATACATTGTTCTATTCAAATCTGTAACGGGTAAACCACTTGTCGTTTATGGTAAAGCCAAGGTGCAGGTTTACGTAGTTTTCACGTACCAGGCCATTATCAAGCGTACCGCGCCTGCCCAGTTCGGCAGAGAAGTTGATCTTGTAAAAGGCTGTATTGTTAACCGGGGCTAAAGGTAAACCTAAACCAAATGTAACAGCATAGCTTTTTATAGTGGTGTTATTTAAATTAAGGTATGAGTCGTCATAGATGAAACCAAGGCGGTAATCTGTCCTGGCAAAATAGTTGCGCAATGCGTTAATGTTTGGAATGTAAGAACCGCCGATATTAAATGTTTTGCTGTTCTGCAGGCCTGCATTTGTACCATCCATAGTGAGGGTAGACCAATTGCCCATCGTATAATCAGCACCAATCAAAATGTGGCCATCGTACTGGTAAGAAATACCGAAGTGGTTTATCTGCGGTAATTTGATGTTAGATTTGCTGCCCTGGCGGTTTTCGGTTGAGTCGGACGAGATATTCTGGCCGCCGCTGCTATCGTAGGTATAATGGCTTACAATGTAGGTATTAGTTGCATTTAAGCTGGTACTTGCAGAAGCTGCATAAGCAAGGATAATGTGTTTACTTGAGTTTTCGCCAAAATCAAAAGAATATTGTAAACCGTAATCATAATTAAAACCACGGATGGCATTACTGTTTTCAATCCTTGAATCGAGCATACCGTATAAAGTAGGGATCTCGGTAGATTGATACTCGGCAAGGTTACCAAATATGTATGATGCGTTGGCACCCACAAACAAGTGCTTGCCTATTCTGTAGCCGTAACCAATATATGATTTCGACAAACTGCCTTCGCCGTTGTAGATATAATTAACTGCGTTGGTATCAACAGCAGAACCGGTTCCGAAACCTTTGCTAAAAGTCTGTTTGTAGTTATAACCCAATACAGAATATGGCAGTAACCCAAAACTCAAAGCAGAATGGGTTGTTACCGGAACCGCGAAAGTTACGTGGCTAAGCCTGAAATTGGCATTGGTAGAACTTGCAGCGCCGGTTTGGTTAAGCGTAATTATGCTTGAATAAATACCGGCATCAATAGTGGTAAAGTTAATAGAACCGTAAGATGCAGGGTTAAGTACGTTGATGTTATTGTATCCGCTTATTCTGTTTACAGCTGTAGCGATTCCGCCCATGGCCTCATTTTGCGGCAGCAATGGCGATGTATAATCACCTATACCGTAACGAGAGTAGGGAGAACTTGTAGGAGCGGTTGTTGAGCTTTGAGCCTTTGCTCCGAAGGCTATAACAGCAAGTAAAAATGTTATAAATAAGCGTGAATGTTTAATCATTATTGTTGTTTATGGCTGCGTTTAATCCTTTAAGAACCAAATGGGGCTCAATTTTAATATAGGGGGCAAAGATGCTATTTTTCAATAGAGTATCAAAAAAAATGCTGTCGCCTCCGCAAAGCACAACATTCAGTTCGTCAACTTTTTTTTTATAGCTTTCTATAAAGCCTGTAAGTTCATATTTAATTCCGTTTTGCACACCCGACTGCATTGCTGTAACCGTGCTATCGCCAAAACCGGCTGTAAAGTTTGTATCAGTTTCGATTAGCGGCAAACCTGCTGTATAATAATTCAAAGCCTTATAACGCATATTAAGCCCCGGCGATATACTGCCGCCAAAATAATTTGCACCTGCATCTACGTAATCATAAGTTATGCAGGTACCGCCATCTATAATCAGCGTATTGCTTTCAGGGTATAAATGGCTGGCTCCTATTACTGCCGCAAGCCTGTCTAAACCCAATGTTTGCGGTGTTGCGTACCGGTTGTTTATCCTCCCCTGCATGCCGCGGTGAAATTTCTCCACTTTTATTCTTTTCCCTAAACCTGCTTGCCAATCTTCATCTGCTGCTTTTACAGTAGATATAATGGCTTTATGTATATCAAAATCGTTTAAGAGTTGGTTTATCAGTGCAGCATTGAGCGTGGTATACTGGCTGGTAAAAAGCAATTCTTGCTGCTTAAAAACAGCAACCTTTGTTAAGGTATTACCAATATCAATAACCAGTGTCATTTTCAGGGCTGTTTCGGGCTTTGTTCTTAGTTCGCCTTTTACAGCAGTTTATTGCTGTTCAATTAAGCTTTAACCAGGGATAAGATCGATTCAAAAATAGCAAGGCCGTCTTCATTGCCTACCAAAGTATCGCAGGCTCTTTCCGGGTGCGGCATAAAACCAAATACGTTCCTGTTAGCGTTGCAGATACCAGCTATATTATCTAAAGACCCGTTAGGGTTAGCATCTGTAGTAATATTACCAGACTCATCGCTGTATTTGAAAAGCACCTGATCGTTATCATAAAGCGATTTCAATACATCGGCCTCTGCAAAATAATTGCCTTCGCCGTGCGCTATCGGGATCTTAAGCGCTCTCTGCGGGTCTATCTGTGATGTAATGAGCGAGCCTGTTGTTTGCGCCACCATATGAATGTTACGGCAAATGAACTTGCGGTTTTCGTTATGCAGCAACGCGCCTTCCAGCATGCCTGCTTCTGTTAAGATCTGGAAGCCATTACAAACTCCCATTACGTAACCGCCTTTGGCTGCAAATTGTATAACTTCCTGCATGATAGGCGAAAAACGGGCAATAGCTCCTGAACGCAGATAATCGCCAAAGGAGAAACCTCCCGGCAAAATGATAAAATCTGCTCCCTGAAGATCATGATCCTTATGCCATAAACGCACCACCTGCTGACCTAATATTTTTTCCAATACGTAAATGATATCCTCATCACAATTAGATCCCGGAAATATTACAACTCCAAATTTCATTTTATAAATTACTTATAGATGCAACCAATGCCCTTATGCAGGCCTTTATTAATTATAGTATAACAACGCCGCTTTCGTATTTACGATACAAAACTAATATAACAGCGCTATATTGAGCGAATGTAAAAGTTAAAAAGTGTTAAACTGAAAATAAATAATGCTGATTAACAGTATGGCGAACAGCGATTCATAAAACCATTTGCGTTTTGCATACAGAAAATAATAAGAAAAAAATACAGCTGCCGGTACCGCGCACAACACAAAATGATTGAGGTGAAATGCCGCCTTTATGTAAAACGACAAGCCAGCTATGACAAATACAAAAAACAAAAGCTGAAAAGATTTACGCACCTGTACATAACTTTTGAAAAAGTTTTGCTGTAGAGTAAAAACGCATAAAAGCAAAATCACCACAACAGGTATCAGCACCAGGTAATTATAGTAGTTTATATTAATAACATCCGGAAACTTGGCGCCCAAAGGCAGCCACATATTGTAGAATTGCCCAAGGCTTCCGTTTAGATAATAATATACTCCCAAAAAGAAAAAGATAGTGATGTAGCCAAGTATGCCGGCCAATTCCTCGCGCCAGTTAAAGGGCTTAAAAATGATCAGTGCTATCCAGATAGCTAAGAACATGTAAATAAACGGCAGGTAAACAATAGTACCGATAGCCACCATCATCCCCAGATCATAGGCTACAGACTTTGCATCGGTGCCTTTGTATAAGCTTAATAACTTAAAAAGCATCCAGATAACCAGAAAATTGCATAACAACGGCGGACTAAGTACAAGAAACGGCGCAAACAAGCCCGATACAGTTACATACATTAAGGCAGGTAGAAATGTGGGTTTACCTAATAGATTGTAATAATTAACCAGGTAATTTACCAGCAGCGCCTGTATAAAAACCAAAATGCCGGCAGCAAATACATTATCCAGTGTTGATATATCGTAACGGTAAGAAATGGAGAACATTAAGCGGCTAAACGCATCGGCAAAAGCAAAAGCCGTTTTTTCGGGGCCGGTTATCACATAACCGGCGCGTAAAATTATCATCAATAAAGCCAGCAGCAGTATGTTAAGCGGATTAAGCGTTTTAAAAAATCTGATCATTAGCCGGGGTTATCGGCAGCGAAATTAGCAGAAAAACCGCTTAACGTGAAATCTTATACTCTTGCGTAGCGTTTTACCAGGTTATCTACTATCAGCGCGGTTTCATCCGGGAAGTTTACCTTAACCTTTTCCTCATTATTGATCCAGTCGGTAAGGCGATGGCTAAATTGCTCATCTATTTCACTCACCACCGGTACACCTAATTTAGACGCAGCCAGGGCATTGCATTGCTGCTCGTACTGCCCCTTCATAGGTATCATCATCACCTTCTTTTGCAGAAACAGGGCTTCTGCAGGCCCCTCAAAGCCGCCGCCGGTTAGCAGGCCTTCGCAATTGGCCACGCTTTTGTTAAATGCCTCGTTATTTACCGGGAAAATTTCAACGTTGCCTTCCTGGTGATAAGTTTTTTGCCTTTTGGAGAAGATATGCCATTGTACCTGCTTAACTTTATTAAGCTCTTTGGTGAGCAGCTTATCATCATACGCTGGCAGGTAAACGGTGTAATGGCCAAGGTTAGCCGTTTGCATGTTCCTTATTTCGCTGCGGATAACCGGTGTATGAATAAAATCGTCGTACTTTTCAAAATGAAAGCCAATTTTATTTGTTGTAGGCGAGTAATACCTGAAAAGCCACTCGGCATAACTCCACTTAGATGGTCGCGGTGTATTTTTTGAAAGAAATGAACACTGGTGACTTAACGACACCGAAGGTATTTTTTGCAGCTTGCAGGCCCATGCGCTTACCGGCTCAAAATCATTAACAATAAGGTCGTACTCTTTTAACGGCAGGCTGCGGATGTCTTTCCATAAACGCGGCAGGTTCATGAGCTTAAAGGTTGCCCAATTATCTACACCGCCATGTGTGCCAAACACAAAACTAAAACCATGAAATTTATATTCGAGCGGTTGCGATAACGTAACCTCTGCCTCAGTGCCGCTTACCAGCAGATCTACTTCGCCATACTTTTGCAGCAAGGGAACTACCTCGCGGGCGCGGCTTATGTGGCCGTTGCCGGTACCCTGTATGCCAAAAAGTATTTTCATGCGATAGCGTATGTTAAAGTTAGCGCTGTAAGCTAAAGAAATGTGAATTGCTGATAACCAAGCCCGAACCGTTAGCTCAAATAAACATCAAAAATTCGTTATTATAAAGGCTAGTCATATTAAAAAATTATAAATAGCGGTAAGAATTACATTTTTATTACAGCAATCCAGCTCGTTGAATTTTGCGCTAATTATTCAGGCTCCTGTTTAAAGCGTTCAAAAAGGGATTTAACATCCAGCTTGGCATCAAGATCTTCCAGGTCAGTTTTGTCATCGTCTTCCCCGTCTGTATCAAAATGCTCGGGCTGATATTTGTAAATGGACCAGTCGCCGTTATTATATTCAAGGGAGGTTAAACTTTCTACCCAATCGCCTGAGTTAAGATATAAAACAGATCCTTTTTTTTCTGTCGATTCAATCTGCCTGATCTCGGCATGGTGAATATGCCCGCAGATAACGTATTGATATTGCTTATCTACGGCAAGATCGGCAGCGGTTTGTTCAAACTGATTTATAAATTTCACTGCTTCTTTAAAACGAGCCTTTACCTTTTGCGAAAAGCTCATTTTCTGCCTGCCAAGTGCAGTAAGCACCCAGTTGCAAAAGCTGTTGATCACAATAAGCGAGTCGTAGCCAATAGCGCCTAATTTTGCCAGCCATTTGGAGTGCTGCATGGTAACATCAAAAACATCACCGTGAAAAATCCAGGCCTTTTTACCATCAATATTAAGTACTATCTTGTTAAGCAGCTGAAAAGAACCAAGATTGAAATCGGCAAATTTGCGCAGCATTTCATCGTGGTTACCCGTTAAATAATATACAGGAATACCGTCGGTAACAAATTTTAATATGCGGCGCACCACTTTCATATGCGCTTCGGGCCAGTATGATTTACTGAACTGCCAGATGTCTATGATATCGCCATTGAGGATAAGTATTTTAGGCTTTATACTTTTTAAATACTTAAGCAATTCCTTTGAATGACATCCGTATGTGCCCAAATGCACGTCGGATATAACTACTATATCAACTTCGCGTTTTGCCATTAAAATTTGGGGAGGTTGTTAGTGCCGGTACCATATACCGGAAAAAAAGGTGAGCGTAATTATGTAAGCAACGATTATTCTTCCTCGTCGTCGTCATTAACTTTAAGTTCAAAGGGGCTCAAATAAAATATACCAACCAGCGACAATAAGCCAACTACAATCATGTAAGCAAATTCAAAATGCATACCTTATAATTTTTACAAATATCTGCCTATCAGATTATTTAATTGTTAAGACTCCATTAAATAAAAAAGGTTTCATATGGTGGATAAATAAATATTATATGCGCCTGACTGTGAACAATAAAGGGGATTTTATTAAAATAAATTAAACAACTGCTTATTTGATTACGCAAATGGAGTTATAATAGTAAGTAGCTTATTTACTACAAGCTTGTGTTGCATATCTTCCGAATAAAGAATTTTACAATTATTTTCGATTGCCGCAGCTACAATAATTGCATCAAATAATTGAAACTGATATTTTTTGACTAACGATGCCGAAAAAAGAATTGTAGTACTTAGAACAGGTGCGATAGTGCATTGCGAAAATAAGTTTGCTGTTTGCAACAGCAAATCTTCTTTTGATAGGTTTAACAGTCGCCTGGTAGTGTTTAAGTATTCAGATATAACCTGAGACGATATGAATGGATCGTCGGCCAAAAGATTAGTTGCAATTTTCCGCTTTGAACCTTCAGACTGATCGTGAAGATAAATTAATATGTTAGTATCAATAGCAAATGATTTATTCCTGGTAGTCATTTGCCGCGTCACGATCAAATTTAAAAGAACTCAGATCAACAAGGCTATTCTTGGTAGTATCTTCAATTTGCTTCAGTTTTTGTTCTTTCGTTAAAACAGATTTTTTTTCGGTAATCTCAAAAGCAATCACTTCAACCGTTTTTCCAACCATCTCTTCAGGCAATTTCATGGTAAACGTTGCTTTTTTTGGTTTAATAATTTCCCGTAACATCATTTATAAAATTACACATAACTTTCGTAACACCAAATAATCACAAAATCATCATCAGCTCATCCAGGCTCTGTATTTGTAACAGTACATCATCAGGTTTTGGTGCACCAAACGGGTTAAAATAAATGGCATCCATACCAAAGTTTAGTGCGCCGTAAACATCGGCTTCCAGGCTGTCGCCTATCATGATGCTTTCATCCTTACCGGCTCCGGCAAGGCGCAGGGCATGTTCAAAAATGGCCTTATCCGGTTTATTTACACCCACCACCTCCGAGATGATAATATGATTAAAGTACCCGCCTATATTGGTGTTGCTTATTTTTGTTTGTGATGCTTCTTTAAAACCGTTTGAAATTAAATGAAGTGAATACTTGTTCTTTAAATACTGCAAGGTTTGATGCGCATGCGGAAAAAGATTGGTTTTGGTAGGGCAAAGCCTTACATAATGATCCTCAAATGCCAAAGGGATATTGTCCTGCCTGAGCCCAAGTTCCAGGAACGTTCTGCGAAAACGGGTTTCGCGCAACTCGGTTTTAGTTATCTTACCGGTATGATATTCGGCCCAAAGCTGGTGATTGTTGCGGGTATAGGCTTCAATAAATATTTCGGCAGGTGGTAGCCCCATATCCCCTAAGCGGTAAATATCATAAAGCTCCACAAGTGTTTCTGCTGCATTCCTGTCAAAATCCCAGATGGTATGATCCAGGTCGAAAAAGATATGTTTGTATTGTTTAAATTCTGATTTCGGATGTCCCATTTCGGATTTATTTGCAGGTATTCCTAAAATCCAAAATTAAACTATTCAGCTATTGAATTATAATAATATGAGCTGTTCTTTGATAAAACCAACATTATTACAAGGATATAAAACTTTCTGCATCTTATTGAAAATATGAGATTCCCGGCGGTCGCTCGGCTCCCGCCGAGTGACGATTATCGTCCGGCCTCCAGCCGCTTTTGGATGGTACCTGTATTACCTGCGAGATAACGATATTTATCAATCAACCGGCAAAGTCAAACGACCGCTTATAAAATTACTTTTTTCAGAAATTCAAAAATCCTAATTTCTGAAAAAACAAATCTGAAATCGAACATTCGAAATCCGAAATCAGGCTTTCTCACCATAAGCCAAATCACCGGCATCGCCTAAACCGGGCACAATATAAGCCTTGCTGGTCATTTCTTCATCAACGGCGCAAAGCCATAAGCTCGCTTTGGGTAAATTTGCACGTACGTGGGCGATGCCTTCGGTACTTGCAATTACGGCGGCAATATGCAGTTCCTTTATTTCAAATTGCGCCATCAGCTGTTTGCAAACTTCCACTATGCTTTGCCCGGTGGCCAGCATGGTATCGCACATAATCACCGTTTTTCCCGTAAGATCCGGGGTGGATATATGATCTATATTAATAATAAAACCACTGGTCTTTTTAACCTTACGGTAAGCCGTTGCAAATATGGATGAAGCCTTATCGAAAAAATTTAAAAATCCCTGGTGAAAAGGCAAACCTGCACGTAAAATGGTTCCTATCACAGGCTGTTCAACCGGTAAATGAATATTGGCAATACCCAAAGGCGTTTGAATATCCTGTGCACTATAATTTAAAGTTTTGCTGATCTCGTAGGCCAGTATGGCGCCTAATTTTTCCTGGTTGGCCCTAAAACGCGCCGTATCCGTTTGGATGCCTGTATCGCGCATCTCGGCCAGGAACTGGTTGGCAATAGTGTTTGTTTTATTGAGAATAAAGATCATAACGGTGAGGGATTACTTATGAGCGTTCAGCAAATTAATCAAATAGACTTTAAGGCTAATTATTAAATAACATATTTTAATAATTACTGTTGACATAAGGTTGTCACTAAGGCTAAATATTTTTGTTTAATGATTTAAATGAGCCGCAAGAATGCTGCCTTAATTAATTAACTTTCAATTAACAATAGAAAGTCATATGTAAGACCATTGATCTTGTATCTCACGTTAAATCAGTATTTTTGTATCTGATGGATTTTAAAATAACTTCACAATATAAACCCACCGGCGACCAGCCAGAAGCTATACGACAGCTGGTTGAAGGCGTAAACAATGGCGATCCGTTTCAAACCTTATTAGGTGTAACCGGCTCGGGTAAAACCTTTACCGTTGCCAACGTTATTGAACAAACACAAAAACCAACATTAATATTAAGCCATAATAAAACGCTTGCCGCTCAGCTTTACGGCGAATTCAAACAGTTTTTTCCGGAAAATGCGGTGAATTATTTCGTATCCTATTACGACTATTACCAACCCGAAGCATTTATTCCGACAACCAATACCTATATCGAAAAGGACCTGCAGATAAATGACGAGATTGAAAAATTACGTTTGCGCACCACTTCGGCTTTGATGTCGGGCAGGCGCGATGTGATCGTGGTATCATCTATTTCCTGCATTTATGGTATGGGAAACCCGGAAGATTTTAAAGATTCTGTTTTTCGCTTTGCGGTAGGCACGCGAATTAGCCGTAATGCTTTTCTGCACCGACTGGTGGAGATACTGTACTCCCGCACCACGGCAGATTTTAAACGCGGTACATTCAGGGTAAAGGGTGATATTGTTGATATTTTCCCTGCCTATATGGATATTGCCTATCGCATTAGTTTTTTTGGCGATGATATTGAGGAGTTAAGCACCTTTGATATCAGCACTGGGAAAACCATCGAAAAGATGACCCATATGGTTCTTTTCCCGGCAAACTTATACGTCGCCCCGCGCGAACGCTTTACCCAGTCTATCTGGGCGATACAAGAAGAATTGGAAACCCGCAAAAAGCAATTTATCGGTGATGGCAGGTTCCTGGAGGCCAAGCGCTTGGAAGAAAGGGTTAATTACGACCTGGAGATGATCCGCGAACTGGGTTATTGCTCGGGGATAGAAAATTATTCCCGATTTTTTGATGGGCGCGTACCCGGTGCCAGGCCGTTCTGCCTGCTTGATTATTTTCCGGACGATTACCTGATGGTGATAGACGAGAGCCACGTAACGGTACCCCAGATAAGGGCTATGTACGGCGGCGACCGTTCCCGTAAAATATCCCTGGTGGATTACGGTTTCCGTTTGCCGGCTGCCTTGGATAACAGGCCTCTAAATTTCCAGGAATTTGAAAAACTTGCGCCGCAGACTATCTATGTGAGTGCTACGCCCGGTGATTTTGAACTTGAAAAATCTGACGGTGTAGTAGTAGAGCAGGTGATACGCCCAACCGGGTTGCTTGATCCTGTAATAGATATACGCCCGGTGATTAACCAGGTAGATGACCTGCTGGAAGAAGTGGACAAAACCATCAAATTGGGCGACCGTGTGCTGGTAACCACACTTACTAAGCGCATGGCCGAAGAACTTGCAAAATATATGGACCGACTGGGTATAAAGTGCCGGTACATCCACTCGGAGGTAAAAACCTTGCAGCGCGTTGAAATATTGCGCGGTTTGCGTTTGGGTGAGTTTGATGTTTTGATTGGTATCAACCTGCTTCGTGAGGGGCTTGACCTGCCCGAAGTATCACTGGTTGCTATTTTAGATGCAGATAAAGAAGGTTTTTTACGCTCCGAACGTTCACTGATACAAACCATAGGGCGTGCTGCGCGTAATGACCGCGGCAGGGTTATTATGTATGCCGATACCATAACAGATTCCATGCAGATAACCATGGATGAAACCAGCCGCCGCAGAGAAAAGCAAATTCAGTACAATACGGACCATGGCATTACGCCGAGAACGGTAGGTAAATCCAAAAGCGAGATTATGGAGCAAACCTCTGTGGTTGATTTTAAAGGCGGCGTTCAAAAAGCTTATGTAGAAGAAGACAGCGTATCCTTAGCCGCAGATCCAATTGTTCAATACATGACCAAGCCCGATCTTAAAAAATCGATTGAAAATACCCGTAAAGAAATGGTTGCTGCCGCCAAAAACATGGACTTCCTGCTTGCTGCAAAATTGCGTGACGAAATGTTTGCTCTTGAAAAAATGATGGAAGAGAAGTTTTAGAGAGAGGGTTTTGGTATATTAAATTGATATTACAAGGTATTTAGTAAACTTTCGTTTTATTTGATCAGCCACTTAATCGTTACAAGATCAGGCTAAAGCGTTGCGCCTAATATCAACTAAAAATATACTTTTGCATTTCTATGCGTTTTCCAACAATCCCGGGTTTTGATCAGCAGGCTTTTGCGAAGTACTTTAAAAATACCGGGATGCTGTTTGTGGGCAGGGTTGGCAGCTTGCTTATTAAAATGGTTGTAGGTATTAGTGTGGCTAACTACCTGGGTCGGCAGAATAATGGTATTTTATCAGGTGCTACGGTTTATATTTATTTCTTTTCGGCCATTGCTACATTAGGGCTGGACCAGTTCATTGTTAAAGAGCTTCATCAATTTCCCGAAAACCGTGATCAGATCTTAGGCACCTCTTTCTGGATGAAAGTTTGCGCAGGTTTCTTTTGTATACCGCTTATCTGGCTGGCCTATATGGTCTATCCTGCACGACTTACCCCCTATCACTATGTGCTCATATTTTCAACTATCGGTATCATACAGGCATTTAATGTGATCGACTCATACTTTCAATCGCAGGTGCAGTCCAAATACATTATGCAGGTACAAATTATCGGAAATATAGTATCTGCAGCTATAAAATTGTTTTTGATCTGGTATAAAATGCCGCTTATCTGGTTTGTACATGCTTACACGCTGGATGTTGCGTTACTTTCTGCAGGTTACTTTCTCACCTATCAGTGTAAACAGCGTAGCATTTTTAACTGGCGTTATAATTATCAACTTTCCGCAAAATTGCTGAAATATTCCTGGCCTTTAATTATTTCGGGAATTATGGTCGCATTGTACATGAAAATAGACCAGATCATGCTGCAGAACATGTATAGTGTGAAAGAGGCAGGCGCTTACCAAACCGTATCTCAATTAAGCGAAGCCTGGAATTTCATTCCCTCGGTAATTGTTACCTCACTGTTTCCCGCAATTTTAAATGCCCGCCGCGATGATATTAGCCGCTATAAAAAACGCGTACAACATTTGTATGATTTAATGGTTTACCTGAGTGTGCCAACCGCCTTAGTGATCACTTTTGCCGCTCCCTTAATTTACAAGCTTTATAAACCGGAGTACGCGTACGCCGCTCCTACGCTATCAGTGCATATATGGTCGGGCGTGTTTGTTTTTTTAGGTGCGGCCAGCAGCCAATACCTTATAGCAGAAAATTTTAATAAACTTACATTTGTACGCACCGGCTTTGGCGCGGTGGTGAACATTGTACTAAATATAATTTTAATACCGCATATGGGCATGATGGGTGCAGCCATTGCCACGTTAATTGCCTATGCAAGTGCAACATTCTTTATCATATTTATACCAAAAGTGAGCGACCAAGGAATAATGATGTTTAAATCATTATTTTTAATTTCGCTGGCTCAAAAAATCATTAAAAGATGAGTAGTAAATTACATTTACTTTATAAAGTATTCGCCAGTCCGCGGAGGTTAAGAACACTGCTTGCCTTTAATGACAAAGGCTACCTTGACGAGGTAGGCTGGTTCAATGCCTTTGACAGCAAGTCGCCAGTGGATTCCAATAATCAACCTATCCCCTGGGTAACTTATTCTTTTATCGATTTTATAAAAGAAAGATTAAAAAAACAGCATACCATATTTGAATTTGGTTCAGGAAACTCTACTTTTTTCTATTCCAAACTTGCAGGGATAGTGGTATCAGTAGAACATGATAAAGATTGGTTTGAAAAGATAAACACAACCAAACCAGAAAACGCAGAATTGATTTATTGTGAGCTGGTTCGTGACGGCGATTATTGCCGCATGCCTATAAAGCTGGAAGAAAAATTCGATATTATTATAGTTGATGGCCGCGACCGAGTAAACTGCTGTAAACAAGCCGTTAGTGCTTTGTCAGAAAACGGTGTTGTAGTACTGGACGATTCTGAAAGGGAATTTTACCGCGAAGGAATATCTTTTTTGGTCAGCAAAGGCTTTAAAGAGCTTCCGTTCACCGGCATATCTCCCGGCTTGTTCTACAGAAAATCGACCTCCGTTTTTTATAAACCCGATAATTGCTTGGATATTTAACATGGCAGAGCAGATCATCAGCGGCAATGTAAAAACCGCTTACGACGAATTTTACGAAAAACACGATGAAGCCTGGCGCATGCTGGGTGCCAAATACAAAGCGCAGCATATCATCGACGTTTGCCAGGGCCGCATATTTAAAAAGGTGCTTGAAGTAGGCGCCGGCGATGGCAGCATTTTAAAGCTGCTTGCCGACCAGAACTTTGCACCGGAATACTACGCAGTAGAAATATCTGAAAGTGGCGTAGAACACATTAAAACAAGAAATATAAAAGACCTTAAATTGGTTCAGCTGTTTGATGGTTACCAGTTGCCTTTTGAGGATAATAGTTTCGACTTAATTATCCTTTCGCATGTGCTGGAGCATGTGGAGCATGAGCGTTTGCTGCTGCGTGAACTAAAACGCGTTGCCCGCCATGTGGTAATAGAAGTTCCACGCGATTACAAAGCAGGTGTGGATACCCGGATAAAACATTTCCTGGCCTACGGTCATATCAACATGTACACGCCAACCTCGCTCCGCTATTTATTGCAGACCGAAGGATTTGAAGTAGAGAACGATCTTACATCTATCATTGAGCCAGAGGTAACAAAGTTCAATACTTACATCAACCAGAAAAAACCTAAAAGCATCGTTACAGACCTTAAGATAAATGCCGAGTATGCAATAAAAAATAACCTGGGTAAACTATTCGGAAAGAAAATGAACGAGAGCCTGGCAAACGCCTATACTGTTCTTTGTAAAAAAGCAGACAAGCATGTTAACATATTTTAGTAAATGCAAAACCTTGCACCGATAGCCCTTTTTGTTTACAACCGCCCGGATCATACACGCCGAACCATAAGCTATCTGCAAAAGAATTTACTTGCCGACGATTCCCGTTTGTTCATCTACTCCGACGCTCCTAAAACCGACGAGGATAAGGCAAAGGTTGAACAGGTAAGGCAGCTGATCAAGGAAGTATCAGGTTTTAAATCGGTTAAAGTGATAAACCGTGCTACCAACTTCGGTTTGGCCAATTCTATTATTGATGGTGTAACGCAGTTAGTGAGCGAATATGGCAAGGTCATCGTTTTTGAAGACGACCTGCTGTCTTCTGCTTATACCCTGGAATATTTAAACGAAGGGCTTACCCACTACGCTAACGAAAACAGGGTGATGCATATTGGTGCATATATGTATCCGCTTGGTGATAAAACATTGCCAGAAACATTTTTTTTCCGGGCGGCTACCAGTTGGGGATGGGCCACCTGGGCACGTGCATGGAAGCACTTTGAGCCTGATGCCGATGTATTAATCAACCAGTTCGATGCCAAAAAGATAAACAGTTTCTCTATTGAAGGTACCATGAACTTTTGGAAACAACTGGAACAGTACAAAGCCGGCAAAAATAATTCATGGGCCATTCGTTGGTATGCCTCTATTTTTCACCGCGATGGGTTAACCCTAAACCCTTCCGTATCACTCATTCAAAACATTGGGAATGACGGCAGCGGCACCCATTCAAATAAAGAGGATATGTACCAAGTACAAATTGCCAAAGCCCCTGTAAAGCAATTCCCCGCAGAAATTAAGGAAAATGAGCAAGCCTACCAGGCCATCTGGCAATTTCTTAAAAACCGCAAGGGCAATTTGCTGCAGCGAGGCATACGCTTTATGATTCAGCTTAAAATTAAGTATCTGAGTAAATGACCTGCATTTGCAGATCATTTATCCTGTTGAAACTAAGCTTTTAAATCTTCTATCTCTTGCAGGCTTTTAGGTAGATACTTACCTAACAATTGGCTGCCGGAATCAGTTATCAAGAAATTATCTTCAATCCGGATGCCGCCGAAATCACGATAGGTATTCAGCACGTCATAATTGATAAAGTCAGTATATTTTTTTTCAGCCTGCCAGCGGTCTATAAGTTCCGGAATAATATAGATGCCAGGTTCAACAGTCAGAACAAAGCCGCTTTGCAGTTCGCGCCCGAGTCGTAAAGATTTTAAGCCGAATATTTCCTTTTCTTTTTGCAGGGCATCTGTATAACCAACGTATTGCTCACCCAGGTCTTCCATATCATGCGTATCCATTCCCAACATATGGCCCAATCCGCATTGAAAAAACATAGTATGCGCACCGGCAGCAACCGCATCGTCCGCATTGCCTTTCATTAAGCCGGCCTGTATCAACCCTTCGGCAAGTTTAGTACAAGCAGACAGGTGAATGTCCTTATATCTTGTGCCCGGCTGCAAAAGGCTTACAGCATGATCCATCGAATTTAAAACCACTTCGTAAAGCTCTTTCTGGCGCTGTGTAAATTTTTTACCCACCGGGAAGGTGCGCGTAAGATCGCCGCCGTAATGCATGGCATTTTCTGCACCGATATCGCTCAAAACCATCCGGCCTTCCTGTAGAGTATTCCCGTAATAATGAGTATGCAGGGTTTGGCCGTATGTGGTGATAATTGCTGGGTACCCAAGATGAGAATCGGCAGCGGCTGCTACCTCAAGGGCTTTAGCCACCAGTTCATATTCCTTTATGCCCGGCCGTGCGTATTTTATAACAGCCAGTTCCATATCCACACTGGTAGATACCGCTTTCTCTATCTCCGCAACCTCTACAGCCGATTTAATGAGCCTTTGGCCTACAACCGCCTTAATCAGTTTAACTGATACATGGTCGGCCAGGTCATTTAGGGATACATTGAGCCAGGTTGATAGCTTTATTTTATTTTCGGGGCGGTAAGGCGGCAAAATATGGATCTTCCTTCCATCGGTTATTGCTTTGTGAATATAATGAGTGATGCTATTGGTAGGCTTAGTTTGTGAAACACCCACCATAGCGGCCATTTCACTTACGGTTGGCAGGGTGCCAGTCCACACAATATCATCGATGGTAAGCTCATTGCCGAATATAAATTCTTCGCCGGTATCGGTATCCATCACTGCGGTTAATGACGCAACATCCAAGCCGAAGTAATAAAGAAAGCTGCTGTCCTGCCTGAAGGGGTAGCAATTGTCTCTATAGTTCATGCTGCTATCCTCATTGCCCATTAAGATAATGAGTCCATCGGAGCCAAAATGCTCTTTTAAATTATTCCTGCGATCTATGTAAACCTGTTTTTCGAAAAGATGAAGCTTCATGATGCAAATATATAGTCTTGAAACCAATGTATGGATTCATGATGGCAGCTTGTGTATTGTTTACGATGTTGCGTACTTATGCACGCTGTTAGATGATATAAAGGATAACCTTTAAGGCCCGAGGATATTAGCTGAAACATCGCTTGGTGAATAATCTACCGGCTCCATAGGAGCAAAATATTAGTAGCAATAACAAAAAGTTCAGCGTACTATAGTTATATAACAATATCCGGCTATTTAACCGCTTTTAAAACGATATAAGGCGACAATCCTTTTGTTTCAACAGGTACAATCTTGGTGGCTATTTTACCCACCAGCCAAATAGTTTTTACCAGTCCTTTAACAAACCCGCCTTGTTCAGACCTATTTTCCAGCCATACCGAAAACTTGCCGTGATAATAAGATTCTACTTCCTTTAATCCCAACTCACGGCAGTATTGGGCCAGCAATTGGGGGTTCATGCTGCTGATGTTATGCTTATCATAATTGCTCTTATCGAATTTACGTTGTATCCAGCCATTTACACTTTTAAAATTTGGCAGGGTAACGAATAACACGCCACCGGGTTTTAAAAAGTGCAGATGCGTTTCCAATATTGCTTTGGTGTCATTAAAATGCTCTATCAGGCCAAAGGATGTTACCAGGTCATATTGTTTTTCAGGTTTGTATTCAAAAAGATCGGCTTCGATGATGTTGATGTCACCGGCCTTAAGTCCGTTTTTTTCTAAAAGCTGGTTAATGATCCCCTCATGAATAAAATAATCGAACAAGGTAGTATCAAGGTGCTGGTATTTTTTAAGGTAGGTTGCATAATACCCCGGAAAGCCTCCTAACTCAATGGCATTCTTAATTTTCTTTTCAGCTATCAGCTTACCCAAAATATCCCCGAAATAATAGGTGGGTTTTATATAAAAAATAAGATCCTTTTTCGACTCCCAAAAGGCTTTCCAGAATGAACGGTCTGTTAAATTTTGTTCCATTAATAATTATGCCCTGTAAGCAGCTTAAATTTATTTTATTTCAATTACGCGTGCCGGGTTCCCAACCGCAATACTGTTTGCCGGTATGTCTTTCACCACTACACTGCCTGCCCCTATAACTACGTTGTCCCCTATTATCACATCGCCTATAATGCATACATTGGCTCCAACATCAACATTGTTTCCAATACGCGGACTTTTGCTAAATGTACCATCTGCCAGCTTTTTATGGCCTATGGTAGTGCTGTTGCGCAATACGCAACGCTCCCCAATTATAGTGCTTTTATTTACTATTAAAGCCTGCCCATGATAAAGCGACAGTCCCTTACCTATGGTAAGTTTTCGCGGTAACTCAATGCCCAAACCCCATTCTACCCAAAAACGGTACAGCATAAAATATGGAAAAAAGATTATTTTGGTTATGGTGTAGCGGTTAAACCACTGTACCAACCTAAACAGGAACAAAACAAGCTGCGCTTTAAAATTTTGCCGGTTGGCACTCCAATCCTGGAACAGATAAGCAAAAAAGTTCATTTTGTTACGCTCAGTTTTTTGTGGGCGCTGGTTTACGATACAGCAGCATCAAAAGTAAAGTTTTCATTTAAGATTTGTTATAATTGCCGGGATAATTAGCACCGCCACATGAAAGTAACTTTAATTAATACGGCCGATGCCGGAGGCGGTGCGCCAGCAGCATGCATGCGCTTGCTAAAAGCGTTAGAGCAAATTCAGGTAGATGCTATATTATTAGTTGAAGAAAAGAAAACACCAGAACCACGTGTTAAAAGTGTTGTCAATAACACCGCATCCCGGTTAAAGGCAAGATTCAGTTTTCTTTACGAACGGCTTCCTTTCATTTCGTTTAAGGCGAAAGACAGATCGGTAAGGTTTGCTTTTTCAACAGCAAATGCCGGCATAGACATTAGCAAAGAACCTGAAGTATTAGACGCTGATATTTTGCACCTTCATTGGACCAACAGCGGTTTTTTATCCATCGATTATTTAAAACAGCTGCTGCAAACCGGCAAACCTATTGTATGGACCCTGCATGATATGTGGACATTTACCGGCGGCTGCCATTACGCCGGCGAGTGCGATCATTATATAAACCAATGCGGCAATTGCTGGATGCTGCGCGATGCAAATGATAAAGATCTTTCTTTCGATGGTTGGATGCACAAAAATGAGCTTTATGCCGCTGCCAGCAATATTACCTTTGTAACCTGCAGCCATTGGCTGGCAGATGTTGCCCGCACAAGTTCACTGATAAATAAATTCAGGATAACGGCGATTCCCAACCCCATAGATACCGCCTTGTTTTCTCCTCAAAATAAAAACAAAGCCCGGCAGGATAGAAATATTGATCCTGATGCCAAAATTATTTTATTTGGCGCAGCTAATATCCTCGACCGCAGAAAAGGAATCGTTTATCTTGAAGAGGCCCTACAGATTCTTAAAAGCAACTATAGCGATACAGATGATGTACAGATAGTCATATTCGGAAAAAACAAGTCATTCGACACGCAAACGCTACCTTTTAAGGTTCATGATATGGGCATCATTAGCTCACAACAGGAATTGGTAGCACTTTACAGCCTGGCCGATGTTTTTGTTACACCTGCAATAGAAGATAACTTACCAAATACCGTAATGGAAGCCTTGTCCTGCGGGACACCTGTGGTTGCATTTAATACCGGCGGTATTTCGGATATGGTGGATCGTCAGCAAAACGGTTACCTGGCTGAATTTAAATCAGCGGCAGATTTTGCTAAAGGTATTCACTATGTCCTCAATACTGATAACATAAATGAGCTGAAGCAAAACGCACGCAACAAAGTTTTAAATACTTTCAGCAATGAAACAGTTGCGCGCCAATACTTGGCAGTTTATCAATCTATATTAGGCAAATGACAGAATTTAAGCCCTATTTATCTGTAATAACTGTTGTTTACAATAATGTGAAGCATATTGAGCGCACTTTAATTTCTGTTGTCAATCAAACTTACCAGCATATAGAATACATCGTAATAGACGGAGTATCTACCGATGGCACATTAGATGTTATCAAAAAATACAAAAACAACATAAGCCATTTTGTAAGCGAGAAAGACCAGGGCATTTACGACGCTATGAATAAAGGCCTTGCTGCCGCCACGGGCGACTATGTTATCTTTATGAATTCGGGTGACGAATTTTATGATGTTAAAACCGTAGCAGACGTTTTTGCGACACTGGACGGTGCCGACATCTATTACGGTGAAACCGAAATGATAAATGAAGCCGGCGAAAGCCTGGGCCAGCGCAGACACAAAGCTCCTGCGCAATTTACCTGGCGCAGCTTCAAATTCGGGATGAGTGTCAGCCACCAGGCTATTTATATCCGTCGCTCGCTTGTTGATAATTACGACTCCCGCTACCAGTTAAGTGCAGATATCGACTGGATCATAAAGGCAGCAAAAAAAGCGAAGACAATAGTTAATGTAAACCGTTATGTCGCCCGCTATCTGGTTGGCGGTATGTCTAAAACCAAGCACCGGCAAAGTTTGCAGGAACGCTTTGATATTATGAAGCGCTACTACGGCTTAGTCCCTACTGTTTTTAACCATTTGATAATTGCCTTTAACCTGGGCTGGTACTGGCTCAAAAACCGGAGAACTAACGATTAAAAATCTATATAACAAGAAAGCAACCCATGAAAGAGTTGCTTTTTTGCTTTACAAATATGATTAAGTTAAGCCTTTACAGGGCCTGTAACTTTCTTTTTCCTTGTCTCTGTGTAAACGGCACCGCCCAAAGCCAGTACCAACAATACCGAACCCGCTAAAGAGATTTGTTCGCCGGTATAGTAAGATGCAGGGTGGAATATAAATTCTATTTTATGGTTACCCACCGGTATCTGTGCAGCACGTAATAAGTAATCTGCACGGAAATAAGGTGCTTCTTTACCATCAATATACATCGTCCAGCCCTTAGGATAATGAATTTCAGAAAATACCGCTACCTGTGTTGTGGTTGATCCGGTTTGGTAAGTTAAATGATCAGGATTGTAGTGTACCAGTTTAATGGTTGCAGCAGGATCACTTCTTAGCTGGCCTGCATCCAGCAATGGTTTGTATTGCTTGTCAACAATCGCTTCGTCTTTTGGTGCAAAGGTGCTTATCGCCTGCATTTCCTCGTCAGAGTTATTTACAAACTTAATGCTCTTTACAAACCAGGCATGCCCGCAAGCAGTTGTATTAGCAACCATAGCCAGGTTTTGTGATTTATCTTTAGTGATCACATACTTGGTATTCAGCATGTCCAAAACGTCGTGGTTTGGCGGATTGGTAGACAATTGATTATCTATCAGTTCGTCATAACGTTTTAATCTTGCAGCCGAATAACCACTGATGGATTTATGGAAAAACGGGTTAAAGTTATCCTGTTTAATACCTGCCAGATCGGTTAAATCGAACACACGGAAATCAGGATCAGGGTCTCTTGCTATAAAGGTATCTACCTCTCTTGGTTTCACAACCTGGTCGGCATCCTGCTTATCCTGGAAGTTTGATTCCTTTAAATAGCGTTTGTCTATCTGCCACATATCAACCAGTACCAACGCAAATAGCACAATGGATAATATCGATACATTTATTTTTTGCTTGATAAACAGCCATACAATGCCAAATGCAATTGCAATGAAGATCAATGAGCGAATAGCATCGGCACGTTCAGCATCAACCCTGTCGCTAACAATGGCGTTTGCAATGGCATTGGCAGTGCCGCTGTCGCCTTTTAGTGCCTGGGTTAAATAACCTATACCGGTTTGATAATCGCTGCCTTTAAAGCTTAAGATAAGCTGAGGGACAATAATCAGCAATAAAGTGATGCCACCGGTAATATAAAACGCCAGTTTGAATTTTTTGAATACTAAGCTTTTGTCTGTAGCGGTAATAACTTCTTCAACGGCCAGCAAGGCGAGTATAGGAAAACAGATGCTCGCTACCGCCAGTATAGATTCAACCGCACGGAATTTATTATATAGTGGAAAATAATTAAAGAAAATATCGGATACAAAAGGCCAGTTGCTACCGAAAGATAACAGCATAGTGAGTACTACCGTACCCAGCAGCCACCATTTGATACGATTTTTAACTACCAGCAAACCAAATATGAAAAGGAAACAGATAACCGCCCCGAAGTAGAACGGCCCCGCCGTGCTTGGCTTATTTCCCCAGTACATTTGCAGGCCCGGGAAACTGGATGTTATTTGCTGCGCCGTGTTTACAGCCTGCTCATCGGGCATGCCTTTGGCAATTAAAGCTTTTGCCGTCGCAGAGTTTTGGTCTATCAGTTCTGACGGGCCGGTTGCGCCACCATAAGCATTAGGTACCAGAAAGGTAAAACACTCTGCTACACCCTGGCTCCATTGATACGCATAATCTTTACTTAAACCATTTGTTGGCTCTTTGCTATGCTGTTTAAGGTTTGACGGGCCGCGGTAACTGTATTTGCTGTATTCGGCAGTGCTCCACAGTAAAGATGCATTTACCAGTAAAGCTATAAGTATTGCAACACCTATATAGGCCACCGACTTTAAAAAGGCCGGTAAGGTTTTGTTTTTTACAGCGTGATATAATTCAATACAGGCCAGTATTGCCAGGGCCAGTAACAGGTAATAGGTCATCTGTATGTGGTTGGCCTTAAACTCCAACGCCATAAAAAAAGCCGTTAGCGCTCCGCCAAGTATATACCTGCCCCTAAGCGTAAGGATAATACTGGCTATAATGGGTGCAAAAAAAGCAATTGCCAGCGCCTGGTTAGAGTGCCCCGCAACCAGCAAAATAATATTGTAAGATGAAAACGTAAATGCTACAGCACCTGCAGCCGCCAGCCACGGGTTAAGCTTTAAAACACAAAAGAGAAAATAAGTTCCAAACAGAAAAAGCAGCACGTCATAAATAGGATTTGGGAAAACTGCTATTAAAACCTTAACAATGGTTGATGCAATGTTATTAGAATAAGGAGCCCAGATCTGGTAAGCGGGCATACCACCCAATATCTGGTTAGTCCATAAAATGGTAGTATCTTTCGCTTTATAGTCGTTTATTTCTTTCTGAGTAGATTGGGCACCCAACACATCCACCTGCCCTAATGTTTTACCCTGAAAAGCAGGAGTAAAATAAAGGAAGCATATCACTAAAAAAATTGCTGCAATTAAAAAGTGTATGCCATTACGCTTGAACCAGTTATTCATCTAAGTTTTTTAAAGAGGGATAATATTCTCCAAAAATAGAAAATTGAATGAGAATAGAAATTATATGTTTTATTGAATAGTTAATTTTAATGTTTTAAGAGAAAACATAAGGCAATTAACACAATAATGCTTGATATGTAGGATATTAAAACAATGCGGGTACTAAATTCTTCTATATTGCGGCGAACAGTAAAAAAGTTATAAACGGAAAGGCAGCCTATCACTACCCAAAAAAACCAGTTAATATGGCTATGGTGTATAAATAAGGTTACATCGGCCGATACAACTATAAAGTTAGCAATAATCAGTAAGGTAGACTCCGGCGTATTGTTATGATTTTTGCGGCGTTTAAAAACTTCCTCGGGTATCATCTGGGCTTACTTTACTTCTTCGTAGTCTACAAATTCACCTTCAGAATCGGGGATGGAACCTTTCTTGGTTTTATTGGGAACATAGTCAACCTTGATCTTTCCGGGTTGCGAAGATGAGGTGTTGCGGGTATAATTTTGCTGCTGATTTTGGCCGGTTTTGTTTGCCACGTTGGGAGATAGCAAACCCGAAAAAAACCTTCCGATGCTCCTGATAATGTAGATAACAAAAATAGCAAATAAGAGAAAATCGATTAACTCGCCCATTTATTTAAATATTTAGCCTGCAAATATAAATATTATAACGTTAAAAATGTTTGCTTATGATTTGTCGTCTATTGGATTACAGCCAAATGACCTAAAGAATTAGGATTAAAAATTATCCGGCCCAGAGAAAATAACATCAAGGTAAAGCTCAAAACCAGGGAGCACAGATGTAGTAATAACATCGCCCAAAGTCATTAGCCGCGATGGCTGGTACACATCGCCGGTGAGCGTATATTTAAGAAAGGATTTATCCTGGGGTGATATCAACCAGTATTCTAAAACACCTGCTTCCTGGTAAACATCATATTTATTACGTAATTCCTTTTGATTGTTTCCCGGTGAGAGAATCTCGATCACAATATCGGGTGCGCCGGTACAACCGCGGGAATCAATCTTAGCCGGATCGCAAATAATGCAGATGTCTGGCTGCACCACCGTGTAAATCTGTTTATCATCATGCTCACCTCTTCGCGGAAGCCTTACATCAAATGGCGCAGAGTAAGCGCGGCAGGTTTTATTTTTCAGATAATTATACAATTCGCCCGAAATGATCCAGGAAATATGCTGATGAGATGATGCCGGTGCAGGTGTGATCCTAAAAATCTTACCCTTTATTAATTCAATACGCTCATCAAACGTCCATTTAAGGTAGTCTGCGTAAGAATATGTTTTATTAAGATCGAGATCTGAAAATTGCATAACGTTGTTAAGTGCTGCTTTTAATCAAATTTAAAAATAAATATCGGTACCCATAATCGACGATACACTATCACAACAAAAAGGCTGCCCTTTGCAGGAGCAGCCTTTCGAATTATATGTATTCTATTTTTAAGGGCGATTGATTATTGATTCACAAACTTTTTACCATTTATCTTACGCTCGTTTTCGGTAAGATAGATTTTGCGTAAACGGATGCTCACCGGGGTAACCTCAATGTACTCATCTGCCTGGATGTATTCCATTGATTCCTCTAACGAGAATTTAATAGCCGGAGCAATACGTACGTTGGTATCGCTGCCTGATGCACGCATGTTGGTTAACTGTTTACCTTTTGTAAGGTTGATAACCAAATCGTTATCGCGGATGTGCTCGCCTAAAACCTGGCCTTCGTAAATGTCAACTCCCGGGTCAACGTGGAAACGACCACGATCCTGTAGTTTATCTATTGCAAAAGCGGTAGTTTTTCCGGTATCCATTGATACTAATACACCGTTTAAGCGGCCAGGAATAGTACCTTTCCATGGTTCATATGATTTAAAACGGTGCGCCATAATAGCCTCACCTGCCGTAGCGGTTAATACGTTATTACGTAAGCCGATGATACCGCGTGATGGAATTTCAAACTCCAAATGCTGTAAATCGCCTTTTGGTTCCATGATCAGCAGGTCGCCTTTACGCTGGGTTACCAGTTCGATAACTTTACCGGCAACATCGCCAGGTACGTCAACAATAAGGGTTTCTATCGGCTCGCATTTAACGCCGTCAATTTCCTTAACAATTACCTGTGGCTGGCCAACCTGTAATTCATAGCCTTCACGGCGCATGGTTTCAATCAATACTGATAAGTGAAGGATACCACGGCCATAAACAAGATAAGAATCAGGCGATTCAGTTTCTACAACTTTCAACGCCAGGTTTTTCTCCATTTCCTTGTATAAACGATCGCGCAGGTGGCGTGATGTTACAAACTTGCCTTCTTTACCAAAAAATGGTGAAGTGTTAATGGTGAACAGCATGTTCATGGTAGGCTCGTCAATTTTGATGACCTCCAGTTGTTCCGGTTTTTCAAAATCGGCAATGGTATCACCAATGTCAAAACCTTCAATACCAACAACGGCACATATATCACCCGATTTTACTTCGGTTGCCTTTACTTTACCTAGGCCTTCGAAAGTATAAAGCTCTTTTATTCTTGATTTTTGGACAGTGCCATCGCGTTTTACAAGCGATACCGGCATGTTTTCCCTTATCACACCACGTGCAACACGGCCGATAGCGATACGGCCTACAAATGATGAATAATCTAAAGAAGTGATCTGCATCTGCAAGGTACCTTCAGCTTCAGGAGCCGGAGGGATATTTGCAAGGATAGCATCCATCAACGGGAAAATATTATCAGTAGGTTGTTTCCAGTCTGTACTCATCCAGCCTTGTTTTGATGAACCGTAGATAACCGGGAAATCCAGCTGATCTTCAGTAGCGTCAAGGTTAAAGAAAAGCTCGAAGATCTGTTCGTAAACTTCTTCTGGGCGGCAGTTTTCTTTATCAACTTTGTTTACAACTACAATAGGTTTTAAGCCTAAAGCCAAAGCCTTTTGTGTTACGAAACGTGTTTGAGGCATAGCGCCTTCAAACGCATCGCAAAGTAATAATACGCCATCAGCCATTTTCAATACACGCTCAACCTCACCGCCAAAGTCGGCGTGGCCCGGGGTATCGATAATGTTGATTTTAACATCTTTATAACGTACCGAAACGTTTTTTGACACGATGGTAATACCGCGTTCGCGTTCCAAATCGTTGTTGTCAAGGATAAGTTCTCCGGTCGACTCGTTGTCCCTGAAAATAGCACAACTGTGTAAGATTTTATCAACCAGTGTAGTTTTACCGTGGTCAACGTGAGCGATGATCGCTATATTTCTGATTTTTTGCATGAAAATGCGCCTCTAAATTTTGCGCAAAGGTACGCTTATTTAATTAATTTTTAAAGCCTTTGCAACTAATTTGCAAAATAATGATACTTACTTAACAAGTGCTTTAAGATTTATTCCGCTTGCCGGAAGTTTAAAAGCGCCTGGTCAAGAAAGTTAGGGATCATGGTATTTTGGGTAAGCATAATTTTATCCGGGTCGTCCAGATGTTCCAGCATTTCGCTGTATTTATCCAGGCCATGTTCGTTTACCACTTCTTTCTTTTTATCGTCCCTTAAAAGCATTCCCTTTACCCCCATTGCATCTGCTTCCGGATGAAATTGCGTCGAAAAAAAATAATCACTGAAACGGATGGCCATCATTGCCCGGGGCAGGTCGACATGTGGCCTTTCCTTTTCAATGGCCAGCAATTGCATACCCAGGTCGGTAAACCGTTTTTCGTTGGGATTAATTACCTGCCATAACCTGGAATCCAACGCGTAAAAGGAATTGGGCAAACCCTCAAACACCGGCTCATTCACAGCAGCATGGGTTTGATTGACAGGCAAGATACCGAATGATGGCGAGCGCCGCATATTTACATCGCCTAAACGATACCTGCGGCACATTATTTGAAAAGAATGGCATACAAAAAAACTGTACTTCTTTTTAAGGGCATTAGAAAGGTTATGATCTTCCAGCTTATCTACCAGCTGGAAATATTTTTTTTCCCATTCAGAACCTTCGCTTTCTAAGGGGTCGCCGGGGCCGCCGCTGGAAATATAAATGTCAAATTCCGTTCCGGGTACCTCTACTTTTTTACGTACATCAAAAACTTCGTAACTTAAATCGAGCTGATTTTTCACCTTATAACGTTCCAGTATTTCCCTGAACCCACGCATCCCTTCATTTTCAATTCCATTATAAAGATCGAGTATGGCTACTTTTACCGGCCGGTTTATTTGCATCATGCTATTTTAAATTCCGTTTATCGTTTGCGATGTAATATACTCAACAAGATCGATAAATCTATTATTAGCCGACAAACGGAGAGCGGATAAGGTAAACAGCGTGGTTGCTGATTATTGCTCAGGTAAAAGTGTATCGGGAAAAAGAACGCCTACTTCACACTCTTTTTCAGCACAATAAAATACCCGCCAATAAAAACCACAATGGCAATGCAAATGCTCACCCAGGTATCCTTTGTAAGCATATCTACTACAATATGCATTTGCCCGGAAGACCTGCCGCTTTCTTTTGCCTGGCGCAGCGCGCGCAAAGCTATCATAGGGTGCGAATATGGAAACAGGTAAGCGTAAGCCCAATCGTTTGATGCTAATATAACCCCGGCTATTGTGCATACAAACCCAATCCCCATCGGCTTTAAAAAATCGCGGAATAAAAGGCTCAGTAAAAATTGGATCGAAAGTATCCCCAGGGTGGAAAGAAAAAGTTTAAAATAAAGCTGACTAAGCACATTGAAAATACTGTATTCTCGAAATTTTAAGGCCGGTTTTACTACACCCAATAAGTTGCCAAAGCCTACTGTAAAAAGCACGAAAAGTAACAAACACAAAAACACCAGGAAAAATGCATAAAAGTATTTGGCAGCAAATACCGAAAGTTTAGACAAGGGCAGTGTGAACAGTGTTTTCCAGGTATCGGCGCGGTGTTCTATACTGTTTACCGAGTAAGCAATGAAAATGATGAGCATTGGCAATAACAAAGATCCCATTACAGCCAAAATAGCCCCGGCAAACTGCAGCCACAACATCATACCGGGTTGGTTTTCCATTTGTGCGCTTTTGCTGTAAAAGCCTATAAAAAGCAGCAGGCAGATGATAAGCGGCAGTAAAACAGAACTCCAAAAACCTGCTGTTTTGCGCGTTTTATAAAACTCTGACCTAAAAGAGCGTATAAATCCTTTCATATTTTTCAGGCTTTTTGCGTGATGTCTAAAAACAGTTTTTCAAGGTCCTTTTGTAACCGGCCAACGCTGTATACCAAAAAGCCGTTATTAATTAACAAGGCGTTAATTTCGGCTGTTTGCTGTTTTGATATATAGGGCAGGTACAAATATTGATCTGTTACATCGTTAACAGCTAAATCATTACGCTTTAAAAAATTAGCGGCATCTACCGTATTATCTATCTCTATCTGTAGTTGCGGCTGGCTAAGGGATTGTAATTGCTCAATACTTCCCTGAAAAAGCATTTCGCCGTAATTTATAATACCAACATGCGTAGCCATACGCTCTATTTCGCCCAGTAAATGGCTCGATATAAAAACGGTTTTGCCATATTCGTTCACCAGCCTGATGAGCAGCTGGCGTATCTCTATAATACCGTTAGGGTCAAGGCCATTGGTAGGTTCATCAAGGATAAGCAGCTCGGGATCAGACAAAAGGGCCAGCGCAATACCTAATCTCTGCTTCATCCCAAGCGAGTATTGCCCGGCTGCTTTATTAGCCGCGTCGGTAAGGTATACCAGGGCCAGCATTTCATCAACACGTTTTGCAGGTATCTGTAAAAGCAGCGCGCGGTTTAGCAAATTTTCTTTACCGCTAAGATGCGCGTAAATAGCCGGCTGCTCAATGAGCGAACCTATGCGTGATAAAATTTCTATCCGGTTTGTTTGGAGGTCTTTCCCAAAAACATGAATGCTGCCCTGCTGCGTTTTAAGCAGGTTGAGCAGCAATTTAATTGTGGTGGTTTTGCCGGCGCCGTTTGGCCCTAAAAAGCCGTATATACTTTTTTCGGGTACCCGGAGCGAAAGGTCTTTTACAACCTTTTGCTCGCCGAAGGTAAAGGTTAAATTATCGGTGCTTATTACCATGATTTTTCCCTACTTACGCTGCAAACAGTTTTTATTAGCGTAACACTTTTATAAAAAAGCGAAGTAGCCTGTACCGTTGTACCTGCTATGGCTTCTCTTTTTTCTTTAAACTGATAACCAACACCCATAATAAGGGCGAACATAACCGGTACCAGTAAAAGGATAAAAGGGTTCGAGTTGGCAATTAACTTTTTCATTGTGCGAGATTTAATGACACAAAGAAATATCAAATATGTGGCTCCCTAAAAAGATTTAGACCAACGCACGGCTTTCATAGATGAACAGACTGATATTTGAAACATCCGGTTGGTCGGCTTTTTTGGGCAGTTCATCGATAATGATGAGGGCAATATATAATTTTCAACCTATAAGGCATTTAAAACACTATTTTAGGAACGATGAAACTGCGTTGGCAAATACTGTGGCATGTGTTTTTTTGGGTAACCCTTATATCCTTATGCCTGTTTATTGTTAGGGGCGATACCAAGTTAAGTAACGACGATATCCTGGTTCTTTTTGTATTGTATCCCTGTATCAATATCACTCTGTTCTACTTCAATTTTCTGGTATTGATGCCCCGGTTTTTAGACCGGCAAAAGTACTGGCTTTACATAGGCTCTATAGTAGTGGCCATTGTATTTTATGGTTTTGTAAAATACGGGGTAGCCGTTTATTTTAAGCAGTTTATATTACTACGCGAGCATAAACATGAAGTACACTTTACACAATATTTTATAAGTACGGTGTTCGCCAGCCTGCTTTTTTTGGTTTTGAGCACCGCGCTCAAATTCTCTACCGACTGGTTCCTGAATGAACGGATACAGCGCGACCTTGAAAACCAACGCCTTAGCGCCGAGCTGGCTTTTTTAAAGTCGCAGATCAATCCGCATTTTTTGTTCAATTCGTTAAACAGTATTTACTCGCTGGCCTATCAGCGTTCAGAAACAACGCCCGAAGCAATTTTGAAGCTTTCTGAAATTATGCGCTACATGCTTTATGAGTGTAATGACAATAAGGTAGAACTCACTAAAGAATTGCAATACATCCGTAATTATATAGATTTGCAAAAGATACGGTTTGCCAACAAGGCCTTTATAGACCTGAAAGTGAACGGCGATATGGAAGACCAGCGCATTGTACCCCTGTTGCTTATACCATTTATTGAAAATGCATTTAAGCACGGGGTGGCTAACAACGCGCTTACGCCTATTAAATTGGCAATAGAAGTCGGCGCTTCGCATCTGCAGTTTTACATTCAGAATAAGAAGCACAATAACAACCGCGACATCATTGGGGGCATTGGTTTGAACAACGTAAAACGCAGGTTGGATCTTTTATATCCCGGCAAATACAATCTTCAAATTCACGACGAAACCGATAATTATACCGTGGAATTATCATTAGTTTTATAACATGATCAGATGCATTATAGTTGATGACGAGCCCCTGGCCCTGCACATTTTGGAAGATTATATTCAAAAGGTGCCGTTTTTGCAATTGATTAAAGCAACTACAAACCCTATTGAAGCGCTTACCCTTGTACAGGATGGCAGTATAGACCTGGTGTTTCTTGATGTGCAAATGCCCGAACTTACAGGTATACAGTTTCTTAAAATAGCTAACGGCAAAGCCAAGGTTATTTTAACAACCGCTTACCCGCAATATGCACTGGAAGGCTACGAGCTTGACGTGATTGATTACCTGCTTAAACCTATAGCATTCGATCGCTTTTTTAAATCGGTACAAAAGGCGCAAACGGTATTGCAGCCGGCAGCGAAACCCGCACAACCAGAACCCACGCAGCAACTTAAGCAGGATTTTTTAAGCGATTTTATTTTTGTAAAAACAGAGCATAAAATACAGAAGGTTTATTTGAACGATATCCTTTTTATAGAAGGGCTGAAAGATTATATCTCTATTTTCACCACTTCCGAGCGGATCATTACCCTCCAAAACATGAAGAAAATGGAAGATGCGCTGCCGGCGAGACATTTTATGCGGGTACACAAATCATACATCGTATCCATCAACAAAATAGACAGCATTGAGCGCAGCCGCATTTTTATGGGCGATAAAGTTATACCGGTTGGCGATACCTACCGTGATGAATTTTATAAGATAATTGACGGGAAAAATATATAGCTAAGCCTGCCCCAAAACTTCCTTAATTGCATTTTCTGCCTTTAGCACTGCTTCGTCTGCTTTGCCTTTTTCCGGTTCGATGGGCGGCAGCACGCGCCAGGTCATATTAAGAAAAGTATTTAACGGGAACTGGCCGTATCTTACCATTTTCCATGAATTGTTGATAGCTACCGGCACAATCAGCGCATCGGGGCAGCGTTTTATAAGTGTTGCCACGCCCGCCGCCTGGAAAGGCTTAACAACCCCATCTTTAGAACGCGTGCCTTCGGGAAAGATCATTGCCGACCAGCCTTTTTCCTTCATATTAGTGCCCAGTTTTGAGATTTCCATAATGGATTGCCGCGGGTCGTTGCGGTCAATATTTGCCGCGCCGCCGTGGCGAAGGTTATAAGATATAGATGGGATACCTTTGGCAAGCTCTACCTTTGATATAAATTTTGCATGGTAACGGCGCAAAAAATAGATCATCACCGGGATATCATAAAGGCTTTGATGGTTTGCCACAAAAACAATTGGCCGGCCAACCGGGATTTGCTGTTCATCAATAAACTTCACGCTGTTAAAAAGCAGGTAATAGGTGCTTACAAGGCAAAAATTAAGCGCGTCTACAGATTTTTTATGGGCGCTGTAGCCAAACACATTAAAGCAGATCCATTGCACCGGTTGAAAGATAACCAATACCAACCCGAAAAAAATATAGTGTATTGGCGATAATATGAAACCAAAAAACTTTCTCATAGAGTTTCAAATTTAGCTAATTTTTAGAAACCCGTAAATTGTTATAACTTGTTTTCCATCAGCAGCAAACGGACGCGTAAAACCGCTACAATGGTCATAGAATCGGTAATCTCGCCATTGCAAACCATCTGATAAACTTCTTCAAAAGGTACTTTTTTAATAATCAGCTGCTCTGTTTCTTCGGGTTCGGCTTCATATTGCTTTAAGCCGCGGGCTACGTACAGTATGCTTAGCTCATCACTTACAGAATTGGATAAGTGCAGGCGTTGTATCTCTGTCCATTCGTCGGCTTTAAGCCCGGTTTCTTCCAGCAGTTCGCGCTTTGCAGAATCGAGCGGGTCAAGACCGAGCGGCCCACCTCCTTCCGGCATTTCCCAGCTATATTTATCTATCGGGAAACGGTACTGCCCAACCAGGTAGGTGTTCAAATCATCATCCAACGGCAAAACACCAATGGCAATGTTTTTAAAATCAATCTTACCATAAATACCCGGATTGCCGGATGGGTTAAGCACCTGGTATTCAGTGAGCCCTATCCAGGGGTTATCATATATTCGTTTTTCGGATGTTATTTTCCAGGGATTTTCTTCGGATTGATGCATGCAATAAAAGTAAATAAAATTGCAAAAGGCAGGTTTACAAATATTAATTAAACAAAACAGGCCCCGAAAATTCCGGGGCCTGTTCAATTATATAATTTGTTTTACCTTATTGCTTTGGGTTAAAAGGCTTTGCTTTTTTAACCTTGTAGTGAGGTTTGCCTTCCGGATGGATTTCCGGTGCACCAACCATGGTCATTGCGCAACGGAAACCAACTTCGGCACTTGCCTCGTCTTCATCCATAAAGCGGCGGGTAGCAGGGTTTAGCCAAAAAGCAAGGTCATTCCATGAACCGCCTTTGTAAACTTTAGAGTGGTCGTTCACCAATGTTGTAGTACCATAAAGTACTGTGTTGGTAGTATCGCCATAACCCCTTAAGTCGGCATTGTAAGGCTTTCCTGCAAGTGCGTTTTTAGGTGCAGCAGCGCTTGCAACAGTACCGTTAGCGCCGGCAGTTGTTTGCTGTGCAGTACCGTTAGCAGGAACCGCAGATGGCTGCGTAGTACCGTCGGTATTTGCTGCCTGTGCCTGCTGCATTGCAATCAGGTCGGCATATTTCATTTTCTTGTCAGACTTTGCAGCATCCTTAATAGGGCGGCCGTATTTATCTTTTGCATACAATCCTTTTGATGCATCAGCAAGGCGTTTGTTTGTATACTGGTTACCACGGAACGGGTTAAAGTCGTCAAATTCTTCAAAAGATGTCTGGCGGTAAGTATCTTCTACCCACTCGTTCACGTTTCCGGCCATTTGATACAAACCGAAGTCGTTTGGCTGGTAAGAACGTACCGGAGCAGTAATATCTGCTTTATCATTCAGGTAACCGCCCACACCGGCGTTGTCACCTGCACCACGTTTAAAGTTAGCCATGATCATACCGCGGGTTGCCCTTTTAGCAGAGCGAACGCCTAAGCCATTCCATGGATAAATTTTTCCGTCGTCAATATTTTCAAATTGTGTGTTACCAATTAAAGCAAGCGCTGCATATTCCCATTCAGCTTCAGATGGCAGGCGGTAAGCTTGTTTTAAGATACCGTCTTCCATACGTACCGGGCGTACAGGTGCTTTTGATCCTTTGCCATTTGCACCAGTAGCAGGTTTTGCGTTAGGGCTCAAATCGGCAACCATTTTTTTACCGTCAAAGCTGCCACCGCGCTGCTGCCCGTTCAGGTACATGTCTGTATTAAAGGCATCACTGTTTCCTGACGATGCAGGTGCTGCGTTTTTACCTTTTTTACCGCCTCCACCGTTCATATCGTTCCATGACTGCATTCTGCCGGTTTCCCTCAAAATGTTTTCATTGGTACGGTCGGTACGCCATGCGCAATAATCCTGCGCCTGATCCCAGGTAACACCAACTACAGGGTAATCCTGGAAAGCCGGGTGCCTTAGATAGTTATCAACATAAGGCTCGTTATATGATAAAGGTTTACGCCAAACCAGTGTATCCGGCAATGCGTTATAATATAATTCGCGGTCTTGCGGATAGGTTACGCTTGTCCAGTGCAGGTAATCCAGCCAATCCTGGTTAGACACCTCTGTTTCGTCCATATAAAAAGAAGGAACGGTAACCCTGCGGCGCACGTTGTTATAATCAAAAGTTACATCCTGATCGGCACTGCCACCCACAACAAACGTTCCGCCCTCAATAGGGATCACACCAGGACCTGGCGACGGATGTGTTTGCCTAAAGCGCTCGTAACCACCGGTTTTTTTATCGTTATAAGTGATACCGGTTTTTTCCGATTTCTGATGCTTACTGCAGCTGCTCATTAACGTTCCAACGCCCAACAGCACAATAGCAGTCTTAGTAAAAAGTACTTTCATATTTTTACAGTTTATTTTAGCACGTAAATTTAAAACATTTCGCATATAATGCTAATCTTTTTGTTTAAAACTTGTGACAATAATGTTTTTTTCTGTCTGCATTTTAACGGAAAACATTCCGGTTCTGTTTCAAAATCTGCAATTATTTTAGTGGAAAACTTAATGGTTAGCAAATGCGTAAAAATAGGCAGATAGATTTATCTTTAAATTTTTAAAAATAAGCCGCACACTTATCTGATGAAGCTTTTTTACTTATACTCAATTATTCTTTTTGGGTCTTTTCTGTTGCCGCTGGCTGCAATGTCTCAAACTGGAGCAAACACCAACGGAAGCAATTTAACAGCTATTCCTACTGCGGTTCCTTTCATTAATATAACGCCCGACTCACGTTCAGGCGCTATGGGTGATGCAGGTGTGGCTATTTCGCCTGATGTAAATGCCAACTTTTGGAACCCGGCCAAACTTGCCTTTCTTAATTCTGATAATGATGTTGCCATATCTTACAGCCCGTGGTTACGCCAGTTAGTGCCCGATATCAGCCTATCGTATTTAAGCTTTTCGCATAAGGTTGATGACCAGAACGCTATAGGTGCATCTTTAAGGTATTTTAATTACGGCAGCATACAGTTTAAAGATAACAGCGGCAACGATCTGGGCTCTTATAACCCTAACGAATTTCAGATAAACCTCTCCTACTCACGTAAGTTTGGCGATGAATTTTCCATTGCGCTTACCGGTGGCTTTATCCATTCCAATCTGTCGAACGCGGCTTTTTCAAGTGGTACAAGCGGGCAAACAAATTCGGGAAATGCGGCTGCAGCGGGTGTTTCATTTTTCTACACCAAAGAAACCCAGGAGTTCGGCAATGATGCCGTTTTTTCATTCGGCGCCAATATCTCAAACATAGGCACCAAGATCAATTACAGTACCGACGGGCCAAATTATTTCCTACCCGCTAACCTTAAAATTGGTATTGCCAACACATGGGAACTGGATGATTACAATCAACTTACCTTCGCTTTTGATATGAATAAATTGCTGGTGCCTACCCCTCCTATTGTAGATGCCAACGGTAATATTGTAAAAGGAAAAAGCGACAATGTATCTGTACCGGCCGGTATTTTTGCATCCTTTACAGATGCGCCAAACGGCTTTAGCGAAGAGTTACGGGAAATCACATTTTCACCAGGTTTAGAATATTGGTATAATCACCTGTTTGCTTTAAGGGCAGGTTACTTTTATGAAAACCCAAACAAGGGCGGCTCTCATTATGCAACTTTTGGTGTAGGCTTTAAGTACAGCTCTTTTGATTTTGATTTCTCTTACCTTGCTGCATCTCAGCAAAACAGCCCCCTGGCAAACACACTGCGTTTTACGCTTAAAGCCAGTTTTGGGGGTGATAAAAACTCGTATAAAAAAGAATGGGACAGATAAAGGTTGGGTTTGGGTTTGATGTACACCAGTTAAAAACCGGTCACCCTTTTGTTTTAGGTGGCGTAAACCTGGAACATTACTCGGGTGCTTATGGCCATTCGGATGCAGACGTATTGCTTCATGCCATTTGCGATGCCCTTTTAGGTGCTGCTAACCTGCGCGACATTGGCTTTCATTTTTCTAATAAGGATGATCGCTGGAAAGGTATCAGCAGTTTAATTCTACTACAGGAAGTAATGAAACTGATCCGCGAAAAGGGCTGGGAAGTAGGAAACATCGATGCAATGGTTTGCCTGGAAGCGCCTAAAATTAACCCGCACATTCCAGCTATGAAAACACATATTGCAGGCGCAGCGGCTATTAGCGAAGACGATATTTCCATCAAAGCTACCACCAATGAACAGCTTGGTTTTATAGGGCGCGAAGAAGGTGTTGTTGCTTACGCAGTTTGTTTGTTAGAAAAGGCGAAAAGGTAAATCTTAAAAAAAAGAAAAGCTGATAGCAATTCTTAATAAACTATCAGCTTTTTTATTTAAGGTATCATCTCCTATTTCTCACTACTCACCGTCGATACGTCTTTCTTGATAATTACATTACCGGTACGCTTTAATGCACCCCAGCCGCTTAATTCGCCTTTAAGAGCCTTGCGTATAGATTTAAATAATACGTAATACATCAACTGCCTCCACACAAAGCGCTGCGGAATAATATATACCAGCTTCTTATAATCTTCCTTCTGCATCCAGAACGCAAGAATTGCCACTACGAAGTCTATCAGCACAAAGGCTACATAATAAGCCAGTATCCTGCCCGGCTTATCCCCAAACAGGCCAATGATCATCATCAGGTCGGCTAAAGGTGAAAATAATGGAAGCACTATCTGGAACACCAGGATGTTTGGCATACCAACCATCCCAAAGAATTTGTATTTCTTATTAAAAAGTGCGTCCTTATTTTTCCAGAAGCTCTGAATAACGCCAAAGCTCCAGCGGAAACGCTGTTTAAGCAAACCATTCAGTGTTTCAGGCGCCTCGGTATAAGCAACTGCCTCGTCTGCATTTCGTACAATGTAACCCTGCTTTAAGATGCGCATGGTAAGATCGCAGTCCTCGGCAAGGGTATCATAAGTGAAGCCCCCGGCCTTATAAATAGCCGATTTACGAAACGCCCCAATAGCACCCGGAACAACGGTAATACTATTTATCAGGTCGAATGCACGCCTGTCCATATTCTGGGCCGTGATATATTCGATAGACTGCCAGCGGGTAATAATGTTGTTTTCGTTACCAACCTTAACCGTACCTGCTACCGCGCCAATTTCGGCATCGGTAAAATAGGTCATCATCTGGAAAATGGCATCATCCTTAAGCTGGGTATCAGCATCTATACAAACCACAAACTCATGGCGTGCATGGCTGATACCAAAGTTCAGCGCAGAAGCTTTACCACCGTTAGGCTTGGTTAAAACCTGCACCAATGGATGATCGCCGTAGGCATCGTTTACTATCTGATATGTTTTATCTTTTGATCCGTCGTCAATAAAAATAATCTCGAACGAGCTGTAAGCGGTTTTTAATAAACTTTCAATAGTTTTTAGAGCTGTTACCTCTTCGTTATAACCAGGCACGATAATACTCACTGCAGGCATCCCTGCAGGATCGGCCAATACGCGCACTGTCTTTTTGTTTTCTGCAAATTGCCGAAGCGCAAGTATGGCGATAAGAATGATACGCCCAACAGCCAAAAAGATGGCAGATATGAAAAGGTAGATCAGGAACCAGTTGCCATAGAAATAAAACTGGATTAGGAAGTTATACAAAGAACCCAACACACCCGAATTTGCATCGTCTTTTATAGGCGGCATCAGGTCGGCCTTGGTCTTTCCTAAAACATCGGCAATGGTGGTAAACTTATACCCGTGGCTTTTAAAGAAATGTATAATTTCCGGCAGCGCCTTTACAGTCTCTTCGCGGGTATCGCCACCTGCATCGTGCAGCAACAGCATAGAACCTGCGTCCTTTTGCTTTATTACACGCGCAATAATACTATCGGCTGTTACACCGGGTTGCCAATCCCATGGGTCAATAGATTCACCTATGTTGATATAGCTTTGTTTACGGCTTTCTGCAACCGGGATAACCTCGGCAAGTGTAGTAGGCTCAGCATCTGCATTAAAAGGCGGGCGGAATAATATGGTACTTCTACCGGTAACAGACTCTATCAGTTTACGGGTAGCATTTAGCTCCAGGTGTACACGGTCAATGCTGACGGTGGAAATATCGGGGTGAAAAAAGGTATGGTTACCAATTTCATAGCCCTCGTCAAATTCGCGGCGTAAAATAGGGATATTCTTTTCTGCCATTGATCCAACCACAAAAAAGGCAGCCGGTACATGCTCACGCTTAAGTATATCCAGGATACGGGGGGTATAGTCCGGATCGGGACCGTCATCAAAGGTCAAAACAATTTTGCCGGGCGCATACCCATATTTACGGATAACGTACTTGGTAGGCAGTTTTACATATTGCTGATTGGTGATGGTATAACTGGTAGTATCCAGGTGGACATTGATATGCCCGGTATCGGGGGTGGTTACCAGATCGAGTACCTCACCTTCGCCGTCATAGTCAATTTTGTTATTTAAACCAACGGTTGTAAGTCTTCTGATATCAAGGCCTGTTTTATGCAATGAATCGATAGAAAGGTTCTTCTGAAAAAAAGTCCACAAACGTGGGTCTTCCGAGCCTAAACGCCAAAGCGCTACCCCACCGGTTGCCCAGTCATCGGCCATGCGGATCACGTTAAAATTGGTAGCCGCATCGGTGAAATAAACGGTATGTTCTAAGCTATCCTTGTCAAAATAGGTATAATGCAGGTTGGCTGATTTCGGGTCGAAAGTTATATGGCTATGATTGGTTTGCGCCTGGCTTATTGCCTGCGGGTACCCGATAGATTTCCCTAAGCTGCTTTCGGGCCAGTCATAAGCGCCACCGGCCACCGTTAAAATAATTTTTTCGCTCGGTATGCGCGAGCAAACATTATCCAGTATTTCTTCAACCCAATGCTGGTTTGACAGATCGCCGGCATTGCTCTGATCGTTATGCTCATCTATCGCCATTACAAACAAAAAGTCGTTCACGTGCTGCAAACGCTCCAGGTTGTATTGCTCATCTTCGGGCACAACGTTGGTAGTAACCAAAAATCCCTGCGGATGTAAAATACCATACAGGTCGTTTTCAAACTGGATGTAATTTTTGCTGTTGAGATCTTTAATATCGTCAAAATCAAGATTTACACCCTGAAATTTAAAGCGGGTAAGCTGTTTGACAATGCTATTGATAAAGCTAATGCGCAGATCCTTGCTTTTTATAAGCCGCTCAACATCTTTACTGTCATAGCCACCGGTAAGGTTGTTTGTATTAACATAGTTAGATAATGACATTAATACAGGCTTATGATACCTTTTGTTAAGGTTTATTAAGCCGGTATCCACATTAGCAACTATGGTATCACGGCCGGGCAATACGTAAAAGCCCTCGCTTACAACCATGTCCAGCTTAGAAATGTATTGCAGCAATGAATTATATGCCTGCGGTTCCCAAGCCCGGTAAAATGCCGCGTTGATACGATCTTTGTTGTTAGGATGCTTTAGCTGATGCTGATGGCGCGCTTTGGCAAGCTTTTGAATCTCGTCCTTATCTATGTTGAAGTCCTTAAACTTTTTTGAATGCTTTAAGTTCTCCAACTCCTCTTTAGTAAGCTTTTTAGGTGCAGGATCTAAATTTGGAAGGGTGGGATATTGCTTGGAAGTAACTGTAATTACCGCGGCAAACACGCTGGCAACAAGTACTATAATAATAGCACGGCTTAGCCACTTAAAACGTATCCATCTACCGGGGGTATCGGTTTGAAAAACCTGTTTATCAGCCATTAAGTTCTTTTAATAGAGTATTTTAAGGTATAAAGGTTAATAAGGCTTTTAAGCGCTTAACGGTTCTTTCCTGGTTCAATTGCCGAAAAATCCACACCGCATTTGCAGTTGGTACCGCAACCTTTTTTAGTAAACAAGTTTTTGTAAAGAAGCCTGCAAACGTAAAAAACAGCCGCAATAAATAGTAAGGCAATTATAATGATCTGAATGTTCACGGTCACAAATTTAATACAAATTACTTATATTCATATAGACAAGAAAAATAGTATTTGGTTTAGGCATTATACTTTTTCCTTATTATAAGATAAATATAACGTTAAATTATTACACTTTAATACATGCATTAAGTGTACAACTTTGCAATTTTAACAGGTGTAATAACGTATTATTAAAACCGGATCAGTACCTGCCCTTTTTCCACCTTATCGCCGGGCTTTATGCTGATAGATTTAACAATCACATCAGCAGGGGCTTTGATAATGTTTTCCATTTTCATAGCTTCCAGCACAAATAGATTATCACCCCTTTGCACAGCAGCACCCTCTTCTACAAAAACCTTCAATACCATACCAGGCATAGGTGCTTTAACTTCGCTTATTTTCGCCTGGCTTGCATTGCTCATACCCAGCTTTTCTAATAAAATATCAAACTGGTCTTTAGCGCTTACCGATAGTATGCTGTTATTAATCTTAATCTTCGCTGTTTTGTCTGCCCGGCTGTATTCTATCAGTTCAACATTGTATGATTTCAGATCATTTATTACATGCCAGGTATTATCCTTCAATTGCCTAATATCGGCATCAATGGGCGTGCCGTTTACAGTCACCGCTCCGGCTTGCGTTTCTAGTTCAAAACTATGCTGATCGTTAACTTTTACCTGTAGCATCTGATTATTGTGTTAATACATATTGTACCAGGTTTGCACCCATTTTTAGCGCTTTGGTACGGCTTTCCTGCGTATCGCCCGCATAGGTGCCGTAATCTTCCCAACCATTTCCCAAATCGCATTCGTAAGTATAAAAGCAAACCAGGCGCCCTTTATAGATCAAACCAAAACCTTGCGGGCGTTTACCGTCATGCTCGTGTATCTTGGGCAAACCATTGGGGAAACTAAATTTCTGATGGTATATCGGGTGGTTTAAGGGCAACTCTACAAACTCTAATTCTGGGAAAACTTTTTTCATTTGCGGCCTTATAAACTGGTTCAACCCGTAATTATCATCTATATGCAAAAAGCCGCCGCCTGTTAAATATTTTCTTAGGTTGCGCGCCTCCTGGTCGGAAAATATCACGTTGCCGTGCCCTGTCATAAATATAAAAGGGTAATTAAATATTTCGGCGCTGCCAACTTCAACTACTTCGTCCTGCTGCTGAAAGTTTGTTTTTAAGTTCTCGTTGCAAAATTTAATAAGGTTAGGTAAAGCCGTTCTATCACCATACCAGTCGCCCCCGCCGTTATATTTGAGCTTTGCCATTTTATAAGCAGGTGCATTAAAGCTACTGCATATAAACAAAAGGGCGGCACAGATTAAATATGCAAATTTTTTCATTGCTTTTATATAAGGGCTAAAAATCTTCAATTTTTCAACTAAACAGCCCGGTTCAAAAAGTTCACTTCAAAACAGGCTTCTAATGCGGCGGTTTCAGTACGTAAACGGCTGTCGCCTAAAGTTATCGGTCTAAATTCGCTTTTTAAAGCCTCCTCTATTTCGTTTGGTGCAAAATCGCCTTCCGGGCCTATTAAAATAAGATAATTACCATTAGGAGCGAGTTCGCTTTTAAGACTTATTTTTTCTCCATCCTCGCAATGCGCTATAAACTTCTGGCCGTTAAACGTGCTTTTTACCAGCTGGCTAAAGCCTGACATTTCATTTAATACCGGGTGGTAAGCCTTTAATGATTGTTTAATAGCCGATGTAATGATCTTGTTTAAACGGTCTGTTTTTACTTCCTTCCGCTCCGAGCGCTGACAATTGATAAAAGTTATCTCGTCTATACCTATCTCCGTTGCTTTTTCCAGGAACCATTCTATACGCTCTATATTTTTAGTAGGCGCAATAGCAATATGCAAATAATGGTTTCTTTTACCAAACGCGTTTGTGACCGAGTTTATTTTTAAAATAGTTCTTTTAGGATGGGGATCCTGGATGGATGCGGCATAAAAGCCTCCCCGGCCATCAATCAGCTGCACTTCATCGCCAACATTTAGCCTAAGCACACGGATTGCATGCTTGCTCTCTTCTTCGTTCAGGAAGTAGTTGGCATTGGCAGGATCAATATCGGGGGTGTAAAACAGATGCATTCCTTTTAAATCAAAAGTAAAGATTCAAAGGTAAAAATCTTTACTTACCAGGAAATAACAAATGGATGTTGCAATACTCTTAAACCTGATCTTTAGTGCAAGTCTACAGTATCTTCCTCGTTGATCAATAATTCAAGCTTTACAGCTTCAATATTCTGATCTGATTTTTTTAACACGGTAATATTGTACCCGTTGGATTCCTTTTGTTCACCCACATCAGGGATCTTGCCAAAGATGTGGCCTAACCAGCCGGATATGGTATCAAAGTCGCCGTCTTCGGGCAGGTCATGAGGTAAATGGCTGTTTACATCGTAAATTGGGGCAAGCGCATTTACAATAAATTCCCGGTCGTTTATCTTTTCAACTATCGGCTTTTCTTCATCGTACTCGTCCTGTATGTCTCCAACAAGCTCTTCCACAATATCTTCCAGCGTAACCATACCGGCAGTACCGCCAAATTCGTCCAGCACAATAGCAATCTGAATTCGCTTTTGCTGCAGCTCGGCCATCAGGTCGTTTATCTTCTTTGTCTCCGGGATAAAATATGGTTTGCGGATGATGTCCTTCAAAACAATCTCTTCATTGTGGGCCAGCAGCGGGAGTATATCTTTTGCGTGCACAATACCAATAATCTTATCAATCACATCATCATAAACCGGCATCCGCGAATAACCCTCTGTGATGATGATCTGTAATAACTCATCTTTCTCTGTATTGATATCAACGCCCGAAATTTTGGTACGCGGCACCATGATATTTTTTACCACGCGTTCGTTAAAATCAAAAACATTCTGAATCAGTTCGTGCTCATTGCTGTCAATAGCACCTGTTTCCTTACCCTGGTCAAGCAGGTATTGCAATTCTTCGGAACTATGGTGCGCCTCGCCTTGTATGGGGTCAATACCTATCAGTTTTAGGATAAAGTTAGAAAGGTTGTTTAACACCCATATAATGGGCCTAAAAACAATAAAAAACACCCTTAAAGGAGCAGAAACAGCAAGCGCCGTGCGCATTGACCTTTGGATGGCCAATGTTTTTGGTGCAAGCTCTCCGAAAATAATGCTGATAAAAGTGATGGAAACAAAGGCCAGCACATGGCTGATGTTGATTACCAAGCCAGATGTAATGGTAATACCCACCCCGTTAAAAAGGTGGAGCACAATATTGGTAAACACACCTTCGCCAATAACACCAAGAGCTAAGGATGCGATGGTAATGCCCAATTGGGTTGCTGCAAGATAGCCGTCGAGGTTACCCATAATACTGCGGGTAAGCTTAGCCATCCGGCTGCCTGACTTTGCTTTAAGTTCTATCTGCGAGCCCCGAACTCTTACCATAGCAAACTCAGCGGCCACAAAAAAGCCGTTGAGCAAAACCAGGAAAAGGGTGAGAAAAAGGTAAAAATAATTTATTTCGAGATCGGGGCCCATAGATTAATTATTGGTACACAGGAAAAGTAGACTGATACAATTCCATACTTTCTTTGATCACCTTATGGGCATAACGTACGCCTAAAAGATGTTCTACGGTAACATTTTTACCTTCAAGTTTTTTATAGTCTTTAAAGAAACGGACAATTTCTGTCATTGCGTGCGGCGGCAATTCGTTAAGATCGTTAATGTAGTTAACAGACATGTCGTTCTTCGCTACGGCAATGATCTTATCATCCTGTTCACCATTATCAACCATGTGCATTACACCAATAATTTTTGCCTCTATCATCGACATAGGAAAAACATCTATAGAACAAAGCACAAGGATGTCTAATGGGTCGTTATCGTCACAATAGGTTTGCGGTATAAAGCCATAGTTGGCCGGATACATTACAGATGAAAATAAAACGCGATCAAGCTTTAAAAGGCCCGAAGTTTTGTCTATTTCATATTTTGCTTTAGATCCTTTTGGTATCTCAATTATTGCATTTACAATTTCTGGAACGTTATCACCAGGAGATACCTGGTGCCATGGATGTTGCGTACTCATTTACTCAATTTTTTATTTTAGTTGATTAACATTATTGCTATTTAGCATTCTTCGCTTAAAGAACGCAAAAACCAGTGGAACTGTTGTAAAAATTATCAGTCCAATTATTATGTATTGAAGATAATCCTTCAATTGCGGATATCTGCGGCCTAAAAAGTACCCTCCCAACGTAAAGGTGCTTACCCAGGCGACACATCCAATTATATTATATAGCGTAAACTTTTTAAAATCAAGCTTAACTACACCTGCAAAGATAGGTGCAAAAGTTCTAATTATAGGGAAAAATCTGCCTAAAACCAGCGCCATACCACCGTGCCTGGTGTAAAACTCCTCTGCAAGTTCTACGTAATGCCTTTTAAAAAAGATCGAATTATTTCTGCTAAATAAAGATGGCCCCGCGCGATAACCGAACCAATAACCGGTAAAGTTGCCCAAAACCCCTGCTGCTATGAGTGATAAAGTTAAAGTTAGAATGGAAATTTCAAACCTCCCTGTTGAACAAAGCAATCCCGACATAAACAACAGGTAATCTCCCGGTAAAAAAAAACCAAAGAATAGCCCGGTTTCAGCGTATACAACTATAAGCAAAAAGTAAAACCCTAAGCTTATGATGGATTGAGCGTCCGTTAAATTTTGCAGGTGTTCCCAAAAATTATCCATTCACTATATCCGTAAAGCTACAAATATTAAATGATATTTGTAATACTTACGTTACAGATTAAATAAGACTCGAAATAAGATCAGGGTAAACGCCAATTAAAATGGTTAACAGGGCGGCAAAGCCAAGCACAAATTTGTAATAGCCAGGCACTACCAGTTCAATACGTTCGGTATCGCGGAAATACATTGCTATAATAACTCTGAAGTAGTAGAAAATGCTGATGATAGCATTCACCACCGCAATAATCACCATTACAAACTGGTATTTGTTAAGCGCCCCGGTAAACATAAAGAACTTGCCAATAAAACCGGCTGTTAACGGTATACCCGCAAGGGATAGCATCGCTATTGTTAATACCAGCGCTAAAAAAGGGTTCTTTTTTGAAAGGCCATTAAAGTTTTCAAAATTTTCGCCGCCAGATTGCTGCTGAACCAGTATCAGCGTACCAAAAGCTATAATTGAAGCAATAGAGTAAGCAGTAGCATAAATAAATACCGAATTACCGGAGGCCGCACCAAGTGCTACGATAGCAAATAACAAGTAACCTGCATGTGATATACTTGAAAAAGCCAGCATACGCTTAAAGCTTTGTTGGTATAACGCAGTTATATTACCGATTATAAGTGTAATAACGGTTATAACCAGTAATACCGGTACCCAGAAGTCAGATAACGTTGCAAAGCTTGCACTAAATAAGCGTAGAAAAGCAGCAAAGCCAGCCGTTTTAACCACGGTAGACATGTAGGCGGTAATCAGCGTTGGGGCTCCCTGGTAAACGTCTGGTGTCCAAAAATGGAACGGGGCAGCACCTACCTTAAAGCACAAGCCTACGATGATCAACAAAATACCGGTACCGAACATTGGATCAATGCCGTGCGGATGCTCAACAGCCCAGTTACGGATTGCTTCAAGGTTAAATGAACCTGTAGTACCATAGATAAGGGTGATGCCGAACAATAAAAAGCCTGTAGAAAATGCACCCATCAGGAAGTATTTTAACGCAGCTTCGTTTGATGAGAAATCATTTTTTTTAATACCTGCTAATATGTATGAACTTACCGACATAATTTCAATGCCGATAAACATCATGGTTAAATTGTAAAACGATACCATTACAATGATACCAGCTAATGAAAACAATATGATAGCGTAGTACTCTGCAACGTGCTTGCTGATCGTTTCAAAATATCCTTTTGATAAAAGCAAGATAAAAATGGTAGAAACGATGGTAATAGCAGAAAATGCTATAGAAAAGTGATCAAACAGCATCATGCCATGGTATATTGGCTGTGCGCTGCTGCTCCACTGAGCGACACCAAAGCCCAGCGCTACCAGTAAACCGATAATTGTAACAGGTAACAATGCCGCCTGGCCTTTATACAAGCCTAAATATAAAAGCAGTATAGGCAAAACGGATATGATAATTAAAGTACTCATTATTTATAGATCAATTTAGGACTTACCGATTGAATTAAGTTTGTTACGGCTGCTTCCGAGATGTGTAAAATTGGCTGCGGGTATACGCCCATAACTATTATTAATGCGCAGATGATACCAAGCGTTAGCGTTTCTGAGCCACTTATGTCTGTAAAAGTTAAGGTAAGGACATTGGTTTCGCCCTGCATTACTTTCTTATACATGCGCAGCATATAAACCGCTCCGAATATCATGGTTAAGCCGGCAGCCGCACAAATAATTATGTTAGCCTGGAAAACACTGTTTAACAATAAGAATTCGCCCACAAACCCGTTGGTAAGCGGCAAGGCTACAGTACCCATTACTATAATTAAGAAGGCGATAGCAAATTTAGGTGCTACTTTAGCGATACCACCCAGGCTGCTGATCTCCCTTGTATTTAAACGGCTGCTGATTATATCCCATACAAAGAACAAACCTACAACGTTAACACCGTGACTAAGCATCTGGATCATGGCACCCTGTACACCCTGGGCGCGCCATGCAAAAATACCTGCTGATATTAAGCCTACGTGCGCTATGGATGAATAAGCAACCAAACGCTTTCCATCCTTTTGTGTAAATGCTATAATTGAAGCATAAACAATACCGATAACTGATAATATTACCGCCATAAATTGCCATTGCATAAAACCAAGCGGGGCATTAGGTATAAGCCAGCGAATAACACCATAAATACCCATTTTTAGCATGATACCTGATAACATCATGGTACCGGCAGTTGGCGCTTCGGTATAAGTATCGGGCTGCCAGGTGTGAAACGGGAACAAAGGCATTTTAATAGCAAATGCTAAAAAAAATGCCCAGAAAATAAATGACTGCTGGGTTGAACTTAAACCAAGGTTGTAAAATTCGAAGATATCGTAAGTTTTACCCGGTACCTGCAGGTATAAGTAAATAATACCTACCAGCATAAATAACGAACCAGAGAACGTATAAATGAAAAACTTAAGCGTGTAACGGATACGGTTTTGGCCTCCCCATAAAGAACAAATGAAATAGATAGGGATCAGTGCTGCTTCCCAGCCCACATAAAATAAAAACCCATCAAGTGCGGTAAATACCAGCAACATGCCTGCCTGCATAAACAGGATAAGTGCATAAAATACATTGGCATTTTTATACTGATGCTTATAAGAGCTTAAAATAATGAGCGGTACTAATACTGTTGCAAGCAACACCATAATCATGCTGATACCATCGATACCTGCAAAGAAGTAAACACCCATTTTTGCTATCCACGGCGTGTTGATGATAAACTGCACGGATGCATCGGGTACAAAATGCGATAAGAAAACCAGCGCTACCGCGAGTTCAATTATAGAAAATGCTAACGCTGCATGCTTTGCTGCCTCGTTCTTGAACAATAAAACAGCAAGAGCCGCAATTACCGGTAAAAAAATTAAAATACTGACCGTCATTTTATATTGTAAACGCTAATCGTTCTTTAAACTTTAAATACAATGTACATTAGAACCGAAATGATGCCTATTACCATCATAAAGATGTAAAAGCCAACATTACCACTTTGAAGCAGACGCAAACCTTTGCTTGCTTCTATCGATCCCTTACCAAGGCCGTTAACTATGCCATCGATACCTAACTGATCTATTACACGATAGAAAAATCCGGAAAGCGCATCCAGCGGCTTTCTTACTATTGCGTCATAGATTTCGTCCAGGTAAAATTTGTGATAAGAAATATTTTCAAGTGCCGGCCTTTGTTCGGTATCTGCAAGCGGCACTTCATTTTTCGATATATATTTAGAACGGGCATAAAGCAGGGCAATAACTGCACCTGCAACTGAAATTGCCATTAAAACAAGTTCTGTCTGTTTTACCGAAGGCTGTTCCTTTAATAATTCTGCGGAGCCCTTAAACACCGGCGCCAGAAACTGCTCCAGCATGTGATGGCCTCCTAATGAATCAGGTACACCGATGAACCCAGCCACAGTCGACAATATTGCCAATATAATAAGCGGGATAGTCATAGATGCAGGAGATTCATGTAAATGATGCTCCTGTTCATGCGTTCCGCGGAACTTACCATAAAAAGTAAGGTACAGCATCCGGAACATATAAAAAGACGTGAACATAGCGGTTATCACACCAACTACATACATCAACGGACTTGCAGCAAATGTATGGGCTAATATTTCATCTTTAGAGAAGAAACCTGCAAATGGAGGGATACCTGATATTGCAAGCGTACCGATGAGCATTGTCCAAAATGTTACCGGCAACTTGCTTTTTAAGCCACCCATTTTGCGCATATCCTGCTCGCCGCTCATACCGTGAATTACAGAACCTGCACCCAGGAATAAAAGCGCTTTGAAAAATGCATGTGTTAAAACGTGAAAGAATGCCCCGGTATAAGCACCCACGCCTAAACCCAAGAACATATAACCCAACTGCGAAACAGTTGAATAAGCTAATACCTTTTTTATATCGGTTTGCGTTAACGCTATTAATGCAGCTACAACAGCTGTAAGCAAGCCTATAACTCCAATAATGTGAAGTGTTACTGGGGCAAGCGTAAATAAAATGTTAGAACGTGCTATCATGTAAATACCAGCTGTAACCATGGTAGCAGCGTGTATCAATGCAGATACCGGAGTTGGGCCTGCCATTGCATCCGGAAGCCAGGTGAATAACGGCAACTGTGCCGATTTACCAACCGCACCTATAAATAGTAAGATAGTGATCAACACAAAAGGTGTCCCGGCAAATTTTGCTTCGGCAGCATGCGGGAATATATCAGCGTAGGCAGCACTTTTGAAATAAGCTATCAATAAGAAGATCCCGATTATAAAACCAAGGTCGCCGATACGGTTCATGATAAAGGCCTTTTTTGCAGCATCTGCATAATCCGGATTGGTATACCAGAAACCGATAAGCAAATAAGAGCATAGACCAACACCTTCCCAGCCGATGAACATGATAAGGTAATTAGATCCCATTACCAGCAACAGCATGAAAAAGATGAACAGGTTTAAATAAGCAAAGAACTTACCGAACCCTGCATCGTCCTTCATATAGCCGGCAGAATATAAATGGATAAGGAAACCTACACCTGTAATGATCAACAGCATAATAGCGCTTAACTGATCGATAAGGAAAGCGAATGAAACTTTGAAATAGCCTACGCCAAACCAATCAAATAAATGCACATTGATAGGAGAACCGGTAGATTGTACCTGGAAGAAAGCGCCAAGGCTTAGTGCGAATGAAACCAATACCAGTGCACTACCCAAAAAGCCAATAATGCCTTTAGAAAGCGTGTTGCGGCCAACGCCGTTAATTACGAAACCGGCTAACGGTAATAAGGGAATAAGCCAGATATATTTATCCATGTTTTAATTCAAATTATAAAGCCAAAAGTCAAAACCTGCCTTTGACATTGATAACCGTATTTATAAATTCAAGCGTTAAAATTTAGAATTCAAATTTGGTTTGAAGCACTTTTAGAAATCGTGCTTCGTGTTTGAATCCTTCTTTTAACTTAATTAATCACCATTTTAACCTGTTCAATACGTTGATATCTATCGAGTTTGTATTGCGGTAAATCATTACGATAATAGCAAGGCCAACAGCAACTTCTGCTGCAGCAAGCGCCATAATGAAAAATACAAACACCTGCCCGGCAGCATCGCCACGGTAAACTGAAAATGCGGTTAGCAACAGATTTACCGAGTTAAGCATCAGCTCTACAGACATAAAAATCACAATGGCATTTCGGCGTATTAAAACGCCTATTACACCTATCGAGAAAATAACGGCACACAATAAAATGTAGTGATTAAGCGGTACAGCTTGTATGCTGTGTGACAAAGTTTCCATCAAGCTGTTTTTGGGTCTTTAGTTGCCAATAGAACCGCACCTACCATTGCCGATAACAGCAATACGGACGACACTTCAAATGGCAATAAATATTCGTTAAATAATACTTTTCCTAAGTTTTTTACCAAACCCAAATCGGGGTTGCTTAAAACTACCGGCTGCGAAACGCCAAACGCTTTTAGTGAAGCAACCACGGTTAACAGAAAACATCCGCCGCCTATAAAAGCGGCTATTTTAATAAGGTTTGATTTACGCGGTTCGCTATCCTTGTTGAGGTTAATCAACATCAGCGTGTATAAGAATAATACCAGTATAGCACCCATATAAACTATAAAGTTTACAATTGCCAGGAACTGGGCATTCAGCAATACATAATGAATGGTAAAGGTAAAGAAGGTAAGTATAAGGTATAATATACTATGTACAGGGTTTTTTGCAGTGATAACCAGTATTGAAAAGAATACGGATAAAAATGCGATAAAGTAAAATGTACTCATGGTTTAAATTTACAAAATACCTTTACCCCTTTAAGAGCAGGGCAAAGGTATAAAACTTCTTTATTGATTTAGCGGGGCCTCCACTAATTTGTCTTTACCGTAAATAAAATCTTTTCTTAAATAATCGGCCGGCACAATATCGCCATCAAGGTAAATGGCTTCTTTAGGGCAGGCTTCTTCGCAAAGGCCGCAGAAAATGCAACGCAGCATATTAATTTCATAAACAGCAGCGTATTTTTCTTCACGGTATAGGTTCTCTTCACCTTTCTGGCGTTCTGCAGCAATCATGGTGATGGCTTCTGCCGGGCATGATAAAGCGCACAAACCGCAGGCGGTGCAACGTTCCTTACCATTTTCATCGCGCTTAAGCGAATGCATGCCGCGAAAGTTCTCAGAAAACTCACGCTTTTGCTCGGGATAAGCAATGGTTACGGGCTTTCTGAAAAAGTGTTTCAGGGTAATTGAAAGGCCCTGCACTATAGCAGGCAGATAAGCACGTTCCCAAAAATTGAGCGGCTTTGATTCAATTACTTTTCGTTTATTACTTAATGATTCCATTTAATTAAACTCCTGTTTTACTTAAAAAATGTGGTGATAACGCCGGTTAAAACAATGTTGGCAATTGCTAAAGGTATAAGCACCTTCCAGCCCAGGTCCATCAACTGGTCGTAACGGAAACGCGGGATTGTCCAGCGTACCCACATAAAAAAGAAAATAAAGAAAAAGATCTTGGCAAACAGTGCAACCACGCCTAAAATAGTCACCAGGTTTTCTGAAAGGCCTAAGTGATGCATAAAAGGAAAGTTATAACCACCAAAATAAAGGGTAGCCATTACTGCCGATGATATGAACATGTTTATGTATTCCGCAAAAAGGTAAAAACCTAATTTCATGGATGAGTATTCTGTATGATAACCACCTACAAGTTCGGTTTCGCACTCAGGCAAGTCGAACGGTGTGCGGTTGGTTTCGGCAAAAGCACATACAATAAAGATCAGGAATCCGAGCGGCTGCCTGAAAACGTTCCAGGTGAACCATCCGTTTGCCCAAAAACCATGCTGCTGTTCAGCGATCTCCCTTAAGCTTAGGGTACCTGTTAACATTAACAATGCTATGATAGACAAGCCCATTGAAATTTCGTAGCTGATATTTTGCGATGCAGCGCGGATAGCACCTAACAAAGAGTATTTGTTGTTTGATGCCCAACCGCCTATCATTACGCCATAAACACCCAGCGATACAACGCCGAATATATATAGTATTCCTACGTTGATATCCGCTACTTGCAGGTCGATCACGTGCGAGCCTATGGTAAGCTTTTGCCCCCATGGAATAACTGCCGAGCCAATACAAGCTGTCATAATAGCAAGCGAAGGGCCGGCTATAAACAGGAAGCTGCTGGCATTGGTAGGGATGATCTCCTCTTTTAAAAACATTTTAGCACCATCTGCAAGCGGCTGTAAAAGCCCGAACGGACCTGCACGGTTTGGCCCTATCCTATCCTGAAAAAATGCAGCTATTTTACGCTCTGCATAGGTTGAGTACATGGCTATAACTAAACTGATGGCGAAGATGATAACCACCAATACAAATTTTACTACTATATCTGCTAATTCCATTATAAGCGTGTATCTCGTTCAAACTGTTCTTTATTAGCCTCAATAAGAACCGGGTTGGTTTTCACAACCGGTAAAGGCTTAAATTCATAATGATTGGAGCTGATAACCGAATGATGCGAAATTTTGCGCGGACCTTCTATTACCCAGTCGGACGTTTTCTTTTTATCGAAACGGCAGGTGTTGCAGATAAATTCTTCTACTTCACCGTATTTATCTTTACGGGCAGTAACACGCAATACTTCTTCACCTTTATACCAAAGGGTTACCTTACCATTACATTTTTCGTGATCGCAATCGCGGTGTGCATCTACCGGCTTGGTGAACCAAACACGGTTTTTAAAACGGAAGGTTTTATCAGTTAACGCACCAACAGGGCAAACATCAATTACGTTACCAGAAAAATCGTTATCTACAGCTGCCTGGATATATGTAGATATTTCAGAATGATCGCCGCGGTTAAGAATACCGTGAATGCGATGATCGGTGATTTGATCCGCAGTAAAAACACAACGGTAGCAAAGTATACAGCGTGTCATATGCAGCTGTATCTTATCGCCAATGTCTATCTTTTCAAAAGTACGGCGTTCAAACTCATATCTTGTCTTAGCAGCACCGTGTTCAAAACCAAGGTTCTGCAGGTCGCACTCACCAGCTTGGTCGCAAATAGGGCAATCCAGCGGGTGGTTTATTAATAATATCTCAACTATACCTTTACGCGCCTCAATTACCTCGGGCGATGTAATATTCTGTACCTCCATACCATCCATTACCGTAGTACGGCAGGAAGCTACCAATTTAGGCATTGGCCGCGGGTCTTTTTCTGAACCTTTGCTAACCTTAACCAAACAGGTACGGCATTTTCCACCGCTGCCCTCCAACTTTGAATAATAGCACATGGCCGGCGGCACAATATCGCCCCCTATCTGCCTTGCAGCATTCAGGATGGTTGTTCCCGCTTCTACTTCAACAGGTATTCCGTCTATTGTTACTTTCACGTGATATTTTATATTTATTATTTAAAATATGCTCTTTAAATCCGCCTTAAACAATGTTTCGAAAAACATCATCCAGGGTCATTTCAAAACCAGGTAAAACCGGTGTTGTGATTTTATCACCAACCGTTAAAGCACGACCCTCAGTTACAAATTTCCCTTCTTTACCAAGTACATACTGCAATAACGATTGCTCTTCGGGATAAACTACCCAATATTCCTTTACGCCAAACTCTTCGTATAAATTGTATTTGATCTTTATCTCTTTGGTGTTATTACCAGGAGATAAAATTTCAACTACAAGATCGGGTGCTCCTATGCAACTTCTTTGATCAGCTACTTTAGCCTCATCGCAGATGACGCATATATCCGGCTGAACAACTGTTTCCCCTTTTCTATCGTTATCTTCGGCGCGTACAAGCCTTACATCAAACGGAGCTACAAATACCTCGCACTGCTTTTGAAATAAAAAATTCGCCAGCGGCCTTAATATATTTACCACAATACGCTGATGATTAACACCCGGCGCAGGGCTCATTTTAAATATCTTACCTTTTATAAGTTCCAAACGCTCTTCAAACTTCCACATCGCATAATCTGCATATGTGTAAGTTCTTGTAAGATCCAGATCATCAACAGTAAGCATTTTGAATTTTTACTTTTTAATTTTGACTTTAAATTACCCAGCCACCGGTTCCGGTTTAGGCAGCGGATCGGCGTAATGTGCCAAGCCATAATTTCTTGATACTGCTTCTGCCGGACTTTTTACATGCCACTCAAACTCGTCCCTGAAATGGCGGATAGCACTGGCCACCGGCCATGCAGCTGCGTCACCCAGCGGACAAATAGTATTTCCTTCAATTTTTTTAGATACGTCTACCAATAGGTCCATGTCACTCAACTTTCCATGGCCATGCTCCAAACGGTGCAAAACCTTTTCCATCCATCCTGTACCCTCACGGCAAGGTGAACATTGGCCGCAACTTTCATGATGATAGAAACGGGTAAAGTTCCAGGTGTTACGTACTATACACTGGTCCTCGTCAAATGCGATAAAACCGCCGGAACCCATCATGGTACCGCTAACAAAACCACCATCAGATAGAGATTCATAGCTCATCAGCCTGCCTTCGCCGTTGATGGTTTTCATAAACAGGTTAGCCGGCAAAATAGGAACTGAAGATCCGCCTGCCACAACCGCTTTTAAACGCTTGCCATTGGCTATACCACCGCAATATTCGTCAGAATATAAAAATTCTTCAACGGGTAAGCCTAACTCAATTTCGTAAACACCCGGTTTCTTTACGTTACCGCCGGCAGAGATCAGTTTAGTACCGGTACTACGGCCAATGCCAATCTTTGAATATTCTTCTCCGCCATCATTGATGATAGGCACTACCGCCGCTATAGATTCTACGTTGTTTACCACAGTTGGGCAGCCATACAAACCGGCAATAGCCGGGAATGGTGGCTTAATACGTGGATTACCACGTTTTCCTTCCAAGGATTCAAGCAATGCAGTTTCTTCGCCGCATATATAAGCACCGCCTCCAGGCTGAACGTAAAGTTCAAGATCGTAGCCGGAGCCTAAGATATTTTTTCCTAAAAATCCTTTATTTTTTGCTTCTGCTATAGCTTTTTCAAGTATCCTGATCTGCGGCATCATTTCGCCACGCAGATAGATGTATGATACGTTAGCACCCAGCGCGAAGCTCGATACAATCATACCCTCAATCAAAAGGTGCGGAATGTACGTCATCAGGTAACGGTCCTTAAACGTTCCCGGCTCAGACTCATCACCATTACAAACCAGGTAACGGGCCACACCTTCAGGCTTGGCTAAAAAGCTCCATTTCATACCGGTTGGGAAACCGGCACCACCACGACCGCGCAAACCAGATTTTTTAACCTCTTCCACAATTGCGTCTGGGGTCATGGTCTTCAAGGCTTTTTCTACCGCGCGGTAGCCGCCTTTTTCACGGTAAACATCAAAAGTATTGATGTTCGGTACGTTTATATTTTCTAAAAGTAATTTACGTCCCATTAGTTATTACCTTTTACTTTTAAATCAGCAATCAGCTTATCAACCGATTCCGGTGTTAAGTTCTCATAAAAAGTATACTCGGGGCCAATTTGCAATACCGGCCCAAAGCCGCAAGCAGCCAGGCACTCTACGCCTCTCCAGCTAAACAAGCCGTCCGGCGTAACTTCACCTTCTTTAACACCCAGTTTTTGCTCAATGTAGTCCATTATTTTTTCGGCGCCAACCAGGCAGCAAGGGCCGGTTCGGCAAACCTCCAGGGCAAACTTACCCTGCGGCCTTAAAAAATACATGGTGTAGAACGATGCTACTTCGTAAACTTCAATATCCTGTATGCCTAAATAATCGGCAACTTTATCCATTGCAGGCGCGCTAACCCAACCAAATTCAGCTTGTACAAGGTGCAAAATCGGCAACAGGCCAGACTTTTGTTTACCCTGCGGGTAGCGGCTAACTATCTCATCAAATTTGCTGATGAGCGCCGGTGAAAATTCAACCGGTACATTGGTTTCTTCAACTCTAAGCATCTAACTCTCCGGCTATAACGTTTAAACTACTCATGTTAATAATAGCGTCAGACAATAACATGCCGCGGCTCATTGGCGCATACATTTGGTAATTGATGAAGCTTGGCCTGCGGAAATGCAAACGGTAAGGTGAACGCCCCCCATCATTAACCAGGTAAAATCCAAGTTCGCCGTTAGCACCTTCTACAGAATGATAAACCTCAGTAGTAGGAGTTGGTATTTCGCCCATCACTATTTTAAAGTGATAGATAAGCGCTTCCATGTTATTATAAACTTCTTCTTTTGGCGGCAGGTAAAAATCAGGCACATCGGCGTGGAATATATCCGACGGTTCCTTTTCTAGCTTTGTAAGCGCCTGCTCAATTAAGCGAAGGCTTTGCCACATTTCTTCGTTGCGTACTAAAAAGCGGTTGTAAACATCGCCATTGCTGCCCACCGGAACTTCAAAATCAAACTCTTCATATGACGAGTAAGGATTCATTGCCCTAACATCGTAATCCACACCTGCAGCACGCAATAAAGGGCCGCTCCAACTGTAGCTGATAGCATCTTCGGCAGTTACCGCGGCAACATCCTTAGTACGATCAATAAATATACGGTTACGGTTAAAAAGGGACTCAAACTCCTTTAAAACCGAAGGAAATTCTTTTAAAAACTTACGCAGCTTTGCGAAGGCGATGGCGTTGAAGTTACGTTCAAAACCGCCTATACGGCCAATATTTGTAGTAAGGCGAGAACCGCAAACCTCTTCATAAATTTCGTAAATAGCTTCGCGGTATTCCATCATGTAAAGGAAACCTGTAAAAGCGCCGGTATCAACACCCAATACACCGTTGCAGATGATGTGGTCGCTGATGCGGGCAAGTTCCATTACAATAATACGCAGGTAATCTACACGTTTAGGCGTTTCAATACCCAATAGCTTTTCAACTGTCATATGCCAGCCCATGTTATTTATAGGCGACGAGCAATAGTTAAGCCTGTCTGTTAACGGGGTTATTTGATAAAAAGGCCTGTGTTCGGCAATTTTTTCAAATGCCCTGTGTATGTACCCTATGGTTGATACACCACTAACAATTCTTTCGCCATCAAGTTGTAACACATTCTGAAATACGCCGTGCGTAGCCGGGTGCGTTGGCCCAAGGTTTAAGGTCGAAAGTTCTGATTGCGGATCGTTATCAAAAAATACCGGATGGTTCTGCATTTCTATCTTCCAAAAAAGTAATCTTTCTTATCAACACGGTTGGGGTCTTCCAGCGGAAATTCTTTTCGCATCGGGAAAGCTTCCATGTCATCAACATTCAAAATCCTGCGCAAGTCCGGATGGCCGTCAAATAAAACCCCAAACAGGTCATAAGTTTCTCGCTCCATCCAGTTGGAACCGTTCCAAAGAACGGTAGCAGTTGGTATATGCACATCCTCAACGGTTAAAAACACCTTTATACGGATGCGAATGTTATTTACCAAACTATGCAGGTGATATATTACACCGATAGCTTTTTCCTGCTCCGGGTAATGGATACCGGTTATATCTGTTAAAAATATAAACTGTAGCGAAGGCTCGTTCTTTAAAAATGCCAATACATCAATGATCTGCTCGCGGGTGGTTTCTACGGTTAATAAACCAAATGGTTCGCCAACTACAGTAACCTTGTCCTTAAACTGAGCATCTACCTTTGCTAAAAGCTCTTCGTTTGATATTTTACCCATTATTGTATTCCGTATGAAGCTAATAGTTTTTGATATTGCGGTTCGCTTCTGCGTCTTAAAGATTCTGTTTGCACCAGTTTCTGAATGTTTATAAAGCCATCTATGATAGCTTCGGGGCGCGGCGGGCATCCGGGTACATAAACGTCAACCGGTATTACCTCATCAATCCCCTGCAATACAGAATAGGTATCAAATATACCACCGCTTGATGCGCAGGCACCTACTGCCATTACCCAGCGTGGCTCGGCCATCTGCAAATATACCTGTCTTAAAACCGGGGCCATTTTTTTAGCTATGGTACCCATAACCATTAAAAGATCAGCCTGGCGTGGCGAAAAGCTTAAACGCTCTGCACCAAATCTCGAAAGGTCATAATGCGATGCCATGGTTGCCATAAACTCAATTCCGCAGCAGGAGGTTGCGAACGGTAAAGGCCATAATGAATTTGAACGTGCTATACCTATCACTTTGTCAAGTGATGTAGCGAAAAATCCTGCTCCTTCCACACCTGCCGGGGCATCAACTAACTGAATATCACTCATGATTTATTTGATTCAAATACCCATTTGTTAGGTCAGCAGGGGTAGCTACAAGCATAACCACTCTCCCTTTTTCTATATTTTCCGCTTTAGTAATTACGGAAACCTTATAGTAACTGACAATTATTAGACAAATTTACAATAATTTGCAATGTTAATTGTAAAGTATGTGCCGGGTATATATATTTAGAATTATTCTAAAGAAGCATGTTAATATCTTAATTTATATCTCTAAAACTTACTAAAAAATAAAAACGAGCAACCGTGAAATTGCCCGTTTAATATTTTTATGATTAAGTTAATTATTTAATCCCAGTCGAGTGCGCCTTTTTTTAATACATAAATGAATCCTAACAAAAGGGTTCCCATAAAGATAAACATCTCAATCAATCCGTCTTTTCCCAAATCGCGAAAGTTCACTGCCCAGGGATACATAAATATTACCTCCACATCAAATAACACAAACAGGATAGCTACCAGGAAATATTTAATGGAAATAGGTGTACGGGCGTTACCAACCACTTCGATACCCGATTCAAAAGGGGTAAGCTTATCTTTAGTAACACGTTTAGGGCCAATTTTATGTGTTACAAACATAGTAGTAACCACAAAACCTAAAGCAACCAGCATCTGGAATATGATTGGCAAATAATTGACAGGTAAACTTTGTACTTCCATGCAGCAAATATACAAATGGATTGATAATAAAAAAGCCTCCTGCAAAAACAGGAGGCTATGATAGTTAAATAACGTTATTTCTTAGTCTGGAAATAATACTTGGCACGTGGGTTATTAGGGTCATTATCCCTTGCTTTGGTAAAGTTCTCTAACGCCTTTGCGTCATCCTTTTCCTTGTACTGATAGTAAGTACCTAAGTAAGCATAAGCTACTGCCAATTTCACTTTGGTTTTATCGTCAGGACTACCTTTAGTATTGATCAGATCGATATACTGTTCGTAAAATGGCTTAGCTAAACCTTTGATGTTGTTTCTGTCTGCTTCTTTCTGGTCATTAATATAAGCCAGGTAAAGGGCAACTTCGGCAACCGGTTTTGCAGCTTTACGGTTTACATAAGTAAAGGCAGAGTCTGCTTTGATCAGCAATGAGCTGTCTGGTTTAAAGCTTTTGTCTTTAGTAGCCTTATCTGTTTGATCGCCAAAGGCAAGATAAAAGCTGATACCTTCTTTAAAGTGATCGTTCAATGTTGCCTTACGTGATTTTTGTCCGTAAACTCTGTATGCTTCACCTGCATCCTGGTATTTACCAAGGCTGTATAGCGTTTTGGCAATTTCACCATAAATGTCAATCTGTGCAGTATCTAAAGTTAATGCTTTACGCAGGTCTTTAACACCTAAAGAATCTTGTTTTAAAGCGATCTCGGCACGGCCAAGGTATAAGTAGTCGTTAGGGATTAAACGTTTAGGGTCTGCTTCTTTAACCCATTTGGTTAAAGCGGTTAAGCTTGCCTGGTAATCTTTGTTCTCATAAGCAGCATAACCTAAATAGCGGTAAACCCTCAGGTTCGTTTTGGCAGATACGGTAAGATCTGTTGCTACTTTTTGAAGCGTTACGTAATCCTTTGCGTCTATCAGGAAGTCGGCATAACGCATTTGCGCTTCTGGCGAGTAATCTGTAAGACTGATATATTTTTTGTAGTTATCTGCAGCAGCTTTAACTTTATCGTTGTAAGTAGCGGCATCTTTGCTGGCAGCACGAAGATCTGTTTCTGCCCATTCGCGGTATGCAGGGCCATAGTTAGGATCTATCGCTAAAGCAGCCTGGAATTGCTTCTCAGAATCTTCAAAGTTATCAGCATATCTCCATAAAACACCTTCTGCCACGTTTGCAGACGGCAATTTTGGATCGATGCTCAATGCAGCCGAATAAGCGTTGTAAGCATCAGTACTTTTTAATTGTGAGCGGTAAGCATCACCCAAAGCAACTAAAAGTTCAGCGTCTTTAGGGTTTACGGCTTTGCCTTTGTTTAATACAGCGATGGCTGCATCAGCATCGGCTGGGGTAACTGCAGAACCGGTTGGGCCTACGCTGCTGCCGCTAACCGGCATCAGGTAACCTAAACCTACATACATATATGGTGTGCTGGTTTTACCGGCAAGCGTAATAGCCTGGTTAAAATCATTTGTTGCAGTGGCATTATCTTTTTCGATATGTGCTGCTGCGCCTAAGCCCGCATAGTTTAAAGGCGATTTTGCATTTGCTGCAAGCCCTTTGTTAAATATAGCCTTTGCAGAATCGACATAATCCTGTTTAAGGTATACCCAGCCCAGGTAGAAGAAGTTTTCGTCCTTAGTTGGCTGCGTAGTGGTTAGATTTTTCAGCATTGACTTGGCTTTCTGATATTGCTCGGCGTCAATTGCCTTTTTTGCATCAGATAAGCTCTGCGCAAATACAGACGAACCTGCAAATACCAATCCCAACCCTGCGATGGCAACTTTTGTGGTCATTTTCATCGTAATTAAATATTCGTTTTTAGTTTAATATTTAGCTGCACCCGCAAGTACTGCATTGTTTTTGTTTAATTTTCTTGTGGTTAAGAGCGGTGTAAGATAAACACCATAATTAAAAAATCAAACTATAAAAGGCCTGATTATTAATTGATTTGATTGTAACAATATAGTTATACAACTATATTTTAAACTGTTAAATAACCTTTGGGTTTAAGCCTTTGTTTTAATTTTCTTTTCTATTACTATGTGCCTGCCCGGTATATTATTAGGCAACAGGCCAGATTTCATTATAATACGCTGGCCTCTATCGCCCATTATAAATGCTTCAAAATCCTTTGCAAGCCTGCTGGTATTATACAAAATGTACAAATTACGCGACAAAGGATATTGGTTTAACGCAAGCGTAGTTTGCGATGGGGTAAAGTATTGATTTTCGGCTTTTTTATTAATGTCGTCTTTTATCCCTGCAATTTTCACCTTCTCTACCGCCGCAGCATAATCCTTATCGGGGTCGTTAAGCCAGGCAAAACCGGTAATGCCTATTGCATCCGGATGCGTGCTCACATAATTGATTACGTCCTTATTTGATTTAAGGGCATAAATATTTTTCTGTTTCAGATCCTTACTCCCTGCAAAATCCTTTAAGTACCTCACCAAACTTGAGTTCGGATTATCAAAAACGATGATCTTATCCTTTTTAGTATTGCCGTTAAGCATATTTTTTAATTCGCTCAGGGTGTAACTGGTATCTGTTGATGCCTCATTAACAATCACAGCGATAGCATCAATGGCAAACCTGTTAACAGTAGGTACGGCATTGCGCGAACGCAGAACCCGCGTTTCGTCAGCGTTTAACTCTCTTGAAAGGATCGCTATCCTAACGCTGTCGTTTAAAAACATGTCGATAGCTTTGTTTTCAGGTGCATAGCTCACGTTAGGGTGCAGCGTATCACTTTCGGCCTTAAATACGTAAAGCTCCTCATCCACAATTGGCTGAAAAGATTCGTCAATAACCATTTTGTTCTGGTTGGAAGCTAAGCGACTCTGTTGTGTAGCGGCAGGCTTTTTCTTGCAGCTAAACATTGCGGCTGCAAATACAAGGCTAAGCAATAGCACTTTAAAATTATACCTCATTATCTTCTCTTTTTAAAAGGCGCGCGAAGCGAACAACGGCATAAATGATGATCACAATACCGATTAACAGTTTTTGGGTTTTGGGAATGTTGGGTAACATCCTATCCCAGAACATAATCATACAACCCAGGGAGCAGAAGGCTAAAAATGCGGCAACTCCTAAAATAAGCAAAAACCGCCTTTTGAGCGATTTTTGCTTGTTATTATTAAATAACATTTAAATTTTTATTGTTATTCTGAAAGTGTAAAGGCAATTGGAACGCTGTACTGTACACGAACCGGACGTCCGTTTTGAATACCTGGTTTCCAGTGCGGTGAAGCTTTAATTACACGAACTGCTTCTTCATCGCAACCATCACCAATACCACGTGCAACTTTAACATCGGTTAGCGAGCCGTCCTTTTCGCAAACGAAACTCACAATTACCCTGCCTTGTGTACCGTTCTCACGAGCTACGGCCGGGTAACGAATGTTTTTACCAAGGTATTTACCGAAGGCTTCCAAACCTCCCGGGAACTCAGGAACCTGTTCAACTGAGGTAAAGATCTTATTAGGGTCTTCTTCAGTTACTTTCTGGTCTGATGTACCAACCGGCTCATCTATCGAAACGTCTGCTTTAGGGTCGCCTTTCAGGTTTTTCTGTCCCGGGTCAGCAACTTCAAGCTCTTTTACTGTAGGCGGTTTTTCCTTCACCTCATTATCCGGCTTTACAACCGGAGGCGGGAATTTAACCTGGTCAACCTTTGGTTTAGGCGGCTCAGGCGGGGGTGGCGGAGGTGGTTTTTTTAAGTCCACTGGCGGCGGCGAAAGCACCACCTGGGTGATCTTCACTTTTTCTTTACCCTTTGGGATAAAGCCAGACAGCATATTGATGATCGTATTTGCAGATATGGCCAGTACAAAGAATGCCGCACCGATTATAAGAGCATTACGGGTGTTACGCCCGTTGTCTCTTCTTAACTCGTATGCACCATAAGCCTTGTTGCGACCGCTGAATACGACATCGATCCACTGCTGATTCAATATGTCTAATTTTGATCCAAGCATCTTTTTTGGCTTTAATAATAATTAACGTTTATAGTAATAATAATATTACTAATACAAGTTTTGTTTCTTCAGCTCTTCAACTTCCGGAGGAGTGATCTGCACGATAGCGTAAGACTGAACCTTAGTAATGCTCATTTCGTCAAGCGTAGTAACCAAATTATCATAGGTTGACTTATCGCTTGGTTTAATAACCACAATCATAAAGTTATCTGGTGCCGCGTGTGTTGCCATTACGTTTTTAGCGTTTTCTATCAACGCTTTACGCAGGCCGTCTTTGCCATAGTTATCAACTGTAGGCGCGGTTTTTCCGGGTTCGCCCATGTACCACTCCACTTTGTTATGGCTACCTAAAAGGACAGTCATTGAGCGGGTAGCAGCAATAGGCAGCTGGCTTGTTTTTACTGAGTTATCAGGCATGGCCAAGTCCATAGCCTTTGGTTTGGCAAGGGTTGTGGTAAACATAAAGAAAGTGATCAGAAGGAAGGCCAGATCCACCATCGCTGTTAAGTCGATACGTGTTGATGCCTTTTTACTTCTAACTTTCCCGCCTTTGTGCTTACCCCCGCCGGAGGTATCTAATTCTGCCATTGTTTTTTATTTTTTAGGTGCAGCTTTTAAGTCGGTGATTAGATCGAACTTAAATAGCTTTTGTTTTCCTAATGTCTGAATTACTGTATTGATAATTGGGTATTGCTCTTTCTTATCACCTTTAATAGCGATCTCAAGGTCCTTATCATGCAAGGCTTTATCAGCCTGGCGAGAGGTAAGTATCCAGTTAGATAGCTCATTATTATTGGTGGTATCGGCTGGAATACCTGGCTGCTGATATTTTTTCAGCTGCTCTGGGTCCATGGCAAGAAAAGCCTTCAGGTTATTCATCGGCACACCAAAAACTTCGGTGTTTGCAAACTTGGCTTGTTCCTCCGGAGTAAATGAAATATGGTATTTTTCGCCCATTGTTTTCAATGTCTCTGTACGAACGTCGCTTCCGTCAACTGAATAAAAAATCTTGTTATTAAGGCCTATGCTTATAGTAGCCATGTTTAACTCAGGTACCAGCTTCTCCTTAGATGAAGCAGGAACCTCCGCTTTACTCGGGTCGTCTACTTTAGGTTTTGCTGTTAATATGAAGAAAGTTAGCAACAGGAAAGCCACGTCGCACATGGCTGTCATATCAATTGCAGTGCTTTTCCTCGTTACTTTTGCTCTGGGCATAATTTGTTTTTTAAATGATGTATAAATTGATTTATACTAACCGTCCGTATGCCGTTTATAACACACGGACGGTAAAACTTAAGCAATAGCAGTTAAATTATCTTGCGCTGTGTTTGTGTGAAGCAGCGAAAGTTTGAACGATGCTGAAACCAGCTTCGTCAATTGCATAAGTAAGCTTATCAATTTTTGAAGTAAATACGTTGTACATTACGATTGAGATAGCAGATGTACTGATACCTAACGCTGTATTTACAAGTGCTTCTGAAATTGAAGCAGAAAGAGCAGTTGAAGCACCGCCACCTGCAGTTGCAAGGTTACCGAACGCAGCGATCATACCGAATACTGTACCTAACAGACCAGACAATGTACCGATAGATACAAGTGTAGCGATGATAGTTAAGTTTTGCTCAAGCATTGGCATTTCAAGCGTAGTTGCTTCTTCAATGTCTTTTTGGATAGCTAATGTTTTTTGGTCGATATCCATAGAAGCGTCTGCTTCTACTTCACGGTATTTTTTCAAACCAGATTTGATTACGTTTGCTACAGATCCTTTTTGTTTGTCGCACTCAGCTGTTGCTGCTTCGATGTTACCAGCATTAAGGAAGCTTTGGATTTTTCTTACGAAAACGTCAACATTACTGCTTCCGGCTGCTTTGCCAATCACAACAAAACGCTCAATAGAGAATACAATTACAATTAACAGGTACGACATGATCAATGGTACCAGGTTACCTCCCCTGTGTATCCTTCCGAAGAAGTCGATCGCATTACCTTTTTCAACATCACCATCAGTGTAGTGGCTCGGATCGCCTAAGATAAAGATGAAGATTAAGATTGCCACAACGATACAAATTGGAATAGTAAGCGTTGCAAACAAGCCTGATGATGCCGGCTTTTCAGTTTTAACAGGAGCTGTTGGTTTTGTTGGTGCGTTTGCCATTACTTTTAGTTTTTAGTTTTTAGTTTTTAGTTTATAAATATAAGTTTATTAAATGCGAATTGTAAGCGAATAACAAAAATAGAATTTTAATGAATTAAAAAAACTATTTGCGCTATTCTTTATAATTTTTTAATAAAAATTTCACTGGGGCTGTTTAATTGGTGCTAATAATAACCTTGTGAAATCGAAAATATTGTCTTTTAAACACACAATATTTTGCAATAAAACCTATTTTTTTTAATAATAGCAAGCTTTTATTTATAAAATTTATGTTACCAGCCGGTTTTAAAGGCATATTTTGCGCTTTTCATAATCGCCAAACGAGTAAAACAACTAAGTTTTTCGTTGTTTTAGCTTAGCGAGGCCACTTTTAATCAACCACAAATATTTTTTGTTACCCGCCTGCTTTTTTTGCCTTGTAGCCATCTGCAACCAGCAATGCAAGTACCTTTTCCCTAAAATCGCCTTGAATCAGTATTTCGCCGTCTTTAGCGGTGCCGCCAACGCCGCATTTTGATTTTAACTTTTTACCGATGGCTTCCAGGTCTGTAGCGGTACCAATGAAACCGTTTACACGGGTAACTAATTTGCCACCGCCTTTACGATCTAAATAAATTTTAAGATTTTGCTGTTGTGGTGGTAACGTATCTGAAACGTTATTGCCTGTTTCCTGGTAGCTGAAATCGGGGTCGGTAGAGTAAATAACACCCGTAAAGTTCTTTTTAGCCATAAACTAATCCTGTTCCTTATTAAACATGCCTGCGCGATTATTAGCGCAGCTTTTTACGAACCTAAATTAGTGCTTTTTATAGGTTTTACCAACAATCACCTTTAATGACGCTGGTACAATTTTAATTTCAATGTCGGCATCGGCTATGCGCGGTTCGCCATCCAGGTGAATGGGCCCCGGTGCGGTACGGGTTACCTGTATGTTCTTCCCCTTTATAATTTCTACGTATTGCGTTTTATCTACCGTTTTTAACAGCATCCTTACGCCCATTTCAATAAAACGCCAAAGCGGGAATTTTTTTATCACGCATACATCCAGCAAACCGTCCTGCACAGAAGCATCGGGCGAGATATGTGCATCATTGCCATATTGCGATGAATTAGCAAAGCTCAGCATAAATGCTTCCCTTTCATAATGCTTTCCGTCTATCTGTAAGCTGTATGCCTGCGGTTTATACCGGGCCACTTCCTGAATGGAGGATTTTATGTAAGAAATAAATCCGCGTTTGCGGGTATGTGAAAAAACCTCGCTTATATGTGCATCGAAACCCATACCGGCCATATTAAAAAACGGTTTACCATTTAAAAGGCCTGAGTCGATTGCTTCTATATGTCCCGAATGCAGTGTTTCTATAGCCTGCACCGTATCCATAGGGATATTTAGAAAGCGGGCCAGGCCGTTGCCCGAGCCGAAAGGTATAATGCCTAAAACGGTGTCTGTGCCAACCAGCGCCGAAGCTACTTCGTTTACGGTTCCGTCGCCGCCAACAGCTACAATAAGTTCGAATTTATTTACCGCCTCGCGGGCTATCTGCCGGGCATGGGCAACGCCATCGCTGAAAACTATTACAGGTTTGTGAGGACCGGCAGGCAGCACACTCTCAATTAAATCCGGAACGTTGTCCTTTTTTTTTCCGCCCGATATGGGGTTTACAATAAATAACGCTTTCCGTTCCAACTAAATTTATTTTCTGCGCCCAAAAGTAAATGTATTTTTGGCTTTGTGAAAATTGTTTTATTTTCGCCAAGTGAAAGTGGACTGATTTAATTGCCTGTATTTAATCTTACAGTGCTGGATTGCAACCACGTAAAAAAGTGCTAAAACCGATTGCTTCTTTTTACTACAATCCCCCTTAAATCTTTTTCATTCTCTTTTACGTTAAAATAAATATATCGCAATACGCAATATTGTGCGTTTGCAGAGTTTAATTAAAAAAAACGCTCAAAAAACTATGTCTTATTTATTCACCTCAGAATCCGTATCAGAAGGACATCCGGATAAAGTTGCCGACCAGATCTCAGATGCACTAATAGATCACTTTTTAGCTTTCGACGCAGAATCGAAAGTAGCCTGCGAAACACTTGTTACAACCGGGCAGGTAATATTGGCCGGCGAAGTAAAATCAAAAGCTTATCTTGATGTACAGAAAATTGCCCGTGAGGTGATCAATAAAATTGGTTATACCAAGGGCGAATATATGTTTGACGGCAGCTCATGCGGTGTGCTTTCTGCTATACATGAACAATCGCCTGATATTAACCAGGGTGTTGACCGCAAGGCTAAGGAAGAGCAAGGTGCCGGCGACCAGGGAATGATGTTTGGTTATGCCACTGTTGAAACTGATAACTATATGCCGCTGGCACTGGACATTGCCCATGCCCTTTTACGTGAGCTTGCAGCTATTCGCCGCGAAAATACAGATATTAAATATCTTCGCCCGGATGCAAAATCGCAGGTTACACTGGAGTATGACGACGATAACAAACCGGTAAGAATAGATGCTATTGTAATTTCAACCCAGCATGATGACTTTGATGAGGAAGCTGCCATGCTATCAAAGATCAGCACTGATGTTACCAGCATTCTTATTCCGCGTGTTAAGGCTAAATATCCAAAATACGCGCACTTTTTTAACGACAACATAAAATATCACATAAACCCTACCGGCAAATTTGTGATAGGTGGCCCGCATGGCGATACCGGCTTAACCGGCCGTAAAATTATTGTGGATACTTATGGTGGTAAGGGTGCACACGGTGGTGGCGCATTTTCTGGTAAAGATCCATCAAAGGTTGACCGTTCTGCCGCTTATGCTACCCGCCATATTGCCAAGAACCTGGTAGCCGCAGGTGTTGCAGACGAGGTGCTGGTACAGGTATCTTACGCAATTGGCGTTGCACAGCCTATGGGTATTTACATCAACACCTACGGCACGGGCAAAGTTGGCCTGCATGACGGCGAAATTGCTAAAAAGGTAGAGTCTGTATTTAACATGACCCCTTACGCTATTGAAACCCGTTTTAAACTGCGTAACCCTATTTACAGCGAGACCGCTGCTTATGGCCACTTCGGCAGGGAAAACCAAACTGTAACCAAAACCTTCATAGCACATGATGGCAGCGAACTTAAACGCGAAGTAGAACTATTTACATGGGAAAAACTCGACTATGTTGAGAAGGTAAAAGCAGCTTTTGGCTTATAATTTAAAATAACTGATTTTATATAAGAAGGCCGTTCCGTTTGGAGTGGCTTTATTTTGGCCTCACCCTACCCTCTCCAAAGGAGAGGGTTCTTTGAATAACATAATTGTCATTGCCATTAGTTCATGTATTCATGCTAATGTATTGGCTAAAAATTGTTTCGTTTCTCGCGATGACAAATTTATCTATAAGAAATTGATTTAAAGAACCTTGTCATTGCGAGCGATAGCGTGGCAATCTTGTTTCCGGCTTGTCGTTCATGCATTGTCAAGCGCGATTGCTTCATTCTTCTGAATAACAAATTACAACCCTTACATTTCCTCCTCTTCCTTTAAAACACCTTCTGCCTGTTTAAAATTACTTTTCACAAAATGGCACCAGTCGCATTCTTTTTTACCGCAGCCGGTGTTAAAATCGTGGACCATAATTTTTCCATAAACAGTTTTTATCTGTTCGGTTACGGTTTCAGTGTCTTGCGGTGTAATGGCAATTTTTTCTTTATGATATTCGTTTTCTCCAACCGGCTCTACAAATTCAAAAATGGTGCTTACTACCTCCCAATCAAGCGAGCGGTCATTATCTATCAATATCTTATAGAAAACAGCCTGTCGCCAGTAGTCGCCTCCATCCGGATGTTCATTGGTTGGCCGCAGTAGTTTGTCTTTAGCATTTTTTAGCTTGCCTGTTTTATAATCTATAACAGAAGCCTGTTTACCATTAAATTCAATCTTATCAAGATTACCTTTTATCGGTATACCATCAATTTCTACATTTTTAATGCTGCGTTCGGTAAGGGCAATCTTGTTCCACACTTCTAAATTCTGATTGTAATAAGCCGGTAGTATTTTTTCGCCATAATCCAGGCGCAGCTTAAATTCTTCGGTGGTAAATGAATCGCGGTTACGGAACATGTACCAACGAAACTCCTTCATAAAGTCATCTGTTAACGGGAACTCGTTATTATCATCGTCCTTCATTTTTTTGAAGGCCTTGTTTAAAGCCCAGTGTACCGCCTGCCCAAAGGTGGCCGACGGGCTCTTGCCCGATGGAACCCTTATCAAACATTGGAAATAAAACCTCAAAGGGCAATCGAGGTAATTACTCAAATGCGTTACCGAAAGCGTATAGTTTTGCAGCAGCTGATCAATATAATTTTTATCCAACAGTTCAACTTTCGGCTTTTCCGTTTCGGTAAACTGCATAGCCGAAAACTCGATCATGTCATCAGGGTTTACTTTGGGATGCTGTACCTCAAGGTGTGTGCTGGCTAAAATTTCACTCACAAACTGCGATGCTTCCAGATCTTTCTGGTTTTTATCTTTTGCGGCATAAGATATAGAGAGGCATTGCTTTGCCCTGGTAATGGCCACGTAAAACAACCGCCTCGATTCTTCCTTTAATGCGATATCATCATCGCCGGATTGTGTAAGCGTATCAGGATAGCTAAAACCGCGATTTCTCCCTTTCTCGTCCCATATTTTACGGTTGCAGCCAATCAGGAAAACATGTTCAAATTCCAAGCCTTTAGAGCCATGCGCTGTTAAAAAATTAACGCCGTTTTCTGAAAAGATTACCTGGTTTAAAGGTAGCCTGATCTTGTTTTCGCGCATCAACTTAATAGTAGCTAAAAAATTGGCAAGTTTAATGTCGGGGGTTTTACGACTTTCTTCTTTTAAAAAATCGAAAAAGTTAGTGAGCATCTGCATGTACCAGCCTTTATCGGGCTGCTGCATAATGTATTTAAGGATACCCATTTTTGCAATTACCTGTTCAAAAAGCTGCTGCAGGGTATTGCTTGCTGTAAACTTTAACAGATCATCAATATTATTCATCAGGTATTTCATACCCTGGTTATCCACCTGGTCGAAAAGTCCCGGCTGAACCGGACTACGCATCTGGCTGATGTATCGCCTGATAGATGTTTTTGGCTGATTAGCTGTAGAAGTGGAAAAATTTTCTTTTGCGACTGCTACGCTGGCCTTTGCAATCTCTATCGGCGGTATATCAAAGAAATCATAGTGCATGATTTCAAACAATAATTCATCGCCGCTATAAGGCGCATCCATTTCCATTGCCAGGTATTGCAGAATATTGATGATCTTTTCGGCAAATGGCAACGTGAATATGTCTAATTTTCGTTTTGAGTTTACGGCTATCTTTTGCTTATCAAGATAGTGTACCAATTCTTCTACCTGGCTGTGATTCCGGTAAATCACTGCTATTTCGCCCGGTTCGGTTCCCCTTTCAAGCAGTCTTTTAATCTGAAAAGCGATATCTACCAACTCCTGTGCCGGGTTTTCGTATTCACTTATAACAGGCTCAACAGATAATTCATTAAAACGGGGATGAGCAGATTGCAGATTTTTATCGAGCGAAAGCTGAGCGGTCAATCTCTCGCTATTATTATTAATAAGTGCTTTTGACACATCCAGTATTTGCTGGTTTGAACGGTAATTTTGTTTTAACACTACCGTGCGCAAAGCGTGTACGTAATCATTAGCAAAATCAAGGATGTTTTTCATATTAGCACCCTGGAATTTAAAGATCGACTGGTCATCGTCTCCTACTACAAAAACGTTTGGCGTATCCCAGTAGTTTAAAATAAACTTCAATAACTCATTTTGCGATCCACTGGTGTCCTGAAATTCGTCTACCAATATATACTGATAGCGCTCCTGATAGCGGCGTAATAATTCTTCGTTTTCGCGGAAGGCACGCAACACCCAGATGATCATGTCGTCATAATCATAACGGTTGTTGCTTTTCATTTTTTTATCAAAGTTTCGATATTCTGCAACTGCGGCCAGCAGCTTGCCCATCATCTCATGTACCTTGTCAATGTCCTTCTGTTTCAGGTCGCCGATTTTGATACCACTTTTAGCGTTTGCCCTTTTATAGATGTATTTTTCGCGATTAGGCAGATCATCCAGGTACTCCTGCACGGTTCTTTTAAAAGTTTCTTCGTCCCAATTCTCTTTCTTCATGTCAGAAAAAAGGGTCTTCAGCTTCGGTGCTTCGTAATAAATATCGCCGGTAAAACGCTTCAGCGTATGGTCGGCAGGGAATTCATCCACCAGCTCCCTGAAAAGCATGGCCGATTCCAGGTCTGATAAAGCATCAAGATTCAGCTTACCGAAGTAGTCGAGATTTTCTTGTATGATCTCGTTGCAAAATGCATGAAAGGTATAAATATTAACACGATAAGCATCGGGCCCGATAAAATCAAACAAACGCTTGCGCATGGCAACCGCGCCGGCATCCGTATAGGTAAGGCAAAGTATTTCATGAGCCGCGGCATCCGTTTCGGTAAGGATCTTACCTATACGGGCGGCAAGTATCTGCGTTTTACCCGTTCCCGGTCCCGCGATAACTAAAACCGGACCATCCATTTTATTTACAGCCTCCAGTTGCTCAGGATTGAGCTGGGCAAGGGCTTTCTGGAAGTTTTCGTTGTATTTTTGTGCGAAGGATTGCATTAAGTAAAGTTACAAAAAAGCGATCCTTAAAAAATCATAAATGTGATCTGAGAACTATCGAGCTAAATATTAGTATAACGGCTCATTATTTCCTCATGAAGAATTATCTTACCCTTCTGCAACTTATTTTTCACCCATTCGATGCCCGATTTAACGTATCGAGGTGGTTTACCCCAAATCCTTATTGCTCTTAATCTAAGATATCCACTCTGCCTTAATCAGATACATTCTCAATTTCAAATGTTTAACTTATGCTATTTTACAGTTTTATCCCCAGCCCTGTTTTAAATTCTTTGTTAATTGTTACCGGTAGTTTGCCACTGGCCTCTGTCTGCATGGTGATAACTTTTACTGCCGATCTTTGTAACTCGTCTGACGATTGATAACAAGCTATAATTGCACCACATTGTTCAAGGCCAGGCAAACCTGCAATGGCATAAGCATTGGCAAACACTACAGCCACTGTATTAGGATATGCCGAAAGTTTTGAAATAAAAGATTTAACATCGTCACTGTAATTAAGCTTCGCAGCAGGACGAATGCGCGAATCATTTATGCTGATGTAAACCTGGTCGTACTGTGTTAGCGTTTGCAATAAAGCATTCAATTGGCTGCTTTTAGTATCCCTGGATACCATAAAAGACGAGCTGTTTGGGTACCATTTAGATAACTCTTTTTGAAAAACGGTTATATCATTAACCCCAATGCTAACAATAGCTGTTTTCAATAATGGGCTTAGCTGAACAGCTGCGGCATTGCCTTTTATTACCGTAACTGCAGCATCACTTAACTGCTGTACCAGCTCATGCTCTGCCGGGCGATTAAGATCATTTACCAAGTTATTGGTTGATACAGGTTTATAATGGTTTAACCCCACCCAGTACTTGGCGGCAAGTATATTTTTTACACGCCCTTCAAATTCTTTTTCAGAAATTTTATCCTGACGTACAGCCTTGCGAATAAGCTTAATGGCCCGTTCAGAATTTTCTGAAAGTTCTATGATATCATCGCCGGCTAAAAAGGCTTTTACATCAGCTTCGCCATCAGGAAAATAATTGGTAACCGCTTTCATTTCCATTGCATCAGAAACTACCAATCCTTTGAAGCCAAGCGAGTCTTTCAAAACACCGGTAACTATTGGTCGCGATAGGGTTGACGGTAGTTTTCTGGTAGTATCGAGTGCGGGAATGTTCATATGTGCTATCATTACACCACTGATACCGGCCTTAATGGCTTCCCTGAAAGGATATTCTTCCAATGTATCCAGGCGCCTGCGTGTAAAAGGCAACAATGGGAGATCAAGGTGCGAATCTACATTGGTATCGCCATGCCCCGGGAAATGTTTTGCAGTTGTTAAAAGTCCTTCGTCCTGCATACCTTTCATGTAGGCAATCCCTTTTGCAGCTACATTATATTTATTATCGCCAAACGAGCGGTAGTTTATAACAGGATTATCCGGGTTGTTATTAATATCCATATCAGGGCCAAAATTCATTTGCATCCCAACTCGTTTAAAGTCGCGGGCTACCTCATGCCCCATTTTGTAAATCAATTTATCATCTTGTATCGCCCCTAATGTCATCTGGTAAGGGTACGAGATGGTTGAATCCAGACGCATGCCTAAGCCCCATTCGCCGTCCATAGCTATCAGCAAAGGAACCTTAGCCAGCTTTTGGTAGCGATTCACAAGATCGGCCTGTCGCACCGGCCCACCCTGAAAAAAAACTAAACCGCCTACCTGTTCGTCGTCTATAACCTTTGCGACTGAATCTTCATAGGCCTGCCCCTTGTTGGTATGCGCACGCACAAAAAACAGCTGTGCTACGCGCTGCTTTTTGCTCATTTTGTTAAAAACGGAATCGACCCAGTGGTTTTGACGGTTCAGCGACTGTATAAAATCTTCTTTTTGGCCGTAAGCAATAGATGAAACTAAGGCGGTTATGATAATTAAAGTACATTTGATGCACTTTTTAATTGCTTTCATAATTCAAATGTAGTTTTAAATACAAATTTGATGGCATGATTTTTAATATGAAATCGATTGAAAAAATTTACATAAGAAAATAAACCTTTTAAAAAAAATACACTCTATGGAATATACAAACACAAACAATGTTATGAAAAAAGTTCTCTTTTTTGCTATATGCCTGCTGATAGCGGGTTCAGTAAGCGCTCAGGGTTATTATTATGGACCACGCCGTGTGGTAAAGCGTCCGCCGCCACGTCAACAATCCGACGACTTTTATAAAATCAAAGTTGGTATTGCCGGCGGTTTAACCGTTGCCGATGCGGTAAATGCGTACAACCCTAATTACTCAACAGGATCAATCGCTGCTTTTCACGTAGGCTTAACGCTTGATGTACCTTTAACTTACCCCGTATCGTTCGCACCAGAAGTTTTGTTTTCGCAAAAGGGGTATTCTGCGCAAACATCAGATGGTAACTTTACGCAACGCGCAAACTTTATAGATGTGCCTTTGCTTTTAAAGTTCCGTTTAGGCCCGCTGGTTAACTTTTCATTCGGTCCGCAGATTTCATTCCCTATTTCTACTACCAATACTTTCGATAATGGGTTTGATGCAACCGCACAGGATCATTATAACACAACTTCTGACAAGACTATTGTTGGCGGTGTAGTAGGCGTGGGCTTTAATCTTAGCCAGGCGGTTGAGTTACGTGTAAGATATACTTACGACTTTCAACAGACCGACGACAACAGCTATTACCTACCCGGCTTTCATAATGAAACCTGGCAGCTTGGCTTAGGATTTAAATTCCAATAATTTAATCCGCTCGTTATAAATGAAAAGCGCTCGCTCTTTTAAAGGGCAAGCGCTTTTTTATTTATTTATTAATCCTATTATATTTCATTCTAAGGCTTAATTTATAACACCCGGCTGTTTAAGCTTTTGCTGATCAACAGGTGGCTGTACGGGATCAACCTTCCCGAATTGCGCGCCAAACCATCTTTTCACCTTCCTGTCCCAGCGGTTTCTTTTACGCTTTTTTTCTGCCACTTTGAATTCGTAGTTCATGCTGAAAAGATCGGCCTGCTTTTCTGGAAGGATAAAAACAGGATGCGTTATCTCGCCTACTTCCGATAGTGGAATGTTAGCATTCAGGCTCTTCTCATCAACAGTATGCGTGGCGCCGCTGCCAAAACCTATATTGCTGATCAAATTTTCATTAGGTATAGCACATAGCCCATTATTAAAGAAATTGATAAATGTTAGCGGGAATGCCCAGCTGTTTATTTTACCGTCCTTTTGTTTGTTATAGATATCAGACCATGCTTCGGCCAATATCGGTTCCTGGAAAATATCATACAGGTGCCTTCTTGCTTCTTGCTTTCCATAAGCGGTCAGTTCCTTATCGTAGTCGTTCCAAACTCTTCGCCACCCGGCCCAACCCCATACGTGCGATACATTAGAGAAGTAATAGGTGCTATTGCCCCATTTATTGCCGTGCTGTAAATTACAGCCGGTAATATGCCGCACTCTGTGATCGTGGCGATATTTTTCGAGCAGCGTATCGCAATATCTGAAAAAACTTTTTGCGGGCAGGCAGTCGTCTTCTAATATAATTCCCTCTTCCTCCTGTTCAAAAAACCAGTTAACCGCTGCCGATACAGCCTCTTTACACCCTCCGTTTGTTTCCCTGAACAAAGTTTTCACCTCGCATTCCCAATCAACCTGTTTAATAGTATCACGGGTTTGAGAGCATAAAACATCTTCGCCGGGCTTGCTGCTTCGCGGGCCGTCTCCGGCTACATATAGGCGCTTAGGCCTGGCAGCTTTAATTTCATTAAAAACGAGTAGAGTGGTATCGGGCCTATTGAAAATGATAAATAAAATAGCCGATTTTGTTTGATAAGGGCTGTTTACAGCTTGATCCATGTGCAGTGCAAATTTTACGCTTAACAGCAAACTTGAGATTAATTGTTCATTAAAAACGTAACAATTTAGATAGAAGTATCGGCATTATACCAACGCTGTTAAATATCATATCCATAAGTTTTGAATATGGGTCGCCAAAAATCAGTGTGCTTGTCCCAGGCGTGGCAGCCAAATGGTAATTGCCTGTTATTTTTTTCAAAAGCAATTTCGAGATGAGTTTCAAGCGCAAATCGAAGCCCGGTCTTAAAATCAGGAGTGTTCAGGTATTTCTTTTTTCGGTTCAGCTCTATGCTCCAGAAAATATCCTCGTTAAACCAGGAGTCCTGTTCCTGTATATATTTGTCAATTGATGATTTAAAACGATTACAATAAGCAGCAAAAAGTTCAACCCTGCGTAATGATAAACCCCCATTACCTACTTTATTTTCCAGCTGCTTTATTTTAGGACTGCCATCCTTTTCCTTTAGATTATATCTTGTATAAAAGTATTGGCGAATAGCTGACTTAACTTTCGCAAACAGACTCTTATACTCTTTTACACCAACCCATGGCGCCCCAATGTAATCAAAACCCTGTGCACACCAATAATCTAACTGATCTGAAAAAACAAAGGCATCTAATTGGTGGATGAGAATAAACTGGTAATCGCTAAAGCTTTTATAAAAAGCTTCGGTAAGCATTAACTTATTATACCCCTCGATACTCTTAAAATACTCGTCGTTAAAAGAGATGACCTCATAACCTATCGCTATGCCACCAGGCATTACCAATGACTGCGGCTTAACAAAAATTACAGGGTATTCTTTTAAAACCTTAAAGCACTGCTGAAGGGATACAAGATCATAAGCCGAAAACTCTGGCTTATAAACCGGGATTACAACGGCGGCCTTATGCTTACTCATGTTGGATATTATAAGCGCACATATTATTCGTTAAAAGTTTGCATTTCAATCAGCTTTCTGTACAAACCGCTTTTAGCAATCAGTTCCTGGTGATTTCCCTGCTCTACCACAACGCCATTTTCTAAAACGGCAATAATGTCTGCATTTTGGATGGTGCTAAGCCTGTGAGCGATAATTAACGAAGTACGGTTTTTCATCAGGTTGTTTAAAGCATCCTGTACCAGCTTTTCTGATTCCGTATCCAATGCCGAGGTAGCCTCATCCAACAGTAAAATTGGTGGGTTGTTTAATACCGCTCGTGCAATACAGATACGCTGTCTCTGGCCGCCGGATAATTTTGCACCACGGTCGCCTATGTTGGTTTCGTAACCTTTTTCGGTTTCGGTAATAAACTTATGAGCGTTGGCTATTTTAGCCGCTGCTTCCACCTGCTCTCTGGTTACGCCGCTTTTACCGAAAGCTATATTGTTAAATATGGTATCGTTGAATAAAATAGACTCCTGATTTACCACGCCTAACAGCGATCTTAAAGATTGCGCGGTATAATCGTTTATATTATGGCCATCAATCAAAACTTCGCCGGTTTGCGGTTCTGTGAAATGTGGGATCAGATCCATTAAGGTAGATTTACCGCCGCCCGATGGGCCGACAAGTGCTACGGTTTTTCCTTTAGGAACGTTTAGATTTATATCAAATAACACCTGCTTATCGCCGTAGGCAAACGATACATTTTTAAACTCAATGCTGTCGTCAAAGCTTTTAAGAACTTTCGCATCGGGCTTGTCTTTGATAGCTGGTTTTTCATCTATCAGGGCCAATACGCGTTCACCGGCTGCTATGCCCGAATGGATATTTGTAAATGAATCTGAAATAGCTTTTGCAGGACGCATTAACTGCGAAAATATAGCGATGTATGCGATGAACTGGCCGCCATTTAAATCAGATTTTTTATTTAAGATCAAATAACCCCCATATAGCACAATACATGAGATCATGGTAACGGCAAGCGTTTCTGATACCGGAGATGCGGATTGCTGGCGCTTTGCCATAGAACGCATAATTTTAGAATACTTTATATTCTCATCGTTAAAGCGTTTTTTGATAAAATCCGTAGCGTTAAAAGCCTTTACAATTCGGATTCCTTGTAATGATTCATCAAGGTAACTGATCATATTGCCATAGGTTTGCTGGGCGGATACCGCCTGCGATTTTAACTTTTTAACTATTCGTGATATGATTAACCCTGATACCGGCACTACCAGCAAAGACCACAGCGTTAGTTTTACCGAAAAAGTAAACAGCAACACCAGGAAAAATATCATTTGCGCAGGTTCCCTGAAAATTACCTGTAAAGTTGCAGTAACAGAGAATTGAACTACCTGCACATCAGAAGCAATTTTTGAGATAATATCGCCCTTACGCTGGTTATTAAAATAACCCATATGCATATCCATCACATTATTAAACACCGAACGGCGCAGGTTTAACAGGGTATGTAAACGCAGATTTTCCATAGTACGTGCAGACAGGTAACGGAACAAATTGCCCACCAGCATGGTAAAAATAATTACCGAACAAGTGTATTTTAACGCACCCCAGGGGCCTTCGGTCTGTACAAAATAATTCATGTAATACCTGAACCAGCCTGTAAGATCGAGCATGCCGGGTTGCTTTACAGTGGCTGCCGCAGTGGCCGTAGTACATGCATTTGAACTGAACAGTGTATTTAACAAAGGCACAAGCAGCGGATAAACCAACGTGCTGAATACTACATACAATAGGGTATAAAGGATATAAGGGATGGCAAACTTTTCAATTGGTTTGGCAAAAGAGAGCAGCCGGAAATATGTCTTCATTCAAAGAAAAAAATAATATACAAAGGTACGGTAATTAATATAATTCCATATACCACATTAATATAACGAAACATTTGAGTGTTACAATACATGCTATGCGTAAACTCACTCTTACATCTTGCCTCTGCCCAATAACTTATCTTTTGTGTGTTTAAAAACATACCTGAACCAGATTAAAGGGCCATGATGTTTAAGAATCAGTAATGACTGGTCTTTTTTAAAGGCAACATCATCCTTAACAGACGATATGCCCTGGTCGCTAAAAACGGCAATAATCAAGTTGATAAATTTAAAGGTGTAACTGCCATCGCCCCAGCATTGCATATTCAATAAATGATCTGCAGCTATGGGGTATTTTGTGTTATAAGTGTACTTTTTAAAAACCGATGCGGGATAAACAATAGCCTGGTGGCATATGGTAACTTTCGCATGGCGATAGGCATCTACGGCTGCAGGTGGTATAGGTGTGCCGCCTCTAAGTGCCTGGCCGTAGTAAATGGTTTTATTATCTTTTAATTCATAAAGTAATTTTGAAAAATCTGGTAATAACTCGTCATCTGCACCCAGAAAGTAAACCCATTGCCCGGTTATAAACTGAACGGCTTTGTTCATGGCATCGTAAATGCCATTATCGGGTTCGCTTTTCCAAAAACTTATTTTGCCCGAATTTGCTTTTAAGACATTTAAAGTACCATCATTGCTGCCGCCATCAATGATAATTATTTCTAAAAACGGGTATGTTTGCCTGTAAATACTATCAAGACTGTTTTGTAAGGTAGTAACGGCATTATAAGTTACCAGAATTACAGATACTTTTGGCAGCCCGGCTTCTTGATTAAAGGTCATATAATAACAAACTGGGCAAATGTGGCAATTTTAAGTGATACAATTATGAAAAACACGGCTGATAACATCTCACCTATCTCAGCTAAGGGCAACACCTTAATTACCGTGATTGTTGTAACCTACAACGCTGCACAAACATTACAAATTTGCTTAGACAGCATTTTTGCCCAACGCTACCCAGCCATACAGCTTGTGGTGGTGGATGGAAACAGTACAGACGGTACACGCGAACTATTAAACCATAACAGCCAACAAATAGCTTATTGGGTAAGCGAGCCCGATGCAGGTATTTACGACGCCATGAACAAGGCGCTTAAACAAGCTAAAGGTAGCTGGATCTATTTTTTAGGCTCGGACGATGCGCTGTTACCTGAATTTTCTGATATGATTCATGAGTTAACCGACGAACACGCCATTTACTACGCGAATGTTTTTTCGGATGGGAAGAAACGCCTCGGTGAATTAAACAAATACCAATTTGCCAAATTCGGGCCTTATCACCAGGCTATCATTTATCCAAAAGCAGTATTTGATAAATATAAGTTCAATACAAAATATAAAATATCTGCCGACTTTGCCCTTACCATTGAGCTTTGGGGCGACCCGGACTTTCATTTTGTTTATAAAGACTTTACCATCGCTAATTTTAACCACCTGGGTGTATCGGGGCAAAAAGTTGATGAACCTTTTCAGGACGACAAGGCAGATTTGATCCGTAAAAATTTCGGTACCCTTACCTGGTTAAGATATATGTACAGGAAGCTAAAAAGCGGCAATAATCCACGCGCATAACAAATACTTACTTAGCAAGCATGCTATTTACAAGGTATTCAAAATGATCCTGTAAAAAAAAGTCGAAGCCATTTTCACCTTCGGGGAATACATTGGTAATTTCGTACGAGATTTCGAGGATACGCGGCACCTTCAAAGCCTCCGCAATTGAATATGGGAACGATTGATTACCAATAAACAGCTTACAACCTGCTATGATACTTGCCAGCTGCAAAAATTCATCTACCTGTATCCACTTTATCGCCGGGATAATTTTTTTCATATCGTCATATTCAGCCTTCACACCAATAAAAACCATAGTATGATATTTATTAAGAAATGAAAAATCTATCTCCAAATTACGGTAGCGCTGGCTGCGGGCTATTACAATAGCATCTGCAAAACTGGCATCTGGTTTTACGCTAAGCCAGCTTTTCCATAATGACGGACTAACGCCGGTAATATAACTGCACCAGCGCGCTATGTTTCCATTGGTAGGCACTACACCTGCCCTAAAGTAATCCAGGTCTATGTTGATCTCTTGCCCGCTATAAGCTTCACAAGTTTCTATGTAATCCTGCGAAACGATCAGCGGGATCAGCATATCCACCATTTTTTTATTTAACCTCACATTATTAAGTGCATGGTTGTTGTAATTGGGCAAATTAAGTGGTTTCCCCAATTGCAGGTACAGATTTATAGAAGCACCGGTAAGTTCAAATATCTTTTTGATGGTTGGCAAGGCGTATATGATATCACCCGCATTGCCGCTATGCATCAGGTTTAGTTTACCGGTTTTATTAGTAATTAGCCTGATCTTTTCTAAGCTGTTTAACTTATTATCACCTGTTAAAAAAGTAGTGAGCTGATGCTGGTGATAATTAATAAGATCCCATTTGTAATCCTTATACTTAGCCTTATCGGTAAACTTTAGATATAATTTAGCAAATAGGTTCTTTTTTTTAAACATAGCTTAGCAGGGGTAGTTTATCCTTTCAAACAATCAGTATACAGGCTCAGGTATTTATTAGCGGCGTTTTCCCAAGTAAATTCTGAAGCATGCGATACAACGGCATCAACGCGGTTATTATTATAAAAATCGTCCATACCCTTGTTAAATACCTGCTGCATATCTTCCGGCGAAAAATCGTTGAAATAATAAGCAACATCGCCTCCAATTTCTGGCAGCGATGTAAACCTGGATAAAAAAACCGGCTTACCGAAATTCATGGCCTCAATTACCGGCAGGCCAAAACCTTCTGCAGCTGATGGAAAAACAAATGCACTGCAATTTTTATAATACCAGGCTTTATCATTATCAGATACAGGGCCTGTTATAACTACGCGGTCTGCGCAGCCAAACTCCCGGGCCACTTCCATTATTTTAGCTTTATGCGGGGTTTCTATGCCTGCAATTACCAGTTCAAAATCATTACCGGCTAAAAGCGGTGGTATGAAATGAAATCCCTTTTGCGGCGATAGCAAACCGATGGTAAATAAAAATGGCTTTGCCGGTTTATAGCCAGGTAAGTAATGATCCGGTACAATTAACTTTTCGGCACCGTTATGAATAACGCTCAATTTATATGCAACTTCAGGAATAAACTTTAAAATATCATCGGCTACAAACCTGGAGATGGTTACTACCTTATCGCAATAAGACATGTAACGCCGTAGAGTATCTATATGTGCATCAATCTTTTTTTGAGGCTTAAACTTTAAATGTACACGGTTAAGATCATGTACCGTCATAATCCGTTTGGCATTTACGCTGTATGGCCTAAGGCGGCAGTTTTGATCTGTAAAGTGAACCAGGTCAAATTGATTACGGCCAGGGAAGTAAATATTATGAAGCCTGTTTAGCGGAACAATTTCGGCCTTGCCGTTAAACTTATATACGGTTTGCTTAAACATATAATAAGCAAGCTTAAACCGGTTTCTATTCTGTTCGATAATTGCATCGCCCAAACCCTTTCCAAATGAAAAATAACCGGAATTGGCATTTTTCATAGAATCGAAGGTTACTAAAATATCAGGAACGGACATGCTTATGTATAATTACTTTACCAGTTGATAATTTCGGTATTCACTTACACGCCAGCCGGTTAAGTCCTCAATTTTTTGAAGCAGTTTGCGTCTGAATGTCATCTTTTTATGCAATTGCTTCAGATCTATGTTAAGATTCCAGTTGGTGGCCGCAATTCGTTTTTGCATTACAGCGGGATGCGAACCTGTAAAATGGATCAGCCTATCAGCATTTTTATAATCGAACTCAAACGTTTCGGGTAGGTTTTCAGCCAACCATTCATCGTTATGATAAAACTTATTGAAATTAAGCAATTTGCTTTTTAAGCCTGCCGGCGGTTTTACCCAGCCGTAGTGATATATATAAGCGTCTATAAGTTTAACCTTTATTTTGCGCCCACCCCACCTGAAGCCTTGCGCATCGCGGTAAGAATGGATGGCTTTGTCGTTACGTAAAATCCTTATCTCTCTTCTATACCACCTGCGCGAATGACCATAATAGTCGTACGAGCCATAAAAGTGCAGGTATTTGAAAAGCAAGCCTTCGATATTCTTATTGGCAAGGTTACTTTCCATTTCCTTTTTCACTAGCGGAATGTATTTTTCATGCAGGCACTCGTCGCCCTGTATATAAAAAGCCCAGTCTGCATCCGGCGATATACCCTGGAAAGCGATATCCGTTTGTGCTGCAAAAACCTCACCTCCATCGCGCAGGTCATCATCCCAAACCGTGTTTATCACTTTTATTTTAGGCGAATTGATACCTTTTATAAGTTCGGCGGTTTCATCGTCGCTGTTACCTAAAGCCACCACAAATTCATCGCACAGTGGCAAAACAGAAGTGATAGCCTCCACCACAGGATAATCATTTTTTACAGCATTCCTGATGAACGTGAATCCGGCTACCTTCATTTATAAATAATTATAATAAAGCCGCAAATATAATTAAGTATGTGCTTTATTTCAGCGGCCAGGGCACTAAACGGTAGCGCGGCAGGTATATTTGTATTGTATAAATAAAAAAACCGGCAGATATTAAATAACAATATGCTGCCGGAGTTACAATTTCTATAAACAGCCTTTTATAAGCTATTCATAATTTCTTCTATATGCGCTGCTTCCACAGGGATGTCGGCCATCAGGTCTACATTTCCATCGGCAGTTATCAGTATGTTATTTTCTATCCTTATACCCAGGCCTTCCTGCGAGATATAAATTCCAGGTTCGCAGGTTAATATATTACCCACTTCAAAAGGTTTGTAGCGGCTGGCAATATCATGCACATCTAAACCCAGGTGGTGCGATGTGCCATGCATAAAATATTTTTTATACAAAGGCATTTTGGGGTCCTGCTTAGCTACCTCATGTTTATCCAGCAAACCCAGCCATATCAGTTCACCGGTCATTATCTTTCCAACTTCTTCGTGGTATTCGTTCCAGACGGTACCGGCCACTATTAATTGTGTTGCTGCGCGCATTACGCGCAAAACAGCATCGTATACATCGCGCTGGCGTTGTGTAAAGCGGCCATTTACCGGAACAGACCGGCTCATATCAGCATTATAGTTTGCGTACTCAGCGGCAAAGTCAAACAAGATCACGTCTCCATCCTGGCAAACCTGGTTATTATCGGTATAATGCAGCACGTTTGCATTTTTGCCAGATGCAATGATAGGGCTGTAAGCGTGTCCTGTTGCGCGCTGCCTTAAAAACTCATGTGTAATTTCGGCTTCAATCTCATACTCGGTAACGCCGGGTTCAATAAACTTTAGCACGCGTACAAAACCATCTCGGGTAATTTCGCAGGCCTTTTTTGTAAGCTCTATTTCTATTTCTGATTTAACTACCCGCAGATCGCGCATTATTGGGGCAGCACGTTCATAGTGATGTAATGGAAATTTTGTTTTGAGCGTTTCTAAAAGTCTTAAATCGCGGTAAGGAACAGCATGCGCATACCGGTCGTTCTCATTGGTATTTATATATATGTTTTCAGCATAATAAATTACGGCCTGTAATATATTATCAAACTCTTCCAGCCAATATACGCTTTCAATTCCTGATGCTGCCTGCGCTTCTTTCTTAGTGTACTTATGCCCTTCCCAAACGGCAATGTGTTCGTTGGTTTGTCTTAAAAATAGTACTTCTTTGTATACAGGATTAGGACACTGCGGATACAGCAATAATATACTTTGCTCCTGGTCTATGCCTGTTAAATAGAAAAAATCGGCGTTTTGCTTAAAAGTGAAGCTTTGATCACCACTTCTAGGGAATTCATCATTTGCATTAAATATGGCGATAGAACCCGGTTTTAGTCGTGTAACGAAATTTTTTCTATTTAATGTAAATAACTGATTATTAACAGGCAGATATTTCATCTTTAAGTATTTATTAATTTTAATAAAACATTTTTATTCATTTATTTGTACAGATAATACAAATTTTGGAACAAAGTTTGGTTAGTGTTTCAAACATAATTACTAATTTTGAAAAAAATCACAATTAAAATCGTTTAATCTTAAAACTATGAACTATTCTACATTAAAGAAAACAGTCGTATTGTCTTGTGTTTCCTTGATGGCAGTCGGATTTGCTTCAGCCCAAACCGATACAGCTAAATCAATGAAAATGAAAAAGACAATGTCTGACACATCCTCTACTGCTAAATTATTCGGCGGTTCAGGCCAGTACAACACTTTCAGCATTGGTGCTAACGTTGGCGTAACTGCTCCATCTGTAGCTACAGGCGGTGTTGTTCCATTTACTCACAACAAACCACAATTAGGTTACGGTTTGTCTTTAAGAGATCAACTTAGCCACGCTTTTGCTTTACAATTAGACGCTCATGGCGGCAAACTTGAAGGTAATGACAACGGCGGTGTATCTTATGACAGCGGTAACGGTTTGCCATACTCAAGCTTTAACACTAAATTCTGGTCTGGAAGCTTAACAGGTGTTATCAACGTAGGTAGCGTAAGCTTCTTACACCGTACAAACGCTGTTAACTTTTACGTATTGGGTGGTGCCGGTTTAATGTGGTACAAACCATCTGTAACTGATCCAAACGGTGGCGTTTTCACTTATGATCACTACGCTAAAGAATTATTTATTCCAGTTGGTGCCGGTGTTAAATTCAAACTTACTGAGCAGTTAGCTCTTAACCTTGGTTACACTGAAAACTTTATGGATGGCTTTAACTTAGAAGCTATTCACACTAAGTTCCCAGCTGAAAACAAATATTCTTACGGATATGCAGGTCTTGAGTACACTTTCGGTTCATCTTCAAAGAAGAGCTTAGAGTGGGTTAACCCAATTGCGATGATGTATGATGAGTTGTATGACGCAGCATTACGCCAGGAAGTTGAAGCTTTAAAAGGCCGTGTTACTAACGTAGAAACTGCAGTTAGCGACCTTAAGAAAGATTCTGACGGTGACGGTGTATCTGATCAATTCGACAAATGCCCTAACACTCCAGCTGGTACTGTTGTTGATGGTTCTGGTTGCCCTATCGTATTCCCTAAACCAGATTCAGCTAAAGTAACTGCTGCTGCTTATGGCAACATCCAGTTTGAATTTGACAGTTCAGTATTAAAAACTTCTTCATACCCAATCTTAGATGCTACTTCTGCCGATTTAAGGACTAACAGTTCTGTAGTAACTGTAGCTGGTTATGCTTCATCAGAAGGTACTGCTGCTCACAACATGCGTTTATCTAAAGACCGTGCTAACTCAGTAAAAACTTACTTAGTTAACTCTGGTGTTGATGCAAAACGTTTAAAAATCAAAGCATTTGGCGAAACTCATCCAATTGCTGATAACTCAACCGAAGAAGGCCGTATCGCTAACCGTCGTGTTGAATTCCACAAATAATTTTAGCAGATAAAATTATATAGAAAAGGCTTCCTGAATCAGGAAGCCTTTTTTTGTTGCTTTAATTTAAATAAGCAGGTTCTTTGTGCTTATTGTTTCTGCTTATATTTGTGTATGTATTTTTTCAGGAAAAAAGATCCAAACAGGCCTACCAGCTTTAACCTTAAAGTGATGCATACTATCAATGCTATCGCTATTATTATGTTCTTAGGTGGTATTATCTGGAAATTGGTTCAATGGTTCTTATTAAAAAAATAGCTCCCCCGGTAAATACACCATTGCAGAATATTGAAACATATAAAATACCAAATGAAAAATATTATAAATACGCAAAACGCCCCTGCACCTATAGGCCCTTATAATCAAGCTGTTTCGGCAGGCAATTTTTTGTTTGTATCAGGCCAGGTAGCGATTAATCCTACTACGGGCAATCTGGTAATGGATGATATCAAAACCGAAACCACCCAGGTAATGGAAAACCTGAAAGCCATTTTAACGGAAGCAGGTTTAGGATTTAGCGACATTGTTAAGACCACCATTTTTTTAATGGATATGCAGAACTTTGCACAGGTTAACGATGTATACGGCACTTATTTTACAGCAGAATTCCCTGCACGCGAAACCGTACAGGTTGCAGGATTACCTAAAAGCGTTAACGTAGAAATATCCGTTATTGCCTACAAAGGATAAAGCGATTAAATAAGCAGGTTAAAAAAACAAGCAATCAAAGTTTTCTCCTTTTAGAGAGGGTCCAGGTGAGGTCTAAAGTTTAACCAAGCAAAATAAAAACATGCCAATCTAAGTCCTCTCTTTTTGAGAGGATTAGGTGAGGTCTAACTACAATACATAAAAACACGCCCAATCTAAGTCCTCTCCTTTGGAGAGGATTAGGTGAGGTCTAAACGACAATACATAAAAACAATCCCAATCAAAGTCCTCTTCTTTGGAGAGGATTTAGGTGAGGTCTCCCAAACCCATAATAATTGAACAACAGCAAGGCATTTGAAACCCCCATTGAATATTTAAAAGGCGTTGGTGTAAGCCGCGCGGAAGTCTTGAAAAAGGAACTTCAAATATTCAATTTTAAAAGCTTGTTGTACCATTTCCCGTATAAATACATTGACCGTACCCGCTTTTACAAGGTAAAGGATATACAGCCGGATATGCCTTATGTACAAGTGCTTGCCCGGTTAATGCACGTAGAAGTTTTAGGCGAAAAACATACAAAACGCCTGGTAGCGCAGGCCAAAGACGATACCGGCGTTATTGAACTGGTATGGTTTCAAGGCATTAAATGGATAGAAAAAAGCCTTGCCATTGGTAAGGTTTATGTGCTTTTTGGTAAACCAGGCATGTTTAACAATAAGCCGCAGATGGCGCATCCCGAGTTGGAACTTTATAATACAAATGCTCAACAGAATAAAGGCAACCTAACACTTCAGCCTGCGTACAGTACTACCGAAAAGCTAAAACAATTTACTTTAGATAGCAAAGGTCTGCAGAAACTGATGGTTGCATTACTGGAGCAGCACCTAAAAGATATCCATGAAAACCTGCCTCAATATGTTATTAATCGCTTTAAGCTGATTGGCCGCACAGAAGCTTTTAAAAACATTCATTTCCCGGATGATGCGAATAAACTGAACGAGGCTATATACCGGTTAAAATTTGAAGAACTTTTCTTTCTGCAGCTTAAACTCTTAAAAAACAAGCTGCATCATACGCAAAAGTTTAAAGGCAATATTTTCTCGGCCGTAGGTTCATTTTTCAATGAGTTTTATAATGATAAATTACCTTTCCCACTAACCAATGCACAAAAAAGGGTAGTAAAAGAGATTAGGCTGGATACCCAGCGCGGCGTGCAGATGAACCGCCTGCTGCAGGGCGATGTGGGAAGCGGCAAAACCGTAGTTGCTTTAATGAGCATGCTTATAGCCATTGACAATGGTTTCCAGACCTGCATAATGGCACCTACTGAAATTTTGGCGAGCCAGCATTACCAAACAATCACATCATTAATTGGCGACGACTTTTTAGAGGTGGGCTTGCTTACCGGCTCTACGCCAAAAAAAGTTCGCAGGGTATTGCATGAAAAATTAGAGAGCGGCGATTTAAAAATCCTTATCGGCACGCATGCGCTAATAGAAGACAAGGTACAATATAAAAACCTGGGGCTTGTGGTAATAGATGAACAGCATCGTTTCGGTGTGGAACAGCGTTCAAAGCTTTGGCGAAAAAACGATATCCCGCCGCACATACTGGTGATGACGGCTACCCCTATTCCGCGTACCCTCGCTATGACCCTGTACGGCGACCTGGATATTTCAGTAATAGATGAATTACCTGCCGGGCGAAAGCCTATTGAAACCAAACACCTGTTTGAGGGGCAGCGCCTGCTGATGTTCGGTTTTATGAAGCGCGAAATTGACAAAGGCAGGCAGATCTACGTTGTTTACCCGCTGATACAGGAAAGCGAAAAGCTCGACCTTAAAAATCTAATGGACGGCACAGAAATAATGTCCCGCGAATTCCCATTGCCAGACTATAGGATCAGCATTGTACATGGTAAAATGAGCGCTGCCGACAAACAACTGGAAATGAACAGGTTTATAAAAGGAGAAACGCAGATAATGGTTGCCACCACTGTAATTGAGGTGGGCGTAAATGTGCCTAACGCCTCAGTTATGATTATTGAAAATGCAGAACGCTTTGGCTTATCGCAATTACACCAGCTTAGGGGGCGCGTTGGCCGTGGTGCGGAACAATCATACTGTATCCTGATGAGTAGTAACAAACTGAGCAATGATGGCAGAAAGAGGCTTAGTACCATGGTTAGAACAAATAATGGTTTTGAAATAGCCGAAACGGACCTTGAACTACGTGGCCCGGGCAACATTGAGGGAACACAGCAAAGCGGCGTGCTTGATTTAAAGGTTGCTAACCTCGTAACTGACCAGGAACTGTTGATACAGGTACGCAAATTTGTTGAACTTATATTTGAAAAAGACCCCATGCTGGCTCAGCCGGAAAATCAGGTACTGCATCAATCCCTGCAAGCCAAAGGCGAAGGCTTAAGCTGGAATAAAATATCTTGATTATTGTAGTTTCATAAATCGTTGCACATCCTTTTCAACAGCATTATCGCGAACGAAACCAAAATATTACAACATGGCGCTGCAATTATGTTTTCACATTCCTTTTGTAATTGTAACTTTGCTGCATATCTAATCTAACTCCCAAATTAGTGTCAGAAGAAGCAGATAGTAGCCTCCAGCAAGACTCTTTCGCAGCATTGCGATATAAAGATTTTCGTTCTTACCTCGGTATGAGGTTCTTTTTCACATTTGCATATCAAATGCAGGCCGTTATTATCGGCTTTTACATTTATCAGATTACAAAAAGTGCTTTTGCGCTGGGTTTAGTAGGTCTATGTGAAGCAATCCCGGCCATTGGCATTGCCATGTACGGTGGCTACGTTGCCGATAAATCTGAAAAAAGAAAGATGCTATTAATTATATCGGGACTGGTTCTATTCGCTTCTGTTGTTATGTTCATCGTTACGATGAAAAGTGTTGAGCCATATATTCATAAAGACTGGATAGTACCCATTATTTATTTCATGATATTTTTAAATGGTTTGGCGAGGGCTTTTTATGGCCCGGCTACCTTTACCATTTATGCGCATAGTATTCCAAAAGAAATTTATCCAAACGGCAGCACCTGGAGCAGTTCCAGCTGGCAGATAGCCTCTATCCTTGGGCCGGCTGCCGGTGGTTTAATTTATGGCTTTTACGGTATCACTACGGCCTTTAGCGTTATACTTGCTTTTTTAGTATTGAGTATAATACTCATTTACCTGCTCCGCTCCTACCCACCTGTTTATGTTCCTAAAGAAAATATATGGAATAGCCTTTCGGAAGGAATCAATTTTGTTTTTAAAAGCAAAATGCTGATCTGGGCCATGAGTCTGGACCTATTCTCCGTATTTTTTGGCGGCGCTGTAGCACTTTTGCCGGTTTTTGCTAACGATATTCTTAAGGTAGGGTCAGAAGGTTTGGGTATTATGCGCGCAACATCGTCACTTGGGGCGGTATTAACCATGCTGGCAATGGCAAAGTTTTCACCTATGGGCAAGCCGTGGCGTAACCTGCTTATTGCCGTAACAGGTTTTGGACTTTCTATTATTTGCTTCGGTTTATCCCGCAGCTTTTATTTATCCCTTGTATTCTTGTTTACAGAAGGTGCTTTCGATAGTATCAGCGTAATTATCCGTGGTACCATTATGCAATTGCTCACGCCCGATCATATGCGCGGGCGGGTATCGGCAGTAAACTCCATGTTCATCGGTTCATCCAATGAAATTGGCGCATTTGAATCAGGTACAGCCGCTAAACTGCTCGGCACAATTCCATCAGTAATCTTTGGCGGCAGTATGACTATTGTTATTGTAACCATCACTTTTCTTAAAACCAAAAAACTGATACCGCTATCCTTAAAGCAAATACAAACGCCGGATTCTGAAGCGGTTACTGTTGAATGATAATCTTACTGCCTAAGGTTACAGAAATACTCCCTTTTTCTTAAATCAGACGGTTGTGCTTAGCTCCATTACATAACCTTTTTGTAACAATTTCGTTAAAATAGTATTATTTTCCGGTTTGGATTATAAACGGTGCAGTACCTGATCTGCTTTTATTTTAACAAAAAAATCAAAAAGGTAAAATTCATATTATCAAGCTTTTGTGCTTTGTTAGCACTCTTGCTGCTTGCCAACGGAATAGCTTACGGGCAATATAAACCTGTTAAGTTTTCTTCGCTGGGCATAAGCAACGGGCTATCGCAAAGCGACGTTAAATTTATTATTAAAGATCACGAAGGCTTTTTATGGTTCTCTACCGATGACGGCTTAAACCGTTATGACGGTTATAATTTTGTAGTATACCGCCATCAATATAAAAACAGGCACAGCCTACCAACCAACGCCATTACCGCTATATATGAGGACAAAAGCGGCACCCTCTGGGTAGGCAGTACCAATGGGCTAAGCCGCTACAACCGCGACTCAGATTCGTTTACTACCTTATCATCCAATAAAACCAACCCGAACACATTAACCAATAACGAGGTAGATTATATTTTTTCTGACAGTAAGGACCACTTGTGGGTAGCCACCTTTTCGGGGTTGAACCTGCTCGATCCAAAATCATTAACCTTTAAGCGCTATTTCGATACAAGAACAAGCCAGGATCTGGCTGCAAACCATATCTACTCTGCAGCGGAAGATGATAACGGAAACATCTGGCTGGCAACCGGCGCAGGTATATCCAAACTGGATATTAACAGCGGTTACAGCAATTCGCTTTTGCCGGCTTTAAAAGATTTTAAGTTTAATAGCTGCTTTAAAAGCCCATCGGGTCATTTATATGCAGGCTCGGCCGAAAAAGGTATGTTCGATATCGATCTTAAAAATCTAACTTTCGTTAATTACCTGCATCAGCCTGGCAACGCTGCTTCTATAGCTAACAATACTGTTTTTACATTCGCCTCGTCTGGCAAAACGGTTTGGGTAGGTACGGAGGATGGCCTGGATATTTTTGATGGCGATAAGGGAACATTTACACATTATATTGACGAAAACCAGCTTGATGACAATGAAAATAGCTCCATAAACAGCATTTTTTATAACAACGGTATTCTATGGGTTGGCACTTATGAATCTGGGATAAAATATTACGACAGCAACCTGTCTTCATTTCAATATTATTACAAAGACGCTACTAAAACCGGCGGCATCAGCAATAACATAGTCACTTCGTTTGCCGAAACTCCTTCTGGTTTTTGGATTGGAACCGATGGCGGCGGTCTGAATTTTTTTAATACCAAAACACAAAATTTTAATCATTATTCCCCGGTAAAAAATGGTGTAAGCGGTAACCACATTTTGCGTTTATTGAAAGACGGGCCAAACAAACTGTGGATAGGTTATTACGATAATGGGCTGGACCTGGTTAATCTGCAAACAAAAAAATTTACGCATTACAGTACTGGCTCAAACCCCAATCAAATAACCAATGGCTCCATTTTCGCACTCGCTATGGGCAAGAATAATGATTTATGGGTGGGCATGGATGATGGTGGAGTGAATATCCTTCATGATGATAAAGTAGTAAAGCGGTTTAAATATAACCCAGCTGATACCTTGCATTCATTGTCAAATAACGATGTAAGATCTATTTATAAAGACCGTTCCGGTAACATATGGGTAGGAACTTATCGCGGTTTAAATATCTACAACGAAGCAAACGGCACCTTTAAACATTTTACTCAATATACCAGCGGTTTAAGCAACAATACAATTGTTTCTATGCTGGATGATTCGCATGGAAACTTTTGGGTGGGTACTTTGGGCGGAGGGCTCAATATTTTCAATAAAAAAACACAAACGTTTACTGCCTATACCTTCCCGGGAAACTTTAACTTTTCTATTATTAACAGTATATCTGAGGATAACAACGGCTTTATATGGCTTGGTACCAATAAGGGCCTTGTAAGGTTTAAACCTTTAACCACACAATTTAAAACATATACCCTGGCAAATAATATGCAGGGCTATGAATTCTTCTTGGGTTCGGCGCTAAAAGCATCTAACGGCGACTTGCTTTTTGGCGGACACAATGGTTTTAATATAGTAAACCCGGATAAAATATCAACCAATAAATACAATCACCCGGTTGTATTTACAGATTTCCAGCTATTTAATAAAAAAATAGCAATTGGTGAAAACGCTGTTTTAAAGCAGTCCATTACACAAACTAAAGTAATTAAGCTATCTTACGAACAATCTGTATTTACAATAGAATATAGCTCATTAAATTATACCCTGCCCGAAACCAATTCTTATGCTTACATGCTGGAGGGTTTTGAACACGAGTGGAACTATGTAGGCACGCAGCGAAAAGCTACCTACACCAACCTTAACCCGGGCGAATACACCTTTAAAGTTAAAGTTGCCAACAGTGATGGCATATGGAGCGCCGCCCCTTCCACACTTGAGATCATAATCGTTCCTCCTTTGTGGATGACCTTGTGGTTTCGCGTTACGGTGGTTCTGGGCGTCTTACTACTTATTTACGGCCTTTACCGCTACCGTATTTACTCCTACCGGCAAAACCAAAAAGTGCTTCAGAAAATGGTAGACGAAAAAACTGTTGCGGTGGTCAAACAGTCGGATGAGTTGCATGCGCTAAACATGGAACTGCAGGCACAATCGGAAGAACTGCAATCGCAGTCGGACCATTTAATGGAACTGAACGATGAGCTTTTGCTGCAAAAAGAACAGGAATTAAAAGCCCGCCACGAAGCCGAAAAAGCCAATCTTGCCAAAGGCGAGTTTTTGGCTACCATGAGCCATGAAATAAGAACGCCTATGAACGGCGTGCTGGGTATGACCTCGCTTTTAAGCGAAACCGCTTTAACGCCCGAGCAGCGGGAATATGCAGACATCATCCGCGTAAGCGGAGAAAGTTTACTGAATGTTATAAACGATATTCTTGATTTTTCAAAGATAGAATCGGGCCAGATGGAGCTTGACCATCACGCTTATGATCTGCGGCACTGTGTGGAAGAAGTTTTGGATATATTCTCAGAAATAACATCCAAAAAGCAACTGGATCTTTTGTACAAAGTAGAAAATGACGTACCCGCGATACTTATTGGTGATAAACTAAGGGTACGGCAAATACTTATCAACCTGATTAATAACGCTATCAAGTTTACAGAAAAGGGACATATTTTAGTAGATATAGATGTACTATCTGAAGATAATGGCTCCGTAAATCTCAGGTTTGTTATAAAAGATACCGGCATAGGAATATCTAAAGACAAACTACAACGCCTTTTCAAAGCGTTTTCTCAGGGAGATGCGTCTACTACCCGCAAATATGGCGGTACCGGGCTTGGCCTGGTGATTTGTGAGCGCCTGGTAGAGTTAATGGGCGGCAGTATCAATATTGAAAGTGAGTTTGAAAAGGGTACGTCTGTTATTTTTGATATAAAAAGCGACTTTTCTCCAAGTGCAAACAGAATTACCTATCAACCAATTTCTATCCTGAAAGACAAACAGGTATTGCTTGTAGACACGAATTCTACAGCACTTGAAATAATGGCGAATGAGCTTAATTTATGGGGTATAACAACAACTGCCGTTCAATCTGCCCAACAAGCCCTTAATCTGCTTAGCACCACCAGGAATTACGCTTTAGTAATTGCAGGTTGTGATACGGGTATGGAAACCACTTTATTTGTACAGGCTGTTAAAAACGTCAATTTAGAACTGATACTAAGTTGCTCGGTGCTGGATAAAAATAAGTATAAAGATGCAGGTGTGTCTATTTTATTAAAGCCGGTTAAAACGCAACAACTTTATGACCTGGTAAAAAACAAACTAACCCATACTGATGCAAGCGGCGGCGAACTAACAAAAACACCTTTACTATCAGACGATTTTGCGCGAAACTTCCCGATGCGGATCCTTATTGCAGAGGATAACCCCATCAATCAAAAACTGATAAGCAGGGTAATAAACCGGCTTGGTTTCAACCCTAAAGTGGTTAATAATGGTGCTGAGGCTTTGGATATTATTAAGAAAGAAGAATTTGATATTATTTTGATGGACGTACAGATGCCAGAACTTGATGGACTGGAGGCTACCCGCCTTATCCGCAAACTCGATATCACACAACCTTACATTTTGGCAATGACCGCAAGCGCCATGACGGAGGATAAAATGAGCACGGCAGAAGCGGGGATGAACGGTTTTGTATCAAAACCAATTAACATGCAGGAACTGGTTATAGAACTGGAAAGATCATTCAATGTTAGGCAAAAGGTACAAAGCCATTAATTGCTGTTGTCTGTACCGCTAAATTCCTGGTCTACCGTTTCGCGCAGGTCGTAAAGCAGCCACTGTTTTTTTGAGATGGACTGTGCTTCACTTTTAAGAAGATTAATAAAATCATTCACCCCGACAGGCTCATTTCCGTTACCATGTATTAGAACTATACTGCCAGCCTGCGGCTTTTGCCCTTTGGCCAGCCATGCATCTGTCCCTATAGGTATAAGCCCAAAGTCGGTGATTTTATATACCAATTGCTGGTCTGACACCAGGCCCGGGAATCTAAAAAATATAGATGGCATCAAGCCGTTTTTTAGCATGGCCTGTTCTGTTTCTAAAACCTCGTAATTGATATCGGTACCAGGTTCCAGCAAAAAGTTCTGTTTTAGCGGTGCTGTTGCGCTTACCCTGTGGTTATATGAGTGATTGATCCAGGTAATATAAATTTCATGATCTTTTTGTAACTGTTTCAGCCATTCCAGGTCTTGCGGATGCTGGTGCATCCAAACCCCGGTTATCGAAAGCGCAACCGGCACGGGGCGTTCCACTTTTTTAAACTCATCAAATATATCGGTAAAGATGCGCCTGTCCAGCGGCTTGTGCGATGGGCAAAGATCCGCTGTAAGGCTAATGCCGGTTTCTTTTGGCAGCCCGCTTTCAATACCTGCGTCCTGTATATTAACCGATTGCTTTTCGGCCTTGTCTATAGCCTTTATGTAAGGAGTAGTTTTAAAAAAATCGCGGGCTTGCTGCAAATTCATTTCCTTTACCTGGTAAAAGCCGGGTTCATCTATTTTAGTTTCCAACGTTTGCGGGTTTACCAGCATCAGATAGGTTTTATCACGATTTTCAAACTTGCGGATGATCATCCAGTCTTGCGGAAAATGCTTTGCCCACCCATAATAGACCTGGTAGTTTTTTATACTAAGGTAATTGGCCTGCCCATTGGCCTCAATTAAGATACAACTAAACAATAATGACAGGGAAATGTATTTAAACAGGTGTTTCATGGATATAAATAGGCTTCGGATGTTCGGTTTCGAAATTAGTATTTATAAGTTTGCATTAAGAAACTTGTTTTGAGATTTTGAAAATCGCAACTCAGATCCTATTTGTCGAGATATAAAAACATCATTCCGTAAATTCAAAAATCATAACTCAATGGCTCGCTTATCTGTCAACATAAATAAAATAGCTACGCTGCGTAATTCAAGGGGCGGTAACAACCCAGACCTGGTGAAGGTTGCGTTAGATTGTGAACGCTTTGGCGCAGAGGGTATAACCGTACATCCCCGCCCTGATGAGCGGCATATCCGTTACAATGATGTTTTTGAATTAAAGAAAACTATCCATACCGAATTTAATATAGAAGGCAACTGCCAGGAGCAAAAATTTATAGACCTTGTGCTGGCCAACAAGCCTGCGCAGGTAACGCTGGTACCAGATATTCTTGGGCAAATCACTTCAAACCATGGCTGGGACACCATTAATTATCAGCAATATTTAAAGGATATTATCCCGGTTTTTAAAGATGCAGGTATAAGGGTATCCATATTTGTTGACCCTATCATTGAAATGGTAGAAGCCGCTGCCACTACCGGAACCGACCGTATAGAACTTTATACCGAAGCCTATGCACATCAGTATCATCAAAACCGCGAGCAGGCCATTGCGCCTTATGTAGCCGCAGCTAATGCCGCACATGCCGCCGGCCTGGGCATAAATGGCGGACATGACCTCGATCTGCATAATTTAAAATACTTTGCTGAAAACATTCCGCAGCTGGACGAGGTAAGCATAGGCCACGCGCTTATAAGCGACGCTTTGTATTACGGCCTGGAAAACACTATACAAATGTACCTAAGGCAGCTTGCTGTGTAGGTTAATTTAATGTTACTGTAAAATCAATATCAGTAGTAGCAGTTAATTGTTACTCATTATCTAAAAATGTACCTTTGCAAAAAATTTAGATACCTCTGTTAATGAAGTTAGATATCGATTATCAGGAAAAATTCCAGTCGCGGCATATCGCTCCAAACGAAGCCGATACAGCGCAAATGTTGAAGGTGGTGGGTGCAGGTTCGCTTGATGAGCTGATAGGCCAAACCATTCCCGAAAAGATAAGATTAAAGGCACCCTTGAACCTGCCGGCAGCGAAAAGCGAATTTGATTATTTGAAAACGCTGAAGCAAACCGCATCAAAAAATAAGGTATTTAAATCATTTATAGGCCAGGGTTATTATGATGTAATTGTGCCGGGTGTGATACAGCGAAATATCCTCGAAAACCCAGGCTGGTACACTCAATATACACCTTACCAGGCAGAAATTGCGCAGGGACGTTTACAGGCGTTGTTAAATTTCCAAACCATGGTTATTGATTTAACCGGGATGGAAATTGCCAATGCATCGCTATTGGACGAAGGTACCGCCGCTGCTGAAGCGATGTTTATGCAATACAGCTTGCGTAAAAATCAAAAAGCAACGGTGTTTTTTGTTTCTGAGGAAGTATTCCCGCAGACTATTGATATTTTAAAGACACGCGCACAGCCTTACGGTATTGAGCTGCAGATAGGCGATCACCGCACTACTGAGCTTACCGAAAATATGTTCGGTGCAATTGTTCAGTATCCTGCGGGCGACGGTGCTGTATATAATTATAAAGACTTTGCATCGGCAGCGCATGAAAAAGGCATTAAATTAACAGTTGTGGCCGATATCATGAGCCTTGCCCTACTAACGCCTCCAGGCGAGTGGGGTGCTGATATCGTAGTGGGTACTACGCAACGCTTCGGTATTCCGATGGGTTTTGGTGGCCCGCATGCGGCATATTTTGCAACCAAAGAAGAATATAAACGCGCTATCCCGGGCCGCATCATTGGGGTAACTATTGACAGTGCCGGTAATTACGCTTTACGCATGGCATTGCAGACCCGCGAGCAGCATATCCGCAGGGATAAGGCTACTTCCAATATCTGTACTGCACAGGCCTTACTTGCTATTATGGCAGGTATGTATGCCGTATACCATGGCCCAACCGGTGTAAAAGCCATTGCAAGCAGGATACATGGGTTAACCATTTTGTTAGCCGATGCGTTGAAACAATTAGGTTACGAGCAGCAAAATGAGTCATTCTTTGACACCGTGAAGCTTGATCTTGGCGACCTTTGCGGCCCGATACATGCAGAAGCACTTAACAACGAAATGAACTTTAATTATAAAGGTTCTGTTGTTACCATATCGGTTGATGAAACCACATCACCTGAAGATATAAAAACCATCGTGCGTTTCTTTGCACGTGTAAAAGGTAAATCTTTAAACGACGTAAGCATCGATGATCTGAAAGGAAAACTGGAAACTACCATCCCGGCAGATCTGCAGCGTACTTCGGCTTATCTAACGCATCAGCTATTTAATACGCACCATTCTGAGCATGAAATGCTGCGTTACATAAAATCGCTTGAAGCGAAGGACCTTTCACTTTGCCATTCGATGATCGCTTTAGGATCATGTACCATGAAACTGAATGCCACTACAGAGATGGTACCGGTTACCTGGGCAGAATTTAGCAAAATGCACCCTTTTGCTCCAACCGACCAGGTTGGCGGTTACATGCAGGTTTTTGACGAATTAAATGCCTGGTTAAGCGAAATCACCGGTTTTGCAGCAATGAGTTTGCAGCCGAACGCCGGGGCCCAGGGCGAATATGCCGGGCTAATGGTAATCCGCGCCTATCATAACGACCGTGGCGATAGCCACCGTAACATTGCCCTGATCCCTTCATCTGCGCATGGCACCAACCCTGCCTCCGCAGCAATGGCAGGCATGAAAATAGTAGTGGTAAAATGCGACGATAATGGCAACATTGATGTAAGCGACCTGAAAGCAAAAGCCGAACAATATAAAAATGAGCTTTCCTGCCTGATGGTTACTTATCCGTCTACACATGGTGTATTTGAGGAGTCGATCATAGAGATCTGCGAGGTGATACATCAAAACGGCGGCCAGGTATATATGGATGGTGCAAACATGAATGCCCAGGTTGGCTTAACCAGCCCTGCAAATATTGGCGCAGACGTTTGCCACTTGAATTTACATAAAACCTTTTGCATTCCGCATGGCGGCGGTGGCCCTGGCATGGGCCCTATCGGTGTGGCAAAACACCTTGTGCCTTACTTACCGGGCCATGCTGTTGTTGACATAGAACAGGGTAAATCTATCCATGCGGTATCTGCCGCACCGTGGGGATCTGCATCTATATTAATCATATCGCATGCTTACATTGCCATGATGGGTGCCGATGGCCTAACTAATGCTACCCGTTATGCTATCCTGAACGCAAACTATATAAAATCGCGCTTGGAGCACCATTTCCCTGTGTTGTACACTGGCTCAAAAGGCCGTTGCGCACACGAAATGATCTTAGATTGCCGCGCTTTTAAGAACTTTGGTATAGAAGTTACCGATATCGCCAAACGTTTAATGGATTACGGTTTCCATGCGCCTACAGTGTCTTTCCCGGTTGCAGGTACCGTAATGGTTGAGCCTACGGAATCTGAACCAAAACATGAGTTGGACCGTTTTTGCGATGCCATGATCTCTATCCGCCATGAAATTGACAGCGTAGAAAAAGGCATAGCCGATAAAACCGACAACCCTTTAAAAAATGCACCGCATACCGCTTCGGTTATTACAGCAAATGAGTGGGAACATCCATACACCCGCCAAAAAGCTGCATTCCCGCTGCCTTATGTAGCTGCTTACAAATTTTGGCCTTCAGTAGGCAGGGTAAATGATACCTATGGCGACAGAACATTGATTTGCTCATGCCCTCCCTTAACTGATTACGAATTTGAAGAAAGTGAAGTAACAACTCCTGAATACGGAACGTGATTTTGTTAATGTGCAGATTGCTTCAATGTGCAAATTGCTTCAATGTACAAATATGCAGATGGGCGAATGTGCAGATGATAGGGAAATGATGGGCGAATTGATTTACAGATGAATTAAATAAAATCGCATCATAAAATTTAGTGATATTTATTAAAGGCTCCTTGTGAGCCTTTTTTTATTGGGTTGATAATTATTCAGGTTTATGCTTAATAATAATTTGCACATCTGCAAATTCGCATATCCGCACATTTAAAAATCAGCCTCACATCTACTCATCATTTGCACATCTGCAAATTCGCACATCTGCAAATCATCCTCACATCTGCCTAAATGCAAAAACCCCCGGTCAATAATTGACCGAGGGTTTGCAAACTAAACTAAATTAAACTAAACTTCGTGCCCGAACCACCAGGCACTCCCGACTTAGCGGGTATGAAAACTAAATAAACTAAACTTAATATTTACGGCGTTTCTCGGTGCGGTCTTCACGGCGTTTGCCAGAGAAGTCACGGAAACCACCACCTTGCGAACCATTTCTTTCGCGGTTGTAACCGCCTTCACGGCGCTCGCTGCTTCTGTAACCGCCGCCGCCTTCGCTTCTACGATGACCACCGTCACGTTTTTCGCTAACACCTTCACCAGACACCTCTATTCTTACCGGGCGTCCTTTATATTCTGCACCGTTAAAACCGGCCATTACCTTATCTACATCTGCATGGGGTACTTCAAAAAATGAATACACACCTTTTACATCTATCTTACCAACGGTACGCCCGCTGATCTTTGATGTATTACAGATGTAACCTAAAAGGTCGCCACGATTAAACTCATCTACAGAACCTAAGTTAATGAACAGGCGGGTGTATTCAGATTTACCGCCGTTACGGAACAATGAACGGTCATCGCCGCGCTCAAATTTGCGGTTCTCATCTGCCTGTACATTCAGGTCTGGTGCGTTTTGATAATAATCAAGGAAGCGGTTAAACTCGATAGAAGCAAAACGTTTTATAAATTCTTCTTTGCTTACATCTTTAAATTCTTCCATAATACGCGGAAGGTATTGTTCAATCTGCTCTTCGTTGATAGTTACGTTATGTACCTTATGTACGATAGAGAATAATTGTTTTTCGCAAACATCAAAGCCTGTAGGTATTTCTGCCTTGTTAAAGCGTTTACCTATTACACGCTCAATCTGGCGAATTTTACCTAACTCTTTAGCATTAATGATAGAGATTGATACACCTGTTTTACCGGCACGGGCTGTACGGCCGCTACGGTGGGTGTAATTCTCAACTTCATCAGGTAACGAGTAGTTAATAACGTGCGTAACATCATTAACGTCAATACCACGTGCAGCAACATCGGTAGCTATTAAAAGCTGCAGGCTGCGGTCGCGGTAACGTTTCATTACCTTGTCGCGTTGTTGCTGTGAAAGGTCGCCGTGTAAAGAATCTGCATTGTAGCCATCCTTAATAAGCGATTCGGCAATCTCCTGCGTTTCAATTTTAGTACGGCAAAATACAATACCAAAAATATCAGGATTGAAGTCTACTATACGTTTAAAAGCGGCGTACTTTTCACGGGCGCGAACAATATAATATTCGTGCTCGATGTTGGCATTACCGGTATTTTTTTCGCCCATAGTAAGCTCAAAAGGATCGGTCATGTACTTTTTCGCGATCCTACGAACTTCTGCAGGCATGGTGGCCGAGAACAGCCAGGTTTTCTTTTCTTCGGGTGTAGTTGATAGGATATTGTCAATATCTTCCTGAAAGCCCATATTGAGCATTTCGTCAGCCTCGTCCAATACTACGTATTTAACGTTCGAAAAATCTATCGCTTTACGGTTAATGATGTCAAGCATACGACCAGGGGTGGCAACTACAATTTGCACACCGCGTCTTATCTGGCGCAGCTGATCTGAAATACTTGCTCCTCCATAAACGGCAACAATGTTTACGTTGCTCATTTTCTTGGAGTAGTTCTTAATGTCGTTCGCAATCTGTAAACACAGTTCGCGGGTTGGGCACAATACGAGTGCTTGCGGATAATTTTCTTCGAAGTCCAGCAGTTCTAATAACGGTAGTCCGAAGGCAGCAGTTTTACCGGTCCCGGTTTGGGCTAATCCGACAAAATCGTTGCTGCCTGTTAACAATACCGGGATTGACTGCTCCTGGATTGGGGTAGGATTTTCAAATCCTAACTCAGAGATGGCATTAACAATATCATGACGGATTCCCAGTTGATTAAATGGGTTGTTCATGAATTAAAATAACGAATTTGGCAACATCGCCAAATCGGGTGCAAAGGTAAGGATAAATATTAGCAATTCAAATACTGAAATCATTTATGAAGTTTATGACATTATAACCATAAAAATGGCTGAAAAAGAAGCACTTTACTCTTAAAACAGCCATAGGTATCAATACAATTTTTATTTATATTTGGTTGATAGTTGCTTAGTTAACAGGAAATGTATCAAAGAATTGGTTGCAGCTGTAAAAATTACCCGTTAGGTAAATTGTATAAATAAAGCAAAATTCACTTTTTAATTTTTTAAACCTTATGTACCACAAAACTTTATTTCTTTTACTTTTTGTAATGCTTGCCAAACTAAGCGTTGCACAACACTCTCCATTTGATACAACCAAATATGGGCGCAACCCCGCAGTTGGGAAATATGCAGATATACGTGGCTTTAAAATGTACTATGAAACTTATGGTAAAGGCGAGCCTCTGCTAATTATTCACGGCAATGGTGGCTCTATTAATAACTTTTTATTCCAAATCCCATACTTTGCTAAAAGCTACCAGGTAATTATTGCCGATAGTCGCGCCCAGGGAAAATCCGTTGATTCAACCGACTCTCTAAGCTATGAGATGATGACAGACGACCTGAATGCCTTGCTGGATAAACTAAACTTAAAACAGTGTTATGTAATTGGCTGGAGCGATGGCGGCATCAACGGTTTGCTGCTGGCTATCCGTCACCCTGATAAAGTTAAGAAGCTTGCAGTAACAGGAGCAAACTTATGGCCGGATACTACCGCAGTTGCGCCATTTGTTTATCATTTTGCTATGAATATGAACAAGCAGTTAACAGACTCGCTTAAGAAATTGAAAACACCGGCGCCGAAGCTTAAAAATGAGATTAAGCTGGCGCACCTGTTATCATACGAGCCGCATATTAAAGTGGAAGACCTTGGTAAGATAAACTGCCCCACCCTTGTAATAGGAGGCGACCACGATGTGATTTTACCGGCGCATACCATGCTGATAGCACACGCTATTCCAAAATCTTATTTGTGGATCTTGCCAAATTCTGGCCACTCAACGCCTATTTATTATAAAGATATGTTTAACCAGGTGGTGGGCGATTTCTTTACCAAGCCATACAGAAAAATCGAGGGCTTCGCTACGTTTAATTAACAATAGCTGGCAGGCATGGCTTACCTTAGTCTATCTGCCGATTTTACCAGTTTTTCGTCTTTTTTTATAGCACTTATAGCAGCCAGCATAAATACAAGGCTTATAGACGAAAGAAAAAGGCCTATCCCCCAATTATGTGTATCTATCATTAATGCCCCCATTTCTTGTTTAACGGTTTGTGCCATCCAGAAACTAAAGCCTATGATCACTAAAATAGCACTATAGCTAAGCGCTATCTGCTGCTTACGGTTTTTATAAAGAAAGATGATGAGTAATGGTATAAGGCCTATAATAGTAGTGGCCACGGTAAGCGCAACAAAAAAGCTGGTATGCACCAATGCGCCATGAATATGCTCGTAAATACCGGTAGTTCCAATATCTACAAATTTTCCGTTGATATAAACGTTATGAACCAGCATAAAAAAGAACAGCGAGTAAATTGCGAGACTGGCAAATAAAAGATAGATGCTTTGTATTCTTTGTAACATATTGTTAGATTATTAACAGCAAAGATATAATTGTTTAGCTATAGTTTATTTATGTAAGCTGGCGCCACAAAAAATATACAAATATTGATTTATTACGTATTTTTAGTGCTCAGTTTACCCAACCTAATTAAAACATTTATGATGGATCCTTTATCTTCTTTGCAGCCGAAGGACGTGCAGTTAGATGACCAGTTATTAAAAAGAACATTCACCGAACATTTAAACTATATATATTACGGCAAACATCATTTAATGAAGTTTTTGCAGGAAGTTGAGGAAATTGCCCGCCTGCAGGTTTTAAAGCTTGCCATTAAAGAAGCCATGGACGATACCCTCGACCAGCTCACTCAAATAGATAATGTTTTTAAGGCAATAGACGATACCCCATCCAAAACCAATACGTTAGGCATCAAGGCCATTACCCTGGAGGCTTACCTTTCTGCTATTAAGGCAGGTAAAACACCGCTGGAAAAAGATGTGTTCATTCTTTTCTACCTGCAGCAAATTGAAGGTATAGAAATCACTTATTTTAAGGTTTTGAAAAACCTTGCAAAAGCCATAGGTTACCGGGATGTTTACCTGGAGCAGACATTTGATACTGCGGTTGAGAACGAGATTCTGTTCGAAGCAATTTACAAAGAGTACATTTCATAAACTGCGGCTTTAAGCTAATTGGCAAACAAACCCTACCTTTGCTTCGGTGAGTACCCAACGTTATTTTATTGAGCTGAGTTATGATGGCACCGCTTATCACGGCTGGCAGGTACAACCCAATGCAATAAGCGTTCAGCAGGTGTTAAATGAAAAGCTAAGCGTTGTTTTACGCCAGCCTGTTGATACCATAGGCTGTGGCCGTACAGACACCGGCGTACACGCCAAAGAATTTTTTGCCCATTTTGATGTAATTATCGACGAAGCATGGCCCCATGAAAAATTAGCCGGTATTATCAAAGGATTAAATGCGGTATTACCAAAAGATATCGCAATTAAAAACATAATTCCGGTAGGCGCTGATGCCCATGCCCGGTTTGACGCTACGCTGCGTACCTACCAGTATCATATTCATTTTCAGAAAGATCCATTTAAAAGCGGCTACTCGTGGGAATTGCGGGACCAGCCGGATATCAACCTGATGAACGAAGCCGCCGCTATCATTAAAGAATACACTGACTTTAGCTGTTTCAGTAAATCAAATACGCAGGTAAAAACCAACAACTGCAAAATTTTGCATGCAGCGTGGACCTTGTCAAATAGTGGTATTGTATTTACCATATCTGCAGATCGTTTTTTGAGAAACATGGTACGGGCTGTAGTGGGCACCCTGATAATGGCTGGCCGTGGCGATATCAAACCAGAAGACGTAAGGCAAATTATTGAAAGTAAAAATCGCAGCAATGCGGGCACCTCGGTTCCTGCCTGCGGTTTATATTTAACGGAAGTTCGCTACAATTAAATTCAAAAGATTTAAAGTCCTAACCCTGATTCAAAATTGTAAATTTACCCGCGGTTCTAAAACCATAAATCCAAATGTCTGAAGTAACCGGAAAAGCGCTTGATTGGAAACTACTTGGGCGGGTAATGCATTATGTAAAGCCATATAACACTACTTTTGTTATTTCTGCTTTCCTTACCGTTTTCCTGGCGGTATCTGCATTAGTGCAACCTATCCTGATGCAGAAAACACTGGATAACTACATTCTCAAGAACAAGTATGACGAGCTGGTTTTTATGATAGAGCTGATGCTGGCGCAGTTGGTGATCCAAACCGTTGCCCAGTATTATCAAACTTATTTAACCAATGCACTGGGCCAATCGGTGATTCGCGATCTGCGTATAGATATCTTTAATCATGTTACCAGTTTAAGGCTCAAATATTTCGACCGTACGCCTATCGGAATGCTCATTACCCGTACCGTATCCGACCTGGAAACAATAGCCGATATTTTCTCCGAAGGATTGATCTCCATCATCGGCGACATGCTTTTGGTTTTTGCAGTAATTGCTTACATGCTGGTACGCGACTGGAAACTGGCAATGATCACACTAATACCAATGCCTTTTCTCTTTGCATCAACCTATGTATTTAAAGAAGCGATAAAGTCATCCTTTCAGGAAGTGCGTACACAGGTGGCACATCTTAATACTTTTTTGGCAGAACACATATCCGGCATCAGCATTATTCAACTTTTTGCACGCGAAGACCAGGAAATGCGCAAGTTCAGGGCAGTGAATGGTAAATACCGCGATGCCAATATCCGCTCTAACTGGTACTACTCGATATTTTTCCCGGTAGTGGAAATTCTTTTTGCCTGTTGTATAGGGCTGCTGGTTTGGTATGGCTGCAAACGCATTTTGTCTGATCAGCAACTGCATGCTATTTCCGCATCGCCGCAAGGGATATCTCCGGGGGTAATATTGGAATTTATTGTTTACCTTAATATTCTTTTCAGGCCTATCCGCCAGCTTGCCGATAAGTTTAATACCCTGCAAATGGGCATGGTAGGTGCCGACCGTATTTTTAAGGTTTTAGATACGGATGAAGTTGCCCCTAATGCTGGCACGCTAAGACCGATAAATTTGAAAGGCGAGATTAACTTTAAAGATGTATGGTTTGCTTATAACGACGAGAACTGGGTGTTAAAGGATATTAATTTCCACCTGGAACCGGGTAAAACACTTGCGCTGGTAGGTGCTACCGGTGCGGGTAAATCATCAACCATTAATATTTTAAACCGCTTTTATGAAATTGCAAAGGGCAGCGTAAAGGTTGACGGCGTTGATATAAGGGAATATGACGTTAATTACCTGCGCTCAAAAATTGCTACCGTTATTCAGGATGTTTTTTTATTTACCGATACCATTGCCAATAACATAAGCCTCAATAACCCCGCTATAACGCTCGAAGAAATTGTAGCTGCGGCAAAAGACGTGGGTGCACATGCTTTTATTGAACGCCTGCCAGGCGGCTATGCGTATAATGTAATGGAGCGTGGTTCCACCTTATCGGCAGGGCAGGCGCAGCTGATTTCCTTTATAAGAGCCTTGGTTTACAACCCTGCTATACTGGTACTTGACGAAGCTACCTCGTCGGTAGATACCGAAACCGAACTGCTGATACAGAATGCCATCAACAAGCTGATGCAGGGGCGCACAGCCATTGTTATAGCACACCGACTATCTACCATACAAAATGCGGATAAGATCATAGTGCTGGACCATGGCGAGATTAAAGAAACCGGCACCCACCAGGAACTTTTAAAGATAGAAAATGGCTATTACCGCAAACTTTATGATCTGCAATTTAACTCTGCCGGTATAAGCCGGCAATGATTATTGCTTACCTTTTTTAGGGTCGGCAGAATGTACGGGTTGTTCCTCCTGTTCGTGGCGTTTGGCGATATTCTCCTGTTCGGGCTGGTCGGCCTTGTATTCTTTGTCTTCCGCACGAACTTTACTTTTACCACCGTTATCAACCGGTTTGTGGGTAGATGATGGTTTGTCTATTGCGTTTACTGGCTTTGTCATAAACGTTTAACACGGCATTGTTTATTTAGTTTTAAAGCCGATTAAATGCTATTGTTTAACATAGCTATTAAAAGCAACTATATTATTTAGAAACTATCCAAATAACAATTGTGTAATAGCCTCACTACCATTTAGCTGTAATTTTTGTAAATTCGCCGCTATTCGCCCCAAGCGGCATTTTTATATTCTTTACTTACCTAAAAAGATCAAATACGATGGCTTTTGATTTAGATATGATCAAAAAAGTTTACGATCGCTACAGCACCCGTGTGGACGCTGCCCGCAAAGCGACCGGTAAACATCTTACTTTAACCGAGAAGATACTTTACGCACATTTAACCGAAGGCGATGCTAAAAATGCATTTACCCGTGGTGAAGATTATGTTGACTTTGCACCAGACCGTGTTGCCATGCAAGACGCTACGGCACAAATGGCTTTATTGCAATTTATGCAGGCAGGCAGGCCGCAGGTAGCGGTTCCTTCTACCGTGCATTGCGACCACCTTATACAGGCAAAAGTTGGAGCCGATCAGGATCTGAGCACTGCCAAAGATGTAAACAAAGAAGTATATGATTTTTTAGCATCTGTATCTGATAAATACGGGCTGGGTTTCTGGAAACCAGGTGCAGGTATTATTCACCAGGTTGTTTTAGAAAACTATGCTTTCCCGGGCGGTATGATGATCGGTACCGACTCACATACACCTAACGCCGGCGGCCTTGGCATGATTGCCATTGGTGTTGGCGGTGCAGATGCCTGCGATGTTATGGCCGGCCTGCCATGGGAACTTAAATTCCCTAAACTAATTGGTGTACACTTAACCGGCAAACTTTCCGGATGGAGCTCTGCTAAGGACGTTATTTTACGTGTGGCAGGTATCCTTACCGTAAAAGGCGGTACCGGCTGTATTGTTGAATATTTTGGCGAAGGCGCACGTTCGCTTTCTGCAACCGGTAAAGGTACTATCTGTAACATGGGTGCAGAAATTGGTGCTACCACCTCTATCTTCGGTTATGACGAAAAAGCTGCGGCTTATCTTTCAGGTACCAAACGTGCAGACATTGCCGAATTAGCCAACGCTATAAAAGAACACTTAACCGGCGACGACGAAGTTTATACCAACCCTGAGCAATATTTTGACCAGGTTATAGAAATTAACTTATCTGAATTAGAACCGCATGTAAACGGCCCTTTCACTCCGGATCTGGCTTGGCCTATATCTAAATTTGCTGCTGCTGTTAAAGAAAACGGCTGGCCGGAAAAATTGGAAGTAGGTTTAATTGGTTCATGTACAAACTCATCCTATGAGGACATAACCCGCTCTGCATCTATTGCGCAACAGGCTATTGATAAACATTTAAAAACCAAAGCTGAGTTTACCATTACCCCAGGTTCGGAGTTGGTACGCTATACGGTAGAGCGCGATGGTTATTTAGATACTTTTGGCGAGATGGGCGGCGTTGTTTTAGCTAACGCCTGCGGCCCTTGTATTGGCCAGTGGGCACGTCATACAGACGACCCTACCCGCAGAAACTCTATCATCACTTCATTTAACCGTAACTTTGCTAAACGCCAGGACGGTAACCCCAATACCCACGCATTTGTGGCATCGCCGGAAATTGTTACCGCTTTTGCAATAGCAGGTGATCTTACCTTTAACCCGCTTACCGATACTTTAACCAACGATAAAGGCGAACAGGTAAAATTAGACGAGCCGCTGGGTATTGAACTACCGGTAAAAGGTTTTGCTGTTGAAGATGCAGGTTACCAGGCACCAGCCGAAGATGGCAGCAGTGTACAGGTAATTGTTGATCCAAAATCATCACGCTTGCAACTGCTTGATCCGTTTGCTGCCTGGGAAGGTACCGATATTAAAGGCCTTAAGCTGTTAATTAAAGCGAAAGGTAAGTGTACTACCGATCATATTTCTATGGCTGGCCCATGGTTGAAATTCCGCGGTCACCTGGATAATATTTCTAACAATATGCTGATCGGTGCTATTAACTACTTCAACAACACTGCTGACAGCGTTAAAAACGAACTTACCGGCGAATACGGCCCGGTACCGGCTACTCAACGTGATTATAAAGCGCACGGCATAGGTACCATTGTTGTAGGTGACGAAAACTATGGCGAAGGTTCATCCCGTGAACATGCCGCTATGGAACCACGCCACTTAGGTGTACGTGTTATCCTGGTAAAATCATTTGCCCGTATTCACGAAACCAACCTTAAAAAACAAGGTATGCTGGGGGTAACTTTTGCCGACAGCAGCGATTACGATAAAATTCAGGAAGACGATACTTTTGATATCATTGGCTTAACTGAATTTGCCCCGGGCAAACAGTTAACCGTTGTATTGCATCATAAAGATGGTTCAACCGAGTCATTTGCGGTAAACCATACTTATAATGCACAGCAAATAGAGTGGTTTAAAGCAGGTGGTGCGTTAAACATCATCCGCAAGCAAATGGCATCTTAATTAAAGATTACCTTTCGATATTGAAGAGACTGCCTCAAAAAGGTGGTCTCTTTTTGTTTACTAAAACCATAAGCGATTTCTTTTCAATGCGTAGCAAGAAATCTATAAACGGATCCTTGTGTATGTTTGTAGTGAAAAAATCTTTTTAGCTAAAAAGATCTATTATTGTCACAGCATCATTACTATATTGAAAGTAACTTAAGTTAAGTACTCTAGTCAAATGGTTATAATCAAATCATTTAACCATGAAAACTTATCAAGTAATTCTATTAAGCTGCTGCTTATTTTTGGCTGCATGCACTGTGCCGGTAACCTATATCGGCGATAAACTTAACCCCACCCGTTCTGTAGAGGTATTTTATTCAACTCATGATGTAAAACGGGATTATAAAGTAATCGGTCATTTTACGTGCGTTAATAAACCTGATCAGGAACAGGTAAAGAGCGCATTATTAAGCTATGCAATGACCGTAGGCGCAGATGCGGTAATCATTACCGGCCAAACCTCAACAAAAGATAATCAGGCAGCGTACGTTACCGCCGATGCTTTGAAGTACAATTAATTTGCGGAATAAAACTCTGAAGCGATTTATTGATAATCTGTTGTTAGGCAATAAATGCTATTTTAAAGGCCTTTGCCTTGATCCACGAATATTGATCAACTCAATCTGCTTATCAGCAGGCTTAACACGATAAGTTAATATCGTAAGCCTGTTGATTGGTCCGCGGTGTAAATTCTTAAATTTATTTGTTTTTTGCAGTATGTGTGGATGCTCGGAAAGTATTTCAAAAAAACGCTCGGTTTCATTAATGAACCTACTTACTTCCTTTTCGGACCAGTTTTCTATAAGGTAATCAACAATTTTGCTGTAACCGTTTTCGGCTTGTTTAGTCCAGATTATTTCGAACGCCATTGATTATATTTCTTCATTACATCTTCGTGTAATAAAATTTTTCCTGCATCGGCCTGTCGCAATCCTTCTTCTATTTCATCCCTTTCTTCCTTATCAACTTCATTCCACCAATCACTTTGCTGGTGGTTTTTTAAAGCAATAAATTGCTCAATAACAGATGGTTCGGTAACATCAGTGAGCCATTTTATCAAACTTAATTTTTCGGCCTGAATATCCATGATCTTTACTTTTACTCAAATTTAATAATAACGTTCAAATTATTGGCCTATTCTTTTCTTAACCCTTTTCAGCACCAACAGGTTCTGCGCATTTATAGAATAGCCAGATATGTTGTTCTGGTAAAGGTTAACCCGCTTGTCATAAAATAAAATTACCACCGGCGACTGCTCCATAATGATGTTATCCATTTGCCGGTAAAGCGCAAATCGTTTCTGATCATCGGGCTCTTGATAAGCCCGTACAAACAGGGTATCAAATTGCTTATTGTTAAAGCCGGTATAATTGGGGCCGTAAGGGATTCGGTTCTTTGAGTAAAAAACGGAGAGGTAATTTTCTCCGTCGGGGTAATCGGCTATCCAGCTGCCGTAAAAAAAATTCACTCCGTTTTTTGAGATCAGTTCGCGCAGGCTTGCGCCCTGGGTTATCTCTACATTTGTTTTTATACCAACCCGTTCCAGCTGCCCCTGTACATACTCTATAAGGCTGCGATACCCCACGGTAGTATGCAAAGTTATTTCAGGAAGGCCCTTACCATCGGGATAACCGGCTTGTTTTAACAGCTGCCTTGCCTTTTCAGGGTTGTAAGTATATCCATGCACCAGGCCGGCATCAAAGCCCGGCATACCGGCCGGAATAAACCCTGCAATGCCCTGGGTGCCCATGCTATTACGCAGGTATTTGATCATCTTTTGCTTGTCAATAGCGTAATTGATGGCTTGCCTTACTTTAAGGTGCTTTAAGGCTGAATTTTTTACAATGGCAAGGCTGCTGTCTACCAGCATACCCAGGTAAATTGTATTAAGGAAGGGACCGCTGCTTAAGGCGAATTTACCCTGGTATTTTTGGGTTACCTTACCGGCCTTAGTTAAAATATCATCGCGGTAGCTGCCATCGATATCGTTTAAAAAGTCAAGCTTTTTGCTGATGAATTCCATAAAGGCGGTTTGCTTGTCGCCTATAAAAGTAGCTCGGATAGCGTTAAGATATGGAAGCCGGTTACCGTCTTTATCTTTTTCAAAATACTTTTCATTCTTTAAAAAAACCAGCACCTCCCCTTCTTTCCAGTATTTAAATTGAAACGGGCCTGTACCTACCGGATGCTCCCTAAAATCCTTCCCATAAAAATCGACCACCTCATGTGGCACAACCGAGCAGTATTGTGCGGTTAGCAAACTTAAAAAAGGAGGGAAAGGCTGTTTAAGGGTTATGGAAAAAGTACTATCATTAATTGCAGTAAAGGCATTTTTCCCGGAAACTTTATCGCTAAAGATCCAGGAACCCGACGATGCCACTTTTGGATCTATGAGCCTGCCAAAACTGTAAACAAAGTCGGATGCTACAACTTTGCGACCTGTACCGTTTTTAAAAAGCCGGTCATTATGAAAATAAACGTCGTTACGAAGATGGAAGGTGTAAAGTGTGCCGTCTTTTGATACGTCCCAGCTTTTGGCTATGCAGGGTATTACCTTAAGACTGTCGTCAATTTGCACGAGGCCATTAAACAACTGGTTGATCATCCAGAGGCTGTTCTGATTGCGCGCAAAAGCCGGATCAAGAGAGCTCAGGCCGTCATCCAGGTTGATGTTAAATACTGTTTTCTGCCCGTTCCGGTTATCAGAGTTACATGCAGCTGCGAAAAAAAGAAACAAAACCGGGATAAATAAAAAACGGGCAGCTTTCGTCATCAGGCTAAATATATTGAATATTGAAGAAAAGCCCGAAAATTAAAGCACCTGCAGGTAAAAAACGACAATAGGCAGATCATTGGGTTATCGTCCACAAAAATTCGCCGTTAAAATTTTGCCGTCTACCGACATCTTTTGCCTGCTAACCTAATTTATATTGGCTCATTCAGTCTGGTGAAATACTTTTACAATACAAATTAATAATAACAATCAAAATATATAGTTATGAACGCCTATCAAAACACCTACGCCTGCTTTGACAGTATGACCATGGATGAGTACAGTTTTCTGCATCATGCATCTGCCGGGTTAACCCAAAACCAAATGCAAACTTTTACATTGGTTTATAATAGCCGCAGAAAAAACCCATCAGATATATTGCTGGTAACGCTTCTGGGCTTTTTTGGTATTGCAGGAATTCAGCGTTTTATGACAGGACAAATAATGTTAGGACTACTTTACTTTTTTACCGGCGGCTTTTTAGGAATTGGCACCATAGTTGATATTTTCAATTACAAGAGCATAGCTAACGATTATAATCGCCACCTGGCTTATGAGTGTTACCACATTGCCAAAATGAACAACTAAAATTATCCGTTGCAAGGGTCAATATCCAAAGCAATTCTATCATATATAAATTAAAAAAGACCGATCCGGATAAAAGAATCGGTCTTTTTGTTTTCTATCTCTACAGATAGTAAATCAATTATTTAATCATCGATTTGTCGCGGGCAGCTTTAAACTCTGAGCCATTTTTCCAACCTGGGAAACTGCTTTCATTGGCGAGTTTGTCGCCAACGTTAAACAGCATGTTAGCAATTTGCGCCATACCATCGGCATCCATATCCGGCGAATAATTATCTGCCGCCTGGTGGTAACGATTCTCGTCATATTCATTGTGTTGCTTTTCGCCCCAGGCCTTTCCGTGTTTGGTGCTTTCGGTACCGTTGTTAATATCCAAAGCCGGGACACCAACCTTTGCAAAATTAAAATGGTCTGAACGGTAATATGATCCTGCGGATGGGTTTTTATCCCCGGTTATCTTCTTATTTTCCTTCCCGGCAAATTCGCCTACATAATCTTCCAGGTCGTTTTGGCCTTTGCCTGTAATTGCATAATCATTGGTTTCGCCGAAATCGCTCACGGCGTCAATGTTAAGATCGGCCACCGTTTTGTTGAGCGGAAAAATAGGGTGAGTTGCATAATACTCAGATCCCAGTAAACCCTGCTCTTCGGATGTGACGGCTAAAAAAGCCACCGTACGCTCCGGTTTATCTTTTAATTTAGTAAAAGCTTTTGCAATGCCCAAAATAGAGGCTACGCCGCTTGCATTATCAATGGCTCCGTTATAAATGCTGTCGCCCTTAGCGTCTGGCTTTCCTATTCCTAAATGATCCCAGTGCGCTGTGTAAAGTACTACCTCATTAGGTTTTTTTGAACCTTTTATCAACGCTATTACATTATGTGACACAGCGTATTTAAGTTTATTGCTGATATTTAAACTCACATTTAAATTAAGCGGAATTGCTTTAAAGTCCGGCTTTCGGGCGAGTGCGCGAATATCGCCGGTTATACCAGCCGAAGCAAGAAGCTTTTTAGCCGCATTTTCCGTCATCCAGCCTTCTACTGTACACCTCGATAAATGCTTATCCTTTTGCTGAAGATAAAGCTTCGCGCCGGTAAAGCTGTTGCTTACTACATTCCAGCCATAGCTGGCAGCATCGGTTTGGTGTATGATAATTACACCTGCAGCTCCCTGCCGGGCGGCTTCTTCGTATTTATAGGTCCAGCGGCCGTAATAGGTCATCGTGTCTTCTTTAAACAAACGCCGGCCTGATTTAAAACCGGGGTCATTCACCAAAACAATCACTGTTTTTCCTTTCACATTAAGTCCTGCATAATCATTCCATTTATACTCGGGTGCTACTATTCCATAACCTGCAAATACAAGCGGCGAATTTTTCAGCTGAACGGTATCAAGCTCGTGGCGCGTTGAGGTAACAAAATCTGTTAAGTAATGCAACTGCATATTGGTGTTACCTCCGCTGATCTGCATGGCAGATGTTGGCGTACTGGTGATCTCAACTAGGGGCACGTTCTGGAAATAACTGCTACCGTTTCCTGGCTCCAAACCCATTTTTTTAAATTGGCCTGATATATAATTGATGGCCTTTGTTTCGCCTGCCGTAAAGGGCTTACGGCCCATTAAAGAATCGTTGGCCAGAACTGCGATGTGGCTTTTAATTTCGGCACCGGTAACAGGCTCTTTAATTTCATTTTGATGGCAGCCTGCAAACAAAATAAAGCAGGCGCAAGCTAAAAACATAGATGAGTATAGTTTCATAAGATCAGTTTACCAAATGTAATAAAAAACCGCATAGAGCAAAATTTGCACAAAGCTCATTAACGAACAGCGAATTGTTCTTATATGAACACCAGACGGGATAGTATTATTTCATTTACATGATAATCAATATTTTACATTATCGGCACGAGGTTTGAAGATTAATGAAAAGCATAAGCATCCAATCAATGACCCAGCGAAGAGAACTTCCCCGACGCACATTTTTACAGGAAAGATTAGAGATACTGATAAAAAGACAAAAGAACGGCACCGCCACTTTTAACGAACTTACAGAACTGGATATGATTGTAAATTCTGACCTGGAAATAAGGAAGCAAATCATAGAGGATATGATGGACAATGTTGATTATCCTACAGATAAAAGCGATTCGGACGTCATTTCAACAACGTTGAATGTAAAGCGGCAAAACTTTTTAAGCAGACTTAAAAATGCAATAACCAAACTAATAAAGCTTCAGTTTTTTGCTGCAGATCGACTTTTAACATTCAATTAGCTAAAATTACCACGGATCATTCCGTTCACTTTCTTAAATCAATTAAAAACCGGGAACATTTGCGCAATCTGTTCGTAAAAGGGATTAATTATTTACCTAAGATTTATTCAGTTTTTGTATTTAACGGTTGCCTTTTGCGAAGAATTTTATTTCAGTTAACATTAATTAAATGTGTTTAAGCGCGATCGGGTTAATTTTTTAGCTTTTAAACATCGATCTTAATTTCGAAAAAATCGACAACGATAACTTAAAAGACATAAAATTAATTGCAAAGAATAAAAATTGAGTTGTTTTGAATAAATAGCTGAAAGATTGTAAACGTCATATCATAAATGGTCTGTTTACTAATGGCTTGACAATATGATTTTTACAATTTATCTTTAAACACCCTAATTAATGTAGTACATGATTCGCACGCGCCTAAAAAAAGTACTTTTAGTTGCCTCTGACGTATTTTCTGATCAGTTATTTACTGATCATAGTAATGTAAAGCACATCTCTGCCATAAACGGCATTTTCCCTTCTATTCATGAAAGTTATCCCGATATGATTGTATTTGATTACAATTTTATGGAGAAGAACCTGGAGAATACTTTGCGCCGTATTTCGGCCAATAAGTTTTATGATAAGATCAAGGTCTGCTGCTATAAAAACAAATCGAACGAAAAGATTGACGGCCTTTTAAAGGTGCTGGGCGTAGATCAGTTTATCTACGAGGAAGATCTGGTTAAGGCCCGTAAAAGCAAATCGGCAATATCATCAGCTTTAAATTCGCTGATGGATGCTTCTATATTAAAGCGAGTGGCCGGGGCCACTCACTAATCAATTTTAGTCTATCCACTCAAAACGAGTGTAAGGCACTAATACTTCCGGTATTTTTATGCCCTGCTCTGTCTGGTTGTTTTCAAGCAAAGTTGCTACTATACGCGGCAAGGCCAAAGCACTGCCGTTTAAGGTATGCGCCAGCTGCGTTTTGCCTTCGGCGTTACGGAAACGTAGTTTTAAGCGATTACTCTGAAAAGTCTCAAAATTAGATACTGAGGATACTTCCAGCCAGCGTTGCTGCGCTGCGCTCCAGGTTTCCATATCGTAAGTTAAGGCTGCTGCAAAGCCCATATCGCCGCCGCAAAGGCGTAACACCCTATAAGGTAAGCCCAGTTTTTGCAATAATCCCTGCACATGATTGCTCATATGCTCAATTACATCATAAGATGTATCCGGGTGAACAATCTGTACCAGCTCTACCTTGTCAAATTGGTGAAGGCGGTTAAGGCCGCGCACGTGCGCACCGTAAGAGCCCGCTTCCCTGCGAAAACATGGTGTATATCCGGTATTTTTCACCGGCAGCTCATCAGCTTTCAAAATAACATCGCGGTAAAGGTTTGTTATCGGTACTTCGGCGGTAGGAATAAGATATAAGTTGTCGTTACCAACAAAATACATTTGCCCTTCCTTGTCTGGCAGCTGCCCGGTACCAAAGCCGGATGCTTCATTAACCATCAGCGGCAGCATTACCTCGGCATAACCGCCTTTTTCGGCTTCATCTAAAAAAAAGCTGATCAGTGCGCGCTGTAATTTAGCGCCTTTACCTTTATAAACCGGGAAACCTGCACCGGTGATCTTAACTCCCAGTTCAAAATCTATCAGATTGTATTTTGCAGCAAGTTCCCAATGCGGCAATGCGCCTGCAGGTAATACCGGCTTTTCGCCGTTTTCGAGCACCACTTCATTCTCTTCGGGTGTGATCCCTTTGGGTACTGAGCTATGCGGAAGATTAGGTAACAGCACTAATTTTTGCTGCAATTGCTCCTCCGCAGCAGCAAGCTGCTCGCCGAGTGTTTGTATCTCTGCTTTCCACGCACCGGTGTTAGCCTTCAATCCCTCGGCTTCTTCCTTTTTGCCGCTGCGCATCAGGTCGCCAATTTGTTTGGCTGCTGCGTTAGCCCGTGCCGAAACACTATCCATTTGGGTTTGTGTTAAACGGCGACGCTCATCTAATTGAATAATTTCGTCGACCAGATCTGTCTGTTTGAAATTTTTTACAGCCAAACGTTCTAAAACCTGTTCCCTGTTATCGCGGATATAACTAACTTGCAGCATTATTTTTATTTTTTTGGCAAATATAATCAGTTGGCAGTTGGCAGTGTGCAGTTGGCAGTTTTTTTATTTGGGCGATGTAAGCTCATCGTTCTTAATCTTTAACAGAGTGCCCGCCGCAAACCATCCATACAAATTGCCACTGCCAACTGCAAACTTATGAGTGGAAAATTATTCTTAGTCCCAACACCCATCGGTAACCTGGAAGACATGACCTTTAGGGCTGTACGTATTTTAAAGGAGGCCGACCTGATACTTGCTGAAGACACCCGCACATCGGCACCAATGCTTAAACATTTTGAGATCAATCAAAAAGTTTTTTCCCACCATCAGCACAATGAGCACCAGTCGTCGGCAGAGATCATTCGTTTTTTAAAGGAAGGAAAAAATATAGCGCTTATATCTGATGCCGGTACGCCCGCCATATCAGACCCGGGTTTTTACCTTGTGCGTGAAGCCCTAAAAAATGAGCTGGACGTGGAGTGCCTGCCCGGTGCTACAGCCTTTGTACCTGCACTGGTAAATTCAGGCTTCCCAACCGATAAATTTTGTTTTGAAGGTTTTTTACCGCTCAAAAAAGGCAGGCAAACCCGTTACAAAACCCTGGCGCTTGAAGAACGAACCATCATTTTATATGAATCGCCACATCGTTTACTAAAAACACTTGATGAAATGGCTACTTATTTTGGCGCGGAGCGATTGATTTCGGTATCGCGCGAGCTTACAAAAATGTTTGAAGAAACAGTTCGCGGAACGGTTGCAGAGGTAAAAACTTATTACGAAACGCACCCGGTAAAAGGAGAGTTTGTGATATGTGTTGCAGGGGCCGCGGGTAAGTTAAAGGGGGAAGATTAAAGGCACATTCCTGATTAATTTTAAATAGTTTGACAAAATCTTCCTGATTATGAAGATTTAAACGGGGTTTATGAAAAAAAATATTCTTTTATCCGTCCTTTCCGGTTTATTACTTTGGATTGCATGGCCGCCTACACCATATACTACCTTTCTATTATTTGCAGGTTTTGTACCGCTGCTGGTTGCAATAGAAAATATAATCAATTCAGATTATACAAAAAAAGGTAAAAAGATCTTCGGCACTGCTTTTATCGGGTTGTTTGTCTGGAACACCTTATGCGTTTTCTGGGTTTATAACGCGCTAAAAATAGTTGGCGAGTTTGTGGCGCTGCCTATATCATTCATACCTTACTCTTTGGCGCCTCTATTAATGGCTACTGCCTGCTGGCTGTATTACCGCTTAAGGAGAGTGACTAACAGAAATATAGGCCTTGCCGGTTTGGTTTGTTTCTGGATAGCTTACGAATACCTGCATCAAAGCTGGGGGCTTGCCTTCCCATGGATGACATTGGGTAACGGCTTTGCTGTGTCGCATCAATGGGTACAATGGTATGAGTATACAGGGGTTTATGGCGGCACTATCTGGATCTTAGCTATAAACATCTTGCTGTTTCTTATTTACACTGGCTTAAGAGAAGCGCAGGATAGTAAAAAAAGAAGAAAGCTTGTGTTGCTGTTTGTAGTTTTACTGGTATTCCCACTTGGCTTTTCACTTATTAGATATTATACCTACCAGGAACAATCCAATCCATCTAACATTGTAGTGGCGCAGCCTAATATCGATCCATACGGAAAAGTTACAGCTATCCCGCCCTTTCAGCAGATCAGTATATTAACACATATTTCAGATTCGCTGGGGCAGGCCAATACAGAGTTTTTTATCTGGCCCGAAACTGCGATTTCTGAACAGGTAAATGAGGATAAAATACGCAACAACGAATATTTTTTACAGGCCCAGCAATTTTTAAGCAAATACAAAAATGGCAACCTCATTACCGGAGCCGAAACCTTTAAAATATATAGTAAAGATGCTTCGCCCACGGCTACTTATGACCCGCAGGCGCATGAATACTTTGATAATTTTAATACAGCACTTAATATTGAGAACTCTGCGGAGGTTCAATTTTATCACAAATCCAAATTGGTGCCCGGCGCAGAAGCTTTACCATTTGCCGGTACTTTGTCGTTTTTAAAACCTGTATTTGAGCACTTAGGCGGTGCCACCGGTTCATATGGGGGACAAAGCGAACCGGGTGTATTTTACTCTGCCAGCGGCATAGGTGTAACACCGGCTATCTGCTATGAATCTATCTGGGGCGAGTGGATTGCACGATCGGTAAAAAAGGGTTCGCAATTTATTGCCATAATTACCAATGACGGCTGGTGGGAAAACACACCCGGAAAAGACCAGCACCTGGATTATGCAAAACTCAGGGCCATTGAAACCCGCAGGTGGGTTTGCCGCTCTGCCAATACCGGTATATCTGCTTTCATCAACCAGCGCGGCGATGTGGTACAGCATACCAAATGGTGGGTTAAAACCGCTATCAAGCAAAATATAAACCTCAATTCGGATATTACTTTTTACGTTGACTATGGCGATTACCTTGCAAAAGCCGGAAGTTTACTGGCTATTTTAGGAATGATATTTATTGTGGTAAGGCAGTTTGGAAGAAAAACATCAAAAGCGGTCATTTAAATATCATCCAACCCTTTAAAAATATATCCCTGCTGATGCCAGTGTTCAAGTGCGCGGGGTAAAGCATATTCCATTCGTTCACGGGCTTTTAGGCTGTCGTGAAAAAGTACGATATCGCCATTGCCGGTATTTTTTATTACGTTATCAAGGCATTTTTCCGGGCGAACGTTTACATCAAAGTCGGCAGAGAGCACATTCCACATCGCTATTTTTACATCGGGCTTAATGCTTCGCAACAACTTAGCCTGGCTGCGTTTAATGCGCCCGTAAGGCGGCCTGAAAAGGTTTGAGTTTATCAGCTTATCAGCCTGCAAAAAGTTGTCTGTATAGGCAGCATCTTCAGTAGCCCATCCTTTTAAATGGTTAAAGGTATGGTTACCTATCGCATGCCCTTCACTTTTTACCTGGTCAAAAACATCAGGGTGTTTCCTTATGTTATCACCAATACAAAAAAAAGTTGCCTTTGCGTTGAATTGCGCCAGTGTTTTCAGTACAAAGGGTGTAACTTCAGGAATCGGCCCGTCATCAAAAGTGAGGTAAATACACTTTGAATTATCTTTCTTATCCCATAAAAAACCGGGGTAGAGCGCTTTGAGCAACCAGGGAGTTTTTATGAGATACATATTTTATTATTAACAAAGGATATATTACGCCAAATGTAATTATAAAACATGAGTCTACTGCTGGTAACACCGGCGTGTTAGAAGGGTCAACGGTTCACCAAAGCTGCCAACCCTAAACAAATTTCCTTAGCTTTGCTATGTCAATTAAACCTGGCAGCACATTTAATGCATATACCTAAAAATAAAATTACTGTAATTGGCGGCGGCAGCTGGGCTACAGCCAATATTAAAATACTGCTCGATAATAAGACCGATAAGGAAGTGTTCTGGTGGATGCGCAACGAGCAAGCCGTAGATCACATTACACGGTTCAGGCACAACCCTAATTACCTGAGTTCGGTGGAGATTAATCTGCCTGCGCAAAATGTGTCAACCAATATCAAAGAACTGATTCAGCAAGGCGATTATATCCTGCTCAACGTTCCTGCAGCGTTTTTAAAAGAAGCCCTTTATGGCATTACTCCCGAAGATTTTGCCGGTAAAAAGATCGTGTCGGCAGTTAAAGGCATCGTGCCTGATGAAAATCAGATCATCGGCGAATTTCTAAACCAGCATTATAGCGTCCCTTTCGATCATTTTCTGGTGATCAGCGGGCCATGCCATGCAGAAGAAGTAGCACTCGAAAAACTTTCATATCTCACCATCGCATCCAGCGATACTGAACTGGCAGCTGAGTTTGCGGCGATGTTTAACACACGCTATATCAAAACCATCGTGTCTGATGATATTTACGGTACCGAATATGGCGCAGTGCTCAAAAATATTTATGCCATTGCAAGCGGTATTTGCCACGGTGTTGGTTATGGTGATAACTTTCAGGCCGTACTAATCTCCAACGCTATTCGTGAGCTGGAAAGATTTGTAGATATCGTGCACCCTATTGATCGTGATATAAAAGAATCTGCTTACCTGGGCGATTTGCTGGTTACAGCATATTCGCAGTTTAGCCGCAACCGTACCTTTGGTAATATGATAGGCAAAGGTTATACCGTAACATCGGCACAACTGGAAATGAATATGGTTGCAGAAGGGTATTATGCAGTAAATTGCCTACACCAAGTAAACAAACAGTACAACGTTTACATGCCCATCTGCAATGCAGTTTACGCTATTTTATATCAAAAACACGCTCCGGCACTTGAAATGAAACATTTGGCAGAACAATTGAGTTAAGGCTTATAAATAAAATCACTACTATGAAAAATTTTGTTAAAGTTGCAGTTGTAGCCGCCGGGATATTTTCTTTTGCCGCTGCCCATGCACAAACTCATGATGATAAACAAAGCGGCGTTAGCAAAACAGCCAAAGATGTAGGCCACGCTACCTCACATGCTGCTGCAAGCGGTTTTGCTGCCGTAAAGGATAGAACCTATAAAGATAAATGCGGCCCGCAAGGCCAAACAGTCTATATCGACAAAAATTCGCATTACTATTACATAAGTAAAAAAGGCCACAAGGTTTACCAGCGTAAATCTCAGTTGATGGATAAAAAAATGTAATACCTTATCCGCAGCTTAAAAATCAGGTTTGAGCCTTAAAGGGATCAGGCCTGATTTTTAGTTTAATACCTGCATCTTATGAAAAAATACGCGCTGCTCTTAGTACACCTTGCCTGTGCCTCGGTTTTGTTTACCATGGCCTGTACAAACCCGGTACAAAATAAATTAAAGGGTAAATGGCTCTCTAAAGACAAAACCGTTAAGCTTAATATAACCGATAAGGATTTTATTATGGACGATGGACAAGCCATTGCCGAAAATTATTTTGTGAAAGGCGATACCATCTTTACTTCTTTCCAGGGGAACCTCCCTTATACTGGTTTTGTAGTGAAGAAGCTGGAAGAACACTATATGAAACTGATGGGGCCGGATTCTGTTGCCATTGAATACAACCGCTAACAGGTTTTAACATTTGCGCTTTTTCCGAAGGTAAGCAACTGAACGCGATATCAGTTCCTCCAGCACAGCAATATTCACATCGGTTAATTTCTTAATATAAAGGCAGCTTTTACCTGTTGTGTGTTTACCCAAGTTTGCGACTACCTGTTCATGTCCTTCAAAATCGCTTAAAATATACAGTGTCAAATTCGCTTTGCGCGGAGAAAACCCAATAAGACAAATATCACCTTCGCGGCCGCTTTCATATTTAAAGTGATAGGAATCAAAGCCAACAATTGCAGGTCCCCACATTACGGGTGGCTCGCCGGTGGCACTTTGCATCAGTTCTATTAGTTTATAACAATCTTTGCGAATACCTTCTTCTGCTATACCTTCAATAAAACTTTCGGCCGTTTGGGTGGTCGGCTTTGTTTTTGCCTCTGCCATATAAATGATTTACCAATAAATATAATAACAGTTTCACAAATATTTCGCTTAATTAAGCCGCGCTTTTATTTGCGTGGCTTAAAAACTCTTTGCCTTTTTTAATGGTTATAACAGGTACTAAATACGTTGGCAATGAGATCTATCTGGAAAGGTTCGCTTGGTTTTGGGTTGGTAAGTATCCCGGTAAAACTTTATTCTGCTGTACAAACCACATCGTTGGATTTTGATATGCTCGATAGCCGCGATCACTCGCGCATTCGCTATCAGCGTATCAATGAGCATACCCGCAAAGAAGTGCCTTACGACAAAATTGTTAAAGGTTATAAACTTAACGACGATTATGTTATTATGGAAGATACGGACTTTGAGGCTGCCGCACCAGAAAAAAGCCGCGTAATAGAAATTGAAAGCTTTGTAGACATAGCCGACGTAAACCCTATGTTTTATGAAACCTCCTACTACACAGAACCTGATACAAAAAACAACAAAGCTTATTCCCTGCTGATACAGGCGCTTGTTAAATCAAAAAAGGCGGGGCTTGCGCGGTTTGTATTACGCAGCACCGAATCGCTTTGTATTGTACACCCGGTTGAGCATGTGCTTGTAGTTACCCGCATTCGTTTTGGCCAAGAAATACGCAGTGCTGAAGAATTGAAAATTGCCGACGATGTAAACGTAAGTAAAAAGGAACTGGACGTAGGCCTTGCCCTTATTAACCAGTATGCCGAGCATTTTGATGTATCGAAATTCAAAGATGAGTATAACGATGAATTGTTAAAGATCATCAAGGCAAAATCTGGCGGTAAACAGGCAACGGTTAAAAAATTGAAACCTAAGAAAACAACAGGCGATGATCTTTACGATCAGTTAATGCAAAGCCTGAGCGCAAAAAAAGGCGCGTAAACTAATCCGCAATCCACACGATGACGCATTTTTGATACAATAATCAGAGATTATAATAACTACTAAGCCACTTTGGAGTTAATTACCACGGCTATAAACTAATATTCTCAAGTGGAATGCCTGATAAATCATACCTTTAAATTTTATTTTTAATTAAAAAAGTGTTAATTTAATTAAATGGTACGATTAGTGGCTATGAATGTTTATAAAAAACAACCACTATGGAAACCAAGGTTAAAAAACAGGAAGAACCAACAGAAGTGCAGGATTCTGCATTGAACGAATTATTCATCGACGAATTAAAAGATATTTATTGGGCAGAAAAGCACCTTGTTACCGCTTTAAACAAAATGGCTAAGGCGGCAACATCAGACGAACTACGCTCAGCTATTCAAAATCACTTATCAGAAACAGAAAACCATGTTACCCGCCTGGAAAATGTTTTTGAAACAATCAATGAAAAAGCAGCAGCTAAAAAATGCGAGGCAATGGCCGGCTTAATTAAAGAAGGTGAAGAAATTATTGCCGATACAGAAAAAGGAACTTTTACCCGCGACGCAGGTATTATTTCTGCAGGCCAGAAAATTGAGCATTATGAAATTGCTTCATATGGTACATTAAAAACGCTGGCAAGTACATTAGGTTATAATGAAGCTGCCGAACTTTTAGCCACTACCCTTGAAGAAGAGAAGAATGCAGACAATATGCTTACCCAAATAGCAGAAAGCAGCATTAATCAACCCGGTACAAAAGAAAAGAAATAACCTTTTCGATTTAAGATCAACAAAAAAGCGGTTCGTCCATATGGACTAACCGCTTTTTTATTTTAATGCCTAAGCTTATACTGCGGTTGGCCTTCTAATTAATCCTATTACAAAAGCAATTACTGCAATTACAAGTAGTATATGGATAAGGCTGCCAACTGCGGTAAAAAAGAAACCTATGGCCCAGCCTATTATTAAAATTACTGCAATCGTGTACAACAATGAATTCATGATCTGTTTTTTTAGTGATGTACTTATACAATACTATTTCGCACTAAAATGTTTGCACCATATGGTAACAGAATTTGTATTTATTGCAGATTAAGCCATTTTTTTCTCACAGCTAATTGTTCGACTGTCGGTGCAGCTAAACTGTCAACACGGTATTTAAAGCGATTATTTCTCAGTAAGGTTACCGGCAAAGTTAAGGGTAGTCCGTCGCGGTTAACGGCAACCTGTACCTTATCTCCCACCTTTTTACCATTGAGCATAGTAGCCGGGTCGGTTACCGGTACACTATCAATAGATACTAACTCATCATTTACATTTATACCATCTACCCAACCGGCACTTCCACGCAACACTGCACTTACTGTTTTTTTACCGTTGTTGTTATTCAGCGCTATGCCAAGCGTAGGGTCATTAGTTCCGGCGGCTTCGTCGGTTAATTTATAGCCTGCATAACCCAGGTATTTATTATAATCGAGCGGAGTAAGCCCGTATATATAGTTCCTATAAAAATCATCCAGGTTATTTCCTGCAAATTTTTCAAAACCCTGTTTAAACTCGGCATCGGTATAACCGCGTTTATTTTGTTTATAATAGGTATTGTACATATAACGCATTACATCATCCAATGAATATTTACCCTTACTATCGTTAATAATCTCCAGGTCGAGCAGCATACCTACGGCGGCACCCTTGTCGTAATAAGAAATGGTAGTATTTACCGAGTTCTCATTAGGGCGATACGCTTTTATCCAGGCATCGAAACTTGCTTCTGCCAATGGCTGCACTGCTGTGCCGGGCTGGTTTTCTATAATGTTTATGTCATTAGCAACTGCACCCAGGTATAATTCCGGCGTTGACAGATTAGCATGGCGCAGAATAAGGTTCTGATAATAAGCTGTAAAGCCCTCAGCTATCCATAAATCAGTTGTATAATTTTCGGTATCATAATTAAACGGACCTAAAACTATTGGCCTTAAACGCTTTACGTTCCACAAGTGAAAATGCTCATGTGCTACTAAGCCCAAAAAGTTATGATACCCGGCTTCAGTGCCATAGGCATCCCGCGATGCCCCGAGCGTTGTAGAACTTAAATGCTCCAGGCCGCCGCCACCGCGCAGATAGTTATGTACAATAAATACATAATGCTTGTTGGGGTTTTCGCCATAAACGGCAGTTTCTTGCTCAACAATTTTGGCCATATCAACTTTAAGGCGTTCCTTATCGTAATTTCCACCGCCTACCATACAGACTTCATATTTAACACCGGCAGCGTCAAAGCCAAACACGTCCTGGTTGCCCACTTCAATCGGCGAATCAAAAAGGATGTCGTAATCTGGTGCTGTGCGCGTAAACGGATCGTTATTCACCATTTCTAAACTGGTAGAAACCTTTGTCCATCCTTTATATGGAATAATATGCACAGTTGACGGATGATGGATCATCTTATCAGGATACATAAAAATTCCGGTTGGTGAGATGAACGCGTGCGAGGCATCTACAAAACTGGTTCGTACCGATATTTCAAAACAATAAACCCTGTATTTAACGGTTACTGCGCTAAGGCCTGCAACATTTATCTGCCAGCAGTTTTTGGTAATCTTAGGCGATGCCAGTGCTTTCCCGTTAGATAATGCACTAAACGATTCTACGTTTTTTGCAAACTCGCGCACCAGGTAAGAGCCAGGCGTCCACACCGGCATTTTTATATCAATGGTGCTTTGCTTAATGCCGGTTATATCCATTTCCACATCGGCATAATGTGCCTGTGCTTCCGGGAAAGTTACTGTGTAGGCTATCTTGATATCGTCTGCTGCGTTAGCTGTGCTTTGCATAAATGATAATAATATTAAAAGAAGAGCGGCTAACTTAAATGTTTTCATTAAAAAAATTGTTGTTAAAAGGTCGAATTATAAAAATGCAGACAATTTTTAAGAAGGGAGTATTTTATACGTTGCCTTTTAACAAAATAATGTAACAAAGTTGTTAAATTAACGTAAAAGGGTTATCGCCGGAAAATCCGACCTGTTACCAAAAATTGCTGAAAATTTTAGATAACTATATTTTTTAAATTAGTTTAAAAGATTATTTTTGATGTCAATGGACCTTTGCTTTAAAACCTGTTTGCTTATAGACGACAATTACATTGATAATTTCGTTACCCGTAAGACATTAGAAGGCAGCAATTTTGCCAAGGAAATTGTTATCTTACGTTCTGCAAACGATGCCATTACATCATTGAAAAACGGCCAGGTACAACCCGATGTTATTTTTCTGGATATACGGATGCCGTTAATGAGCGGCTTTGAATTTCTGGACGAGTATGAAAAAATCGACATCAATAAAGACGATATTAAGATATTCATGCTTTCATCATCACTCGATCCACTCGACATGAGAAAATCCAGCGATAACAAATACATCACTCAGTTTATTCATAAGCCACTAACTCAAAAAGCGCTCGAAGAACTTTGTCAATGATCCTGGTTGCCGATAGCGGTTCTACAAAAACAGACTGGTTGCTTACACTTGCTAACGGCGAAGAAAAGCAGTTTAGAACCGCAGGGCTTAACCCCTACTTTTTAACAGAAAAAGAGATTGTAAAAATATTGCAGGAGCAGGCATCAGAAATGATCGCTTATGCTGCCGATGTAAAAGAAATTTATTTTTTTGGTGCCGGCTGCTCCAGCCCAGACAGGCACGAAATTGTTACCAACGCCATAAGCCAGCTTTTTACAAAATCATACGTAAGTGTTGATAGCGACCTTTTGGGCTGCGCCTACGCCACCTGCGGGCATGAAAAGGGCTTGTGCTGTGTATTGGGCACAGGTTCTAACATTTCTTTTTTTGATGGCGAAGACATTCATGCAGGCAGGCATGGCCTGGGTTTTGTACTGGGCGATGAAGGTGCAGGTACCTGGTTTGGCAAAGCGCTTATTACAGATTTTTTATACGGCAATATGCCTGCCGAAATACACCAGGCCTTTGAGGAAGCCTATTCGCTAACTAAAGAAGCGGTGATAAATAACGTTTACCAGAAACCGGCGCCGAACTCTTACCTGGCATCATTTAGCCGGTTTTTAAGTACGGTAAGGCAAACAGACTATGCACAACAACTGCTTCGCCGGGGTTTACTGGAATTTATTGAAACCAATGTTAAATGGTATCCCCAATACCATAAATACAAATGTCATTTTGTTGGCTCTATTGCTTGCGTATTTAAAGACGAGCTAAGCCGGGTTTGTGAAGAGAACGAGATACACGTAGGTAAAGTTATTAAACAACCCATTCATGATTTAATGCAGTTTATTTTAAACCGTAATCAGGCGGCGAAATAAATTATGATAGCTACCAGAGCGTCGAAATGTTAGCAAGCGGCTATTTAAAGCCAATAATTGTTTCTTTTAAATAAGTAAAATTATCTGCTTAAAAAGAGGATTATAAACGCAAAAGGGCCGCATCGAAACGACGCGGCCCTTTGCTTTGATATGTAAATTCTTTACTGAGCAGATAATGCAGCTGCGCCACTCACAATCTCTGTAAGCTCGGTAGTGATAGCTGCCTGGCGTGCCTGGTTGTAAGCCAACTTTAAATTACGCAACAATTCGCCGGCGTTATCTGTTGCTTTATCCATAGCCGTCATACGTGCGCCATGTTCAGATGCGTTAGAGTCTAATACCGCACGATAGAGCTGGATCTTGATATTTTTAGGGATCAACTGATCGATGATCTCTTCTTTAGATGGCTCAAGGATATAATCGACCTGTATGTTCTTTTTATCCTTGTCGTCTTTCTTCTGTTTAACCTCGGCCTTTGGTACCGGCAACAATTGTTCGGCAACAAGAAATTGTACCGCAGCGTTCCTAAAATGGTTATAAACAAGCTCTACACGGTCGTAATCGCCATTCAAAAATCCCTGCATAATGCTTTCGGTAATTTTCGAAGTATTTTCAAAGTTCAAATCCAGGTACAGGTCATTGTTGTTACCAATAACGTTGTATTTACGGCGCTGGTAAAATTCCTGTGCTTTTTTACCTATAGCAATGATAGACACATTACCGGCCCTTAACTGTTCGCCGTATTTTTCGGCTATCAGGTTATTGGCAGTTTTAATAGCGTTGGCATTAAAAGCACCCGCTAAACCACGGTTAGAGGTAACTACCACTACCAATACGCGCACCGGTTCTCTTTCCTGTAAAAACGGAGAAGATACATCGTCAAGGCTTGCAGATAAATTTGCAAGCAGATCCCTAAGCTTATCTGCATAAGGGCGCAGCTGCAAAATTGCATTGGTAGCCCTTTTCAGCTTAGCTGCCGAAACCATTTTCATGGCCTTGGTGATCTGCTGGGTAGAACTTACTGATTTTATCCTGTTTCTTACTTCTTTTAAATTAGCCATTCTTTAGATGTGCAAATTTGCGGATGTGCAGATGTGCAAATTGTCTGCCTTGATCCTGTTTACTTACAGACGTGTTAAAGATGTGTGAATAAGCAAAACCATCTGCATATTCGCACATCTTCGTATCTGCATATTAATATTTACCCGTTATCTCTTTTGCTACGGTTTCCAATACGCCGGTTATCTGATCGTCAAACTTTCCTGCTTTAAGTGCGGCAAGTGTTTCAGGGTGGCGAAGTTCCAGTTGGCTGGTAAATTCGCCTTCAAATTCGCGGATCTTATCAACCGGTACGTTACGCATCAGGTTTTTAGTACCTAGGTAAATGATCGCTACCTGTTTTTCTACAGATACCGGTGAGTATTGACCTTGTTTAAGGATCTCTACGTTACGAGCACCTTTATCAAGTACGTTTTTGGTTGATGCGTCAAGGTCGGATCCGAATTTAGAGAAGGCCTCTAATTCACGATACTGCGCCTGGTCAAGCTTTAAAGTACCGGCAACTTTCTTCATCGACTTAATCTGGGCGTTACCACCTACACGCGATACCGAGATACCTACGTTAATAGCCGGGCGAACACCTGCGTTAAACAAGTTAGATTCCAGGAATATCTGCCCATCTGTAATAGAGATTACGTTGGTTGGGATATAAGCCGATACGTCACCTGCCTGTGTTTCAATGATAGGAAGCGCGGTTAAAGAACCACCGCCTTTTACGATACCTTTTATAGACTCAGGCAAATCGTTCATCGCCTGTGCAATTGAATCGTTCGAGTTGATCTTGGCGGCACGTTCAAGTAAACGGCTGTGCAGGTAAAATACGTCTCCAGGATAAGCTTCACGGCCCGGTGGGCGGCGAAGTAATAATGATACCTCACGGTAAGCGACAGCTTGTTTTGAAAGATCATCATAAATGATCAAAGCCGGGCGTCCGGTATCGCGGAAGTACTCGCCAATGGCAGCACCTGCAAACGGAGCAAAGAACTGCATGGTTGCAGAGTCTGATGCGTTAGCAGCTACGATGATGGAATAAGGCATGGCACCTTTTTCCTCTAAAGTGCGTACAATGTTAGCCACGGTTGATGCTTTCTGGCCGCAGGCTACATAAATACATATTACCGGTTTACCGGCGTCATAAAATTCTTTCTGGTTAATGATGGTATCCACGCACACCGCAGTTTTACCTGTCTGGCGGTCGCCGATAACCAACTCACGCTGGCCACGGCCGATAGGGATCATTGCGTCGATAGCTTTGATACCGGTTTGAAGCGGCTCGGTTACCGGCTGGCGATAGATAACACCCGGCGCTTTACGCTCCAGAGGCATTTCATATAACTGGCCTGTAATTGGTCCTTTACCGTCAATAGGAGTACCAAGGGTATCCACTACGCGGCCAAGCATACCTTCGCCAACATTGATAGAAGCGATCCTGTTAGTACGTTTAACGGTATCACCTTCTTTAATATCGTCGGATTTACCTAACAATACCACACCCACGTTATCTTCTTCAAGGTTAAGTACGATACCCTGTAAACCGGTACCAAACTCAACCAGCTCGCCCGATTGTACTTTTGTTAATCCGTAAACGCGTGCAATACCGTCACCTACCTGCAGTACGGTACCCACTTCTTCTAATTCAGATTCTGACTTGAAGCCTGCCAATTGCTGACGCAAAATTGCAGATACCTCGTCTGGTCTTACCTCTACCATTTTTTATTTTTTTTAGAGTTTTAGTTTTTTAATTAGCAACTGCCTTTAGGGCAAATTCTTTTCTAAGCTTATTAAGATCGTTAGCTACGCTGGTATCAATCTGCCTGTCGCCAACGGTAAGTACAAAACCACCTATTAGCGATGGGTCTACCCTGGTTTCCAGTTTCACTGCAGAACCGGTAGCAGCTTTTACGTCTGCCATTATCGTTGCTTTATTTTCTGCCGATAATTCGGTTGCCGATGTAACCCTTGCGTGTACAATATTATTTTTAATATCATACAGGTTAACATATTCTAAAGATGTAAAGTACAATACATCGCCACGGCCCTTGTTAACCATCAGCTTAAAAAAGGACAGGCTTACGGCATTTACCCGGCTTTTAAAAACATCGTCGAGTATGCTTATTTTTTTTGAATGCGATATAATTGGATTAGCCAAAACAGCTTTAAGTTCTGAGTTAGCCTTTAACGTATCATGAAAAAACTCCATATCGTTCTTAATCACCTCCACCAGGTTTTGTTCACCTGCAAGGTCGATCAATGATTTGGCATACCGGGATGCAACTGTTAGTTCTGACATATTTTTATTTCGAATTTCGAATGGTCGATTTCGGAATTTCTATTTTTTTGACCTGGATGATGGACGAGCTTTTCTAATTCATAAAATTGACTTTGAACACCCGCAACCAAAATCTTAGCTCAATTTCACTTCTTTTAATAATTCGCTTACCAGTTCGTCCTGTTTCTTCTGGTCTTCAAACTGCTTGCGTAAAATCTTTTCTGCAATTTCCAGCGAAAGGTTAGCCACCTGGTTCTTAACATCAGCAAGCGCAATAGCTTTCTGGTTGTTAATTTCAATACGGGCCATTTCAATCATCCTTGCACCTTCTTTGTTAGCAGCATCTTTAGCTTCGCTTACAATCTTGTCTTTAAGCTTTTTAGCTTCAGCCAGGATAGCGTCGCGCTCAGAACGGGCTTGTTTTAACAGGTTTTCATTCTCGTTGGTTAAGCGCGACATTTCTTCCCTTGCAGCTTCGGCCTGTAAGAGGGCTTTCTCAATAGCGTTTTCACGCTCAGATACCGCTCCTAAAATAGGTTTCCAGGCAAATTTAGCAAGTAAAAAGAAAAGGATTAAAAACGAGACGCTGGTCCAGAATACCAGGCCAATTTCCGGGGTAACTAATTCCATTTTTTATATTAAATTTTTGACGTCAATTTTAATAACCGCATCTGCTGCCAACCGCCACAGATACGGTTAATTTTTTTGCCCGGGAGATTATTTTAAACCCAGGAATGATACAACCACACCGAACAGGGCAGCACCTTCAATAAGGGCAGCTGCGATGATCATTGCAGTTTGGATTTTTGAAGCAGCTTCTGGCTGGCGAGAAATACCTTCCATGGCTTTACCACCTACCTGACCGATGCCGATACCAGCACCGATAACCGCTAAACCTGCACCAAGTGCAGCAATACTTCCAGTCATTGTTTTAAATTTAAAGTGAATATATATTTATATAGTTATTTACAATTAGTGATGATGCTCTTCAATAGCCGTACCTATAAACAAAGCGGTAAGCAATGTGAAGATGAATGCCTGCAGTGCAGCTACCAGTAACTCGAGCACGTCCATAAACACCACAAACGGAACCGACACTACTGATACATAAGCACTTTTGAAAACGAATATCAAAGATATTAAACTTAATACGATAATGTGACCCGCTGTAATATTGGCAAATAAACGTATCATCAACGCAAAAGGTCTTGATATGATACCCACAAGCTCTACCGGCCACATAATTGGATACAACCAAAATGGTACATCGGGCGCAAAAATGTGTTTCCAGTAGTATTTGTTACCATTAACGTTAACGATAATAAGTGTTATAATTGCAAGCACAAAGGTTACTGCGATGTTGCCTGTAAGGTTGGCTCCCCCCGGGAAGAAAGGCACTAAACCTATCAGGTTATTGATCCAGATGAAAAAGAATACGGTTAACAGCAGCGGCATAAAGCGCTGGTATTTATAACCGATGTTCGGGCGGGCAATATCATCACGAACAAACAATATAAGCGGCTCAAGAAATGACTGCATGCCGCGTGGCGCTTTTCCCTGGCGTTTTTTGTATGAAGCAGATACGCTGAAGAAAATGATAATAAGCAACAGGATAGAAAGCCACATGCTCACCACGTTGCGTGTGATAGAAAAATCTACCAGTTTACCACTCAGTTTCAAAACGGTAGCTGCCGGGAAAAGCTCTGTGCCTTCGCCCACAATGTTTACTTTATCTTTTACCAGACGGTAAGTATAGTACTTGCCTTTATAATCGGCAGTGCCATGGGCAAAATGTTCTGATGAAAAGGCTTCAAAACCCTTGTCGGTATATAAAATCACCGGCAACGCAATGTAAGAAGCACCACCAAGGTGTAAACTGTGCGAATCTGCAATGTGCTCAAGTATTACTTCGCTCGGGTTAAACGCTTCCTCTTTCTGTTCGGCTTCCTTAACGGTTGGATGCGCTTCCTGCTGCTGTATAGCAAAAGTTTTACAAGTGCAAAAAGTCAAAAAAACGCCTAAAATAACACTTAGAGCTATTTTTTTTGAATTCAAAATGTGGCTTAAATACATTGAATGAGTGTTTTTTACTTTCAATTTTGGTTGCGCAAGTTACTCAACAAACCGCAAATTTCAAACACTGTATTCAATAAATACAAATACACAAAATCAAGCATGAAATATACCTTCACCGGATTCTTTTTTTCTACGAAAACAAAAACGAAAACAAGGCATGCCAGGAGTTTGAAAACGGTAGTCCCTAAAAAGGCCTGGGCGTAAATTTCTTTGTTTATTTGCTGTATTGTAAGCATAAATACAATAATGATAAGCGTTAAAACAGAAATAAAGAAGTACATGGTCCAGAACCCCGGTACCAGTAAGTTTTTGTTAGGGGTATTATTTAAAACTACAGGTGGTAAGGCAACGGCTAAGGCAAACAATAAAAACAGCCATACAGGCTTTAAGCTTTTCAATTTTTTAACGATTTAATAACAAGATAAATGGTTACCAAAACACCAGCCATGGACAATAAAGCGGTAACCCACTTGGTAGAATGATTGGCCGCTTCGTCAATTTTAACACCGGCAAAGGTAAATATGCCTATAACAGCAATCATCTGGAAACCAATGCCTGCATATTTGGCTATAGAGCTGCCTCCGTTATCATTTTGTTCATTTTCTGCCATCTGCAAATTTATTAAACTATTGTATAAATGTTAGTAAATTAGCGAAGCTTTTAATCACAGTTATCTTGAAGCGAAACTCCAGATTTCATCTTCTTAAAAACTTCAATTTCTGGCTGTTTATGTTTGTGGTGGTCATCACCGGCTGTTCGCTCGAAAAAAAGAGCGGATTTAACCGTACCATGCAGAACCTAACAGCCCATTACAATATATTGTTTAATGCGAAAGAGATTCTCCGCAAAAAGCAGGAAAGCTACGCAGCCACTTTTATTGATAATTACAACGAGCTGTTAAATGTTTACCAGGATACCACTGTTAAAACAGCCACGCCTGATAAAGACCTCGATGCTGCTATTGTAAAAGCCAATACCATCATCAACGTTAAGGAGCAAAGCCATTACCTGGGCGATGCCTACCTGGTTTTAGGTAAGGCAAACTTTTTAGGCGGCAACTACTTTAGTGCGGTGGAGTTTTTTAACTACGTAATAAAATCATTTGCAGACCGCGACGATCTTACTCAGGACGCCCTTGCCTGGAAAGCACGTTCACTAATGTACCTGGATCAGTTACCTGAATCTAAGCTTGCGCTTGACACTGCCATCCTTAACGTTAACCCAAAAAAAAGCATCACTGCCGATGTTTATGCTGCCAAACTACAGTATGACATTAACACACAGGATTATAAAGATGCGGAGGCGATAGCAAAGCTTGCCATACAATACAGCAACGAACAAGGCAAACGCCTGCGGTGGACCTTTATTCTTGGTCAGTTGCAGGAACTGAACGGCAAACCCGGTGACGCATTTTTAAATTACAGCAAGGTTGCAAAAAGCAATGCCTCTTTCGAGATGGCTTTTAACGCCAGCCTTAACCGCATCCGTATAGAAGATGCGCAAAATGGTATCAAGACAACTAAAACAGAACGGCTGCTGGCGCTTTTAAAAGACCCGAACAACAAAGAGTTTAAAGACCAGATCTACTACCAGGTAGCGGGTATCCAGATGGCCGAAAAAAATATTGATAACGCCATTAAAAGTTACAAGCTATCGGTGCGTACCAGCGTAAAAAATCAAAATCAAAAGGGATTGTCTTATCTGCGCCTGGCTCAAGTTAATTTCCGCTACAAGGCAGATTATCTACAATCAAAAAAATATTACGATAGCACGCTGATCACCTTACCGATTAATTACCCGGGTTACCAGGCCATACAGAAAACCGCGAGTAATCTGCAACTCCTTGCCGACCGGCTTCAGATCATTACCCGCGAAGACACCTTGCAGGCATTGGCAAAAATGGACGAGAAAACCCGTGCGGCACTGATTGATAAAATGGTTAACGACCATATTTTGCAGCAACAGGCAGATGCAAACGCAGCAAAACTAAACTCAGGCGTAGATATTGCACAACCCGGCGGCGCAAACGTAAGCGGCAGTTCTTTTTATTTTTATAATAGCAACGCCGTAAGCAGGGGATATTCAGACTTTAAGCAAAAGTGGGGAAACCGCAAACTGGAAGATAACTGGCGAAGAAGTATGCGGGCAAGCAGCGATATTACCAGTAATAACACAGTGGGTAATTTGAGCGGTGATCCCCTATCGCCGGATAATACAGCACAAACGGTAAAAACAAACAATACGGCAGCAGCGTATCGCCGCGAATTGCTTCGCGATTTGCCGGTGACACCTGCTTTGCTTGCGCAATCGAACCAGCGCGTATACAATGCCTTATCAGATATTGCCAACTTTTATCGGGATGTTATCGGAGATAAAAAAGAAGCGATAGCACAGTTTGAACTTATTTTGAAGCGTTTTCCCGATGATTCTAACAAACCGGCCATCTATTACAATTTGTACCGCTTGTACAGCGATGTAGATGCAGGTAAATCTGAGAAATACAAAAACCTGCTTTTAAGCAATTACCCCGAAACAACGTTTGCCAAGGTTATCATCGATCCCGACTATGTAAAAAAACTGGATGATAAAGATGCCATGTTTACGCAAGCGTATGATAAGGTATTTGACCTTTACATTAATAAAAAATACAAGGATGTAATAACAGCGGTGCCGCAATTGTTAAATCAGTACCCTAAAAACAGGTATGCTGCGCAGCTGGCCTATTTAAAGGTAATAGCCGAAGGGCATTCGGAAAAAGCGCAGCCGTTTCAGGACAGCTTGCAGCAAATCATAAAAAACTATCCTACCGACAGGCTCATCATCCCACTGGTTAACCAACACCTGGGTTACATGAACACCAATCATGATGAGCTTGCAACCCGCAGGATTGTTTTGGCAGATGAAGACCCGCATGATATCCCCTTTACGCTTGAACCTGCTTATAAAGAAAAGACGGAGTTAAGGCATGCGGTAAAACAGGAATATATCGCCAAAAAAGAAGAAAAAACACCGGAAAAGAAATCCGACATTGTTAAAGCTCCCGCTAATCCTGCCGAAACTCCTCCGGCTATAAATGCGCAGGTATCCGCCGGGAATATCAACCTCACTCAAAAAGCTTTAGCTACACAATCTATAGCTAATGGCACCATAGCCGTGCCTAACGTTGTTGCTGCGGTTAAGCCAGATCGTGATTCATTATCAGGTTCGCAGCAAAGCAATAAACCAACGCTAAATAATAACCCGCCCGGTGTACAGGCCAATGTGAGCCAGGCCAGCCTTGCTCCTTCTATTTTTGGCATGAAGGACAGCACCAACTACTATTTTGTTGTGAATGTAAACAGTGGTACAACTAATTTGTCGTCTTCGCGTTTTGGCATAGGGCAATACAACAGGGTGATGTATCCGGGTAAAGGCATCAAACACCAGTTGCTGGCAGTAGGTGCCGATAATCAGTTAATTTACGTTGGCCGCTTTTTAACTTTAGAGGGCGTAAGGAAATATGCACGCGCTATTGCCCAGTTCCTGCCCGAGATTATGAAGGTGCCTAAGGATAAATACAGCTTTTTTATCATAACACAGGAAAATCTGAATAAATTAGCCGACAAAAAAACACTGGATAGTTACATGGACTATTACCAGAGAAATTATTGACACAAATGATCATTAAACTTGCACCGCAGGATATAAGAAGATATAACTGGTTTATCTGGAAAACGGTTATTGCTTTTTTTTCGCTTTTTATATTGCTGCTTGTAGTAACATACTTTGGGGTATTTGGCCCGCTTCCAACTTTCCGCGATCTTGAAAACCCAAAAAGTAACCAGGCCACTGAGGTAATTGCCGATGACGACCACACCGTATTGGGTACCTATTACGTCCAAAACCGTTCGAGTGTAACCTACGGGCAACTGTCTCCGAATATTATCAACGCCTTAGTAGCTACGGAAGACAGCCGCTTCTATGAGCATTCGGGCATAGATTTTCAGCGTGTGCTTAGCATTCCGTTTTTAAACCTTATCGGTAAAAAACAAGGGGGCAGTACTATCACGCAGCAATTAGCAGAAAACCTTTTCTCCGGTCAAAGGGCGCATAACCCTTTGGTGCGTTTTACGCAAAAGCTAAAGGAATGGATCATTGCCGTACGCTTAGAAAGGCGCTACACCAAGCAGGAAATTGTAACCATGTATTTAAACACAGTAGATTTTGGAGCTTACAATACTTTCGGTATAAAATCTGCAGCGCGGACCTATTTTAACGTAACACCTGATAAACTTACAGCCGATCAATCGGCCTTATTGATAGGCATGGTAAAAGGCCCGGGGCTTTATTCGCCAATCCGCCATCCGGACAGGGCTTTAGCAAGGCGCAATCTGATCTTAGGCTTAATGAGCAAACAGGGCCTTTTAAGTGATGGCCAGCTGGACGAATTGAAGCAAAAGCCACTGGGCCTTGATTTTAACCCCATCGGGCATGATAACGGGCCTGCTCCCTACTTCAGGGCGGTGCTGAAACAGCAGGTTCAAAAAATATTTAAGGACCAGAATATCACAAAGTCCGATGGTACGCCTTATGATCTTGACCGTGACGGGTTAAAAATCTATACCACGCTTAATTACACCATGCAGCAGTATGCCGAGGAGTCGCAGAAAGAGTACATGCGCAATCTGCAGGTGCAGTTTAACGATCAATGGCGTGGAGTAAGCCGCTGGGATCACATTAAAAACTTTAAACTGCTGCTTGACCAGGGAATGCTTCGCTCCGACCGTTATAAAGAACTATACGCACAGGGAAAATCAGACGCAGAGATAAAAGAAAATTTTAACACGCCCGATAGCCTGGAGCTTTTCACCTGGCGCGGCACTATCGATACGGTGATGAAACCTATCGATTCCATTGTATACAGTAAAATGATGCTGCGTAATGCCATGATGAGTATGGATCCTACAACCGGCTATATTAAAGCATGGGTTGGTGGCACCAACTTTGAACATTTCAAATACGACCAGGTTTTTACAGGTACACGGCAGGTGGGTTCAACAGCAAAACCTTTTACTTATACGGTAGCGATAGAAAACGGCTTTTCGCCTTGTATGGAGGTAGATAACGTACCTGTTACCATAACCGGTTATGGCGACCCGTGGACGCCCGGTTCTTCTCCGCTGGAAACGCTGCCCGGTGCAATTACGCTTCGTACGGCCCTGGCGCATTCTCAGAACTGGGTAACTGCCTATGTGATGAACGAGGTAAAGCCCGTGCCGGTTATGGAATTGATTAAAAAGATGGGCATCACTACTGCGGTGCCACCTTACCCTTCTATTTGCCTTGGGGTATTTAACGCTTCCGTTTTTGATATGACGGGTGCCTATTCCGTATTTGCTAACCATGGCACCTGGACAGAACCTACTTTTATTTTGCGGATTGAAGATAAAAACGGTAACGTAATTTATACCCATACACCAAAGGTAGTACAGGCGCTTGATGCACAAACTGCCTATGTAATGACCTACATGCTGAAAGGCGTAATTGAAGACGGCACAGGTTCAAGATTGCGTTATAAGTATGGCTTATCCAACCCTATAGGCGGCAAAACAGGCACCACACAGGATAACTCCGACGGCTGGTTCATAGGCATCACGCCTCAACTGGTAACAGGTGTATGGACGGGCTGCGAAGACCGCGATATCCATTTCCGGTCTACAAGGCTGGGCGAAGGTTCTAATTCTGCTTTACCTATTTTTGCGCTTTACATGAAAAAGGTTTATGATAACGCATCGTTAGGCGTTAAAAAGAATGTAGACTTTGATGCGCCTAAAACCGGCGTTGCCACCACGCTGGATTGTAACGCTTATAAACAGCAGCAACAAGGCACCGGCGACGTTGATAAGAAATTGGGATTCTGATTTGGTCATTAGGTCACTAGGATTAGTCATTGAATCATTAAGGTAGTCATTGAGTCATTTTGTCAATGGGTCATTCATGCTAACAAATAATGGACTTAACGGTTACCAATCAACGGTCAATGACAAAAAATGACCCAATGACCAATGACTTTTAACGTAATGACGGCAATGACCCAATAATTAATGACAATAATTAGAGAATGGCAGAAAGATTTGATTATAGGGCAGCGTTAAAAAATATACCTCACCGGCCGGGTGTTTATCAGTTTTGGGATGATGAAAAAGAACTGATTTACATTGGCAAGGCTAAAGACCTGCGCAACAGGGTTACCAGCTATTTCAATAAAGACAATCATGTTAATGCCAAAACGAAGGTTCTGGTATCCAAAATAAGGAACATCACTTTTACCATTGTAGATACCGAGGTTGATGCCTGGTTGCTGGAAAACAGCATGATCAAAAAGCATCAGCCGCGTTATAACGTGATGCTGAAGGATGATAAAACTTACCCCTGGATCATCATCAAAAACGAGCGCTATCCGCGCATTTACTGGACCAGGCGCATCATCCGCGATGGTTCCAAATATCTGGGCCCCTACGCATCAGTAAGTATGATGCATAACATTTTGGGGCTTATCAAAGAAACCTTTCCGCTTCGTACCTGCAATTTACCGCTTACCAAAGAAAACATTGATAAGGGAAAGTTTAAGGTTTGCCTGGAATATCAATTAGGCAATTGCAAAGGGCCTTGCCAAAACTACCAGACTGAAGACGACTACAACCATAACATTGAAGAGATAACCGATGTGCTTAACGGCAAGATCGGCGCGGTGTTGCGCAATCTGAAATCGGACATGGAAAAGGCAGCGGGTGAAATGAATTTCGAATACGCCCACCGGCTAAAACGAAAGTTTGATCTGCTCGAAAATTATCAGAGTAAATCGACCGTTGTAAACTCTTCCATTACAGATGTGGATGTTTTCAGCATAGCATCCGAAGAAAAGTATGCGTTTGTAAACTATTTAAAGGTGATGAACGGTACCATCATTCAAACGCAAACTATTGAGCTTAAAAAACGCCTTGATGAAAGTGATGATGAACTGCTCACCCTTGCCATCTCCGAGTTTAGAAGCCGGTATGACAGTCGTTCGCGCGAGATCATAGTTCCATTTGAAATTGACCTGGATGATGCATCGATAAAATTTACCGTCCCAAAATTGGGCGAAAAAAGAAAACTGCTGGACCTATCGCAAAAGAATGTGCAGTTCTTTAAAAAAGAAAAGATAGATCAGTACGAAAAACTGAACCCGGAAGTAAGAATCGAGCGATTGCTTACGCAGATGATGAAAGACTTGCGGATGAACCAGTTACCGAGACACATAGAATGTTTTGATAACTCTAACTTTCAGGGCAAGTACCCGGTTTCGGCAATTGTTGTTTTCAGGGATGCCAAACCATCTAAAAAAGATTACAGGCATTTTAACGTAAAAACAGTGGAGGGACCAAACGACTTTGCCACCATGGAGGAAGCGGTTTTCAGGCGCTATCGCCGTGTTTTAGACGAGGACACAGGCTTACCCCAGCTAATAGTAATTGACGGTGGTAAAGGACAGCTTTCGGCAGCTATGAAAAGTCTTAAACTGCTGGGGATAGAGAAGCAGGTAACTGTTATAGGCATTGCCAAGCGACTGGAAGAATTATACTATCCCGGCGACCAGTACCCTTTGTACCTTGATAAAAAATCGGAAAGTTTAAAGGTTATACAACAGCTGCGCGATGAGGCCCACCGTTTCGGTATTACTTTTCACCGTAAGAAAAGAGACAAAGGAACACTCGCAACCGAGCTGGAACTGATAGACGGCATCGGCAAAACGACTGCAGAAAAATTACTCAAATATTTTAAATCGGTTAAGAAGATCCGCGAGGCAAAACCCGAAGAATTACAGGAAGTGGTAAACCTTAAACAATCCAAAGCGATAGTGGAATACTTTGGCGGCAACCCAGGTATACCGGCTAACATTCAAAAGCAAACGGAAACAGATACCCTGTAAATAAAAACATCCGGAGCTTTTTAAAAACTCCGGATGTTTAATATTGTAAGCTAAACTATATTAGTATTGCCAAAGGGTAAGCTCCCAATCCATAAGCGATTTTTTGATGCGCTCGGCCTCGTAAAGCTTGTCTATCCCTGTTTCGTAATCTTTTATACGTTCGTCCTTATCGTTAGATTCTTTAACAATGTAGCTTGTAAAAATACGTTTCACAAACGCATCGTCAAAGCTTAGGCCTGTTGCATCACTGGCACGGCTAACAATTTCTTTGGTAGCCAATACGTGTCTTGCTTCGGGGAAGTAAATCCAGAATGCCGGCTGGTAATCTTCGTTACTTCCAACTTTCACCTTAATCATTGGAGCTATACCAATAATCCTTGGCTCAAATATAGAACGTTGCCTGTCAAACACCCAGTCTTCCTTAATACGGAACTTCACAAGGCTATCCGGGTTAAATTCACCTGCTTTTAAGGTAGAACCTATTTTATTTCCGTCTTTATCAAATTTGTCCACGATGGAACTATCCGCAAGTTTTGCTCTTGCACCGCCCGCCGGCAATGGAACTTTAAACGAATCGCCGTTAGGGTCATCTTTGGTTGATGCCGGGTCATAGGCTGTTAACTCACCTGCTGCAATGGCATCCAGCAATACATCTATCAAACGCATTTTTGGCGAAGCCAGGTACTGGTTCATCTTTTCGCGCACATCTATCTCTCTCCAGATACGTTTTGCAAAGGCAACATCAGATTCGCGCAGATTAGGATAAGGCGTAACCTTGGCACTAAGAATATTTGTCTTTTTAAAATATCCGTCAAGCGGAGCATCAAACGGCTTTGCAGGCGCTGCCGCTGCAACTCTCCTGCTGGTATCAGGCTGAGCGCTCATGGTGCTGTTGCCTTGCGTAGCCCGGGCCTGCTTGGCCGCAGTTGTTTTACGGGTTACCTTTTTCTTGCGTTTTTGCGCATAAGAACCTACACACGCAAGGCAAAGTATAACAATTAAAATTCTCTTTTTCATAATCCTTTTAATTAGCACTTAAAACAATCGGATCTAATCCTCTTTGAGTTCCGTCTGGCCCAACAGCAACTATATCTTTAAATACTACTGTTGTTCCCGGGGTTATGGTATTCATAGCAGAGCGCATTGCGCCTGATAGTTCGCTTCCTGTGCCAGACATAATCAATACGTCCTGGCGTGGTTTTGCAATAAGCAATGTAAAACGGGTTACGTTAAACTTAGCATCAAAATCAAAGTTATCTAACTTGGCGAAAACCCTGTCTTGTGCCCTGATATTGGCCGCGCTGGTGTTGCCACCGCTTTTGCCGGCAAACATTGGCTTTGGATCGGGGATACGTTTTACACGGAACATAGAGCTGCCCAAGTTTGTTGTTTTGCCAGATACACTTGCCGATACATTGATAGTCGCCTCGCCCATGCTGCTAACGGTTGCAGTGTAATGCCCTGCCGAACCGCTTAGGCTGCCACCAGACATGCTTACATGCAGATCGCCTTTGGCAACACCCGGTGCAGATACCGATACCGGGTTAGGTACACCAATGTACAATACGTTCATTTTATCAGGCGATACTACTGCCGATGGTTTTGCAACCATATAAGATTGCTCTGGTGTAGTATAGCTTTTTGGGTTACCATCGTTATCTTTAAACTTGATAGTTGCAGACCATTTGTGTAAACCCTCGCTGCTGGTGCTGCCAGAGTATTTACCTTTGCCAGCATCAACCGGCAGCTTTGAGCCGTCAACTTCAATTTCAGTGGCCAAATGAGAATCGTAAGCAGTTAAAAATACATCTGCCGTGTATGGCTGGCCAACCAAAACATAACTTGTTGGTGCAACTGCTACAGCATTAAACTTATCAAGGTTTACCTGTGCCTGTTCAATTTCGCCTAAAATTCTTTTAACAACTTCGTTTTCAGCATTCTTAGCATCAGTTTGAATTTTAGCCAGGGTAGTGATCGAAGCTCCCAGTGGGATACCATCGCCGAAATAAGCTTCTTCCCATGTTTTCTGCGGGCCCTGTCCTGATGTTTGTTTCGGAGGATCGGCGTTCAGTGAAAAATTCACACCAGAACGTTCCTTGTCATTTTTCAGATAGCTTAACAGCTGGGCTTTAGTTTGCTCAATTTTCTGCTTTAACTCCTCACCTTTTTTCTGGGTGATCATTATGTGCGGAGAAATATCAAGGTTATCCCTTTTATCAACGTCGCCGGTTGTTTCATTTATACCACCACCTTCGGCGACTAATTCATCGCGCAGATTTTGTATATATTTAACCAGGTCATTAGCGGTTGAGCTTGCTTTCTGGGCCCTGTCATAAATTGGCTGAGCCCTGTCATGCTGCTGCTGCAGTTTAGCCTGGAAAGCCGTATAAGTATCGTTAACACCTTTGGTTACGTTCGCTTTAGACGCATCAAGGCTGTCTGTTATATTTTTGAAAGCATCCAATAAACTATCCGGAACGTTAAGGGCAACAAGGCCCAAAAGTACCAGGTAAAGGATACCCATCATTCGTTGTCTTGGGGTTTGTTTACCTCCAGCCATTTGTTCTTATATTATTTTTGTCTATGTAGAAAATTGGACTCACTAATTAACTTTGACGTGGCTGGTTCATTGCCGAAAGCATGTTACCATATACACTGTTCAGCGCCGATACGTTTTTAGTTAAGCGTGCTACCTCTTCTTTAAACTGTTTCGAATCATTTGCCGATGTGGTAAAGTTTTGCAGGGTAACAGACATATCCTGGTAGAACTTACTCATCGATTTTAAGTGATTGCTTGAATCGCGTAGTTCCAGTTCATAAACAGCGTTTAGATCTGTAAGATTTTTTGCCATTTTGTTCACCTGCTCGTGATATGATTTGGAATCGATGTTTGATGCAGCCATTTCAGATAAGTTAGCAGATGCTTTTTCAAAAGAGTTGCTCAGTTTATCGTAGCTTGCAGTTGCTTCTTTTACTTTGTTGGTGAAAGCCATTGTTGCATCACCTGCGTCGGTTACACGTGAAATAGAATTTACTTTATCACCGAAAGTACGAAGGCCGTTTGCAAGGCTGTTGATCAGTTCAGGGCCAACCTTTGCTTCTGCCAGCATAGCATCAAGTGCGGCTGTGTTTGAGAAGCTATCGCCTTGTGGAACTGCTTTTCTTGCAGATGCTTTAGGAAGCTCGCCTGTGTAATCTTCGTCCAGTTCAGGATAAGCGCGTCTCCAGTCTATTTCTTTTTCTTCTCTTTGGAAACCTAAAAGGAAGAACAATATAGCTTCTGCAGACAGACCACCTGTAATGAACCAGGTAGCACCCGGCCAGTGAAGGATCTTGAACATAAGCCCCACAATAACCACTGTAGCGCCCCATGATACAATATTGTTAATTCCGTAAGGTTGTTTCTTCCCAGCCATAAAATTCTAAAAAAGGATTTGTTATTATTTGATTTGTTATAAATGCTTATTATCGTTTGTCTTTGATATCGCGGCCCAGGTAATGTGTTACACAACGGAAGCCGATATAAGACTTTGCAGTATCCTGGTACTCGTAGGTACGGGATGAGTTTTGAAGGAAAAAGCCTATATCTTTCCATGATCCGCCGCGTACTACCTTACGTTTCAAAACTTCAGGGTCGGTTGCTTTGGCTTCATAGTTAAAGGTTGGTGCAAGGTCATGCACAAATGTTGATGCTGATTCGTCAAAGGCCGATGCGGTCCATTCCGCTACGTTACCGGCCATGTTGTACAAGCCGTAATCGTTAGGGAAATATGATTTTACGTTCACTGTGTAAGCGCCACCATCTGCGGTATAATCACCGCGGCCCGGTTTAAAGTTAGCCAGTAAACAGCCTTTTGCGTTTTTAATGTACGGGCCGCCCCAAGGGTAATCAGTACCGATTCTGCCGCCACGGGCAGCGTATTCAAATTCAGCTTCGGTTGGCAAATCATATTCGCCGCGGTGAGCTAAACGTCTTTTATCTTTGTACGCGTCGTTATAACGGGTGCGCCATTTGGTAAAGGCACGTGCCTGGCGCCAGGTTACACCTACAACCGGGTAGTTGCGGTAAGCCGGGTGAGAAAAATAACTTTCTGTCATTGGCTCATTTGCAGCGTATGAAAAATCGCTCAACCAAACCAAAGTATCAGGATAAACAGGAACAGTATCGCGGAAAATGAAATCAGAACGTTTTTTGGTTTTATCGTTCTTATAATCTGCTGCATTACGCAGGACCATGATAGCGTAGTTATATTTTAACAGGCGAACGTCCAATTCGTTACGGTCAAATACCCTGTCGTCGCCCTGGTAATACATACCCTGTAATTTAGAAGCGTTTGCATTTGCAGTTTTACCCCTTGGGCTCATAACCGGATATTTTTTTACATAATCCCAGTTGATGTATTTTTTGCCGCTTGGGTTTGGCGCTGCACCTTTAACAGGTTTAACGTAGTATTTATCGTCGTTAATGTAATTAGTGATAGCGATGGAGTCACGTACCCAGAATACAAATTGCTTGTACTGGCTGTTGGTGATCTCGGTTTGATCCATAAAGAACGGACTAACAGTTACCTGCCTTGTTTGGGCGATCTGAGAAAAAGTGATGTCCTGGTCGGTTTGACCCATCAGAAATGAACCACCTGGGATGTAAACCATCCCGTAAGGAACCTCTGCCCTGAAAGAACGTTGGGGAACTCCTGTCAGCTCTCCTCTATCTCCGCCCTTGCTACAGCCGCTTAAAATTCCGCAAGCTAAAACCGCCACTAAAAAGTATATCTTCTTCATGTTAAAATCAAAATTCAGTTATGATCAGCAATTTAAGTGTAAACCTTATTATAATCCCCCGAATATATTAAAATTGATACATTAAAATAAAAAACATTATTTTTTACTAAAACCTATCATTTAAGGCAAAACACAACATTTAAAGTATAAATCATAAACCTAAAGCTAACAAACATTATTTAAAGTAAATTTAATGCTTGCTGACGTGCTATTTAGTTCGGTTTTATACGCTGCGTTCTGAAAAATAGTTTCAGCTAATTCAAATAATTTATCAGTAATACCTTCGCCAGATTGATATTTTGGCAATATTATTGTAACCACAAAAGGTTTGCCCTGGCAAAAAATATTACGCCAAATATAGCATACCGTTGCGGTATTACATACGGAAAATATTTAAACCGGGTTTTTAGAACGATAACAAGTTATTTATTAACTTGTTTAACATATTGTTCAATTGCCATGGTCATGGAAGGTGCGGCCGGAGTAGGCGCCGGGATGTCTAAAATAAGCCCTGCCTCAAGTACTGCCTTATGGGTTGTAGCTCCAAACGCAGCTATACGAGTATTATTTTGCTTAAAGTCGGGGAAATTTTTATACAAGGACTGGATGCTCGACGGACTAAAAAATGCGATCACATCATAAAAAACATCGGCAAGATCTGAAAGGTCACTGCAAACGGTACGGAATAATACGGCAGTGGTAAAATTGTAGCCGTTTTCCAGTAGAAATTTTTGAGTTTCTTCGGCAGCTACATCAGAGCAAGGATATAAGAATTTTTCGCTCGAGTGTTTCTTCAACACTTCGGCAAGATCAGATGCGGTTTGTTTACCGAAAAATATTTTACGCTTACGGTATTGGATATATTTTTGAAGATATAAGGCAATAGTTTCAGACAGGCAGAAATATTTCATTTCTACAGGCACTTCGAAACGCATTTCTTCGCAGATGCGGAAAAAATGGTCGGCAGAGTTACGGCTGGTAAAGATCACCGCACTAAAGTCGGCAAGGTTTATCTTCTCTTTACGGAAGTCTTTAGCCGGCACCCCCTCAACATGAATAAACGATCTGAAATCGATCTTCAGGTTAAGCTTTTTAGCAAGCTCAGCGTAGGGATTCTTATCGTTTTCAGGTTTTGGCAAAGTAACTAAAATGCTTTTAACCCTTTTCTTTCTCTCTTCCAAATTCAATTGTGTAACTGCCTAAATTATATATTAAGTGCCTTTATCAATATTAAAACGGGGCAAATTTCGAGGGCACAAAGATAGATAAATAAATAAAATTTATGAAATCGAAAATTAGAAATGATATTGATACTGTTTCTAATATATTGCCAGGCAAATATGATAACTATTAATGCAACGGTAAAAACCAGTAGCAACGGAATAAACTTTGCCGATAACAGGCTAAAGCTTGCCGCAACCGCCAGCAATAAAAAAGCAATGTTAAAATAAGTTAAGTTAAGGATAGCGATATAATGGCTTACCAGGCTGTTTATCTCAAATACAAAACCTAAAAATTTTAACAGCAAAAATTTAAATGCAAAAAGCAAGCCGATTGCTACCGAAAGGCTCACAAAAAGCTGAAAACCTGTTATTTCGTAATAAATATCTTTGTAAAGGGTGTATTGATACAATACCATACCCAGGGCAAAACAAAATAGGATAAACAGGCCTATATATGCCCATGAGTTAATGAGCCCGCCCTCTTTATCCAGCTGGGTAAATGCCTGCTTATTATAAAATGATTGTATCACAGCCCTTAGCTCGGTTCCTAACACAAGGTTTAGCAAAGCGGTGTAAACTAACAGGCCCATAACAGCAGCCAATATCCATTGCTCTTTCTGGTGCCGTGGCAAGCCTCTCCGCATTACTGCCTTTGGCTTTTCGGGCGAATAACTTTCTATGTAGGAAAGATGATCTGCATGAACACTGCTGATAAATTTATTTTCGCGCAGGGAGTCGGGTGCAAGGTAGATCATCGCCAATGAGTCTGCCGCATATTGCATTTCATACGCTTTGGATATAGAATCGGCTTTGGCAGAGTCAATAACTGGGAGGTGAAGTACAACCGCCGGCTTTTTTACTATTGCAGAGTCTTGCTGCGCTTGCACGGTGGCAAAACAAATACAGATAAAAAGCAGGCAAAAAAACGTAAAACGCATGAATAGGCATCCGGTAATTCTGCCGCAAAATTACCGTATTAAATGATTGTTTTATAGCGCCACTCTTAATTTAATGTTAAATGAGCCATTATTTATCAAATGTTTACAGGTTTAATTGAAAGACCGCCTAAATTCGAGCGGCGAGAGGTTCGTTTTAGTCTTAAACAGTTTGCTGAAAGATTGCGAATGCTCAAATCCCAACTCATAAGCTACTTCACTTACTGAAAGGCTGGTGGTCGATAATTTTTCCTTTGCCTTTTCAATCAGTTTGTTGTGAATATGTTGCTGGGCATTTTGCCCGGTTAGGGAACGCAGCATATCGCTTAAATAACTTGGCGATATATTTAGGTTATCAGACAGGAACTGAACCGTAGGGATTCCCTGATCTATTGATCTTTCGTTATTAAAATAATCATCTAATATCGCTTCCAGCTTTTGCAAAAGATCATTACTTACTGCCTTGCGCGTGTTAAACTGTCGCTTATAAAAACGATTGGCGTAATTAAGCAGTAATTCAATCTGCGAGATAATTACATCCTGGCTAAAATCATCGAGCCTGTTATTAAGTTCTTCCTTAATTATTTCAAAAACCGACATAATAGTCGCCTTTTCCTTGTCAGACAGGTGAAGTGTTTCGTTAGCGGCATAAGAAAAAAACCCATACTGTTTAATCTTTTTCGCCAGAGGATAATTCAATAGGAAATCCGGATGGATCAGTAATGTAGATTGGGAGCAAGCTTCGGCATCGGCGGTGCCATTGTGACCAATAATCTGGTTAGGTGCAGCAAATAGCAAGCCGCCTTCGTCAAAATCATAGTAGCCTTGTCCGTACTTCAATTTGCCGCCAAGGGCAGGCTTGTAAGATATCTTATAAAAGTTGAGGACATGAGATTGGGGCATCTGGCTTATAATAACACGGTTAGTTGCACCATCAATTAAACTGATTAACGGATGCGCAGGTGCCGGCAGGCCAAAGGCGCGGTGCATATCCGACAAGGATTGCATGTTAGTTTGAGTGATTTCGTCCTTTTTCATTTTTAAATTTATCAATATAATCGGCAATGATATTATTGCCGGTTATAAATAGATTTTTACGTTTCAATTATTTAGGTTCTCCCTGCGCAGATGCAGAAATCTCATTCCAGGCTTCCCAGGTTGCAATCCGTTCCGCATAGGCGCTTCGTGTCCATTCCAGGTTATGGCTGCCAAGGTTAAATCGCAATGGTGGATTTTCTGAATCAATTACCTTGAAAAGCGCTTCGGGCGTTGCGTTGGGATCGCCTCTTTCCATACCTCTGAGGCGGCCAAAAAATTCATTTTTAAAATCGCCATAGATATTCATTCCGGCAGCAAATTTTAAAGAATCTTGGCTGCCAAATTCGGTGGCATAAGCACCTGGCTCTACAATGGTTACCTTTATACCAAATGCTTCCACTTCCTTAGCGAGGCTTTCGTGAATAGCTTCGAAAGCCCATTTAGAGGAACAATAATAACCGATAACCGGCAAGGTAACATGCCCCAGGTTACTTGAGGTTCCAAGAATGTGTCCCCCGCCCTGTTCTCTTAATAACGGCAATGCCGCCTGTATCACCGCAACCGGACCAAGGATATTGGTTTCATAAAGCGCCCGCAGATCATCAGCACTGGCTTCTTCAATGGTACCAACAAGCGAATAGCCCGCATTGTTAAATACAATATCCAACCTGCCGAAATGCTTATGCGCTTGTTCAACGGCTGCCTTTACCTGGGTGTGATTGGTTACATCAAGTTCCAGGGTTAGTACATTATCGCCGTACTTTTCTTTCAGGTCGGCAATGCTTTCCAGCTTGCGTGCAGTGGCTGCAACCTTATCGCCACGTTTAAGCGCAGCATCGGCCCAAACACGACCGAAACCACGAGAAGTACCTGTGATAAACCATACTTTATGAGCCGGGGCAGAACCGGCTTTTAAACTTTCATTCTGTTCTGACATAATACTTTTTATTTATTAAGACAAAGGTGAACAGATGCTGTTTGCCGCTTGTAGCTTAACTGAGGGATTTTGTAGGCTAAACGAGAATGAGCAATTTGTTAGTATAGTATGACAGTACTTATTAAATTTCTAACAGATTTATATTTAAATCAATACCGGGAATGGGAATAACGAGAACCATAACACTTTAATTGCTTTATAATACCTTTGCCACATGGCCGGTATCTATATTCATATTCCCTTTTGCAAACAAGCATGCCATTACTGCGATTTCCATTTCAGCACTTCTTTAAAATATAAAGCCGAGCTTTTGCAAGCGCTGATTAAGGAAATACGGATGCAAAAGGATTACCTGAACAGCGAAACTGTTGAAACCGTTTACTTTGGCGGCGGTACACCTTCCCTTTTAACCGGCGACGAAATAAACCTGATCTTAAACACCATAACCGGTATCCACACAGTGGCGGCAAATGCTGAGATTACCCTGGAAGCCAATCCCGATGATCTTGATCGAGCAAAAATGCAGGGTTTAAGGCAAACGGATATTAACCGCTTAAGCATTGGCATACAATCTTTTTTTGATGAGGATCTGCTATGGATGAATAGGGCGCACCGGGCAGCAGAAGCGATAGATTCGGTAAAGCGCGCACAGGACAACGGCTTTGAAAATATAACTGCCGATCTTATTTATGGCTACCCCCTTTTGAACGATAAAAAATGGAAGCAGAACCTGGATACTATGTTCGGGTTGGAAATTCCGCATGTTTCGGCTTATTCCATAACCGTGGAGCCGCAAACCGCGCTGGCTTCATTTATCCGGAAAAAGCAGCAGCCTGCCATGAACGAACAGCAAAGCGCAGAGCAATTTATAGTACTGATGGATGCAATGCAGGCGCAGGGTTTTGAACATTATGAAATATCAAATTTTTGCAAGCCCGGGCATTACTCGCGGCATAACTCCAACTATTGGAAAGGGATTAGATACCTGGGTATAGGACCATCGGCACACTCGTTTAACGGCGAAACAAGGCAATGGAACATTGCCAATAATGCAAAATATATTCAATCGCTTGAAAGCGCTTCCATACCTGCAGAAACGGAAGTACTTACAGAAACCGACCGGCTGAACGAATATGTAATGACATCCCTCCGTACCATCTGGGGGCTTGACCTGAATCAACTGAATGCGATTGCCAAAGGCGCTGCCGATCAGTTAAATTTGCCTGCACAGGAGTTTTATGATAAAGGGTTGATAGAAAAAACTGATCAGATCATCCGCCTCACTCAAACCGGTAAATTATATGCAGATCATATTGCAGCATCCTTATTTTTTTAAACTAATAAGTATTATTTATACCGACCAAAAATCTTCCCTTGTTTAAATTTCTTAATAATTAATAACCATTTGCATTGTAATTTGTTAACACTAACATTGTCAAAAAAAATTCAAAAACTAAATGGCAACTTTAAAAATTGAGCCTTTTAGCTACTTTTGCATGTTAAATAATTGTGAACATGAGTATTAAGCTAACCCCTATTGATCGCGTTGATGATATAAGCAAGGATGATTTTATAAACAATTATTTAAACCCGCGCAAACCGCTTGTGATTAGAAAAGCTACCGAAAGCTGGCCTGCGCTGCAAAAATGGACCTTTGAATATTTAAAAGAAGTTGTTGGCGATAAAGTTGTTCCTTTATATGACAGCAGCAAGGCCGACCCATCTAAACCGATCAATGCATCGGCTGCCGAAATGAAATTTGGCGATTATATAGACCTCATACAAAACGAGCCTACCGACCTACGCATATTTTTATTCGACCCGATTAAATATGCTCCTAAATTATTGGAAGATTACAGGTCGCCCAGTAACCTGATGGGAGGTTTTCTTGATAAATACCCTAATATGTTTTTTGGTGGTGCGGGCTCCATCACCTTTATGCACTATGATATTGACCTGGCGCATATTTTCCATACGCATTTTAACGGGCGTAAGCATGTGATCCTTTTTGATCAGAAATGGAGCGAGCGCCTGTACCGCATTCCTTTTGCTACTTACGCGCTGGAGGATTACGACATTGAAAAACCTGATTTTAATAAGTTCCCGGCTCTTGATGGTATTGAAGGTGTAGAGGCTGTACTTGAACATGGCGATACCTTGTTTATGCCAACCGGTTACTGGCACTGGATGAAATACCTCGACGGATCATTCTCCATCTCTCTGCGTGCCTGGGATAAATCATGGGCTATAAAGGCGAAAAGCCTTTATAACCTTACCATTCAGCGCAAGTTTGATGATCTTATGAAGCGTAATTTTAAAGGCAAATACATGGACTGGAAAGAAGAGCTTGCAGTAAAACGCGCTAATAAAGCCCTGAAAGACGGCCAGCCTGTTTAATCATACAATTCTAATATTTAGGTGCAGGGAATACATTACCAGTAATTATTCCGTTAATTTGTTAATTCCGATGGTTTAGGCTTCAGTTAAGCTTAGGTTGATCCCGGAAGGCATACTAATGAGCTTTAAACTGCACCCTATCGACACGGTTGATACCATCAGTCCGTCCGATTTTAAAGAAAATTACCTGAAACCCAGGAAGCCTTTATTAATTAAAGGGCTCACTAATAACTGGGCCGCCCGCGAAAAGTGGACAGCCGAGTATATGAAACAGGTGGTTGGTAATAAAGTGGTGCCTTTATACGATAACTCAAAAGCCGACCCTTCAAAGCCTATTAATTCAGCAGCGGCAGAAATGCCTTTTTGCGATTACATAGACCTGATCATGTCGCAGCCTACAGAACTGCGCATTTTCTTCTTTAATATTTTTAAGCATGCACCACAGCTGCTTAACGATATTTCTTTCCCTAAGGAGCTGATGGGTGGTTTTATTGAAAGCATGCCTTCTATGTTCTTTGGCGGATCAAACTCGGTTACCTTTTTGCATTACGACATTGACCTGCCGCATATATTTCACACACATTTTGGTGGCCGTAAACAAGTTATACTGTTTGAAAACAAGTGGAAAGAGCGCTTATATTGCCTGCCTAATGCCACTTACGCCCTGGAAGATTTTGATGTATTGAACCCTGATATAAAAAAATTCCCTGCACTGCAGGGAGTTGAAGGGATTGAACTATTTATGGAGCATGGCGATACGCTGTTTATGCCTACCGGTTACTGGCACTGGATGAAATATTTGGATGGTTCGTTCTCTATTTCCCTGCGTGCCTGGGATAAATCATGGGCAATAAAGGCAAAAAGCATTTACAACCTTACCATTCAGCGAAAGTTTGATGATATAATGAAGAAAAACTTTAAAGGCCGCTATATGGACTGGAAAGAAGAGCTTGCCATTAAACGCGCAAACAAGGCTTTAAGCGAAGGCAGGCCCGTTTAAGTTACCGGCTGCTAACTGGTATGGTCGCAAACTATTTTCCATTCACCATCTATTTTCTTAAACCATAAGGTGAAATAACCACCCGGTGCATCCTTTTCGCGCTGCAGGTTCCATGCGCCCAGTACAAATGCGTTGGTACTGTCAAGTTGCTCAACTTTTAAAAAGGTAAATTTCAGTGTGCCCATGGCCACCTTGCCGGGGTATGATTTTTTATACCTGTCCAGCGTTGACTGCCAACCGTAAACCGGTGCTGTTTTCCCAACAAAAACTAACGAATCCGAATGCCAGTAACCTTTCATGAAAGTGTCTATATCGCCGTTATTCCAGGCAATTTGCTGGTCGGCCAGCACTTTTAATATGGCTGCTTTTTCTTGCGCGTGTAAGCCGGTGATAGCAGCAAAGAACAACAGGCAGATAACGACGTATTTTTTCATGTTGTTAATTTACATTTAAATATAATGAAAACAGGCTATTTTAAATAGAACTCTAAACCAATATCAGCTTAGTTTACCGTCTCCTCAAAAAATAATCTTTTATAAAATTTAAAATCATTTAAGATCAGGGCCAATGCAAGCAAGGTGTAAACAGTAACCAGATATTTCACATTAGGGAAGCTGAAACAATAATCCATCACGGTAATATTTAAACCAAGCCCAAATATCATTAAGGTGCCTAAGCGGGCAGTCCGTTTAAACAAAATGAACAAGCCGGCGGCCAGTTCTGCAATTGCGATAAATTTTGCATATACCTGCGAATAGCCAAAAAAGAACCAGACAAGGGTTACAGGATCAATAGAATCTATATCGCCGTGGACGTGTATTTTAGCCAGTTGTATGCCCAATATTTTTACAACACCGTAAACAATAAATACTACTCCTAAAAATATCCTGGTAGCAGTTATCGTATATCGTTTCGCCTTCATTATTTAACTTATTGTGAACAGTAAAAACAAAAATAACATAAGTGCTAAGTTCAGCAAATGAATGTTATTTCGGTTCTCACGGATAATATCGTTTTGAGATCCAAAGTCCTTTATTTGTTACAAATAAAAGTCTTCGTTAAAAATCTAACTTAAGTATTTAAAGCTAAATTAGCTGCTCAATTATAAGCCTTTATGAAGAAGAATCTATTAATGCTTGCCGCATTCATTTGCGTTGGTTTGCTTGTTTATGCACAACGCACCGGAAAATGGGAATTTCTGTTTAACGGAAAATCAACCGACAAACTGAGAGGTTATAAAATGGAGGGTTTTCCGAACGATGCCTGGAAGGTGGAAGACGGCGCATTAGTTGCCAACCCCGATGCACCTAATGTAGACCTTGTAACCAAAGAAGTTTATACCAATTTCGATCTTACGCTGGAGTGGGCCGTTTCTGTTGGCGGTAACAGCGGCGTATTTTACAACGTGCAGGAAAACTCGGCGCATGAATCCGGAAATGGTAACAGCCCTAACTGGCTCGATAACTTTGAAATGCAAATACTGGACGATATTGGTTTTAACGATCACGAACCCAAACGCTCGGCCGGTTCTTTGTACGATTTGATTGCACCGCAAAACAAAAAGCTTAAACCGGTGGGCGAATTTAATACCGCCCGTTTACTGGTAGATCATGGCCACGTAGAGCAATGGTTAAACGGTGTAAAGGTGGTACAGTATGAGTTAGGTTCTAAGGAACTAAACGACCTGATCAGTAAAAGTAAATACAAGGATAATCCAAACTTTGCTAAATCAACCAGCGGGCACATTATGTTTCAGCATCATGGGCAAAAGGTATGGCTAAAAAACATAAAAGTGAAACGCTTGTAAGCTTCACCTGGTTAATTGTCCAACAATTCTTTTAAAGTATCGTCATATATTGGGTTTGCGCCGCGTTTACCGGCAACAAAGGCCCCAACCCTGCATGCTTTATCAAGCAATTGCTCCATGGGTTCGTTTTTTAGCAAGCCGTTTACAAAGGTTGCCAGGAACGAATCACCGGCGCCTACAGTATCTACTACTTTAGTTTTGTAGCCGGGGTGTTCAAAGAAATTGTCTTTATGCCAGGCAATGGCACCATTTTCACCACGGGTTATGCAAATGGTTGATGTGTGATATTTTTTTTGAAAATTAATGATAGCCTGTTTCAGATCTTCGCCTTTACCGGCAGAAAGCAGCGCTATTTCATCATCGTTCATTTTTATTACATCTGCATATCCGGCAAGTGCTTCTATGGTTTTCAGCATATAATGCGGAGGGCGCAGATTAACGTCAAACACCTTTAAGCCGTTCGCCGTTTTCAACAAGGATATAAGTGTGTTCTTAGATACTTCTTCGCGGCAGGCAAGTGATCCGTAAATAATAGCCTCGGCATTTCTGGCAGCATCAGCAAGGGCTTGGGTTTCCCGGATATTATCCCATGATACCGGCTGCGGAATTGTATAGGTTGCATGGCCCTGTTCGTCTAATTTAACGGTAACCTTGCAGGTAGATAATTCGTCGTCAAGCTGAACCAAATCGCTGAATAAACCATTTGTTTTTAAAAATTCAACCAATTGCTGCCCGTCGGCATCTGTACCTACGCTGCTTGCAAAACCGACTGATGCCCACTGCTGCTCCAGATGTCGTGCAACATTCATCGGAGCACCTCCTGCAACTTTCTCATCGTTAAAAACATCCCACAAAATTTCGCCGAAACAAAGAATAGCTTTCATAAAGTAAATATAGATAATATTAGTACCCGAATTTACCATATGTTAAGCGTAGTCAGCGTATTAGTAAGGAACTTTGCCTCATCAAATAATAAAATACAAATGGAAAATAAAGTTAAAAGCAGCTGTGCATCGTTAGCAGGAAAAAGGATCGTGATATTAGGAGGTAGTTCGGGTTTAGGGCTGGCAACGGCTAAAGCAGCATGTGCCGAAGGTGCAGATGTGATAATTGTGTCAGGCAATCAGCAGCGGATAGATACTGCACTTAGCGAACTGCCTAATAAAGGTACCGGCTATGCCATAGATCTGAGTGAGGAAGAAAACATTAAAGATTTTTTTGAGAAGATCGGCAATTTTGACCACCTGGTTTATACGGCAGCAGAAAACTTAACGCTAAATATGATAGACGCTATCGATCTTAAAAAATCGCGTGATTTTTTTAATCTTAGGTACTGGGGTGCTTTTGCTGCGGTTAAATACGGCGCGCCTTATATCAACGCAGGCGGATCCATCAATTTAACAGGCGGGATTGCAGGAATGCGCCCGGGTAAGGGCTGGGCGCTTGCTTCAAGTATATGCGGTGCAATGGAAGGCTTTGTAAGGGCAGTAGCCGTTGAGCTTGCTCCCATACGTGTTAACAGCGTAGTGCCTGGTGTAGTTAAAACCAATTTATGGGGCAGCATGAGCGAAGCCGACCGCGAAAACTTTTATACAACAATTGGCGAAAGCCTGCCGGTTAAAAGAGTTGGTGAAGCAGATGATATTGCCCTTGCATTTGTTTACCTGATGAAACAACAGTTTGGCACCGGGCAAAATATAGTGATAGACGGAGGCGCAGTATTGGTTTAAACGCTGATTATTGTTGAGCGTTTTTAGCCTGCGTTTTGTTTGCAAGCAGTTCATTCACCAACTCTGTTAAGCTAACCGAAGCGCAGGCTATCAACTCGTCTGCCGCACCATAATAAATGTAAAGATTATCATCTATCAAAGCTGTCCCGGTTGGGAAACAAACGTCGTCAACGTCGCCTTTCATCTCATAATCCAGTTCCGGCTTAAAAAGTGGGTAAGTAAGCCTGCCTAACTCAATCCGCGGATCATTGAGATCCATCAGCGCAGCGCAGCAGCAATATTCTAATCCCTTGGGCACCGTTTTTACACCATGGTAAAGTATGAGCCAGCCATGAGGTGTTTCTATAGGCGGGCAACCGCTGCCAACGTAACTCGCCTCGTGCTCATATTTAGGCATCAGGAAAATATGATCCTTAAAGTTTTCAAAGTAATTGTTCCAGAAATCGCTGTTAAGGTCGCTTAGTTCATCAACAGCCGTTATCTGGATGTCCGGCTTAATGCGATGTAAAAACAGCAGCTTGTCGTTTACACGCCTTGGAAAAAAAACCAGGTCTTTATCGGCAAGGATGTTTGCACCCGGGTTGTATGATAAATATTTCTGGCTTAGCGGTTCGTTATTTTCGGTAAGCAGGCTAAAATCTGTATAAGTTATTTTAGGTACGATAATGCCCTGCTTTGTAAAATTGCGCAGATCTGTAGAGGTAGCCAGCGCTCCCAGGGCGTTTGCACCATCAAAAGCTACATAGCTAAGATAATAGGTACCGTCTATTTTAACGATACGGGGATCTTCCATACCATGTTTTTCATAATCAAACTCCGGCTGCAGGATGGGTTTATCCCAGCGTTCTTTTACTTTAGCCGGGCCATCGAGCAAGCAATATCCAATGCTCGACTGGTTGCCTTTGCGTACCGCACGATAAAAAATATGGATTAAATCATCCTCTTTTATCACCGCCGGGTTAAGCACACTATCGTTTTCAAACTCCAGGTTTGTTCCGCGCAGCACAACCCCATCCTTCACTACTTTGATCATGATTTCTTTTTGTTTTTCTTTTCAGCCGGTTCTGCGTCATCAAAACCCTTTTTAAGCTTTCCTTTATCGTCCAGGCAACCTATTATACCTTCAACAACACGTTTGGTTTCATCAGGCCCGCTTACTTTTACCGAAAAAGCACCTGCCTCCCTTGCCGGGTAATCGTTACCACCAGGGAACAGGGCATCACCAATAAATATCATTTCCTTTATTTTGATATCCAATACATCCCTTAATTTGTGGATACCATATTTTTTGTCGATCCCTTTTTTGGTAACATCTACCGATGTAGCACCACCCAGGTTCACGGCAAATTCGGGAATCATTTTTTCGAGGCTCTTCTTGATCTTTTCGCGCTTCTTAAAATCCGGATCATATTTCTTCTTTTCATCCAGTGGTGCCTGCTGCCCTAAAGCAGAATAAGTTACCTGGCTGCCGCGATCTTCAATGGTATCGCCCCAGGTTTTTTTTGCCTTATAGCCCGATTCATCAACCGCAGTATTCAGCGAATCAATGATCTTTTTCTTTTCAGCATCGGTAAAGTTTTCGGTGTAAAGTTGCTTCCACTCCTTTTTATACTGGAAAAATTTGGTACCGCAGGTAGGCAATATGGAAAGATTTTTTAAATTCTTGCCTGCATGTAAATTTGCAAGCACCTGTTTTTCAAACTGGGGCCAGTCGCCGCCAGATATTACGGCCACTTTGGCAACAGACAACAAAGTATCCAGGCGTTGGGCCATCTCTTTATCAATGGCGGCTTTGCTTTCGGCAAGTGTACCGTCAAGGTCAAATACAATTAATTTTTTCATAGTGATGTATTCGTGAAATCGCAGCAGGTACTATTCGCCCGGTAAGGCAAGTTCCAGCAAAGTGATCTCTCCCTTTGGCACAAGCGGGCAGGCCCCGCAGTCTGCCGGGAGCAGCATTACTTCGCCTTTTTGAAATACATAAAATTCATTATTACACTCCAGGTCACCCTCCCCATCAACGCAGACCAGCACGCGGGGATACCCCTCCTTCCCTACCATAAATGGATACTGACTATTAACCCTGGTTAATTTAAAATGAGGGTCGGTTATCAGCAGCTCCACATGGGCAGGCTCGTCTGTATTAACAACAGGTGTAACCGGTTTAATTTCAGTTTTTGTATAGTCTATGCAAGCTAAAGCTTCATCTACCTGCAAGTCGCGCGGTTTACCGGTTTTTTCATCCACCCTGTCCCAATCATACAGCCTGTAGGTAACATCGCTGTTTTCCTGTACTTCAAAAACCACCACATCATTCAGCGTATGTACCGTGCCGGCCTTGATAAGTACGGCGTCGCCAATTTTAGGCTTAAAGCCGGCAAGGTCGTCGCCAACGGTATTTTCTTTCAAAGACTGCTTTATTTTTTCTTTGGTTATTCCGTCTTTAAGGCCTGCATAGATCACTGCCTCCTTACCTGTTTCTAAAACTACCCAGGCTTCTGTTTTACCACTTTCATCTTTAGGAATATATTTAGGCTGATCATCAGCAGGGTGTACCTGTACCGATAGTACCTGCTGGCAATCAAGAAATTTTAATAATAAAGGAAACCTGCCAAACTTACCTGCAAGCTTACCTAATATCTGCTGCTGAAAATTCTCGAGCAACCAGCTGATGGTCTTTCCTTTAAGGTCACCCTCCGTTACTTTGCTTGGATGATCGTCCCTGTCGCTCAGTATCCATGCTTCCCCGATAGGATCTTTAGATGGCAGGGTTTTATTTAATAATGAATCCAGCCTTCTGCCGCCCCAGATACGGTATTGATATATGGGTTCGAATTTGAAGGGGTATGTTTTTGAGTGTTCCATTTGCTACAGGATAACACACCCATCATGGTTTAGTTTATTAAATAAGTTTGTGTATTGTAATTATTTGCTTACCAAGCCTTGCGGAGAACCAAAGCACAAATAAAAAAGCCTGCAATAAACTTATTTATCGCAGGCTTTTTTATAGGTTGTAAAGCTGACTTACTAGACCAGTTCCTTTTCCAGTTCGGGTGTGTACTCGCCCCTGTTTGCAGCATTGACTAATTTGGCCCTGTGTAGCAGTATTTGCTGGGCCTGTTCAACATTTTCGTCTTTGCCTGCCCAATGATCAAGCGCGGGTTGCTGTATTGCCCTTGAATAAGAGAAAGTTAAACCCCAAGGCATTTTATCTTTAAACCTCACGTGCATAGCATTAAGGTGTGCTGCGCCATTCTCCGGGGATTGGCCGCCAGATAAAAATGCAATACCTGTAACAGCGGCAGGTACTGTTTGTAAAAAGCAATTGATGGTAGCATCGGCAACTTCATCAACCCCGGCCTGCTCTGCCGCTTCAGTGCCGGAGATCACCATATTCGGTTTTAATATCAAGCCTGGCAGGTATACCTTTTGTTTATATAGTTGATTGAACAACGCATGTAAAGTGCGTTTGGTTACCTCTAAACAAGTTTGGAGTGTGTGGTTGCCATCCATCAAAACTTCCGGCTCTACTATAGGTACAATACCTGCATCCTGGCAAAGTGCTGCATAACGGGCAAGCAGGTGCGTGTTGGCTTCAATGCAAAAATCGCTTGGTATACCTTCTCCGATAGTGATCACTGCACGCCATTTAGCAAAACGCATACCCAGTTCATAATATTTTTTAAGCCTGTCTGGCAAGCCATCTAAACCAACGGTAATTTTTTCGCCCGGATAATTGCTCAGATCTATAGTTCCTTCATCAACTTTAATTCCGGGGATGATGCCTGCCTTTTGCAAAAGCGAAACAAAAGATACACCATCCGAAGTGGCTTGATAAACGGTTTCGTCAAATAAGATTGCTCCGCTAAGCGCATCGCCAAGGTTAGGGGTTGTTACAATAAGTTCGCGGTATTTGCGGCGGTATTCAATGGTTTGGGGGATACCGGCGGCAGCAAAACGTTTATTACAGGTGCCAACACTTTCGTCCATTGCCAGCAGACCTTTATTATCGGCAAATATTGCCTTCGCGGTTTTAAGCAGTTCTTCTGTTTTCATAGTGTGATGTTTTTGGGGTAAACAGGCGTAAAATAGCCCATCCAATTTAAACAATGTTAAGTTAACAAGTTTGCAATTGAGTTGTTGAGCGGAAAAAGTATTTTACAATAAAATAACATGTTGGGGGCTGTTGCCGGTTGTCTGTTGCGGGGTGAGTGAGTACGGTTGTCGGTTGTGTGTTGTCTGTTATGTGAGTTCGGTTTTCCTTTGTCGGTTTTATGTTGCCCGTTGTTTGAGTTTTCTCGGATTTAAGCCGTTTGATTTCTTTGAAAAATTATTAAGGGTGTTTACAGTCTACGCCCATATTACAGGCTACAGAAAAAAACATAACTGGCAACACATCACAGGCAACCGGCAACACACACTGAAAACACAAGACCGATCAAAGTTCTGCGGCTGCTTCCTCGTCTAATAAGATCAATGCTGATGGTAAGGTTTGAAAAATAGATGCCGGTACCGCGGTAGTAACATCGCCTTTTATCGACTGCGCTATAATGCCTGCTTTTTTACTTCCTGATGCTATCAAAACCGGCACTTTAGCTTCCTGCAGGTGTTTAAGGCCCAGGGTTATCCCTTCTGTTAAAGCCGTTTCCTGTTTAAAGTATTTCTGGCCAACGTTTACCGTAACGCTATCCAGCGCAGAGTGATGCGCATATACGTTAAAATCTGTACCAGGTTCATTTAAACCGATATGGCCGTTCATACCTATCCCTACTATCATAATATCAATCGGCCCAGTTTCCTTTATGTAACTGTTCATAGTCTCGCAGGCATCGTCTAAATCAGCAGATAAAGCATCGAAAAACTTTACTTTATCGGGGTCTATGTGAGCAGGTGTTATCAGATGCTCATAAATAAAGTGTGCGCAGCTGCCTTCGTTTTCCTTTCCCATGCCTACCCATTCGTCCAGGGCTATGAAATTACAATCTTTCAGATCTACTTCATCTTGCTGTACAGCTTTTACCAGTTCGGCTAACATACCCTTCGGCGATTCGCCCGATGGAACGCAGATAAGCGAATCAGGCTTTTGCTTTACCTGTTTAATTACCAGTTCTGCAGCAGCACGACTCATGTCGCTGTAACTTTTATAGGTTTCGACTTTCATAATATTTTTAATTGGTTATCAGGCAAAGAGATCGCCTTAATTCAATCAAGATTAAGAAATAAAGATGTTACCGCAAAATCAATTATTGCAGAAGTACTTATAAAACCCTGTTATGAATATTTATTGGGAAGAAGAATTATTCCTGGTTAGAGAAACCGTTAGGTAACTTAATCTCCTCTAATAAACCCTGCTCATTTACCGCATAGCGCGAACCGCTTGTATCCCTGTAGTTTTTTGGATATTTAACAGCTCCCTCTTTTTTTCCGCGAAAGAGTGGTAGAATAACGGTGGCAACCAGTGCAGTGATCTTTATAGTGGCGAATAACATAATAACATTGAAATAATTAAAATGGGCCACATTAAGCTATGAATCCTTTCGGGCAATTACTTATCAGCTGCCATTGTTTACGCTAAAGCCAAATCAGTGCCAGTTTTTATAAAACCTTAATGTCATTAAGGAAAAAAATTAATTAATAATTTAGTCGGAATTAAAAATTAAACAAACGCAATAAAACCGCTTGCTACTTATTAAACGCTTAATAATTGTCAGTTTAAATTATCGATATATGAAGTCAGGATTATGAGACAGGCTATTAAAAAAGGAAGATTTAACTTAAATAAATAATTATTGTGTATTTTATTATACAACCTTAATTAAATAACAACAACTAACACCAAATGGCGGGTACTTGTGTTAATAGCCTGAAACCAAATTTATTACTATGAAAAAGATAATGATGGCCGCAGTGCTACTTGCGGCAGGGGCAATAAGCGGCTGCGGTGGTAACAACGCCAAAACCGGTAACGACTCATCAAAGATGACCACTTTCGGTCAAAATTCAGATTCAAACTCATTGCTTGGCGCAGGCAGCACATTTGTTTACCCGCTTTTCTCAAAACTATTTGCAGAATATGGAAAAGAAACCGGTGTAAAAGTTAACTATCAGTCAATCGGTTCCGGGGGTGGTATATTGCAGCTTACCAATAAAACCATAGACTTTGGCGATTCGGACGCGCCGCTGAATGACGATCAAACTAAAAAAATGGGTGCCGACGTACTGCATATCCCAATGTGCTCAGGCGCGGTGGTAATCAGCTATAACTTACCGGAGCTAAAGGCACCGTTAAAATTGACACCCGAAGTGCTGGCCAATATTTTCTTAGGCAAAATAACCAAATGGGACGATGCGCAGATAGCCAAAATAAATCCTGGAGTTAAATTGCCGTCTACCGGTGTGTTTATAGCCCACCGTTCTGACGGCAGCGGCACCACCAATATATTTACTACCTACCTATCAAAGGTAAGCAGCGACTGGAATACCAAACCGGGTAAAGGTTCTGCTGTTAACTGGCCGGTAGGTTTGGGCGGCAAAGGCAACGAAGGTGTTGCAGGGCTTATCAAACAAACCCCGGGCTCGGTTGGATACATTGAGCTGGCTTATGCTGTACAGAACAAAATGGCTTTTGCCGATCTGCAAAATAAAAGCGGCAATTTTATAACACCTTCGGTAGCGTCAACCAGTGCGGCGGGTAACATCGATATCCCAACCGATGCCAAAGTATCTTTAAGTAATACTGATGCAAAAGATGGCTACCCTATTAGCGGTTTTACCTGGGCGTTGATTTATAAAGAACAGAACTATAGCGGCCGAAGCATAGATAGAGCGCAAAAGGTTGCAAAACTGCTTTGGTGGAACATTCACGACGGGCAGAAATTTTGTAAGGATCTAAATTATGCACCGCTGTCTCCTGCTGCGGTTGCCGTGGGCGAAAAACTCTTAAAATCTGCTACATTTGGCGGCAAACCGCTTTTACAGTAAATTCAATAACCATTTATTAAATAAACGCTTAGCCCTGATATATAATAAAATACCGGGGCTAAAGCGTTATTCCTACCTTTTTAAACTGTTAAATGCTATTGTCATATTTCCCTAACAATTCCATTTAATAGCCTGCCCGTTGAACTTTTAATAAAAATTATCCGTTACTTTATATTAGAAAGGGTACAATATGCGTGGTTATGAATTTTCGAAGTTTAAACCCAACCAGATCCCAAAAGGCGGATTTGACGAATTATTAAAGTTATTTCTCGAGTTGCTCAACTACACAGCCGGCGATGCTGGCGAAGCATTGGCATGGCTCAATGAACTCGATAAACAATATAATATTACCAATGACGATTATGGCATGGGTAATTTTATCGATGACCTGAAACAAAAGGGTTACCTGAGCGAAGAAAATCAAAACGGCGAATTTAAGATCACTGCAAAAACCGAGCAAAGCATTCGCGAGTCGGCATTGGAGGAGATCTTCGGCAAGTTGAAAAAATCTGGCAAAGGCAATCACCGTTCTCCGCAATCCGGGCAGGGTGATGAAAAAAATGCAGAGCGCCGCGAGTTTGAGTTTGGCGACAGCCTGGACCAGATCAACATGACGCAGTCTATCCACAATGCACAGGTTAACCATGGCATCGGTGATTTTATGATGACCGAGCGCGACCTGGAAGTAGAGGAAATGGATTACAAAACCCTTACTTCTACCGTGCTGATGATTGACATTTCGCACTCCATGATCCTTTATGGCGAAGACCGCATTACACCGGCAAAAAAGGTGGCGATGGCCTTGGCTGAGCTTATTAAAACTAAGTATCCTAAAGACACACTGGATATTGTTGTTTTTGGTAATGATGCATGGCCTATTACACTAAAGGATTTGCCTTATTTACAGGTAGGCCCATATCATACTAACACCTATGCCGGTCTGGAACTTGCAACCGATTTGCTCCGCCGTAGAAAAACTTCTAACAAACAGATCTTTATGATCACAGATGGTAAGCCAACCTGCTTAAAGGAAGGAACACGGTATTATAAGAACAGTATAGGGCTTGACAGAAAGGTGGTTAATAAAACCCTTAACATGGCGGCGCAATGTAAAAGGCTTAAAATTCCTATTACCACTTTCATGATCGCCAAAGACCCTTACCTGCAGCAATTTGTGCGCAGATTTACCGAAACAAACGGAGGTAAGGCGTTTTACAGTTCGTTAAACGGCCTGGGTGAATACATTTTTGAGGATTATATTCGCAACAGGCGTAAAACGGTGAGGTGATTTGATTTTGCAGATGATTCAGATGTGCGGATGGTTTAAATGTGCGGATATGCAGATGTGTAAATGTGCAGATGTTTTGAATGTGCGGATGACTTTGCAAGAAACATCAACGATGATGTATTATTATTGATTGAAGAGCTTTTATGAGCTTTTACTTTTACTAACGAAAAATGACTAAAACAGAAATAACAACTTTAGGCCAGTTAAAAAAATCCGGCTATGTGAGCCGTTCCGTTAAAGATGAATTGAGAGCTAACCTGATTACGCAATTGCAAAAAGGCGAAGGTGGCTTTGAAGGGATTGTCGGTTTTGAAGATACGGTAATTCCCGATCTGCAAACTGCCATATTATCCCGTCACAATATATTATTGCTGGGTCTTCGTGGCCAGGCAAAAACACGTATAGCCCGTTTATTAGTAAACCTGCTTGACGAATATATTCCTTACATAGTAGGATCTGAACTGTATGACGACCCTATGAATCCTATTTCGTGGTTTGGGCATAATGAGGTTACTGCAAAAGGTGATGATACTCCAATTGCATGGCTGCACCGGTCTGAACGTTATACAGAAAAGTTGGCTACTCCAGATGTTACCGTAGCCGATCTTATTGGTGATGTTGACCCTATTAAAGCGGCAACTTTAAAACTCACCTATTCGGATGAGCGCGTAATTCACTTTGGCCTTATCCCGCGTGCGCACCGTGGCATCTTCGTGATCAACGAACTGCCCGATCTGCAGGCACGTATACAGGTATCGCTGTTTAACATTTTGCAGGAAAGGGATATACAGATCCGCGGTTTTAAACTGCGCCTTCCGCTCGATATACAATTTGTGTTTACTGCCAACCCCGAGGATTATACCAACCGTGGTTCGATAGTTACACCGTTAAAAGACCGTATAGAAAGCCAGATCTTAACGCACTATCCGCGTACGGTAGAAATTTCGAGGCAAATAACCCAGCAGGAAGCGAGCTTGGCACCAGAACAGCGCACTAAAATTGAAACCGGCGACCTTGTAAAAGACCTGGTAGAACAAATAGCTTTTGAAGCCCGTAATTCTGAGTATATCGATAAAAAATCGGGTGTATCAGCGCGTTTAACTATTGCCTCTTTCGAGAATCTGGTAAGTAATGCCGAACGACGCATGCTTATCAATAACGAGAAAAATACTTACGTACGCATCTCTGACTTTTTAGGTGTTATCCCTGCCATAACCGGTAAAATAGAACTGGTTTACGAAGGCGAGCTGGAAGGCCCTGGTAAGGTTGCGAATATCCTGATAGGCAAAGCCATCAAATCAATGATGCTGCAGTTTTTTCCTGATCCGGAAAAGGCAAAAAAATCAAAAGCTCAAAATCCATACGCCGAGATCATTAATTGGTTTAGCGATGGCAACAACCTTGCCCTGGTAGATGAACTGCCGCAGCAGGAATATAAAAAAATGCTTAACTCCGTTACCGGTTTAAAAAGCCTGGTGAAAAAGTTGCATCCGCGTTTAACAGAAAATGAAGAATTGCTATTAATGGAATTTGTGCTGCATGGCTTATCAGAGTTTTCACAGTTAAACAAAGGTTTTCTCGATAACGGCTTCGCATTTTCAGACATGTTTAACAGCTTGTTTAACATGCAGCCCGACGAAGACGACATAGACCTGGATGATGACCATTATTGATCCGTTCACAAACAGACAATATGGTTCAATTCTTTGTACTGGTACTTTTCATAATCTTATTTTTACTCATAGACCTGTATGCCTTAAACGGCTTACAGGCTCTTGCAGTTAAATGGCGCATTTTAAGATACAGACATTTTAAAACCATTTACTGGTCTGTTTCAATATTCTTCCTGCTCGACCTGGTTTATGTGATTTATCACCGGGTGGGCTTTGCTTTCAGGCTTGCTTTAATTGTAGGCTTTTTTGGCGTATTATTATTTAAGGTCTGTTTTGTTATTTTTTTAATGATAGACGACCTGAGAAGGGCAATTATCCGGCTTACAAAAAAGCAGGCCGGTCCGCCATCTTCTCTACCTGTAACAAAAGACAATACCATACCAAGATCACAGTTTTTAGTTAAAGCCGGGCTTCTTGCAGGGGCTGTTCCATTAGCTGCTTTGCGCATAAGCATGAAAAGCGGTTTGTATGATTACCATATAAAACGCCAAACGCTTTACCTGCACAATTTACCCAAAGCGTTTGACGGGATACGGATTGGGCAGATCTCGGATATACATTCCGGCAGCTTTCATAACCATACAGCTGTACTTGGCGGCGTGGAAATGCTGATGCGCGAAAAAACCGATGTTGTATTTTTTACCGGCGACCTGGTAAACGAATTCAGCTTCGAGATGAAAAACTATCAGGACATCTTCAGCAAAGTAAAAGCGCCGCTTGGTGTTTACTCCGTTACCGGCAATCATGATTACGGCGACTACCATAGCTGGCTGACCCCCGAGGCCAAAAGACGTAATCACCAGGAAATTGTCAACGCGCATAAGAATATGGGCTGGGATATTTTAATAAATTCTAACAGACGGCTAAAGGTAGATGGTGAAGAAATAGGCATTGTGGGTATTGAAAACTGGGGCCAGTTTAGCAAGTTTCCAAAGTATGGACGAATGGACCTCGCCGTAGAAAACACGGACGATCTTCCGGTTAAATTACTTCTTTCGCATGACCCATCGCATTGGCGGGCTCAGGTATTGCCGCAATACCCGCAAATAGACATGGTATTTGCCGGCCATACCCATGGCATGCAAATGGGTATCCGTACAGATAACTTTCAATGGAGCCCTATAGAATATATTTATAATGAGTGGGCCGGTTTATATACCGAGGGCCATCAACAGCTTTATGTAAACGTAGGCTATGGATTTTTAGCCATTCATGGCAGGGTTGGAATATTGCCAGAGATTACGATATTTACACTTAAAGCCGGCACCGCCCCCTCACTTGCAAAAGCCTGAAATAAACGGTAAAAACTGCTTTCCTGCTAAATGAAAAAAGCATTTCAATCTATCATAGATTTTTTGCTGTTCAGTAATATATTCATGTCCCTTTGTGCGGTTGCACAGGGCATGGTAACGTTTTTCCTTATCGGTACTAAACCGGTGTTGCCGGTCATTTGGCTGCTTTTCACATCTACCCTTGGTATTTATAATTTTAGTATACTTATAACTAAACCAAAAACTCCGGCTGCATCACCTTATAAAAGGGTACGCTGGTTCTTCTCGCATTACAGGTTAATGGTAACTTTTACCATTGTATCGCTGTTATCGCTTATCCCATTGTTTTTCCTAATGTCGATGGAATCGAGGATCCTGCTTATTTTTTTAAGCATTCTTTCGTTTTTCTACAGCATCCCCATATTCTCATTAGGCGAGCAAAAATTCGGTTTGCGTAATATCCCCGGCTTAAAGCAGTTTCTTATTACCCTGGTATGGACAATGAGTACAGTGCTGCTACCCATCCTGGAAGCGCAGCACCTGCACCTCACAGATCTATCGTTGCGGGATACCACCATACTCATTGCCAAACGTTTTTTATTCATAGCCGCTTTAACAATACCCTTTGATATCCGCGACCTTTTCGATGACAGGCAAGCCGGGCTCAAGACTGTCCCGGTAGTTTGGGGCGAAAAAAAGGCTTATCTATTTTGCCAGGTATTACTTGCCGGTTATGTAATACTGCTACTGTTTTTCAGAAATAACGGCTTTAACGCCAACTTTTTTGCGCTTGCTATAACCGCTCTTTTAACCGGCTGGCTTATATTTAAAGCCAAATGGGAAAAGAATGAGTACTATTATTTTTTCTGCATAGACGGTGTGCTTATACTGCAATACCTCGTGCTTATCTTCACAAATAAAATAGTCGGTTTAATTTGAGCGGTTTATTTTTTCTGGTCAAAACCAAGCAGGCTTTTATAGCTTTATATAAATAGGTTCTATAATTAAACTCAACTAAGTGTCGGCCAATTATGATAATGCTGCATGGTTTTATGACAGGCTTTCGCGCATTGTTTATGGCGATGCCATTATCAGGGCCCAGGTTTACCTGCTAAAGTTTATAAATTCTGGCGATAAAATTTTAATAGTAGGCGGTGGTACAGGTTGGATTCTCGAAAAGATAGCAGGATTGCGTGTTTCCGGCTTGAATATTACATATGTCGAAGTGTCCAAACGGATGATGACACTTTCCCAACGCAGAAATGTAGGTAATAATGTGGTGTTTATAAATAGAGCTGCTGAAGATATTGCCCTACCGAATGATTTCGATGTAATTATTACCCCTTTTCTGTTTGATAACTTTAAAAAGCCTGGCTTTGAAAAGATTTTCAATCATCTGCACAACAGTTTAAAAACTGATGGTATCTGGTTAAACAGCAGTTTTCAATTAAAGGGAAAATGGTGGCAATGGGTATTGCTTAAAAGCATGTTTTTATTCTTTAAGCTTACATGTAGTATTGAAGCTTCATCCCTTCCAAAAATCGATGAAACGTTTATTCGGAAGGGTTATAATACCGACACGCAGCAAACTTTTTTCAATAATTTTATTAAGTCAGCAGTTTATCGGAAGAGTGATGGTTAATTAGCGTAAATAAAAACGACGCTACCTTAAAAGATAGCGTCGTTGTACCTTTAAGGTTAAATCTCCTTAACCGTTATAAACAAATTTATATCCTATGCCTCTTACCGTTTGCAGGTATTGCGGCGAATCGGCGTTTGCTTCTATTTTTTTGCGTAAGCGCACAATATGCATATCGAGCGTACGGGTATTTACATCTGCGTTATAGCCCCAAACTTCCATCATCAATTCTTCGCGGTTTATTACTTTATTTTTGTTCTTCAGGAAGTAAAGCAGTATACGATTCTCTAAAATGGTAAGCTCAATTTTACGGCCATCCTTTATCAGCAAGTGCGTATTTGGCAAATGCTCCATGTTGGCAAATTTGTATGATTCCGCCTTTTCGCTGTTTAGGGTAAATTTGATCTTGTTATCAACTACTGCAACCAAAACATCCATATTAAAAGGCTTATTGATGTAGTCAGATACTCCGAAATTATAAGCTTCAATCTTGTCTATATCCTGCCCTTTTGCAGTCATCATAATTACAGGATTGGTGAAGCCATTGTCCCTAACGTAAGTACAAACTTCAGAACCCTGTTTACCCGGAAGCATCCAGTCGAGCAAAACTACGTCCGGCTGCTCGCTTAATATAATCTTTTCTGCATCGTCGCCATTGTTAGCTTCCAGCACTTTATAACCTTCCGACTCTAAACGCTCCGCTACCAAAAAACGCAGGTTTTCATCATCTTCAACCAGCGCTATCTTAATTTCTTTATTCATCTATTTTAGTTTTCGTAAGGTAAAGTGATCACAAATTCAGAGCCTTCATTCACTTTGCTGCTTACCGTTATTTCTCCGTTCATAAAATTAACCAGTTCCTTACAAAAAGCCAAACCAAGGCCAACGCTGCCGTTCTGATTATATTTATTCTCTATCCTGTAAAATTTTTTAAATATATTATATAATTCGTCTTTTACAATGCCTATCCCTTTATCGGCGAATGAAAAAACAATGTTTTTTTTATCGTGCGTAATGGTTATTGTAAGTTCTTTTTTAGTAGGGTGCGAATACTTGTAAGCATTCTCAATCAGGTTCTGGAATATACTGCCCAGTAGAACAGGATCAGCGTAAAAAAGTTCTACCCCATCTGATCTAAAAACGAGTTTAAAATCCGGATATTTTATCCGGAATGTATCAATATAGCGATTAACGAAATTAATAATACTAATCTCTTCCTTCTTCATATTGATAGACCGGTTTTCTATCTGGGTAAAAGAGAGCAGTTTGTTCATTAATTCGTTCAGCTTATCAGCTTCTTCATTTAATATTTTACCGTATTGTTTACGCTGCCTTGCAGTTAATTCGTTATCGCCACTAAGGTTTGATCCGGCAATTTTAATAACGCTTACCGGTGTCTTAAACTCGTGCGTAAAATTGTTTATAAAATCATATTGTAATTTAAATAGCTTTAAATTTACGCTATGGTTGCGATAAATAAGCCAGCCTATCAGCAGCAGGAAACAGTATATCAGCGTAACCATTGCACCAATAGGCATAAAGCGCTTATTTGTTTCGGCATTAAGGTGGCTTACGGTCGATTTAAAATACAGCTTATAATCAGAGAAAGCGCCAGGTAAAGGCACTTCTGTAACCAGGCTGCCGCTCTGGCTGTCAAGGGGGTCATATACCACCGGTTGTATACTTATATTCTGGTAAAGCTCCTTATGTGCATTTTTAACCTTAAGTTTAAAAGGATCCAGAATAAACGTAACCATGTTCTGCTTATAGAACGACGACGGGCTGGTATGCCGCTGCAACTCGCGAAACAGCTTAACATCTTCGCGGCGTAAAATGTTGGAGTAGTTTATTTTATAGGGCTTAACATCGTAAAAGGTTTTATAGATCTCATCCTGTGTGCTGCTTCGCGTGGTATCAGAAAAAGCAATATAGTCACTTAGCTTGGTGGCCATTTGCTTAAAATCATCTTCATTGGCGGTATTCCAGATCCTAATGCCCGATACACTTCCATTAAGCGGGGTAAACTGATAAATGGCATTTATGGTGATGCCTAAATTATTTTTTACAACAGTACTGTTTTTAGCGTTGCTTATTTTAACATCATAAAACAGCACTTTTTGTACAAAGGCAAAATCGTGAAAAACAGCATCGGCATATTTCGCAGCCGAGGCAGAATCCAGGAAGCCCTGGTAAGATGTAATCTCAGGAATCTTGATCTGGAAAAGATCATTATAGGGCTTTATAGTCTGTTCAAGTACGTCTATCTTTTTTGAGGAGAACTCAGTTTCCACATACTTGGCGTTAAGGCTATAGGAAACAAATATGGCAACAATAAAAGATACCGATATCAGCACCAGGAAAACGATGATGAGCGAAAAGTTTTTTCGGTAAATGTTGCCGGTACCCTCCATAACGGCCTAACGGCTTCCCCGCATGTTTAAGTCAAGAAATTTTTCAATTTCGGTATACATCTCCATCCTGTTTCTTTCGCTTCTGAAACTCGTACGCTCGTTGGGCTTTAAAAAGTACGATACCATCTCGCTGCTGTTCTGTCTTTTAAGCTCCCTAACAAACTGATTAAGCTCGCTTATGTTTGCGCGGTCGTCCTTAGCTCCCTGAAATATCAGTAAAGGCGCTTTTATTTTATCTGTATGAAATACCGGCGAAATACTTCTTAGCTGGCCTGCATCCGTTTCGGGGTTGCCCACCATCTCATACATCATTTTCACTTTTGGCTTAAAAAAAGGAGGCGCATCCTTAATATAAGTGAAGAAATTAATAAGGCCATGCTGAATAATAGCGCAGTTATACAATTTCGGGTGGAACGAAACGCCATATAAAGCCGAAAACCCGCCGAAGCCACCGCCAAAAATGGCTATCTTTTCGGGGTTAGCTGTTTTGTTATTGATCAGCCAGTTTACACCGTCTGTAATATCCTGCTGTATCTTACCTCCTACCTCTTTAAAGCCGGCGCTGTAAAAAGCCTTGCCATAACCTGTAGAGCCACGGTAGTTTACCTGTAAAACTGCGTAGCCCCGGTTTGCAAGAAATTGAACCTCGGGGTTAAAACCCCAAACCGAACTTTGGCCAAAAACCCCGTCATGCGGCATCACCACTGTTGGCAGGTTTGCCTTTTTATTGCCAAGTGGCAAAGTGAGGTACCCATCAATTACCATTCCGTCGCTTGCTTTAAAAGAAATGGGCTGCATGGTGCAAAGTTCATTCGCCTTCAGGCTGGAGTTTATATCGCCCAGTTTGGTTAGTTTTTTCGTATTATTCTCATACAGATAATACGTGCCCGGGTTACGGTCTGTATAAGTTAAGAGGATAAATTTATTTTCGGCGCTGTCACGGTCGGCAAAGTCTATCTGGCTTCCTTTAAACTGGCTTGCTAAATTATCATATACTTTTTTAAGGGCGCTATCAAGAAAATGCTTTTGCGGCTTATCTGCCTGCCAGGATACTAGCTCTATCTGGCGTTTATTTTTCGAGTATTGAAAATCCTGCAAATCGGCGGTATTGCATTCAAAAATAACTTTGCTTTCCTTACCGTCTTCTGCGTTTATCTGTACCAGGGCAGTTTTATCGCGGTTTACGTTTGAGAGGGCGTAAAAGAAATTCTTTTCACCTGTAAATGCAATCGGCCTTACCGAAGTAGTGAAATTGTTTTCGATGATCTTTTTAAACGGTGTATTATCGTTGGGGCGATAAAGTATCGTTTTGTTCACGCCGTCTGATGTGGAAACCAGCCTTATCTTACCATCCGGATCGGGATACCAGTCGGTTATATTACCCGGGTTTATCAGGTAAGGTATAAGTGCACCGGTTTTTACATTCATGCGGTAAATGTCAAATATTGCAGGGTCGCGTTTGTTCATCCTGATGGTAATAACATCGGGCTCCTGCCTGTTACGGCTTAGCAGGTATATACGTACCTTTTGCTGTGATATAATATTCTTAAGGCTAAGATTAGCTACATCCAGCGAATACATTTTATACTCGTCTGTTGCTATAATATCCCTGCCGAAAACAATTTCGTTATCAAAGGTCCAGAAATAATCCCTTCCAATCGAGTAATCGTCAAAAGAGGTAGCCTGTTTTTCGTTACCATCGGCAAGTGATTTTACAAAAAGGTTTTGCCTGCCTTTATAAGGTTTAAGATAAGATATGTATTTGCCATCCGGCGAGATCTTGAACGTGCTTTGCTCTGCGTTCTTAAAGAAATTTATAATAGGTATCTCAGGTGCCTTATTCCGGTTACAGGCGCACAAAACACCCATAGCACAGATTAATAATGATACCTTAAAAAGCTTTAACATTAGTTTCTATAGCGTAATTTTAATCAGGTCAAATTATACAATAAACTTTAGTAAAATATAACTGTCACTATAATTTTACCCTATAACAGCGTTAGATAATAAGACCGGTTCAACGTAAACGATTCAGGTTAAATTGATTACTTTTGAAGAAATGAAGCGCCTTTTTATTTGCTTTTTTGTTTGTTTTATTAGCTGTTCGGCGCTGCTGGCACAGGACAGCGACCTGCAACTGGCTAAACAATTTGCAGCAAACGGCGAACAGCAAAAGGCGCTCGACATTTACCAGCGGCTTTACAAGCAAAACAACGAGCAATATTTCTATTATTATTTCAGCAGCCTGCTAAGCATTAAAAAGTTTGACGATGCCATCAGCATTGCTAAAAAAATGGTGGCCAGGCATCCCGATGAGCATCAATACCTCATTATGCTGGGTAGCGCCTACACGCAACAGGGCGATGTAAAAAAGGCGAATTCGCTTTACGATGAACTGTTAAGCAGGCTTCCGAATAACCAAAGCCAGATCTCGGCATTGGCGGCACAATTTTATCAGAATGCTAATATGGATTACGCCATAAAGGTATTTTTGCAGGGCAGAAAGATCCTGAATGATAATGCACTGTTCTCTTACGAATTGATAAACCTTTACCGCTATAAAGGAGATAAGGCTGCACTTACCGAAGAATATCTTAATTTTTTACCGTCTAATCCTTCCTTTCTTAACCAGGCAGAAAACTCACTTTCGGGTATTTATGAAGGGGCCGCCGATTATGACATTCTAAAATTTGCCTTATTAAAGCGCATACAAAAAGACCCGCAGCAAACCGTTTTTGCGGAGTTGCTTACCTGGCAGTTTTTACAGCAAAAACAATTTGACCTTGCCCTTAACCAGGCGCTTGCCTTGAGCCGGAGACAAAACGACGATGGCAGTAATATATTTGAGCTATGCCACATGCTAAGTTCGAACGGCGCTTACGATGCCGCAATAAGGGGATACGAATACCTGGTAAGTAAAGGCAAAACCAATGATCTGTATATCCCTGCCAAAATTGCGCTTATCGACACGAAGAACCTGCAGATAACATCCGGCAAATACACACGGGAAGATCTGGTAAGCCTTGAAAAGGATTATACAGACTTACTTACCGAATTTGGTAAAACAGCCAACAGGGCCTTCGCTATGCAAAAACTAGCCAATCTGCAGGCTTTTAAACTGCATGATATTACCGGTGCACAAAAAATATTGGAGGATGCTGTTGCACTCCCCGGCATCAGGCCTAATTTGCTGGCAAGCTGCAAACTTGATCTGGGCGATATGCTTTTATTAAACAATCATCCCTGGGACGCCACCCTGCTTTACAGCCAGGTGGAAAAAGATTTCCCCAATACTTCGGTTGGGCAGGATGCAAAATACCGGAACGCTAAGATGGCCTATTACACCGGCGACTTTGCATGGGCTAAAGGTCAACTGGATGTTTTAAAGGCAGCAACTTCACAACTAATTGCTAATGATGCGCTGAACCTGTCGTTATTAATTTCAGACAATACACAAGCCGATAGTACCGGTGGTGCGCTTAAATTTTACGCTCGCGCCGATCTGCAAATATTTGCAGAACGCCCCGAAAAAGCGCTTAAGATACTAGATAGTATAGATGTAAAGTTTCCGGGTAACGCGCTAACGGACGATATACTAATGGCAAGGGCAAGGCTTTTTATACAGCAAAATGAATATAACAGCGCAGTGCCTTTGCTTAAAAAAATTGCAGATGAGCATGCTTCCAGCCTTTGGGCAGATGATGCCGTTTTTATGCTCGGCGATATTTATGAAAATCATCTTAATAATAAAGAGCTTGCCAAAACATACTACCAGAAGATCATTACCGATTATGCAGGCAGCCTTTATATAGATGAAGCCCGTAAACGTTTCCGATTACTTCGAGGCGATAAAAACGAAGCATCATCCTGATCCGTGCCGCACCTGCTGGTAAATTTCACCGCTTGCAAGGTACTTTTGCGTTGTCAATAAACTTAGGCGGCATCAACAAAAAATACTATTTTTACGGCATATGATCGTATTTAATGATACCGTAATTGTAGAAGAGTCTGCACATGAAAAATGGCTCGAGTGGGTTAAGTCGGTTCACATACCGGCGGTAATGGCCACAGGTTATTTCAACTCATACCATGTATTAACTGTTATAGATTCGCCTAACGAGGGCGTTACCTATTGCGTACAGTATTTTGCCGATGACATTGAAAACTTTAACCAATTCTATAGTAAACATTTTCATCAGCTTCAGGCCATTCACAACCAGGAGTTTGAAAACCAGTTTGTGATATTTAATACCTTAATGAAAACTGTTGATTAATTTATGAAAGTTACCAAAACCGAAATAGATGGCCTGCTGATCATCGAGCCAAGAATTTTTAATGATGACCGCGGCTATTTTTACGAAAGCTATAACAAAGCTAAATTTACTGAAGCCGGTATCGACGTAGATTTTGTACAGGATAACCAATCGTTTTCACATAAAGGAGCGGTTAGGGGTTTGCATGGCCAGGCCGATCCTTTTGCGCAAGGTAAATTGGTGCGCGTTATAAGCGGCCGTGTTTTAGACGTAGCTGTAGATATCCGCAAAAACTCGCCAACATTTGGAAAACACGTAACAGTTGAGTTAAGCGGCGAAAACAAAACACTTTTTTGGATCCCTGCCGGCTTTTTACACGGCTTTGCCACTTTAGAAGATAATACAATTTTCACCTACAAGGTAAATAACCTTTACGACAAGGCCTCTGAGATCGGCGTGATCTGGAACGATGCGGATCTTAATATTAACTGGGGACTTGATAAAGGAGATATTTTATTATCGCCAAAAGATGAGGTACTTCCGGCGTTTAAAGACTTTGTAAGCCCTTTTTAAGGGGTAAATTTTTCATAGCGAGGAACGAAGCAATCTCGTAGCCAATGCATTTAAGCTATGCATAATGAAGAGATTGCCACGCTATCGCTTATAACGACCAGATGATAAATTAAAAGTTGTCATTGCGAGGAACGAAGCAATCTCACGTTGATGCAATTAGCGCAAGTGCATGAACGACAGGCATGACGCCGAGATTGCCACGCTATCGCTCGCAATGACAAAGTAAATTTGCTATTTCGTAGTTATCAAATTATACAATTCATCCAGTTTTGGGGTAAGTATAATTTCTATTCTCCTGTTTTTAGCTCTTATTTCGGGAGTGCTTCCTTCCTCAACAGGCTGGTACTGGCTTTTTCCTGTTGCAGTTAAGCGGTGCGGGTCAACCTTTTCAACTTCTGTAAGATAACGGCATACCGAGGTAGAGCGCAGCACGCTCAAGTCCCAGTTATCCTTTATTTGCCCAAGGTTTATTACTTTCTGGTCGTCGGTATGGCCTTCAACGGCAATGTTAATATCGGGTTCTTTGTTAAGCACTTCGGCCAATTGTTGCAGGGCCTGTTTCCCTTTGGTGTCTATCACAATACTTCCCGAAGGGAATAAAAGCTTATCGGTTAAGGACACATACACTTTGCCATTTTTCACAGCAACGGTTAAGCCGTTTTGCTGAAAGCCAAGCAACGCCTGCTGTAATTTATTTTTAAGCGCATCGGTGGCTTCATCGCGTTTGTGCAGGGCGTCTTCTACTTCCTTAAGGCGTTCTTCCCTTTTTTGCAGATCGGCAGATAGCTGGCTTACCCTTGATGAACTTACGCTGTAATTATTCTTTAATGCATTATGTTTATCATTTAAGGCGTTATACTGCGCATTTAGCTCGTTGTAGGTATTCTGTAGGTCGGCAAGCTCACGGTGCAGGCGTGAGGTATCTGCACGCAGGCGGGCTAAGGTATCTTCCAGCGTCCCGGTATGAGTCAAAAGCGAATCGCGTTCGGCTACTAAGGATTTGTATTTTTTGTTGGATAAAACCTTGCACGAGTGCAGGCTAAAAGATAAGATAACAGCAAGTAGGGCGTATTTAAACTTCATGATATAAGGTAATTATGCAAGCGCATTATTTAAAAATACATTTAAGGGGTATAATTTACTGCAAACGGCGGCAACGGTATCAACGGCATTCTTAGCAGTAAGCTCCTTTTCTTTAAGCGGATGAATCCCGATAAAGCTTTTGAGTTTCAGGAGGTCAATATTTTCATTATCGGCATCGTATTCACGGGGTGCAGTTTTTAGCTGATCCTGTTTCCTGAATTCACCAAACAGCTTAATAAACTTCTCATCATCTATGACCTTTTTCAGATCTGCAGCATTATAGTCAATTTCCTGGCGTATTGCTTTAAGATGTACAGCTTCAGGCATCCAGTAGCCACCGGCAATAAAAGAGTTGCCGGGCGAAATCTGCAGGTAATACTCCGCTCCCCCAAGCTTAGTTCCTTTGGCAGGGATACTTATACCAAAGTTGTTTTTGTAAGGCGTTTTATTTTTACTGAACCTGATATCGCGATAAATGCGCATTACGCATTTTTTACCTTCAAGGGTTTCGTTTACACCATGATCAAACTTGCGCAGTGCGGTTAAAAATTCATCTGTAAACTCAATTACATTTGCACGGGCCGCCTCGTAACGTTCTTTGTTGGCCTGAAACCAGTCGCGGTTGTTATTCTCAATCAGCTCGGTTAAAAACTCAAAGGTATGGGGTTGGATCATCGGTATCTAAATATGGCTGGTAATGTATTTTCGGCGAAAGCCAATATAAGAGGAAAACCCGTGAAAATCTAAAATTTATAGGTGCCAGTAAAAAGCATCCTAACAAAATAGTACAGGTGTAAAGCCAGGGCGAATCGTTATTGTGCGTAAGGATGTAAGTAGCTGTTGCCAATGTAATAGCCTCCGCAACGTTTAGGGCATAACTCACATACATAGCAGCATAAAAATAGCCGGGTTCTATTTCGAAATGCAGGTTACAGTGCGGGCAGTTTTTCAGAATCTTATTCGATCCGAAATTATACATCCCTCCTAAAAACATCCTGCCCTGGCGGCAACGCGGACACCGGGCATGTAACATTGCCCAAGATTTCGACGTGTTAGACATATCTGATAAAAAGGTGTATGCTATCAGGAAAACGGAGAAATATTAGTTGAGATGCAATTTCTCATTCGGCATATCGATGGTTACATTTTTACGGCGAAACTTTTTGTACCAAACAAAACCAAGGATGGCCACTGCAAGGTACGGCGCACCCAATAGAAACATGATCCCTTTATTTAAACCAAAGGCTGTTTTATCGCCAGTTTTTGCGTTGGTTTCTACCGACGCTGAGCACATGGCACACTGGGCATTTACCGGCTGTGCGCTGATGATCATAAAGCCAAATACTATAACAAGTAGTGCAGTTTTTAACCTTGCTTTCATACCGTAAAATTAGATATTATAATGTTAGAAAGCAATCCATTTAAATGCCGGTTAATAATCTTATTGCCATTTATATTAATCAGCCGTTATTATTCCCTTTGCCAATAGGTGTCAATCAGTTTCTTCACCATGGCAAAACGTGCTTGAAGCTGCACTCGACAATCTTGAGTCTGTATTTTCTATAATAAAGTATGCTAATGCCAAAGCATGTAAAGTGGAATAAGAAACCGGATAATCAGCACCCATAAAACAAGTTACATGCTCAACCTAACTGCACCGATAAGAGGTTATCCCGGATTATTTTAAAAATGATAATAAGGAACTATCATCAGGTACACTATCACACCCGATACGGTAACATACAACCATATAGGAAACGTCCACCGTACCAGCTTTCTATGTTTTTCTACCTGCATTTGTAAGCCGCGGTAAAAGCTTAGCAAAATTAACGGTAACACGCCTGCAGCAAGTATAATGTGCGGCACCAGTATGTACAGGTAAACGGTTCTCCAGATACCCGCTGCGTCACGTTCGGCAGGAGATAATATGCCATCGCCGTTGATATCGCCGTAAAAGGTGTCTTTCCGCATCAGGTAATGAAACAGTATATAAGAAACCAGAAAAAGCGACGAAAGGCAAAAAGTAAGAATATTAAGGTTTTTATGCACTTTAACGTTACCCTGTTTAATAAAGTATAAAGATACCAATAGTAACACGGTACATGTACCGTTTAGTATTGCATTGAGTAAGGGCAAAAACGGTGTAAATGAAGGTGCAACAGCTGGGCCAGGAATTATGTGGCGGTTTAGTACAATAACTACAACTATTACAAACACGGTGATGAAGGCCACCAAACGAAATATAAGTTTATCGCTCATCGTTTAAATTTTGCAGGGACAAATGACTTCTTTTATTTTAAATGCCGTTAATAAAGCGGCGTGTCGTTCTTTCTTAATTCTTCAGATATCAGCACCTTGATTTCGTCATTAAGGCGATTCAGCTCCTCTGTAGATGCTCCCGTGTAATAACCTCTTATCCGCTTACTCTGATCTATCAGTATAAATTTATCAGCGTAAATAAAATTACCATCAGATATTTTCACAGCATTCACCAAAAAACCATTGCGGGCAAGATTATAAATGGTGGTGGTATCGCCGGTTAAAAATAACCAATGCGGCGGTGCGTTTTTAAAAGTTCCGGCATACTTTTTCAGTACTGCAGGTGTATCATGCTCAGGGTCTACCGTTATGGTAACAAAATTGAGCATCTTATTTTTGCCGTAAGCCGCAGCCAGGGTATCCAGATTAGTGTTCATTTGCCCGCAAATACTTTGGCAGCGCGTATAAAAAAAACTGGCTACTGTTATTTTGTTATCAAAGCTTTTTAAAGATACGGTATTGCCGTTTTGATCCTGGAGCTTAAAATCAGCCAAGGTATGGAAAATAGTATCCGGGATATCCTTGCCTTTGACCCGATGGGTGGTTTTGGCAAGCTGCTTAGGGCCAAAAACAGGCAACGGTTTGTAACGGTTCTTGCCCTCTGCGGTAAGTAAATAATATAAAAATCCCGGCACTATAAGTACAAGTGCCAGGATTATAATTTTTTTTAGTAAAACTGCTTTCTTCATTACATCCTTAAATCAATCCAATAGTGGCTCTCGTTAGTAAGTACCAATATTAAACCGATTATAAACAGGATTGGAAGAACGAGTGTAAGTATCAAAGCCAGTTTTTCGAACTTTAAGTGCATAAAGAACGCAACAATAAAATAGGCTTTTAACAAAGTAAGTACAATGTATATCGGGTTTATCCAGGTTGCATTTGGGTAATGCGGGGCAATGGCAAGCGCAACTATAAACTCTATAACAGTAATAACAAGAAGTATAACAAATACCCTAACTATTTTGCCGCGAGTCATTGAGTTATGCTCTTCATGTGCGTGTGCGGTTTCTGTTGACATATAAATATCTTTTTAAATGATGATCAAACTAAATAGAAGAACGTAAATACGAATACCCAAACAAGGTCTACAAAGTGCCAGTAAAGGCCTACTTTTTCAACCATCAGGTAGCTGCCGCGTTTCTCATAAGTACCGGCAAGTACATTTATTGTAATGATGATATTGATGATAACACCAGAAAATACGTGGAAACCGTGGAAACCGGTAATTGTAAAGAAAAGGTTGGCAAATTGCTGGGCCGTAACCTGCATCTGCGACACCGGAACCTTTCCTTCAAAAAATTCTTTTAAAGTTTCGAGATTAGGAATGTGTCCCCACCAAAAACCTTCGCTGTGTAAGTGGTTCCACTCTAAAGCCTGGCAGCCTAAGAACATAAAACCACCAATAATGGTAGCAATCATCCAGCCAACAACTTCTTTCCTTGCGTTACGGTGGCCTGCTTCAACTGCGAGTACCATAGTAACAGAACTAAGAATGAGGATAAAGGTCATGATACCTACGAAAACCAGTGGAGCACCGTGCTCTATAGAAGTACCCGGTACTGATTGAAATACCTTTGACGCTAATGGCCACGTAGATGCACTGAAACGTAAAGCTCCGTATGATATTAATAATGACGAAAATGTGAATGCATCCGAAAGAAGGAAAAACCACATCATCATCTTGCCATATTCAACTTCAAAAGGCGATCTGCCTCCCGACCATGGCGTTGATTTTACCTCATCAACTTGTTGTGCTACTGCTGTACTCATTTGTACTTGGATAAATGTTTAATATTGGTTCAAAAGTAAAAAAACATACAGATAAATCCATATAATATCGAGAAAATGCCAAAAAATAGATAGCATTTCCATCTTAAATAAATTCTTTACCTGCGGGGTATTTTTGTATGTACTGTATATCGTACTCAGCAATAACAATAATGCAGCCAAAACGTGCAATAAATGTATACCGCTAAACACGTAAATAAAAGAACGGGATGCGTTAGGGTTGATAAAGTAGATACCCATTTTAGCGGTTAAAATGTACCATGCATAAATCTGGGAAGCAAAAAAAGCTATCCCGAGCGCCAGGGTAATCCATAAGAAAAGGCGCTGTTTGCCAAACTGTAATTCCTTTGCGGCTTTTGATGCAAAAAAGAGTGTTACACTGCTCAATATAATCATTGCAGTGCTGTACATAAAGGCATGAGGTAATATAACATCAAGCCCGTGCCCTTTACCCCCGCTGTATACTATAAACCCGCTGGAGAAAGCGGCAAAGATCATGAACGACGTGAATATGAAAATCCACATCCCAAATTTTTTAGCTCCAAGGTTTATTCTGTCTTCCTGTTGTATCTGCGCCATCATTTTCACTTTCCTATAAAATCAAACAAAAACATTAATTGCACCACCGGCAAATAAATAAAAGATCCGTACATCAGCTTTTTAGCGTCGCTTATCTGCAAGGTGCTTAAAAGCTTGTAAGCAAGATATAAAAACGCCAGGCTAAACACCAACGACACCGCACCTACGTAATAACCACCGAAATGGTAATAAGTTGGTAAAATGCTTACCGGTACCAATATCAATGTAAATATCAAAGTAACTACCGCACTGCTCAGGTTACGGTTTCCTGATGGCAGCAGTCTGAAACCTGCCAATTTGTAATCATCGTCTAACACCCAGGCAATAGCCCAGAAGTGTGGAAACTGCCATATAAATTGGATACCGAATAATATCAATGCAATGGCATCTATCCTTTCATGCGCTGCGACATAGCCAATAAGCGGCGGCAATGCACCAGGTATAGCACCAACAAACACCGCAACCGGCGATTTACGCTTTAGCGGTGTATAAGCAAACGCATAAAGTATAATAGAAAACACCGAAAGATAACCGGTAGTTAAGTTAAGCTTACCTAATAAATATGTTCCTGCTATACCCATGAAAAGACCTAATACCAATGCTTGCCCGGTAGTCATACGGCCTGCGGGAATCGGGCGGTCAGCAGTGCGCTTCATCAGGCGGTCAAGATCCTTTTCAATAATCTCGTTAAAGCAATTTGCCGCTGCGGTAACTAAAAAACCGCCTATAATCAGCATGCCCCAGTTAGTCCAGTTTATAGCGCCGTTTACTTTACTACCGATCAGGAAGGAAATGGAAGCCGACAAAACCACCATAAAGGTTAGCCTTGTTTTTATCAGCTTTGAAAAATCACTCATCTTCATCTCGCAATCTCCTGTTTGGTAAAAGAAATATATAAATTTAGCAGCAGGTAAAACTGCGCACCAAATATAAGGCTTGCCAGTACAATATGCGCAGCCTGCGCAAAAGGCGGCAACGACCAATAGGACAACAATATACCGGTAACTATTTGCAGCATAATAATCAGAAACGTAAAGCTCATGATCTGCTGGTGAATAGAATGGCGGTTAAAGTAACGGCGTATTAACACAAAAAGCCCCACGTTTAGCAAAAGCACAACAGTTGCTACATCGCGATGCCTTGTGAAGATAGAACCCGCGCTGCTGATCCAATCCTCCCGGTAGCCGCCCTGTAAATGGCTCGATACAGCATCTATGGTTTCACGTACCTCGGTACCAAATACAATTTGTAAGGTAGATAATAACAACGCTACCAATGCTACCAGTTGAACAACCAATTTGGTTTTCACTTTGTGTTTTCCGTAAACCCTTGCCATGTGGTAAGTGGCGATACTTATTGCCAGTATCACCAGTGCCAGTACCATATGCACAGTAACAATCCAGGCAACCAGATTAGTAGATACAACTATAGAACCCAGCCATCCCTGGAAACCCACAAGTACTACGTTGAAAATACTTAAAACCGGGATCCATTTATTCTCCCTTATATAGCTAAAAGAAAATATGGCCGTAAATAAAAGGAAGAAACCAGAAATAGCACCGATAAGGCGGTTCACATATTCCGTCCACGTTTTGGCTGGATTAAAATCTTCAGGAACCAAAATAGAGCGGTCTTCCCTTATGCGGCGGGCAAGATCGCTGTACCCGAAAAGATCTAATGTTTTGGCAAATTTTATGTTCTTTTTGATACGGCCGGCAACATATTTCTCTTTATAATCGGCAGGCAATTCAGAACTATTGGTAGGCGGGATATAGCGGCCAAAGCATTTAGGCCAGTCAGGGCAACCCATTCCTGAGCCCGAACTGCGAACCACACCGCCGGCAAGTATCAGAACAAAAAGCAAAACAACAGTTGCAATATTGAATTTTTGATACGTTGTTTTCGAAGCCGATTTACTCATTTATAATTAATACAAAAGCTATCCCAAACAAACCACTTAAAGTCTGAAAGCCTTAAGGCTTAAGCAAAAGCTTTACTAACTTTTCACTCAAGGCTCAAGGCTTTCCGTGACTTAAAAGGGTTTAATATATTATTTTACCTGTTCGTTAGCGTTTTGTTGATTTACCCATTTCAAATGCTCTTCCAAACCTGTAGGGTTTTCCTCAAAGTCATGTGGAAGGTTAGAAGCCATAGTTTGCGAGAAAGGTACCGTTTGCTGGATAAAATCTTCATCAGCACCTGGCTTGCTATAGTCATAAGCCCAACGGTAAACAGTTGGAATTTCTCCCGGCCAGTTACCATGTATACGCTCAATAGGTGTAGTCCACTCTAAAGTATTTGCGCTCCAAGGGTTCTGCGTGGTTTTCTTTCCTGCAAATATGGAATATACAAAGTTGAAAGCAAATGCAAGCTGTGCAATACCGGCCATAATAGCAGCCCAGGTGATAAATACGTTAACAGTTAACCAGCGTTTCATCGATTCAAACTCAGTGAAAGCATAGTAACGGCGTGGCACACCATCCAGACCCATAAAGTGCATCGGGAAGAATACCAGGTAAGCACCGATAAATGTTAACCAGAAGTGCAGATAACCTAAACGCTCGTCCATTAAACGGCCGTACATTTTAGGGAACCAGTGGTAAACACCGGCAAGCATACCAAATATAGCTGCCGAACCCATTACAAGGTGGAAGTGGGCAATTACAAAGTAAGTATCGTGTAAGTTTACATCAAGCGCTGCGTTACCCAGGAAGATACCTGTTAAACCGCCAGAGATGAAGAAAGACACCATACCGATTGCAAAAAGCATTGCCGGGGTAAAGCGGATATTTCCACGCCACAAAGTAGCGAGCCAGTTAAATGTTTTTACTGCCGATGGTACAGCAATGATCAAAGTAGTGATCATAAACACACCGCCCAGGAACGGATTCATACCAGTTACAAACATGTGGTGACCCCAAACGATGAATGATAACACGGTAATACCGATCAGTGAATAAACCATTGCATGGTAGCCGAAAATAGGCTTGCGCGAATTAACTGCAAGTACTTCTGACGATATACCCATGGCAGGCATAATTACGATGTATACTTCGGGGTGACCAAGGAACCAGAATAAGTGCTGGAACAATATCGGGCTACCACCTTCAAATGGCTGAACCTGTCCGTTTAATACAATGTCAGAAAGATAGAAACTGGTACCGAAGCTGCGGTCAAATATCAGCAATACAACACCTGCAACTAATACAGGGAACGCAAGGATACCTAATACAGCTGTTAAGAATAACGCCCATATAGTTAAAGGCATTTTCCAAAGGTCCATACCTTTTGTACGCATGTTTAGTATAGTACTCACATAGTTGATACCACCCATCAGCTGCGAAGCGATGAATAATACCATACTGATAAGCCAAAGGGTCATACCTTCGCCAGAACCAGGCATAGCTTTAGGCATTGCAGATAGCGGAGGATAAATTGTCCAGCCACCGCTTGCAGGGCCTTTCTGTACCAGGAATGATGAAAGCATTACTAAACTGGCAATAAAGAAGAACCAGTATGAAAGCATGTTCATGAAAGGCGAAGCCATATCACGTGCACCGATCTGAAGAGGGATCAATAAGTTAGCAAAGGTACCGCTCAAGCCCGCTGTTAATACAAAGAATACCATGATAGTACCATGTATGGTAACCAGCGACATATAAAAGTCGGGGCTTAAACGGCCGCCTGGCGCAAAACGGCCAAGTAAGGTTTCAAGTATAGGGAATGATTTATCCGGATAAGCAAGTTGTATCCTGAATAATAAAGACAATGTCATTGCAATGAATGCCATGATGATACCTGTGATCAGGAATTGTTTGGCAATCATTTTATGATCCTGGCTAAATACGTAGGTATTCAGGAAGGTTTGCTTATGGTGGTGTTCGTGACCGTCTTCGTGATGTACTACTCCGTGATCGTGAACTGCTAATGTTGACATAATAGCTTCTATTATATTAATTGTTTAACGCTAATCTGTTTGCTGCTGCCTGTGCTGCGGGTTTAACCTCAGCCATGTTTAAAGTCTTCTTTAAGTTGTCGGTTAAATAAGGCTTTTGTCTCGCTACCCAATCCTGATATTCTTCAGGAGTAACCACGCGTACAACTTTTTGCATGTTATAGTGAATTCCACCACAAATTTTGTTGCAGTAAAGAAGGTATTCGAATTTAGGGTTATCAGTCCTTATACGCATTTCTGCAGTAGTAATGGTTGGAACAAACCTGAAGTAGGTTGGCAAACCCGGTACGGCATTCTGTTGCAAACGGAAGTGAGGCATGTAAACGCTATGGATAACGTCTTGTGCATGTATGTTTAAACGGATAGCCTTGTTAACAGGAAGTACCAGAGTATCTGCCTGTAAATCATCTGTACTATTACGGTCTTTAAAATCGATACCTAATTTATTTAGGCCCGTTACCAGTTTGTAATTAACCGTTCCTAATTTACCATCGGCACCAGGATAACGAAGCTCCCATGCAAACTGATGGCCCGTTACATCAATGTTGATATCGCCTTTCTTTTCAGAGCTGTTCTCTATCTTCTGCCAGGTAAAGAAACCAAATACAACCAGGATAGTTAAAACCGTTGCAGGAATAATTGTCCAGATCTTTTCGATGGTATTGTTATGGGGAAGGAAGTAAGCTTTACGCTTATCAGATCCGCGGTAAAAGAAAGCGAAACAAAACAAAAGGCACTGGGTGATGAAGAATACCATCAGCGTTAGCGCTGCTGTAACGGCAAACATGTTATCCATTGCCACGCCATGTTCAGACGCAGATTCTGGTAATGACATTCCGCCCTGTACAATTAATGACCAGGTAGCGGCACATAAACCAACAACAAGGAATACAATGAACACCCAACCGATAAAGTTATTCCAGTTGATACCTTTTTTACCCTGAATTTGTGACGTAAGGTCATAAACCCTTAGTATCTTACCTATGATAGCGATGCAAAAACAGGCAACAAGAAAGATAAGTACGTAGTAGGCTACGCCCATCCACATACCGCTGCTGGCCATAGAATCAGGAGTGCCTGGGGTAGTTGTACCCTGTGCAACAGCAACTTCCTGAGCCATAGATACCTTAACGCCGAACAGCGTTACTGCAGCAAATAGCGATAGTAATTTTTTAGAATTTATTAAGTTTTTGAATGCCATTTTATTGTCTGTTTGGTATTCTCTATTTTGATGCAAATTTAACAATTATTATATGTGATGATGTAGGCTTTCTTCCAATAAAGGATGTTTTTTTGGAGCCAATGCTTTGAACTTGCTTAATGATGTAAGCATTGTAAACATAAACAAACCTGCAAAACCTATAAATAATGTAATTTCAATTGGACCGATCTCGGTAGCCCAGCTTGACTGCGGACCAACGGTACCCGGCATGATCATCTGGAAATAATCCAGCCAGTGACCACAAAGAATAATGATACAAGCGGTCTTTAAAAGTGTGAACTTACGTTTAGAGTCGCGGGACATCAATACCAGTAAAGGTGTAAGGAAGTTAACTACGATATTTAACCAGAACCATGGTTTAAACTGCGGCTCCCATCTTTTGTAGAAATAAGCAGCTTCCTCAGGGATGTTAGCGTACCAGGTTAACAGGAACTGAGCGAACCAAAGGTAGGTCCAGAACACTGAGAAACCGAACATCAGCATACCAAGGTTATGCAGGTGATCTTCTGTAACCCACTCCAGGTAACCGGCCTGTTTTAACAGGATGATAGTTAAAGTGATCGCAGATAAACCGCTTACCCAAAGGGCTGCAAAGTTATACCAGCCAAACATGGTAGAAAACCAATGTGCCTCTAAAGACATGATGGTATCAAAAGCGAACAAAGGAACAGTAAAACCGAATATTACAAGGAATATAACCGATACCTTAAAGCTTTTGTTATAATTGAACATACCACCCAACTCATCCTCATTGTTTGAATATTTTACAAGCAAGCTGCCTAAAAAGCTGTAGCTTCCAAGATAGATAAGCAAACGAATAATGAAGAAAGGGATATTTAAATAACCTGATTTCTTAGTGATAACAGCATCGTAGTTTTCGTGACCCGGTGTAGTTATACCCGGCGCAGCCCAATGCTTGTATAATAAAGGCAGTGAAGTTGATTTACCTTCTTCGTTAAGACCAGTGTGGTGCATAAACAAACCGGCTAATACAACTACTAATAAAACCACTGCTGCTATCGGCAAGGTTTTGGCAAAAGCCTGCGGAATACGCAGAATAGATGCCGACCAGCCTGCCTGTGCCACATATTGTACCGAGCAGAAAAATATACCGCAGATACATACACACGCAAAATAGTAGCTGTTTAATAAAAGATTGGCAAAAGTACGTTCTATGTCGGTAAAGAAACCGAATAATAAGCCAAGTACACCAACTACTATGAAGGCAAGAGCCCAGGTTTTGGCCTTACCCTGAAATTCAAATCGATCGTCGAAACTATGAGAAGTCTTCATTAAAATCAGCTTATAAAGTTTGTAAATGGTGAACGTACATAATTACTTTCCAGCGTTCTTTCGGCTCCAGCTGCGAAGCGTATGAACCCATGGCGTTTACACCATATGTAATGGTATGATAAATTTTACCGTCTGTAAGATCTTTCATTGCACCACCGCGTGATGACTGCCCTTTAGAGTATGATGGAGGAGCAGGGAAACCATGCTGAACCACCAGACCATCACCTTGTCCGTTAACACCGTGGCAAGGAGAGCAAAAGTGCATAAACAGCAATTTACCTTCGGCGTAGTTAGCCTGTGTTTGCGGCAATGATGTTTTTACTTCAAGGCCGGCCTTTTCATAACCGTCTTTGGTATTAGGATAATCAAATTTAACAAAGCCTACCGGTATAGTACCTGCCGGCGGAACCTGGGCGGTTTTACCGTCCTTAAAGTTAGGGTTCTTCTGATCAGGATCGTAAGCGATGTGCTCATACATATTGGGAGCATATTCCCAACCGGTACTTCTTTTATCTTTGCAGGATGATATGATGATCGTTGCAGCGATAACGATAACCGTTGTGCCCAATATTTTCATTTTATTCATAGCTAACATATTTTCTGTCGTTATGCTTTACTTCTACAGCCCCGGCGTCTTTTAATAATTTAGTTATATCGTCATGCGGAATGTTTCCCTTTGCGTCAATGGCAATAACAAACCTGTCGTCAGTAGCACGCAGGTCCATTACACGCGGTGCGCGGCCCGGGAATAAATGCGTGGCATAAAAGAACGTAAGTGTCATACCAAATGCGGTGAACAATACGGTCCACTCAAAAGTGATTGGAACAAAATCCGGAATAGCAAAGGCCGGTTTACCCCCAATGTCCATTGGCCAGTCATGTACCAGCATGAAATAAGCTAAGCTAAATATGGTAGTTCCACCAAGGCAGCCAAACATAAAGGCTGCATAACCAAGCCTTGAATCTTTAATGCCAAGCTTTCTTTCTATACCGTGTATAGGCATAGGTGTGTAAACATCGTAAATAGGTACGCTGTTCTTTTGTAGTGAGTCAATCCCGTGCATCATTTCATCAGGATCGGCAAAAAGGCCTAATATATATTTAGTGCTGCTCATTTTTATGCTTTTTGATAATCTGCGATATCAACGCTGTCAAACTTGGTTAACGACTCTTCGTAGAATTCTACCTGTTCCTTTTCAAGGTGGCCTTCAGCTATAAGCTTCTTCTTAGCTTGTTCACTCGAGCTCTTCAGGATCAGTTTCACTTCGGCCATTGCTATTGAAGGCAACACGCGGATGAATAACAGGAACAAAGTAAAGAATACACCTATTGAACCGATGAACACGCTAAGGTCTATCCAGGTTGGATAGAACATTGCCCAGCTTGAAGGCACGAAATCACGGTGAAGTGATACAACAATGATCACAAAACGTTCAAACCACATACCGATGTTCACTACGATAGATAGTACCCATGATACAGGGATATTGGTACGGATTTTTTTGAACCACATTAACTGCGTCATCAATACGTTACAGCCGTACATCATACAACCTGCCCACCAGTAAGGACCAATGAACCTGTTAAGGAATGTATACTGCTCATATTCGCCGCCAGAGTAGAAAGCGATAAAGAATTCAGTAAGATAAGCCACACCTACAATAGATCCTGTTAAAAGGATAATCTTGTTCATAGATTCGATGTGGAACATCGTAATGTAATTCTCTAAACCTAACACCTTACGCACAATCAGCAATAACGTTTGCACCATAGCGAAACCAGAGAAAATCGCACCAGCAACGAAATACGGCGGGAAGATAGTGGTATGCCACCCCGGTTCAAGGGAGGTTGCAAAGTCAAAAGATACGATAGTATGTACCGAAAGTACCAGTGGTGTAGAGATACCTGCAAGAATCAAACACACGGTTTCGAAACGCTGCCAGGTTTTTACAGAACCGCTCCATCCAAAAGAAAGGATAGAATAAATGCGGCGGCGTAATCCGGTAGCACGGTCGCGGATGGTAGCAAGGTCAGGCAATAAACCTGTATACCAGAACACCAGTGAAACCGAGAAGTATGTAGAAATTGCAAATACGTCCCAGATTAGCGGTGAGTTAAAGTTTACCCATAAAGAACCGTACTGGTTAGGAAGCGGCAGTGAGTAAACGAACATCCATGGGCGACCCATGTGCGCTACGATATAAGTAGCCGCGCAGATAACCGCAAAAATCGTCATCGCCTCAGCAGAACGGTTAATAGAGTTACGCCAGTTTTGACGGAATAACAAGAGGATAGCCGAAATAAGCGTTCCGGCGTGGCCGATACCTACCCACCACACGAAACCGGTGATGTCCCACGCCCAGCCTACTGTTTTGTTTAATCCCCATGAGCCTATTCCGTACCAGAAAGTATAACTTACTGCAAATAACCATAAACAAGCGCCCATGCAAGCCACCACAAAACCTATCCACCAGGCTTTACCAGGCATATTTTCTACAGGTCGCAATACATCATTTGTAATTTTGGCGTACGTGATGTCTTTGCCCGTAATTAACGGTTCCCTGATTATTGATTCACTATGAGATGCCATATTTTAAATCTCTCTTATATTAAATTTAAGCCTCTAATTCAGATATATTTCTAACTTTTACCTGGTAACCTACACCTGGCTGTACACCAAGCTCTTCCAGCACGTAATAAGTTCTGTCGCTCTTCAATGCTTTTGCAACTTCAGAGTTAGGATCATTGGCGTTACCGAAAACGATAGCGTTTGCAGAGCAGGTTTGCTGGCAGGCAACTTTTACGTCACCATCTTTAAGCGGGCGTTTTTCAATTTTCGCTTTCAATTTGCCGGCTTGTATACGCTGGATACACATAGAGCATTTTTCCATTACACCACGGAAACGGGTTACCACATCCGGGTTTAATACCAACTGTGTATGCTCACCTTGTAAATAGTTATCAAAACGTGCATCGTTCCAGTAGTTGAACCAGTTAAAGCGGCGAACTTTGTAAGGACAGTTATTTGCGCAATAACGTGTACCAATACAACGGTTGTAAGCCATGTGATTCAATCCTTCTGACGAGTGAACGGTAGCAAGTACCGGGCAAACAGTTTCGCAAGGTGCGTGCTCACAGTGCTGGCAAAGCATTGGCTGGTAAACAACGCGTACATTGTCTAAATCTTCCAGTTTTGCAATTTCATGTTCGCGGGTTACACCACCATCACCATTGTCGTTAAAGCTGTAGTAACGGTCAATACGGATCCAGTGCATTTCGCGGCGGCGTCTAACCTCATCTTTACCTACTACCGGGATGTTATTCTCGGCGCTGCAGGCAACCACGCAGGCACCGCAACCGGTACAAGCATTAAGGTCAATTGCCATTACCCAGTTATAAGGCGACTTTTCAGTCCAGTTTTGCCAGAAAAGGTTTGGCGCTTCTTCTTTCTGATCGCCCTTACCTGTAGCTACAGTAGGGTTTTTAACATATTCTTTGAAGGTAGCTTCTTTGATGATGCTGTTACGGCCTTCAATAGAGTGGTGAGTCTGTGTTTGTGCCAATGGCGAATTATCACCGGTTGGGTTTATAGTAGCAGGTGCACCTACATGGAATGTTCCATTACGAAGGCTGTAGAATGGAAATGCATTCTTACCTACGTTATCACCAACAGGGCCTACTTTAGTACGTCCGTAACCTACGGCTACAGATACGGTGCCCTGGCACTGACCAGGCTGAGAAAGAACCGGTATTTCAATTGAATATCCGTTTGCTTCCAGTTTAATGATGTCGCCATCTTCTAAACCTAATTTTTTAACGTCAGCAGGGGCAAGTGCTGCAAAGTTGTCCCAGGTAACTTTAGATACAGGGTCTGGCAGTTCCTGCAACCATGGGTTGTTAGCTCTTTTACCATCGCGCATTGCCGGGCTCTGGAAAACCTGTAGTTCCCATTTGCCTTCAGATAATGTTGCGCTATGACCTAAAATAGTCTGAGCTACAGCATTCAGGTCTTTGCTAAACGTATAAGTAGTTGCGGCTTTAGGTGTTTCTTTAACAAAACCTGTTTGTAAAAGAGTTTCCCATCCGCTTTGGCCGGTTAAGCCGCCTTTAGCTAAAAGCGTTTTATCCCAGGTATTTCTTACGTATGTATAGTAATCTTTAACAGCATTGTCTGACCATACCAAAAAGCTATGCTCAGCCTGGCGAGAATCATAAACAGGGTTGATAGCTGGCTGCACTACAGTGTAGTAACCTTCAACTGCGTTATCATCACCCCATGATTCCAGGTAATGATGGCCCGGAGCGATAACGTTACATAATGAAGCAGTTTCATCGCTGTAGTTAGCAAATGATACTTTTAAACGAACTTTTTTAAGTGCTTCTGTAAAGTCTTTGCTGTTATAGTAATCGTAAACAGGGTTAGCATTCAGGAAGAATACCGCATCAACTTCACCGCGTTTCATTTCGTTTACAAACTCAACAAATTCAGCGTCGTTACCTGCGTATTGGTATGATGGATTATCCAGATCAATAGTAGTACCGTAGCTGCCTAACAAGGAGTTGATGGCATTTACCAAAACCTGTGTTGCTACATCGTTAGATCCTGCAACTACCAGTGCTTTACCTTTTGCAGCCAATAATTCTTTAGCAGCAAGTGCTAAGGCTTTATCAGCAATGGCATTAGTAAGTTTCTTTGATCCCGGTAAAGTAGAACCAGAAATGTAGTTGTATAAAGTGATCAGCGCTACGCCTTCTTCAGAAGGTTTGATAGGGATGCGCACATCAGCATTAGATCCTGTCAGGCTCATACCGGTTTCAAACTGGATATGACGAGACATTTTCTTGCTCTCTAATGATTTATTGTTACGGTTTGATACGTATTGCCTTGTAAATTCTTCAGGAGAGATCCAGGTACCAAGAAAATCAGCACCGAAGCTCATAATTACATCAGCCTTATCAAAGTTATAGTGAGGCAACACCGCCTTACCAAAACTGTTCTGATTAGCCTGAATGATACCTGTATAAGATACCGCGTCGTAATTAATGTGTTTGGTAGTAGGGAAAGCAGTAACGAAATCTGCAATTACGGCTAACGAAGAAGGGCTGCTGATAGACGCAGTGATGATACGGATATTTTTGCCGGCAGCTTTGATAGCAGCAAGCTCGGCTTTAACAAAGGCATCAACGGTGCTCCAGCTGGCATCGCCACCAGATTTCATCGGGTTCTTTAAACGGTTTACGTCATACAGGTCAAGAACAGAAGCCTGTGCCTGTGCGCTAACACCACCTTTTCCGAAGATATCGTTAGGATTACCTTCAACTTTAATAGGGCGGCCTTCGCGTGTTTTTACAAGAATAGCCTGGCCTTCGTAAGTAGAAGTATAGTAGTTGGGGATACCCGGAACAACATCTTCCGGTTTAATTAAATATGGTAAAGATTTGTGTACCGGCACTGGCTGGCAGGCAGCTAAAGTAACTGCACCAACACCAAAACCAAGTGCTTTCAAAAAATCACGGCGCGGAGTTTTACCTCCTAAACCACCGCCGGTTAAAACATCTTCGACAGGAATAGGCTCCGCAAATTCGTGTTTGTTCTTTTCAACAAATTCGGGGGTTTTGTTCAGCTCTTCTAAACCTTTCCAGTATTTTTTATTGCTATCCATTTAAGCTATATAAACTGTAATGCTGTGTTTTAATTCAATCTATTAATAGTGGCATTTGCCGCACTCAATACCGCCCATGGCAGCTTCAGTAACCGGTTTACCTTGTTTAATAAGGTCATGCACCAATACCATGTTCTCATAGTAAGCATTACCTTTAAGGTTAACGTTTGTGCGTTTGTGGCACTGTATACACCATTTCATGGTAAGCGGTGAGTACTGGTAAACTTCTTTCATTGTTTGTACAGGACCGTGGCAAGCCTGGCATTTTAAACCTGCAACTTTAACGTGCTGTGAGTGGTTAAAGTAAGCAAAGTCTGGAAGGCTGTGGATACGGATCCACTGCATTGGCCTTGACTTGGTGCTGTCATATTTCTGGGTTTGAGGATCATAACCCAAAGCATCATAGATCTTATGTATCTCCGGCGACTCGGTTTTAACAACCTTGTGGCAGTTCATACAAACGTTTAATGATGGTATTGATGCGTTTTTAGATTTGTAAGCACCTGAGTGACAGTACTGACAATCAATTTTCATTGCGCCGGCATGCAGATCATGCGGGAATTTAATTGGCTGTACCGGCTGGTAACCCTGGTGAACGTTGGTGTTCCATAAGGTAACCCATGTCCAGCTGCCTAATGCCAAAGTACCGCACAACAGTACGAAGAAAACAAGTTTCTTATTTTTGGCAAGCTTTTTAAGCGTAGCTAAACGATCAACTTCACCTTCTGTAGCAGGAAGCTCTTCTTCAATTACAAGGCCTTTACCCTTAAGCAGCAAACGCTCTAAAGTAGCAATCACCTTGTTTAACACCAGGATGATGATGAAGGCGATAACGATAACGGCGATAAGCGCACCTATAACAAGGCTGCTTGGGCCGCTATCTGCTGCCGCAGCACCAGGAGCAGCAGCACCTGCCTTAGGAGCAGCCTGCATAGTTTTCCAGGTAGCGCGTACATAAGCCAGGATGTTGGAAACATCACCGTCAGAAAGCTCACCAAAAACGGTCATGCCCGATTGGTTGAACTCGTTGTAAATTTTAAGCGCCTTTGGATCTTTTGCGGCAATTAAAGCCTGGTTGTTCTGTATCCATTTGGTTAACCATTTATCATCAGTTTCTGACGATATGGTTGGGCCCAATGCCGGACCGATCAGCTTAGAATCGATCTTGTGGCAGGTGGTACATTTGGCTTTAAAAATGGTCTCGCCCTTGGCAGCATCCCCTTGCGCAAACGCAGAGAATCCCAAAAAAACAAAACCGGCAATCAATAAAACCGACCTTGTGAATTGTTTAGAAAGCAATGAGATACTCCTCATAAAGTGTATTGATACTAAATAATTTTATTGTTTAAGATTGTCCTTCACGAAGAAATGTAAGTTTTATTCGAAAATTTCAGTGACAAAAGTAAAATTTATTACAGTATCACTGACAAATAAATGACCTTAATATCTAATTTATAATTGTTCTAAATAAATCAATTTTCCGTTCAAAATTTGATTTTTTGCGCATATTTTTTAATAATATGGTAAGCAAAACCCATCTGTAACCATAAAAAACTAAACGCCTGATTGTAAAGTACGAATTTAAATTTTATTGATGCAAACGGGGTAAACTGTTAAGGTTTAAGACAGCAAAACGCTCAGCAGAAATTATTGATACAGACAGAAATCTAAGTGAAATAAAATAAGGAACAACAATTTTATTCAATTCACATAACATAATTACTTCAATTTCATTTGTGCAAAGTACGGGTGATCGGGGTTTACTATTAGTTCCTGCCTGTAAGGATGCACAAGCACATCCATATCTTCTAACGGGATCGCTCCTAATAACGGCTCATTGTCGCCCGGTAATACCATTGCATCTACAGTACAGCGGCGGTTTTTAAATTTAACTTCTAATGGGCCTACTACATCGTATTCAACTATATGTCCGTTTGCTAATTGCCCTTTGCGTTGTTCTATAACCGGAAGCTGCAATTGCTCCTGTATATTTTCGTTGATACGCATATAAATGTTGCCTGTATCAACAAGCATATTTACCGTCATGCTTTTAATCTCATCCTCGCCAATGTAATTTCGTCTGGCAAGCACCAGGTCCTCGTAGTTAATAAGTTTTATTTCCGCGTATATTAAGCCCATAATATATACTGTAAAAATATAAAATGATCAGTGATTTTTGATATGCGAATAATATGTACGACTAAAAAGAAATGATTGTTGAAAAGATATAGCATCCCAATAGTTAATGGATAAAAGGCCTGAAATTGCAGTGTAGGCGCAGCCGATAAACGCAACTTGAAAAGAAGATGCCGGCCGCCTAAGCCAGCAATAAAAATATTAAAGTGGTGCCGCTTTTTAAGTAAACATTTATATTTTTGCTGCAATTAAAATAAAATTACAATGGAGTCTACAGAAAACGCAAACTCAGAGAGTCACTACATTCAAATCGTAATTGCTATTGTTATCGGTCTTTTTGGCGTTTACCTGCGCTTTGCTGATTTCCATTACGCTACCATCATCGCTAACATATTGCTGATTGCAGGTGTTGGTGTGGCACTTAAAGCTGTATTTGCTATCTTAAAATAATTAAGTCGCATGCTTTGTAAATAATTTGTATTTACAAAGCATGCCTTAGGTATAAGCCCTACTTGGGCCTGTACTTTGAATCGTTCAATATCTTTTGTGCATCCATATCTGCCATCAGCTTTGGCAATGTTACCTCCGAGTGCTTATCCATATATTGTCTTACAATTTGCCACCCGGTCCAGATAGCCAGCTTTGGTGCCGATTCGTTGTTATCGCCCAAACCAGGTGTAAAAGGAGCTTCTGTTAAATATTTCTGGATCTTGGGGTAATCTGCTTCATACAACAAGTTTTCGTCCAGGAAAAATGCCCATATTTTAGACTGAAAATCCTGGCACCATTTTAACTGCGCACCGGTATAACCTATTTTAACAGAATCAGGAACATCTGGCAAGGTCTGATCCATAAAATACATGATCTTGCCATTATAGATCATTTTAGAAAGCAAGGTCTTACTGCTGTCGGTTTCCGGGAACATATCTTCCCTCGCCATTCCCTCAACCACACGCGGTGCAATATTTTGAGCATTGAAATTACGCGACATATAACGCGGGAAGCTTTTGGTAAGTGCCGGGTAAAACCTTGAATCGGCACCAAGAAAAAGATCCAGGCCAACGCCCACATAACCATCGCCAATGGTGGTTTGCGCCTCAAACCCCGAAAAAAAAGCGTAGACCTTAGGCAAGCGCTTTTTAGGGTAATAATATTTAATACGCCTGAAAGCGTCCGTCAATTCCTCCTGGGGTTTGTCTACATTAGGGTATATAGAATCTACATCGTGCTTCAGATCATTATAGGATTGTGCTGCAAATACCTGCCTTAACAACCCGAAATAAGTGGTGTCTTGAACGCTAATATTTTGATCCTGTAATAAAAGGGCAATAAAATCCCGGTAAAAAGGGCCGTATTTTTTTTGAAGGTAAGCTGCCTGCTGTGCCATGGGCTTTGTGCGCATTTGGTTAAACTCCTGGTCAAAGCGTTCTATCTTAACATCAACAGGTATATTGCTTACATCGATCTTTTTATTGCGCCCGCAGGCAACCAATAACATACCGATCAAAAAAATTGAATAAATTTGCTTTGTTTTGTTCAAAGTGATCATTGTAGGGCTTTGCGCAAAAATAATTTTTTATTTGCATTAAACATCTTAAACGGTTCAATAAGCCGTTAGCATAATACGCTTAACTCAACTATTGTAATGAAGATAGCACTCGCACAACTCAATTATCATATCGGGAATTTTGAATCGAACACCTCCAAAATAATTGAGCATATAAAACTGGCGCGCAATAACGGTGCCGACCTTGTAGTTTTTTCTGAGTTATGCGTTTGCGGCTATCCATCGCGCGATTTCTTAGAGTTTGACGAGTTTATTGATCTGTGCGAAACACATGCACAGCAGATAGCTGCCGAATGCACCGATATTGCCTGCATAATTGGTTTACCTACACCCAACGAAGGCACCGAAGGAAAAGAGCTTTTTAACTCGGCTTATTTTATTGAAAATGGCAAGGTTAAGGCCGTTGTACATAAGGCGCTGCTGCCCAACTATGATATTTTTGATGAGTACCGTTACTTTGAGCCTTCTACATCTTTTAAATGCATAGATTATAAGGGACACCGCATAGCACTTACTATTTGTGAAGACCTTTGGAACACAATCGAAAATCCGCTGTATGTAACCCGCCCAATGGATACCTTAATAAAAGAGCAGCCGGATGTGATGATCAATATTGCGGCTTCTCCTTTTGCTTATAATCACGATGAGGAGCGTATTGAGATACTGAGCGATAATGCAAAACGCTATAAGCTGCCTTTATTTTATGTGAACCAGGTTGGCGCACAAACAGAACTGATATTTGACGGCGGCTCGCTGGTGTTTGACAACACCGGTAAAATAGCCGATGAGATGCCTTATTTTAAAGAGAACATCGCTTATTATGAATTGAGCGATGATTCTGCAATCACCTTTGAGCACGCTGCAACTATAAAAGCTGAAAGACCTGCCATCATAGAGCAGATACATGAAGCTATCATCACCGGCATACGTGATTATTTTTATAAGTCGGGGTTTAAGCAGGCCATATTGGGCTTGTCAGGCGGGATCGATTCGGCGGTGGTATGCGCATTGGCGGCCGAAGCACTGGGCGCAGAAAATGTGATGGCCGTATTATTGCCTTCACGATTCTCGAGCGATCACTCACTTAAAGATGCAGAGGACCTTGTTAAAAACCTTGGCTGTATGCATCAGGTTGTTCCCATTGCAAGCATTACCGAAGCATTTGAAAGCGCATTGCAACCACAGTTTAAAGATCTGCCCTTTAACATTGCCGAAGAAAACATTCAATCGCGCAGCAGGGCCGTATTGCTGATGGCTATGTGCAATAAATTCGGCTATATTTTACTCAATACATCAAACAAAAGCGAAGCTGCTGTTGGTTATGGTACACTGTATGGCGATATGTGCGGTGGTATATCTGTAATTGGCGATGTTTACAAAACGCAGGTTTTTGAACTGGCAAGGCATATCAATAAAGACAAAGAAATAATACCAATCAACTCTATTGTTAAACCGCCATCAGCAGAGCTTAGGCCTAACCAGAAAGATACTGATTCACTGCCGGAGTATGATATACTGGACCAGATCATTATTGAATATGTAGAAGGCAGGTGCTCATCAGCAGAAATTGTAAGAAGAGGCTTTGATGAGAAGACCGTTCGCAGGGTGATAAGGCTCATTAATATTGCCGAGCATAAACGTTACCAAACGCCGCCAATACTTCGTGTATCGCCAAAGGCATTCGGTATGGGCAGGCGCATGCCAATTGTAGGCAAGTACCTATCCTAATGCTGTTTTAATCTTAATATAACAATTAAGTTTCAATTGCCTGCTGCGGTTATACTTGGAATTATATTTGATATATTTATGGCAGGTTTAGTGACTTGAAAAGATTAAAATTTTTTATTTTTTTATATCAGTAATTAAACCATTTAACAATCGTTTGTCTAAAAGATTATCCAAGGCATTAATATCATGAAAAAATCAATCTATTTAGCCTTTGCAGGTTTTCTGCTTGCAGGCTTATCTGCTTGTACCAGCTATAATTATTACCAGGCAGCAATCAACAAAACCAATTTAAGCAACTATCATACTTTTGCCTGGATGCCTGCTGCAAAAGGTGATAAACGAGCTACGGATAATACTGCCGATGCTAAGATAAAAGACGCGGCAACAACTAACCTTGTTACCAAAGGCCTGCGCATTAGCCAGCGCAACCCAGATCTGGTTGTTAATTATACCAGTATTGTGGGTCGCGGCACACGCACCAACTATTATTCTCCTTATTACGGCGGTTATGGCTGGGGTGGACCCGGTTTTTACGGCGGCTTTGGCTGGGGAGGTTTCGGTTGGGGCGGCGGCTGGGGAGGCTGGGGCGGTTGGGGTTATCGCCCTTACTATTATGCCTACGGTGCTCCTTTCGCTTATTATGGCGGCCTAACCTATGCTGATAAAGAACACTATAAAGAAGGTACCCTGATCATTGACCTGATTGATACCCATACCCGCAAAATTGTTTGGAGAGGTTTTGGTGTTGGCGAAGTACACCGCAACCCGGAAAAGAATGTTGAAGATTTGCCAAAAGTGGTTGATGGGATTCTTAGCCAGTTACAGCTAACGCCAACTTATGCGGATGCGCGCACCAGGTAATAAGCAATAAATAGATATTTAAAAAAGCCGGTTGTGGATGTTATAATCCCGACCGGCTTTTTTAATTAATTACTATTGAAAAAGTGTTTTTGCATTTTCATGGCTTCATCAACCGATTTTTGAATATAAGTTGTCCCTTTAATCGCTTCTGGAGTTGATGCTCTCTTCCAATTTCTTCGGGTTTTGTAAAGTCTATTTCTTCTATCCGCTCATTAATCCACCAAAAATTGCCGAACAGATCTGTAATGCGGACAGTCCTGTGTCTGTAGCTTTTATTACTTATTAGCAAATATTATAATTGTTTATTTGTTAATAACTTTTAAAATTCTTTATTCCAAACATTTCAAATTATACGGCGATTACTCGTTGTTTATTTTCAAAAAATCTGCGATTTAAAGCAATCCGGGTTTAATTTTTTTCTCTTGCACAGAAGTTAAAATAGATGCAAATATTTCTTTATAGTGTTTATTATTAACCAAAGTGTATTATATTTTATCTGCTACTAAAGAAGAAAAAAGTAATTGACAAGAGATGAATCACCAATTCTTATTTGATTGAAAATCAACCTTTAGTAAACGGAACTTTATTTCTTATAGTTACGTTGAACAACTGTTAAAAATGTGGATATGTTAATTATTATCAAATATTAATATACTATCCCCATATATTTTTGTACTAAAACCTTTATTAATTAAGCCATTGAAAAAAATAATATATTTATTTTTCTTCGTATCTATTTGCTTATCGGCAAGTAATTCTCTGGCTACTACCTACACATGGACGGGCAATGCTAATGACGGCGGCTTGTGGACCACTCCAAACAACTGGGATCAAAAAAGCCATTACCCTGGTTACAGCTCTTTTGACGTGGTGAGTATTACGGGTGCCTACACTATTTCATTAAATGCAAATATCGCCCTGTCATCGCTCAACATGAACAATGCCAATACGGTTACCATTAATACAAAGGGGTTTTCGTTATCAGCATCATCCGGTTTAATAGTAGGAAATAACAACGGGGGCGTTTTAAACATATTAGGTTCAGGTGCTGTAAGTATAGGTGCAGTGTTGACGTTAAACAATTCTGCCGTATTAAATTTAGGTTCCACTTCAGATCATACAACTAACTTTACATTCAGCAGCGGTATAGCCACATTAAACAACAATAGTACAGTAGCCATTAATAATTACGGCGCCGTTACCTTAACTTCGGTTGCGATGAATTTTGGTAACCCAGCCCAGTTTAATACTTATACCGGTGGAACAGTTACCGCAACAAGCGTCAACTTTAATTTTAATGGCGGCAACAGCACAATTACCAATGCGGGTACATTTACAGCAATCAGCACAAATTTTTATTTAAGTGTAAATCCAAATACCATTACAAATACAGGTACTTTCAATGCCACAAGTGCCAATTTTTATTTGCAAAGTGGCAATGCAACTATCAATAACGCAGGAACCTTTAACGCCACAAGTGCAACATTTACATTGAGTGTAAACCCGGCATCTATTGTAAATACGGGTAACTTTAATGCCAATGTTTGCCAGTTTACACTATCGGCAAGCAGCAATGGTACTATATCAAATTACGGTACTTTTACGGTAGGTACATCTACATTTACATTAAGCGGAAACGATAGCCGCATAACCAACTACGGAACCTTTAACGCAGGAACTTACAGCACACCTGTATATTTTGTATTAAACGGCACACGCGCTACCATTTTAAATACCAATAACGGCACTACCAGTTCCGGAAACTTTACTTTAGGTTCCAGCTCTGTTATTTACCCTACAGCTACCACCTATAATTCTGGTGCTGGCAATAACAGCCTCATTAAAAATGATGCCGCATGTTCAGCTTGTGTTTTTACACTAATATCTGATGCAAATAGCACCGCAAGTATCGAGGGCATGCCTACCAATAACAATAACCTTGCTTCTGGTAGCGGTGCGGTTGGAAATTTTAATATTCAGCGATACTTCAAAGCCGGTGCAGCGGCTACTACCCGTAATTACCGCAGTTTATCATCGGCAGTGAATAACGGTTCGGGGGGATATAATCTTACATATCTGAACGCTAAAAGCGGGTCTCTTACCGGTGTATTTACAGCAGGCCCTGGCACGAATACCGGTTTCACCGTTACTAATGCTACTCCAACAATAGATATTTACCAGGAAAATGTAGCTTTTAATAAAACCAGCTTTAACGCAGGAAACTTTAAGGGTCTTACAAACATAACAGGTAATACTTTAAGTTATTATACCAATAGTACAGGTACGGTTGCAACAACCACCTTGCCGGTGGGTAACGGGTTTTTACTTTATTACTGTGGTGATAACATTGACAACGTATCATCTACATCTGCCTTAAATAAACAATTCAGGGTTGGCGGCGCTTATATAGCCCCTGATGACGCAGTAACCACCCAGATAGGTGCCCTAAACCAGGGACCGGTCAGTGTTAAGCTCTGGTATAATAATAGCACCACCTTAACAAAAGTAAATACGGGATACACCCTGGTTGGCAATCCGTATGCATCCAGCATAGACTGGGATACCTATTCTACTTCAAGTTCTACAGCTGGTATTTACGCGCCAAACGTATCCTCTACTATTTACGTATTCAATTACTCAAGCAAAAATTACGGTTATTATCAATCAGGTACGTCCGGCGGCTTAGGCACTAATAATGCCACGCATATAATTGCCAGCGGACAGGGTTTTTTTATACAGGCTACGGCTGCAACAGGCGCATCGCTTACGTTTAATGAAGCGGCTAAAACAGTAACGCAGTCAAACACCGTAGGTACAGGCAGCAGCTCTTACCTTATGCTAAATTCTGCCCCGCAAACTGCTGCAAAACAGTTATTACGTATAAAACTGGCTAGAGACACCGTTAACACCGATGACATCATGCTGCTATTTGAGCCTACCGCAAGCAACAAGTTTGAACCTTACGTGGATGTAGTAAGGATAGATGGAATGAGCAACGTCTCTACCTTAGGCAGTTATAGCAGCGATAGCTTGAGTATGCTTGGCATTAACCACCTGCATAGCATTGACTCTACCACCAGGATAAAATTGTACGTGAACGTGTCATCTTCTACTACTACCGATACAGACACACTAAGTGGTGCTGGTTTTGAATCGTTAGATAACAGATACACCGTATGGCTGCTGGATCATTATAAAAAAGATTCTTTGCAATTTAGCCTTTATAAAAAATACCTTTTTAATATCAATAACGCTGATACCGCAAGTTACGGCGCTAACCGTTTTGAGATTGTGTTCAGAAAACAAAGTGCGCTAATTTACAGGCTGCTTAGTTTTACAGGCACACCGCTTAAAGGTAACATACAGCTTAATTGGACCACATCTGGCGAGGGCGATTCCAGCCGTTTCGAGTTACAGCGTTTAAACAGCAGCGGCCAGTTTATTACCATTAATCAGCAACAGGCAAATGGCAGCGGCGCCTATAATTACCTGGATATTGCTCCACTTGCGGGTAGCAACAGTTATCGCCTGCAGCAAACAGATTCTTACCGTACGGTAACTTACAGCAATGTGATCACTATTACCAATAGTGGTGTTGCCAGCAGCAGTACGCAACCTGTTTTGTCGCTTTATCCAAACCCGGTTGTTAATCAATTCACCATAAATATTAACCAGAACACGCCTGCAAATGTTATATTAAGAATAACAGATGCGTTAGGCCAGACACTGGTAAACCGTATAACGGTCAGTAGTGCTATACAGCAAAACGTTGCTAATTTTTTACCGGGAAGTTATGTTGTGCAATTGATAGATAGCAGCAACCAAAATATTGTTGGGCAAACAAAATTTATAAAGAAATAACATTTAATAAATTATATACCGGCTTTAGTTTAAATGAATACTTAAAACTAAGCCAAAATAAACTTTTAAGAAATAACACATTAACCCTAAAGAACATTCCCAAAAGCACTAAAATTAATCGTCTAATTTTGAAACATGTACGGCGCGCTTCCGTAAGGATGGTTTTAGAAACAATTATTTTTTAATACTTTTTGTGGATTTGATAAAGCTAATATTCAGTATCTGCAGGTATTAAATAAACAAGCTTTCGCATCTCCTTAATTAATGTACTAAAATTAAACCGGTTAGGTTATGTCGGGAGACAATACATGGATAAACTTTACACCTTATACAATTCATTTTTAAAAGCAATTTTATGCTGTGGCCTGTTACTGTTTACCCAAAGTGTATATGGACAAACAGTTGGCACACCCTCAGATGCAAACACAGCTGCAAACACCATGAATGCATATTCTGCGGTGGGTACCAGTTTGGGTATTACCGCAACTGCAACCATAACAAACGGTGCAAACATTGCATTAAATAAAACGGCTACCGTATCATCACTTGAGAATGGAGCTCAATTCCCGGCTTCGGGTGCTGTGGATGGAAATTTAACTACCCGGTGGTCAAGCGCATATGCTGACCCTCAATGGATTTACGTCGATCTTGGCGGAACCTATACGATAAGCCAAATAATGCTGTATTGGGAAGCTGCATATGCAAAAGCTTATAGCTTGCAAATATCCAGTGATGCCAATACATGGAACAATATGTACAGCACTACTACTGAGAACGGTGGTACAGATAACATTACTGGCTTGTCTGGCACAGGTCGTTACGTTAGGATGTACGGAACGGTAAGAGGCAGCGGGTATGGCTATTCATTATGGGAGTTTCAGATCTATGGTACCGCTCCAACTACCTATTCCTTATCAACCAACCCGAGTAATTATTTTGCAATCAACTCCAGTACCGGCGTGGTAACTGCAAACTTTGCGTCAATCCCTGCGGGTACATATACAATCGGCGTTACTGCAACTTCGGGCGCGGTAACGTCAAGTCCTGCGTCATTCACTGTAACGGTATATCCTTCAGCACCAACAGTAACCGGAGGGTCAACCTGCGGAACAGGGCCTGTTACGCTTACTGCCGCCGGTACGCCAAGCGGCGGCACTTACAACTGGTATACGGCATCCACCGGCGGTACTTTACTTCAAAGCAGTACATCTAATACATATACACCAACCATTAGTGCTACTACCAATTATTATGTAAGCTATACCTCGGGCGGCCAAACCAGTTTGACACGTTCGCAGGTTACCGCCACTTATAACAGCGTACCATCGGCATCCTTTTCAGCTACTACGCCGCCAAATTCTATGGGTTCGTCTACCATAAATTATACGGGCACAGACCCGGCAACATCTACTTATAACTGGACTTTTACCAACGGCACGCCTTCAACCGGAACAGGACAGGGCCCTTTTACCGTTACCTGGTCGGGTTCGGGTACGCCATCCATCACCTTAACAGTAACTAACGCAGGAGGTTGCCAGGCAACATCCACGCAAACCATAGCTACAGGGGCGTACGCCTACAGTTTGCCAATTACATTGAATACAACCGGCCTGGGCATCAGCACCGACCTTACCAATTTCCCGTTTTTGGTTTCTATCACCGACCCATCGTTAATTGTTTCATCAACATCGTGCAGCAATAAAATTCAGTTTCCTAACGGACCTGATTATGATTTTACTTTTTTCGACAACACTATCAATTCAGAAACTTCATTTGATGTAGAAAGCTACAACCCCGCAACCGGAACATTGTTAGTTTGGGTTAAACTGGCAAAGCTTTCGCATACAACTAATAATACGCTTACTTTTTATTACGGGTCTATAACTGCTCCAGGGCATACAACAGCTTTCCACCAGGCCACCTGGTCTGGGGATTACTTGTCGGTTTACCACTTTAATGAGGCGAGTTTTACAGGCTCTGTTACAGATGCAACATCTAATGGCCGAACCGGGACAACAAATAACATGGTGAGCACAGACCTGGTTTCAACCGGTAAGATTAATAGTGCCTATTCATTTAATAAATCCAGCTCAAAATCTATAACCGTATCGGCAGGTGCCTCAGTTACGGGGCCTTTTACCCTATCGGCGTGGATAAATTTAGGAGCTACCGGTAATGACCAAAAGGTAATGACCAACCAGGGCGCTGGAGGTAGCGGTAGCGGTGGTTATAAATTAGGGGTATACACTAACAATATCGCTGAGTCCGAATCTCCGGGAGTAAACAGGGGCTTCTCGCCTGTGGCACCCGCAATGGCGGCTTCTACCTGGCACTATATACAAACTGTTTATAATGGTGCCACAGAATACACTTATGTGGATGGGGTGCAATACCAGGCCTTTTCTACTACCACCAATCCATCATCAACCAACCCGCTATATATAGGTGCGGGCGAGGGCGGTAACTCTTATTACTTTACAGGTACCATTGACGAAGCAAGGGTATCGAACGTTGCAAAAACTTCCGACTGGCTATTAGCAGAATATAAAAACCAGAATACGCCTGCAAGCTATACCAGTACAACTGGTGTAGTTACTACTAACCTTTTAAACGCGGAACAGATTTACGGCGGTGTCACCTTTTCAACCAGCGATGCTGCCAATTATACTTATAGCAGCAACGGCAGCAATATCTCTGCTACGCCGCAAAATGGGGGTAAAGAAAACTTTATAGTTACGGGATCTGCTACGCTTGGAGTTGCCGCAAACGTGTATGGGATAACAATAAACCCTTCACAAGCAGTAAATTTAAACGGGCAGACATTGAGCGTTGGTTGTAACATTGTTAACAACGGCACTATCAGCTATTCATCCAACAATGCATCTACTGTTGTCTTTAACGGGTCGATGAGTGCACAAAGTTACACAGGCACTGCAACAAACGCAGGGCAGGCAGCTAACCTTACCATTAATAATTCTGTGGGTGGTACCATTACCATTACCGGTGGTAATTTCAGTGTTTATAATACGCTTAATATTACATCAGGCAACCTGGTTATCAATAATTCGGCCACCGGTTCTCTAACATTAAAAAGTTTGCCGGCACTAACAGCCTCAGTTACTGCAATACCATCCGGATATAGCGTTAGCGGTAACGTAAACGTAGAACGTTATTTTAAAGCAGGTACAGCAACTACAACGCGTAATTACCGTAGCCTCTCTTCTGCTGTTAACAACGGCGCAGGCGGTTATAATCTTGCTTACTTAAGTAATGCAAGCGGCGTATTTACCGCCGGCCCGGGAGGCATAGCCAGCGGCTTTACTGTTACCAATGCCACCCCAACGGTAGATATTTACCAGGAAAACACAACATCGAGCAATGCAAGCTTCAACGCGGGTAACTTTAAAGGTCTTACCAATATAACCGGTAATACGCTAAGCTACTATGCCAACGGTACAGGTACTGTTGCAGCAACTACGCTACCTGTAGGTAATGGTTTTTTACTTTATTATTGTGGAAACAATATAGGTAACACTAATAATAAGCAATTTAAGGTTGCCGGTGTGTATATGGACCCGGATGCATCAACAACTACGCAGACTGGTATTTTAAACCAGGGATCTATAACTGTTAAGCCCTGGTTCAACGGCGGGGCTGCTACCTTAACAAAGGTAAATACAGGCTATACGCTTGTTGGCAACCCATATGCATCCAGTATAGATTGGGACACTTATTCTGCTTCTGTTACTACGGCTGGTATTTACGCACCAAAAGTGTCATCAACAATTTATATATTTAATTATTCAAGCAAAAATTACGGTTATTACCAGGCAGGCACTTCTGGTGGTAAAGGCACTAACAATGCAACACACGTAATTGCCAGCGGACAAGGATTTTATGTATATGCAACTTCTGCTTCCGGTGCATCACTTACCTTTAATGAAGCGGCAAAGACAAGTGTGCAGCCAAACAACGCAGGCTCGGGTAATGCCTCTTACCTGCTTTTAAATTCGGCGCCACAACAAAAGGCAGCCACTCCTCAGTTATTAAGGGTAAAACTGGCTAAAGACACGATCAATACCGATGACATCATGCTTTTGTTCGAGCCATCGGCGAGCAATAAGTTTGAACAATATGTAGATGTTGAGCGCATAGACGGTATGAGCAATGTTTCTACCCTGGGCAGTTACAGCAGCGACAGCCTGCATATGCTGGGCATCAATCACCTGCACAGCATCGACTCTACAACAAGAATAAAATTGTATGTAAATGTATCATCCTCTAATGGCACCGATACGTTAAGCGGCAGCGGATTTGAATCGCTGGATAACCGCTATACCGTTTGGCTGCTTGATCATTATAAAAAGGATTCTTTACAATTCAGTCTTTACAAAAAGTATCTTTTCAACATCAGCAATTCCGATACGGCAAGTTATGGCGCTAACAGGTTCGAGATTGTTTTCAGAAAACAGGGTGCACTTATTTACAGGCTGCTAAGCTTCACCGGCACACCCGCGAAAGGTACCATACAACTGAACTGGACCACATCCGGAGAAGGCGATTCCAGCCGTTTTGAGTTGCAGCGCCTAAATAGCAGCGGGCAGTTCATTACCGTTAATCAGCAACAGGCTAATGGCAGCGGTGCTTATAATTACCTGGATACCGCTCCGCTTGCCGGCAATAACAGTTACCGTTTGCAGCAAACTGATTCTTACGGAGTAGTCACCTACAGCAACGTTATTACTATTAGCAGCAGCACCACAAAAGGCGGTGACACCCAGCCGGTAATTTCCCTGTTTCCAAACCCTGTTGTAAGTCAGTTTACCATTACTATTAACCAGAATGCCCCGGCCAATGTAATACTGAAGGTAACAGACGCATTGGGGCAGGTGGTGATAAGCAAACAAATGCCGGGGACCAACATACAACAATCTGTTAGCGGACTATTGCCGGGCAGTTATGTGGTACAAATAATTGATAAAGCCACCCAGAACGCGGTAGGTATGGTAAAATTTGTAAAGAAGTAAACTAATAGCAACGGTTAAAACTGTTGGTTTTCAATTTATTGAAACCGCCGCTTTAAAAATTTCGTAAAAGGCTGAAACAGTGTATGTGTATTGAATTTGTTACAGTATGAAATTTTACTCCCTAATTTTATCATTGATCTCTATAACCGGCATATTAGGCATACAAAATGTCGAAGCTCAAACTGTTTTTAACTGGAAGGGAGGAAATACTAATTCGGTACTTGGCTATGGACCTACCTCATGGGAAAATCCTGCAAATTGGACAACATCTACCGGTGCTACAGCATCGCGCGCGCCAGGGTTTTTAAGCACTACAGATATAGTAGATTTTGCAGTTTCAAGCACTTCGTTTACAAACATGCCAACGCTAACTACCTCCGTTACAATAGCATCTATAGAGTTTGGAGCTGGTGTTAGCATTACATCTCAGGATGGTAGTGGTACAACTATTGATGGCGTTCAACTTACAGTAAACAATGGTTCGCTTTCTTCAACAACACTTAACGTAACCGGAGACATTAGCGTAGACGCTAATACCTTGCACAATGCAGGAAATTACCACTATCTGCTAGGAAACGGAACAATAAATTGTAAGGATATAAATGTTGGAAGCACATCTACTAGTGGAAAAAATAACAACTATTTTTTGAGTGATGTTGCCACATTGAATGTATCATCAAATGTAGTTGTAACTGCAACAGCAGGACTGGTAAATGGTAACGGTTTTCGCCTTGAAAGCGGAACAATGACCATAAATGGTGTAATAACAATACTAAATAATGGATTCAAAGTATCGAACGTTGCATATTTTACCATAAACACTGTTACCCAAGCTAAAGGGAGTAATAAATTGCAAACGGTTACTAACCCTATATTAATTTTAACAAATGCAAATCCCATTTCTGCTTTACCCGTTCCTGCTGCTGGTGCGTCTACGCCGCCAAATGGTTACGGTTCTGTAAACTTTTATGGAGATACTGGTGGCACCAGCACTGTCACTTACACCAGTGCATCCCCAAATGTTGCTACTACGGCTTTTACAGGGTTTGGCTCAGGAGACGGATCTGGAGGTATAGATACAACCAAAGCAAATTATTACAATTTGATTATCAATGGAACCGGAACCGCACAAGTGGGATCTGGAACAGGAAGATTGAAATTGGCTGGAAGTTTAACCACTTCAAGTCCTACTACATTTGCAAATCAAAACACATATTCGAGTATTGCGGGTAATTGGAATAACACATCGGTTGTAAAGGGCGGTGCAGGCAACTATAGCGTAGTAGGAAATTTAAATAATGGAAGTTCAACAACATCCGGTGGAAGCATTACTTTAGGCGATGGAGATTTAGGTGTTGGCGGCAATCTGACTAACACTATACCCCTCATTGGAACAACCGGCGATATAACTATTGATGGTAATACCTCAAATTCAAGTAATCTTACATTAGCATCAGGTAACCTTACCATGAGCGGCAATTATACAGCTACTTCTACCGCTGTATTTAAGGCCGGTTTACCAGGCCCAACAGGTCCTTCGGTTTATTTCAATAGTACCGATGCACAAGTCTTAGTTGACAACAGCTCCGCCGGAACTGTTTTCAATAACGTAACATTTACCAATACCGGCGCAAAAACCATAACCGCAGGAAGCGGTAATTTCGCAGTATCTCCTGTTGGCGTACTTACTATGGCCGGCAGTGCAACATTGGCCGCAGGCTCATCAACCACCGCTTATTTAACTTTTCAATCGGGAGCCACTTCCACGGCTACTTTAGCAAAGGAAACCTCAACAGCATCAGCTACTCCCATTACCGGCTTTGTAAACGTTCAGCGCTATTTTGCAGCAGGACCGGAAGTTACCACCCGCAACTACCGCAGTCTATCATCAGCAGTTTACAATGCCACTGTTAGCGGAACAAATATTTATACGTTAAGCTATCTTAATAATAGCACAAGCGGTGTTTTTACTGCCGGCCCGGGTACAAAAAATAACACAACGCCTCCAAGCACTACAACCGGTTTTACGGTAGTTAATGCTACGCCTACGGTAGACCTTTACCGCGGTGATGTAGCTTTTAGCAACAATGGTTTTAACGCAGGTAATTTTAAAGGACTTACTAACATTGCTGCAAATGCAGGGAATACCGTTAGCTATTATCCTTCGGCAGGTACACCTGCTGCTCAAACTACAACTATTCCGGTAGGTAACGGGTTTCTGGTGTATTACTGCGGTGATAATATTGCAAATGTTACATCAACAACTATCAAAAATAAGCAATTCCGGGTCGGAAGCGTTTATATAGATCCAGACGATGCCTTAACCACACAAACAGGCGTTTTAAATCAAGGGCCAATAACAGTCAAATTATGGTATAACGGCGGTAATCCATCAGTTGCCAGTTATGCACTCATTGGCAACCCATATGCTTCGAGCATTGACCTGGATACTTATTCAACTTCACCTTCAGCCGGGATATCATCAAGCGGTTTATCCGGCAGCTCCTTTTATGTTTTTAACTACTCCAGTAAAAATTATGGAACTTACGTAGTTGGGCTTGCCGGTGAAAATGGTATCGGAACCAACAATGCTACACACGTTATAGCCAGCGGACAAGGCTTTTATGTTAGACTGGCCGCCAGCTCTACTTTTGCATTTAATGAGGCGGCTAAAACGCTCGTGCAGCCAAACAATGTAAGTAACTCAAGTCATGCTGCAAGTCCTTCATTTTTATTATTGGCAGCCAAACCACAGGGAACTGCGGTGTCAGCTTTGAGTACTTCTAATACACCTACTACCAATAGTAATTCAGCTCAATTATTACGTGTTAGATTAGCAAAGGACTCTGTTGATACAGACGATATAATGATTACTTTTGAGGCGGCTTCTAAAAACAGTTATGAAGCTAATTATGACATTGACCGGATGACAGGTGCAGGTAATATAGCTACGCTTGCCAGCTACGGCTCTGGCAGCAATGCTGTCTTATCTGTTAATAGGATGCACAGCATTGATTCTACCACCCGTGTAAAATTGTATGTAAACGTAACATCTTCTGCCACCACAGATACGGATACCCTGAGTGCAACAGGCTTTTCATCGCTCGATAACAGGTATGACGTTTATTTGGTAGACCATTATAAAAAAGATTCGCTGCTTTTTAGCACCTATGGCAAATACCTGTTCAATATAAACAGCGGCGATACCACCAGCTATGGCAGTAACCGTTTCGAACTTGTTTTCCGTAAAAAGAATTCGCTTGTTTACCGTTTGCTCAGCTTTACCGCTACGCAGGTTAAGCAGGGTGTACAGTTAAACTGGACCACATCAGGTGAAGGCGATTCAACAAGGTTTGAGTTACAGCGCAAAGATGGTAGTTCTTTATTTCTAACTTTAAGCGACTTATTAAGTAACGGGCAGGGTTCGTATTCTTATATTGATAAGTCACCGTTTACAGGAACCAATTACTATCGGTTATTGCAAACCGATTCATTCGATGCAGAAACTTATAGTAATATCATATCCATTAATAATAACTTTACAACAGACGTTAGCAAAACCCTTACCCTTTACCCTAACCCTGCATCGAACCAGTTTAACGTAACCATTAATACCGACGTGCCTGACAAGGTTATGCTGAAAGTAACCAATGCGGTGGGCGAGATTGTAATAAACCGTGAAACCGATGGCGACAACATACAGCAGGCAGTAAGCAACTTGTTGCCAGGAAGTTATGTAGTGGAAGTAACGGATTCAAAAACCAAGAAAAATATTGGCGTAACGAAATTTATTAAGCGATAAATTTTGTTACTTTGTATAACCTGATTGACTATGTGGAGAAAATTTATAGCTTTTTTATTTGTTGCAGCGATGCCGGCAATACTGTTTGCCCAGGACAGCATCAACAACAATTGTGATGACCATGACCCCCTGGATAACTATTGCCCGCTTGATACCTGGGTAATTGTTTTGGCAGCGGTAGCTATGCTGTTTGCAGTGAGCCATCTTTACCGCAAACAAAAAGCGGTAACCGTATCTAAATAATTAAACATTCATTCAAATTGATATATAGCCGGTTAAGAAATTAGCCGGCTTTTTTTTGTAAAAAATTGAATTATCAAGCCCTGCGGCACCGCTTTCTTAAAAATAAAAAAATCTGTAAATGCACATTAGCCTAATACGCTATATTTTATCATATTTGCTGCCTTTTAAGGAGCATACTATTTAAATTGTTAAAAGATGTTAAGCCTTAAATGGTTTTTACTAAATAACTTATAAAATTCCTGATATTTACAGTGCGATAATCTATTAATAGTGATCCATGCAATACAAAAAAATCAATAATCTTCTGGGTTGGCTTTGTTTCGTTATAGCCTCAATTACTTACATTTTAACGCTGGAACCTTCAGTGAGCTTCTGGGATTGCGGCGAGTTCATTAGCTGCGCCTATCGTTTACAGGTAGCGCACCAGCCAGGCTACCCGCTGTTTGCTATGCTGGGTAAAGCCTTTTCCCTGCTTTCTTTTGGCGATAATACTAAAGTTCCTTATTTCACCAATATGGGTTCTGCATTGGCAAGCGGCGCAACTATCATGTTCCTTTTCTGGACCATTACTGCTTTTGCCCGCAAACTGTTATCGCTTAAACCAAACGAAGAAGTTAACGATTCGCGTTTATATACCATTATGGGTGCCGGCCTGGTAGGCGCTTTAGCATTCACTTATACAGATACCTTTTGGTTTTCGGCTGTAGAAACCATCGTATTCGCATTATCATCATTCTGTACCGCGCTGGTATTCTGGGCTATCTTAAAATGGGATGCCATTGCAGATGAACCCGGTGCCGACCGCTGGATCATTTTTATCGCTTACGTAATCGGTCTTTCTATCGGGATCCACTTGTTAAATTTGTTAACCATACCGGCAATCGGCATTGTTTATTTTTTCCGCCGAAGCAAAAATATTACGGCAGGCAACGCCATAGGAGCGTTTCTGTTAAGCGTTGTGATACTGGTTTTTGTGCAGTACGGCATTCGTGGTTATTCCATAGAAATTGCTGCCTACTTTGATCTTTTCTTTGTTAACAGCCTTGGAATGGGTTTCGGTACAGGCGCGTTTTTTTTCTTTATATTAGTTATAGCAGTGCTTGTTTTCGGTATATGGTACAGCATAAAAAACAGGAAGCCATTAATGAACCTGGTATTTTTATGTATCACTTTTATTTATTTCGGTTACAGTTCTTTCGCTTACATCCCTATCAGGGCCACTGCGGGTACCAACCTTGATAACTCGCATCCTGATAACGCATTTACGCTTTACGGTTACTTAAACCGTATTCAGTATGGCGAAACACCGTTACTTTTCGGCCAGTACTTTGATGCCAAAATAACCGACCAAACCGAAGGCAATACCATTTACCGCAAAGGCAAAACCAAATATGAAAATGCCGGTAAAAAAACAAACTACGTTTATGACCATACTACCTTCCTGCCGCGTATGTACAGCGGCGAAGGCCAGGACCCGCAATTCTACCGCCAATGGCTGCAAATGAACGATGGCGCTGCGCCAACATTTTCTGATAACTTAAAATGGATGTTTAGCTGGCAGATATACCAGATGTACATCCGTTACTTTATGTGGAATTTTGTAGGCCGCTACAGCGATGCAGACGGGCAGCAAAGCACAACCGCAATTGATGGTAACTGGACAAGCGGCATTTTTGACGGTGGCAAACATCTTCCAAAATCAGTAGTAGGCGGCCCCGAAATTCCTAACCAGGGCTTTCAGTTAGGTACCACTTATACCCCACTGTTCGCATTACCTTTAATTATCGGCTTGCTGGGTGCGGTATACCATTTTCAGCGCAAAAAACGAGATGCGCTTATCGTGTTGCTTTTATTCTTTTTTACCGGCCTTGCCATTGTGCTTTATGTAAACCAGCCAAGCATACAGCCGCGCGAAAGGGATTATTCTTACGTTGGCTCGTTTTATGCTTTCGCAATATGGATCGGCCTGGGTGTGATAGCACTTGCCGAACTGATAGCTAAAAAACTTACGCCTAAAATGGCCGCCATTTTATCTACAGTGATTTGCCTTTTAGCAGCTCCGGTTCTGCTGGCAAAACAGGAATGGAAAGCACATGACCGTTCTACCAAAATGACGCCGCACGACATGGCGTATAATTACCTTATTTCCTGCCCTAAAAACGCCATCTTATTTACTTATGGCGATAACGATACTTATTCGTTATGGTATGACCAGGAAGTGGAAGGCATTCGCCCGGATGTGCGTATCGTTAACCTGAGCTTATTCACCGGCGACTGGTACATTCGCCAGATGCAGAACAAGATGAACGAATCTGCTCCGCTGCCTATTACCATGCCGTACGACAAATACAAAGAAGGTGTTCGTGATGTTATTTATTACGACGACAAGAAATTGCCCGGCTTTGTTGAAGTTAAGGATATTTTCGACTTTGTATCGTCTGATGATAAGGCCACCCAGGTACAATACCAGAGCGGCGATTTTGGTAATTACCTGCCAACCAAAAACTTTAAGTTAACCGTTAACGCCGATGACGTGATAAAAAACCACGTAATCACTCCTGAGCAAAAAGACAGGCTGGCTACCGAGATGGATTGGAAATATACATCTAACTATGTTACCAAAGAGAACCTTGCCATGCTGGATATTCTGGCGCATAACAATTGGGTAAGGCCTATCTGCTTTACTACTACCATTGGTCAGGAAAACCTGATCGGTTTACAGCCATATCTTTACAAGGAAGGTTTTGCATACAGGTTATTACCATTTAAACCGGATACCTCTACACGCGATCAGCTTGGTAAGATCAACAGTCTGGTGATGTACGATAACGTGATGAACAAGTTTAAATTCGGCAACTTTAAAACTGCCAAATATTTGGATCACGAGTCGACCACCATGTTCTACCCTGTTATGGTTACTACTTTCCTTGACCTTACCACGGGTTTAATGAAAGATGGCCATAAAGATCTGGCTATAAAAGCGCTTCATAAATTTGACCAGGTATTACCGGATATCAATACCGGCTTAGATGTGGCAGACCGTAAGATCTTCCTTGCGCAATCGGCTTACGAATTGCAGGACGTTCTTTTAGGCGATAAATTCATTAACAGCGTTGATAATTACATTGTAGATCAGCTGGATTACAATTATTACCTGATGCAAAACAATGCAGCTGATCTTAGCGTGCGCGATGTGCAATATGGTGTATCATTCATCAACGGCATGGCCAGCATGACCGCAGAGACCCACCGCACCGCTCTTAATAAAAAGCTTAGCGCTCAGTTAAAAGATTACGAAAGCAAGTTTTCATCTTTATTGCGCCAGCAGGCTCAATAAAAGTCAAAACTCAAAATTAAAAAATAAAAAAAGCGGCTTCGTGACGATCGGGCCGCTTTTTTATTTAAGTAAAAAGTCGAAATTTAAAAGTAAAAAGGTGGTTTTGTGAGGATAGTTTTTCTTAGGTTTATATAATTTCCTGATCCTAATCAAATTCTTACCTGCTCAGGGTTATAACCCTGCCAAATATACCCGCGGGTGTAAACAATGTTTTAGAAGCAATCACTAACCTGTTTGACGAAAATGTCCTGATAATGCTGGTATCCTGTATGCCATTGATTGTTGCACCAAATGGAGTTAATACAATTTCTTTGGTGCTTAAAAACCGGTAGGTAAGCGTATCTCTAACAGCAGATTCACTGGTATAAAGTTTATTATCACTAATGAAATTGAAATAGTCGCCGGTTTTGCCGGTATAAACTACCAGTTGATTCCCTAACCCTACTCCGGTATAAGTACTGTCGCTCACTACATTCCATCTGCCCGTTATTGCTGCCGGCGGCGGCCCATCTTTCTTGCAGCCGCTTAAAACAAACAACATCAAATAAACAGCTGATAATAAAATATAGGTTTTCATATTAAAAGGTTTATTATCAATACGTAGCGGTAAACAGGTTCGCTACAACGATGCTCTTTTTTATTGTTGACGAAAAGAGGTGATAAATATTAAAAATTCTGCATCTCATTTCACCGATTATTATCCCGCACACACCGATAAGCGCCAAGTCTTCACCATAATTACATTGCCAAAAGCCAGGCATGGCTGTACCTTTAACTAAGAAAAAGATATAAAGCCATGACAACTTCAATAGAAAATATCAATAAAATAAACGGCAAAACAATGGCCGGCATTATCATACTTTTTATAGGTGGTATATTACTCATAGATCAGCTTAACCTGTTCTTTATCCCCGGCTGGTTGTTTAGCTGGCCTATGCTCATTATAGCTTACGGCCTGTACCTGGGTGCAAAGTATCATTTCCGTAAACCAATATGGATCTGGATGGTGGTATTAGGCACCTCATTTCTTTTCACCGAGAACTTTGACAATGCAGATCGTATTGTTTGGCCTGTTGCCGTAATGGGAATAGGAACCTGGATGGTTTTGAAAAACACCAGGCATACAGAACTCGTTGAACAGAAAGAGTTATAAGAAAATAGCCTGTATAAAAACGCCGCGACAAACAGCCTGTTGCGGCGTTTTATTTACAACCTTAAAGAATTGTTAAACAGGGCCAAATTTTTCACCGACACATTGCAGCATCTTACCGACTTCTTTAAACATACCACCAGTTTTTGTTTGTCATACACATTATGTTACCTTAGTTTTGGCAACATAATAAACTTAGGATAATAATGGACACTAACGATATATCACAACATAACAACCCCCGCAATGGTAAAGCCCTGGCGGGGATACTGCTCCTCTTTGTAGGCCTTGTACTGCTGGTACGGCAGTTTGATTTTTTCTTTTTTCCACATTGGTTAATCAGCTGGCCTATGGGGATAATTGCACTTGGCTTATACATAGGTGCTAAAAGTAATTTTCACAAACCATCGTCGTTTGTACTGATCTTATTAGGCTGTATTTTTTTGATAGACGATAACATAAACAATGCCGATCGTTTTGTATGGCCTTTAGGTATTATGGCTTTCGGATTGTGGATGATCTTAAGAAAACACTCGCATTTAGGAAGGCCGAACAATAAATACAATGACAAATGGCAGTGGAATAAAAAGTATTCTGATTTGGGCGCTAATGAACCCATTGTAGACTACACCTATACCGAAGCACCAAATAACGAGGTGCCACCAAGCGCAGGGCCAACAACATCATCGTCGTCATACAGGCCAACAGGCGATGAGTACCTTGATACGGTTTCAGTTTTTGGCGGGGTAAAGAAAACCATTCTTTCAAAAGACTTTAAGGGCGGCGAAGTGGTAAATATTTTTGGCGGTGCCGAGCTTGATTTTACCCAAGCCGATATAAACGGCAGGATCATAGTTGACATTACGCAGATCTTTGGCAGCACCAAGATCATTATACCATCGCACTGGCAGGTAGTTACCGATATTGCTGCAATGTTTGCCGGTATAGATGATAAAAGAATGAAAACCGCCGCATCTGCAAATATGGAAAAGATACTGGTGCTTAAAGGCGTTTCGATATTTGCAGGGGTAGACATAAGAAGCTACTAATCATAAACAACTTAAACTCCAGCTAAATTATTATAAAGCCGCTTATTTAACGGCTACCCAAAAAAACGAATGAGTTCGCAAGCTACGTCAGTTAAACTTTACAGCACCTTTGCCGCCTGCGGATTGGTGTGGATTGCGCTGCTCTCGTACATTGTACATAGCTTTGGCTTTATATGGTATATAGCGCTTACCGATGGGCTTGTTTGTGCCATTTTGCTGGGCGGTGCCTGCTGGCTTATAAATAATAACCTGCGCTACTACCAGCCGGGCCGGGGAAGCTATCTGAATATATTGATATGGGTAGGTGCGCTGGCGGGAATTTGTACTTTTGGCTCCCGCTGGATATTACCCCTGCTTTGTACCGGCCCGGCTTACTACAGCTTTCTGCTTAATTCTTTAACAATTCGGTTTTTTACAGATTTTTTAGCAATAGGCTGGATGGCCATGCTAAGTATTATTTATTACTCGCAGCAGGACCAAAAAGAAAATGAAAAAAGAAAAGCAGAAGCAGAAAAGCTTGCCCGCGATGCAGAGCTATACAATTTAAGGCAGCAGCTGCAACCTCATTTTTTATTTAACAGCTTAAATTCTATCAATGCGCTTATCGGTTTTAAGCCGGATGAAGCAAGGAGAATGATCCACCAACTGTCGGACTTTTTGCGTGGCACCTTAAAAAAAGACGACCAGCTGCAGGTATCGCTTAGCGAAGAATTACAGCACCTTAACCTTTACCTTGATATTGAAAAAGTTCGCTTCGGGCACCGGCTGCAAACAGAGATCAGTTGCGATGAGCAATGCAGCGCTGCAATTTTACCTTCTATGCTCCTGCAACCTATCGTAGAAAATGCAATTAAGTTTGGCCTTTATGATACCACCGGCGAAGTACTGGTAAGTATAAGGGCCGAAATGGAAGGCAACTACCTTACCATGATGGTACAAAACCCATACGACCCGCAAACATCCCGACCAAAAAAAGGAACAGGTTTTGGGCTTAGAGGCGTACAAAGGCGCTTATATTTATTATTTGCCCGTAACGATTTAATGGAAACTCATGCAAATGATAATATATTTACAACTATTATAAAAGTACCGCAGCTATAATATGAAACGCGCTTTAATTATTGACGATGAGCCGCTGGCCCGTATGGTTGTACTGGAATATTTGCAGGGCTTTCCGCAGATTGAAGTTTTACAGGAATGCGGTGATGGCTTTGAAGGCCTAAAGGCCATTCAGCAACACCAGCCCGACCTGATATTTCTTGATGTGCAAATGCCCAAAATAAACGGCTTTGAAATGCTGGAGCTTGTTGAGCAGCAACCAGCCGTGATATTTACCACCGCTTTTGATGAATATGCCATTAAAGCCTTTGAGGCCCATGCTGTTGATTATCTGTTAAAACCATTTAATAAAGATCGTTTTAATAAGGCCGTTGAGAAATACCTTGCATCGGCACCAGCACCGGCTGCCGCCCCTAAAAAGAATGAAGAAATTTTAGAAGCCGCTAACTCCCCTGCCCAGCACGAGCGCATTGTGGTTAAAACCGGCACCAAAGTAAAGATCATACCGGTACAGGATGTTGAATACCTGGCTGCCGATGATGATTACGTAAGCGTTTACACCGCCGAGGGTTCGTTCTTAAAAAATAAGACGATGAACTTTTTTGAGCAAATGCTCGATCCCAGGTATTTTGTGCGCACGCATCGTTCCTATATTGTAGCAATACAACAAATAACCCGTATAGACCCTTATGAAAAGGATGCTCATTTAGCTATACTTAAATCGGGTGCTAAAATTCCTGTTAGTAAAACCGGCTACGTTAAATTGAAACAGGTTTTAGGTATTTAATAGTAGCGTATTAAATAAGTAAACGAGGTTTGCAATTTGCGTTCATCGCTTTACAAACTTGGTTACTCCTATCACTTTTTGGGTGTCTTTATTAATCACCTGCACCATGTAGCTGCCGGGCATTAAATTAGATGCACCCTGCTGTATGTTATCACCGGGTACCTGCTGGTTAACCATTATCTGCCCAACCGAATTAGTAACCCTTAAAAGCACCTGCGATGGCACATCAGTATTGATCTTAACACTAAACTGATTTACAACCGGGTTAGGGTATAATGATAGCGTAGTTGCCTGGCTTACGCTGTTAGTAGCATTGCCGTTTATAATAGATATGATATTACTGAATGTAGTGGCGCCAAAATCGTCGGTTTGTTGCAACCGGTAGTAATTTAGCCCGGCAAGCGGCGATTTATCAATATAAGAGTAAGACCCACCCCCATTGCTTTGAACATCGCCCAGGTTGAGGAACAACTTACTGCCGTCAGCGCGCTGCACCACAAACCTGCTCGAATCGCCCTCGCCAGAGGTTGTCCAGTTTAACTGAACTCCTGCTTTTACCATTGATGCGGTAAAGCTAAGCAGGCGGTATACCAGGCCGTTATTTCTGTGAAACACAATCTCGAACCTGTTTGCACCGTAGCTTGCCGTATCTGAATTATTGATGTTAAACAGGTATCTTTTATATCGGTTAAAAAACAGGGAATCTTTTTTGTAATGATCTATAAGCCAAACGTCATATCGCGGATCTAACGACTCAAAACCACTGCCTGTTAAACTATCAATGTCCGTAGAATTGGATACGTTAACATACAGCTTTACCCTTGTTGTTGAATCGATACTATGCATATGATTAATGGCCAGTAATTTGGTGCTGTCGCTTGGGTAACTTCCTAATGTAGAAACATTCCCCATTCCATCTACCCGGTCAATATCCCAGTATGGCTCATAGCCGTTTTTAGAGGTGGGATCAAAAAAGATCATGATATCGTCCGTATTAACCGAATCTTTAGCCAGTTTTATGCGCAGTAAAGGAGAGGCCTTTTGCTGGCTTGCCGATAACAACAGATAGGAAGGTAGGCCAATGGCATTAGGCTGGGTATTGGTTTTAGCACTTTCATTAAAGGTGAGCGAAGATGCAGCTGAGGAAGCGTTTACAGCCTGGATGAAAAATCCCTGGCCGCTGGCTATTATATGCGTGGCATTGTTGGTACCCGTGCCCCCTAAAGCGCCTGCCTGGTAAACACCATAGTTTTTACTTGAATAATTAAAAACATAAATGGTAGATGATACATTGGGCGCATAGATCCCTGCAGACGAACTGGTAGCGGAATAAGTATCCCAATCTATACTGGAAGCGTACGGATTACCCACCAATGCATAGCCCGTGTTGGTTTTACTTAAAGTTGTGGTGGTATTACTATACCATAACTTAACGGGTATAGATCCCTGGTTAAGCGACCCTATCTGGGTGGTTACAGCAGTATCAGGAGCAATATAATTGCCGCCAACCCTAAATTGCTTATTGAGTGCCGATGTAGAAGATATATCGCTTATATTATTACCGCAGTAGTAGAGCAAAAAGCCGTTGCCTATTGGTAAAACAGTTGTGCCAACTGTTCCGGATGCGTCTTTATAATAACTTAGCGTGGTACCTGTTATATTGCTTAACCCTTTAAAGTTTCCGGCATTAAAACCTGCGTTGCTAAAAGCAACATTTTCCTGGTAAATGTCAACTGTCGGGGTAGCATTTGCAACGGTAAAACCATTAGCTGCGCCACCCGGCCCGGCAACGAAAACACCAGCCAGCGATCCGCTTTTAGCATTCAGGTAAGCAAGGTTATAAACGCCGGTAGTAGTATATACTGCTGATGAAAGACTGCGGTAATTTCTGGTTGTTAAAGCTGTGCCGGTTTTGAAATAACGTTGTACGTTAAAAGTTCCGGTAAGTGCGGCGCCTGCTGTTATTTTTCCGATGGTTGCCGTACTTGCCGAATTAGACTGAAGTGTAAAAGTTCCGGTATTATTTACATACCCTGTGCTGCTGTTTAAGTTTAGCACTGCGGTTGGGCCTAAGTTAAGTACCGACGAATTGGTAAGCCCGCTGTTAGAACCGGTAAAGTTTAATGTTGATGACGGACCGACATTTAAAGTCCCCGAGTTTAAAAGCTGACTGTAATATCCAGTAAAATTAAGCGTTGACGATGCATATAAATTCAGGGTGCCGTAATTTACCATGATAGGCCCGGTGGTATTGTTAAGACCCAAAAGCGTTAACAAACCAGAAACAATGGATAACAAAGAGCTATCTATAAAATCGGCCATGGTGATAGTGGCCCCAGAAATATTTACAGTGGGATTAGTACCGCCCGATGTGCCAAAAGCCAGTTTACCGCCTGTGAACACATTAATATTACCGCCCAATGTAACTGACCCGTTGCCGGTAAATGTAAGCAGACTTGGTGTAATAACTGAAGGCAGGGATAATATCGAAGCAACCTGCAATTGACTAATGGATAAGGCATTGCTTATTGTTATGTTGTTACCATTGGTATTAATGTAAATAGGGCTTGGGTTAAGAATAGTTAAAACGCCAAGCGAAGTTATAGATGCTACTTTAATATTAGAACCCAATTTAACGGTATAACCTGCAAGGGTTTCGTTCATGGTGACTACATCAGTGGTTTGCCCCGCACCGCCGGGATAGCCGGCACCCGTGCCCACGTGCGCCCAGTTTAAAAAGTTATTCCAGTTGCCATCTCCGCCCAGGCCAGACCAGGTGTAGGCATCTGCCATACTTTTTTGGGGCATATAGAATATTAACACCGCTGCAATAAGTGTTAGCAAAATACGGCCAATTCCTGCTGATACCCGCATACAAAACGTTTAAAAGATTTTAAGTTTTATCCAGATGCCATCTTTTAAATGGCTTCTTACAACATGATAGATTTAGAATAATCAAAGTTAAATCACAGGCAATTAACTTTAGTTACAGGCAAGTTGAATGAATAAAATGAACACATTATCAGGGAGTAAAACCTTGGGGAGTTAAAGTTAAAAACGACAATAAGGAGTTATGAGCAGAGAGATATGGAGCGAGAGAGTAATGTTTAACCGGAGTTTTTAAACGCAAAAAGCCCGGATGGTTCAAATCCGGGCTTTGCTTATATACAGATTGGTGATATTAAATGTGGATGGCCCTGTTACCGGTAGCTGCCAGGCAGGCTTCGCGCATGGCTTCGGTGTAGGTTGGGTGCGCATGGCTGGTGCGCGATACATCCTCGGCAGATGCGCGGTATTCCATTGCTAATACTGCTTCGGCAATCATATCTGCAGCGCGTGGGCCTATCATGTGTACGCCTAAAATTTCGTCTGTTGCTGTATCGGCAAGTACCTTTACAAAACCGTCCAGATCGCCGCTGGCGCGCGCGCGTCCGCTGGCTTTGAACGGAAACGATCCCACTTTATATTTAACTCCTTTTTCTTTTAGCTGCTCTTCCGTTTGGCCTACTGCTGCAACTTCTGGCCAGGTGTAAACCACACCCGGTATAAGGTTGTAATTGATGTGAGGTTTTTGACCGGCAATCAGTTCAGCAACAAGTGTACCTTCGTCTTCGGCCTTGTGTGCAAGCATAGCACCGGTAATTACGTCGCCAATAGCATAAACACCTTTAACACTGGTTTCCAGGTGATCATTTACAGCAATTTTGCGCCCGCGTTCTTCTACCTTAAGGCCAATTTTATCGAGGCCTAAACCATCGGTATAAGCGATACGGCCTACAGCTACTAAACAGTAATCGCCTTTTAACTCTTTCTTTTCGCCTTTAGGATCATCAAAAGTAACGGTCACTTCGTCACCGCTTACCGTTGCGCCGGTTACTTTGTGGCCCAGGTAAAATTCCATACCCAGTTTTTGTAAAACCTTCTGCAATTCCTTGCCAAGGCTTTTATCCATGGTTGGAATAATAGAATCCATAAACTCAATTACAGAAACCTTTGCGCCTAAACGTGCATAAACAGAACCTAACTCAAGGCCTATAACACCGCCGCCTATCAGCACCAGGTGCTTCGGAACTTCTGTAAGCGATAAAGCCTCGGTAGAGGTTATAATGCGTTTTTTATCAACTTTTATAAACGGCAGTGAAGACGGCTTTGAGCCGGTTGCTATGATTACGTTAGTAGCAGTGATCTCCTGCGTTGTACCATCGTTTTTTGTTACAATAATGGCATTCTTATCTTTAAATGATCCTACCCCGGTATGAACATCAATCTTGTTCTTCTTCATCAGGTAAGCGATACCGCTTGTATTTGCGTTAACTACTTCCTGTTTGCGACTGATCATCCGGCTAAAATCAATTTTAAGATTTTCAAGCTGGATACCATGATCGGTAAAAGCATGGGCGGCATTGTGGAAATGCTCGGACGAATCGAGCAGGGCCTTTGAAGGGATACAGCCTACGTTAAGGCAGGTACCACCCAAAGTATTATATTTTTCAATTATGGCAGTTTTTAAACCCAGTTGGGCACAACGTATAGCGGCAACGTAGCCACCAGGGCCCGATCCGATAACGATAACATCATATTGCATAAGCTTGTGAATTATTGGAGCGCAAAGGTAATCAATTATAGAGCCTGATTATAAGGTAAATTCACAAAAAGACACTGGCATTATGCAGCAAGCCTTGCTGCGGGTAAAATTATGAATACAAAATAGCCCTAACTAAAAATATTTACAGGGCTTTGCAAAATATTTCATAAATAGCACATTATAAGCTCTTAACCATTGCTATTACCTGCAATTCAAAATTAAACCCGCTGTTATGAAATTTTTAAGTTCTTTAATCATTCTTTGTCTCGCCGCTTTCACTTTTCAGGCTGCCTCTGCGCAGGTTAATGACCCTTATGCCGGTATCATACCAGCACCTGCATCGCTCATAAAAGCACCCGGAAGTTTTAGTTTTACTAACAATACCGTTATCAAAGCCGATAAGCCTACCGACAAAGCAGTAGAACTTTTAAAAGATTTTTTAGCAAACAACCGGCATTTAAAGAATAAGATTATTAAATACAGCCCTAAAATAAAAGGAAAAGGCAGCGCTATCATTTTAACGCAACATGGGGCAGAAAACTTACCCAACGAGGGTTATAAATTAACGGTTACTCCGGGCCGCATTACCGTTATTGGAAAAGGCGCAGGCATGTTCTACGGCATACAAACACTGATACAATTATTCCCGGTGGATGCAACTGCCGCGAACCTTATCCCCTGCCTTTCCATACAGGATGAGCCAAGGTTTGGGTACCGCGGGATGATGTTGGATGTTTCGCGCCATTTCTTTAACGTGGCCGAGGTTAAAAAGGTAATAGACCTGATGGCAGCTTATAAATTAAATAATTTTCACTGGCACCTGGTTGATGGCGTGGGCTGGCGCATAGAGATAAAAAAATATCCTAAACTCACCGAAGTTGGCGGAACAAGGCTGCAAACCATGTTTGGCAGCAACCGCGACTGGCCGGATAACCAGCCGTATACCGGTTTTTACACGCAGGATGAGATTCGCGATGTGGTTAAATATGCAGCCGACAGGTACATTAATGTAGTACCGGAGATTGAGATGCCGGCACACTCTGATGCTGCCCTACGCGCCTACCCCGAATTGAGATGCACACCAGATACCGCCATCAAAAACCCGGCTTCAACGGCCGACCTCTACTGCCCTACCGAAGAAACTTTTACTTTCCTGGAAAACGTGCTTACCGAAGTGATGGAGCTTTTCCCGAGCAATTACATTCACATTGGTGGCGACGAAGCTTATAAACAGCCCTGGAAAGAATCGGCCTTTTGCCAGAACCTTATAAAGCAATTGAACCTGAAAGATGAGAATGCTTTACAAAGCTATTTTATACAAAGGATAGAAAAATTCCTGAACTCCAAGGGTCGCAGTATTATAGGCTGGGATGAGATTTTAGAAGGCGGCCTTGCGCCAAACGCTACCGTAATGAGCTGGACCGGCGAACGCGGCGGCATTATGGCTGCACAGCAAAAACACAATGTTATCATGACACCGCAAACCACCGGCTTATATTTTGACCATTATCAAAGCCGTTCGCCATTGGAGCCTGTTTCTTTTGGCAGGTATGCCGTATTTTCCGAAACCTATAACTACGAGCCCGTACCAAAGGTGCTTACCGATGATGAAAAGAAATACATAATTGGCGTACAGGGTAACTTGTGGACCGAATATGTACCAAGCGTTGCCAAACTGCAATACCAGATATTACCACGAGTTTTTGCGCTTTCTGAAATTGCCTGGAGTAAGCCGGGTAATAAGGATTATAAAAACTTCTCTGAGGTGAGGCTGGCCAAACACTTTGAGCGCCTGGATGCCATGCACTATAACTACCGCGTGCCTACTGCGTTTGAAACGATAGATACCATGATGATAGGTTCGCAGTTTGTAATGGCGCCTAAATCGGTAATACCCGGTGCAAAAATATTTTATACCCTTAATGGCCGCGATCCGCTGGATACTGATCTGCCTTACAACGCACCGGTTACCATAACAGTCCCGGCAAATGAAAAAAGAGTGTTTAAAGCAGTAGTGATAACGCCTTCGGGCAGAAGAAGCTTACCAACCAGCACGGTAATGCTAAACCAGTCGCCTATACAGGCGGTTGCCTATACCGGAAATAACCAGGGCTTAAAATATACCTTTATAAAAGGCAGCTTCACAAATCCGGATCAGCTTGATTATGCTGCCAAAGGCGATACCGGAACAGCAAAAAACCTTGACAATGCAGACCTTAGAAAAAAGGAACCGAATGCGGGGATCATTTACGACGGCTACATAGCTATCCCTGCAGACGGCATTTACAATTTTACCTTAGGTTCCTACAACGACACCCAGCTATTTGTGGATGACATTAACCTTCCGGATAATGAAGGTGCCATATCATTGCTAAAAGGCTACCACAAGATCAGGATCAAAATTTTCTATACCGAACCTGTAGCAGGCTCGCGCCGCCGTGGCAGCCCGGGTGTGCGGGTTTCTGTTGTGGCGCCCGGAACCAATGTTAGCAAGCTGGTAAGTATGGATACGCTGTATAATTAACACGCTGTGTTTACACAAAGGGACTAAAAAGCAATTTGTTTTTTACTCTTTCCCTATCGCTCGGCTCGTGCCGAGTGATTGTGGGTGGCTGAAAATAAAAAAATAGGAAGTTAATTGGTTGGCTGGCTGGAAAAAAAACGTGTCATTGCGAGCGATAGCGTGGCAATCTCTTTATTATGCAATAACTTAAATGCATTGACTACAAGATTGCTTCGTTCCTCGCAATGAAAAATTTTTATTTATCATCCTGTCAATTGCGAGCGATAGCGTGGCAATCTCTTTATTATGCATAACCTAAATGCATTGACTACAAGATTGCTTCGTTCCTCGCAATGAAAAATTTTTTATTTATCATCCTGTCATTGCGAGCGATAGCGTGGCAATCTCTTTATCACGCATAACCTAAATGCATTGACTACAAGATTGCTTCGTTCCTCGCAATGACAAATTTTTATTTATCATCCTGTCAATTGCGAGCGATAGCGTGGCAATCTCTTTAT
>CAXSZR010000004.1:324362-347725 GCA_964242385.1 uncultured Mucilaginibacter sp.
TATGCATAACTTAAATGCATTGGCTACGGGATTGCTTCGTACCTCGCAATGACAATTTTTATTCCTCCTTTCATTGCGAGTGATAGCGTGGCAATCTCGTCGTTTGAATTAATTGCAACAATACAGCGGTCACCCGGCAAAAGCCGGAAGGCTATCTAAAATTGGTTAAAAAATATCTTGACCCGCCAGCATCTGAAATCGATGAAATTCAAATGTCCTTTGACAGCAAAGAAAATTTCGAAAAAAAGTACGGCGAGAATTGGTATGATTACTATCACTAAAGCATTTATAAATCGGAAACATTCAATTTTTAAAAAAAACAAGTATTCTCTGCGTTCTCATGGAACAAGCCTGGGTGCTATCTACAGTTTTGCAGCTTAGGTTTCAGACTTTTTATTCTATTACCTTTTCCGTCCTTTTACTTTCTTGATTATGGACTTGTTGAAGGCCATAGTTGTCCTGCTCTTTTAAAAGCAGCGAACTTAGCCTGTAAATCAAAGTAATGGGCGACACCGTTCTCTATACAAAGATGTCTAGCTTGCCATCATTATTAAAATACAATTGCTGTATGTTAAGGCCGTCGTTAATGCCTTTTAAACCAGACTGTTCGGTCAAAAACAAATAAATAAAGGTGCTTTTTAAAGTTGAGGTATCTGACCGGCCATGCCTGTTTAATCTTAAGATTGCAGTTTTAAAAAACTTTATAAAAAGAAGATTGGTTTAACAGTAGTCTACATAAACAATTTAAACAATGGCAAACACAACAAACGGACAGGTTAATCATGCAGTTAGGTATGATAAATTTGGAGGTATAGATGAATTATACATAGCCGAACTACCGGTTAATGAAGTTACAGCGGAACAAGTGCTGGTTAAAGTAAAAGCGGCCGGAATTAACCCGGGCGAAGCATCAATAAGGTCAGGAGCGTTGAAAGAAATGTTCCCATCTACCTTTCCATCAGGACAGGGAACTGATTTTGCCGGTGTGGTTACGGCAGTTGGCGACGGCGTAAAAGATTTTAAAATTGGCGACCAGGTTATCGGATTTTCGAACGACCGTAACAGCCATGCAGAGTACGTTGCTGTAAAGCACGACCAGCTTACCAAGAAACCGGAAAATGTAACCTGGGAGCAGGCAGGCGGGTTATTTGTTGCAGGAACCACTGCTTATGCCGGTGTAAAGGCGCTGAATTTATCGGCCGGGGATGTTGTAATTATTTCGGGAGCTGCCGGTGGTGTAGGCTCGCTGGCGGTACAGTTAGCCAAAAACCAGGGTGCAGAAGTGCTTGGCTTTGCAGGAAAAGGTAACCATGAGTGGTTAAAAAAGCATGGCATTAAGCCCGTAGCTTACGGCGATGACAATCTGAAAGCAATTGAAGATGCTTTAAACGGTTGTAAGCCGTCTGCTTTGTTTGATGCCTCGGGCAAAGGATATGTGCAGCTGGGTATTGATCTGGGTATCCCGAAAGAAAAGATCAATACGATTATAGATTTTGAGGCAGCAAAAAAATATGGTGTAAAAACTGATGGCAGTGCAGCAGCCTCTACCGCAACGGTACTAAAAGAACTTGCCGAATGGATAAGCGAAGGCAAACTTGAGTTACCGGTTGCTGATACTTACCCGCTTGCAGATGTTAAAAGCGCCTTTGAAGAACTGGAAAAGCGCCATACCCACGGAAAAATAGTTTTAATTCCGTAAGTTAATTATCCCATTTGATCCTGCCAGGTAAAAAACGTATAAACGGAATCTGCCTGGCTGGATCTTATTTTCAGATAAAGTAATAGACCTATTTCCCGGTAGTAAAATTTACAGAGGCTTTTAATTTATCCCAGTTAAAACTTAAAACGCCGCCGTTGTCACCGGTTTTTTTTATTGCAAAAGTCAGCAGCTCAACCGGTGCATAAAGGTTTTCGGTTTGCATCGGGATTTTCAGCAGATCATAAGCGGCATTGTGTTCTGTACCCCAAATGTTGGCTTGTTTATTAAAAATTAAAGTAAACCCGTTCTGGGCCAGCACTGTAAAGATTGAATACTCGCCTGCCGCAAGTTCAGTCCCGTTAAAATAAAGCGGCTTGCTTATTGAGATCTTTGTGGCTGCATCTGCGCCGGTTCGCCAGATGCGGTTCCATGGCACAACCTCGCCAAATATAATCCTGCCCCTTACAGAAGGACGCGAATAAACAATCTTTATATCAGCAGAATTTATAGTAGTCTTAACCGAGTCGAGTTTATTAATAACAGCCAGGGGTTTGTGCAACTTTTGCTTGTTGATATTAGTGGTTATCACAGAATCTATGTTTAAATAAGGCCCCGCTGTCCCTTTTATATTAAAGGAAGTACCGATCCCATCAACCGATTGTATTCTGTCGTTTTTATCAAGATAAATGGTGAACAACCCCATAACCGAACTACCTAAAAGTAATTTTCTTTCCCCGGTTCTTTTGACGATAAACTTCCTGGCGCTGTTGAATACAATGTGGCTGCTTATCACACTGTCGCCTATCCGTTTGGGTACAAAATTGGTAAGTAAAGCCAGCATATAAACAATTGCATCGCCGCCAAGATTATTTGCCACCATAATTTTTACCGGGTATTTTCTTAAACCAGTTCTGGCAGCGCTTTTGGTTTGTATGAATGTAGTATCGCGGTCGTAATGTGCACTGTAAGAATAAATTAAGGAATCTAAAACTTTTAAGGGCTTATAACTGGAACCTTCAACAGATTTTACTTCGCCGTTAGGGAAAAGCGTACCTTTCAGTTTACTCACGTTTACATAAGGACTCATGGCTACCACGGTAATTGCAAATTCATTGCCGTTTAGTTCAAAGTTACCAACGTCTGTAGTATCAGGCCCAAGTGTATATGTTAAGCTGCCTTTAAAGTGATTCAGCTTTTGGGCGCTGCCATCAATACATAAGTGAAGTAACAGGCCAATTAATAAGATCTTTACGCGCATTGCGGGTTTGAATTAAAAGGGTTGAAGATACGTAGTTTAAGCTGTAAATTTCAAAGATCATATGCGGCCGTTATGCCGCCGATGTTCGTGTTTTTTCGCGCCGATCTTTTTATCAGTGTAATAAAGTATGTTCTTAGTACAAACTCATCGAATTACATCTGCCTAAAGAATGTTATATTTAAATTCTTTCAACAGATGATAAATATTTAATAAAACCATATGAAAGCTAACCTTATTACAACACTCCTTCTATCAATTGTTTCTTTAACAGTTTCAGCGCAGCAAAATCTTACATCGGGCCAGGCTTATGATAAGGCACAGGACGCCCGTGCACAAGCCCGTAAGTTCTATGATAAAGACAAGCCCTCTAAAAGCGATTGCGATACCAGCATTGTTATTTTAAATAGTGCAATTAAATATTTAAATAGCAAACCGGTTACGGAACTCGCACAAGGCAATTTTTACCTTAAAGCACGTAAGGCTGATGTTTATTTTGACGAGGTGATGGTTTATACACTGGCAAACCAATACGATAAAGCTATTGCTGTTTTACAAGATGTTTGTGACCAGGGCGACTATTACCGCATACCTTATTATGAGAAAGATTCTTTATTTATCCCGTTACGTTCAGATATTCGTTTCCAGTCTATAGTTAACAAGCTTAAACTAAGGCAGGCACTTTGGAAAGACGAGGCTTTTAACAGCGAGTACCAAAATAATTTATCGGACGACGAAAAAGTGGCTGGCTTATCGCTGCTATGGTCACAGGCAAAATACAATTTTGCTAATTTTGATCACGCTGCATTAGATTGGGACAAAACATACCTTGAATACCTGCAACATGTAAAAAACACAAACTCCACTTTAGCGTATTACAAAGTGCTTCAGCAATTTTACGCACAGTTAAAAGACGGCCATTCTAACGTATACGTACCGCAAGCACTGAATAATGACCTTTATGCGCGCCCGCCTTTTCGTACTGAATTAATTGAAGGCCGGGTATTTATTACACAGGTATTTAGCGACAGTTTAAAAAGTACCGGAATAGCGCCTGGTACAGAAATTATCAGCATTGAGAATCAACCTGTTTTAAATTATGGTAAAACACAGGTAGCACCTTATCAAAGCAGTTCTACTCCGCAGGATCTGGATGTACGTACATACACCTATGCTTTGTTAGCAGGTTCAGCAACTAAACCTATTGTATTGCAGCTTCGCAACAGCAAGGGGAAAACATGGAATCAAACCGTTTCCCGTACAGGTTATCACGACATTAAAAATCTATCCGCAGGGCTTGAATATAAGCAGATCGGGCAAATTGGTTACTTAACCGTGAATAATTTCGAGGACGGGAAAATAATGCATCAATTTGATTCCCTTTACACAGAAATTTCAAAAACAAAAGGGTTGATCATTGACATCAGGAATAATGGCGGCGGCAGCAGCAACATTGGCTACCACATACTGGCATCTTTAACAGATAAGCCATTTAAAACGTCCTACTCAAAGGTTCCGAGATACATTCCTGTAATCAATGGTATTCAGTGGCATGAAAACGCGCCAGACGAATGGAATCCAAACGGCAAGCAATATTACGATAAGCCCGTGGTAGTGCTGATAAGTGCACGCACCTTCTCTGCTGCGGAAGATTTTACTGTAGCCTTTGATTATATGAAACGTGGAAAAATGATTGGCCAAACCACCGGAGGTAGTACAGGGCAACCCATGAGCTTTACGCTGCCAGGTGGCGGTTCTGCGCGTATCTGTACCAAGCATGATGCCTACCCCGACGGTAAGGAATTTGTTGGAATCGGCATAGCACCAGATATCTCCATAACCAAAACAATTAAAGACCTGCAGGCAGGAACAGACCTTGCAAAAGAAAGGGCCTTACAGCTGTTAAGTAAATAATTCAAATACTTTTTGCCGACTTTAGTATTATAACCGATATCTTCCCGCCGATGTCGGTGTTGTCACCAACATCTTGTGTAAAGGTGCTTGAGGATACGTGCTGTGGAGAACATCAGCAAGGGTAAAACCAACAAAGCCTCAAGTCTTTTAACCTGAGGCTTTGTATTTTGAGAACAGACCTTGTTAAAACGCCTGATTAATCTCTATTCTTCAACCAGTTGATCGCCGGTTACGGTTTCTTTAATTTTGTTTTCCAGTTCTTCCATCAGTTCAGGGTTATCAAGTATCAGCTGTTTAACTGCATCACGGCCCTGGCCAAGGCGTGTATCACCATAACTGAACCATGATCCTGCCTTTTTGATGATATTATGCTCTACACCCAGGTCAATGATCTCACCGGCCTTAGAAATGCCTTCTCCAAACATAATGTCGAACTCTGCGAGGCGGAACGGAGGCGCAACCTTGTTTTTAACTATCTTAACCTTTACACGGTTACCTGATACTTCGTCGGTATCTTTGATCTGCGAAATACGGCGTACATCCAAACGGATAGATGCGTAGAACTTAAGGGCGTTACCACCGGTAGTAGTTTCGGGGTTACCGAACATCACACCTATCTTATCGCGCAGCTGGTTGATGAAGATACAGCAGCATCCTGTTTTGCTGATAGAGCCTGTAAGCTTACGCAAAGCCTGCGACATTAAACGCGCCTGCAAACCCATTTTCGAGTCGCCCATTTCGCCTTCAATTTCAGCTTTTGGTACCAACGCTGCAACAGAGTCAATTACCAGTATATCAATAGCACCTGAACGGATCAGGTTGTCGGCAATTTCAAGTGCCTGCTCACCGTTGTCCGGTTGAGAAATAAGCAAATTCTCTACATCTACGCCTAATTTCTTTGCATAAAAACGGTCAAAAGCATGCTCCGCATCAATAAATGCAGCTATACCACCCGCTTTTTGCGACTCGGCAATGGCGTGGATAGCCAGCGTTGTTTTACCTGATGACTCAGGTCCGTATATTTCAATAACCCTTCCTTTTGGAAAACCACCCACACCTAAAGCAATGTCCAGCCCAAGTGAACCTGTAGAAATTACCTCGGTAGCCTCAATAACGGTATCACCCAGTTTCATGATGGTACCTTTTCCGTATGATTTTTCCAGCTTGTCTAAAGTGAGCTGTAATGCTTTTAATTTCTCTGCGTTACTCATTTCAAAAATTTGTTAACAAATGTAAAAACATTTATTTGTAAATACTAATTTTTTTAGCAATTATTTAAGGCGATCCCTTAGATTGATGATCGCAAAATTCTCATCTAAACTTAGGTAACTTAAATTACTTAATCAACCATTGTTATCCACACTTCTTTTACGCAGTTCTTTGGTTATCTTATTTAACTCCTTACGCTTTTTAAGTTCTGACGCCTTTTTAAGTTTCGTAGCCTCCGCTTTTAAAAGCGCAGTTTCGGTATGGGTTCGCTCGTAATACCTGCAAAACCAGCTGATGGGGCAAATTTCACATTTAGGGTTACGGGCAACACAAATATAACGGCCATGCAAAATAAGCCAGTGGTGCGCAACCCCTAAAATATCTTTGGGCAGGTAAACCATCAGTTGTTTTTCGGTAGCCAGCGGTGTGCGGGCGTTGGTTGTTAAGCCTATGCGGTTAGATACCCTGAAAACGTGCGTATCTACCGCAATGGCCGGCGCATCATATATAACAGATGCAATTACATTAGCAGTTTTGCGCCCTACTCCCGGCATCTTTTGCAGATCGTCTATGCCAGAGGGTACCTCGCCTCTAAAAACGTCTACCAGCATCTTTGCCATACCTACCAGGTGCTTAGCCTTATTATTAGGATAGCTAACACTGCGTATAAAAGTAAAAACCTCTTCGGGTGTAGATGCAGCAAGTGACTCGGGCGTGGGGAAACGTTCAAACAGCGCAGGGGTAACCTGGTTAATGCGCTTATCGGTACACTGGGCAGATAGTATAACAGCTACCAGCAATTGAAACGGGTTGCCATAATGCAGTTCGGTAACAGGATCGGGCTGGTTTTTAGAAAAATATTCAACAAAGTGCTGGTAACGTTCTTTCTTAATCATTTAATTAATAATCAATATCCTCCTGGCATCAGAGCAGCTATTTTGCACCATCACGCCAAAAAATCTAAAAACAAAGAAAGCTATTTAAGGCAAAAAAAGCGAATAGGCGGCTTACGCCTTTGCAGAATATTGTTAAAATGGAAAGGTTCACAAGCCTGCAGGTGTTAACAAAACAGCCGCGGCCCGTGAACCAGTGCAGTGATTTATTACCTAACGTAAGCTTTTTGAATAGTTGAGGATGTGGTGGACAGTTTGCACCTTAGGGCTTTTTTTCAAAAGATCCAGGTCTGCACGTAACGAGAGATAAAACATCAGCTCGTCGCCTTCCAGATTTTCAAGCAGTTCCTCGTTCACCTTCGCTTTGTTGGTTAATAAATTTAAAGTTTTTGTAAAAGTTTCATCCATACGCCTTATTACCATTTTTTAGTTTACACATACTAAACGACAGGCTAAATATAATATTTTATAAAGATGAAAATTAAATGAAAATTTTTATTGCCAGTTTGCAGAACGCTTATCCCGGCTTTGAAGGAGAGTGAAGATACCCTTAACGGTATAAACGTTTAAAAAGCCATAAAAGTGTTACGGCTTTTTAAACGCGGCATATTTTAATTTTTTAAGCTTAGTTCTCTGTTCTGCATCATTTTGCGCAGGTTATTAAGCGCATAACGCATACGGCCAAGTGCAGTATTAATGCTCACATTGGTGATATCGGCAATTTCTTTAAAGCTCATATCGCTAAAGTGGCGCATAATCAGCACTTCCTTCTGCTCGGCAGGCAGCAGGTGAATAAGTGATTTTAAGTCGCGGTAGGTTTGCTCACGCACCATGCGGTCTTCGGTACTTTCGTCGTAATTACCCAATACTTCAAAAATATCAAAGTCGTCGCCATTGCTAATCATCGGGGCGCGTTTTTCACGGCGAAAATGATCTATTACCAGGTTATGTGCAATACGGGTAACCCAGGGTAAAAACTTACCTTCTTCGTTATATTTGCCGGCCTTTAAGGTATTTATAACTTTAATAAAAGTATCCTGAAAAATATCCTCGGCCAGATATTCGTCTTTTACCAGCAAGTAAATAGAAGTATAAATTTTTGATTGGTAGCGCCGTATCAGTTCAACCAGGCCGGCTTCATCACCTGCTACATAATGATGGATTAGATCCTGATCACTCTTCATTTGAAAATCCATAGAAAAACTACTAAACTTAAATTTTGTTAAAAAAATCGTTTATTAAAGTAAAGTTTTATCTATAGTTTCTTTTTTTTAGGGACAGTGATTTCTTATCCCAAATAAAACAAATAATCACAAAAAAAACAAATAATATTTTTTATCTCTTTTATGATACATCATTTTATATTGTTTTTGCCTTTAAGTTAATAATCAGGCAGTAAGCATTCTAATTTGTCATTTCAATGCAAGGTGTTTTTTGTTGCAGGTGTAAGCCTTCTTACTAATCTTAAACTCATTTGGATACGGCTAAATATTTTAGGATTTTTGCATTTTAAACCGGCCCGCAACATATTGGCCTGCCGGCTGTTCACAAAAGGACTTAACCGCGAAAAATCATTCGCGGCCATTCAGCAATTATGATCAACGAAGCAGAAAAAGACGCGCAAAAAAACATCATCATAAAAGGGGCAAGAGTACACAACCTTAAAAACATGGATGTGGCTATCCCCAAAAACAAGCTGGTTGTGGTTACCGGCATGTCTGGCTCGGGTAAGTCGTCGCTTGCTTTTGATACCCTTTACGCCGAAGGGCAGCGCCGTTATGTAGAAAGCCTTTCGGCTTATGCAAGGCAGTTTTTGGGCCGTATGAATAAACCCGATGTAGATTATATAAGAGGCATTGCGCCTGCCATCGCGATAGAACAAAAAGTAATTACATCAAACCCGCGTTCAACCGTTGGCACCTCTACCGAAATCTATGATTATCTTAAGCTGCTTTTTTCGCGTATAGGCAAAACCTATTCTCCTGTTTCGGGCGGCATCGTAAAAAAAGATACCGTTACCGATGTAATAAATTTTATAATGACCCTGCCCGATGAAACGCAGGTTACTATATTATGCCCGCTATTTCCGCACAACAACCGTAGTTTAAAAGAAGAGCTGGCGGTGCTGATGCAAAAGGGCTTTGTTAGGGTTGAGTACCGGAATAAACTCTCGCGAATTGAAGACCTGCTGGAGGACATGAGCATAGTAGACGATGGCTCGTGGTTAGTGAATGAGATAAGTGAGGAAGGTGAAAAACCAAAAGCCAAAGGCAAGAAGGCGAAGACTGCGGTAGATGAAACGGCACCACCTGCCAGTTTGCTGCCAGCAGCGACAACCGCCGTACGGATAGTAATAGACCGTATATCAAAAAACAATGAAGATGAAACGCTGAGCCGCCTGGGCGACTCCATCCAAACTGCTTTTTTTGAAGGTAAGGGCGATTGTTTTGTGCGGTATCGCGAGGCGGAAAATGCATCTGCTAAGACTTTGTCAGAATTAAAAAATTCAGAAAGCGGTGAAACCGAACATTTTTTCTGCGACCGTTTTGAGCTGGACGGCATCCGCTTTGAAGAGCCTTCGCCAAATTTTTTCAGTTTTAATAATCCTTACGGTGCCTGCAAAAAATGTGAAGGCTACGGCAAAGTTATAGGAATTGACGAAGACCTTGTAATCCCCGACAAAAGTAAGAGTGTATATGAAGGCGCGATAGCCCCGTGGCGCGGCGAAAAAATGCGAGAGTGGAACGATGTTTTGGTAAAGCATGCGCTTAAGTTCGATTTTCCTATTCACCGCCAGTATAACCAGTTAACCGATAAACAGCAAAAACTACTCTGGACAGGTAATGCCTATTTCCGCGGCCTTAACGACTTTTTTAAGGAAATGGAGGAGCAGACCTATAAGATTCAATACCGTGTACTATTATCTCGCTACCGCGGTAAAACCACCTGTCCGGATTGCCGAGGCAGTCGCCTTAGGCCGGATGCATCCTACGTTAAAATTAACGACAAGTCTATCACAGATGTAGTGTTAATGCCTTTAGACAAGGCGCTTGATTTCTTCAATACCATCCAGCTGAATGAAACCGATGCCAAAGTAGGCAAGCGACTGCTGATGGAAATTACCAATCGCCTGTTGTTTTTGAATGATGTGGGCCTTGGTTATCTAACACTTAATCGTTTGTCAAATACTTTATCGGGCGGTGAGTCGCAGCGAATTAACCTGGCTACCTCGTTGGGAAGCAGCCTTGTCGGTTCCATTTATGTATTAGATGAGCCAAGTATCGGCCTGCACCCGCGTGATACCCAGCGCTTAATCGGCGTGCTAAAATCCCTGCGCGACGTAGGTAACACTGTTTTAGTGGTAGAACATGAGGAAGAAATAATGAAAGCTGCGGATCATATCATTGACATAGGTCCTGAGGCTGGTACACATGGTGGTAACCTTATTTTTTCCGGTACTTATGAAGAGATAATTAAAGACGATAACAGCTTAACAGGCCGGTACCTGAGTGGAAAGGATGAAATTGCCATCCCAAAGATCCGCCGTAAATGGAGTGACTTTATTGAGATAAAAGGCGCACGCGAAAATAACCTGCAAAACGTGGATGCCAAATTCCCTTTAGGCGTGCTTACCGTAGTAACCGGCGTGTCCGGTTCGGGAAAAACAAGTCTGGTAAAACGCATTTTTGCGCCGGCCCTGCAAAAAACACTCGGCAATTATAACGGTGAGCAAACCGGTGCTTATGACAGCATAGAAGGCGATTATCAGAAAATAGAACAGGTAGAGCTGGTGGATCAAAACCCGATAGGCCGGTCATCACGTTCAAACCCGGTTACCTACGTAAAAGCCTGGGACGAGATCCGTAACCTCTATGCTGCACAACCGGCTGCGAAGGCTGCGGGCTTAAAACCTTCGGCATTTTCATTTAACGTTGAAGGCGGCCGTTGTGATGTTTGCCAGGGCGAAGGCGAAGTAAAGATAGAGATGCAGTTTATGGCCGACATCTTTCTTACCTGCGAAACCTGCGGCGGCAAACGCTTTAAACAACACATACTGGATGTTGTATACAAGGAAAAGAACGTATCCGACGTGTTAGGCATGACGATAGAAGAGGCATTAGAATTCTTTGCGAAAGAACCGAAGATCATTGCCAAGATAAAACCGCTGATGGATGTAGGTTTAGGATATGTGCAGTTAGGGCAATCGTCTAATACTCTTTCTGGCGGCGAAGCGCAGCGTATCAAACTGGCATCGTTCCTAGTGAAGGGTAACAACACCAACAAAACGTTGTTCATTTTTGACGAGCCTACTACAGGCCTGCACTTTGCGGATATTAAAAAGCTGCTAAAATCATTCGATGCGCTCTTGGATCAGGGTAATACCATCATCGTAATAGAGCACAATATGGACGTTATTAAATGTGCCGACTGGGTAATAGACATTGGCCCTGAAGGTGGCAACAACGGCGGTAAAGTGATTTTTGAAGGTTTACCCGAAGATCTGATCAAAGAAAAGAAATCTTACACCGGCAAATATTTAAAGGAAAGGTTTTAATCTTTGGGATTTCACCGATTGACCTTTGTGATTATGCTGATTAATTTGGGGGATTTCACCAATTAATCTTTGTGATTACAATGATTAGTAAAGATTCTATTAACTTAAGTTCTAAGGCCCTCCCCTCCGGGGAGGGTTGGTGGGGCCAATAATGTCACTTTAACATTTTTTATCCGGTAATTTTTATTTAGCTTCGGTCATATAAACCAATCGTTATCTAAATAATTTTACTCCGGATGAAAGTTAAACTTTTGTTACCCTGCTTTTTGCTGCTCGCATTTTTCGCTTCGGCACAAACCGGCAAAACCTATAATTTAAAATCGCCCGATGGCAGGATCAGCGTTTCTGTTAATGCCGGCAGCACCATAAATTGGTGGATAAAGCACCAGGATGCTGAAGTGATCACCCCTTCTGCTGTATCCATTACCCTTGCAGATGGCGAAGTGCTTGGAAAAAATGCGGTGGTAAAAAAAGCCGAACAAACATCGGTAAACGAGGTAATTAAAACTCCTTTCTACAAAAAATCGCAGGTTGAAGACCATTATAACCAGTTAACATTAACCTTTAAAGGCGACTATAGCTTAATTTTCAGGGTTTACAATGATGGTGCGGCTTACCGTTTTGCTACTACCAAAAAAGGCGAGATCACTATTCTGAACGAAGAGGCTAATTTTAACTTTAAGAACGATGATAAGGTTACGCTGCCTTTTGTAAACGATTACCGCAACAAGGATAAGTTTAACACATCGTTCGAGGCGCATTATGATAATTTTTCTCTTTCTGCCATAAAAAAGGATACGCTGGCATTTTTGCCTTTGCTGGTTGACCTTGGCGAGCCACTGAAAGCCGTAATCCTCGAAGCCGACCTGCAGGATTATCCCGGCATGTACCTTACACCTGGCGAAGGCCGGAACCTGCACGGTGTGTTTGCCAACTATCCCTCCGAAGAACAATTGAAAGGCATTAATTATGTGGTAAAAAGTCGCGAAAATTATATAGCGAAAACCAGCGGCACCCGTAAATTTCCATGGAGAGTGATAGTTATCAGCACGGCAGACAAGCAACTCGCCGATAATGACATGATGCAAAGGCTGGGCGAACCATCAAAAGTAGCAGACCCATCATGGATTAAGCCCGGCAAGGTAGCATGGGACTGGTGGAACGACTGGAACCTTACTCATGTAGATTTTGAAGCAGGCATCAATGTACCTACTTATAAATATTACATTGATTTTGCCGCTGCCAATAAGCTTGAATACATCATTATAGACGAGGGCTGGTCGGACGATAACGAGTTGAATAAATTAAAGCTTGATGTTAAACAGGTGGTTGACTACGGCAAACAGAAAAACGTGGGTGTTATTTTATGGTCTACCTGGTATGGAATTACCCGCGACGCCGACGGTCTGTTCACCAAATTTGCCGACATGGGTGTAAAAGGTTTTAAGATAGACTTTATAGACCGCGACGATCAAAAAATGATCAAATCCCTATATGAACTTGCCGGTAAAGCTGCTGAACATCATTTGCTGGTAGATTACCACGGCATGTATAAACCATCCGGCCTGCTACGCACCTATCCTAACGTAATTAACTGCGAAGGTGTAAAAGGCCTTGAAAATATGAAATGGGGTACCGATAACCAGCCTGGGTATGACGTAAGCATCCCGTTTATCCGCATGATGGCCGGCCCCATGGATTATACACCGGGAGGAATGCGCAATGCATCTAAGTCGGCCTTCCGAGCGGTAAACTCCAATCCTATGACACAGGGTACCCGCAGCCATCAGCTGGCTATGTACACCGTGTTTGAAGCACCGCTGCAAATGCTTGCCGATAACCCGACCATTTACCAGCGTGAGCAGGAAAGTACGGATTTTATTTCCGCTATTCCAACCACCTTTGATGCTACCGTTTCGCTGGATGGCAAGGTAGGCAGTTATGTGAGCATTGCGCGCCGCAAAGGCACTACCTGGTATGCAGGCGCCATGACAAACTGGGACGCGCGTGACCTTACCGTAGATCTTTCCTTTTTAGGCGATGGCAACTATAAAGCTACCATTTTTGCCGACGGCATAAACGCAGGCCGCGATGCAACAGATTATATCAAAAAAGTAATTACCGTAACCGCAAAAGACAAGCTGAACATCAAAATGGCCTCCGGAGGTGGATGGGCTGCAAGATTTGAAAAAATGTAATAAAAGAAATCGGCCATTTAATTCAATGAATGGCCGATTTCTTTTATGTTTAATATCAGTTTGAGAAAACTGCCAGTGCTTTGGTTATGCGGCTAATGGTTTCTTTTTTACCAAGCAGCGCTGCAATGTCAAATACATGCGGTCCAAATTTGCCGCCCACCAGCATAATGCGGAACGGCAGCATCAATTCGCCAACCTTTATTGCTTTTTCTTCGGCAAGGGCTTTAAATAAGCTTTCCAATGCGGCAGGTTCCCAGCTATCTGTTTCCGATAATTTATCTGCTAACTCGTTAAAAAATGCTGTTTTTAATTCTGTCCATTTTGGTTTAACGGCATTAACATCATATTCTGCTGGCTGAATAAAAAAGTACACCGACTGCTGGTAAAAATCGGGTAGTAAAACGCAGCGATCTTTTACCATGTCTATTACCTTTAGTAAATAATCGTCATCGGCAACGTTAACATCTTTTTCAGCAAAGATCCTGGCAACATCTGCTTTAAGCCCGGCTGCGCCGGTTCTTTTTATCCACTCGGCATTAAACCATTTGGCTTTCTCAAAATCAAACTTTGCACCGGCCTTGCTTACCCGTTCTAAAGAAAATTTTTCTATCAGTTCGTCAATCGTAAACAGTTCCTGGCCGGTACCATCGTTCCAGCCTAATGTAGCCAGCAGATTTATAAATGCTTCGGGCAAAAATCCAAGTTCGCGAAAACCGGGTGTTAGGTCGCCCGTAGTTGGGTCAAACCAGTTCATGGCATACACCGGGAAACCAAGGCGCATACCGTCGCGCTTGCTTAACTTACCATTACCGTCGGGTTTTAATATCAAAGGCAAATGCGCCCATTGCGGCATATCGGCCTTCCAGCCCAGGTATTCCCACAACAGCAGGTGTACCGGTGCCGATGGCAGCCATTCTTCCCCACGAAATGCATGGCTTATTTTCATCAGGTAATCGTCAACCACTACTGCCAGGTGATAGGTAGGCATACCATCGGCCTTTAACAATACCTTGTCATCAACCTGGTTGGTTTCAAACACCACACTACCGCGAATAAGATCGGTAAAGCTTACCTTTTCATCTTCGGGCATTTTAATGCGTATCACATGCGGGGTTTGGGCCTTCAATAATTCTTCAACCTCATGTTCACTTAATGAAAGCGAGTTACGCATATCATAACGGTGCATATGGCCATACTGAAAGTTCGGAACGTCCTTTCTTTTTTGTTCCAGATTTGCAGGGGTATCAAAAGCATAATAAGCATGGCCTTCGCGCACCAGCTTTTCGGCATATTCACGGTATAGCGGTTTACGCTCGCTTTGCCTGTAGGGCGCAAAGGGGCCGCCTGCAACCGGGCTTTCGTCAGGATTTAAGCCGCACCACTTTAAACAATCTAAAATATATTCTTCGGCACCTGCCACGTAACGTGTTTGGTCGGTATCTTCAATACGCAGTACAAAATCGCCATTATGCTGTTTTGCAAACAGGTAATTGAACAATACGGTGCGTACCCCGCCAAGGTGTAATCCGCCTGTTGGGCTGGGTGCAAACCTTACTCTAACTTTTTTATCAGACATAGTGCCGCAAAGATAGACATTAGCGCTATAGCGCGAAACCCTGCTTTGTTAAATGAGGGTAAAAGCCGCTTACACCTTAATTATTAACTTTTTGCTACTATTTACGTACTTTGGCCCTGCTTTAAACGTTTCCGGTTTCACGGACTATTTGAATGAATCCATATCAACAAAAAAAACGCTGGAAATACTCCTTACTCACTTTTGCGGTAATCATAGCAAGCGGATCGTTATTATACACCAATTACCTGGTGCGAAACATTGCCCGCTCAGAACGTACCCGCGCGCAGATCTGGGCCATGAGTATGAAACAGGTGCTCGCCTCAGACGATAATGATTTCCTGAACTATGTTTTTGCCGTGCGCGACAGCTCTATCGTACCTGCAATAGTAACTGATGAGCGGGGCGATATCCAGCTTTCACGCGGGCTCGACCCAACTAAGACACATATAAAGCTTGCCGCCGATGGCAATAAGAAACTGCGTTATGACCCGGGTTATTTCCAGTCGGAGCTGGCCTACATGAAAAAACAGCACGAGCCGATCAGGTTAACCGTACTGGGCAATCAATGGCTTGTTTATTATAAAGATTCGGCTTTGCTTAGTCAGTTAAAACTTTTTCCTTATATTCAGTTATCGGTTATAGCTATCTTTTTACTGGTAGCCTATACGGCTTTTAGCTCGTCAAGAAAATCTGAACAGAACCAGGTTTGGGTAGGCCTTGCCAAAGAAACAGCACACCAGTTGGGTACGCCAATCTCCTCGCTGATGGCGTGGATAGAACTGATGAAAGATAAATTCAGCGCTGAGGACGACCCGCTGATAGCCGAGATGGAAAACGATGTTAAGCGCCTGGAAATCGTGGCCGACCGTTTTTCAAAAATAGGTTCGAAACCGCAATTGGAAGATCATAAGGTTTACGAGGTAGTAAAAGATTTTGTAGATTATTTTAGGGTACGGGTTAGCAAGAACATCAGTTTTGAACTTACAGGTAACCCACATTTAATGTCGGGCATCAACATACCGTTGTTTGACTGGGTGCTGGAAAACCTGTTAAAAAATGCTGTAAACGCCATTGAGGGCAAAGGCAGCATTAAGGTAGAAATATCTGGCAATAAGATAAAAAAACTTGTTTATATTGATGTAACCGATACAGGTAAAGGCATTCCGCGCTCCAAATTCGAGACGGTATTTCAGCCGGGTTACACCACAAGGAAAAGGGGTTGGGGTCTTGGCCTTTCGTTAACCAAGCGCATGATAGAGAATTATCATAACGGGCAGATCTTTGTTCGCGATTCGGAAGTGGGTAAGGGAACAACATTCAGGATTGTACTTAAAAATATAAAAGATGATAAAAAGACCACAACCCGATGAATATTCGGAATACGCGGGTAATTACGTAAACCTGGTTGGCAACGATCCGATACTGGACATACTGGTAGCATTACAGCAAAGCACTTATGACCTCTTTACCTCAATTGATGAAGACAGAGGCCTTTACGCATATGCCGATGGCAAATGGAGCATTAAACAGGTAATAGGCCATATGTCTGATACGGAACGGGTACATGCTTACCGGGCCTTAACCTTCTCTCGCGAGTATGTTACCCTTCCCGGTTTTGATCAGGATGTTTTTATGGAAGGCACTACCTTTAACAGCCGCAGCATTACCGACTTGGCCGATGAGTTTAAAACCATCCGGGAAACTACACTTTATCTTTTCCGCTCGTTTACGGAGGAGCAGTCACTTAAAAAAGGCATAGCAAGCGGTAGCACGTTTTCTGTAAGGGCTTATGCTTATATGATTGCCGGGCACGAACTGCATCACCTTAAAATTTTAAAGGAAAAATACCTGGTTTAACCCAAATAAAAGCCGGCCGGATCACTGCTGTTAAGCGCTGATCTGGCCGGCAAATGTTCTTTTTTGTAAATTTTATTGAATATTTTTTCCTTCTTCTTTTTTCTCGATAAGATAAGATAAGAACAGTCCGGATCCACCAAAGATGGCTATCAAAGCAAAGTAAACGGCCTGGTTATCATCAAAAGGAGATTTGAAAACGGTGCGGTCTAATAAATAGGCTAAAAATAAGCCGAGGCCAGAACCGATGAGCAGCAAGGCCCATTTAAGGGTTAAAAAAGGAGCGGATTGCGGCTTATACCTGCGCGGGTCCATGCCCCTTTCAATCATTGCCATTCTTTCGCGTTTATTTAAGTAAACAATTCCAAAAATCATTGCGAACATTGCTATCGGGACTAAAATAGCTACCATTACTCCCAAAACTTTTGCGTGGTCTTCCATAATATTTATCTGTTAATTTTATATTTTACGTTTGCACCAATGCGGTGTATTTGTAAGCTATGACCACAACTTTTTTAGGCAGGTTACACCTAATTCGAAAATAATTTAAAGAAAATATGAATGTGCTTAAAATGCCCTTACATTTTCTTTTTATAAGTGTAACCTCAAACAAGGAACCGGCGTCACAGCGTATATAAATGCAAAGCAAGCTTTCTGACATAGCGTTAATTACACAAACCCTAACAGGCGACCAGTCGGCTTATGCCGAATTGGTTAAGCGCCACCAAAGGTTTGTATTTACGCTTGCACTTCGCTTTGCAAAGAATCGTGAGGATGCAGAAGAAATTGCACAGGATTGTTTTATAAAAGCTTACAGGTCGCTTGCATCGTTTCAGCAGCAATCAAAGTTTAGCACCTGGCTGTACAGTATTGCTTATACCACCGCCATGACGTTTCTAAGAAAAAAACGGATCGATACAGACTCTATAGATGATGAGCAGACAATTATACAAATAGAAGATCATGCAGCTGCGTATGATTTAAACAATGCAGAGAACAGATCACGGTCATTTTATTTAAACCAGGCCATTGACCAATTGTTACCTGACGATGCGGCGATCATAACGCTGTTTTACAATGGTGAACAATCGCTGGAGGAAATAGGGCAAACACTTGGCATGGAAGCAAATACCGTTAAGGTAAAATTATTCAGGGCGCGGCAGCGTTTAAAAGAAAAGCTGGAGCGCAATTTAAAAGGCGAAGCAAGGGAAATGATATGAACAACATAGAAGAAAAACTTTGGAACTACATTGACGGCAACTGCACCCCGGCCGAGCAGAAGACCATAATAGAGCTTTTAGAAAGCGATGAAAATTACCGGCTCAAATACCAGGAACTGTTAAAATTAAACGATGAGTTTGCCCACATAGAGCTGGACGAGCCGCCAATGGCTTTTACTTACCATGTAATGGAGGCGGTAAGGGCAGAACATGCTAGCCAGCCTTTAAAAAGCACGGTAAACAAGCGCATCATCAACGCGATAGCAATATTCTTTATAGCATCTATTACATTGATGCTGGTGTTCACATTTTCAAACATTAATTTATCGGAAGTAAGCAAACCTGTAACAGTGCCCGCAGATTTTAAAATGCCTGCGTTGTCGAATTATTTAACCAGGCCAATCATACAGGGATTTGTATTTTTTGATGTGGTGCTGGCCTTGTTTTTATTTGATGCTTACCTACGCAGAAAGAAGCAAAGCAGTGAGCTAAATGATGTGCAGCAAAATGTACACTAATTTTGTGTGCTTTTTAGTGCAGTTTTTTAATTATAAATAAATACAAGCTTGTTTACGGAGATAAAAGATTTTGGTATAATAATTGATTTAGACCTTATCAGACCGGCAAACTTGCTGGTCTAATTGTGATAAGGTTTAGGTTGAAAGCCCCCAAGCAGCAAGTGTGAGGGGGCTTTTATTTTTTAAGGAGGATGGAAATTCCGGCTAATATTAAATTCTTGCAGTACTTGGTAATTTGTGCTATTATTTGTTTAACTATTACAAATTCAAAATGATCATATCGTAACAAAAAAGCTCAAACATTCTTTCAAGCGTTTGAGCTTCCCTATTACAAATTAAGTATTTAAATTTCCTTAATCCATTAACACACCGATATAATAATTAAAGGTATCTACCTCAATATTATCCTTGATAGCGCCTTCAATTTCAACCGGTTTAAAGCGGGTTGTAAGGGTGATAAATTGGTAATCGCCGCCTTTAACTTTTATTTTAACCGGCATTGCAAATTCGTTTGCATCAGCTATCCAGCGGGCGCATAGCTTTCCGCGAACAGTCATAAATTCCAGCGTAGGAATATTTTTATAGTGCAGGTATTGGTCAAAAACAGGGTTTAGGTTGATGCCTGCTTGCGTGCTTATGTAGTTCACCACTTCGTCATAAGTTACTGTTTTGTGGTAAAAGGTTTTATTGAGGCCACGCAATATGCTGCGCCATTTTTCATCATCGTTTATAACGGTGCGCACCATGTTCATCAGGTTACCGCCTTTGTAATACATATCGCCGGAACCTTCCTTGTTTACATTGTAAGTACCTACAATCGGCCGATCATTCGCTATAAGTGCGCGGGTGCCGTGTACGTACTCCTGTCCTGCCTGCTTGCCATAGCGCTGCTCTACAAATAACGATTCGGAATAATTGGTGAAGCTTTCGTGTATCCACATATCACCCAGATCCTTTGAGGTTATATTATTACCAAACCATTCGTGTCCGCTTTCATGCACAATGATAAAATCCCATTTAAGTCCCCAACCGGTACCAGACAGATCACGGCCCAGGTAGCCGTTACCGTAATGGTTACCATAAGCAGTACCACTTTGATGTTCCATACCCAAGTGAGGCGCTTCAATCAATTTGTAGCCATCTTCATAAAAAGGATAAGGCCCAAACCAATGCTCAAAAGCACTAATCATGTCCTTAACGTTGGCTTTGAATTGGGCTTTTGCTTTCTCAAGGTTATAGGTAAGCACCCAGTAATCTAAAGTAAGTTTTCCTTTTTCGCCCTGGTAGGTATCATCAAAATGAGTGTACTTGCCAATATTAGCTTCAATATCGTAATTGTTTATTGGGTTAGCTACAAACCAGTCGTACCGTGTGTAACCGTCTTTAAGATCGGTAACCTTGCGCAACCTTCCATTAGATACGTCCTGCAAACCGGTTGGTACAGTAATGCTGATTAATGCGCTGTCTACCTCGTCATACTGATGGTCTTTATTAGGCCACCAGATACTGGCGCCTACACCCTGGCAGGCAGTTGCCACCCATGGATTACCCACAGAGTCTTTAGTAAAAACTACGCCGCCATCCCATGGGGCACGTTTGGCTATAGTTGGGTTACCTGCATAATAAACCGTAAACTCATCGCGGCTGCCCTTTTTAATTACTTTTGGGAAAGTAACAAAAACTGCATTGAACTCGCGTGTAAACGGGAGATTGCGGCCTTTGTAAACTACCTTTTCTACCTTAAGGTTAGCAAAAAGATCGAACTGTAATTTGGTAAAATCCTGTATGGCTGTAAATTTAAAAAGGTTGCTGCCGCTTATGTACTTATTGTCGATATCAAACTTCACGTTAAGATGATAGTAATCAATATCATAACAGGTACGAAGCGGGGTTAGGTAACCCCTTAAAGAATCGGCCCTTGTAAATTTTTCTTTAGGCACGCCAAGCTGCGCCTTGGCACTGAAAGAGATCAGCGCCAGGGCACAAACTAATAATCTGTTTAATTTCATTTATTAAAATGGTTGTTGCAATTCGTTACAGCTTTAATTAACGAATAGCGGTTTATATTATTCCAGTACGGTAACCTTTACGTTCGATTTATTTCCGCTGTCATGATAGATCCTGATAGTAGCTTTCTGGAAATCGGAATCTTTTGCCTGGTTAATGTCCTCAAATTTTTGAGGATTACGGTCAACCAGCGGGAACCAGCTGTTTTGTACCTGTATCATAATACGGTGCCCTTTTCTGAAGGTATGGCCAACATCCGGCAGGTGATATTTAATTTCGGTCACTTTGCCCGGTTCAAAAGGTTCCGGCTTTTCGAACGAGTTGCGGAATTTACCCCTGAAAACTTCGCCGCGAACCAGCATTTCATAACCCTGCATGGTAATGCCTTTGTTAGGACTTGGCTCTGCGTAATCATCCGGAAAAACATCTATCAATTTAACAACATAATCGGCATCAGTACCCGTGGTAGATGAGAACAGGTCGGCAATTACCGGTCCGGTAAGCGTCATGTCGTCTTTTAAAACATCGGTCTGATAAACTTTAACATCCGGGCGACGGCCTGCAAAACGCTGGTCGTCCAGCATATATTCGCGGGTACGGTGCGATTGTATACCATCCTGGTAAGGAACCGGTGCATTAGGGTCACTTACATATTCATCAAAGCTGTCGGCTGCTTTCGGTTCCTCAAAAGAAAGTTTCCCGTCAGCATGGAAATACAACGTTTTTTCAACGGTATTTTTTGGAGGCCATTCATTGAATTTTTTCCATTCGTTACTACCCGATATAAAGATAGTTGCTTTTGGCAGCGCCATTTCGCCTTCGCCTTTTAAATAATATTTAAAGAAAGGAAGCTCTACATTTTCTTCGAACCATTCGCTTGTTTTTGATCCGAAGTTTTGGTCGCCGAAATACTGGCCGCTTCCGCGTTCCCAGCCGCCATGAAACCATGGGCCCATAACCAACATATTTGGATGCGAAGCAGGGTTTTGTTTTTCTAACGCCTCGTAAACATGTAAGGCGCCAAAGCAATCTTCTGCATCAAAAAAGCCGCCTACTGTCATGGTAGCAGGGGTGATATTTTTAAGGTGCGGGCGGATGTTCATATCCTGCCAAAAAGAATCATAATTTGGATGCGCCATCATATCATTCCAGAATTTTACAGAATCGCCGAAATAATACTTTTTAAAGTTTGGCAGTGCGCCTAATTCCAGGTAGAATTTGTAATTGTCGTTCTCTTTAAATTTGATAGCGGATTTAAATTCAGCCGGGGTAATCGGTTTCGGGCGGGGAACGCCAAAACTGGTTATAAATGCAAAAGCATCCATTTGAAACAAAGCGCCGTTGTGATGAAAGTCATCGCCAATGAACCAATCGGTAACAGGGGCCTGCGGCGATACTGCCTTTAACGCAGGGTGTGCATGCGGCAATGATGCGGTTGAATAAAAACCCGGATAAGATATACCTTCAATACCTACTTTGCCATTGTTATTCGGTAAATTCTTTACCAGCCAGTCTATAGTATCATAGGTATCGGTGCTTTCATCTATGTCTTTTTTACTTTTTCTGCTCTCTGTTGCGGGGCGTACATCAATAAAATCGCCTTCGCTCATCCATTTGCCACGCACGTCCTGGTAAACAAAAATAAATCCTTCTTTTTCAAGAAAGCTGTTTTGCCCCAGCGATCTCTTATAGGCGTTTGCACCATAAGGGGCAACTGTATAAGGTGTACGCGTCATCAGGATAGGATATTTTTTTGTTTTATCCTTTGGCAAATAAACAGAAGTGAACAGCTTTTTACCATCGCGCATGGTAATATAAGTTTCCATTTTTGTGTAATGGTCCCTTACATAAGCGGTGTCTTGCGGTGCCTGCGCATGGGCCGTAGTAAACCAAAGCGCCACCGCGGTAATGAGTAACAATTTTTTCATGTGTTTGGGTCAGTTTAAAAGGCTAATTTAACAAGTAATTCATTAATAAATAATTAGTGTTAATACTGTTACAAATTATTGTTATTTAAACACTAATCCGAATTATATTATTAGAAATAGTCGTAAAATCGTTTAATTAGCAATAAAGCACAAGCTTACTATTGCCATTTTAAAAACAAACGATTACTTATTAAAAAAATTTAAAAAGTATTGCTTTAATAAAATTTATTTTTTTAAGTTTGTCATAAGATGCTCAGCATTTCAGAAAACGAACTTTATTTCAACCTTATGTCGGTAAGGGAAATTTTAATAGTTAAATTGATTTGAATAAATCCTCGTTTCGGCGGGGATTTTTTTTGCCTTAATTTTTTGAACAATACAATCATCAAAACAGAACAATATCAATGGCGAGATTAAACTTATTAGAAGAGACGCGTTATGAGAAGCTTCCGGTAACGGTATATGCGAACCAGTCGGCGGGTTCCAGGGCGGTAGCAGGGCGGATAGCGAAGCTGATCAGGGATAAAAGCAGCCGGG
>CAXSZR010000005.1:0-39665 GCA_964242385.1 uncultured Mucilaginibacter sp.
ACCAATGACCTACTGATTACAAGTCAGTTGCTCTACCAGCTGAGCTAAGGAGGCTTTTAATTACCTTTCATTATTTCTATTGTTGTTAAACAATTTGAAACAGCAGCGGTTAATTAATAGCTGTAAATATTTTAAAGAACCACTCCTTTGTAAGAGGCCTGTCTGTGTATCGCACCTCCCCGAAAGGGATTGCAAATGTACAAATTTTTAAAACTGAACAAAATTTATTTTACAAAAAAAAACGGGCAGCGTAGCGCCACCCGATTTTTTTGATTTTAGAATATATACCGCTTTTAAAATTCCTCTTCTTCGGTTAATAGCACAGCTTTTTTTGCTGCCTCATTTACAGCCGCTTTCTTCTGTTTATGCTTTTCAATTTGCTTGCGCAGGCTTTCTATAGCCAGGTCTGTAGCTTCTTCAAAAGTTTTACATTGTTCTTTTGCAAAAATCTGATTTCCCGGAAGCATCAGCTTAATTTCAGATATTTTATTGGCTTCGTCCTCTACGTTTTCGAGTTTTAAGTAAACTTCGCCGCTTATGATATGATCATAAAAGGTATCCAGCTTGTCTGCCTTTTTCTGGATAAAATCTAACAATTTTCTGTCTGCATTAAAACGAATAGATTGCACTGTAATTTTCATGATTCCTCCTTTTTATGCCTTTGGATGGGCTTGTTTGTAAATAGACTTTAATCGTTCAACTGAATTGTGTGTATAAACCTGGGTTGCACTTAAATTAGCATGGCCCAAAAGTTCTTTGATTGCGTTAAGGTCGGCGCCGCGGTTTAACAAAGTTGTTGCAAAAGTATGCCGCAGCACGTGCGGGCTTCTTTTATCCTGGGTTGATATGTTGGAAAGATATTTTTGCACTGTCAAATAAATAAACTTTGCGTAAGCATCGGCTCCTTTATTTGTAACGATTAATGTTAAGGAATTGTTGCCAGAAAAATCCTGATTTCTCTTTAGTCGTTGGTATTCAGTTAACAACAATTTTAATTCATTGTTAACAGGTATTAAGCGTTCCTTATTGCGTTTTCCTAAAACCTTTATGGTTCCTTCATAAATGTTAATATCGGTATCCTTAACGCCCAGTAATTCTGCAAGCCGCATACCGGTGCCAAAAAGCATTTCGATGATCAGTTTATCACGTACGCCATAAAAATCGCCGGTAAAGATCTCGCCATCATCCAGCATTTGGGTAAGCTTTGCATCTTCTACCACTACCGGCAGATTTTTAGGAATTTTAGGTGCACTAATCTTAGATGCGGGGTTGGTGATTAGCTCGCCTTCGCGTAACAGGAATTTAAAGTATTTTCTGAGGGTAGCTATTTTACGGTTAATGGAACGCGCAAGTATTTCATTGTCCATCAGCGAAACCATCCAGCTGCGGATATGATGATGCGTAATTTGCGAAGGGTGTGTTATTAAAGGCTCGGGAGCGGGCGTTTCCTGATCGGGATTATTCAGGAACCTGAAAAACTGTTCGAGGTCTGATTCATAGGCGGATACCGTATGTGGAGAATACCGCTTTTCGAACTTGATGTATCTTATAAAACGCTCTAAAAACATAAAAACTATTTGTACACACAAATAATGAATGTACAAATAGTTTTAGTATAATAGACAGAAAACTAAATTTTTTAAACTGTAGCGTCCTGGTTCATATTTTGTTTGTAGATGGCATGTTTAACCTCGTGGCGACGGGCTACGGATTTCTTTTCGAATGCCTGGCGGCTACGAAGTTCTCTTAATACACCAGTTTTCTCAAATTTCTTTTTGAAGCGTTTTAATGCTTTATCTAATGATTCGCCGTCTTTTACGTTGATAATGATCATAATTCCAAATACCTCCTTTCAGGGAGGACAAATGTAATGCAAATGTTTTGATTATCAAAGTAGAAGTTAAAAACGTTTAATAATCTTTAACCAGCTATCAATAAATATCAAATTTAAGGGTAGAACAAAACAGCAATTCACATATGGCGGCATCATCGCCGCTTAAATTGCTATTAAATAGGTATGTGTTATATTCGTATCATCAGAAAATAGTTATGCTTACTACCATAAAAGGATATCACTAAAAAGAAAGATCATTATGGAAGAAAACGCTCCTGTGATTGATAAAACAGATGTAATCATCACCTTCCTTACCAACAACAGTAAAAAAGTAAATCACAAACGGATATCGAGGGATCAAAGGGTAAGGTAACTCTTCCTGATGATTTTAATGCCCGCTTGATGATCTGAAAGATTATATGTAATGCCGGGTGGTAATTACCTCCCTCTCCTTTCTATTCATAATTAACACATATAATTATTTAAATAACCTCATTTGATAAAAGTTCTGTGGTAAACTTTTACAAATGACCTAAATTGCACCTTTAATTCGTTTATTGAATATGGCAACAGAAGTAAAGTGCCCGAGCTGTGGTGTGAAATTTCCTATTGAGGAAGTAATGGCCGAGGAATATAAAAAAGAACTGCGTAATAAGATGGTGGAGTATACGCAGCAAAAAGAAGAGGAATATAAGAAGAAAGAAAACGATCTGCTTAAAAAAGAGCTTCAGCAAGCGCAGCAATTTGAACAGCGCCTGGCCGAAGAAAAACAGCAGCTGCAAGTTGCAGTTGAACAAAACCTACGTAAAACCATTGCGTCTGACTTTGAAAACGAATTGATCATCCTTAAAAATGCCAAACAGGAAACAGACGAGAAACTGAAGGCATCACGCCAAAAGGAACTTGAATTTCTGCAAAAAGAACAATCGCTTAAGCAGAAGGAAGAAGAACTGGAGCTTGCCTTACAGCGCAAATTACAGGAGCAGCGTAATGAACTTACCGAGAACATAAGAAAGCAGGAGGCCGAGCGGTTTAGCCTTAAGGACACCGACTACCAGCTTAGGGTAAAGGAACTGGAGAAACAACTGGACGACCAGAAAAAACTGGCCGACGAAATGAAGCGCAAAGCCGAGCAGGGCTCTATGCAATTGCAAGGCGAAGTACAGGAGTTGATATTAGAGGAGCTTTTAAGGGACAATTTTCCTTTTGATATGGTTAGTGAAGTAGGTAAAGGCGTTCGCGGTGCAGATTGTGTGCAAACCGTACGCAACCAATTTGGGCAGGAATGCGGCCGTATTATTTATGAAAGCAAGCGCACTAAAGATTTCTCGATGGACTGGATAGACAAGCTTAAAAAAGATATGCGTGCCATTGGTGTTGACGTTGCTGTAATTGTTACCCAGTGTTATCCAAAAGGTATGGATTGCTTTGGTGAAAAAGATGGCGTTTGGATCTGTTCTTTTGATGAAGTGAAGGCCGTGTCATACATTTTACGCGATGGCATTATAAAGCTTGCCAACCAGAAAAAAGCGCAGGATAATAAAGGCGACAAAATGCACCTGCTGTATGATTACCTTACCAGTAATGAATTTTCTGAACAATGGAAAGCCATCCGCGAGGGATATATGAGCATGCGTGTTTCCATACAACGCGAGCGCGATGCCATGGAAAAACTATGGAAGGCGCGTGAAAAACAACTGGAGAAGGTGTTACTAAATGCGGCACATATAAAAGGCTCTATAGAAGGAATTGCCGGTAATGATATGATTCAGCTTAGTTTGGGTGATGATGAGGATGCCTTGCTGATAGAATAACAGCCTATGGATCCAGTGGCTCTAAGGGATTGATTTGCAAAGCCTCCGGCACGGCAAAAAATTTCTGGCTTGTTTCAGATATTCTTTTACCTAACTGATACGGCACGTTACCTAATTCTTTTTTGCAACGACCTTCCATATTAGTAATATAAGCGCTTTGAGCTTTATCACTTATAACCAATGCCGGCTGGGTTAATGGAAAATGGTATTGATAAAGTAGCCTTACAGCATTGCGCATATTGGTAGTGGTATGCCTTGCGTGCGGCTCCATGATAACCGCACTTACGGGAATGTTTAATTTTTCTACCAGGTATTTTTTCATTTCCTCGGCCTCACAATAGGGTGTTTTGTATGGATGCACCTTACCGCCCGATACCATAATAAACGGCGCTAAACCCTGTTGATAGGCATCTGCTGCCAGTTTACACCTGTTTATGCCACCATTACTGATAGATACCCCTCCACTATCGGGCCCCTCACCCGGTACCAGCATTATGGTATAAGTATATTTGCCCCAATTCAACATTTCTGCCTTTTTAACCGCAGCCTGATTAACAATAGCTTTCATCGGCTCATAATCACCTGCGTTCTCTCTTTGATTTATTTTCAGAAAAACCAGTGCAGCTGTCATCGATGGCATAAAAAACAACGTTGAATGACCGGCTAAAGCATTTATTTGCTGGGTTGCCTGCTGTACTGTTCTTATATAGTGAACATCATGCACATTGAAGCTAATTGAATCTATTTTAGGGTAATTAGGTTTTGCACCTTCGGCATATACAGATAATGTGTGGTTGATATCTTCGGCATCTTGCTCCCATGCTTTAATCAGCTGATCCACCGGTTGCAGATCTTTGTATTTGATGTAAGCCCCTGAAGCAATTAACTGATCTTTAACCAGATTTTGCAAAGCTGTACTTCTTGTATAGATTTCAATAAGCTGCGCGCTGATAAGCCTGATCTGGTCTGCACTTAATTTTAAGTTGGATGTGATACATGAGTACTCGCTGCAGTTTTCGACACTTTTGGAGATGGCATCGTTTTGTCGCATGGTGATGCGCGCTAAAAGCGGGTCGTTACTCAACTGGCTTTTTACTTTATCATTGTGCTGAAGCAATGTTAGCAGATAAAAGTTTTTTGCCTGTACACTTTCACCGCCAACCAGGCGGTAGGAAGGATAAGAAACCTGCCCTAAAACAGAAGCAGCAAAAAGCACGAATAAAAAAAAGAAGCCGGTTTGTTTCATGCTTCAAAACTAATGCTTGCACATTAACGAAAAGTTAAGCATTACAAAGATTGTCAATTAATAATCTGCAAGTACCAGAATTTTTTCATTAACAGCCAATAACCGGTCTTTTCCATTCAAAAATCCTAATCCTACAACAAACGAAAAGCCTTCTACTATCCCACCCATTTCTTTTATAAGTTCGCTTGCTGCCAGGGCGGTGCCGCCGGTTGCAAGCAAATCGTCGTGGATTAATATGTGCTGCCCGGGTTCAAACGCGTCTGTATGCATTTCAATGGTTGCGGTGCCATATTCCAGCTTGTATGCTTTTTGTTTAATGGTGAATGGAAGCTTGCCAGCCTTACGTACCGGTATAAATGCAACCCCTAATTTTGACGCCAGCGACAGGCCGAACAAAAAACCCCTGCTTTCAATACCGGCAATTGCATCTATGCGGCTGCCTTTAAGTTTTTCTGCAAAGGCTTCCACAATTTGTTCGCATAGCTTAGGGTCTTTTAAAATTGGCGTAATGTCTTTAAATATGATACCGGGTTTTGGGAAATCAGGTATATCGCGTATGGCCGATTTAATTTGCTGCGCTATCATTAAATTGTAAGTAAGGCTCAATTTTACGCAAAATTTCATCATCCAGCAGCACTATATTTCTCATATCGGCTATGGAATTATAATTGCCATGCTGTGTGCGGTATTGGATAATGGCGTTTGCCTGCTTGTAATTAAGATATGGAAATATGCGAAGCTGGTTAAATGAAATGGTGTTGATGTTTATCTTCTTAATGTTATTAGAGTTAACCTTAACCTGCGCTTTTATTTCCTCATATTTTGCGCTGTCAACTCCCCATATATCTTTTAATTGCGTTTTATTGTAAAAGCCGCCCAGGCGGTTTCGGTAACTAATGATCCGTACGGCGAACGATGGCCCCACTCCTCTTATCTGCGTTAATTTTGCAGAATCCGCAATATTTAATTCAACCACCTGGCCAGGGTTCAGTTTCCTGGTCACGTGATCTTCCTCCGGGATTGTGATGTAAGGTTTTAGTCGCTGGTAATCTGCAGGGGTAATGCCATAGATTTTTTTAACGTCTTCACTTTTATAAAACCTGCCGCCTTTCGCTTCGTAGTGTTTAATTATATCCGCCTGCTTTTCGCTTAGCCCTAACTGCTTCCATTGGGCAACTGTAAGTCCGTTGGGATTAAAGGGAAACATAACGGGGTGTAACTCTTTTATGTCCGTCTTTTTTTTATCGCCCTCATAATCTTTTTGCTGCTCAATAAGGCCTAATTGTGCAACAGCTTTATCAAAATCTTTAAAATTTATTGTATTATCTTTGCGCAATTGTTGATAAACGTAAGGCGCAGCTAAAACCAATAAAATTAAAATAACAAGTATTACCATTCCGTTCCATTCCTTTTTGGTAATTGACAGGTAATTTCTAATATGCGCTTTCATTAATAAGGTTTATCAAAGGTAAAATAAACAATTTATCAGGATATTTAATCCTTTTTAAGAGGGGTATTTTAAATATGAAAGTAATAACCACCGAAGAGTTTGCCAAAGCCACCAAATTAGATAAGCTAAAAATGCCCGGTCTGGCTGCTTTATTGATGGAGTTAATGAAAATAAACCAGGTTAATAAACTGTTTGAACAGGCGCAGCCAAAACAGGGGCCTGATTTTGTAGATTCAATTTTAGAAGGTTGCGGTATTGATATAGAGTTTGATGAAAGGGAGTTAAAGAACCTGCCTGCAAACGGAAGTTTTGTTGCTATTGCCAATCACCCTTACGGCGGCATAGAAGGCATGGTATTGCTAAAAATACTTTGCATGGTAAGGCCCGATGCCAAACTGATGGCCAATTTTATCCTGAAAAAGATCCCTAACCTTGCCGATTACTTTATTGCGGTTAACCCCTTTGAAAATATAGAACATTCGTCCAGCATCAGCGGGTTAAAAACCACGCTCGAGCTTTTGGCAAACGGCACTCCTATCGGTATTTTCCCGGCGGGCGAGGTTTCCAGTTTCCAGGTAAGCCAAAGGCAGGTAACAGACCGTATGTGGCACCCGGTTGTGGGCAAAATAATTGCTAAGGCAAAAGTGCCGGTAGTTCCCATTTATTTTCATGGCAACAATGGGGTGCTTTTTAACCTGCTTAGCCTCATACATCCTACCCTGCGTACCGCAAAGCTCCCTTCCGAGCTGTTTAACAAACAGGGGCATACTATAAAACTACGCATTGGTAAACCAATAAACGTTCAGGATATTCCTGACTATACCAATGCCACCAAATTGCTTAGTTACTTAAGAGCCCGTACTTATGCATTGGGTACAGGTTTGGAAGAAGACAAAAAGATTTTTAGTCCGCGTAATTTATTTAAGATAAAGAAAGACCCGGAACCTATCGCACCCGAAGTAAGGACCGAATTATTGGAAAAGGATGTTGAGCCATTACGTAAGGATTACCTGGTTTGGACAGAAAAAAATTACGAGGTGTTTATTGTCCCTACTTCTACCATTCCAAACGTTATACGTGAAATAGGCCGTTTGCGTGAACTCACCTTTCGCGAGGTAGGTGAAGGCACAAACAAAGCGTTCGACCTGGATGAGTATGATATTTATTATCACCATCTTTTTATCTGGGATTTTGAGGCGAAAACAATTGTGGGCGCTTACCGCCTCGGCCTTGGCGACGATATATTTTATAGCGTGGGCAAAAAAGGCTTTTACATTTCAGAGCTTTTTAAGCTTAAAACCCAGTTTACGCCTGTATTGAAAAAGAGTATAGAACTTGGCCGCTCCTGGATCCGCAAAGAATATCAGCAAAAACCATTGCCTTTGTTCCTGCTTTGGAAAGGAATTTTAAAATACCTGATTGATAACCCAAGGTACCGTTACCTAATAGGGCCGGTAAGCATCAGCAATAGTTTTTCTAATTTTTCAAAGTCGTTGATTGTGGATTACATCAACCGCAATCACTTTGACCATGACATGGCGCAGTTTGTAAAGCCTCGCAAAAAGTTCAAGGTTGACTTGGCCAGCTTTGACCCGGATCTGTTACTGGCCGGCGAGGATAGCTTCAAGGGGCTTGATAATATCATTTCTGAAGTAGAAACCCGAAATATGAAAGTGCCTGTTTTGCTGCGCCAGTATATTGCATTAAATGCCAAGATCATTTCCTTTAATATAGACCCTAAATTTGCCGATTGCCTTGATGGTTTCCTGGTACTGGACCTTGAAAAAGTTCCGCAGGACATTTTGGAAAAATTGGGAAAGAACCTTTAGGGTTGTAGAGTAGATAAAAAAGAGGCAAGAACCAAGAATCAAGAGAAAAGAGCCAGAATGGATTTACGATCTTGAATTACGATTTAAAGATAAGGAGAATTAGCTTTTAGCTACTGAAACTCTTTTACCTACAGTAAAATGCAATACTAAAACTGGGGATAATATTAAAAACTGAAGGCCGTCTGTAAAAGATGGCTTTTTGTTTTTTAGCCTGATGTTGGAAAACTGAATTGCAGAAAATACAATCATAGTTATAGCGCTTACTAACCATAACGCCGGGCCGCCGGCCTTTTGCCATTGCGCCAGTTGCATTACTCCGTAACTGCATGCAAACAGTACAATGAATATGATGTATGATAAAGATGGGGATATTTTATAATAGCCATAAACGGCTATTGCTATTAAAAAGGATGCCCAGTTAAAAAAGCCATTATACTGCCCCAGAAATTTCAGGTAAGGAAACGGAATTGCCCACAACAAACCCATTACAGCAAACATAGCCAAGATGGCGCAAACGCCATGTATGGCTTTCAACGCCGTGGTGGCGTAACTTTCTGTATACTTAACAAAAAAAGCATCGGCAGGATTTTGTGGTTTTATTCCTGCCGATGCTTTTTGTTTTTTATTGACCGTAGTTTGCAATGAAAAAATCTGTTAAATTTTTATTTAGCAAACGAAACAGACCTGGTTTCCCTGATTACGGTAACCTTTATTTGGCCCGGATAGGTCATTTCTGTTTGTATACGGTTAGATATATCTGCTGCCAGCACTTCAGACTGTGCATCGCTTATTTTTTCGCTTTCAACAACTACACGTAGTTCGCGGCCTGCCTGTATAGCAAATGTCTTTTCAACGCCAGGGTAAGAAAGGGCCAGTTCTTCAAGTTCTTTCAAACGTTTGATGTAGCTTTCAACAACTTCGCGGCGTGCACCCGGGCGCGCGCCTGATATAGCATCGCAAACCTGTATGATCGGCGATAGCATAGAAGTCATTTCTATTTCATCATGGTGAGCGCCTATGGCATTACAAACTTCAGGATGCTCTTTATATTTTTCGGCCAGCTGCATGCCCAAAATAGCGTGCGGAAGTTCCGGGTTATCATCAGGCACTTTACCTATATCATGCAATAGGCCGGCGCGTTTAGCCAGTTTTACATTTAAGCCCAGTTCTGCCGCCATAGTAGCACAGAAATTTGCTACCTCGCGCGAGTGCTGCAAAAGGTTTTGCCCATATGACGAACGGTAACGCATACGGCCTACCATACGGATCAGTTCCGGGTGCAGCCCGTTGATACCCAAGTCAATTACGGTACGCTCGCCTATTTCTACAATCTCTTCCTCTATCTGCTTTTTGGTTTTCGCAACCACTTCCTCAATACGGGCCGGGTGGATACGGCCATCTGTTACCAGCCTGTGCATAGCAAGGCGGGCAATTTCGCGCCTAACCGGGTCAAACCCCGAAAGTATGATCGCCTCTGGCGTATCGTCCACAATGATTTCGATGCCGGTAGCAGCCTCCAGCGCACGGATGTTACGGCCTTCGCGGCCAATGATACGGCCTTTTATTTCATCGTTCTCTATGTTAAAGATAGATACGGTGTTCTCTATAGCACTTTCGGTAGCAGTACGCTGTATGGTTTGAATAACTATCTTCTTTGCTTCTTTGGTAGCGGTAAGTTTAGCTTCGTCAACAATGTCCTTTATCTGCACCATTGCCTTGCTGCGGGCTTCTTCGCGCAGTGTATCAACCAACTGGTTTTTAGCATCTTCGGCAGATAAACCTGCAATAGTTTCCAATTGCTGCACATGCTGATTTTTTAAATGCTCAACTTCTTCCTGCTTCTTAACAACCGTTTCTGTCTGGCGCTCTAGGTTTTTGCGGGTATTATCCAGTTCGTGCTCCTTGCGGTTCACATTTTCCATGCGCTGATTAAGCGATTGTTCTTTTTGCTTAATGCTGTTTTCGCGCTGATTGATGGTATTATTTTTTGAATTTATTTCCTGCTCATGCTCCGCTTTCATCTGCAAAAACTTCTCTTTTGCTTCCAGCAGCTTGTTCTTTTTTAGAATATCTGCATTGGTTTCTGCATCTTTTAATATCTTCTTTACTTTGCTTTGAGCCGCTACTTCCTGATCCTTGAACAATTTACGGAGCAGGTATCTGCCGATGACGATTCCCGTGGGAACGCCCATCAGCACACCGATGATAATGTATAATAGTATAGTCATGTTTATATTTGGTATATAATAAAAAAACCGCAATTAAATTTCTAAGTGTCATGTATTTAAAACTTCGGTTCGGATATCGGAATCATGGGTTACCGTTAAACTGTTACGAGTAACGCATGCCTCTTTGATCCGCTTATATTGAAGCGTTAAGTTTTTAATAGTGAAACTTAAAATTTAACTGCGGCTAAATTTTAAATGCTCTTGCATATGTTTAAGAACGTTATTGCTTTGAGAAAAATTCGGTTAGCAAATAATCCAGCTGGTACACTTTTTCGGCTACTTCGGTATCCTCTGTAGTTACTTTTAAATCGGCTTTTAATGATGATGTTGCATAATGCAGCACACACATAGAAAGCAAATCCTGTTTATCCCTCACCGCGTAATTTTCCTGATATTCCTTTATCCGGTCATTAATTAGTTTGGCTGCCCTTCTTATTATTTCTTCCTCTTCCATGTTCACCCTTAATGGGTAAACTCTGTCAGCAATATTTATTTTAATTGAGATTTCTCCCATCTGAGCTTTTCACTTTTTGTATTATTTCTTCAATAATACAATACACTTATCTATTTCCTGCACAAATTCGTTAATTTTTTGTTTTATGTCAAGACTTTTTTCATTTGTTTCTGCAAAAGACTTGGCCATTTTTAATGCGCGAAGCTTGTCGTCCAACTCTTTAGTCTTGTTTTTGCTTGCATCCAGCGCCACAGTTAACGACTGGCTTTCCAGCTTCAGCAAATCATTCTCCTCCTGCAATGCAGCACAAAGTTCTATCAAACGCTCTGTTCTGTCAACAATCTTTTCTAACTGCTCCGCAAGCGACATACTTATTCTGTTGTTTGTTTTAAAGTTTATTGGCTGTTTAAGTTAATATTAATTTAAATCAGTTTGTAAATTAATATCATTAAACCGAAAGCAAACTATTTCCTTATTTCTGCGCCGGCTTCCTTTGCAAGGTTATAGATCAGTTTTTGCATAATTCCGTCTATCGCTTTATCTGTAAGCGTTTTTTCAGTATCCTGTAAAATAAAGCTTAAGGCATATGATTTTTTACCTGCCGGGAGCCTGTCACCTTTGTAAACATCAAAAACACTTACATCCTGCAACAATTTACGCTCTGTTCTTTGAGCAATCTGTTTTAACTGGCTAAAGTTAACCGATTGATCAATAAGCATGGAAAGATCGCGCCTTACAGCCGGAAACTTTGACACTTCCTGGTAAACGATCTTGTTTTTGCGTACCAGGTTTAAAATAAGATCAAAGTTAAAGTCGGCATAAAATACTTCTTTATCGGCATCAACTTTTTTCAGTGCATCCGCAGCCACTGAACCAAATTTTACAAGTTGTTTATTGTTTTTTATATACTGCAAACCGTAAGCAAGCTTTTTGCAAGTTGCTTCTTCCAAAACTACATCGGTGATATTAAGGCGTGCTATAATCCCATCAACAATGGCTTTTAAATTATAGAAAGATACGACACCCGGTTTTTGATTCCACTGCTCGGTTTTATCTGCACCGGTAAGGAAAATAGCAAAACGCTGGGTCTCTGCATATTTTTCTTCTTTGATCTCGTAAATCTTACCAAACTCATACAGCTTCAGATCGGCATTACGGCGGTTTTGATTATATACGATAGCTTCCAGGCCTGAATACAACATGCTTTGGCGCATTACATCCAGATCGCTGCTTAAAGGGTTCAAAATTTTAACCGCTTTATCCAGATCAGACGAGTAGGCAGATTTGGTTAGCGAGTTTGACATAATCTCGTTAAAGCCGTTTGCTGTAAGCACGTCCGACAGCATATTCTGTACAGTATCCTTTTCTGGCCTAACTGAGGTATTTAATGAAGCCCTTATCTGAGTAGGTATTTCAATATTGTTGTAACCGTAAATACGCAGGATCTCTTCTACCACATCCACTTCGCGGGTAATATCTACGCGATACGGAGGTACTTTAAGAGATAAGCCTTCGCCTGTTTCGCCGGTAATCTTTATATCAAGAGCACTAAGAATATCCTTGATCTCGCCATGCGGAATCTCTTTACCTATAAGCCTATGGATATTTTTATAGGTAACCTCAATTTCAAACGGAGCAACCGGGTTTGAATAGTGGTCAAAAATCTCTGAAGATATTTTACCGCCGGCCAGCTCTTGTATAAGTAACGCAGCACGTTTTAAAGCAAAAACCGTCATGTCCGGGTCTGTCCCGCGTTCAAATCTAAACGAGGCGTCAGTCTTTAAGCCTTGGCGCTTGGATGTTTTACGAACCGAAACCGCGTTGAAATAAGCACTCTCCAAAAAGATGCTGGTCGTAGTAGATTTTATACCCGAATCCGCCCCGCCAAAAACACCTGCGATACACATTGGTACTTCGGCATTGCCAATCATCAGGTCATCAGCAGAGAGTTTGCGCTCTACATCGTCCAACGTTTTAAATAAAGTTCCTTCAGGATAGTTTTTTACTACAACTGTATTGCCTGTAATGGCATTTGTATCAAAAGCGTGAAGTGGCTGCCCAAGTTCATGCAGTACATAGTTAGTGGCATCAACCACGTTATTGATGGAACGAATGCCAATTACTCCTAATCGCTCCTTTAACCATTGCGGCGATTCCTTTACCTCCAAACCGGAGATGGTTAAACCTGAGTAGCGTGGGCTGGCCTGCTCATTTTCTACTACTACATTTAAGGTAAGATCTGTATTATCTACCTTGAAAGCAGATACATCAGGTTTCTTAACGGCAATTTTTAAAAATGCAGCAATATCACGGGCTGTACCTAAATGCGAAGCAGCATCTGCACGGTTAGGCGTTAAGCCAATCTCGTACAGGTAATCGTTGTTTAGTTTGAAGTACTCTTTAGCCAAGGTACCAACAACCGCATCGGCATCAAGTTCCATAATGCCCGAATGGTCGGTTCCAAGGCCTATCTCATCTTCGGCGCAGATCATACCTTCAGATACTTCACCCCGTATTTTAGATTTATTGATCTTAAACGGTTCGCCAACGGTTGGGTATACGGTAGTACCAACGGTTGCAACTATTACTTTCTGGCCAGCTGCAACGTTATGTGCGCCACAAACAATTTGTAACTCTTCGCCGGTTCCTGCATCTACTTTGGTAACACGCAAACGATCGGCATTGGGGTGTTGCCAGCATTCTTTAACATACCCCACCACCAGGCCTTCCAAACCACCCGGAACGGGCTGCACGGTTACAAGACTTTCAACTTCCAGACCGGTTCCAGTCAAAATAGTTGAAATTTCCTGCGGGGTTTTATCGGTATCAATAAACTCTTTTAGCCAATTATAAGATATCTTCATTATAAGGTAATGATAATCGGCAAAGATAGGATTTGCAAGCGAAATGCTGAAAGTAAAAAGGCGAAAGCCAAAGCAAGAGTTAAGCACCCGCTTTAAAATGTGCAGCCCGCACCGTTTTTAAACGGCACAGGCTGCATGTGTATCATTAATCTTCGCTTGACTCCTCGTCGTCATCGAAATTCAGCGTATACGATGATTCTGAAGCGCGGTAGGCCTGTTCTAAATTTGTCGGATCAGAAAAATCATCCGTATCACCGGGCTCAATATCGTCGTCCAGCCCATTTGCATGGATATCTTTCTGACTTTGCTGATCGTCGGCATCCTGGTCGTCGGCGTCGTCGTAAGGAATTTGATTGTCTGGTGTTATCATGATAGTTTATTAGTTTTTCTAATTTAACGCAATATCCACCCTCTTGTTTGTCATATTGAATTAATGAAGAATTTTAAAGATCAGTTCTTTCATTAAACCGCCATGATCGGTGTTTGAATCAACGCCTTTGCTCTTTAGATCATACTCGCGCAGGTAACTTATAATCTGCATTGTTTTAGCGTAATTGAAACTCCGCGCGGCTTGCTCATAGTCTTTTACAAAGTACGGACTCACACCTATTTCGCGCGCAAGGTTTTGCTGCGATTTATCTTTTACATAATGATAGGTAAGCACCCTGGTAAAAAAATTATTCAGGTTACCCAATACGAGCACTATCGGATTAGCTTTTGGATTTGCCTCAAAATAATTAATAATTTGGTTGGCCTTAAAAACATCCTTTTTACCAAGCGCAGTTTGCAGCTCAAAAACATTGTACTCCTTACTGATGCCAATATTATCCTGGATATGTTTAAGGGTGATCTCCTGCCCCACCGGTACATTAAGCATCAGCTTTTCCAGCTCGTTAGCAATTTTGGATAGATCATTCCCCAGGTATTCAGACAGCATAAGCGATGCCTGCGGGTTTATTTTGTAACCCTTATCGCTTACAAAACCTTCTATCCAGCCTGGCACCTTATTATCATACAATGCCGCAGATTCAAACACAAGCCCATTTTTTTCTATCGCCTTGTATGTTTTTTTACGTTTATCAAATTTGCCGTATTTGTAGCAAAATACCAGGATGGTACTTGGCAGCGGGCTTTCCAGGTAGCTTAACAAAGGGTTCATTCCTTTTTTGTCGCCATCGTCACTCCCCCACTTCATATCCTGTGCTTCCTTAACAAGCACTACCTGGTAATCAGCCATCATTGGGTAACGCTTGGCAGCATTGAGCACGGTCATTACATCTATATCTTTGCCGTATAACACTGTTTGGTTAAATCCTTTTTCGGCATCAGATAAAAGCTTATGCTCTACAAAATTGCTGATAAGATCAATAAAATAAGGCTCTTCGCCATGCAGCAGGTATATAGGTTTATACTTTTTGTTTTTTAGGTCTTTTAGAATATCAGCAGCTGCCATAGTTATGCAAAATTAAGCAAAATTTCGTACCTCCATCGCTGGCCATTAAAGCAACTGCGCTTATAAATGAATTTTAAATTAGCACTTTTGCATTATGGAATTACTACAGCCGCTCAATTTGCCAGCCTATCCTTTTAAGATAGCCGAGCAGGAAAACAAGCTGTACCTTTTTGACCCTATCAGGAAAAAAAATATCATTATCACACCCGAAGAATGGGTAAGGCAGCACTTTATCCAATACCTTATAAACCAGAAAAAATATCCTAAAACACTGATAAAACTGGAGGGCGGCCATAAATTAAACGGCATGGCTAAACGTACAGACATTGTGGTATTTAATACTGCTGGTGAAAAGATTTTACTGGTTGAATGTAAGGCACCTTCTGTAAATATAGATCAGAAGGTTTTTGATCAGATTGCCCATTATAATTTAATTCAAAAAGTTCCCTTGCTGGCAGTTACCAATGGCATACAGCATGTGTACTGCAATATTGATTTTGAAAAAAGGGATTATAAATTTATTGAGGACTTACCCAACTATGTAAATATGGCCGGTTAGTGTATTGCCGCCATACAGAAGTTAATCTTTTCTAACAGTTCTTCAGGCTTAAATGGCTTGGATACGTATTCATTCATGCCCGCATTCAATACCTGCTCGCGGATGTCTGTCAAAGCGGCTGCCGTTAAGGCAATTATAGGTACCCCGGCTTTACGGTTATCAGTCATTTTTCTGATCTCTTTTGCTGCGTCAAAACCATTCATTACAGGCATCTGGAGGTCCATCAGCACAATATCAAAGTCACCGTATTCCAGCATTTCAACCGCGCGCTCGCCGTTTTCTGCAAACGTAGGTTTAATCTGCCATTTAGATAACAGCTTTTTCATCAACAAAACGTTAACGGGATTATCTTCTGCAATGAGCATTTTAAGGTGACCTAAATCATCGGCAAGCGGATCATTTGCTTTTTCGGCCATGGCTTTAGACGTACCTGGTGCAACAGCAAAATCCATACTGAACGAAAACTCAGAGCCCTGCCCAAGTTTACTGTTCACATTCATTTGCAGGCCTTGCAACTCTAATAAACGCTTTACAATGGCAAGGCCAAGCCCTGTACCACCGTATTGGCGCGTATTGGTGATAGACTCTTGCGTAAATGGCTCGAAAATACTTTGCAGATCGCCTTTGGCAATACCGATACCTGTGTCTTTTACTACAAATGTAACTGTAACCTTATTTTGCCGTTCTTCGCTGCTAAATGCTTTTACCCAGATGTTGCCTTGTTTGGTAAACTTAACAGCGTTACTAACCAGGTTATATAATATTTGCGTAAGCCGGGTTGGGTCGCCTAAAAACATGCGGCCCTGTAAAGAAGGATCTATTTTTAAATTGAAATTCAGGCCTTTTTCCTCTGCCTTTAGCCTTTGTGCATCACAAAAGTTTTTAAGAAGCTCGGTCAGCTCAAACTTGGTCTTCTCAAATACAACCTTTCCTGCTTCTATCTTATTAAAATCCAGTACATCATTTACTATTGCAAGCAGGTTATTTGCCGAAAGCTTTAATACATTGAGGTTTTCCTTTTGATCGGGCCTCGGGTTGGCCATTATCAGCAAATTACTCATCCCGATAACCGCATTTAAAGGTGTCCTGATCTCGTGCGACATGGTAGAAAGGAAATCGGTTTTTACCTGCGATGATTTTTCTGCCTTTTCTATGGCTTCTGCTAATTGTTCATTAAGCAATTTCTGTTCTTCGCCTTTATCTTTAAGCTCGGTTATACTTTTCTGGAATGCGTTATAAAAATGGCTATGCACATACATGATGACAATAAAATTGGCAAACATGCTGATGATAACGGTAGATTGGTCTATCTTCTCTGGCGGCAGTGAGATAAAATAACTTCGATTATAGTCTATCAGCGCAAAGCAGAGTATAAGTGTAATATTAACAAGTGAATAGAAATATCCCCATTTTTGCCCAAGCATGTAATAGCTGAACAAGATTACCAGTAGCATTATCTGTACGCAAATAATATCAACCTTTTGCAGTACGATAAAAACATTGCTGAAATTGATCAGTGTAGCAATTACCAGCAAAGCATGCGAAACAAAACGCCAGTCGGGCTTAAAAGTTAAGTATTTAAAGAGTATGGCAACGCAGCCAAGTAAAACAACAGCAGTTATACTAAGCATTACCTGGTGCTGAAAATAAACGTTAACTAGCAGACCACCAACGGCTACACCTACTATCCAAAGGCCGTAGTATAAAAGACGGATACGTGCCTGATCAAGCGCAGATTGATCTTTAGAGAGAATTTTCTCTATAGAAAAATTAAAAAAATCTGCGTTTCTGCTCATTAATCTTGTGACCGGTTTTCTGACTAAAAATGATTAAAACTAATCACATTATCAAGACCTTAAACTCATTTTTTAAGAGTCCTGCCCATCAATAAAATAACTTATCGCAGATGTTATTGTCAATTAGTAAGCCAAAGTTTCCAAACCCTCCTCTATAATTTTCAACTTGGCTTCTGTATCGGCCTTTTTCTTTAATTCGTTGTCCACTACCTCGGGTTTAGCGTTGCTCATAAAACGCTCGTTGCTCAACTTTGAGTTAACAGCTTTTAAAAAGCCGGTTAAATATTCCTTTTCTTTAAGCAATTTTTCGCGCTCTGCAGCCGGGTCTAAAGTTTCATTCAGCGGTACGTAAAACTCATCAGTTGAGACGATAAACGATGCGGCATTACTTACCTTATCGATTACCGTTTGAAAAGATTCTATGTTACTAAGTCTTGAAATTATTAACTCAAAATCTTTGTAAGGTGTGCCGGAATTTGCTTTAACCGAAAGCGAAAGTTTTTCCTTCGGAGGAATTTGCTTGCTGTTACGGATATTTCTTATTTGTACAACTACCTGTTTAACCAATTCAACATCGGCAAGCAGGCGTGTATTAATTTGCCCATAGCTTGGTAGCTGGGCTACGATACAACAATCTGCAGCGGCGCGTTTGCCAAATAACTCGTCATGCCATAGCTCTTCGGTAATGAATGGCATAAACGGATGCAGCAATTTCAGAATATTTTCAAAGAACTTAACCGTTCTTTCAAATGTTTCCCTATCTATCGGCTGCTGATAAGCCGGCTTAATCATTTCCAGGTACCATGCACAGAAATCGTCCCAAACCAGCTTATACGATGCCATCAGCGCTTCAGAAAGCCTATATTGTGTAAAGTTATCTTCTATTTCTGTTAAAGCTTGGTTAAAACGGCTGTCAAACCACTCAATGGCCAGCATATTGTTGTTTTCAAGACTATCATCAATTTCCCAGCCCTTAATCAGTTTAAAGGCATTCCATATCTTATTGCCAAAGTTACGGCCCTGTTCGCAGTAGCTTTCATCAAACATAAGGTCGTTGCCGGCAGGTGAGCAAAGCAGCATACCTACCCTAACGCCATCGGCGCTGAATTTCTCGATCAGATCAAGCGGATCAGGCGAGTTGCCCAATGACTTAGACATTTTACGGCCCAGCTTGTCCCTTACTATACCCGTAAGGTATACGTTTTTAAATGGAACTTCGCCACGAAACTCGTGCCCGGCCATAATCATCCTGGCTACCCAAAAAAACAGGATCTCGGGTGCGGTTACCAGGTCATTTGTGGGGTAATAATAGCTGATATCGGCATTATTAGGGTCTTTAAACCCATCAAATACTGATATAGGCCACAACCATGATGAAAACCAGGTATCCAATACGTCTTCGTCCTGCCTTAAATCTTCGGCAGTAAAAGAAAGATCGTTGTTTATATAACCCTTGGCTTCTTCAAAAGCTTCTTCGCGGGTTTTTGCTATTACAAATTGGCCGTTTGGTAAATACCAGGCAGGGATACGCTGTCCCCACCATAACTGGCGGCTAACGCACCAGTCCTTTACGTTTTCCATCCAGTGGCGGTAGGTATTAACAAACTTTTCCGGTATCAGCTTAATGTCGCCCTTTAAAACATAATCTAATGCCGGCTTTGCCATTTCGTCCATTTTGCAAAACCACTGCATGCTTAGCTTAGGTTCAATAACGGCATCTGTACGTTCAGAAAAACCAACCTGCGATTTATAGTCTTCAATTTTTTCAAGCGCACCGGCAGTTTCCAGCAATACCGCAATCTTTTTACGGGCGGTAAAGCGGTCCTCTCCTACCAGCAGCTTTGCGTTTTCGTTCAATGTGCCATCATCGTTCAAAATATCTATAACCGGCAGGTTATGTTTCTGGCCAAGCTCATAGTCGTTCAGGTCATGCGCGGGGGTAACTTTTAAACAGCCGGTACCAAAATCCATGGTAACGTACTCGTCCAGTATTACCGGTATTTCGCGGTTAATTAATGGGATAAGTATTTTTTTTCCATGCAGATGAAGGTAACGTTCATCGTTAGGGTTGATACATATAGCCGCATCGGCCATAATGGTTTCTGGGCGTGTTGTGGCTACCACTAAATAGTCAGCCTTCTCGTCTTGGCTCTTGGCTCTTGATTCCTGGCTCAAAGCATAGCGGATATAATATAATTTTTGATTTACCTCCTTACGAATAACTTCTTCGTCTGATACGGCGGTTTTGCCTTGCGGGTCCCAGTTAACCATCCGCACACCGCGATAGATCTGTCCTTTTTTATAAAGATGTATGAAAGTTTCAATTACCGCGTCAGAAAGCTCATCTTCCATAGTAAAACGGGTACGATCCCAATCGCAGGAAGCACCCAGCTTTTTCAGCTGTTCCAGGATAATACCACCGTATTTCTCTTTCCACTCCCAGGCATAGTTTAAAAATTCTTCGCGGCCGATGTCTTTTTTGCTGATGCCGCGTTCTTTAAGCATGGCAACAACCTTGGCTTCGGTAGCGATACTTGCATGGTCGGTGCCCGGAACCCAGCAGGCATTTTTACCTTTCATGCGCGCACGCCGAATTAAAACATCCTGTATGGTATTATTTAACATATGGCCCATGTGCAGCACACCGGTAACATTTGGCGGAGGGATCACTATAGTATAAGGTTCGCGCTCGTCTGGTACCGATTTAAAGAATTTGTGCTCTAACCAGTAACTGTACCACTTCTCTTCTACTTCTTTGGGCAAATATGTTTTAGAAATACTCATAATTCTGCAAAAATAATCATTTGTTTGAAGTACCGGCCCTGTATGCAGCTATAGCAGAATAAAAATTAAACCGCGTTATTTTAAGTGCATTCCCCGGCGATGTAGATAGCGCCTATTTGCTATCACAATATTTTTACAATTACAGAGTTTATCATTTAAACGCAGCCGCAAAAACATGAAAACATTGCCTGTACACCGCTTTTGGAACGGAATAATTAAAAAAGCAAACCTGTCGTTTCTTATAAAATGGTTTAACAGGTAAAGCCTGTAACCCCGCCTGTTTGCTTCATTAAGCCATTTTATTAACTTTAAAGCTTTCGTTAAACTAATATGAATTTGAAAGCAAGCAATTTAATGCTGATGGGCTTATTATGCCTGTCGGCCAGCAGTTTTGCCAAAACAGGCGGTGGAGTTAAGGACAAGGCAAAAACAATAAAAAGCAAAGCCATCCCTCCTAAAAAGTTTATTGACCCGGCCAATATGGATCCAACCGTTAAACCGGGCGATGATTTTTTTGAATATGCCAACGGTAACTGGATAAAAAATAATGCCATCCCTGCAAAAGAAACCCGCTGGGGAAGCTTCAACATTTTGCACCAGGAAAATACTACCCGCTTGTTAAATTTACTGGAAGAAGTAAGCAAAACCTCACATACAAGGGGCAGTTTGGAACAACGCGTAGGCGATTTGTACGCCAGTGGAATGGATAGCGTTGCTATTGAAAAACAAGGTTACGTACCTATTAAAGCCGACCTGGAGCGAATTGATAAAATAAACAACCTGGACGGTGTAATTGCCGAAACGGTTTATCAGCGTACGCATGGCGAAGGCTCTCCTCTTTTTGGTTTTGGTGTAAGCCAGGATTCTAAACATGTAACAAAACACATTTCTGAACTTAACCAGGGTGGCACAAGCCTGCCAGACAGGGATTATTATTTAAAAAGCGACGCGCGCACGCAAAAGATTCAGAATGCTTATAAACATTACATTACTACGCTTTTCACCTTAACCGGCACTGCCGAAGAAACCGCGGCTAAAAACGCTGAAACCATATTTGCCATTGAAGCAAGCCTTGCAAAAGCGCAAATGAGCCGCGTAGAAATGCGCGACCCTAATGTTACCTACAACAAGTTTGCTGTCGCAGACTTCAGCAAAACAACCCCGCACTTAAACTGGGTAGCGCTGCTGCCACAAATGAAAGTAGCCGGGCAGGACACTTTGCTTGTAAGCCAGCCAAACTTTTTTAAAACTGAAGATGCATTGCTTGCCTTAACACCTGTTGAAGACTGGAAAGTTTACTTAAAGTGGAATATATTAAAAGGGAGCGCATCATCATTGAGCTCTCCTTTTGTTAAAGCTAACTTCGACTACAGCAGTGTATTAAGCGGGCAAAAAGTACAGACACCACGGAATGAACGTATGTCGGCTTTGGTGGATGGTGCTTTGGGCGAATTGCTTGGACAGTTGTATGTTGCAAAATATTTCACTCCTGCTGCCAAGCAGTATATGGTTAACCTGGTAAACAACCTCAAAGTGACCTTAGGCGAACGTATTCAAAACCTAAGCTGGATGAGTGCCGAAACCAAGGCACGTGCGCTTAAAAAATTAAATGCCTTTACCGTAAAAATTGGCTACCCTGATAAATGGCAAACTTATGATGGCGTAACTATAGACCGAGATGACTACGTTGGCAATTTAAGGCGTATTTCTATCTGGAGATACAACTACGGTGTAAGCCAGATCAATAAACCGGTTGATAAAACGCGCTGGGGTATGACGCCGCCAACTGTTAACGCATATTATAATCCGGTTAACAACGAGATTGTGTTCCCGGCGGGTATTTTGCAATTTCCATTCTTTGATTTTGGAGCGGATGATGCCGTTAATTATGGAGGTATCGGCGCTGTTATAGGCCACGAGATGACACATGGCTTTGACGATCAGGGTCGCCAGTATGATGCCGATGGATCATTACGCGACTGGTGGACCAAAGACGATGCCGATAAATTTAAAAGCCGTGCCGACCAGGTAGTGGCGCAATACAATGCCTTTACCGTGCTGGACACTTTGCATGTAAATGGTAAACTTACCCTGGGTGAAAACCTTGCTGACCTGGGCGGCTTAAACGTTGCTTACGCAGCATTCAAGAAAACTAAGGAAGGGCAATCAAAAGTGAAGATCGATGGCTTTACTGCCGATCAGCGCTTTTTCCTTTCATGGGCCCAGGTTTGGAGAGGCTTACAGCGCCCCGAGGCAGCTGCCCAGCGTATTCTAACCGACCCGCACTCGCCGGAGCAATACAGAACCAACGCACCTTTAACTAATATTGATGCCTGGTACAATGCCTTTGATATAAAACCGGGCAACAAAATGTATAAGAAGCCTGAAGACCGTATAAAGGTTTGGTAATAACAAACCCGAATTATTTAAAGCGACCCTTGTCCGATTATAATGACGGGGGTCGCTTTTTTATTTCCTTAACCTTTTTTTAACCTTTACTCCTAAATTTTATCTTTGCGCTATTATGAGCAAATCAACCGACGAACTTTTTAAAAATGTTATCTCGCACGCCAAGGAATATGGTTTTGTTTTTCAGTCAAGCGAAATTTATGATGGCTTAAGCGCCGTTTATGATTACGGTCAGTATGGCTCTGAGCTTAAAAACAACCTCAAAACCTACTGGTGGAAAGCTATGGTGCAGTTAAATGAAAATATTGTAGGTATAGATTCTGCCATATTTATGCACCCTAAGATCTGGAAAGCAAGCGGCCACGTGGATGGTTTCAGCGACCCAATGATCGATAACAAAGATAGCAAAAAGCGTTACCGCGCAGACCAGTTGCTGGAAGATAAGATTGCAAAATACGATAAAGACGGCAAAACAGACAAAGCAGAACAATTACAGGCAGCCATGGACGATGCCCTTAAAGCAGAAGACCTGCCCCGCCTGCGTGAACTGATAATTGAACACGAAATAGCCGACCCGATAAGCGGCACCCGCAACTGGACCGATGTACGCCAGTTTAACCTGATGTTTAGCACCCAGATGGGCGCTGTAGCAGATGATGCCGATGTGGTTTACCTTCGTCCGGAAACTGCACAGGGTATTTTTGTAAATTACTTGAATGTGCAGAAATCTGGCAGGATGAAAATCCCTTTCGGTATCGCACAGATCGGCAAGGCTTTTCGTAATGAGGTAATTGCACGCCAGTTCATTATCCGTATGCGCGAATTTGAACAGATGGAAATGCAATTTTTTGTTCGCCCCGGTACACAAAAAGACTGGTTTAATAAATGGAAAGAAACCCGCTTAAAATGGCACCTTGCTTTAGGCACCGCTCCTGAAAAATACCGTTATCACGAACATACCAAGCTGGCCCATTACGCTGATGCTGCTTTTGATATAGAGTTTGATTTCCCGTTCGGCTTTAAAGAAGTAGAAGGTATACATAGCCGTACAGATTTTGATCTGAGCCAGCATCAGAAGTTCAGCAATAAGAAGATGCAATATTTTGACCCTGAGGTTGACCCGGAAACAGGAAAGCCTTATGGTAACTATATTCCTTATGTAATTGAAACCTCGATTGGGTTGGACAGGATGTTCCTGCTTACCATGATCAACGCTTACGAGGAAGAAGACCTGAGCACCGAAGAAAAACAAGACAGCCGCACCGTTTTAAGGCTACACCCTTGCCTTGCCCCGGTTAAAGCTGCTATTTTCCCGCTGACCAAAAAAGACGGTCTGCCCGAAAAAGCGACCGAGATCATGGATAAACTGAAACTGGACTTCAACCTGCAATACGAGGAGAAGGATGCTATCGGTAAACGCTACCGCCGCCAAGATGCAATCGGTACACCGTTCTGTATCACCGTAGATCACCAGACTTTAGAAGATGACACGGTCACCATTCGCTACCGTGATACCATGGCGCAGGAACGCGTAAGTGCTAACGACCTGGAAAAAATCATCGGCGACCAGGTAAGCTGGAAAAATTTGTTGAAATAATACAAACCGATACATACACGCACAGTAGAGACACGATACCTCGTGTCTCTTTTTGTTTATCAACCTAAACACATGACACCTCGTGTTTTTCTTTGTTATATATAAGACACGAGTATCGTGTCTCTACGTTTTTAATGTTATGGGCAATTAGCCATTTTTTTATATTTTAATGCCGTGAATAACCAGGAGAAGATCGGCATTAAATCATGGGCCGAAGAAGATCGCCCACGCGAAAAACTAATGACCCAGGGGCGGCGTTCCCTCACCGATGCCGAATTGATTGCCATACTGATAGGTTCTGGCAGCAGAGATGAAACTGCGGTTGAGCTGAGTAAACGCATTTTGCATCATTATAGTAATGATCTTAACAAACTGGGGAAAGCATCTATTATAGAGCTTTCAAATTTTAAAGGTATTGGCGAGGCCAAAGCAATTTCTATTATTGCCGCATTAGAGATTGGCCGCAGGCGAAATGATTTTGAAACTAAAACACCCGAAAACATCAGCAGCAGTAAGGATGCCTATAATACTATGCGCAGGCACCTGTTAGATCTTAACCACGAAGAATTTTGGATCTTACTCATCGGGCGTTCACAAAAGGTCCTTTCAAAAGAACTGGTTAGTCGCGGCGGCCTTTCAGAAACTGTTGTAGACCCAAAGATTATTTTCAGTATGGCCTTGCAGCACATGGCTACCGGTATCATTCTTATCCATAACCATCCCTCCGGCAACCTGAAACCAAGTCAGCAGGATATTTTTCTCACCAAAAAATTAGCAGAAGCAGGAAAAGTGCTCGACATTAAAGTATTGGACCATTTAATCATTACCGATAACGGCTATTACAGTTTTGCGGACGAGGGCATTTTTTAGAAATTTTGTAACAAACTTGTTTCTTAAATAAAAACATTCCTTAGTTGTTTACCAAAACAGCCATTTTAATCACAAGGAAAAACCAGGAGCGGTTATTTAATTTAAGATTAAAAGTTAAGCATTAAAGGAAACTTATTGCATTTAAACAAGGATTACACTGCATTGATTACTCTTTTGCGTAAACCAACTTTAGTTTATGCCGTATAAAAATTTCAACCTCTTATTAAATCTAAGGGTTGCTTTTGATTAACATACGGCGATAAATGATTAAAGAATTCTATATAAATGATACTGCGCGGTATGTTGACCTGGATGTAAGCGAAGATGAAGAGCTTAATGAAATTATTGAGCTTGCATCTACCGTTAGTGGATGCCCGATAGCTGCGATTACAATTTTAGATGAAGAAACACTTTATCTGAAAGTAAAAAAAGGTACTGTTATAACCTCGTTGCCTCGCAGTATTGCATTTTGCGCGGTTGCAATTAACCAGGATAATCTGTTGATTGTTCGCGATACTTTACTTGATGAACGATTTGCAAATAACCCATATACAACCGAATCTCCGCAGTTAAGGTTCTTTGCAAGCATTCCGCTAAAAACACAGAAAGGCGAAAAAATCGGAACGCTTTGTGTGCTCGATCACGCACCCCGGATGCTTGATAATCAGCATCAGCTTTTATTAAGAGTTTTGAGCAAGCAGGTTGTAAAGATACTTGAGCTAAAAACCGCTACCGAAATATTAGAAAAGAAACAAAAGGAACTTGAAACCCAGCTTCAGCTTAATAACGATGCCAACATAAGGCTGCGTTCCTTTTTTGAAAGTTCGGTTAACTTCCAGGTATTGCTGGGCAGAAACGGGGAGATCATAGACTTTAATAAAACAGCATTTAACTTTATTAAAATTGTACATAAAGTAAAGCTTAAAAGGGGCGATCAGTTCATTAAATACCTGGATCCCGAATTTGTTTCTACTTTTATAACACAATACAGGCTTGCGCTTGAAGGTCAAAAATCAATAAAAGAAGGTTCTACTCTGTATGACGAACTGGGTGTTATATGGTGGGAAGCATCATTTGAAACGGCCCGCGGCCAGCATGACGAGATCATAGGCATATCATACATAATCCGCAATGTAACCGAGCGAAAATTAAAAGAGCAGAAGATACTTTCTCAAAATCAATCGCTTATAAATATTGCTCATATACAGGCACATGAGTTCAGGGCGCCGCTTACTACCATTATGGGCATGATAAACCTGATTAAAGAAGAAGATTACAACCCTCCGCAGGAGTACATACAATTTTTAGAACAAGCCGTTGAAACGCTGGATACAGCCATAAGAAAAGTGGTAAGCGATATTGATAAAACCCTTGTATACGCAAGTACAGAATAATTATCGGGAGTTTTCTGGCGGGGCACTTTCTAGTAATTCAATTATCCCGTACGATACACGCAAAAAAGCAACAGGCCGGTTATCAAATAGTATTGCCGGTTTAGCTGCGCTGATCAGTAATGCACCGCTTTCTGTTAGTCTTTGTATCTCTTGTTCTAAATCATTTACCTCAAAGCAGATGTGGTAATAGGTGATATTCTTTTTTACAAGCGTTGCTACCTGCTGACCCGAAATCAACTCCAGGTTGCTGCCATCTTCAAGGGTTAGCAGCATTAAACGGGCATCCTGCTCTGCATCATAAACAATCTCACTTTGCTTTACAACCTTGTGGATTTTCAATATAGCCGAAAGTTCTTCTTTTATATCTTTACAGGCAATGCCAACGTGATGAAACTTCATTCAGTTTGTTAATTTAGCTTGGTAGATATAGCATTAACCATATCCCCTACCGTATACCAGCTGCGAATTTCCTGCGCCGCAAAGCGTATCTTAAATTCTTTTTCTATTGCTACAACCAGCTGAATATGGTTTAGGGAATCCCAATCTTCTACATCGGCTGCTGTGGTTTCAAAATCAAGTTTAATGTCGTTGTTATCCAGCGTATCGATAAATATTGCGTTAAGCTTTTCTAAAATATCAGTTTTTTCCATTGTCAAATTTATTGTTTTTATCGGCCTCCATCAGTTGCTTATTAAAAGCATCGACCCAAATTTTAAAACCCTCGTTAGTGTAATGCGAATCCGATTGCCTGTAAACCTTACCAGGATCATTTTTATACATGCTGTAAAGGTCTATCACCTTCAATTTTAAACGGGGATCGTTTTGTATTCTTGGCACCAGATAATTGTACCTGCCCGAATTTTGCTGTAGCATACTAACCGGGTTAGGCACTATTGTTAAGTAAACTTCGCTAAAACCTAATGATCTGTAGTGGCCATAAACCGCATTCAACCCATTTACAATTTTGTCTACCTGCTTTTGTGCAATTGGATGAAACGAACTCTGGTAACCTGTATCGAGCGTTACTTTTTGAAACAGGAAACGGCCGTTTTTAGAAACCTGCACATCCTTATCCACCCGGTTAAATAAACGATAATTAAACTCCGCCTTCAATTCTTTTAAAGGCGAAAAAAACCTGTAATTGAATAGATTAAATTCCAGGTTCTCACTGATTGCCTTATCAAAAAAAATGTTTTTCAGCATATCAAAAAACGAACCTGATGATGCATGTACCGTTTTAATGGCTTTCTGCGGCGCATCTGCACTTACAGCCCTTAATTTATTAAATGACCGGTTAGTATCGCCCAAAAGCCCAGCATAATGCTCCACCGACTCAATAAGTAATACATTTTTTTGCTTCGGATTGATTCTGACCGTTTCATTCTTAGCGGAATCGGCCCATTTGGTATACCAGTAATTTTTAACTCCGTAAAAAATGCTATCGCTTTTAACAAAGGCGTACACGTGGCTATCTACCAGGGCAAATAAGTTAATGTCGCGTTTACTTGCAGGTACGTTTATATGAATCTGGCCTGCAGGGGGCTGTTTAATTCGAAACTGCGGCAGATAAGATATGCCGTAAAGATCGCCATAAGTATATTTATCAGACCCGAAAGCAGAATTCAGTTTATACCGGTAAGGCGCAATAAACTTCATCATCGGCTCGGACGAGCTGACAATATAGATTGCTGTAAAAACCAGCGCAGTAATTGCAAGTAAAACCTTTTTCATTTTAAATAATTCAGCGGCATATTAAAATTGAAAATATATAAACTGCTTGTTATTAAACACTCCAAAAAAGTAACAGCAAAACGATATCAGAATAAACAAACTGTAGAAAAAGTAATTGTTATTTACTCTTACTACCGGTAAATATTTTTCCTTTAACAGCAGCAAAACGACGAGAGCTATGCTAAAAAATACTTCTGCCGGGTTAAGCTTTAAACTAAGCGCATCAGAAAATGAAAGGCTAAACATCTTTCCCAAAATCTCAAAAGATTGATTGGTACTTGTCGACCTGAAAAACACCCATGCAAAACACGCAAACAGGAACGTAAGCACCATACTCAGATTATTATAAAGCGAAACCGGCGATGCCTTGTACCATTTTTTTCTTTGTTTCTTGGTCAGAAATTCGAACACCATTGCCAGCCCGTGCAATAAACCGAAGATCACAAAATTCCAGCCTGCACCATGCCATAAACCACTTATTAAAAAAGTGCCTATAAGCGCAAACACAACTCCATACTTTTCCCAGTCGCGCTTTGCTACAACAAGTGGTGTAAAAAGATAATCGTTAAACCAGGTAGATAAAGATATATGCCAGCGGCGCCAAAATTCAGTAATATTTTTGCTTTGAAAAGGAGCGTTAAAATTGGTCATTAATTTAAAGCCCATTACCCGGGCAGCACCTATAGCCATGTCAGAATATCCGGAGAAATCGCAATAGATTTGAAATGCATAAAACAGTGCAGCAATAGCTAAACTTAAACCCGACTGCGTTTTGTATCCGCTATAACAATGATCTACCAGCATGGAAATACGGTCGGCAATCACTACCTTTTTAAAAAGCCCCTGCAGCATTTGCATTAACCCGGCTTTTACGTTTTCCCAATCATACTCATGCGTTTCCCAAAATTGATGCAGCAGGTTCTGCGGCCGCTCTATAGGCCCTGCCACCAGTTGCGGGTAAAACATTACATACAGGGCGTAGATACCAAAATGCTGCTCGGCTTTTTGATTACCACGATAAACTTCTATCGTATAGCTCATAGCCTGGAATGTATGAAACGACAAACCAATAGGCAGCAAAATATGAATAAGCGGAATTTGCTTATGATACCTGAATAAATTTAAAAACTGATCGATATTGAAAGCAAAGAAGTTAAAATATTTAAAAAATGCCAATATGCCAATGTTGGAACATAAACTGATTATAAGATAAAGCCTGCGTTTTTTGCCTATAGCGTTTTCAATGAACAAACCGGCAAGGTAATCTATCACAATGGTTACCCCGAGTATTAAAATGTACTTGGGTACATAGGCCATGTAAAAGTAACAACTCGCAGCAAGCAGCAGTATCCACCTATAAGCCGGCTTAATTAAAAAGTACAGGCTGGTAACAACAATAAAAAAAACTAAAAAGGGTAAAGAGTTAAAAACCATGGATAATAAAAACGGCTTTTAATTAAAAAATTGTAACATAACAGGTTCACAACAATTAAGTAATTGGCAAATGGAGCTTAAAAATCAGCTTGTGAATATGCAACAAAATAGTTACATTTTTATGAATTGAGCATGAATTTAGTTAAACAGCCAGTAATCTGTTGTATATGGTTTTACAGGTTTAAAATGTTTTTATAAATTGACCTTAAACTAACCTGCGTATAAATCGTTCCTACATTCAACTTTAAAATACCGCCGCTTTTTTACATCTTTAGCGTCATAACTCTGATCATCATCATGAACTATTGGTTAGTAAAAAGCGAACCCGTAAAATATAGCTGGGAAAAATTTAATAAAGAGGGCCGCACCTTTTGGGATGGTGTACGTAACTATCAGGCACGTAATAATTTAAAGGAAATGAAAGAAGGCGATCTTGTGCTATACTATCATAGCAACGAGGGTAAAGCCGTTGTAGGAATAGCCAAAGTAGTAAAAGAGTTTTACCAAGACCCTACTACCGATGATACCAACTGGGTTGTTGTAGACCTTGCCCCGGTTGAAAGCCTTAAAAAACCGGTAACACTGGAAGAAATAAAAGCCGATAACTTACTAAAAGATGTGGGCCTGGTTAGGCAGGGCCGCCTCTCTGTTATGGGCCTTAAACGCGAAGAGTTTGATCGCATTGTTGAATTAGGAAGCTGAAACATTATTGATGAAAAATATACCATTGGGCCGCACGGCTGGCGCAGCTTTAATTTTAGCCGCTTTTGTATTTCCGTTTAACGCAGGCGCACAAACGCCGTTTAAGGCGTTTGATAATATGTTTACGACGCCAAAATCATACGTTGTTAAACATGCCGATAAGCCGCCGGTGATAGATGGCGACATTAACGATGAGATCTGGAGCAAAGCAGATTGGTCTGCCGCGTTTGAAGATATTGAAGGCGATTTAAAACCGCACCCGGCACTGCAAACAAACGTAAAAATGCTTTGGGACGATAGCTGCCTTTATATTGCAGCCAAGCTTAATGACCCAAACGTTTGGGCTTATTTAACCCGCCATGATGAAATAGTTTACCACGATAACGATTTTGAAATTTTTATTGACCCTGCAAATACAACGCATCAGTATTTTGAGATAGAGGTAAATGCTGTTAACACTATTTTCGATCTGTTTTTGAATAAACCCTATCGTGACAACGGGATTGCACTTACCAGTTGGGACACGCAGGGCCTGCGCTCCGGAGTTAAGGTTCTGGGTACCTTAAACGACCCGAATGATGTTGATAAAGGCTGGACAGTTGAAATGGCTATCCCCTTTAAATCGCTCACCAGCGCCTTTGGCAAAGCAACCCCTAAGGATAATTCGGTATGGCGCATCAATTTTTCGCGCGTAGAATGGGATACGAAAGTAGTAAACGGCAAGTACGTTAAATTAACCGATAGTGTCGGGCATAGCCTGCCAGAACATAACTGGGTATGGTCGCCGCAGGGAATCATTGCCATGCATGCACCCGAGCGCTGGGGATATTTAAAATTTAGCCGGGATAACGACAGCAAACCTTTTGAAATCCCTTACGCCGAATTACAGAAGCGTTATCTGTGGCTTGTATATTATAACGAAAAAAAGTGGTATGCCGTAAATCATGTGTACAGCAAATCATTAGGTAAATTTGATATTAAGAAAAAAACAGTCATTAATAACTCGCCTAATGAGATAAACATAGAAGCAACCGACCACCAGTTTATGGCTTTTATAAGCGATGATAAAGGGCAAAAATGGTCAATTAACCAGGATGGGCTTATCTCCCGCTTAAACAAAAAGTCGGAAGAGTAAATTGGAATAGTGTTACCCGCCAAAGGCCGGAACATAGTGTTCACTTAGCTGGAGCCGAGCGACCGTATTGTTATTTATTACCCAAGAGATTTAATTAAAATTTTATTTGCAATTAGACTTGCTTCTCAGCAAAAAACAGCGCTTTTAACTCAGTGGCATCGTCGGGCTTCATTTTACCGGCAAGGATCAGGCGCAATTGTCTTCTGCGCAAGGCGCCCTCATATAACAGCATATCATCAACCGTTTCGGGTATCAGTTCAGGTACGGGAACGGTTTTTCCGTTTTCGTCAAGCGCCACAAAGGTATAATAAGCCTCATTGCTCTTTATTCTCGATCCGGATGGTACGTTCTCTGCCCACACATCCAGCCTTACCTCTACCGAGGTATTAAAGGCGCGCGTAACCTTTGCTTCAATGGTGATAACATCGCCCAGTTTAATAGGATGTTTAAAGGAAACATTATCTACAGAGGCGGTAACTGCTATGCGGTTACAATGCTTTTGCCCCGAAATAGCCGCTGCAATATCCATCCAATGCAACAACCTGCCCCCCATAAGGTTATGCAGCATATTGGTATCATTGGGCAACACCAATTCGTTCATGATGGTATGCGATTCTTTGGGCGATTTTCCTTTCATATGGGCTATTTTGAACAAAGATACATTATCCGCCCGAAATGTGATATTTAAGCTTATGCTATTGCCTAAGCCATATTATTCCGTTAGTTTTAAGCACTAACTACATCATTAATTAAATGAAGAAACACAATTATATCAGTAAAGCATTGGCATGCCTTTTTATTTCGGCAGTCTTTTATCCTGCCATATTAACCGCGCAAACTAAACCGCAATACGGCAGCCTTGCAGAAGCATTAAGGTCTTACGGTAGTTTATATGGCAGCAGGGGGCCGCAAAGCGTTAATTGGATAGACGAGGGAAAAAAATATTCATACATCAACAACGACGAGATCTACTCGATGGAACCACAAACGTTAAAGGACGAACTGGTCTTCGCAAATAAAGGCCTTAACTTTCCCGGCACCAATACCCCATTTAATTACGAGTCGTTTCAATGGTCGCATGATTCTAAGCACCTTGTTTTTAAAACTAATTTCAGGCCTATATATCGTCGTTCGGGCATTTCAGATTATTATGTATACGACCTGGCTAACAAGCAATTGATCCGGGCAGCTAAGGATGCAAGAACTGCAGAACTTTCGCCCGATGGCTCGAAGGTTGGCATGGAGCGTAACGGCAACATGTTTGTCTACAACTTTGCAACAGGCAAAGAGCAGCAATTAACAAGCGACTCAACAAGCGAGAACGGCATTTTTAATGGCCACTACGATTGGGTTTATGAAGAAGAATTTGGGCAGGCCCAGGCCTGGAACTGGTCGCCGGATAGTAAGTATGTTGCTTTCTGGCAGTTTGACGAGCATAAAGTTCCCGATTTCCAAATGACCAATTATGAAGGCCTGCACCCGGATAATATCCATATCTCCATCCCCCAGGTAGGTGACGCTAACCCTGCTGTAAAAATTGGTGTGGTAGATGTTGCCACCGGAAAAAAAGTGTGGCTTACTCCTGATGAAACAGGTGACTTTTATATTCCACGTATTTATTGGACAAGCAACCCGGACGAAATAGCGATGATGACGCTTAACCGCGCACAAAATCATCTGAAGCTTTACTTTTTCAATGTAAAAACCGGTGAGCACCACGTTGTAATGGAAGAAGAAAATAAGACATGGGTAGCCATATTTAATTTTTACACTAACGTTAACGATATGATCTACTTCCCCGAAAAGTCGAAAGAATTTTTTTGGGTGTCTGATCGGTCTGGATATTACCATATTTACCGGTACAACTACAGCGGCAAGCTGCTAAACCAGGTAACAAAGGGCAATTGGGACATGATAAAGGTTTCTGGCATTGATGCGGAAAACAAAAAGATCTATTATCTATCTGCAGAAGACTCCGGCCTCGACCAGCAGTTTTATTCTATCAAGTTTGATGGTAGCGGCAAAACCAAACTCTCAACGGTACCGGGTTATCACGATATTAATATGTCGCCCAATACCAGGTACTACCTCGACTCTTACAGCAATGTGAGTACGCCAACGCATGTTAGCTTAAACGATGATCATGGTAAAACGCTTAAAATGCTGGAAGAAAATAAGGCAGTAAGCGATTTTACTAAAACGCATGCCTACGCTGCCCCTGAGTTTTTTAAGTTTAAAACTGCCGATGGCGTAAGTCTTGATGGTTATATCATTAAGCCCTTTAATTTCGATCCGACCAAAAAATACCCGGTTGTAATGACAGTGTATGGCGGCCCCGAATCGCATGATGTATTTAATAGTTTTTCGGGCGATTTATGGCAGCAGTGGCTTGCCCAAAATGGGTATATAGTAGCCGATGTTAACAACCGAGGTATTGCCAACTATGGCAGCGTGTTTATGAAAATAGTTTACAAACAATTAGGTAAATGGGAAAGTAATGACTTTGTAGAAACCGCGCAATACCTGGCTAAACTGCCATTTGTAGACGGCTCTAAAATGGCCATTATGGGTACTAGCTACGGCGGTTACAGCACTACTTACACCCTGCTAACCCATCCGGGGGTATTTAAAGTGGGTATAGCCAATTCGCCGGTCACCGACTGGCGTTTGTACGACGACGTTTACACTGAACGTTACATGGCCCCGTTAAATGAAAATGAAGTAGGTTACAAGAACAGTGCAGATATGACATACGCTAAGAATTTAAAAGATCATTTATTATTGATCCATTCTATGAGCGATGACAACGTACACCCATCCAATACCATGCAATTGCTTACCGCTTTAACTGAGGCCGGGAAGGATGTTGATTTCAGGCTTTATCCAAAAGGCGCCCACGGAGCAGCTTATGACTGGAAAAGCTACCTGCTGATAAACGAGGTAAGCTTTCAATACCTCGAAAAATATTTAAAGGGTAATAATGACCTGCCCAATTTGAATGCGAAGTAAATAACAGTTATGTCTTTTCGAAACGAGGTACGAGTGAGAAATCTTTTCAAAAAATGCATTATTGTTAATGCGTTTACGAAAAGATTTCTCTCTCCGTTCGAAAGGACATTATATTGATAAGTTGGGGAATGTTAAAAAATTCCCGGGTGTAGCCACGTCAAATTCATTAACTTTGGTTTCTTCATTTAGGAACTGTATAGACGATGCCCGATTTTTCACACTTACACGTACACACCCAATTTTCATTGCTCGACGGGGCTGCCGATATAAGCAAGCTTTATAAAAAAGCTGCTGCCGATGGCATGAAAGCACTTGCCATAACAGACCATGGCAATATGTTTGGTGTATTTAAGTTTGTCGCCGAAGCCGGTAAGCACAATATAAAACCTATTGTAGGCTGCGAATTTTATGTAGTTGAAGACCGCCACAAAAAACAGTTCACCAAAGAGAAGAAAGACGTACGCCATCACCAGCTGATGCTTGCAAAGAACGCAGAAGGCTACCGTAACCTGGTTAAATTATGTTCTTTAGGATACATGGAAGGCCTGTACAGCAAATGGCCGCGTATTGATAAAGAGCTTATATTAAAACACCACAAAGGCATCATTGCAACTACCTGCTGCATTGGCGCCTCTGTACCCCAGGCTATTTTAAGAAAAAGCGAAGCCGAGGCCGAAGAAGAATTTAAATGGTGGCTGGACCTTTTCGGCGAAGATTATTACATAGAACTGCAGCGCCACGATATTGCCGAGCAGCATACCATTAACCATACCCTGCTTAAGTTTGCCAAAAAGTACAATGTAAAGGTGATCTGCAGCAACGATTCGCATTATGTGGATCAGCAGGATGCCAATGCGCATGACATTTTGCTTTGCGTAAATACAGGCGACATGCAAAGTACCCCGATAGCTACCGATGAAGAAGGCGGTAAAGGCTATCGCTTTGGCTTCCCTAATGATCAGTTTTATTTTAAAACGCAGGCCGAAATGGGTAAGCTGTTTGAAGACCTGCCCGAATCATTAGACAATACCAACGAGATTGTTGATAAGGTAGAAGTACTGAAGCTTAAGCGTGATATCCTGCTGCCCAACTATGTTATTCCCCCTGAATTTAAGATACATAACACTGTCGATGCAGACACCCTTAACCAATGGGAATATTTAAAGCATCTTACTTTTACAGGTGCTAAGGAACGTTATATAGACCTCACACCTGAAGTAGAGGAGCGCATTAACTTCGAGCTTTTCACCATTAAAACAATGGGTTTTGCAGGTTACTTCCTCATCGTATCAGACTTTATTAAAGCTGGCCGAGATATGGGCGTTTTCATAGGCCCGGGGCGTGGATCTGCCGCCGGCTCGGTGGTTGCCTATTGCATCGGTATCACCAACATCGACCCGATTAAATACAACCTGCTGTTCGAAAGATTCCTGAACCCCGACCGTAAATCGATGCCCGATATTGATACGGACTTTGACGATGCCGGTCGCCAGCGGGTTATTGACTATGTGGTTGACAAATATGGCAAAAACCAGGTAGCGCAGATCATTACCTATGGTTCTATGGCTGCCCGTACCAGTATACAGGATGTTGGCCGTGTGCTGGATATGCCTTTATCTGATGTAAACGCCATTAAAAAACTGGTACCAGATACTCTGGGCATTACACTTAAGGATGCCATTGAGCAAGTACCGGAATTAAAAGATATTTTAAAAGGTAATGACCTTAAAGCGCAGGTGCTGCGTGAGGCAGAAAAGCTGGAAGGCTCGGTACGTAATACCGGCGTGCATGCTGCGGGTATTATCATTGCACCGTATGACCTAACAGATATTGTACCGGTAGCCGTTGCCAAAGACTCGGACCTTTTGGTTACCCAATATGACGGCAGGGTAATTGAAGATGCAGGCGTTATTAAAATGGACTTTTTGGGATTAAAGACTCTTACCATTTTAAAGGATGCCCTGAGGTTGATAAAACAGAATCACGACATTGAAATAGATATAGATACCATCCCGCTTGATGATCAGAAAACTTTTGATCTTTATCAGCGCGGCGATACCAACGGTACTTTCCAGTTTGAAAGTGACGGTATGCAAATGTACCTGCGCGAGCTTAAGCCGGATAAGTTTGAGGACCTGATTGCCATGAACGCCCTGTACCGACCAGGCCCTATAGAGTATATTCCTAACTTCATCAGCCGTAAACATGGTCGGGAACCTATAACCTTCGACCTGCCCGACATGGAAGAATACCTGGGCGAAACCTATGGTATTACTGTTTACCAGGAACAGGTGATGCTTTTGTCGCAAAAACTGGCAGGCTTTAGCAAGGGCGATGCCGACGTTTTGCGTAAGGCAATGGGTAAAAAGCAGATTGAAGTTTTAAATAAAATGGAAGCCCAGTTTATGGATGGCGCTTCGGCGAAAGGGCATCCTAAAGATAAACTCACAAAAATCTGGACAGACTGGAAAGCCTTTGCGCAATATGCGTTTAATAAATCGCATTCTACCTGTTATGCGTTTGTGGCATACCAAACTGCCTTTTTAAAGGCCCACTACCCTTCTGAGTACATGGCGGCTGTGTTAAACAACCAGAACAACATGGAAAAGATCACCTTTTTTATGGAGGAGTGTCGCCGCATGGGTGTAGAAGTTATGGGCCCTGATATTAATGAATCCGATATGTCTTTCGCGGTAAATAAAAAAGGACAGGTACGTTTCGGCCTTACCGGTGTTAAAGGCGTGGGCGACAAAGCCGTAGAAAGCATTATTGAAGAACGTAATGAACGCGGGCCTTATCAAAATGTGTTTGACTTTGCGCAGCGTACCAATACACGCAGTGTGAACCGAAAATCGTACGAAAACCTGGTTTATGGGGGCGCATTTGACGAGTTTGGTTTAAACCGCTCTCAATTTTTTGCTAAGACAGATAACAGCCCGCTAACAGGTATAGAGCGTTTAATAAAATACGCCAATGACTATCAGAACACCCAAAATAGTTCGCAGTCATCTTTATTTGGCGGTTCTGTTGCTTCTTACATACCTGAACCTGCCATGCCGGATGCGGATGAATGGGGACTGATAGAAAAACTGAAACACGAAAAAGAAGTGATCGGCATCTATTTAACCGGCCACCCGCTGGATAATTATAAAGTTGAGCTGGAAAGATTCTGCAACAGTAACATCAGCGATCTGAAAATGATGCAGAAAGCCCGCTCGGGCGAAGGCGGCGACGATATTATGTTAGCCTTTGCCAATTTCCGCAAACGCGGCGAGATATGCATTGGCGGCCTGGTTTCAAATGTTCAGCATAAGATGACAAAGACCGGCAAACCGTTCGGAACTTTTGTACTGGAAGATTACAACGAATCGTACGAGTTTGCACTCTTTGGCGATGATTATGTAAAGTTCCGCAACATGCTGGTAGATGGTTTTTTCCTGCATATTAAGGGAATGATAGAAGAGAAATTCAGGCAAAAAGATAATTGGGATCTTAAGATCAACGTTATGAGCCTGCTTTCTGAAATGAGGGATAAGTTAACCAAATCATTAACCGTTTGCCTTGATCTTAGCTTGCTGAACAGTCGCCTTTTAGATGACCTGCAGGGTTTGATAAACATCAACAATCGAAAATACCCGGTAAAGAATTGTACGCTTAAATTCATGATCAAAGACCGGGACGAAAACATGCTGGTTGAGTTACCGTCCAAAAACTTTAAGGTTAACCCAAGCGATGACCTGATGGCCGAAATTTATACCCTTACCAACGTTCAGCCGGTACTCAATTAAATAAAAATGGTGATGTCTGTTACCAAACCTCACCATCTGAATATCTTTAGTTAATAAAACTTAAAATATTGCCTGGGCAATTTTTTTAGTTGGGCCAGGATTACTCATGGTGTAAAAATGCAACACGGGTACGCCAAAATCCATTAACTGCCTGCATTGGTCTATCATCCACTCAATCCCAACTTCTTTTACCTCTTTTTCAGATTTGCAGGCATGTACGGCATCGCTCAAATCATCAGGTATATCTATATGAAAAATCTTTGGCAGTGTGATCAATTGTTTTGACGATGTTATAGGCTTCAGTCCCGGGATAATAGGAACATTGATGCCATTATCGCGGCATTGCTGCACAAAACCTATGTATTTATTAATATCGTAAAACATTTGTGTAACAATAAACTGCGCACCCATCTCTACCTTTTGCTTAAGGTATTTGAAGTCGGTTTTAAGGTTTGGGGCTTCAAAATGCTTTTCGGGGTAACCTGCTACACCTATGCAAAAATTTGCTTTAACTACTTCATGGTCTTCGTACAGGTACTTGCCGCTATTCATATCTGCAACCTGTTTTAAAAGATCTGTAGCATAAGAGTGACCACCCGGCGTAGGGATAAATGATGTATCGGCATGGCGTGCATCGCCGCGCAAAACCAACACGTTGTCGATGCCTAAAAATTGCAGATCAATCAAGGCATTTTCAGTTTCTTCTTTGGTGAATCCCCCGCAGATCAGGTGCGGCACGGCATCTACCTTGTACCTGTTCATGATGGCAGCGCAAATGGCAACTGTACCTGGCCTTTTGCGATAAGCAACCTTCTCCAGCAAGCCATTATCGTGTTGCTTATAAATATAATCTTCGCGGTGGTAGGTAACGTCAATAAACGGAGGATTAAACTCCATCAACGGGTCTATCGCATCATAAATCCCCTGGATGCTTTGCCCCTTAACCGGCGGCAAAAGTTCAAAAGAAAAAAGTGTTTTGCCGTTGGCATTCTTTATATGTTCGGTGATCTTCATTGCGTATTACTTATCCTTTTTTCTCAAATACGGATAGTATGTTCTGTTATTTTTATCAAGGGCAAATTGCGAAAATTTTAGTATTATAAGTTGGCTTTACTAATAATTTGAAAGATTTCTATCTTTTCTAAACAATCCTTTTAGCCATGTCATCGCGAGTAATCTCTTCGTCACACATTCCTTTTATGAACATTTCGCGATCGCTTCGTTCCTTGCGATGACAAAGTTTTGTTTCAGCCTTGTCATTGCGAGCGATAGCGTGGCAATCTCG
>CAXSZR010000005.1:39765-97261 GCA_964242385.1 uncultured Mucilaginibacter sp.
CCGAATGCATTACGTTCATACATAGTTACGAGATCGCTTCGTTCCTCGCGATGACTTTTTTTTCGACCTTGTCATTGCGAGCGATAGCGTGGCAATCTCGCCGAATGCATTACGTTCATACATAGTTACGAGATCGCTTCGTTCCTCGCGATGACAATTTTTTCACAACCGGCAACCTACAACAAACTAATAATTCAAATTTGGTCCCAACCATTTCTCTACCGTGTCAACAGACATATTTTTCCGTACCGCGTAATCTTCAATCTGGTCTTTGCTGATCTTGCCTAAACCAAAGTATCTTGCTTGCGGGTGCGCAAAGTAAAAGCCGCTTACAGAAGCTGCCGGCATCATGGCAAGGCTTTCTGTTAAGTGCATTTTTGCATTGTCTTCTGCTTTCAATATTTCAAACAGGGTTGTCTTTTCAGTATGATCGGGGCATGCAGGATAACCCGGCGCCGGGCGAATACCCTGGTACTGCTCTTTTATCAGTTCTTCGGTACCTAAATTTTCATTTTTGGCATATCCCCAATAATCACGGCGCACCAGTTCATGCATTTTTTCGGCGAAAGCTTCTGCGAGCCTGTCGGCAAGGGCTTTGGCCATAATGCTGTTATAATCGTCGTGGTCGCGTTCAAATTCTGCAACCAACTCGTCACAACCAATACCAGTAGTCACCGCGAAACCGCCCCAGTAATCAGGCACTCCACTCTCTTTAGGCGCAATAAAATCCGAAAGCGCGTAATAAGGATCCCCTTTCACTTTTTCTGCTTGCTGGCGAAGCGTATGAATACGCGTTAAAAGCATTTCACGACTTTCGTCGGTATAGATCTCAATGTCATCGCCAACACTGTTAGCCGGCCAGAAACCGATAACACCGTTGGCCTGTAGCAGCTTTTCATCTACAATGCGTTTAAGCAATTGCTGCGCATCGTCATAAAGCTTTTTGGCTTCTGTACCTACGTATTTGTCGTCAAATATTTTCGGAAAGCTGCCGCGCAGTTCCCAGGTATGGAAAAACGGTGTCCAGTCTATGTAAGGAACCAGGTCTTCTAAGGGATAAGACTCGAAAATTTTAGTACCGCTTAATTTCGGTTTTTGCGTTACATCACCATCCAGGCTGATCTGAAATTTTTGCGCCCTTGCTTCTTCGATGCTTACAAAACGTTTATCAGATTTTTTATTCAGATGCGCTTCCCTGGCTTTGGCATATTCGTCCTTTATACCCTGAATATAATTATTTCGCAAATCCTTATTCATTAAGCTACTACACACGGTTACACTACGGGATGCATCCAGCACATGGATTGCAGGACCCGAATAATGCGGATCAACCTTAACGGCTGCATGTATGCGCGAGGTAGTAGCCCCGCCTAATATCAGCGGAATGGTAAAGCCTTCGCGCTCCATTTCCTTAGCGAAGTGCACCATTTCATCCAGCGAAGGCGTGATCAGCCCGCTAAGGCCTATGATATCTACATTCTGCTTTTTAGCTTCTTCAATGATCTTTTGCGCAGGCACCATTACCCCAAGGTCTATCACCTCAAAGTTATTACAAGCCAAAACAACACCAACAATGTTTTTCCCGATATCATGCACATCACCTTTTACAGTGGCCATTAATATCTTACCCGCATTGGTAGATGTGTTGGTATTATCACCCAGGGCTTGCGCTCTTTTCTTTTCTTCTTCAATAAACGGCAGTAAATAAGCTACAGCCTTTTTCATAACACGGGCCGATTTAACTACCTGCGGCAAAAACATCTTTCCCGAACCGAACAGATCGCCAACTACGTTCATACCGTCCATCAACGGGCCTTCAATTACCTCAAGCGGTTTGGCATACATCTGCCTGGCTTCTTCCACATCATCATCTAGGTATTCTATGATGCCTTTTACCAACGCATGCGACAAACGCTCTGCTACCGGAGCCTTACGCCACTCCTCGTCCCTTACAACCTCTTTACCTTTGGATTTAATGGTATCCGCAAACTCAACCAAACGCTCGGTTGCATCGCTACGGCGGTTTAACAATACATCTTCTACAAGCTCCAGCAGGTCTTTAGGGATCTGCTCGTAAACTTCCAGCATGCCCGCATTTACAATGCCCATATCCAAACCGGCCTTAATGGCGTGGTACAAAAATGCGGAATGCATGGCTTCACGCACCACATTATTACCCCTGAAAGAAAAAGATATATTACTTACACCACCACTTACCTTAGCATGGGGCAGGTTTTGCTTTATCCAGCGGGTAGCTTCTATAAAGTCGACCGCGTAATTGTTGTGCTCTTCCAGGCCGGTTGCTACGGTTAATATATTGGGGTCGAAAATAATATCCTGCGGAGGGAAGCCTAATTCATCAACCAGGATCCTGTATGAACGCCCGCAGATCTCTTTTCTGCGTTCGAGGGAATCTGCCTGGCCGGTTTCATCAAATGCCATTACTACCGCGGCAGCACCGTAACTCATAATTTTACGGGCGTATTCCTTAAATTTTTCTTCGCCTTCTTTGAGAGATATAGAGTTTACAATACCTTTTCCCTGCAGGCACTTTAAACCGGCCTCGATCACCGTCCATTTGGACGAGTCGATCATGATAGGAAGCTTAGCGATATCAGGTTCTGAGGCTACAAGGTTGAGGAATTTGACCATCGTCGCTTCCGAGTCGATCATACCCTCATCCATGTTAATGTCTATCACCTGCGCACCGCCTTCTACCTGCTGCAGGGCAACAGCTAATGCAGCTTCATAATCTTCAGAAAGTATCAGTTTGGCAAATTTAGGCGAACCGGTAATGTTCGTTCTTTCGCCTATGTTCACAAAGTTTGTTTCGGGCGTAAGGGTAACTGCTTCCAACCCGCTTAAGCGAAGGTAAGGGTCAATTTCCGGCTTTAAACGCGGCGAATATTTAGCGGCCTTTTCGGCAATGCATTGTATGTGATCTGGCGTGGTGCCGCAGCAACCGCCTACAATATTTACAAGGCCGGCTCTTATAAATTCATCTACCTGGTGCGCGGTTTCATGTGCAGTTTCATCATACTGGCCAAACTCATTAGGCAGGCCGGCATTGGGGTAAGCAGAAATAAACACATCTGCCTTCGCAGATAGCTCTTCCAGGTGCGGGCGCATTTCTTTTGCACCCAAGGCACAGTTAAGCCCAACCGAAAGTAAATTAGCATGGCGTACAGAATTCCAGAAAGCCTCTACCGTTTGGCCTGACAAAGTACGACCGGAAGCGTCAGTGATAGTCCCTGAGATCATAATAGGCAAATGCTTGCCTGATTCCAGCTCATAACTGTTAGCAGCAAATAAGGCTGCCTTGGCATTTAAAGTATCGAATATGGTTTCTATCAGCAGCAGGTCTGATCCGCCATCAACAAGCCCGCGGATCTGATCATAATAAGCCAACGCGAGATCATCAAAAGTAACGGCGCGGTAACCAGGGTCGTTCACATTTGGCGAAAGGGATGCCGTACGGTTTGTAGGGCCTACCGCGCCAGCCACAAAGCGCGGTTTATTAGGTGTTTTTATATTGTATTCGTCTACTACCTCGCGGGCAATACGCGCCCCCTCGTAGCTAAGCTCATAGGCAAGCTCTTCCATATGGTAGTCGGCCAATGAAATGCGTTGGGTACTGAAAGTGTTGGTTTCAATAATATCAGCACCTGCATCCAGGTATTCGGCGTGGATGGCTTTAATCACATCGGGCCTGGTAAGGTTGAGCAGATCGTTATTGCCTTTAAGATCTGATATATGATCGCGAAAACGTTCGCCGCGAAAATCGGCTTCGGTAAGTTCATACCGCTGTATCATGGTGCCCATAGCCCCATCTATTACCAGTATCCGTTTTTCTAATTCTTTTTTTATATCCATGTTCGTCGGTTGGCAGTGGCCAGTTCTCAGTTTGCTGTGGGCAGTTTCGTTCAATATATAACAGCAAAAAACTGCAATCGCACGTTGAAAACTGCAAACTCAAAAAATTGGCTTATATCGAAAAGTCGGTTGTTAAAATGACTTTCGCTTATCTTTCCCGGGCTTAATAGTAACAAGCCGAGTAGAATGTAGCACCTTGTAAGCACAGGTTGCCAAGACTTCGCAGGGTCTAATCCCTCCGTCTTTCTCCATAAGCAACGCAAAGATGCATAACAAACCACTAATTTGCAATAGCAAGGCTATACTGTAAGGGTTGAAACAGGGCTATTTGTGATTAAGGTTGAAAAGATGACAATCCATAAAAAAAGCCGCCCTTTGCAGAGCAGCTTTTCAAATATCATAAGTGGCGATTATCTTCTTCTGCCGAAAACGCGCAGCAACATCAAAAACAAGTTGATGAAATCAAGATAAAGGGTTAAACCACCCATTAAGGCCATTTTTGAAGCAGACGCATCGCCGTAAACTAATCCTGCGCCAATGTTTTTAAGTTTCTGAACATCATATGCAGTTAAGCCTACAAACACGGCAACACCAATATAGCTGATGATCATGTCTAAACCTGAACTATGCAGGAACATGTTTACCAAACTTGCTACTACTATACCAATAAGGAACATAATTAAAATAGAACCGAATTTAGTAAGATCCATTTGGGTAGTGTACCCTGCAATAGCCATAATACCAAATACTATTGATGTTGTAGCAAATACACCTAAGGCGGATGACGGAGTAAAAGCAATAAGCCAAAAAGCAAGGCTGATACCGGTAACTATTGCGTAAGCGATGAATAGTATTGATAATACGGGATAGGATATACGGTTAAAACCAAAGCTCATGATAAGAACAAAAGCAAGCGGCGCAAACCTAACCAAAGTCATTAAGCCATTTGCCTGGCCGGTGGCTGGATCAACAAACGAATATAATAAAGAGGTATTAAGTACAGCATAAGCAGCTGCAGCAGACAATGCCAGGGCCACAAACATCCACATAAATACTTTTGCCAGGAATTTACGTGATGCATCGGCATCGTTTAATTGTATAACGTTTTGATAAACGTAATCAGAATTTTTATTTTCCATTTTTATTTAAAAAATTATTGAACAAATTTAATATTAGATCTGAGATTTATAATAACAAGCGATACATTTTTTAATCACTAATTAGACTTGAAATTTATGCGCGGGTTTAATTAAAACGCATAATTAACTTCATTATTTCAATGTTGATCCGTCGGCTTAGTTCAGTCGTTTGGTTAGCTGCTCTTCCACCTTTTTAAACACCTGCAGCGGTTTAAGCATGCGCCAGCTCAGATCATCAAGCGCGCCGCCAAAGTTTATGTAATAGTCTATATTGTTGCTTTTAAACTCGTCTATTACATGTTCCCTGAAATTGATCCCAGCTATCCATCCGTCTTCCACATCCTGAAACCACTCTTCGTAGTAACAATCGTCCGAAGAATGAAAATTCAGTACGTTCTCCCCTATTAACACAAAATACTTAATGCCATTATCTATCATCAGGTCAAGTAATTCCCGTTTCAGCATCATAATATCATTATTAATAGCATCATTCCACTCGCCTATGAACTCAATGATGCAGTAAGAACGGTCGTAGTCTGCAAACAACACTTTTAAGTATAAAGTGTTTGAGCCAAAAGAATCCCACTGCGGGTGCAGGAGGTAATTGTATACCTGCTTATCAAATTCAAACTCATTATATTCAGTTGCATAAAAAGGCGAAAACTCATCTTCCGCAGCAACATAATCATCACGCCATTTATAATATGGTTCTATCTCGTGCATTTCATTTATCCCGAATGTGCAAACACGCAGAAGTACAGATAATTTTACCGCCCTCTGCCGCCTTGCCTTTAATCACCCTGTTAATTATTTATGTAAGCGCTTAATAATATACGCATCTGCACATCTGCACATCCGCACATCAAAAAATCAAGCATTCTCCACTGCTTTTCTAACGCTGCCGTATTTCTTTAGCAGTTCTGCGGCAGTTTGCTCGTCCAGTCCTGTCTCATTCATTATCATGTGGGTACCCCTGTCTACCAGTTTATTATTGGTTAACTGCATGTCAACCATCTTGTTTCCCTTTACACGCCCTAATTGTATCATCACACTGGTCGACAGCATATTAAGCACCAGTTTCTGCGCCGTGCCCGCCTTCATACGGGTTGAACCTGTTAAAAATTCGGGGCCGGTAACTACCTCAACCGGGTATTGCGCTTCCTTTGCCACCGGGCTACCGGCATTACAAACAATGCAGCCGGTAACTATATTATTTTCATTTGCCTTTTTTAAACCGCCAATCACATAAGGCGTAGTACCCGATGCCGCTATGCCTACCAAAACATCTTTTTCGTTAATATCATACTCCAAAAGATCATCCCAGGCCTGAACCGCATCGTCTTCGGCATTTTCTACAGCTTTGCGTATGGCACTATCGCCGCCTGCAATAATACCAACCACCATATCAAAAGGTACACCAAACGTTGGCGGGCATTCAGAGGCGTCTACCACGCCCAGCCTGCCGCTGGTACCCGCACCAATATAAAACAACCTGCCGCCTGCTTTCATCCGTTCGGCAGTGATGGTGGCCAATGCCTCAATTTGCGGCAGGGCTGCTTCAACGGCCAAAGGCACGGTCTTATCCTCATTATTTATATTTTGAAGTATCTCCTTCAACGACATTTTTTCAAGGTCGGTGTAGTGAGAATCCTTTTCGGTTATGCGTTCCATTAATACAAAATTCGATAAAATTATTTGGATTAAGGAAGCAGATAATAGCAGAAATAGCGCACCGCTATCATTTGGGCATTTGTATTAAGCCACAATAATTTAGATATTACAATTAGATGTTGTGCTAAACAAAACAGTAAATTTGCGGTATTAACTATCTATGAAAAAAGCGGCTGCTGTACTTTTCAGGTCTATTATTATGCTGCTGCTGGGTATTGCTATTGGCCTGCTTATAAAAGACAATACGTTCACCGATTCGCGCCTTGGTTTTTCCCTGCCGGGGAATGACAAAATATCAAAAGTGATGTCGCTGGTTAAACATAATTATGTCGACTCGTTGAATACCGACAGCCTTGAGGGGGTAACCATCAATAATTTTTTGCAAGGGCTTGATCCCCATTCACTTTACCTGCAACCGCAACGCGCCCAATCTATTAACGAAAGCCTTGGCGGCGGCTTCGACGGCATAGGGCTTGAATTTCAGTTGCTTCGCGATACGCTTAATATAACTATGGTTTATCCCGGCGGACCAGCTGCCAAAGCCGGACTTGAACCCGGTGATAAAGTAATTAAGGTAGATAACAAGCCTTTCTCCGGTACTCATTTAACCATAAAAAAGGTGAATGACATCTTCAGGGGTGAAAAGGATACAAAGATCTTATTGGGTGTAATGCACGCCGACAGCAAAACTCTGAGCCTTTACCCTATTAAACGCGGGCATGTGGACCTGAGCAGCCTCGACGCCGCGTACATGGTGAATGCTGATGTTGGCTACATCAAGATCAGTAAATTTGCTTTAACTACCGATGCCGATTTTCGCGCTGCGCTTGATAAACTGGAAAAACAGGGCATGAAAAAACTGGTGCTGGACATCCGCGAAAATGGCGGCGGCTACCTGAATGCAGCAACTGCCCTTGCCGACGAATTTTTAAAAAAGGACAACCTGATAGTTTATACCAAAGGTGCGCATGAAGAGCGCAGGGATTATTTTGCAACCGACTCTGGCATGTACCAGGATGGAAAACTGGCCGTACTGATAGATGAATACTCGGCTTCGGCAAGTGAGATACTGGCCGGCGCATTGCAAGACCTGGACCGGGCCGTAATTGTTGGCCGCAGATCATTTGGCAAAGGTTTGGTACAGCAGCAGTTTCCCTTTGGCGATGGATCGGCAGTTAATTTAACCGTGGCAAGGTATTATACTCCATCGGGACGATCCATTCAGAAATCATACAAGGAAGGGTCAGAAAGCTACCACAACGAAATTGCGGAACGTATGCGTAAAGGCGAATTTTTTTCGGCTCAAAGCAATCTGAACGACAGCATCTTTAAAGGGCGATCTGCTTATCGTACAGTAAAAGGGCGCAAGGTCTATAGCGGCGGCGGCATTATGCCGGATATTTTTGTACCTGCAGACACTTCGCGAAACACCCAGCTGATACAGGACCTGAGCAGCAACCAGTTATTTTCTGCCTTTGTGATTGACAGGATGCAGCCCATTTTAAAGCAGTTTGCCACACCCGATGGATTTATAAAAAGCTACACCGTGAGCGACAATGAATTGAACGACTTTATACTTTATGCTTCAAAAACCGTGAAGGAAATGGATTCGCACGAATTGCTTGTATCCGGCCCGGCAATTAAAACCTTATTGAAAGCTTATGCAGCGCGTTTTAAATGGGGCGACAATGCCTATTTTAAAGTAATGAATACAGGTGATGCGACGTTAAAAAAAGCTATTGAAAGCTTAAATTAACGCCGGTATATAAAATGCCCTGATATTTACAGCTTACTTCTGCCTGAACCAAACCTGGATAGGCGCACCATTAAATTCAAAGTTTTCGCGCAGCTTATTCTCTATAAAACGATAATAAGGCTCCTTGATATATTGTGGCAGGTTGCAGAAAAACGCAAACATGGGCGATGTACCCGAGATCTGGGTTACATACTTAATTTTCACGTATTTACCTTTGATAGATGGCGGCGGATAATTTTCGATTATGGGCAGCATCACCTCGTTTAGTTTAGAGGTAGGCACCTTGCGGATCTTGTTCTTGTAAACAGCATCGGCGGTTTCAATAACCTTCAACACCCTTTGCTTTTCAGTCACCGAGGTAAACACAATCGGCACATCGGTAAAGGGAGCAATCTTTTCGCGGATCTGTTCTTCAAAAACCTTGATTGTTTTGCTGTTCTTTTCTATCAGGTCCCACTTGTTAACCACAATCACAACGCCTTTTTTATTCTTTTCGGCAAGGTGAAAGATATTGATGTCCTGCGATTCAAAACCCTCGGTAGCATCAATCATCAGGATCACCACGTCGGCTTCTTCCAGGGCCTTTATAGTACGCATTACAGAATAAAATTCAATATTCTCCTTAACCTTAGTTTTTTTACGAAGCCCTGCAGTATCTATCAGCATAAAATCATGCCCGTACTGGTTGTAATGTATGTGGATAGAATCGCGGGTGGTACCTGCAATCGGCGTAACAATGTTACGCTCTTTACCTATCAGTGCATTGGTGATGGATGATTTACCCACATTTGGCCTGCCGATGATGGCATATTTTGGCAAGGTATTTTCTGCAACCGGCTCATCGTCAAAGTGCTTTACTACTTCGTCCAATAGTTCGCCTGTACCGGAGCCTGTCATCGACGATATGTTATACAACTCGCCCAATCCTAGGCTGTAAAACACCATCGAATCGGCAAGCAAGGCGGTGTTATCCAGCTTGTTCACTACCACAAATACCGGCTTTTTACCTTTGCGCAGCAGGGTGGCAATCTCGTCGTCCAAGTCGGTAATGCCGGTGGTAACATCCACCATAAATAAGATTACGGTAGCCTCTTCTATGGCAATAATTACCTGCTCGCGGATGGCCGCCTCAAACACATCGGCCGAATTTGCCACATAACCGCCCGTATCTATAACGGTAAAGTCGCGGCCCACCCATTCAGACACCCCGTAATGACGATCGCGGGTTACACCGCTGAAATCGTCCACAATGGCTTTACGGGTTTCGGTTAAACGATTATATAATGTTGATTTGCCTACGTTGGGGCGGCCAACTATGGCTACTATGTTACTCATTTTCTTAGATTCAAGAGCCAGGAGTCAAGAGCCAGGACAGAAAACCTGCCGTTAGCCTTGCTTTAGCTCTAATTTACTTTATTATATTCAGACCAAAAATCTTTATTCGAAATTTAAGCTTCTGTATTATTTATTATTCTCTCACACAATCCCCAAACCAATTGTCCTGATTTAAGCCAATTGCATCAAGTCTAATCTCAATTCTCAAAATCTTGATTCCTGGCTCTTGTTTCTTGGCTCTACAGCGGCTCTCCTGCTCTACTCATATCCAAATTGCTTCAGATAATTCTTTTTGCTGCGCCAGTCGGGAATCACCTTTACAAACATTTCGAGGAAGATCTTTCGTTGAAAAAACTCTTCCATGTCGCGGCGGGCGTAGGTGCCAACTATCTTAAGCATTTCGCCGTTTTTACCTATCAGGATGTTTTTCTGCGAGTCACGCTCAACAATGATCTCGGCACTGATGCGGTACAAAGTTTCACCTTCAATAAAGGCAGTTACGATAACTTCGGTACTGTAGGGAATTTCTTTTTTGTACTGTTTAAACACCTGCGCACGTATCATTTCTGAAGCAAAGAAGCGGTCGTTACGGTCTGTAAGGGCATCCTTTTCATAATATGGCGGATGCTCGGGCAGGTTTTCTACCACAAAATTCATTACAGAAGCAATGTTGTGGCTGTGGAGCGCCGAAATAGCGAAAACCGCTTTTGGATTTAGCTTCTGCTGCCAGTATTCGATCTTTTTCTTAACCGTTTCTTCGTCCGACTGATCTATCTTATTGATGAGCACGGCCAGCGGGGCCAGCGAGCCTTCCAGTTTTTTTAGCACGTCGGTTTCGTCGTACTCCTCATAAATATCTGTAACCAGCAATATCAGGTCGGCATCTACAATGGAACCATCCACCTGGTGCATCATGCTTTCGTGCAGGGCATAGTGCGGTTTTATGATGCCGGGAGTATCAGAAAACACAATCTGGTAATCATCCTCGTTCACAATGCCCAGTATGCGGTGGCGGGTAGTTTGCGCTTTGGGTGTAATGATAGACATCTTCTCGCCTACCAGCCCGTTCATCAAGGTTGACTTGCCTGCATTGGGCTTGCCAATTATGCTCACGAAACCTGCCTTATGCGCCATATAAAAAATTAATTAAAATAAATTTGGACTGCAAAGAAACGAATTATATCTTTGCAGTCCAATTTAAAAACAAGGAAATACTTTTTTTAGGTTTGGAAAACAACAAATAGCGTGCGGGATGGAGCAGTTGGTAGCTCGTCGGGCTCATAACCCGAAGGTCGTAGGTTCGAGTCCTGCTCCCGCTACCCAGTTAAAGAGAAAGCCTCAAGTCGAAAGATTTGAGGCTTTTTTGCTATGTTGAATCTCGGGGTATTTTTGCTTTATGTAGTCGCAGACTACAGACATAGGCATCCGAAGTGATACACTTCGGACAGCGAGGTATTTGATCCCGGCGGTGGCGTCGTTGATACAAATTAAATCAATCTGTTGTGGAAAAAAGCCCAATAGGTTTCAAAATAGCATTTTTACCAGCAGGTTGAGATAAATAAACAGTGGTGCTACCACCACCATAACCAGATACTCTGGTAATAAAGTCCGGAACTTTGTCGCCATCAATGTCTCCTATAAAAGTTATATATATAGTATCAGGGTCGTCTTCTGTTGGTTCTGGTGCAAGTGATTCTATTAGTTGATTAAAAATATGGCCTTTAACATTCGCCATTAAGAACAATTTTACATTACACGCTTTACCATTTCTTTTGGCACCGATTGTATATAGCGTATAAGTAACCCCCTCGTAATTAAACTCTTTTTTTTGCCCAGCATGATCAAACCCACCGTGCCAAGGGAATCGTTTGATGGCACCTTTGACCAAATTGTCAACTCCACTAATTAAAATAAAACAAGAATCTTTAACTTCACATTTTACTTGCCAACCAGTTTTTTGATTTTCTTCTTCATCCATTTCTGAATGTTCACTTGTAATTTTAATTTTAGTTGGCTTGATATAAAAGCTTTCTTTGTTGTAAAAAACACCTTTCCAATCGAGCTTAACATCTTCAGGATCAATATCACCATGATAGGCGATACTTCCGTTCTCCAATATTTTAACTTTATTATTAGTATCTATCAGGAGTTGCCCAACTTGTACCGTTCCATCGGCAATTGCAATTTTAGGTAAGGTATCATTGGGAATAATTAAAGTATCGTTTGTGCTTTGAACAATAATATTTTTTTTAACACTATCTGATTTAATATTTGCCGTTTTTTTTGTCTTCAGAGCTGTATGATTACATGACATTAAAAATATCAAACATAGAAGATAGACAAATACGATTTTCATTTGATAAGATTTTGATCACTAATATAGGCTATTTATACATTCTTTCTAAGTTTTGAGTTTAGCAATTCGCTCAATTCTTCTATAAAACAATTCGTAAAATGTACCGTTAGGTTCATAGTTCAAGCTGGAACCCTATGGGATTCGAACTAATAAATTATTACAGTTAAAGCTCTGATATATCAGATTCAGCAGGTATTTTTGCTTCACTTAGTTGCAGGCATCGCCACTCTTCAGTTTAATAAGCATCTTGTACTGCGATGAGTTTTGAATTGCAAGTACTATAGATGTAGCGTTTAGATGTAGAACTTCACCATTCTCTCCTATGAGAGCCAAAGAATTCAATACGCAAAACTCTAATAAACAATTTAATAAATTTGTGTAATTAGATTGATAATCTATTCTGACCGTAACTTCGGATAGGAAGCTATCATCCATAAATATTTCAATGCAATTGGATTCTTCGGTTCCGTAAAGCTTTATATCCTTACTCCATGATGGTTTACTTTGAAGAATAGATGTTAGTTGTTCAAAAAAATCGACCGTGTAGTTTCCATTCCTCCAAAAATTAAAATTGTTATAATCCTCATTCAACAAATATGTAATCGCGCCTAATTCTTTCAAATCAGATCTGGGAATAATCTTAAATGTATATTGCCATATTGCCATTAGTGATGCGTGTATATTAGATCTTCAAATGTTTTATATCCAAAATGAGGTAGTTGAACTTCTTGTGCAGGCTTACGTGCAATGACTACTTGTGACTTAAAGGTTATTAAATATTTAAACAGTGCCACCAAAAGTAATTTAATAATTTAGTGTCCAGCAGTGTTTTTTCTTTTGCAGTCGCAGACTACAGGTATAAAAGTTCGAAGTGTTTAACTTCGGACAAGCGGGTTTCTATTAGGTTTAAAATGCTATCGGGTGTGGCAATAATTATCAAACCCAAAGATTTGATGAGTGCAAATTACATACTACAAAGTACTATGGAAAGGGTGGTTTTACTTGATGTGGTAGGGATTTTTACGTTTTATTCTCTGCAGTTGTTACGCTGCTCCATCAGTTATTGCCCCTAAACCTATATTAGTTCCTGAACTTATAATTCTAAATCCAATAAAATGATACCAGTAAAAAGAAGCGTTGAATACTATAGGAAATATAATGATGACTTCACTGCAGGAGGTGAATTTGTTGGAAGATATGACATTTCAGAAATTCCATTAACCAAGATTAAGAGGATAGTAATTCCAAAGGAAGATGATATATTCCTTTATGAACAATATAATTTGGATGAGAAGCAGTTAGACGTAATTATCAGCCTGTTAAATACATCCTTCATTTATTCATTACGAGATTACGATTATTGTTTAGCCTGTAATGCGATAAAAGGTTATTACGATAAACATCGAGTAACTGGAAAAAGAAAGGGAGGATATCCTGCACCTGATTTAGAATAATACACACTACAACGAAGCCCATCCAAATCTGGCGCGAGTATGAAGCTTAGGCTTGTGTGCGATGGCTGCTCGTGACCTTTTAGGTTGTTAAATATTTAATTAGTGCTAACAATAGTAATTTAATAATTAAGTGATCTTACAGACAGGCTTCACAGGAAGCCTTTACGCTTTGTCCAACGCGTCATTTTCGTGCGAGAATAATATACTTCGGACAGCGGGAGGGTTGATATTACCTGCCGTCAAAATACAGGTCTTTAAACCAACATAAACAAATCAACTTAACTGTTTCCTGAAGTAGAGCAGACTTTTAAGAGACTCAAAAGTCGTCTTAAAGATTTACAACACTTTTACTATCTTCGAAACTTTACATAGAAAATATTGTCTGAATCCAACCCAAATTAATCTGTGAAAAAATCTGTTATTACATTTATACTTATCATCAGTATTTTGTTAGCGCACGCCCAGCGAAAAAATGTTGACAGTTTAAAAAAATTGCTGGCGGTCAGCAAACAAGATACCAGCAGGGCGATTTTACTGGTCAATTTGAGCTTTGCTTATGAGCGCATTAAACCGGACAGCGCTTTCTTACTCGGCCAGCAGGCATTGCAGTTGTCGAGGGACTTGCATTTTCTTAAAGGCGAACAGCGGGCGCAAAACGTTCTCGGGGGCGCCTTTAGTAGTACGGGCAATTATCCTAAGGCGCTGACAGCTTATTTAAATGCGCTGAAAGCCGCAGAATCTATGCACGATGCTGTAAGGGTGACCAAAGCCTTTGCGAATATTGCTAATATATATAGCGAAGAAGGAGATGAACGGCAAAGCATCGTTTTCACACTGCGATGTTTAACAGCATCCAGATTAAGCAATGATGTCAAGAGTATGGCTATATCTATGATGAATCTTGGCGATTCTTATGAAAAACTGAACATTTTAGATTCGGCACTATACTACACATCGCAGAGTTATAAGTATGCAAAAAAGCTGAAAAATCCAAGCCTGATAGACATCTCTTTAAACAACCTTGGCAATGTTTATCGTAAAATGAACCGATTGGACAGCGCCTTATATTTTTACCGGCAAGGAATTACGCTTTACAGGCAAACCGATGATAACGACGCCTGGGCTGAAACCACAATCGGCATGGCTAAAGTATTTAAAACGCTCAAGCTCCAGGATTCAAGCCTGTATTACGCCCGCCAATCTATGTCAATCGGGCAGCGCGGCGGTTTCACCGCGAGGGTTTTGGATGCAAGCACATTTTTAACCGAATATTTCAAGAATGCCGGCCGGCTTGATAGCGCCTTTGTTTATCAGCAGGTATTGCTGGCCGCCAAAGACAGCCTGTTCAGCCAAGAGAAAACAAAGGAAGTGCAAGACCTGACTTTTTCTGAACGGCAGCGCCAACTGGATATCCAGGAAAGGGAAGCAAGTTATAAAGCAAACATCCGCTTTTATCTGTTGATAACTTTGGTGTTGTTCCTGATCGTCCTGGCTTTTGTGTTCTGGAGGAATAACCGAAAAAATGAAAAAGCTAAAAAACTTTTGGAGCAGCAAAAAGAACAAATACAAAGCACGCTGGGTGAACTCAAGTCAACGCAGAATCAATTGATCCAGTCCGCCAAGATGGCTTCCCTGGGCGAACTCACAGCAGGGATTGCCCACGAGATCCAGAACCCCCTCAACTTCGTCAATAACTTTGCTGAAGTGAACCAGGAGATGATCGCAGAGTTGAAGCAGGAACTGAACGCTGGTAATATTGCGGAGGCTATTGCCATAGCCAACGACATTGAAAGCAATGAAGGCAAAATCAACCATCACGGTAAACGTGCCGACTTTATTGTAAAGGGCATGCTTGAGCACAGCCGCTCGGGCAGCGGCGAAAGGCAGGCCACCAATATCAACGCGTTAACGGATGAGTTCTTAAAGCTTTCTTACCACGGCCTGCGGGCAAAAGACAAAAATTTTAATGCCGAGCTAGTAACAAATTTTGGCGCGCAGTTGCCAAAGGTTGAGGTGGTGCGGCAGGATATCGGCCGTGTGCTGATCAACCTGTTCAGCAACGCGTTCTATGCGGTAAAAGAACGGGCAAAGAATGGCGAGCCTGGTTTTAAACCTGTTGTCAGCGTTAAAACCTTTGTAGAAAACGGCTTTGTTATCATCAGCATAAAAGACAATGGGCACGGTATCCCGGAAGAGTTAAAGCAAAAAATTATGCAGCCATTTTTTACCACAAAGCCCGCCGGCGAAGGGACCGGCCTGGGCCTTTCTTTAAGTTATGATATTATTGTAAAGGGCCATGGCGGTACGTTAGATGTCAACAGTACGGTTGATGAATATTGCGAATTTATTTTAAAACTGCCTGTTAAATAGGTGAGGCATATTCTACCTATTCTGGCGCGAGTATGAAGCTTAGGCTTACGTGCGATGACTAATCGTGACTTAAAGGTCATTAAATATTCAATTAGTGCCACCAAAAGTAATTTAATAATTTAGTGTCCAGCAGTGTTTTTGCTTTATGTAGTCGCAGACTACAGGCATATACGTTTGAAGTGGAACACTTCGAACAGCGGGAATGGCGTTGTTTTGCTATTTGATTATAACGGAAAAGCCGGGACAATGTCCCGGCTTTTCTGTTAAATGATTATCCTGTTGGTTGGTTGAATGTCGCATCCAGTTATGGCATTTTCAGTTATCGCATCTTTTAGGCGTTGGCTTATACAAAAATTAATATCGAATCTATTTATTTGAAAAAAATCTATTTGTTTATTGAATTCTCCGTTAAAGTGAATTTCCTTTGCCTGTATGGAACGGTAAGTAAGTTGTTTTACAAAAGAGTCATCTTGCAGCTGTTTAGCCTTATTGATATAATCCTGCTTTGAGGTCAAGGTAATGGGTTGAGGATCGCTATTTGAAAACCCGCAGGTAATAAAAGTAGATTTGCCAAAATCAACAAAATCGGTGTAATCAGAAATAATGTGCATGAAGTAATAGTCAAACCCGGCATTCTTGTGCATTAGCTTGGCCGGGTAAAAACGATGTGGCGGAAAAGCAAAGTGTTCAAATACCTCCTTTAATTTTTTACTGACAACGAAGCCAATTGAGATAATAGAACTTACAATGTCAGTAGGTTTAGCTTTTCCGTGCATTATCAAGCTATCCAGATCAGGGGTAAAATCAGGGAACTCGCCCTGCTTTGAAGCCAAGTAATAAGAGAAATACGAATTTAGGCGATCATCATCATAGCCGGGTTTCCACTTTTGGATTTGCGGGTAAACAGGGCCTGTTTCTTTTGTAGCACAGGCTTCTTTAAAGATATAGTATTGCATTAAGGGTTGGGTTTTATAGTAAGATTAATGAATGCCCATGTACTTCGCTACAAAGGCCAAATTTCGGTTCGGTCAAGATAGCAAAACTTGCTGATCACCAAGCCCTGCCAATACCTGCCGGGCTTATTCGTTCAATGCGCAAAGGCCGTTTTGGTTTTAAAATTGCGAATGATTAGGTCCATGTAATGGAACACTTATTTCTTTTCCTCGTCGGGCAGGTTTTCGAGCTCGTCGAGGCGCCTGATCATTTCCTTGTCGTGGGAAGCGTTCGGGCCTTCGCCAAAAAGGAAGTCCACGGAGACCTCAAAGGCCTTGGCCAGCTTTACGATGATCTCGACGGACGGCAGATTGCCGCCCCTTTCGTACTTGCCGATCATCACCCTAGACGCCCCGATCTTGGCGGCCAGTTCTTCCTGCGACCAGTTTTTGGCCTTCCTAAGGCCGGTTATTTGCTCTCCGATGTCAATCATGTTTATCTATTGTTGCCCCTATTCTGTCGCAATTATGAAACTTAAACTTATTTGCGATGGCTACTCGTGACTTAAAGGTTATTAAATATTTAATTAGTGCAACCAATAGTAAATTATTAATTTAGTGATCCAGCGGGATTGTCAATAACTCGGTAAAAACTTCGGCATAATAATGACTAGTAAATTTTTAGAAAAAGAAAATAATTGTCAGACACCTCAATTACCATATATTTTGGCAATGCCTTTTTATGCTTAGAAAAATATTGACGAATATTTAAACCATCGATTATTATATCCTTTGAATTTACGGCAGTATAACAATCATCAATTATTTTTTTAGAATTCTCTCCACCCAGGTATTTTGTTTGATAAGCATTAAAGCCTAATCTCTTTATTTCGTCTGTCTTAAAATAAATAAGATCGCTCTGTGTCACATCTTGAGTTTCGGGTAGCTTTGCAGGAAAGTAGGCTATGATTTGATCATTATGATAAATAAAATATTGATAGGTGCGTGTATGCTGTACATCCTCTATATTTATTACAGAATCAATTAAACCATTGGGATGATAGTAGAAATATTCAATTTCTCGCCCGGTAACTTCTTTTTTCCCTATAGTACTTATGGTCTGATATTCGGTCTTATACAAACGATCTTTAAGATATATGTAGTTAAGTATATGGTTTTCTTGAGAATAACCATTATAAGCATCCCCTAATCTAGTTTTTAGGAAATACTTTCCCGAGGCTGATTTTGTATAATAATAGTGATGTTCGACATCACGAGCCTACTCTAAATTTGTTTTTGTTTGATCAAAAGATAATTCTGTTATTAACCTGCCATCCAAAAAGTCGTATTTTTCGAAGCCGCGTCCTTTATAGAATGCAGTATCATCCCGTGAATTGTTAAATATTTTTATATATTTGATATCCATTTCTTTGATTTCTTTGTTTGAAAAAAAATAATAGGCAGAATCAGAATCCGAAATCAACGGTTGTTTCTTTTGGTCATTTCCATGCTTACCATTATAAATAGGTTCGGAGTTTGAACTGTTATTGTTATGCATGGGTTTTGAAAAAACAATTATCGGCGTACCTAATAAGTAAAAGCCCAGAGAAAGTACAAGTATTTTATTCGAATATAATTTCATACATCATAAGTTAAAAAAGTAATTATTTACCGAAAGTGAGTTTAGAATATTAGCTATCGGTTGATGATGAGATATTTCAGAAAGAGAAAGAGAATATTGGTGATAGCGCATATCATGGGTATTGCTTAATATCTTTTTCCGGTTTTTCGAGCGGAAATATCTCACTATTTAATGAATAATTATCGTCCCAAATGTTGCCGTATTCAGTGCCTTTAACTAAAATAAAATCACCCGTACCACAATTTCCCCCCTAATCTGCCGCTAGTATGAAGCTTAAGCTTGTGCAATGGCTACTCGTGACGTTTAATCATTTGATATTTTACTGCTGCACCAATAGTAAATTAATAATTCAGTGATCTGATAGAGTGACGAGAAGCATTTACGCTTTGGCCAACGCGTCATTCTCGCCCCAGATTAGGACGTCAAAAAATTACAAGTTTTTTTCAAGTTTTCTTCTGTAGAAATTTATTTAAAGCCTTTAACGCATAAGGAGCCATTTGTGCATCAACAAGCAGTGTTTGCAAACAAGCTTTAGATTTTTCTGTTTTTATCTTTCCTAAAGCATCCACAAATCTAAATCTTGACATGCCATTCGTTTTGTCATGAACTATTGGAATAATACGATCGACATCTTCAGGTGTAATAATTACTGTAAACGCATTTCCAATAGTCCAACGCAAATTATCCTTTTCTTTCGGAGTTACATTATATTCTTTAATTAACTCCTCGTTTGCTTTGCCTTTAGCTTCCTTAACTGTAAGGGCTCTGATAATACCTTCTTTATTTTTATCATGATATGGCTTATGTATATGTCTTATCAGAATCTCGATAGCTTCTGGATACGCCTCTTTTGAATTAACCATCTCCCAAGGATTGGAAAATCTTAATCCTTTTGATAATAATTCGTTAGATAAAGCTCTTATTTCAGTATTTAATTGATTTTTGAAAGCTTTACCTGCAATCTCTAGGTCCATACGTTCTTCTTCTGTTTTTGCTGGTTTCTTCAGCAATTCTATCCATACCAGTTCCTCTTTAGATTTCATATAGTAAATTTACAATCTTGGGATAAATTTTTGAAGTATGCCCTTGTTGGCCGTAGATGATATCTAAACACAATTGTACCTGTAGTTTACAACTACAAGAAGCAAAAGTACATGAGCGTAGGCCAGTTACGCTTCTCTAAATTATATCAAATATAAAACTTAATAAGCTTAGCCAACATCCATTCAGGGCTGTATTATTTTTCGCTAAAATATCGACAATAAGAAAAACCCTTACAGTCTGCAAACCCATCAATACCTGCTCTTATTCGGTTGTCTATAACAATATTAAATTTTCGTTGTTGATTCCTGGAGAAGGTTCAATCAAATACCTATAATCTTCTGCATGTAAATCTTTGACTTTAACATATCAATATATGGAAAAATTTAAAAATATATTCCTCAAAATCTTAAAATGGCTTGGGATTGTTGTGGCAATTATACTATTCCTTATGTTTATTATCCCGATATTATTCCCCGGGACAATTTCCGACCAGGTAAAAATATTCGCGAATAAGAAGCTGGCCGGAAAGCTGAATTATAAAGAGGTTCATCTTACATTTTTTCGGCATTTTCCCTCACTTACCGTATCTGTAGATGATTTGCTGCTCCAAGGTTCCAAACCGTTTGAACAGGATACTCTATTATCTGCAAAAGAGGTGGCAGCGGGGATAAATCTAAAAAACCTGATTTTTGACGGGGAAGTAAAAATTGACGAAATATATGTAAGTGATGCTTACGCCAATGTTTACATCAACAGCAAAGGGCAAGCTAATTACAACGTTTATGTATCCAGCGCTTCCAAAAGTCCAAAAGACACATCCGGAAAGGGAACATCCATCAAGCTTGAGCTTATCAAATTCAAAAACTGGCATGTTAAATATGTCGACCATACGGCTGCCATACTTCTGGATGCTAAGGGGCTGAACTATACTGGGCAAGGTGGTTTAAGCGAAGATATTTTTGATCTACAAACTAATCTTAATATAGACCAACTGGACTTTAGCTTAAACAGGATATGGTATGCGCAACGGAAATCCCTGCATGCCGACCTGGTTACAAGGATCAATACAAATGCGTTAACCTTTGTGCTTAAGAAGAACGAATTAAAGATCAATGATCTTCCTTTAAAATTTACCGGTTTTGTGAGCATTCTTAAAGATGGCTATGATATTGATATTAAAGCTTCCTCAGAAAAAACTACGCTTAGGGATATGATCTCTGTATTGCCGCCATCATACCTTGATTGGTCTAAAGACACTAAAATTGAGGGAAAGAGCAATTTATTTTTTAGCTTAAAAGGGCAATTTAGCGAACCCAGGAAGCTAAAACCCAATTTTACTGCGCACTTTTTGGTTAATGATGGTACCGTATCTAACGCTAAGGCTCCGGTACCAATGAATAAGCTGAATGTTGATCTGAATATCAACCTGCCGGCATTAAATGTAGAACAATTGGGCTTAGATCTCAAAACCCTGAATTTCGACCTTGGTCAGCATAATAATTTCAGGGCGGCTATAAAAACGCAGGGATTAATCGAAATGAACGTTACTGCCACCATGAAAGGGGCTGTTGATTTGCAAACGCTGGATGTGGCCCTGGGTTTAAAAGACGTAGAAATGAAGGGACTGTTAAATGCCGATGTAAATGCAAATGGTATTTTTAATATGGATAAAAAACTGTTTCCCAAAACCAACGGCTTTATCGATTTAAAAGATGGCTGGTTAAAAACAAACGCTTATCCAAATCCTATACAGCACATTAACCTAACTGCAAACATCATCAATACAGATGGAACCTTCAGCAGTCTGGGTGTAAAATTGGCCCCGTTCCAATTTAATTTTGAAGGTAACCCGGTGTTTATCACCGCCGATCTGCAAAATTTTGAGGATATGCTTTACAAGGTTCGTGCAAAAGGAGTTTTAAACGTAGGGCGCATTTATAAGGTATTTACCAGGAAAGGCCTGGATATTAGCGGGCAAATAACAGCCGATCTTTCTTTAAACGGCCGGGAAAGTTATGCAACTACCGGGCAATACAGCAAATTGGATAACAAAGGCACACTTACACTAAAGAACATCGATGCAACTACCACCTATCTGCCAAAGCCGTTTTATTTGAGTGAAGGAAACTTCCAGTTTGAGAATGAGAAAATGTGGTTCAGAAAGTTTTATGCCACTTATGGCAAATCTGATTTTTCGCTTAATGGCTATCTTTTAAATACCATCAATTATTTCATAGAGCGCAAAGGCACCTTGCATGGTAACTTTGGCTTACACTCTAATAACATCCTCGTTGATGAATTTATGGCGCTGAAAAGCGGCGATAATGATAATAAATCGCTGGCAGTTGAATATGCCAAGGCCGAAAACCCTAAAAGCAGCGGTGTGGTAATTGTCCCTAAAAATCTGGATGTCTCTTTAGCTGTAGATGCGAAAAAGGTAGAATTTAAAGGTTTGGACATCAATCAGCTTCAGGGAACCGCTGCCATAAAGGATGGACAGATCTTTTTAAAGAATACTTCGTTTGATATTATTGGAAGCAAAATGACCATCGACGCCCGTTACCAGGATGAATCGCCACTAACCGCAAATTTTGATGTTGGCTTTAAGGTGATGGACTTTAACGTTCAAAGGGCCTATAAAGAGATTGACATGGTAAAGACGATGGCAAGTTCTGCAAAGGATGTAAGCGGCATTGTATCGCTGGATTACAAACTGAAAGGCGACTTCGACAAAAACATGAACCCTATTTATCCATCTTTAGAAGGCGGAGGAGTTGTCAACCTGCGTGATGTGGCCGTAAAAAACCTGAAAATGCTCTCGGTGGTTGGCGATAATTCGGGGATCGATGCCTTTAATCACCCGGATATGCAGGGAGTAAATATTGTTACGCAAGTTAAAGACAACCTGATCCATGTTGATCCATTTAAGTTTAAGGTTTCCATTTTGCGGCCTACCATTAGCGGTACTACAAGTTTTAACGGATTACTGGATATACTGGTACGAGTAGGGTTACCACCGGCAGGGTTGATAGGTATTCCCGTTGCTGTAACCGGTACCAGCGAAAAACCGAAACTTAAATTTTTTAGCAAAAAAGGCCAGGCAATTTTAACGGCAATATATAACCGGAAAATAAACAAGGTAGTACGTAACGAAAAAACCGATACCACTAACCCGCGGAAAGTACAGAAGAAAGAGAAAAAAGCTGAGATTAAAGACGCCAAGAAAACAAAAAAACAGGTAGACAAGGAAGTTAATAAGATTTAAATGAGCAGGGAAAATTGGCAGCAGCCGGTAACCGGTTTTAATTTAATAAGAATAGAACTACCTGGAAACAGAAAGCCTTAAATCACGAGATTTGAGGCTTTCTGTTTGAATTTAATGGTCTACGGCGTTCCTAACAGATACCAACATGTAAAAGCTTTTTTATACGTCGAGCGTGACTTTTTCTCCAACAATCTTATACCTATGCACTATTCCCCAATCCATGAGGTTACTGATTATGGTTTGTAACGTGTTACCGTGTTCTGTAAGTTCATATTGAACCGTAATAGGTTGGGTATTTAAAACGGTACGTTTTACCAGCTCGTTTATTTCAAGTTCTTTTAACTCTTTGCTTAACATCCGGTTCGAGATTCCTTCCACATCGTTCAAGATGTCAGAAAATCGCCTTTTACCGTAGCAGCAGATAGAAGAGATTATAGCGATTTTCCATTTACCGTTCAGCACATCCATCGAGTCCTATACGGCTCTCATCCTTTTCTTTTGTTCCTGTTTAAACTCTTCTATTTTACACCCCATAATGTTACTGTGTTACATCTATGTTACTGTTATTTTCAGGCACAAAGTTACTAAAAATAACCCACTGGGTTTACCTTTGTGGCTTAATCTTAAATATTAGAAACAATGAATAAGTTAAAAAATAAGGTTGCCGTAATCACCGGCGGCAATAGCGGTATCGGTTTCGGCATTGCCGAAGCGTTTAAAAACGAAGGCGCAATAGGTGCCATCGTTGGCAGAAATCTGGATACTTTAGCCAACGCCGCAGCTCAGCTTGGTGACGCTTTTATTGCCATAAATGCTGACGTAACCAATGTTGCTGATCTGGAAAGGGTGTTTAAAGAAACCTCCGAAAAATTTGGCAAAATAGACGTTATTGTGGCTAACGCAGGCGGCGGTGCTGTAGGAACGGTGGCAACGTTTAGCGAAGACGACTTCGATAAGGCCATTGACCTGAACCTGAAAAGTGTTTACTTCACGGTTCAAAAAGCTTTGCCTTACATGAATGATGGCGGCTCTGTTATTTTAATCGGGTCGAATGCTGCACACCGGGCCTATCCTTCATTTACGTTATATGGCGCAGCAAAAGCAGCCGTGATCTATTTGGCAAAGGGATTTTCAAGCGATCTGTTAGATAGAAAGATCAGGGCAAATGTTATAACCCCAGGTACCACAGATACCCCCGCTTTCGACAAGTTTGTTCCGGCCGAGCAGATTGAAGCTGTAAAAAAACACTTTGCAGAACAGATGCCGATAGGCAGGATCGGTCAACCGGCGGACATTGGTAAAACAGCAGTTTTTCTGGCTTCAGACGATTCTTTGTTTATGCTTGGTGCCGAAATTATTGTGGACGGCGGCATGACCTATCTGGCTAAATAATGGTCTTTTACCGGCATGGGTTAATATTTACTCGTGCCGGTAAATTTAAAAAGCTTTCCTGGAAGTAGATCCGTTCATGCCACTGCAAACCCTCAGCCCTATCCTGAACTTTGTTCCGTCCAGATAAGTTTGTCTGTATTATATCCTAAAGCTGTAGCTTTTTTCAGGTAATCCGTTTTAATATCTTCGGGCATCGAAGGTTTGCGCGAAAGCAGCCAGAGGTAATCTAGGTCGTTGCCGGCAATCAAAGCGTAATGGTAATTATCATCCAAAGCGATGATGTTATAGGCAGCATAAAACGGCCCAAAGAAAGATACCCTTAACCTGCCTGTGTGTTCGTCCGAAATAAATTTTACCTTCCCGGTGCTTTCTTTCCATTCACCGCTAAAAATATCCTCACCCCCATTCACTACTTTTATTGATCCATCTTCGTTTTTTGAATAATGTGCTGTCACATTTTTCAAACCTTTTTCAAAGCGATAATCAAACCGGGCTACTTCATACCATTTGCCCAGGTAACGGTCAACATCAAAATTGCTTACAGGGATGGCTCCATCCGGTAAACTAACCCGTGTTTTTTGCCATACCCACACCCCTGCCGAAACTACGGCTGCAGCCGCTAATGCAAAAGGTGCAGCATTTTTTATAGATTTTTTTGTGATTGCAACATTCATATTAATACTAAAACAAAATTCCTGCCAGTAAGTGAAATCAATTAATTGCAGCACCGACACACTGAAATTATTAAACGTATATTTGTTGTCATACCGACAATTAATAGCCATGACGCTTTACAAAAATCAGAATCCGGTTCTAAGCTTTCTTACTACATTTTTAGTGTTCGTTTCGTTGGCAGCTTCGGCCCAAAACCAAACCGAAATAAGGCCAGGGCAGATATGGCCCGATAATAACGGCAATCATATACAGGCGCATGGCGGAGGCATCACCAAAGTGAAAGACACTTATTACTGGTACGGCGAGGAAAGACGACAAGGCCTCGATACCGGTTTACGTTATGTTAGCTGCTATTCATCAAAAGATTTAACTAACTGGCAGTTTAGGGGCGACGTAGTAAAAATGGCCGACCCCGAAAAACTGGGTCGAAACTGGATACTGGAGCGCCCTAAAGTATTCTATGATAAAAAGAACAGGCAATATGTGATGTATTTTCATCTGGATAATCGTTCGTACAAATATGCCAGGGTAGGTATTGCTATCGCTGATAAACCTGATGGCGATTTTAAGTTCCTGAAAAGCTTCCGCCCGCTGGATCATGAAAGCCGCGATATAGGACAGTTTATTGATGATGACGGAACGGCCTACCTGATATTTGAAGATCGCCCTTACGGTTTCCGCATAGCCAAATTGGCTGATGATTATCTGAGCATTGAAAAACAGGTGTGCCTGATCCCGATGCATATGGAAGGCGGCGCAATTGTGCATTATAACGGTTTGTATTATGCAATCGGTTCTGAATTAACCGGTTGGGATGCTAACCCTAACAGGTATGCTACCGCCAAATCATTGGAAGGCCCGTGGTCGGAATTTAAGAACATTGCCCCTGCCGATAGCAATACTTACGGCTCGCAATCAACCCTGATGCTGAAGGTAAAAGGCAGTAAAAAAACCACAATATTATTTTTGGCTGATATCTGGAGACCAAAAACACAATGGGATTCGCGCTACCTGTGGATGCCGGTTGAAATTGGCGATGGCAAATTATGGGTACCCACACCAAAGCCTTTTCACATTGATGTAAAAACCGGCGAAGTAACGTTCAGGTAGGTTTAACACTTAAGATCTGTTAAGGTGTTTAAGTATTTAAAACCAACTAAGATACTTCACCGGCTATTCTGTATATAGGTTTTTATTTGAAAGATTGCGCACCGGCTGTTGCTACCTCGTGATCCTGCTCTACCGTACCGCCCGATACACCTATTGCACCTACAATTTTATCGCCGTCTTTTAAAAGCACGCCGCCAGGGAAAGTTATTAAACCACCGTTAGAGTGTTCAATACCAAATAAAGGTTTACCAGGCTGAGATAATTTCCCGATTTCGCCGGATGCCATATCGAAAAAACGTGCTGTCTTGGCCTTTTTTATAGAAATGTCTATAGACCCCAGCCACGCATTATCCATCCTGTGGAAAGACTTCAGGTTTGCGCCTTCGTCAATAATGGCAATGTTCATAGGAACATTAATTTCCTTTGCTTTCGCTTTTGCAGCTTCTGATATTTTTTCTGCCTGCTCTAATGTAATACTCATAAGAAAGATTTTGTTGTTTAGAGAAAGACAGGCATTCGCGAAGTTTGTTCTGATTTATTTTAGAATTAAAAAAGAGACGTTATAAAAATCAAATAAGCAAATTTCACGTTCCAGGTTTCCTATCGGTTAAAATAAATATGATCAAAACTCAATGAAGTTTTACCGTCGGTTTTTTTGAAGACAGATGATTAAAATCTGCCTGATAATTTGCATATTACAGGCTGCTAATGCTGCCTCTTTGGCTATAGCATATAAACCAGTTAAACCACCAAACCCGCTTAATAATTTGTTAAAACCTTTTACAAAACCTTTTGTGTTTTTGTTTTTGCGTAAAAAGCTTTATCGGCTCTTTGCCTTTAGCCTTGTATTTTGTTTTTTAAGCTTATTTAGTTTTGCTCAAAAAAAGAACGCCAGGTTTAGATACCATATTCACCGGGCTGCTTCTTCTATCGTGATAGATGGCCTGGTTGAACCTGCCTGGCTACAGGCCGACTCGGCCAATAACTTTTTTATGGTAACGCCAATGGATACCAGCCGGGCCACGGTAAAAACCTGTGTGCGTATGGCTTATGACGATAATAACCTTTACATACTGGCTATCTGCTATAGCAATACCAACGGCCCTTACATGGTAGAATCTTTAAAACGCGATTTCAGCTTTTTAAAGAATGATAATTTTATCTTTTTTCTGGATCCTTTTGATGCCCGTACAGATGGCTTTACTTTCGGTGTAAACGCAGCAGGTGCGCAATGGGATGGCTCCATGTATGCAGGCGGTTCGGTAGATTTAAACTGGGATAACAAATGGACATCGGTAGTAAAAAACTATCCGGATAAGTGGGTTTTTGAAGCGGCTATTCCGTTTAAAAGTATTCGCTATAAAAAAGGGATAAAGGAATGGGGTATTAACTTTAGCCGTAACGATTTAAAAACTACCGAGAAATCCAGCTGGACACCTATTCCGCGCCAGTTCCCAACAGCTTCGCTTGCTTATACCGGCACCCTGGTATGGGACGAGCCGCCGCCCACGGCCGATAAAAATATTTCCATTATCCCCTATGCGCTTACAGGCATTGCCCGCGATTACACCGGCACCGGCTCCACAACTTATAAACACGAATTTGGTGGCGATGCAAAGGTTTCGCTCACCCCTTCTTTAAATCTTGATCTTACCGTAAATCCCGATTTTTCGCAAGTAGATGTAGACCAGCAGGTGATAAATCTTAACCGTTACGAACTTTTCTTCCCCGAGAAAAGGCAGTTTTTCCTGGAGAACGGCGATCTGTTTAACAATTTTGGCTATTCAGATATACGCCCTTTCTTTTCGCGGCGCATTGGTTTAAACGCACCTATAGATGCAGGAGCCCGGCTTACCGGCAAACTGGATAAGGACTGGCGGATAGGCCTGATGGATATACAAACCGGTACATCAAACGTTAACGATCTGGCAGCGCAAAACTTTGCAGTAGTAACCTTACAGCGAAGGGTATTTGCCAGATCAAACATCGGCTTTATAGCTATTAACCGCGATGATACGGGTAACTTACCGGGCACGCAGACAAACAGCGGTAACTATAACAGGAACATTGGTGCAGAGTTTAACCTAGCGTCGTCAAATAATGTGGTTACCGGCAAACTGCTGGCCATGAAATCGTTTTCGCCCGGCGTAAATACTGATGATTATGTAGGGGCAGGCAACATTCAATACCTCAGTAAATATTGGACGCTGTACTTTCAGAATGAGTTTGTAGGCAAAAACTACAATGCCGCAGTAGGTTATGTGCCGCGTACGGGGTATGACAAGATAAATCCGCTGTTTTTGCGCAACTTCTTTCCAAAAGGCGGTAATATTCTTTCACACGGTATTCAGCTATCCTCTACCTATTATTTTAATGAGCGTTTTCATCGTACCGATAACGAGTCGAGTTTGTCATACCTCGTCACCTTCCGTAACAAAAGTAGTTTTACCATTTCGGGCCTTGATGATTACGTAAAGCTTTTACAACCCTTCGACCCTACCAATGATAACAAGCCGAAATTACAGGTAGGCTTTGAGAGCCATTGGATCTGGTTAGATGTTTTATTTGCTTCCAAACCGCAAAGCGTACTCACCTACCAGGTAGAGGGCATTGCAGGTGGATATTATGATACAGGGAAACGTTTATCTTTCAATGGCGTATTTGGTTACCGCTTTCAGCCGTTTGTAAATATTTCTATCAATACCACCTATACCGATCTGCGCCTGCCGCAGCCGTATGGTAACACCCATTTCTGGCTTGTTGGGCCAAGGGTTGATGTTACCTTTACCAATACGCTGTACTTTACCACTTATGTGCAGTACGACCAGCAAACCAATAACGTAAACATCAACACCCGTTTTCAATGGCGATATAAACCAGCGTCAGACTTTTTTATTGTTTATGGTGATAATACACAACCATCGCCCTTTACAAATAAGAACCGCCAGTTAGTAATTAAATGGACCTATTGGTGTAACCTTTAGCAGCGATTAATAAACTTGGTTTAAAATATTATGAACTTAATTGCAATTACTTGCATTAGGATTAAAATAATGCTTACAACTCGCCAAACTGACTAAGTAAGCGGTTAGCCGACCGCGAATCCATATTCGTGTCAATACTCCTGTTTTCGTTACCGAAAACATCCTTTGTTATATTGATGCTTAAGATCTGCCTGCCGCTTACGTCGGTAATAACTTTTTTACTGTTGCCTAATACATCGGTAGTGGTAATCATGGTGGCAACGGTTTGCCCTGTCTCATCTAACAATTCGGCTTTAGGATTATCAAAAAAGTCTCTGGAAATTTTTAACTGTGTAACGCTTTGTCCATTATTCTTACTGATGGTTGTGGTTTTGTTCCCAAAAAAATCCGTAGCATGGGTGATAGTAGTGGTTTGCCCGCCTTCATCTACAGTGGTAACTTTATTACCAAAAATATCGGTACTATTTTGGACTGAACGCACCTGCCCACTATTTCCGTCAATAACAACCTTATTTTTATTCCCGAAAATATCAGTAGAAGATTTAACGGTAGCCACCGGTGCGCCGTTTTTGGAAACATCCACCTGTTTGTTACCGAAAATATCTGTGGATGATTTTATGGTTTTGATTTCGCGGCCTTGCCCATCGGTAATTCTTGCTGTTTTATTTCCGAAAATATCTTTTGATTTGGTTACCTGGTAATCGACCTGGCCGTACTGCCCGTGATGGGTAATAATGGTATCGCCAAAAATATTTACTTCACGAGAAATTGAATTAGCCTGTGCGCTTACTTTAAAAGTGGCTGCCATTACCAAGAGCGAGGTAAACAGCTGTTTTAGATTAGTTTTCACAAGGTGGTGGTTATAATTTTTTGACAAGCAGGCCTGACTAAGGTTTAACGCGCTTTATTAAGTTTTTTTACGCACCACGGTTAAGTTGTTTTAAAACCACAAGCAACTTGATAGTAAAAACGTCTTTAAAAGAAAAAAAACTATCAGCAAAGGCACCGGGTTCAACAATTCATTGGATGATATTAAACCCGGTGCCTAAACTAAGTTTACTCGGCAGCAACTTTGTTTACCGTCTTTGACAGGCGAAAAGCCGCAAGCAGGTAATAAAAAGCACCGAAAGCTACATAAGTGCTTAAACCAGAAATTCCTTTTGTAGCATTGTGCGCAAGGATGATATTAACAGTACCGCCGATAATAGATTGCCCGCCGCTGATGATCATAGGCCATTGGCCGCTTAAAAATTTATTGCGGCGCAATCCTAAAATAAGCTGTATCAATCCTGTTCCTATTGCCCAAGCCCCAAAAACTATAAGCGCCTGGGTAATGCTGCTATGCAAAGCTATAGCCACGGCTACCGTAGTTATACTGCTTATTGCAGCATTTACATATTGCGGTGTTTTAGAAGGGCTGGCATGATTAGCGCGAATATCGAGAAAGGTTCCTACCACGTCCCATGCAGGGTAAATAATGAGTAAAATGGCGGCTATATTTGCTGATGTTTTGGCGAAAAGCGTTACCAAAATAATCCAGGTTATTGAAAAAGCGGCGCGGATAAAGTAAAGCCTCCTTAATGATGATGCGGTTTCAATGGTTTGACCATTTGCTACCGCACTGGTTTGAGATATTGATGTCATGATCTGATTTTTTTTACAAAGGTCATCTCCAATTCCAAACGCGTTTTTCACTTAAGTTAAAGTGGCAATAAAACTGACAGTATAATTACAGTTATGATTACGCTTTAATTATTTCACTTAAGTGAAAATGAATGTATCTAATTCAAATTATATTTGAGGCTAATAAATAACGCATAGCTTAATTTAAGAAAAGTAGACTAGCTTTTTTAAATTATAAATGAAACGCTAAATGCATTAATTACCAACTGTATAAACCTGATATAATGACCCTTAACGACGATATCATTTTTACGCATTTAAAAAATTTTGCGCCATTAAATGATAAAGATATTACCGATAGCCAGCCGTTTTGGAAAGCCCGTAAAATGAACAAAGGTGATTTCTTTAACATGCAGCAAATGGTATGCAATGATCTTGGGCTCATAGTTAAAGGGATATTCCGTATTTATTATCGCGACCCTGATACAGAAAGTGAAAAAAATGTATACTTCTTTTCCGAAAACCAATTCCTGGTATCATTCAGAAGTTTTGTATCGCGAAACCCTTGTTGGTATTTTATAGAAGCGATGGAAGATTCGGAAATCTTTTTTATCTCTTACAAAGATCTTAACAGCCTTTATGATACACACCCAAACTGGGCTACATTTGGGAGGCTGCTCGCCGAATCATTTTTTAATATTGCACAGACCAGAACCGAAGAGTTTATTTTTTTCTCGCACGAGCAGCGTTTCGTCAGGCTGCTGGAGCAACACCCGCATATTATTGAACGCATACCCGCTTACCACATATCCTCTTACCTCGGCATAAAAAATCCTTCGTTAAGCAGAATCAGAAAAAGAATTCAGCGATAAAAGAGATCAGAACGCTATTTTTCGGTAATTACCTGGCGGTGTTTTAACCCCCATTCTGCCAGGTTGTTGATAATGGTCTGCAATGTTCTGCCATACTCGGTTAAGTTATATTGAACGGTTACAGGCTGCGAATCCAATACGGTTCGTTTTATTAACTTGTTTATTTCCAGTTCTTTCAGTTCCTTGCTTAGCATTTTATTTGATATACCTTGCACATCGTTTAAAATATCAGAAAAACGCCTTTCGTTGTAATAACAGATGGATGAGATAATGGAAATTTTCCATTTACCGTTCAATACGTCCATTGCATCGTGCACGGCCATAACCTCTCTTTTGTGCCCAGGCACACATACATAATCAGCCATTAGTTACTTTGTTACTCAAAAGTTACCGTTACTTTTGGTTACAAAGTAACGAAAATAAATTTAAGTACCCTAAGTTTGCGCTATAAAACAAATAAAATTTAGTCATGAATTTCACAGGTAAAAACGTAATTATAACCGGCGGAACTACCGGAATTGGTTTAGCAACCGCCAAGGCATTTATAGCTGCCGACGCGACTGTTTGGATAACAGGCAGAACTAACAGCAACCTGCAAAAGGCAAGCGAAGAGATTAATAGCCCCAACTTAAAAACTGTAGTTTCAGATACATCTAAACTAGATGGTATACTGTTGTTAGAAAAAGCATTTGCAGAAAGCGGACAAAAATTGGATGTCCTTTTCCTTAATGCAGGTATAGGCATATTTGCGCCGATAGAGCAGGCAACCGAAGCTGACTTTGACGCACAGTTTAACACCAATGTAAAAGGCCATTTCTTTACGCTGCAAAAATTAATTCCGCATTTGGTTGATGGCGCCGCAGTGGTATTTACCTCGTCTACAGTTGCTACAGCTTCTAACCTGGGTACAAGTATATATTCTTCAACCAAGGGCGCATTAACTAAAATAGCGCAGATAGCAGCAAACGAATTAGCAGCCAGAAAGATCCGCGTAAACATTGTAAGCCCTGGGCCAATTCAAACTCCCGGTTTAGAAAACGCCGTTCCTTCTGAGGCAAAAGCGCATTTAGCAGCAGCTACAGCCCTGCAAAGAATAGGCGACCCGGACGAAGTTGCCCAAGCCGTATTGTTCCTTTCATCTGATGCGGCCAGCTTTATAAGCGGTACAGAATTGGTAGTGGATGGCGGTTACCTTACTTATGGTTTAAAGTAATTAGTAATTAAATAGTAAAAAAAGAAGCGGCTTTTGCCGCATCTTTTTTAAAACTACTAAGGCATATTCAATCACTTTTAATTTGGATTCTTACGCTACAAATAAAATAACTGATAACCATTGCAATTAATTGGAAATGAATAACTTGGAAAATGAATTGATCAGACTACGTTTACTAAAACTTAAACGCCATCTTTTCTTTTATATCTGTCATAGAAAACGCCTGTCCCTTTTGCATCAATTCTACCAACAATAACGTCTACAGAACTTTTGCTTATATCAAAGTTTGGTCGTAAATGAAAATGTTCACGAGCGCCGTTCGGTAAATTAGTTAAGTCGTTTTGATTTATATTAGCTAAACTCAACAAAAGCTGCGCAAAAGATCGCAATCCATCCGGATCGCCATGAATCAAGATATCTTGCCATTTTTCTAATTTTCCATCAAAAAAATCTTCGTTCTCTACAATGAAAATATCAAGATGACCTTTAATTTCAGAAGTAAATTCTTTCATACAGGAATCGTTTATAAACTTAAGTTTATGCTTTAAATATGTTTAAAAAGAACCAACCTATTTCTTTAACGCCTTTAATCTCACATCATCTATATAAAATATAGTTGGCTTGGTAGGTTCATCTGCACCGGGTAAGGGTGGGTTGTGGGTTTCATTAGGCGTTTGGCGGTTGGGCAGATCGCGGTACGCACCGGTACAAAGGGATAAGCGTTCAACAGACTTAACGGCTTCCGCAAGCTGAGCGTTGCTCAATACCTTTTTACCATCAATTACCAAAGAATACCGGCCATGCAAATTTGCTTCTATTGATAACTCTATATTATACCACTTTCCTTTTTGATAGGGCTGTATGGCCTTTTCCGAGCCTCCGTCGGTTGCTATGATATTGCCGCTTTCATCAAAACGAATACGAACCGGGCGGTTTCCAAACTGGTCGGTTATATCAACGTCCAATCTACCCGAGTTAGCGGTGTCTGCATATATTTTAAACGCTGCACTTACCTTGCTGCCTTCTTCAAACACACGGATGGCCCGTGCGTAATCGTAGGGATCTTTATCCTGTAAGCGAATGCTGTTACCCGTCCTTTTAGGACTTTTAACCACTGATACAGGTGCCCATTTAGGTGAATATAAATTCCATTGAGGGATTACGCCTTCCGGTTTTAGTTGATCGAAGTTATCATTTACCTCGCCTTTTACAGCATAGGTAATTGGAACCGGGATGCGGGCAATCCAAATATCTTCCTTATTCATGCTGTAAGTTAGCCACATATCGCTGCCTGGCGGGTTGCCGTTTCCCTCTTCAATGCCCCGCATATAGCAAGGGCCAAAATCTTTATACTTGCCGCTAAACCTGCGTACCGGCAATTCGCCTTGTACCAGCAGCATATGATCATACAAAATACCGTCATCGCCGGTAACTACTACCAGTGGAAAACGATATTGCGTTTGCTCTATAGGGTTATAACTGATGGCATAACGGCCATCATTTGTCCTTTGCCCCCACTGTTTACCGCCCGACATAAGCAAGGTAGGTACCTTTACCGGAGCGGAGAATGTTTTGCCTTCATCAGACGATATGGCCGCAAGCGACTTTTTCCATAAAGCAACCACCTTGCCATCTTTACGGTGATAATAGGACAATGCCTGCCCACCTTTTTTGCCTTGAAAAAATCCATCGGCACCACCATCTTCCTCAAACCATTGAAAGGTCATCAGCGGGTTGTTCAACAACGATTTACAGGCTGCTATAAACCCTGTATCGTTTGATTTTTCATAGAATGGGTAGCTCGTGTTCGATTGGTTCCAGGTGGTTTGGCTGTCGTATCTTATAAAATAGATAGGCCCGTAAGTGCCGTCCCTGTAAATTTCGCGCACTACCCTGCCAATGCCGCCTTTGCCGAAGGGATCTTCGGCATGTCCATAAAAACCGAGTACCAGTAAACGTCCGTCGGGGGTAACATAGAAACCCATCCGCTGGTGCATGATATAGCCGTTATATCCCGGTGGGATCTTTACACCCTCGGGTGCTTTGTATGGCGGAAAAACAACGGCTGGTTTATTCCAGTGACGGCCATCTTTAGAGGTGATCACCAAAGTTTGACCGGGGTCGGTCTGCTCATCGGCAACGTTGCTTAAATAATGCTGAAAGAAAGTGCCGTTCCAGTAACAAAGATTTGAGCCATGATTATAGGTCCAGCCGTAGCCATCGGCATACTCCGGGTGGGATCTGTTGGCACGAAGGGTTTGGATATTTTCCGTACCGATGGCATAACGCAGCCGCCCTTCGTGTACACTGGGGTCGACCGTTTGGCCGCCTATGTAACGTACAGGCTCGTTAATACTACCGGTTTGCGCATTTGCAAAAAAAGCACAAAGGGTTAATAGTAACAGCAACGGGTATTTCACTTTCATAGCATAATCCATAGCATGCTAATTTATACAATTGTGCACTTATGTGTTGAATATTCGAAATTACTATGCTTCTTATGTAATAATGAGAAATTTTAAAATGTAATTAATTGCTAAAATTTGCTTTTAAGGACCTATTACTATCTCTGCTTAAAAAATTCACTCACAAAAAATGAGATAATTGATGTTAGATTGACAGATGTACAACTTAAATGTGTAAGTGAGAATATTAATTTTCACACATCTACGAAATTATATCATAATAATAATCAATAAAGTATACATCAAAGGGTTAGCTATTCTTTAATTTTCATGGCTTTTTAAATTTGTTATCTACTTAAAAATCAATCACAATGAAAAGAAAAATCATCATCCCTGTATTTTTTTTAATGTTTATTATTTTAAACGCTTGCAAAAAAACATCCGAGTTACAACCGGTAACACCTGTTGACAGTGTAAGCACTAAAACCAGCTTACCCGCAATAACACCCAATACGGTTTTAACGGTGGCGGGAGCAGGTGGTTCGCCAGGTTTTGTTGATGGACCTGTAAAAACAGCGCGCTTTAATTCTCCAAAAGGGTTGCAATTAATGTCTGATGGGACATTATACATCGCAGATACAAAAAACAACGCCGTGCGTAAAATTACTACAGACGGTAATGTTTCCACCTTAAAATTACAAACACCACCCAACGGAGAAACATTACGGCCCGCATATGTTGGAGTTGACACTACAGGTAAGATTCACATTGTAAGCGCTAATGAGGATCAGGATGGATTGACTTTTATTTATAACGCTAACGGTACCATGGCTGCGGAAGGTGGGTTTACTTATACATACTTAGGGCCATTGGCTAAAGACCCATACACAAATACTTTTTACTTTGCCGAGGGGATTGACATTGTCAAGCATTCGATAAATAACCAGGGAAGTGTTGGTACAACTTCAGTAAATTTTAACAATGGTTTATTAACTGCTGATGAAATAAAAAGAGGGCAATTTCTAAATGGCCTATTTGTTGGCGAAAATCGTGTTATTTATTTCGCAACAACAAAGCATCTATTCAAATACACGCCTGAAGGCTATACCGAACAGCTATATCCGACATTGAAATTGGGTAACATAACAAGCATCGTTCTAAATAATGACAGCCATACTATTTACTTGGCTGCAGACGGAAAAATTGAAAGAATTGTGGATGGTAAATTAACATTACTTGCGGGGCCTAACGCCACAATATCGGCTGGCCAGGATGGAGTAGGTAAGAAAGCAGACGTAAACGCTTTTGCCTTAGCTCTTGGAGATCACGAAAACAGCATTTATTTTACAGATACAAAAACAAATACAATTCGAAAATTTGTCCTCAAATAATAAAGTACACCTAAATCAATTATCACTTTAATAAAAACAAATGCCCTTAAAAACAATCGGGGCGTTTGTTTTTCTATTGCCCGCATCAATGTATCAAAACTGGCATTATAGCTAACTCATGCTGTTAACTTTAAAAACCTTAAATTGCAATATGCAATCGCCAAAAACATATCGTTCGGCCATAAGTTACGGTTTATATATACCAGTTTCGGTTTTATTGCTTGTGTTAACCGGCATAGTCCTTTTTACCGGGCCTTTGATTGCCAAAATTGTAATTTGCGTAGCAACTTTTGGTGTTGTAATGCCGCTTTTTCTGCATACGGTTTACGTGATAGATGGCGGCCTGTTAAAGGTTCATAGCGGCTGGATCGTTAAAACCGATATTGAGATAGCCGGCATCAAAGAAATAAAAAAAACCGACAGCATCCTTAGCTCTCCTGCCCTATCCTTAAGCGAACGGATAGAAATATTTTACAATAAATACGATAGCATTGTGATCTCGCCCGAAAATAAAGCGGATTTTATTGCCGATCTGAAGGCTATTAACCCAGCCATAATCTCATTGCTTTAACGCAAAACTTATTTAAACAAAACTTCATATAAACAGGCACTGTAGGGTAAGCTGTTTTTTTATCGGCATGAAATTTTTTAGTATAGCCGTAGCCATTTTGCTTGCTTTTTTCAGCTTTTACGCCATGGGGCAGCAAAGCAAAAACGGACAGCAAGCGGCAGATATGGTAAATGTTTTTTTAGGATCATCCGGCGATCATGGCCAAATGTCGCCCGGGGCATCTTACCCATTTGGCATGGTGGACGTAGCCCCGCAAACTTATCCCAACCTTCATATGGGTTATGAGCATAAAGCCAAAACCTTTTTAGGGTTTACCCACAACCGTTTTGAAGGTGTTGGCTGCCAGGGCAGCGGCGGCAATATTTTAATTAAGCCTTTTATTGGCGATATGCAGCAACCTGTACGCTAAAGCCGAATTTATCATGATTGCCCCTATGCTGCCTAATCCTGATGCCATACAGGCCGGGATACAGGGCCAGTACAAAGCAGAACTTTTAAAACTTTGCAAACCGGGCGTGGCCTTGGCAGATATAGCAGGCGTACACGCAGAACTGCTAAAACATAAAACCTACCAGGACATGACCGGCAACAATGTTAACCACCCTAACGATTACCTGGCACGCTGGTATGCACAAGTATTGGTGGATTGTTGATTAGGTAAGATAACTTTATAAAAACGGAAAACGGCCCAATGATACCGTTCCCTGTTTTTTGTTTACAATACTATGCTTTCAATTCCTCTTTGCAAGGCGGCATCTGCCTGGCCAGGGTAAGCGGTACCCTCTACCCTGAAAACTTTAAGATCTGTCATCCCTAAAAAGCCCAATATGTTTTTCAGGTAAGTGGATGCATAATCATAAGCCTCAAAAGGCCCGGTGGAATATATCCCGCCCGATGCCAGCGCAATGTACACTACCTTGTTTTTAATTAAACCTTCTATATTGCCGGCATCGTATTTAAAAGTAACATTGGCGCGGGCAACATGGTCTACCCATGCTTTTAATACCGATGGAATGCCGAAGTTCCAGAAAGGAACGCCAATCACAATGATGTCTGCGCTGTTAACTTCGGCAATAGCCTCGTCAGAATGCCGCAGGGCAACTTTATCTTCGGGTGTCTGGCTTTCTGCAGGTGTATAAAAAGCGGCGAGTGCCGCTTCTTCCAGGTGAGGGAACGGCTTTTGGGTAAGGTCTTTTACCCGGACGGTACTCCCGGGGTTGGCTTCCTTAACTTTTTCTACAATGGCATTGCCCAATTTAATGCTAAAAGAGTCGGCACCCTTTGGGCTCGAAATAATGTGAAGTATCTTTTTCATGTTGTAACGTATTTTGTTTGCAATGGCGCAAACTTAGTTACCCCGGCTTTCGAAAAGATACTACTATCCTGAAGGATACCGGTATCGTTTAGGATACTGCTTATCTTTGTAAAGTATGGAAACAGCGATTGAAACAGAATTTAAGATAGTGCCCGATTGCAGGGAGAAAGCCTGCGAGGGCGGCGTAGCAGGCATACGCGATGCCTTATATGTTTTAAATGGCAAATGGAAGTTGCCGCTTATTTTTACGCTTTCGGGCGGGCCCATGCGTTTTAAAGATATTCAGCGCGCTATCGGTGATATTACGCCTAAGATATTATCAAAAGAGTTAAAGGAACTGGAGCTGAACGAATTTGTGGTGCGCAATGTATACAATACCACCCCGGTTACGGTAACCTACCAGTCAACGCATTACAGCCAATCGCTCCACAAAGTATTGCACGAACTTAAAGACTGGGGAATACAGCACCGCCAGCGCATTGTTGCCAGCAGGAAAAGTAATTAACAAGTAAAGCCAACGGCAAAGCAAAAAATGCGCCCCGTATCTCACCCCGGGGCGCATCGTTACGGTAAGGTAACATTCAATCAAATTTCACTCTCATGCTTCTAAAGCCACAAAAATGTGGTGCAAAACAGCACTTTTAAGTGCGCAAACACAAGCCAAATCGACAGAAAGGCATTATGAACCGATCAAAAGCACAAGCTGGCCTATAGATTATTCCCATTTAACTACATGCGACGAGAGAAAATATAAGGGTATGATAATACCGAAATTCTTATATTGCATTGCCCCCGTTTACCAATGCTATAACATATGCCGGATAATTATACAGTCGCCTTAGTTGTTTTAACGCTGATGATAGCAGCCTGCGGCATTGCTGTAAAGATCAAAGTACCCCTGCCCGTAATGCTAATCATCGTGGGCATTGCCATCGGTTTTACCCCCAGCATCCCTGATATAGAACTTAACCCTGATGTGATTATGCTGCTGTTTTTACCGCCATTGTTGTATGATGCGGCCTTCAATATTTCATTTAAAGAATTTAAAACTAATATCAACACCATTGGTACGCTGGCCATTGGCCTGGTATTTTTAACTACAGCTGGTATTGCGGTTATAGCACATTACGTAATCCCGGGAATGAACTGGCCATTATCTTTTGTATTGGGTGCCATACTTTCTGCAACGGATGCTGTTGCTGCCATTGGCATTACCAAAGGGCTTGGGCTGCCGCACAGAACCGTTACCATACTGGAGGGCGAAAGCCTAGTAAATGATGCCTCGGCGCTGATAGCGTATCGTTTTGCGGTGGCGGCTGTAACCGGTGTTGCCTTTGTATGGTGGAAAGGCGGCCTGCAGTTTTTAGAAGTGCTTGCGGGCGGTTTTGTGGTTGGCTTTGTCATAACCTGGGTGCTTACTTTTGCATTGCGCTTTTTCAGAACCGATTACCTGGTTGTAATAAGCCTGATGCTGCTGATGCCTTTTGTTACCTATGTAATTGCCGAGCACTACAAAGTTTCGGGCGTTATAGCGGTAGTTACGCTAGGACTGGGCATGTCGCGGTTAAGCCGCGAAAAATTTCCTGACGAGATCAAACAGCAATCCCAGCATTTTTGGGAAGTGATCACTTTTTTGCTAAACGGATTAATATTTTTACTCATCGGGCTTCAGTTTCCCATCTTACTTCATAAAATGCCCCCCGCACAGGTAACTCCTTATGTAGCTTATGCAGCCGTTATTACGCTGGTTACGCTCATTATCCGCATGGCGAGGGTTTATCTACAGCAATTTAATTTGCAGAAAGCCTTTCAGGGGAAGCGAAAAATCAGCAAAGAAGCCCTGTTCGACTCAAAAACCAGTTTTATTGTTAGCTGGTCGGGCATGCGCGGAATAGTTTCACTTGCAATAGCTGTAGCCCTGCCAGAACATCTGGACAATGGCATGCCGTTCCCCATGCGAACCGAAATCATTTTCCTAACCATAGCGGTGGTTTTGTTATCGCTACTGGGCCAGGGCTTATCGCTGCCGTGGGTGGTTAAAAGGTTTGGAATCAAGCAAGTGGTACAAGAGATTTAAGGCGAATAAACGATTTATCTCCTTGTTTTTTATTTCCCAACACTAAGATCTCATAAACTTTTTTCAAAAACTACAAAAATAGTTTGCAAACTATATAAATAGTTCTACCTTTACCGAACTATAAAAATAGTTTGCTATGAATATCAAAGAACTCACCAAAGCCGAGGAACAAGTTATGCAGCTGCTTTGGCAATTAAAGGAAGCCATTGTAAAAGATATTATCGAGCGCATACCCGAGCCTAAACCTGCTTATAACACCGTATCAACCGTTGTGCGTGTACTGGAAAGTAAAGGCTTTGTAAACCATAAGGCCTACGGTAACTCGCATGTGTATTTCCCGCTTATCAGCGAAGCGCAGTATAAAAAATTCACTTTCGATAAAATGATGAGCAGCTACTTCAGCAACTCTTACAAAAGCCTGGTATCCTTTATTGCCAATGAAAAAAAACTGGACATACAGCAACTGGACGAATTAACCCAACTGATAGAAGACCTTAAAAACAAAAAGAAATGAACTGGCTGTATTACCTTGCAGAAGCTAACATTTACCTGAGTGCGTTTTATTTGGCCTACTGCCTGCTTTTTACCCGCAACACGCATTACCAGCTTAGCCGGGCTTACTTGTTGTTTAGCTGTATAGTCTCCTTTTTACTGCCGGTTGTGCAGATAAGTGCGTTAAGACCGGGCAAGACTGTTCAGCCCACCGGATTAACATTTGTTTCGCCCACCCGTGTATCAACTGCAAAACCGGTAAGTCAGCAAATGGTAACTGTGCCTTATCATGTTAAAGCCATTACTAAAAGCAAGCACAGCTTCACGCTGAAAGAAAGCCTTCCATACCTATACCTTGCCGGTACATTTGTTTTATCGCTCATTTTTTTGTTTAAACTTATTGCGTTATTCAGGCTCGCAGTCCGTGTAAAAAGCATTAAGCATGGCAAATACCGCATTGTTTACCTGCCGGGAACGGATGTTGCCTTTTCCTTTTTTAATTACCTGTTTCTCGGCAAAGACGCGCCCGGTGCCGATACCATTATCACACACGAGCTGGTACATATTCGCCAGAAACATTCGGCCGATATTATTTTTCTGGAGCTTTTAAAGATCATTAACTGGTTTAACCCGGTTATTTACCTGCTACAAGCAAGCTTAAAGTCCGTACACGAATATATTGCCGATGAACAAACCGCTGCTAATGAAACAGATATATTGGCTTATGCTTCTTTCTTGTTAAAAAATGCTTATGGCGCAGGCGGCTCATCAGTTACGCATTCATTTTTCAATTATAACCTGTTAAAAAAACGAATCATTATGCTTAATCAACAACGTTCGGGTAAATTGGCAAGGCTAAAATACCTGGTGGTGCTGCCCCTGCTGGCGGCATTGTTATGCACATCAACGCTCGCGTTTAACAAAAGCTACGGCTGGGTAGATCTGGCTCCTGCGAAAGTTAAATCGACCGAAAAGTTATCCTTTACCAATCCGCACCTTTTTAAACGAAAACGCTTAAAGATTACACAGAACGGGGTAAGTACCATAACCGATCAGTTTTCTGTCGATCTAAAAAATGAAAAGATTATATATACGGCAGGTAACATTAGCGAAGCTGACAAGTCTTTACTGGCTAAAACAAAAAACATTAAGGTACAGATTGTTACAGACAGCAGCATATATACCACCAATGATGGCAGGCCCATATTGCCGGTTGTGAATGTAGACGGCTATTATCCTTTAGATCATTTTTTGCATCATAGCATCAATTTCACATCCGCCAAAGGCGACAAGGGCGGACTGGTAGAAGTTGAGTTTATGCTGGACAATAACCGGCACATTACCAACGCTAAGGTTGTAAAAAGCGGCGGCGAAAAACTGGATGCCCTGGCGCTAAATGGTTTTAATACTTACAAGGGTGTGGTGAATGACGATGCGGGTAAAACCCTTAAGATAGGCGTATACTTTTTTACCGATGACTATTCCATTTTCAAAACCGACTCCTTGGGAAAGGATCCCGAATTTGCAGGCGAATTGATCATCACCAATTATAAATATCCAACCAGTGTAACCGCAAAAGGTTATGAATATGACGAGAGTGGTACGGGCTTCCCCGCCAACGGAAATATGAATAACGCCAAAGTAGTAATCTATGAGAAGAATGGCGAAAGCAACTGGTATTTTAAAAACAAATGTACCCCTGCTGACTTGCAAATACTGAAAGACAAGTATGGTTATACTTTCCCATCGGGCTCGTCTACCATTATAAAAAGCATTAAGCCGGATAATGTAAAGAAAAGCAGGCTGGCTTATATATTCGACGTAAACTCCTACCTGACAGAGCCCTACGCAAATGAATTTTATACAGCCATTATAGATACCTTTCAATATCCAAAGCAATCGCCAAAAGCACTTACCGGTGGTGTGGTTGTTTTAAACTTTAACCTGGGTACCGATGGCGTAATAAGCAAAGTAAGTGTTGCCCAAAGTGCAGGTGCCGATTTTGATAAGGCAGCAGTACAAGCACTACAATCTTATAAAACGGCCATTAATGATAATGCGGGTAAGCATAGCATTGCCATACTATTTTGCGTAACTGAAAAAGAATACCGCCCCGCCGTATCGGACAAAATCAAGAGAGATGGCTACGTAGGTGAACTGGCAGTTTGCAATGAAAAGCAAATGTTCCGCATTATTAACCCTAAAAAGTAAGCTTAAATTAAAATCACTTAATATATTCCATAACCGGATGTTATTCCGGTAAACTTCAGATCTTAGGGTTTGGAGTTTTTCTGCTTACTGCAACTCTGTAGTAGCCCAATGCCCGCTAACAGCATTTTCCTTTAATGCGCCCTGCCCTGCTCGCTGTCTGCACCGCCTATGTCCCTTTTCTGAGGCACATTGGTTAGCTTGCCAAAATTATAAGTGAACGCTAAAGTAAATGCCCTTGTATCTACAAAGTTATGGTAAGATGCAGTCGCGTTGGCTATATTGGTAATAATACCGCTTGGGCTAAAGGTGCGCAAAATGTCTCTTCCGTTTAGTTTAATAGTGCCTTTATTATTAAGTATTTTCTTTTGAATAGCCGCGTTCAGCATACCGGTAGGAATGGATACAAACTGCCCGTAAGCGCCGCCGGTATTAAAAAATCCGCTAAGTTCTGCGCTCCAGGTTTTGGAAATGGTAAACTGGTTATTTCCGTTGGCAGAAAACGTGAATTTCGACTGATTAAGGTATCCTGTATAAAAAACGCCCTGGTAGGTGTTTTTGTATTCTTCTGCATATAAACTAACTGTCCACCATTTGGCTGGCGAAAAGTTGCTGCTTGCAGAAAGATCGATTGTTTTTTGCTGGCCGATATTGCCGGTGGTGCTGATGAATACATCACCGCTTTGATGGATGGTTTCGTTCTGTACATCTGTGGTACGGTTATAAGCAAAAGCAACGGTTATAAAGCTTTTATAACTGTAGGCCATTTTATAATTATCAGTAAACTGCGGCTTAAGGAATGGATTGCCAGAGAAATAAGTGAACTTATCTACAAAGAACGTGAATGGATTTAGGCTGCCATAATTGGGCCTGCCTATACGCCTACCGTAAGATAACACCAGCATATTGTGCCCGGCAGTATCCAGGTTGTATGACAGGTAAGCTGTAGGAAATAGATTGGTATAATGGTTCACGAATGACGAGTCGGGTTTTTGGGCGTTACCCAATTGGTGGCCGTTACCGTTGGTGTTTTCAACTCTTAAGCCGGTTTGCAGAGAAAATCGTTTAAAGTTTTTATTGAAATTAACGTATGCGGCATTTATATTTTCCTTGTATAAAAACCGGTTGGTGTTATTGTAATTTATAGTGCTTATGCCATTATTTACGTTAAAATAATTTGCGGCATTATCCGTATTTACATAGCTGCTTTTAACTCCTGCCTCAAACTTGGCCTTTCCCTTTAAAGGATGAGAATAATCTGCCTTGGCCGAATAAATATCTATGTAAGATGGCAAGTTATCACTCAACACCTGCGATGTGGTTAAGGTGCCATCCGGCAGATAGGTGTTGTTTACAAACGTTTGGTTACTATTGGATACATCGTGGATGTAATCTATATCGAACGTAAGTGTTTTGCCGGTGCTGTCAAACTTATGCGTATAGTTTAAGTTGATGCCTTTGCTTTCAAACTTACCTTTAGAAGTATTTAGAGTATTGATTGTAGAATCCATTTCGCCATGCGCACCTGATAAAATGCTGTAAACCGGGCTGCTGTCATGCTCGGGCGAAAAAGTTCCGGTGAATACAACACCCCAGGTTGTTTTTGGCGAAGCAAAAAAATCTAATCCTGCCTTTATATTGGTGTTATTATTGGTAGGGCGGAAATAGGAAATATCATTCAATGAAGATGTTGGGTTGCCGCTGGCATCAAAATAATGCCTGTCAATGTCCAGTTGCCTAAAGGTATGCTCTTCGTTATGGGCAATGTTTGCAAATATATTTACCTTATCTACCCGGTAATTAAGGTTTATGCTCTCGTCATTACGGCCATAAAAGCCCTGTGCATAATCGGCAGATACAATGGCGTTAAATCCGCGTACCGTATTCTTTTTAGTTTTTATGTTGATCACCCCTGCATTACCGGCAGCATCATATTTGGCGGGTGGATTATCCATCAGCTCTATCTGATCCAATGCGGATGATGGTAAAGAACGCAGGTAAGTAACCAGGTTTGCAGCAGATAAATAAGTTGGCTTATCATCTATCATAACCATAACCCCGCTTTTTCCCTTAAAGGTAATGTTACCATCGGCGTCCACCTGTACACCCGGTGTTTTTTCGAGAACTTCCAAAGCATTGGCGCCGGTATTAGAAATCAGCGCGCCAACATTTACCACCGTACGGTCAATCTTTTGTTGAACGTATGCCTTTTGCCCTGTAACCACTACCTGGTTAAGCGTTTTCCTGGCAGATGTTAAAATAATGGCCGGTAAAATAACCGACTTCTGCTGGCCCACCAGTAGCTGCCCGCTTGTATAATTTTTGAAACCTATGTAAGTAGCTTTTAAGAGGTAAGCACCATTTTTTAAATTCTTAAAAACAAAGCTGCCATCGCGCTCCGCAAGTTGAGATGTTACAGTAGTAGAATCATTTGCATTAAGCAGTGCGACGGTTGCACCGTCCAGAGGCTTTTTGCTATCGTCAAAAAGTGTTCCCGAAATTTTACCGTTTCCCGTTTGCGCAATCGCGATGTTAATAAGGAACAGCAGGAAGAATATAAAAAAAAGTACTTGTTTCAATTTCATATCTATAAGACACCAGCTTTAGTACTTACGTTACACTAAAATGATAGTTAAAGAAGAAAAAATTATGGGAGATTGTATCACTCAACCAAGCATTCAATTAATTAGTTTAAAGCAAATACAACTATTGCGATTAAAATATTGATAAACAGTAATTTATTTAATGCACCATTAAACATTAGCTATAAGCACTGGTTAATTATTTAACAGTTCAAATTTGGTTGGGCTGAGTTTAACAATTAATATTATGAGTTTACCTATCAGAATAGCCTTAGTGGCATCATGTTTAACAATCGGCACTAAAGTAAACGCACAAAGCGGTACAGCTACAGACAAGGCTTTTATTGCAAAAGTTTCACAAGGTGGCATGTTTGAAGTTGCCGCAGGCCGTTTAGCGGCAACCAAGGGTTCAACCCAGGATATCCGCGATTTTGCAATTGCCGAGGTGCATGACCATACCCTTGTTGGCGATAAACTTAAAAAGGTATCGGCACAAGCAGGAATTACTTTTTCTACCACACCCAATGCAGATTTTTCGGCGAAACTACAGCATCTTAAATCGCTTTCAGGTGCAGCATTTGACAAAGCCTACTTAAAAGAAATGAGTTCATTGCATGATATGGATGGCGCTGCTTTTGAAAAAGAAGCATCAGAAGGCGGCACTCCTGCTTTAAAAGCATTCGGTGCAGAAACACACCGCATTGTTAAACGCCATATAGGCGCTATCAGTGCCGAACCGGCAAAGGGATAAACAAATTTCTGATTCTAACCTTCGTTTAAAAGCAAGTAAATCTGCCGGTTTGGATTACAATAAATTATAATCCAAACCGGCAATTATGCCCGGGTTCGCAAATTTTTTTCGTAATCTCCCAAAGCATCTTTGAGCGCTTCCCAAATGGATCTCTAAAGAGCAGTTACTTGACGTATTATTTCAGACAAAAGCCGGTATTGCCATTCATATCGGCGAGGATGCCCTGAACTGCTTTTACCCTAAAATAGTGCCAGGTGCAAAAAAACGATCAATTTTATTTACCAGTAGACCGGATTTTATTATTCCAATAGCGAATAATTCCTGTATCGGCACTGCAAAAAAGTGTAAAGCGAAAAATACTTAAATACACTTTTAACGGCTTTAAAACGCCTCGTTCAGATTAAGAAAGAAACCTTTGTTGCCAAACCTGCCAAAGGCATAATCGAGCGCGAGGTTGGTTCTGGTAGCCTTGTTGAACAATACCCGTAAACCGCCGCCGTATCCCGGTTGAAAAGTCTGGAAAAGGTGCGTGCCCTGCTCATCATTTGCAGATTGCAAACTGCCGAACACAACGCCGCTAATAAACTTGTTTGATAGTATAGGAAAACGGAATTCTGCTTCTGTATCATTATACTGTGTACCCTTAAAATATTGCGAAGTATATCCCCTACCGCTTCTGAAAGACATATCTTTCGCCGTACCAGGTAATTCAAGATAAGGCACTGTTCCGCTTAGCAGGTACGAACCCCAGTTCCATAATGCAAGCACTGTTTCGGGGCTTGCATCAGAAAGGCTAATATATTTTCTAAAATCAGTAGTAAACTGTACTGAGTTTTTTGTGCTGCCTATCCAGGTTTGGTTTACGCGAAAACCGGCATCAAAATAAATACCCTTGTAAGCCCGGTTTGGGTTATCGCGCGAGGTATATTCAAGGTTAAAAAGAAAACCGTCTGCCGAGTAATGATCCTGCGGTAAGCCATGCTGATTGTTGTACACGCTGTAAGGTGTACCGTTGTTTACCGTGTCATTTGTTTTGATATTTCTTCTAACCTCAAAAGACATACCTGCACCAACAAACAGATTTTTAGCAACCTCCTTATACACCTTTTCCCTGATATTGAAATAATCTGAATGGATGGCATAGATCTTATGATTGGGGTCGGCCAGTATAATATCGGCAGGGCTGCCTTCATATTGCCCTTTGCCTATCCCAAAGCCTTCGTCTGGCGATACCGTTTTGGCTATCACCAGGTTACCTTGAAAATTCCAGGTATTACCCGGAGTGAAAATATTATGATTAATATAAAAATAGATGATTCCTTTTGTAGTAATTGAGGCCGAGGTAGCACCTGTTGAAAGCAAGGTATTAGGGTCGCCGCCCAGCCTTTTGCCAGCAACAGCCTTAATTCCTAACTGGCCGCCAATGGTCGGGTTGGCTGCAATATTGGGAACTACCGTAATGCCCGAACCTTTATGTGCCGTATCTGCTGGGCGATGGGGGTGCACAAGATTACGCAGCAGATCGCCAATGTCATACTGGTTATAAAGGAACGCAGTTTTCGACGGGCCTTTTTTTGCTTTAGCACGTAAAGAATCGGCCTTTAGGGAATCGACCGGTGTTATTTCCTGTGCTTTGGCATTCTGCCTTCCTACAATCAACACGCAAAAAATAAATGCGAATAAAATACAATTGCGGTTAAAGCTGTTTAATTTTGTTCTAATGTGTAAATATTTAAAAATCAAATTATTAATATTTAATGTGAAACTTAACGTAGACTTTTAAACCCCGGTATTAAATAAATGTTTTAGGCAGGCGTTATAAATACTGTCATAACATTTTCATTATACTTAAGTTTATGCATTCACTTGAGGTAAAAACACCAAAGTCATATTCTTATATTTATTTTAAATTTTGCCACATAAATTTTCCATGAAAGCAGCAGTAACAACGCAAATTGGCGAACCAGATGTCATAAAAATTCAGGATAAACCTGTTCCACAGATCAAGGACGGCTGGGTGTTGATCCGCATTAGGGCATTTGGATTGAACAGATCAGAGATCTTTACCCGGCAAGGCCATTCTCCTGGTGTAACTTTTCCAAGAATACAAGGTATAGAGTGTGTTGGCGAAGTAGAGGAAGATCCGTCCGGTACTTTCAATAAAGGAACGCAGGTAGCTGCTATCATGGGCGGCATGGGCCGGGATTTTGATGGCGGCTATGCAGAATACACATTGGTACCGCTCGGGATTGTTTTCCCTTTCAAAAGTAATTTGCCGTGGGAAGTGCTTGGCGCCATCCCCGAAATGTTTCAAACTGTTTCCGGTTCTTTGCAACAGGCGCTGGATATTGAAAAAGGCGAAACACTGCTTATCCGGGGTGGCACGTCTTCTATAGGTATGCTTTCCTGCCAGCTGGCAAAAAGCCTTGGACTGACAGTGGTGTCAACCACAAGAAACCCTGATAAGGAAGCGCATTTAAAGGCAAACGGCGCCGATTTTGTATTAAAAGACGACGGCAACATCAGTGATAAATTAAGGGAAATATATTCTGACGGTGTTGAAAAGGTTTTGGAACTTATAGGCATTGCTACGCTTAAAGATTCTTTAAAGTGTATTAAACCAAAGGGAATTGTTTGCATGACAGGCATACTCGGCGGCGAATGGACAATGAAGGAGTTTACACCAATGGGCGATATACCTTCACTGGGTCGTTTAACTGTTTACATGGGAGACGCCGCAAATCTCGATAAAAAACTGTTACAGGGATTTTTAGACGCTGTGGCCGATGGCACTATTAGCCTCAACATCGATAAAACTTTTAAATTAGACGAGGTTGCAGAAGCGCACCGTTATATGGAAAGTAATCAGGCTAAGGGAAAGATTGTAGTAGTAATTTAAAGAAGGGTTCAGAAAAGTTAGGATTAGCAGTATATGTTTTTAAACAGTGTCAATTTCTTACATGAAAACAGAACTTGAAAAGATGCTTGCCGGCGAACTTTATGAAGCCTGGGACACTGAACTTGTGAACATGCGTGCAAATGCACGTAATTTATTGAGCCGTTATAACCAACTGATGGCTGCCCCGCTTGAAGAAAAAAATGAAATACTAACCCAGCTTTTAGGAAGGTGCTCTACCATAGATATACAGCCGCCTTTTTACTGCGATTATGGGACACATATCATAACCGGTAAAAATTTCTTCATGAACTTTAACTGCGTTATACTTGATTGTGCATTGGTTACCATTGGCGATAACGTTCAATGCGGCCCTTATGTACAGATCTATACCGCTTACCACCCTTTGGTTGCCGCAGAAAGAATCAAAGGCCCTGAGCTTGCTGCCCCCATAACCATCGGCGATAATGTTTGGATTGGCGGCGGTGCCATCATTTGCCCCGGTGTTACCATCGGGAATAATACTACTATTGGTGCCGGGAGCGTAGTTACCCGCAGCATACCTGATAATGTTTTTGCAGCCGGTAATCCTTGCAGAGTAATAAAGCAAATTGACTGATAGCTTATAAAGCTATTGCTTCATTTTTCTTTAAAACGTAAAAGGCGATGTCTTTACGCACCTCAAAATCAACGCCCTTATAAAGATTTATCGCCCGCTCGTTATCATAACGCACATGCAGATATGGTATCTTTCCCTCGCCTAACAATCTTTTTATGTGAAATAAAAGGAGGTGCCTTGCATAGCCCTTTCCAAGATGACTGGGATGGGTGCAAACTGCGCTTAGCTCGGCGTAATTTTCTACACATAAACGCTGGCCGGTCATGGCTGCAAGCTCGCCGTTTTCAAAAACTCCGTAATAGTGGTCAAATTCAATAGTTCTTGCATTAAACGGCCCCGGCTTGGTAAGTTGGGTAAGGGCGAGCATTTCGGGTATATGTGTCTTGTTCAGTAAAACAGGATTTATTTCTGCCGTACTTTGAGTCGACCCGTTATGAACCATTTGGAAACCTTCTATACTTTGCAGTATGATCCAATTTGATGATAAATTTGGTTTTTCTGTACTTGCAAAAATTACCGGGCCTGCATGCAGCAACAGATGGTGCAAGTGATCAAAGCTCTCGGCATTATTCTCTTTAACTGCTACAAATGGCGATACTTCTTTGTCAAAAAATTTAACCTTTTCATCACCAAAAGCCAATTCTGCATTATTTAAGGTCAGCGCACTCCATATCGGATTATCAAGAATATGTTCCATCAGGGCAAACCTAAAAAAGCCGGTTAACATGCCATGATTGCACAACCAGCGTAATGTAAAAACATGCGGCGCCATTCTTTTACATCCTTTAAAACTTATCGCATCAATTCCGGTTATTTAATTAATAATTAAAACAAACATTACCATGAATGAAGAAAATAAAATGAGCCGACGGCAGGTTATCGGGGGCTTGGGTGCAGGCCTTGCAGTTGCCGCCGTATCACCGGTTTTTGGGGCCGGAAATTCGCTACGCGCCGAAAAAAGCGCCGCCGATGCATTGCAAGACCCGACAACTAAATATCCAAAGCCACCTTTTGACGGCCAATCGCAGCCATGGCCGGGATTGGCAAGTAAAATGAATCCTAAACCCGACCATGGGGAAACAAGCTATAAAGGCTCAGGAAGGCTTAAGGGCCGCAAGGCGCTAATTACCGGTGGCGACTCTGGGATGGGCCGTGCAGCTGCTATTGCTTACGCCCGTGAAGGTGCGGACGTGGTTATAAACTATTACCCTACAGAGGAACCGGATGCACGCGAAGTAATTGAACTGATAAAAGCCGAAGGGCGTAAAGGGATTGCCATCCCGGGTGATTTGCGAGACGAAGCTTTTTGCAGGAGATTGGTAGATGAGGCCGTGCAAGGTTTAGGCGGACTGGACATTATAGTAAGTAATGCAGGCAGGCAGCAAAGCCATGCTTCTATAGCTGATATATCTTCAGAACAGTTTGACTGGACCATGAAAACCAATATTTATGCGCCTTTCTGGATCATAAAGGCTGCTTTACCACATTTACAGCCGGGATCAGCCATTATCGGTACTACATCCGAGCAGGCATATGATCCATCGCCAGATTTATATGATTATGCACAAACCAAGGCAGCAACCATGAATTACATTAAATCATTGGCCAAGCAATTAGGTCCTAAGGGTATAAGAGTTAACGGCGTTGCGCCGGGGCCAATATGGACACCATTACAAGTAAGCGGTGGCGCCAGCCAGGAAAAATTGAAAGGCTTTGGCGGCTCAACCCCACTGGGCAGACCAGGCCAACCGGCCGAATTGGCATCCATTTATGTTCAGCTTGCTGCGAGTGATGCAAGCTATGCTAACGGGCAGGTTTACGGTTCATCAGGTGGCAGCGGCCAACCGTGATCAATCTACAACAATAAAGAAAGGGATCGCTTTAAAATAAAGCGGTCCCTTTTTATTTTACCATCTCGATATGCGGGATGCCGTCTTCATCGTAAATATCGCCGGCATCATTGAACCCAAGCGAGGCATAAAAATTTTTTATATAAACCTGGGCACCGATACGGATTTTGCCCTCACCGAAAATTTTATAACAGTTTTCTATAGCAGCATTCATCAAAATGCGGCCTGCGCCGGTACCACGCACACCGGCACTTGTGACCACCCTACCTATTGACATTTCTTTATACGATATACCGGCAGGCAGCAAACGTGCATAAGCCACTAATTGGTTATCCTTCAATAACATTAAATGATAGCTTTTTTGATCTTTATTATCAGCATCCAGATATGGGCAGTTTTGTTCAACTACAAAGATTTCGCTCCGCAAGCGTAATATGGCATATAGTTCCCCAACAGACAATTCTTTGAAGGATTTGACGGCCGTTATAAATTCCATTTTCTAAATTCTTTTTGAATAATACCAGGTGAATTGCATATAATATGCGACTGGGCAAACTTATGTTTTTGAGGGCAGATGCTGTAATTAAAGCAAAAAATTAAAAAGCATTCAGGCGTAAATAACTGCCTGAATGCCGGAGCAGGCGAATAACCATATGGGGCCCCGGACAAGTCGACGGGATGTTTACTCTAACATCAACAAATACAATCACTTAGACAACTTTATGCTTTTTTTTAGAAGGATAACCTAAAAAGGTGAAACCTAAAAAATATTGCTGCCGTATAAGAGCATTCATTGAGCGCCCTGCTCATCAATAATTTATCAAATCAAAAAAGATCCCCGACGCGAGGTTGGGGACCTTTTTTTATTGCTACGAAGATAATATATTAAAATAATATAAACAATATAGGAATTAATGTGTAGAGGCTTCAGTTGCCTGTCGATGAGATTCGGTTGCCTGAGATCTGTTGCGTGTTGATTGTTGCCAGTTGCATGTTGCCGGTTGTGGGGTAAATAGATTTATTATGCGGTTATTGTAACTGATAATAATCTTATGCGGTTCAACGCTAAGTTGCTACAAAATTTGGACTACCGGTAACACGCAACCGACAACCGAATCCCGGCAACAAACAACACGCAACCGACAACTGACTACAGTCAACCTAAACTCAAGATAAAACGTCTGCTATCTCGGTACAACCTTTTTCACGGGCCAGGTCGCTGGGTTGTTTGCCGCCTTCCATGCGCACGTTGGTATCGGCACCGTGTTCAAGCAATAGTATTAAAAGGTCGATATTTCCGTTTTGGGCGGCAGAATGCAGTGGTGTGGCGCCTGCTTGTTGTACTACGTTTACTTTAGCACCATTCTCTACCAACAAGCGCGCAATCTGAGTATAATTACCAGCTGCGGCAGAGTGCAGCGGATATACATTGAAGCCGTTGTTTGAAGGCATATCTGTGTCTGCGCCTTTTAGTACCAGATATTTAGCAACTTCGTAATGCCCAAAATAACAGGCAAAACCAAGCGGTGTAAAACCATCTTCGGCATAAAAATTAATAGTTTCTGGTTGGGCGGTAACCAGGCTTTCAACCACCCCCAACTCCCCTACTGCACATGCTTCAAAAAGATTAATGGTATCGAGGTAATTGAGCAGCAGTTCGGTTACTGCAGGTTTTTTGTAATAGCAAGAAAGCATTAGCGGCGATACGTTATGAGTAGTGCGTGATTTTACAAGCAAAGGCTGCTGGGTTAGCAGTGCCTTTATCCCGGTTAAATCAGCCGTTGTTATAAAATGCTCCAGGCTTTCTATACTCATTGTTTCTCTTTCAGCAGATATCCGATTAAACTAAAAGGTAAATTTTTACCTATAATTATCAAGGTAATATTACTAAAAAATTAAAATAATAACCTAACAAACTGTTTAATCTATTAACTTTATATTTGCACAAATAGGGTTACATCAGGATGCCGGTAAAGGGAAATCAGTTTAAATCAAATAATTTCAAGCAGGAAAATCAGCCCCGGCAGTCTGCTACAAGAGCGGAAAAAGAGCGGCCCGCAAAACAAAAGCCGGAATTTTTAAGTCGAGATATAGTGATCAACAGCAAGTTGCTGAAGATTGGCGGCTTGTTTTTACTATTGCTATCCGTTTATTTCCTGGTTGCTTTTACATCGTACATGTTTACCTGGCAGGAAGACCAGAGTTATGTATCTGCTGCTAACGGAGGCTGGCATAACCTTTTCAAAACCACCCAGGAGCTGATGGAAAATGGGGTTAAAAACCCCATTGTAGAAAACTGGACAGGTAAGCTGGGGGCGTTGGTATCCAACCAGTTCATATATGAGTGGTTTGGTGTTGCATCCTTTATTTTTGTGTTTCTTTTCTTTGTAACTGGTTACCGCATGCTTTTTAAGGTAAGGCTGTTTTCACTTATCAAAACGGTTGCCTATTCATTTTTCTGCCTCATTTTTGTTTCAGTGGCATTTGGCTTTTTTCATGCCTTTATTGCCGATTCGCCTAATTATATAGAGGGTAATTTCGGGTATTGGTGCAATCGCCTGCTGGATGCGCAGATAGGTCAAACCGGCACGCTTGGGTTATTAGTATTTGCAGCACTTACCATGCTGATAGTAGCTTACAACATAGACTTTAAATTGCCTAAACGGAAAGAAAAGATTACTAACCCAGATGCAGTGGGCGAAATATTACCTCAACCTGTTGCACCGCTTGCCGAAGAACATATTGAGGAAGAGGAAGAAGATACCATTCCGCTGGAGTGGCCCGGTCGCAGCAATCGTGTAAAAGAAACCTCGCCAGAAAATATTGTAAAGTCCGAGCCGCTTAAACAACAGCCGCTGGTACAAAATCCCATTTTTCATGAACCCCTGGTGCTTACACCCGATCTTGAAATTGAGGAAAGCAGCCATGAACCCGAGTTTGAAACAGAAATACCGCTCACCGTGGGCGTTACAAGGCCTACTCCTGTTTTAGGCATTGAAGAAACCGACGATGAAAAGGCAAAAAGCCTGGTAGAGCAATTTGGCACTTATGACCATAAACTCGACCTTGCATCTTATAAACATCCACCGCTCGACCTGCTTGAAAATCATGGATCGAACAAGATCAACGTAAATTCTGACGAGCTTGCAGCAAACAAGAACAAGATTGTTGAAACGCTGAATCATTACAACATTGAGATAGATAAGATAAAGGCGACTATCGGGCCTACCGTTACGCTGTACGAGATCATCCCAGCGCCGGGTGTACGTATTTCAAAAATTAAAAACCTGGAAGATGATATTGCCTTAAGCCTTGCTGCATTAGGCATCCGTATTATTGCCCCTATGCCAGGCAAGGGAACTATAGGTATTGAGGTTCCTAACCAAAGCCCCGAGATGGTGTCTATGCGCTCGGTACTTGCTACTGAAAAGTTTCAGAACACCACGATGGATCTGCCTATTGCGTTGGGTAAAACCATCAGCAACGAAGTATTTATAGCCGACCTTGCCAAAATGCCGCATCTTTTGGTGGCAGGTGCTACCGGCCAGGGTAAATCAGTAGGAATAAATGCCATATTGGTTTCATTACTTTATAAAAAGCACCCCTCTGAACTTAAACTGGTGCTAGTTGACCCTAAGAAGGTAGAGCTTACGCTTTTTCGTAAAATAGAGCGGCATTTTCTTGCTAAGCTACCAGATGAAGCCGATGCCATTATAACCGATACCAAGAAAGTTGTTAATACGCTTAACTCGCTCTGTATAGAGATGGATCAGCGCTATGACCTATTAAAGGATGCGCAGGTACGTAACCTGAAGGAGTATAACCAGAAGTTTGTTAACCGCAAGATCAGCAATCCCGAAAAGCACCGTTACCTGCCTTTTATAGTGCTGGTTGTGGACGAGTTTGCCGACCTGATGATGACCGCCGGCAAAGAGGTTGAAATGCCTATTGCCCGTTTGGCGCAGCTGGCCCGTGCGGTAGGGATTCACCTGGTTATTGCAACACAAAGGCCATCTGTAAATATTATCACCGGTACTATTAAAGCCAACTTCCCGTCGAGGATTGCCTTCAGGGTATTGTCTAAAATAGATTCACGTACCATCCTCGATTCGGGCGGTGCCGATCAATTGATCGGTCGCGGAGATATGCTATTGTCTACCGGTAGCGACCTGATACGTCTGCAGTGCGCCTTTGTAGATACGCCGGAAGTAGAAAAGATCTCAGACTTTATAGGCGATCAGCGTGGCTACCCGTCAGCCATGCTACTGCCAGAATATGTGGGCGAAGGCGAAGCAAGCAGCAGTTCGAAAGAATACGATCCAGATAACCGCGACCCTATGTTTGAAGAAGCAGCACGTCTTATTGTTTTGCATCAGCAGGGTTCTACATCGCTTATACAACGTAAAATGAAACTTGGTTATAACCGCGCAGGCCGTATCATAGACCAGCTGGAGGCAGCCGGTATTGTGGGACCTTTTGAAGGAAGCAAAGCGCGCGAAGTTTTATACCCTGATGAATATAGCCTGGAACGCCACCTGGAAACGCTTCAAAAACAAAACAACAACTAAACCTGTTGTCCAGCCATCTGTCTCTAATAAAAACAAAATCAAATTTTTAAAATGAAACGACTGTTTATACTTTCTGCCTTTTTACTAAGCGCTACCTATACGTTTGCCCAGAAAGATGTTGCCGCAAAGGCAATTCTGAACCAGGTAAGCGCTAAATATAAAAGCTATGACGCTGTTAAGGCAGATTTTGACTTTACGCTCGATAACCCGCAGGCGCATATAAAAGAAACCCAAAGCGGTACGCTGATAGCAAGATCAAAGGCCAATAAATTTAAGGTAAGCCTTTATACACCAGGCGCTATGGCAAAACAGGACGCAGCACAGGAAATTATAAGCGATGGTAAAACACAATGGACCTATTTAAAAAAAGACAATGAGGTACAGGTAAACAACGCCGACGCCAGCAGCGAAAGCATGAACCCGGCTAAGATGTTTACCATTTATGAGCATGGCTTCAAATACATCTACAATGGCGATGTAAAGCAAAACGGTAAAGTTTACCAGGAAATTGACCTTACGCCGGAGGATATTAACAAAGAATTCTTCAAGATCCGTTTAGAAATAGATAAGGTTAAAAAGCAAATTTACAGCGCGCTTATATTCGACAAAAACGGCAGCCATTATACGTACACGCTAAAAAGTTTCGACGGTAACATCCAGGTCCCGGACAACACCTTTTCATTTGATCCTAAAATGCATAAAGGCGTTGAGGTGGTTGATTTGAGGTGATAATCCAAAGTATCTAAAGTACATGTCATCGCGAGCGGTAGCGTGGCGATCTCTCAGTTATGCCTGTCGTTCATGCACTTGCGCTATGTATTGCCGTGAGATTGCTTCGTTTCTCGCAATGACAATGTTATTGTTCTTTTGTCATCGCGAGCGATAGCGTGGTGATCTTTTCGTTATGCCTGTCGTTCATGCACTGGTGTGAGATTGCTTCGTACCTCGCAATGACACACTTTTTATTCTTTCATCATCGCAAGCGATAGCGTGGTGCTCTTTTCGTTATGCCTGTCGTTCATGCATTGCCGTGAGATTGCTTTGTACCTCGCAATGACACACTTT
>CAXSZR010000005.1:97361-239820 GCA_964242385.1 uncultured Mucilaginibacter sp.
TTTATTCTTTTGTCATCGCGAGCGATAGCGTGGCGATCTCTCAGTTATGCCTGTCGTTCATGCACTGCCGCTAATGCACTGGCGTAAGATTGCTTCGTTCCTCGCAATGACACACTTTTTTATTCTTTTGTCATCGCGAGCGATAGCGTGGCGATCTCTCAGTTATGCCTGTCTTTCATGCACTGACGTGAGATTGTTTATTACCTCGAAATGACAATGTTATTATACAACCCATCTAAATAAAAAAGGAGACCATCATTCAAGATAGTCTCCTTTTTTGTGAAAGTATATGTAGGGCTAAATTTATTTCACTTTAGCAAATTCGCCGTTTGCGTTGATCACAACTTCGTCACTTAACATTGGAGCGCCATATTTGCTGCCAAAGTTAAAATCAGAACGTTTGATAACACCAGTTAATTTAAAGCCGGCATCGTCAGCTTTGCTCATTGGGTTAGTGATAGTACCACGGTACCAAAGATCCATAGAAACAGGTTTGGTAACGCCATGTAAAGTTAAGTTACCACTTAATTTGTAGTGGTTTGCAGATGTTTTGGTAATGCCGGTGCTGTTAAAAGTAAGGGTTGGGTAGTTAGCAACATCAAAAAAGTCGCCGCTTTTAATATGTTTATCACGATCATCAACACCAGTGTTTACAGATGCGGTATTTGCAGTAAGCTGAAATTTAGCATCGCTGAAATCTGGCTTGGTAGCAAGAATAGTTACCGAAAAGTCTTTGAACTCGCCGTCAACATCAGATACCGCTAAGTGAGTGATAGTAAATTGCAGTTTAGAATGCATTTTATCTGAATTCCAGGTTGATTGAGCAAATGCTGCCGTGTTTACAAGAGCAACTGCTAATAAGATGATGATCTTTTTCATGATTGTTTTTTTAAATTATTCTATTGTTTTGATTTCCGATTCAAAGGTAATATTAGGTTTTAAAAATAGATGTTTAAACATTTGTTTTTACAATTTTATGATTTTCGCTTAAAGCTATTGATTTGCTTCATTAAAAAGAGGTAAAATACCGTTAAAACACCCTCCTGGTTTCTTTGCATTATTTGTTGCACCCGTTTAGTTTTGCGACATCAAACCTTTGAACAGAGTATGGAAACTTTTGAAACAACCGTTGGGCGGGAAACCTTTAAGATAGCACGCAAAAATCCTGACAAGTTTATATTCAACGTATTTAATCACGGCACCTGCCATACCTTACAGCGCAACGAGACCGGAATCTGGAAAGCCATTGAACATCGCTTTGGCAAGGATCTGCCTTTAAACGAGATCACCCAAATTATAGACGAGCATTACGGTTTCGAAAACTAAATTCTATTTTGGAGCACCAACGGGCATACCGCCCTGCAAAAATAGCAGCACAATAAAAATAGCTACAAATGCCAAACCGATAATTAGCGGCGGCCAGATGGCTCTTTTACGATAAAGGGTTACAGTGCCTATATAGCGGTTCCAGAACAAGGCTTCCATCAAATAAGCACCGGCAATGCCTATCAGAACCGCAAAGCCCGAGCCTACATGAAAGCTTTGTGCAAGGGTAAGCGCAACGAGTGTATAGGCCAGCGCAAACAATACTATCCATACAGCTTTTCTTCTCTGAGATGTTTGGGCCACGTTCATAGCAAGCATTATTCCGCCAAATATCACGCTAAAAAAAACGGTAAAGCCATATATTGCACCGCGTGAGTAAAACGCGGGTGCATCCGGATCATCCACCAGATTATTCTGATCGCGGTTCCCGAAAAGACCGAAACCTTCAACCGGTGTAGCTGCCATATCGCGGCGGGCCTGCATATCTTCGCTTATTACCTGCAGTTCTTCTTCAGAAAATATTTCGCCTCTAAATTGTAGTTCTGCTACGGAGGCTTCCACCGTTTCCGGAAGATATTTTTCGCGGTTATCTATACGCTGGCGCAGCTCTTCATCGGTTCTTAAAGCCGCCAGCATTTTGTATTTATCTTCCATTATCAGGGCAATTATTTTCCGGACTAAAAATATAAAAAATTACAGCTTTCAGATCTTTAATTAAAGTTTGCAGGTTTATTTGGGATAACACATTAATTGCTATCATACTTCTGTTTAAAATCATAAATTTATCAGGCGTTATCAACTAACAACACCATGTCTAATCAGCCTTCGTCGTCTTCGCAAACAACCATCGAAAGGGTTCGCTCTATTGTAGGAGGTTCTTTAGGCAACCTGGTTGAATGGTATGACTGGTATGTTTACACTGCGTTTGCACTTTACTTCTCCGGCGCGTTTTTTCCCAAGGCCAACGCGACAGTCCAGCTATTAAATACGGCAGGTATTTTTGCCATTGGTTTTTTAATGCGGCCCATAGGAGGCTGGCTCATGGGCGCTTATGCCGACAGGAAGGGACGTAAAGCTGCACTTACCTTATCGGTATTATTAATGAGTGCCGGCTCTTTAATTATTGCCGTGGTACCAGGTTACAAGCAAATAGGGGTAGCTGCGCCGCTGCTGCTGGTTATGGCACGCATTATACAAGGTTTAAGTGTTGGAGGCGAGTACGGTACCAGTGCTACCTATTTAAGCGAAATGGCCACCAAAAAACACCGGGGCTTTTACTCCAGCTTTCAATATGTTACCTTAATAATGGGCCAGTTACTGGCTATGGGTATTTTGGTGTTATTACAACGGGTTTTCCTTACAGAAAAAGAACTTCATGCCTGGGGTTGGCGCATACCGTTTGCTGTGGGCGCGGTGCTTGCCATAACGGTTATGTATTTAAGGCGGAGCCTGCGTGAGTCTGTCACGTTAAACGAAAAAAACACTCCTGCTACAAGAGGCACTATTAAAGCCATGATGCAGCACCCTAAAGCGGTATTAACGGTAATAGGATTAACCATAGGCGGTACACTTGCCTTTTATACGTACACCACCTATATGTTAAAATTTTTGGTGAATACAGCAGGTTTTTCTAACAGCGATGCAACCCTTATATCAACCTTAAGTTTGGTAGTGTTTATGCTGATACAGCCGCTTTTTGGGCTTTTGTCCGATAAGATAGGCCGCAAGCCATTGCTAATTGCTTTTGGCATTTTAGGAGTTTTAACAACCGTACCTATCATGACGGCACTGAGCAACACAAAAGATGTGTGGACCGCTTTTGCATTGCTTATGTGCGCATTGCTGATAGTGAGTGCCTATACCTCTATCAACGCAGTTGTTAAGGCCGAACTATTCCCGGCGAATGTTAGAGCGTTGGGCGTTGGCTTTCCTTATGCCATAGCCGTTTCGATGTTCGGCGGTTCGGCAGAATATGTAGCACTTAATTTTAAAAACAGCCATCACCAGCAGTGGTTCTATTGGTACGTGACCATTTGCATTGGCATATCGCTGCTGGTATATGTATTTATGGGCGATACCCGCAAATATTCAAAGATAGAAACTGATTAAACCGCAGGATTGGCAATATAATCTTTCCAAAGTTCATCCACCGTTTTGCCTGTTAAGGTCTTCCAGCTATCATTGGTAAAGGTATGATTTCGCATCTGGCTGTCCAACTGCTTTACAATACCCGGTTTAACCTTTTCTTCAATCCATAACAAGAAGCGGGCGGTTATGCGGTAAGCGTTATCGTAATTTTGAGTAGATTTATAAGCAGGCAGCGACCATTTGGCGGCTTCATTATTAACGCCGAATTTGTAGCGTGCAAAATCTGCTATGCCTTCTGTTAACCAACCGGGGCCATCACCATTACCATAATCCTGTACAATGTGCATTACTTCGTGCGTAACCACATCTATATCTTCAGGGTGAGTATGCAGCCAGCGCGAACTAATGGTCACCTTTCCGTTATCGGTTTCTGCCACACCTTTGTAAGTAGTATCTATTACCATCTTCACATCCTTTAACGTGTTCTTGTTATACTCTTTTGCCAGTTTAGGGTAAACGGTATAGAATGTACTCACAAGCCGTTGCTGTTCGGCAGGGTCAAATGTCGGGTCGTAATTAATGAAGGTTAATTTGTAGCCTTTCTTATCATAAGTACTTGTTTGCTGTGCCAAAGCATTACCAGCATACAAAGAGCAAACCGCAAAAAGGGAGATGTATAGATTTTTCAATTTAAAATTATTTAGTTAAACCGCAATAATAAGATTTTTTGGCCAAGAGAAGCAGATTTAGCTATTGTAAAAATGTGATGACTGCCATCATTCATGTAATAAGCTGTATGTAAAACGGGTTGAATAACTAAGGCATACTTATACATAAAAACATTATTTTTGCAGCTCGCATTTATGACCGATATAAAAACATTATCAGAACAGGCGGTTTCCCTGTTGCAGCAGCTTATTTCCATTCCATCTTTTAGCAAAGAAGAAAACCTTACTGCCGATCTTTTAAAAAAGTTTTTGCAGGAAAAAGGGGTTGAAACACATCGTAAGCTGAATAATATTTGGGCATGGAATAAACACTTTGACGCTTTAAAACCAACCATACTGCTTAATTCGCATCACGACACGGTTAAACCAAACTCTGGTTATACCCGCGACCCTTATGATGCAAAAGTTGAAGACGGTAAGTTATTTGGCCTTGGCAGTAATGATGCCGGCGGTTGCCTGGTGTCGCTGGTATCGGTGTTTCTTTATTTTTATGACCGTGAAGGGTTAAAATATAACTTTTGTCTTGCCACCACGGCCGAGGAAGAAATATCAGGCGTTAACGGCCTTGAGCTGATCATCCCTGACCTGGGTAAACTCGACTTCGGTATTGTTGGTGAACCGACCCAAATGCAGCTGGCCATTGCTGAAAAAGGCCTGATGGTATTGGACTGTACTGCACACGGTAAAGCCGGCCACGCCGCCCGCGAGGAAGGTGATAATGCCATTTACAAAGCGCTTACCGATATCGAGTGGTTCCGTAATTTCCGTTTCCCTAAAGAGTCTGAAGTTTTTGGGCCGGTAAAAATGTCTGTCACCATCATAAATGCAGGCTCACAACATAATGTGGTACCTGCAAGCTGCACATTTACCGTTGATGTTAGGGTTACGGATGCATACCGCAACGAAGAAGTGCTTGAAATAATACGCCAGCACGTAAGCTGCGATGTGAAGCCGCGTTCAATCCGTTTAAAACCATCAAAAATAGATAGGGAACACCCGATTGTACAGGCAGGTATTGCGTTAGGCAGAACCACTTATGGCTCACCTACCACATCCGACCAATCGCTTCTGGATATCCCTTCCTTAAAAATTGGCCCCGGTGATTCCGCAAGATCGCACACCGCAGATGAATTTGTTTATGTAGATGAAATAAAGGAAGGCATTGAATTGTACGTGAAGATGCTGGAAAAAATCTGCTGATTTATGATTTACGATTAATTAAACTAATACCGTCACCTTCTAATCTTAAATCAACAAAAAATCGTAACTCGTAACTCGTAAATCGTAATTCACAATCCGTAATTCATTAAATATTTAAAAACCGCTCATGAAGATCTGGCAAAAATCTATTACCGTTAACGAGCTCGTAGAAAATTTTACCGTAGGTAAAGATCGCGAGTTCGACCGGCAAATGGCTGCATTTGATGTTTTAGGATCGCTGGCGCATACCAGGATGCTGGAAAGTATTGGCTTGATGGATGCCCGGGATCTTGAACTGGTGCAGCAGGAATTAAAAAAGATCTATCGCGATATTGAACAGGATGATTTTACCATTCAGCCAGAAGTGGAAGATGTACACTCGCAGGTAGAATATCTTCTTACCCAGCGTATAGGTGATGCAGGTAAAAAGATCCATAGCGGCCGCTCCCGTAACGACCAGGTTTTGGTAGACCTGAAACTATTTTTCAGGCATGAACTGCAGCAGGTAGTGGAAGAAACATCCAAATTATTTAACCAGCTGATAGAACTTAGTGATAAGCATAAAGATGTGTTGTTGCCCGGCTACACGCATTTACAGATTGCAATGCCATCATCCTTCGGTTTATGGTTTGGCGCTTACGCCGAAAGCCTTGCCGATGACCTGGAAATTGTGCTTGCCGCTTACCGTATCACTAATAAAAATCCATTAGGGTCGGCAGCCGGTTATGGTTCCTCTTTCCCGCTAAATCGCACTTTAACAACAGAACTGCTCGGGTTTGATGCACTTAACTATAATGTCGTTTACGCGCAAATGGGCCGTGGTAAAACAGAACGTATTATTGCACAGGCTTTAGCAAACATAGCAGCAACTCTGGCAAAAATGGCGATGGATCAGGCGCTTTACCTTAGCCAGAACTTTGCTTTTGTAAGCTACCCGGATAACCTTACCACCGGCAGCAGTATTATGCCGCATAAAAAGAACCCCGATGTTTGGGAAATTATGCGTGGCAAATGCAACCGTCTGCAGGCCTTGCCAAATGATGTAGCCATGATGACCACTAACCTGCCATCGGGCTATCACCGCGAAATGCAGCTGCTGAAAGAATTGCTTTTCCCCGCTTTCACAGAAATAAACAATTGCCTGCATATGGCAACTTTTATGCTGCAGCATATCACCGTAAATGCAGGCATATTAAACGATCCCAAATATGCTTACCTGTTTAGCGTGGAAGAAGTGAACCGTTTGGTGCTTGATGGTATACCTTTCAGAGATGCTTACAAACAGGTTGGCGCAGCTATTGAAGCCGGAAACTTTAACTCTGATAAAGAAGTTAGGCACTCGCATGAAGGCAGTATCGGCAATTTAAATAATAAGGAAATAAAGGCTTCTTTTGATACGCTCATCAGCAATTTTGATTTTAATAAAGTGAAGAATGCGATTAACAAACTTGTGAGCTAATAAAACCCGGAATATGAACGGACAAAACAGAAGCGATATTTACCCGGGGCTGGAGGTTGACATTATCTTGAAGAAAGACCAGCGGTCGGGCCGGTTAACAAGGGGCATAGTAAAAGACCTTTTAACCAGTGCAGCCTACCATTCTCGCGGTATTAAGGTAAGGTTAGAAGACGGACAGGTTGGCCGTGTAGCTGAAATTGTGGAAGATTAAAACTTATATTTAATTTAGGCATTACTCCAGTACAACATCATCCCCTTAAGATATCCCGCTAAAAAATGGCTAAAAGTTTAAATACCGACAGAAGAATATTTTTCCGGCTGGATGCGCATTACCGCCTCATTATATCACTGATCGTAGCTGCAATCGTTTACTTTTTAATCCGCGATCATCACCAGCTGCCTTCTGCATTTCTTTTTACTTATATCAGTTTTGCGTCCGCAATAATCTTGTTCGACTGGATCATCATCCTTACCTCCCACCCCCGTGAAGTGCGAAAAATAGCCAAGCTTCAGGATTCGAGCCGTACCATCATATTTTTATTCGTGCTGGTTGCTGCCATAGCCAGCCTGGGTGCGATTGTGTTTTTACTAAAATCGGCTAAGGGGCATTCAGAAAAAGCAAACGAACATATTTTATTGGCAATAGCAGCAGTAATTGTATCCTGGTGGATGGTTCATACCATTTTCACTTTGCTCTACGCCCATTTATATTATGACACCGATACAGACGATGGTAAAAAGCTGGACATAGGCGGTCTCGAATTCCCTGGAAAAGAAGAACCCGATTATGTGGATTTTGTATATTTTTCCTTTGTCATCGGGATGACATTCCAGGTATCAGACGTTGAAATATCTACCCGTCGCATTCGCAGGTTTGCATTGCTGCATGCGCTTATTTCTTTCGCATTTAATACTATCATACTGGCTTTAAGCATCAATGTGATATCAGGTTTAGTAGCCTCTTAGCCTACACCATATCAAACAAACCTTCGTCCCTATCTAAAAAGCCGGGGCGCCGCAAGTTTAGATCAAGTCGCTCATTTAGTTTTTTAACCACATAATCGGCCAGCTCCGGCGAGTAGCGTTCATCGTGCTGATGCATAAAGAACCATACTGATTTTAAACCCATTTCTTTCCACTTTGCTATGCGCTCAATCCATTCGTCACAACGGGCATAATCGGATGGATGCAAGCTATTGCCAACAAAGCGGATAAAGGCATGCGGGGTAGGTAGTTCCATATGCACTACATCACGGCGGCCCGTAGCATCGGTAATTACAGCGCCCAGTTGCAGCTCATGCAGAAGGCTAAATACCTTTTCACGGTTCTCTGCAACTGCAAACCAATCCTTGTGTCTCAATTCAATAAAAACCGGTACATCTTTAGGCAAACTTTCCAGGTATGCCTTTAGTTCGGGGTAACTTTTAGGTGTATAATTATCGCTTAACTGTAAAAACAACGGCCCCAGTTTATCGCCGAAGGCCATTATGCCGTTATAGTATTGCGTGGTTATTTCATCTGCATTTTTTAACCTGCGGATATGTGTAATGCTTTGAGAAAACTTAGGGCAAAATTTAAATGACGGATTTACCGTTGCCTTTTCCTTCCATTTAGCGATAGTTTCCGGCGGGTAAACATTGTAAAATGTGGCGTTTAGCTCTATACAATCAAAATGCTTTACATATTCATCCAGAAATTTAGCCTCTTTTGTTTTAGGTGGATAAATTTTCCCAACCCATTCCTTACGGCCCCACTTAGCACAACCTACGTGCACCTGGAAAGGCTGATCATCGCTCTTTCCTTCAGCCAGCGTTTTAACAGTAAGCGCAGGGTCAGCAGGAAGCGTAAAATCAGCTATCGAAAGTTCTTCAGGGGTTACTCGTCCAAATTCCATATTATAAGAGGTCTGTTAGCAATCGCCAAATTAAGTAAATAAAAGCTTTTTGCACCGACGAACTATCAGTCCCGATTATTAAGGACTAATTATGAGATAGTTGGTAAAAACTTTGGCGCTACTCTTTTTTTAGTTGCCTGCTCAAAAGCATAGCCAAGCGTTATAATGTCTGCTTCTTTATAAGCAGTACTTATAAAAGATAAACCAACCGGCAAACCGTTAAAATACCCCATAGGTACCGTTATATGCGGATAACCTGCCATAGCAGCAGGTCCGGAAAAAGAAAAGCCATTATCATAATCACCATTTACAAGGTCTATGCAGCAGGCAAAACCATTGGTAGGGGCCGCTATCGCATCCAGCTTATTTTGCTTCATAATATCATCTATCGCTTTACGCGTAATACCGGTAGTTTTGGCAAGAGCATCTGTGTAGTCCTTTTCATTCAAATCACCTTTCTTTTCGGCAAGCTCTAACGTTTCCTGTTTAAAAAAAGGCATTGCTTTAGCTTCATTACTTTTGTTAAAGGCAATTACCTCTGTTATTGATTTCACTTTTGAGGTTGCCGTAGTCAGATACTTATTTAGTCCGTCTTTAAACTCATAAAGCAGCACGGTAAATTCTGAATTACCAATGGGCTTCAATTGTTTAAAAAGCTCCACCTCTACTATGATTGCACCTTTGCTTTTCAATGTATCGATAGCCTGCTGAAAAATCGGGTCCATGGCAAAGTTTATTTTCATGGCATCTTTTTCAACACCTATGCGTTTACCTTTCAGGCCATCCCTATTTAAAAAGTGGGTATAATCTTTTTCAATTTTCCCTTTGCTTGCAGCCGTATAACTGTCTTGCGGGTCCTCGCCTGCAAGGGCTCCCAATAAAATTGCCGCATCTTTAACCGTGCGAGCCATTGGGCCAGCCGTATCCTGCGTTTTTGAAATGGGTATAATGCCCGTGCGGCTCCATAAACCAACTGTAGGCTTTATGCCCACTAATCCATTTACAGACGATGGCGATACAATAGAACCATCCGTTTCGGTACCTATGGCAATAGCGCACAAATTTGCGGATGCCGCAGACCCCGAACCCGCGCTGGAACCACTTGGATTTCTATCCAGCACATAAGGGCATTTAGTTTGCCCGCCGCGGCTGCTCCACGCGCTTGTAGAATGCGTTGAACGGAAATTTGCCCACTCGCTTAAGTTGGTCTTACCCAGCAAAACGGCACCTGCCTCACGCAGCCTGGTAACAATAAAGGCATCTTTAGTTGCAATATTATCCGCTATAGCAAGCGCCCCGGCAGTAGTATGCATTTTATCGCCGCTGTTAATATTGTCCTTAATTAAAACCGGGATGCCATGCAACGGCCCGCGTACCTTACCTGCCGCACGTTCCTTATCCATGGCATCGGCAATTGCCAAAGCATCCGGGTTAAGCTCTATTACTGCGTTAAGTTTAGGGCCGCTTTTATCAATCTGCTCAATACGTTTAAGGTAAAGCTCCGTTATAGACCGCGACGTATATTCCTTATTCTGCATTTTTTGCTGCAAAACGTCTATGGTTACTTCGTTCAAAACAAAATCATCGGGTGCATCATCTTTTTCTGATTTCTCGGTTTTGCTGGATGCAGGCTCGGCATTGCATGCACCGGTTGCCAAAGCGCCCAAAGTTAAACCTGCGAGCGAGCCTGTTTTGATAAAGTTTCTTCTTTGCATAATAAGGATTGAATTTGAGCCTTAAATAACAAAAAATCAACGGTTAATAAAACTTAATAAGTGGTTTATTATAAAGCTTTAACACTCGCGGTATTTAATAAATTTGCAGATGTGTTAAACTTCGTATCAAATAATTGCGTTATTAGAAGATTATGAAAAAGTTTTTTACATCTGCCTTTTTACTCATCTTGTTAGCGCCGCTGTTTAGCAGCGCCCAGGGAACACTGCGCGAGCAGATAGCGCAAATTGCTAAACCTGCCAAAGGTATTATCGGCGTTTCTGTTTTAAGCCTTGAAGACCGTGATACGGTAAGTTATAATGGTAAAGCACGCCTGGTGCTGCAAAGCGTTATGAAATTTCCCATTGCGCTTGCAGTTATGCATTGGGTAGACTCGGGCAAAATAAACCTGGATATGAAGATCCACCTGTCAAAACGCGACCTGCCAAAAAACACCCACAGCCCGCTGCGTGACAAGTATCCTAAAGGAAATGTGGATGTAACATTTGACGAACTGATGCACTACATGGTAGTAGAAAGTGACAACAACGCCTGTGATATATTGCTAAGCGTATTAGGCGGCACCAAATATGTACAGGATTTTATGCTGAGGCAAGGAATAAGGGGTATAGCTATAAACGCATCTGAAGCAGAGATGGCAGCTGCCTGGGAGGTACAATTTTCTAACTGGTGTAAACCTGTTGAAATGACAAACCTGTTAGACCTTTTTTATAATGACAAAATAGTATCTAAAACCAGTACAGATTATTTGTATAAGCTGATGACGGAAACCAATACTTACCCGGCCAGGATAAAAGGTATGCTGCCTGCCGGAACTGTAGTGGCACACCGTACCGGTACATCTGGCACCAACGCCGAAGGTTTAGCGCCTGCGACAAATGATGTTGGCATCATCACCCTGCCAAACGGTAAGCATGTTGCGCTTGCTGTTTTTGTTTGTAACTCTACCGACAATGAAGCTACCCGTGATGCATACATAGCTAAAATTGCTAAAGCTGTTTACGACCATTACAGTCGTTAACAAAAAACCATATAATGAAAGCTGCAGGAATATTGTATTTCTGCAGCTTTTTTTGTTTATACCGCTGCCAAAAAGAGGCTAAATTCCTCATTTATACTTATTAAGAATAATTCTAAATAATGTTTTTTTCTTAGCAGATGATTTATACATTTGCGCTGTTATTTAAAATTAGTCTAAATAAAAAATAAATGAAAGCACCAGACTTATCCTTTTCAAAATTATTGTTCCCCCTTCTGTTCTTAACCCTTTTTGCACAGGCTGTTTTTGCCCAGCAGAAAGGAACTATTAAAGGAACTATAAATACTGCAAAAAATCAGCCTGCAGAAAACGTAACGGTTACCATTAAAGGAACTAACAATGCCACTGTAACTAACGAAGAAGGCAAGTTTTCCTTGAAAGCCCTTCCCGGCGATTATACATTGGTAGTATCGCATGTAGGCATGCGGAACAACGAAATCCCCGTTACGGTTAAGGCCGCGCAGGTTACAACAGTACCCTTTATCACTGTAGATTTAAGCGTTAGTGCACTAAATGAAGTGAACGTTAGCGGCAATAAAACCAATAAATTTTCGCGAAAACAGAGTATCGATGTGGCAAAGATGCCTTTAAACAACCTGGAAAACTCTCAGTCGTACACATCCGTTAGCAAAGAATTACTGGATGAGCAGGCTGTTTTTTCGGCCGATGACGCAATAAAAAACTCGCCTGGAATTACCACTTTGTGGACCCCAACCGCACGCGCCGGCGACGGTGGCTCATACTTTACCTTACGCGGTTTCTCCACACAAATCTTACTGCGCAACGGCTTATCGGGCAATGTTGGTACTGCCGTTGACGATGCTAACCTTGATAAAATTGAGATTATAAAAGGCCCGTCAGGAACATTATATGGCAGTACGCTTACCTCTTTTGGAGGTTTAATAAACCGCGTTACTAAAAAACCTTTTGATACCGTTGGCGGCAGCATCACTTATTCGACAGGTGGCTACAATTTTAACCGCCTTGCTGCAGATTTTAACAGCCCGCTCGACAGTGCAAAAAAAGCATTGCTGCGTATCAATACTGCTTATAACACTACCAGTTCTTTTCAGGATAATGGTTTTAACAGGAGCTTTGCCTTTGACCCAAGCTTTACTTATAAGATAAGTGACAAGCTTACCCTTACCTTTGAGGCCGAAATAAACCACGTGGTAGCTACCACCCCTACTATATTCTATTTTGGTTCTACCATTGCCGCGTTGGGTGCAACCAATGCAAACCAGCTCAGCATCAATTATAAAGACGCATACCAGGGTAATAACCTGGCAACAACCTCTAATAACGCAAACTTTTTTGGCCAGATAAACTATAAAATGTCTGATAACTGGAAATCACAGACAAGCATCAGCTCTACCAACAACAGCTCTAACGGTTACGGTGCATTCTTTTATTTGCTTGCAGGCAACAGCAGCATTTCGCGTGATGTGTGGGATGTTGACGGCCGCAGCAATACTTTACAAATACAGCAAAACTTTAACGGCGATTTCAAGATCGGCAATATGAGAAACCGTTTTCTTGGCGGCGTTGATTTCATCAATCAAAGCGAGGACATTGCATATATTAATCCTAACAACGGCTCCGATCTTTTTGACGTTGTTAATACCCGTGGTGCCATCCCTAATTATGGCAACTTTAATAAAACCAAGGTAGACTCATTATTTAACAACAGGCCTACACAAACTTTTTATTCCCATTATAACACTTATACTTACAGTGCCTACGCATCGGATGTGTTAAACATTACCGAAAACTTACTTGCAATGGCAAGCCTTCGCATGGATCACTTTGTAACCCGCCCAATTGCCGACCCAACAAGCGGCACATCATCACAAGGTTACAACCAGACTGTTTTATCGCCTAAATTCGGCCTGGTTTACCAGATCGTTAAAAACCAGGTATCACTATTTGGTAACTATCAGAACGGTTTCAGCAACCCGGGATATTATCTTACTTACGATGCTGCAAGCAATTCAAACGTATCCAAATTATTTAAATCTGAGCAAGCCAACCAATGGGAAGGTGGTGTTAAGTTAGATCTGTTTGAAGGTAAATTAAGCAGTACCATTAGCTACTACGATATAAAAGTTACCAACGAAATTGCAGCAGACCCTTTCCACGCAAATGCAAGCATCCAGAATGGCACACAATACAGCAAAGGCTTTGAAGCCGAGGTAACCGCAAATCCTTTTAAAGGCTTCAATATAATTGCAGGCTATGCTTATAACGATAGTAAAAAAGACGGCCTTAGGCCAGAAACTGCCGGCCCTGCAAACACCGCCAATTTATGGTTGAGCTATACTTTAACAAGCGGAGATGCCAAAGGCCTTGGTATAGGTTTTGGCGGCAATTATGCAGGCAACAATCAGATCATTAACGATAGCTATTACGGTAAGTTCTTTTTACCATCATACACTGTACTAAACGGCGGGGTATTTTTCAATAAAGAAAGATACCGGTTATCATTAAACGTTAATAACTTAACCAACAAAGAGTATTATGTTGGCTATACAACTGTTGATCCGCAAATGCTTAGGCAGGTAATTGGCAGCATAGCTTACAAGTTTTAAGGGTTAATGAAATTTAAAAAAACAATACTATTTATTCATCGCTGGCTCGGATTTATATCCGGGCTTGTGGTGTTTATAGTGAGTATTACAGGCTGCGTTTTTTGCTTTCAGGATGAAATACAGGATGCGGTACACTCCTGGCGAACCGTACCTGCGCAACACCGCCCTTATTTACCGCCCTCGCAATTAAAACAGGTGGCATTAGGAGGACAAAAACAAACGTCAACAGCCTATATCTATTATTTTGGCGAGGGCAGGCCTGCTGCGGTGCTGGTTAATGTCCCTAAAGATGGTTTTACCAATTTTTATATCAATCCGTATACCGGCAAGCTGTTGCACAGGGAAATTATAAAGGATAACTTTTTTACTGTAATAGAATACATACATCTTTATCTGCTGCTACCGCCTGCCATAGGGCAATGGGTTGTGGGTATATCAGTTATTATCTTTGTGGTGCTGATGATAACCGGCGTTGTACTCTGGTGGCCCAAACGCAAAAGCGACCGCAAAAGAAGCTTTACCATAAAATGGGGCGCCAAATGGAAGCGTGTAAATTACGATCTGCACAATGTGCTTGGCTTTTATGCTACCGCCATAGCTTTGATCTTAGCTATAACCGGCCTGGCCATAGCTTTCAATAGCGTAGATAAAGGAATATACAAAATTACAAACCTGGGGAAAACATATCCGCAGGAAACGTATTTTCCAAAGTCGGACTCGCTTCATCAAACAACTTCACTAAAAATTCCGGTTATTGATAAGGCGATAGCAGTTGCGCGTAAAAATTCGCCTAAGGCGCAAATGTTTCTCCTTTCTGATAACATTGGGAAAGACGAGGTTATAAATGTTACCGCCTACAGAACAAGCCTTCATTACGGTAGTAGCGACTTCTATTATTTCGACAGGTATAGCGGAAAACTGCTTAGCTTTTTGCCTAATAGCAAGAAAAGCCTGGGCATGAAGATCAACGATCTTAATTACGACATACACGTAGGCCAGGCACTCGGCCTAACCGGTAAAATACTTGCTTTTTTAACAAGTTTAATTTGCGCAAGCCTACCTGTTACCGGCTTTATTGTATGGTTGGGGAAAAGACGAAAATCAAAAGTGAAAATTAAAAAGTCAAAACATCTTACAAGTAAAAAATCAAAATTAAAAAGTCAAAATTTTGTTAATTAAATAACTATGCGATTAGCAAGTCCTTTTTTGAATTTTGACTTTTTACTTTTGATTTAGAAAATAAAGGTTCCTTTTTGAATTTTGACTTTTTACTTTTGATTTTTCAAAGCTTGTGCAATAGCCTTCTCTACAAGCGGTTCCATAATTTTATAACCCGCAAGCGTAGGATGAACACCATCTTTTGATAGGTTTGCGGGAAGGCCTTGTCTATTGTCGACCATGGCGCTGTAATAATCAAGGTATACAAGATTATTTTTAGCGCAATAGTCTTTTATCATTGTATTTAAAGCTTTGATGCTTGGTTTAGGATCAATGGTTGGTCGCCATGGAAAACCGTAAGCAGGCAAAACGGATGACAGCACAACCTTAATATGGCTGGCTTTGGCAATCTCGGCCATGGACACAATGTTACCAAAAACATCCTCCAATTTTGATGGACCGTTATTTTCGGCTATATCATTTATCCCGGCCAATATTACTGTAACAGAAGGTTTAAGATTCACCACATCTTCCCTAAAGCGTATCAGCATTTGTCCGCTGGTTTGCCCTGCAATTCCCCTGTCATAATAAGGCTTGCCAATAAAAAAGGCAGAGTCTATCCCTTTCCAGAAATCAGTAATAGAGTTACCCATAAATACTACCCGTTTTTCGCCGGGCGCAGGTGCGGGCACTTTCGCATTTTGTGCTTCATAATGTTTAATGTTAGCCCAGTCTTTGTGCAGCAGGTAATCGAAATATTTAGCATTCTTTTCGTTTTGCTCAACTTTGGCAGCCGCTTTAGGGTCAACCGGTTTAAGCAACCCTTGCAGATCGAGCCAGTCGCCAAAACGATCTATCCAGGTGTCGGTAGGGATATTCTGCTTGCGCATCCCAAAGCCGTGGCCGCCTTTTTCATAAATATGCAGCTCGGCCGGATGCTTTGAATTCAGCCATTTAGTATACAAGTCTACACTGTTCGATGCAAGTCCTAACTGGTCATTAGTAGCAGCGGCAATAAACATAGGGGGCTCATCGGCAGCCAACGGCCCCTCTGCAATTGCCGGCAGATAAGCGTAAATAGGCGCATCAAAATTTGGCTTGGTTTCGGCAGTGTAATTAAAGGCAGCACCGGCGGCAACCGTACCTCCCGCCGAAAAGCCTACAATACCAATCCTTGATGGAGATATATTATACTCGGCGGCGTGCTCACGAACATATTTTATAGCGGCCTTACCATCAGCAATGGAAAGCGGTATTAAAGGTTCTATCTTCTTTGTAAAGTCGCTTTTTTTCATGTTGTCACCCAACTCTTTTCCCGGGTTATCGGTAAGGCTTTTTCCAAGTCTGTATTTCAACACAAATGCAGCTATTCCTTTTTGGTTAAGATAATGCGCCACGTCGGTGCCTTCATCTTTCATACTTAATACATAAAAACCGCCGCCCGGGCAAATAACCACGGCGGTACCTGTGACAATGGAGGGATCAGGAAGATAGGCCGTAAGTGTTGGCTGCGAAACATCATAAACCAGGTTCTGAGCGGTATTTTCTTTTTCTTTATAATCCCATTTTTCAGATCCGGGTGCTGCACCATTATACAGGCGGATGGTTTTTTGCTGCGCCTGAGCAGCAAATACAATAGTGAAAGAAAGAGCAGACAGAAATCCCTTAAGCATAATTTATCGGTTAAATGTTTAGTTGGCTTAAATGTAAATAATTTACGGTTTAGCGCGATAAGCAATTTCCATAAACAATATTTTTTTATTTGTTCAAACAACACTAAACCAAATGCCGCTTAGTTTGTCTAACCAGTCACCCGGCAGCAACTGCCGGGCGATTACGTTAATTAATACCCCGATTAATAATCAATATCTACGTTATGGCATGTTTTTCAACCCAGCAAAATGCCGGCCTTTTAAGTAATGGTGCCATTTTACTATTGTTCTCTTTTATAACGCTGCAATCATGCACAAGCAATAAAAAAATCTACCAAAGCGATTGTGACGCTGGCATTTCTTTTAAACATGTAAGCTTTACCAACCTTATAGACAGCCTTGAGCTATACGATAACCATTATGTTGAGGTATATGGTACCTACCGTGAAGGAAATGAAGAATCAGCATTGTTTAATGACAGCCTTTTTGTAGATCATTCAAGCAAAAGAGGCTTATGGATTAATTTTAGCCAGGACTGCCCGCTTTATCTATCAGGTACGCGCACCGGCCTTTTTGAATATGCCGACGGAAAGTTTACGCAGATAAACAATAAGCAAATTACCGTAAGAGGCAAAATTGACATTAAGCACAAGGGCCATCTAAATAATTACAAAGGATCTATTGATCGGATAAGCTTCGTAAAACTATAAGCGCGCTTTTAACAAATTAAGTTTTGAGAAATTTGCTTTAACTCCAGCGTTAAACCGCTGCAAGCCCTAATAGCTGATAGTCATATTATTACTTGTTATAAAAGTTTTAAGGACACCAATAACCGAATGGTTGTTATCACTGTCTAAAACATTCTGCGGCGAGGTAAGGTAGCCCTCTATTTCTTTTGCTTTATCGGTAGATATTTCTGCAAATCCCATGGACCAGTCTGCAAAATTGCGTTGATCTATCGGCTTTTCTATCAATTTTAAAATTCCTTTGTGCCTGCCGTCATTTTGAATTTTTGCAAAGGTGGCATCAACATCCTCACTTTCACCTTCAAGCACTTGTATAAAAGAACCTTCGCTGTACAGCAGCATTCCGGTTACATTTCGCGCCGAATTATTTCGGCGGGCAATTTTTAAAATATCGATGAGCTGATCAGTAGTCATCAGGTTAACTGCCGAACTTAGATAAAGGAGGTATTTCATTTCAGATAAATTGTATTTGTGGGCTAACCCGGTATTTCTAATTTAAGGCCATCATAAGCCAGTTCTACGTTAAGCGGCAGGTATTTCATTACATCTTCATACTTACCAAGGCGGTGGCCTATATGGGTAAGATATGTACGCTCTGCTCCCATCTCGGCTGCAAAGGCCAGCGCTTCGTCCAGTGTAAAATGTGATACATGGCTTTGCTTTTGCAGTGCGTTAATAACAAGCGTTTTAGTTCCTTTTACCTTTTCCTTTTCGGCATCAGAAACTGTTTTGGCATCTGTAAGATAGGTAAAATCATTTATTCTGAAACCAAGCACCGGCAATTTATAATGCATTACCTCTACCGGTGTAAAAGTAACATTGCCAATATTAAAAGGATCTGCGGCAATAGTGTGCAAATCAAGCTGTGGAATACCCGGATACTTATTTTCGTCGAAAATGTAAAAGAACTCGCGCCTCAAGGCTGTTTGTACCCGCGGATGGGCATATACATCTATAGCGCTGTTCTGTTTATAATTAAAAGCGCGGATGTCATCCAGGCCGGCTATGTGGTCCTTATGCTCGTGGGTAAATACAATTGCATCAAGGTGCTGTACATCTGCACGCAGCATCTGGTATCTAAAATCAGGGCCGGAGTCTATAACAATTACTTTGCCCTGCGCTTCAATAAGAAGCGATGAGCGCAGCCTTTTGTCCCTGCGATCTGTTGAGGTGCAAACTTCGCAATTGCAGGCAATTACAGGCACACCCTGCGAAGTTCCGGTTCCTAAAAATGTTATGGTCACAGTTCCAGTTTTGTTTGTTTAAGCTGTTGTAAAAAGGCAATCTGTTTTTCGTCCAGCAGGTTGTGGTCCATATCCAGTTCACGTGCAAGCTCGCTTATTGCCAGTATCCTGCTCTCAAGTCCCGAGAATTTATTAACTACAATCACTTTACTGTTTTGTAATAAGCAGGCACCCGTTTTAAAATTACCTTTCTCATAACGCACCTTGTAACCGGTTGTTTTTAATAAAGTTTCCAGTTTTTCGAGTGTGTGGTTTGTTATGGTGAGCATAGGCTCAAAAATACTAAAATATCATAATAAAGCCCTTGGCGCAAGTGTCTCCAGCTTACCATTTTAACTGATACCTTACAAATTAAGCGCCCTTTACATTGAAAAGTTTACTTATTAAAATAAATTACAAAGCTATTACAGGCTTTAAATTATTTATATATTGTCCATTATTTCCCTAACCAATTACTATCGTTTAAAATATGGACAAAAACGCAAATCGTTTTCTTTCGCTCGATGTATTTCGTGGCATGACTATTTGTTTCATGATCATTGTAAATACGCCGGGTAGCGGGGCCGCGCCCTTTGCACCGCTGGAGCATGCTGCATGGTTTGGCTTTACCCCTACCGACCTGGTTTTCCCATCTTTTTTGTTTGCTGTGGGCAATGCCATGAGCTTTTCAATGAAAAAGTTCACAAACCAAAGTGATGGCTACTTTTTATCCAGGGTTTTTAAACGGGCGGCATTAATATTTTTATTCGGCTACCTCATGTCCTGGTATCCGTTCATATTCCACGATTCGGTAAAAGGCTGGTCTTTATCCCCTATCGGCAAAACACGCATTTTCGGGGTTCTGCAACGCATTGGCCTATGCTATCTTTTTGCTTCATTAATTTTAAAATATGTACGCTCAAAAACTGCAGTGATCGTGATCAGTGTCCTGCTTTTATTCGGATACTGGTTCCTGCTGCTTGCCTTTGGCGACCCGAACGCTCCTTATGGTATGCTTACCAACGCAAGCACCTATCTTGATAAATGGGCCATGGGCGATGCACATTTATACCACGGTGAAGGCGTAGCATTTGACCCGGAAGGAATTTTAAGCACCCTGCCTGCAATAGTAAACGTTATATGCGGCTATTATGCAGGGCAATTTATACAACAAAAAGGCAAGGGTTATGAAACCATTGCTAAACTAATGCTGGTTGGTTTTCTTTTCATATTTGCTGCCCTTTGCTGGAACATGGCCTTTCCTATTTCAAAGAAACTTTGGAGCAGCCCTTTTACATTGCTAACAGTAGGTATAGACATGGTGCTGATATCGGCGCTGATATATATTGTAGAGATCTTAGCCTGGAACAAAGGCAACTGGACTGCTTTTTTTACAACGGTAGGAAAAAACCCCTTGCCGGTTTATCTTTTCTCCGAGCTGTTCTTAGTAACCATGTTTATGGTGCAGATAACGCCGAACGCTAACATTTTCGGCTGGATAAACCAGGTATTTTTCCAGGTGATAGCGCCGGGAGCAATAGGTTCCTTGCTATTTGCCATTTTCTACATGCTCATCTGCTGGACCTTTGGTAAGATCCTTGACATGAACAAAATTTACCTGAGGCTATAATTTATACCGATAATAACGAATTTTGCATTACAGCCTGTTGTTTAACAGGCTGTATATTTTTCTATGATGCGAAATAACAGTTTCACGCATATCAGCGGTCCGCGCGATCTATTCAAAATCCTGTTTCGCTTTTACAGTAATGTACTGGAAGAGGAAACGGTAGAAACGCTATGGGCCGAAGCGGTTAATGAAGAATACGGCTATTACCGCTTGGATAATATTCCGTTTTATATTCCCGAGGTTGCTATTGGCGATGTGGTTTGGGCTGCCTACAGCAAGGCAGAGGAAATGCTCACCTACCGTAAAACCATAGAGTATTCAGGCAACTCTACAGTGCATGCCATCATAACGGACAGCCACACAGATATAGATAAAATTGCCGAAATGTTCACCCAATTAGGATGCAAATCAGAAAAGCTTAATCAAAGATATTTTGCTTTAAACGTACCAGCAGCTGTAGACTACGAACCCGTTAACAAACAGCTAAACGAACTTAGAAAAGGCAGTATCATTGACTACGCAGAATCTTGCCTTTCTGAGAAACACCATTAGAGTCAAGAGCCAAGAATCAAGAGTTTGAAAACGAGATTCAAGAATCAAGAGCCAAGAAACAAGATTTAAGCTTCATGTGTGAGCTCTATCGCGGGTTTTAGTGATATTTATAACCTGCAACACACAACCTACAAACCTACAAACCTCCTACCCGCAACAGACAACAGACAACACACAACCGGCAACCTCCTATAGCAACTGAATTAAGAAACAAATTTTTTACGCGCTGATGCGGTACTTTTAAAAGGGCTTTGGTATATATTTGGACCAACCTGTTATACTATCTGTATGAAAAAACTTCTGCTTTTACTGCCTTTACTGGCAGCCTCTACCCTCACATCGATTGCCCAGGAAAAAAACATTTATCACAAAGGCTGGATAGATTTCAATAAGAACGGAAAGATGGATGTTTTTGAAGATCCGTCGCAGCCCATAGATAAACGTGTAACCGATTTGCTAAGCCAGATGACCGTTGAAGAAAAAACCTGCCAGCTGGCTACCTTATATGGTTACAAACGTGTTTTAAAGGAGGAAATGCCTGCCGAATCGTGGAAAAACGAGGTTTGGAAAGATGGTATTGCCAATATAGATGAAGAACTGAACAACCTGGTATCGCATACAGATGATGCTCCCACCCAATACTCCTTTCCTTACAGTAAACATGCTTCTGCTATAAACACTATACAAAAATGGTTTGTGGAACAAACGCGGATGGGTATCCCGGTAGATTTTACAAATGAAGGCATTCACGGCCTAAATCACGACCGGGCAACATCCCTGCCTGCGCCTATTGGTATTGGCAGTACCTGGGATAAACCTTTGGTACGGGAAGCAGGGCAAACCGTTGGCCGCGAGGCGAAAGCATTGGGATATACCAACGTTTATGCCCCTATTCTTGACCCGGCACGCGACCAACGCTGGGGCCGCGTGGTGGAATGCTATGGCGAAGACCCTTTTTTAATTGCAGAGCTTGGCAAACAAATGACCCTGGGCATGCAGGAAGAAGGTATTGCATCAACGTTGAAGCATTTTGCAGTTTACAGTGTGCCTAAAGGCGGTCGCGACGGTGCCGCACGCACAGATCCTCATGTTGCGCCGCGGGAAATGTACCAGATCTATCTTTATCCCTTTCGCAGGGTGATACAGGAAGCGCACGCCCTGGGTGTAATGAGCAGCTATAACGATTGGAACGGCGAACCCATTACTGGCAGCTACTATTTTTTAACCGAATTGCTTCGTCAAAAATTTGGCTTTAACGGCTACGTGGTATCAGATAGCGAAGCGGTAGAATATATCTACAGCAAACATCACCTTGCCGGCGATATAGATGAAGCGGTAAGGCAGGCTTTTGAGGCCGGGTTGAATGTTCGTACCAATTTTAGCATGCCTCAGACTTATATCATGCCCCTACGCAGGCTTTATAAAGAAGGAAAAATATCTATGAAAACGCTGGACTCGCGGGTAGGTGATGTTTTACGCGTAAAATTCAAACTGGGTCTTTTTGATCATCCCTATGTAGAGAACCCAAAAGCCGCCGATAAAATTGTGCATAATGCAGCTGCAAGCGCCATGGGTTTAAAAATGAACCGCGAATCGATGGTGTTGTTAAAAAATGAAAACCATCTGCTTCCGTTGGATACCGGCAAGGTAAAAAGAATACTGGTAACTGGTCCGCTGGCTGCCGAAACCAATTACCAAACCAGCCGCTACGGACCATCCCACAATAAACCTACCAGTGTATTACAGGGTATTGAAGATTACATGGGCAAACACGGGCTGGTAGTTGGAGCAAAAGGCTGCGATATAGTTGATGCCACGTGGCCCGAGAGTGAGATCATTGAAACGCCTTTAACCGATAAGGAACAAGCCGAAATAAACAATGCAGTTAACCAGGCAAAAAATGTGGATGTAATAGTTGCCGTAGTGGGCGAAGACATTGACCGTGTTGGCGAAAGTTTATCGCGCACCGGCTTAAATCTTCCCGGCAGGCAGCTTAAACTGATTCAGGCTTTGCAGGCTACCGGGAAACCGGTGATAATGGTAATGATTAACGGGCAGCCATTAACCGTAAACTGGGAAAACAAATATGTACCAGCCATACTGGAGGCATGGTTTCCTGGCCCAGAGGCAGGCAAAGTGATTGCAGAAACGCTGTTTGGCGATAATAATCCTGGTGGTAAGTTGTCCATTACATTTCCTAAAACAGTTGGTCAGATAGAGTTTAACTTTCCATTTAAACCGGGATCACAAGCCGGGCAGGGCGGTGCTAACAGCTGGGGTAAAACCAGCGTTAACGGCGCACTTTATCCGTTTGGCTATGGCTTAAGCTATACTACTTTTAATTACAGCAACCTGCAGGTAACACCAGAAAAAGAACATCAACAAGGCGATGTTACAGTAACCGTTGATGTTACCAACACCGGCACGCGCAAAGGCGATGATGTAGTTGAGCTTTACCTAAAACAGGAAATAAGCGACGTTACCACTTATGAATACGATCTGCGGGGATTTGAACGAGTGCCGTTAAACCCGGGTGAAAAGAAGACAGTAACTTTTACTCTTCATCCGGATGACCTGGCGATACTGGATAAAAATAACAACTGGACCGTTGAACCGGGTAAATTCCAGGTGATGATAGGCCAATCCTCTGAAGATATTAAGCTAAAGAAGGAATTTGAAGTAGAGCGATAGATACTTTTTTTAAAATCTTCATAATTATAATCAGCCATAAGTGGTTAAAAAAATACACTTGTGGCTGATTATATACTTTTATAATTAGCCATAACTATTTGCTATTTCTTTATTCCTTAATTTTATCAATCAAAATAAATCATTATTGAATTCACAGTTTCATTATAAAATCTTGTTAAAAGGCACCCAATGTATCAATGGAAATAAAACCTAAAAACGCAAAAAGCACACAGCTTAAAAACATGATCATCAAGTGCCTTTATTTTGATAAGGCTATGTCATGTGCCGAATTAAGCGAACTTTTTGATAAAAGTATTCCATCTATAGCAAAGGCGGTTAACGAGTTAATAGAAGAAGGTTTCGTGGTGGAACAGGGCTACGCACCATCAAGTGGGGGGCGCAGGCCGCTGATGTATACTATAAACGCAACTGCCATGTACCTGGTAGCCATCGCCATGGATCAGCTTTCTACACGTATTCAACTGGTAGATTTGCATAACCAGCCGGTGGCAGACCTTGTAATGTTTGAGCTTAAGCTGATGAATAATGATTTTGCGCTCGATCAGCTTATAGAAAACATCAACAGTTATATTAACGAATCGGGCATTGCTAAAGATCGCATAGCGGGTATAGGCATTGGTATGCCGGGTTTTATCAACCCTATTAAAGGCATTAATTATACTTACCTGGATGCTGGAGAAAAAACGCTTACGCAGTACATTACCGATGAAACGGGGCTGCCTACTTATGTGGATAATGACTCGAGTTTGATTGCGTTAGCCGAACAGAAATTCGGAATAGCCAAATCACAAACAGAAGTAATGGTAATTAACCTTGGTTGGGGTATTGGTTTGGGTATGATAGTAAACGGCGAAATTTTTAGGGGCAGGAACGGCTTTGCTGGTGAGTTTAGCCATATACCCATTTCAGAAGACGGAGCCATGTGCGTATGCGGAAAGCGGGGCTGCCTGGAAGCCGAAGCATCTATGCTGGTGGTAAAAAAAAAAGCCATAGAAGGCATTGAAAAAGGCCGCATTACCAGTTTAAAACAACTGGACGAAGCGCACTCTAAATTAATGGGCGATGCCATTATGGAAGCCGCAACCAAAGGCGATCAGTTTGCAATTGAACTTTTTACCGATGCTGCTTATAAGATAGGTAAAGCCCTGGCCATACTTATCCATATAATGAATCCGCAGGCCATTGTTCTAAGTGGCCGTGGCGCAAAAGTTGGTAAGATCTTACTTGCTCCTATCCAACAGGCGCTGCATAAGTATTGTATCCCAAGGCTTTCAAGGGGTACCGAACTCCTTATCTCCGACCTTGGTTTTGACGCGGAATTGATAGGTGCATCGATATTGATAATGGAAAATTTTGACAAAGAAGTAAAGAACCAGGTAAATGCTGCCTGATAAAATAATATCCTATGCTACAAAAACCCGACAGCCTGATCTTTGATATGGATGGCACCCTTTGGGATGCGGTTGATACCTATGCCGAATCGTGGAACCTGGTATTTAAGGATCTGGGTATGGACAGAACGGTAAAACGAGAACAGCTTGCGCAAATGGTTGGCTGGGAAGGCAAGAAAGTGATTGCAGTTTTAATGCCTGATCTGGAAGAAGAACGGCGAAATGAGATCTATGCCATAGTGAATGAGAAAAGACGCGAAATGCTGCCTGAATATGGCGGGATACTGTATAATGGTGTGAAGGAAGGTTTGCAGCAATTAGCACAAAAATATCCGCTGTTTATTTTAAGTAATTGTGCCAAAGGGATCATTCGGCTGTTTATAGATTGGGCGGGTATCGATGAGCATATTACAGATGAACTTGCTTATGGTATAAACTTTATGCCCAAACAGCATAATATAAAGTTGCTGATGGAAAAGCACAATCTCAAAAGCCCGGTTTATATTGGCGATACCGCAGGTGATGGTGAAGAAAGCCGTAAGGCCGGTGTTCCTTTTGTTTTTGTAAGCTATGGATTTGGCGACACGCAAGATTATGACGTGAAGTTCGACAATTTTCCGTCGCTCACCGAATACTTTATGAATTTGTAAAATTCTGTATTTGCTTAAAAGACATTATTTTCTCTCTTGGTGATAAAAACTGAAGCTATTTTTTGCATGATTGATAAAATTGTGGAAGCATTGTTACAATGATGTAATTAAAACGATTTGTAGATTTGGCGGACTGATAAATTTTACCTTCCGCTATGAAACGAAATTTACTTGCCCTTGCGTTTTTATTTTTAAGTTTTGCAGGTTTTTCTCAAACAACAGGTACCGCTCCTGCTACCCCGGCAAAAGACACCACACGCCTTTGGACCATACATGGTGAAAACACCTTACTTATAAACCAAAGCTCATTTAACCACTGGGCGGCAGGTGGGTCAAACTCCGCCGCGGCCAACATTGTGCTGAACTATGATTTTGATTATAAAAAAGGAAAATGGATCTGGGATAATAAAGCAATTGCCGGTTATGGCCTCAGCAAAGAAAACGGAACCGGCTGGCGCAAAAACGACGACCGTATAATCCTGAATAGCTTATTGGGTTACCAGGCAGCAAAATATTGGCTGTATACTTTTTATGCTAACTTCCAGTCGCAGTTTTATAAAGGTTACAGCTACGACGATGCGAATCACCGTACTTTGATTTCTGCACCATTTGCACCTGCTTACCTTACCTTTGGGCCGGGTTTTGCTTACAAGAAGTCGGATAATTTCCGTATAAATATCTCCCCTGCAGCGGCGCGCCTAACCATTGTACAAAACGACAGCCTTGCCTCAGTTGGTGCATTTGGAGTAACCCCGGGCAATAAGTCGCTGTTAGAATTTGGTGCCTCCTTAGATGCTTATTACAAGGTGAATCTGATGCAAAACATATCGTTCGAAAATATCCTGAAACTTTATAGCAATTACATAAAAGCTCCGCAAAACGTTTACATGGATTATAGCGCTAACCTTTTCATGAAAGTGAATAAACTGGTAACGGTAAACGCCGGCCTTGAACTTATTTCAGACCCACTGGCCAAGATACCGGAAACGGTTAACGGCGTAACTTCAAGCCATTCCTTTTTGCAGGTGAAACAGATATTTGGAGTTGGCTTAACCTATAAATTTTAAGAACAATTAAACGGGTAAAACTTAAAGTATTTACCCGTTTAAATCCATTCGTCACTAAAAAGCGGCTGCTGGTCAAAATAGTTTTCCCGAACACGCGCTGTGTACTTTCTTTATCAAAAAAATAAAGAAAATGGAAACTACACAACGGCAAACCTACCTCGATTGGCTCCGTATCATATCTATCGCACTGGTATTGTTATTTCATTCTGCCATGCCTTACGTTGCAGAAGACGGCTGGCATATTAAAAACCATGAAACCAGTTATCTGATGATGGAAACTAATCATTTTCTGCATCTGGTACGTATGCCCCTGCTGTTTTTTATCTCTGGCACGGTAAGCTATTTTATGATGCAGCGGCGTACCAGTATGCAGTTTATCGGCCTGCGTTTCCGGCGTTTGTTTATTCCTTTGCTGGTGGGTATGTTTATCATAGTTCCTCCACAAATTTACATGGAGCGCCTTAATAATGGCTTTAAAGGCACTTACTGGGACTTCTACAAAACGGTGTTTAATTTCGTGCCATATCCTAAAGGGAGTTTCAGCTGGCACCACCTTTGGTTCATAGCCTACCTTTTTATTTATGATATTGTTTTTGCTCCTGTTTTCGCCTGGATGGCTTCGCCTAAAAGTATTATTGTAAAGCAAAAGCTAATGTTGCTGGCAGAAAAAAAATGGATTTACCTGATTGCCCTGCCAGCCATCATCTGGTATACCTGCATGGTTAAAAACATGCCCGAAACCAATGACCTTTTTCACGATGGCTGCTATTTTGTTTACTGGCTGTTTTTTGTGCTGGCAGGTTTTGTTTGTATTGTTCAACCGAAATTGATGGACAGCCTGGAAGTAAACCGCCGCTTCCCATTAACTATGGGATTTTTAAGTTTTATATTACTAAACTATTTGCGCTGGAATAAGATTGAACCCGGCCATGGCGGATGGCCTTTTCCAGGAGATCAATATATCCAGGTTTTCTTCTTTTTGCAGGCAACAACGGCCTGGGGATGGGTGCTGGCTTTTATAGGCTACGGTAAAAAATACCTAAACCATAAGTTACCCGTACTTGATTATTTAAATCAGGCCGTTTACCCTTTTTACATCCTTCATCAAACTGTTATTGTGGTTTTGGTTTACTATGTTGTTGAAACACCTAATGAGAGTATACTCTCAAAATACCTGTTTACGGTTGCAGCCACATTCTTTGTAACTACGCTCACCTATCACCTGCTGGTAAAGCCGTTTCCAATAATGCGTTTTCTGTTCGGTATGAAACCGCTACCTAAAAAAAGGCCGCAATCGTTACCGGAAAAAGAAAAGACAGGTGAAGCCATTTTGCTTTCGGTATAATTTGGTAATTTGAACTATGAATTTCTTCAGGAAATATCTTTTTCCGCCGCTGTTCGGTTTACTTATTTATTTTACGGTAAGGTTACTGCACGATGTAGAACATTATGAATTTTTCTGGCGGCGGTCCTGGGCCTTAAATTTCTTTGAAATGGGTTGCAGCGTACTCACCGGCTATGTGGGTGTATGGATGTATGGGCGCCTGTTTGTTTTTTTTGACAGGCGCTGGCCACTGGCATTCTCTTATAAAGGAGTTGTGAGGGAGCTGTTGATCTTTATTGGAGCCAATTTGATACTGGTGAACTTGATCCTTACGCCGATGGCCGCTTTTACTGACGACGGGCTTTCGTGGGCAGACTTTGCCGATATAAATATGATCCCCACTTTATATGCTGTTATCTATTATGGCATAGCCCGAAGCAATGCTTTCCTGAAAGCGTATGTAGAACACAAATTACAACTGGAAAAGTTAACCAATGATCACCTGCAAACTGAACTTAAATTTCTTAAATCGCAATATCACCCGCATTTTCTTTTTAATGCGCTAAGTACTATTTATTTCCAGATGGATGAAGATGCAGCAGGTGCAAAACATAGTATTGAAAAGTTTTCTGAATTGCTGCGTTATCAACTGTACGATCAGCAGCAACAGGTGCCGGTGAGTAATGAGATAGAGTACCTGCAAAGCTTTATAGAACTGCAAAAGATCCGAAGTACCGACAGACTGCAACTTAAGGTTTGTTTTGACGGTAAATTGAGCAATCAATTGGTTTATCCTTTGCTATTTTTACCACTGGTTGAAAATGCTTTTAAATTTATAGGCGGAGACTACCAGATGAAAATTACAGCCGGAATAAACGGATCTGAATTAATTTTCAGGGTAGAAAATTCATTTCCCGAAGGCCTAAAAACAAATGAGAATAAAAGCGGTATCGGACTGGAGAACCTGAAACGCCGGCTCGACCTGTTATATCCTCAAAAATATACCCTTCGTATTTTAAAAGAAAACGGCACTCACATTGCCGAACTGAAATTACAGCTATGAGCAGCATCACTTGCATAATAACCGACGATGAACCTTTTTCGCGAAAAGGCTTGCAGGGCTATGTAGAAAAAACGGGCTTTTTAAATTTAAAGGCGGTTTGTGAAGATGCCATGCAATTAAGTGATGTATTGCTGGTGCAACCGGTAGATCTGCTGTTTTTAGATATACAAATGCCGCACATAAGCGGGATAGAACTGATCAAAGCACTATCAAATCCGCCTAAAGTTATTTTTACTACCGCTTATGAACAATATGCCATACAGGGATTTGAGCTGGATGTAATAGATTACCTGCTAAAACCTATCCCTTACGATCGATTTTTAAAGGCGGCCTGCAAGGCCCGGGATTATTTTAGTCTTCGCGAAAAAAAGAACGCCTATGCTGCTACCGACTACATGTTTGTAAAATCAAACGGCAAATTGGAGAAGGTGATCTTTGACGACATACTTTTTATAGAGGGAATGGAAAACTATGTATCAATACAGTTAGAAGGCAAAAGAATAGTGGTTCATTCCACCATAAAAAACATGTTAGAAAAACTTCCGGTTAGTGATTTTATCCAAACTCATAAATCATACATCGTAGCATCCAGAAAGATTGAAAGTGTGGAGGGTAATATCCTGCATATTCAAAAACACCAGGTGCCGGTTAGCAGGTATATGCGCGAAGCTGTTCTGGAAAAGATAATGCGTTAAACCTTCTTAATTTGTTTTACTACTTTTGCCGCCATATTAAATGGCAATGAGCACTTCACTAAAAGATAAATTCGACAGTATAATTTTTGACCTTGATGGCACGCTATGGGACAGTTCGGGCAATGTTGCACTGGCCTGGCAAAAAGCCATTGACCAGGTAGATTATGTTGAAGAAGTGATGACGGTAGAAAAAGTTCGCTCTATAACCGGCCTGGCTTATAACGTGATCTTTGATACGCTGTTTGGCTATTTGAACGAAACGCAGCGAAAAGAGCTTATGGAGATCTGCGCCAAAGTAGAGCTCGAAATATTATACACTAAAGGTGGTGAGCTTTACCCACATCTTGAAGAAACGCTCAATTACCTTTCAAAAAATTATAAACTTTTTATTGTAAGCAACTGCCAAAGCGGTTACATAGAAGTTTTCTTTAAGATAAGCCAATTGGAGCATTACTTTACCGGGCATCAATGTTATGGCACCAAAGGTAACCCCAAGGCAGAAAACATTAAAGACATTGTTAACGATTACAACCTTAAGTGCCCTGTTTATGTAGGTGATACCATGGGAGATTATACATCCGCCACTAAAGCCGGTGTGCCTTTCATATTTGCCAATTACGGATTCGGCAAGGTAGAAGAAGGGCAAATTGCAACCGTAACAGCTTTTTCAGAATTAAAAGATTTGCTTTAAAATTAATTGATTGCTTTCTGCAAAATTTCCTAATTTTATACTGAACCAAAAAATCAGGAATTATGGCTACTGCAGGCAAACTTAACCGACGCGGCTTTCTGCGCACCGGAGCTTTGGGAATCGGCGCTATGGCATTGAGCCCGGCGCTCTCATCATTAGCGGCAATTTCCAGTCACCCTGGTAAAAAACTTGGCATCGCCTTGGTTGGTTTAGGCAGTTACAGCAGCGGCCAACTTGCGCCAGCTTTGCAGCATACCCAAAACTGCTACCTGGCCGGTATTGTTACCGGCACACCTGCAAAAGCCGCAGACTGGGCTAAACGATACAACATACCGCAAAAAAACATCTATAACTATCAAAATTTTGATGAGATAGCACATAACCCTGATATCGATATAATTTACGTAGTACTGCCTGTATTTTTACATAAAGAATTTACCATAAGGGCTGCAAAGGCAGGTAAACATATTATTTGTGAAAAGCCGATGGCCCTTAATGCAGCTGAGTGCCGTGAAATGATTGCAGCATGCGAAAAAGCTGCACGGTTGTTATCTATTGGCTACCGCCTTCATTTTGAACCGCATAACCTTGAAGTGATGCGCCTGGGGCAAAAACATATTTACGGAAAAGTTACCAAAATTGATACAGGGAACGGATTTACATATAATGGCGATCCAAACGCCTGGCGTTTAAAAAAAGCGATGGCCGGCGGCGGCGGTTTGATGGACATGGGGATCTATAGCATACAAGGTACACGTTATACCTTGGGGCAGGAACCTATTGCCGTTAAGGCCACCCAGGAAAAAACCCGCCCTGAATTGTTTAAGGACGTGGACGAAACCGTATTCTGGGAATTGGAGTTTGCCGGAGGATTTAAAACAACAGGTAAATCCAGCTATAACCACGACTGGAGCTATTTAAAGGTTGAGGAAGAGCATGGCAAATTTGAGTTAGGCCCGGCTTTCGGTTATAATGGTTTAGATGGCAGCGTGAATGGTAAGCAAATGCCGTATCCGCAAATTATACAGCAGGCTGCGCAAATGGATGATTTTGCAAGTTGCGTGATCGATAAAAAGCCTACGCGCGTTCCCGGCCAAGAGGGCCTGAAAGATATGAAAGTGGTTGATGCCATTTATCGAAGCCTGGATTCAGGAAAGTGGGAAAAGATCGGTTAAGTTTTACTTAAGAAGCTTATTTGCTAAGTTTTAGCCGATTTGTTATTTTTGGAGAGATCGGCTTCATCAACCTTATCCTTTTTTGCATGCTGCTTACCGAAGATTTTCTGCATTATTTATGGAAGTTCAGGCTTTTTAATCATGTTGACTTACAGACCACGGAGGGTGAGACGATAGAAATTTTATCACCGGGATTACATAATACACACGCAGGACCTGATTTCCAGAATGCTAAAATTAAGATAGGTGATACCGTTTGGGCAGGCAATGTGGAGCTGCATATTTCCTCGTCCGACTGGGAACGACATGGACATACCCAGGATAATGCCTATCAGAACGTTATATTGCATGTGGTATACCGTGATGATGAGCCTATATTTTTATTAAACAACAGGCGCATACCTACCCTACAATTACATAACCGTATCCCCGACGAACTTTACAGTCGTTATCATAACCTGATATTCGGAGAGCAAACGATTATACCTTGCGGAGCTGCGATAGGCAGCATTGACAGCCTTACCTTACATAATTGGCTTACAAGGGTACTGGTAGAAAGGCTTGAAAAAAAATCGGCAGCCGTGATCAATGCGCTTAACTTAAACCGTGGCGACTGGGAAGAAACATTTTACCAGTTTCTTGCTGCAAACTTTGGCTTTAAAACCAATGCCCTGCCTTTTGAATTACTGGCAAAATCGTTACCGCAGGTTATCCTCGCCAAAAACAAAAACAACCCAATGCAAATTGAGGCCCTGCTTTTTGGGCAAGCGGGGTTTTTAAACAGGGATTTTAAAGACGATTATCCAAACACACTAAAAAAAGAATATGCGTTTTTAAGTACAAAGTATAAGCTTAAGCCCATAGAAAATCACCTATGGAAATTTATGCGCATGCGGCCGCAAAACTTCCCTACCGTTAGGCTTGCGCAATTTGCAGCTTTGGTGGTGGACTCTAATCATTTATTTTCAAAAGTGCTTTACACTGATGATGTAAAAACGTTACGAAGTTTATTTACCGATATAAAGGTAAACCCATATTGGGACACGCATTATCGTTTTGACACGGAATCCAACTTGTCATTAAAAAACATAGGTAAAGCCTCTGTCGACGGAATTTTGCTTAATACGCTGGCCTTATTTTTATTCAGTTACGGGCGGCACAACCAGTTGCAGCATTACATAAACAGAAGCCTGCAGCTGCTTGAACATTTACCAAATGAAAACAACAATATTATTACAGATTTTGTTAACTTAGGAGTAAAAATTAACAGTGCTTTTGAAACTCAGGCGTTGTTGGAGTTAAAGAATAATTATTGCAGTTATAAGAAATGCCTGGAATGCGGCGTTGGTAATAAGATCTTAAAATTGGCGTGAAATGTTGCAAAGGATAATTACTTTTTTTGAACGGTACTCCTTCGGGGTATGTACCTATCTTGGCGAAAAGTTTAACGTTTCGATCAATAAAATTCGTTTGTTTTTTATTTACTCCTCCTTTTTAGCGGTAGGTTTCCCTCTTGTTTTTTACATTTTTGCCGGCATTGTGCTGGACATAAGAAATTATATTAAAAGGGTAAGAACCCGGATAACAGATTTCTGATCACTTTAAAATCTAATACAGCTATAAAGGCTGCAGCGGGGTACGGGAAAACCTTCAATATGCAGACCGTTGCAAGCTGACCGCATGTTTTTGCTTTACAGCATTCAGATTTACCCGGTACCCCGTCGCGGCGCTTGAATTGTTATATCAGCTTTCCGGTTTTAACAGCTTCCTGCAGATTACTGATCCTGAACTTGGGCTTATAAAGGTGATTTGATACTTTTTTTACCCAGGGCGATTTATAGCCAAACAACGTTCTCAATACCTTAACGCTTGCCGATCCTTTTGGATAGCCATATTTATACCAGCTAAATTTGGATTGGTCTATGCGAAACCTTTCTGCAAATTCTGCAAGGAAGAGATCAATCTCAATATCGGCAATATCAAGGTCGAGGTCAATGCTGGTGTTGAGGTTTAAACAACCCGGATCAACCTTTTGAATCCTGTACCTGGTGCAGTACTCTACAATAAAGTCTTTTAACTGGGGATGTATCTCTTCCATAAACACCTTGGGCATTGTTATGGTATGAGACGATGTTATTTAAGGAAGGTTGCACCTGCGGAGGTAAATTTTCTAAAAATCTACAGCGTTTTTTCAAGCACCATCAACTCGATACGCGCTTTGGGTACGCCAAACTTTTTATGTACATGAAACGGGAGCATTTCGCCGGTTGCGGTATATCCACGGCGCTCGTACCAGCTAATGAGTTCATGCCGGGTACTGATCACGGTCATGGTGAGCGCATGGCATTTATTTTCTTTTGCGTACTCTTCTGCTGCCAGAAGCAATTCTCTGCCAATGCCTTTCCCTTGCAAAAGCGGCGATACGCTAAACATGCCTACATATAATTTGGGTAAACGGAGTTCCAGGTACACACAGCCGGTAATTTCACCGCCAGGGCCGGTATATTTTAATATGGTAACTGCCGGGTCGTTTAAATAACCTGTAAGCGTTTCTATATCAATTCGCTGCCCATCCAGCAGATGCGATTCTGTTGTCCATCCCAATTTAGAGGTTTCGCCGCGGTAAGCAGAATTTACTAAAACATTAAGTTCAGGAACATCAATTGCAAGAGCTTTGGAAACAGGCATAATTAAAAAATTGGTTTGCAAACCTAAGTTTTTTGAGGGTATACTGCAAGCAACCGTTAGCATTGTAACAATTACAAAAAAACGCTATTACAAAAACAAACCTTTTTAGCAGAACTTAGTTTAACATCTATTCGATCATCTACCATGGTCATAAATTTTAAAATAAACTAAAAGTTATGAAGTATTTGAAAATCCTTTTGTTAGCCTTTGTTGCCGTATTTACTTTCGGTAACGCTATGGCTCAAGTAATTGTAAGGGCACGTGTGGGCCCACCAGTTCATCGCCACTGGCATCATCGCCATTATTACTGGCGCCATCACCACAGATATTGGAGATAACATATAAAAACGGCTCTGCTAAATAGCGGGGCCGTTTTTTGTTTAAAGGCTGCGGTAGTCTTCCCTTACCGGACTAAAAATATCAATCAGTTTGCAATTTGTTACAGCACGCCCGCTATGCCAGGCATTTGGAGGTATTTCTGCAAACATCCCGGAGTCGAGCATTTGTGCATCGTCATTAACGGTAAGCTCAAACTGCCCTTCAATTACAAAAGAGCATTGCTGATGCATATGCTGATGACGTGGCACCACACTACCGGCTGTTACTTCAATAAAATTAATGGTATTGGTTTCGGTATGTATCAACTTAGAAAAATAGCCGGGCGCTATCTCTTTGGTTTCGACTCCACTGAATTTTTTAAATATAGATGTGTCCATAAAATTAATATCTGCTAAATTAAGCAAACATTTATTCGTAAATTGTAAAACAATACCGGTTTAATTTGCTTATGTCTACGCCGAAATTGCAACAACTCAAAACTTTATATCTTATGAAAATCAAACTTTTAACCGCAGCCCTGCTGCTCGTTTTAGCAGTTCAGCTAACAACCGTTAAAGCCGGCACCTTAAATGTAGTTACTACTACCATGCAGTTGCCGCCGCCGCCACCACATCCGCCTCACCCACCGCTGCCGCGCATTCACGTAGCATTTGGCCACAGGCATCATTATTATCACCGCCGCCGCAGGGTACATGGTTCATTACATATTAATTTACCGCCGCCCCCGCCGCATCCATAAATATTTCAGCTCAGTTAAAATGTAAGCTCTTTTATTATTTAAAGGAGCTTTTTTCATTGCCACAATTTTCATTTTAACCTCACATCTGCATAAATATAAAACATACAACCCTTAAACAGGTTATTTATGTTTTGCAATACAGACCATTATTGCAAACGTTAAGGTAAATTGTTATATAAATTTTAAAATGGCATTTATTGATTATTACCAGGTATTGGGTATTGATAAAACAGCTTCGGATAAGGATGTAAAAAATGCCTACCGCAAGCTTGCCCGCAAGTATCATCCTGATCTTAACCCCAACGACGCCGAGGCCAACAAGAAATTTCAGCAGTTAAATGAGGCCAACGAAGTATTGAGCGACCCGGATAAACGAAAAAAATACGACAAGTACGGAGAGAACTGGCAGCGCGGCGAAGAGTATGAAAAATACCAGCAACAGCAGCAGCAACAAAGAAGCAGCCAGCGTAGCGCCTATACGGGCGGGCAGGAATCGGGCTATGGCGACTTTGAAGGTTTTGGAGGAGAAGGTTTTTCGGATTTTTTTCAATCTATGTTTGGACAAAGAGGCGCCGGCAAAGGCAGGCAATCAAAATACCGCGGGCAGGATAATAATGCCGAGCTGCACCTGGACCTTAAAGAGGTTGCAGAAACGCATAAACAAACGTTTAGCATCAACGGCAAAAATATACGCATTACTATACCTGCGGGTGTAGAAAACGGGCAAACCATTAAAATAGCCGGCCATGGAAGCCCGGGATCAAACGGCGGCCCGGCAGGTGATCTTTTCATTACCTTCCAGGTAGCAGACGATCCGCATTTTAAAAGGGATGGCAGCAATCTTTATGCGAACGTAAAGCTGGATCTGTACAGCGCGGTGCTTGGCGGCGAGGTTACGATAGATACTCTTAACGGTAAGGTTAAAATAAAAGTTAAACCCGAAACGCAAAACGGAACCAAGGTAAAACTGAAGGGAAAGGGCTTACCGGTTTACAAAAAAGACAATGAGTTTGGCGACCTGTACGTTACTTATGATATACAGATCCCTACTAATTTAACCGAAAAACAGAAAAAGCTGTTTGAAGAACTGGCCGAATTAAATAACGCCTGATAACAATTGTTTAAACAGTTTAACCAATAAACTTAATGGACATGGCCCAAACACATTTAATAGCAATTGCAGACATTTGCACCCATCACGATATTGAATACGCATTCATCAGCTCATTGAGCGATGCAGGGTTGGTAGAGATCACAATTACAGACAACGATACTTTCATACCCGAAGACGAATTGCACAAGCTGGAAAAAATGATCCGCATGCACCAGGAACTGGAAATTAACTTGGCCGGTATAGAGGCAATTGTTCACCTGCTGCAGCGGGTAGAAAACATGCAGGAAGAATTAAGAATATTGAAAAATTACCGCCGGCTTGCTAGTGTTTAGATGATAGTGTACTATAAAACGTATTTGCGTTTTAACTCTTCGCTCACAATATAGGCATCTTCAACAACAGATTCCGGGTAGCCTATTGTTTCCAGTATGGCAATACCGTTCTTGTTTTTAAGAACACCTGTCTTCATTTTATAGTCAAATACCAGGCGGGTATCGTTTACAGATTCCTCAAATGAGTATACCGCGTATTCGTTATCCAGCAATTCGGCAAGCTCCAGATCGTGGGTAGATACGAAAACAAAATTCTTATTTTCCGTTAGGTAATTCAGCACAGATTTAGCCGCCGCAATTCGTTCGATAGTATTAGTTCCCCTAAAGATCTCATCAATGATAATAAGACTCTTTACAGGCTCTTCTACAGCACTTTGGTTAATAATATCGAGTATAGACAATGCTTCGGCCTGGAAATAGCTCTTATGTTCTCCAAGGTCATCAGTAGTGCGGATACTGGTTTGTATCCTTAACAGTGGGGCCTTATAAACTTTGGTACAGGTTGTAAAGATGGTTTGGGCCAGTAAGGTATTGATAGCTATTGAACGGATAAACGTAGTTTTACCAGACATGTTCGACCCGGTTATTAGCACACCTTCATCAGCACGGGTAGCTATGGAGTTTGGCACGCAGTTATATATAAGCGGATGGTACATATCTGTGATATCCATCTGCATGGTTTCGGTGTAAAACGCCGGCTTTGAATAGTAAGGCAAGCCAGACCTGAGTGATTGTACGGATATAAGGCTGTCTATTTCGGCAACGTATTTAAAGATCACTTCAATATCCGCGTGGTATTTGTTTATCCGCTTCACAGACGATATATACATAAGCGGTTCCAGCAGGAAGATGATCTTTATAAATTTATAGATGGCAAAGCTTAAATTTTCCGGGTTACCGGCAAGCTTGCTTTCAAAATTTACGAGGTTTAGGTTTCTGGTTAAGCCGGATATACGCGAAATGCTTCCCTTTACTTCTTCATCCTGCTCAAAGCTTAGCTTTTTTAATAACTTCCGTGCAACATTTGTTAAAATAACCAGCTGCGGTAATGATTTTGTGTAAGATGATATTTTATTACGAACTGCATAATGCAAGGCTATGTTGCCTATAATTAAAAGCAGCAGCGCAATAAAGCACACCGGGTTAGGAACTATAAATAAGGAGCAAAGCAAACCGATAATGGCAATGCCCGAAAAACTTACAAAGAAGCGTAATGGTGCGGCAATGATAAGGTTGTGTTCTTTCAAAAACAGATCGGCGATGAAATAAGCGTCTGCCCCGTTAAGCCTGGATAGCTCCAGTTCATAGCGTTCCAGGTCTGGCCGTGGCATGTTAAATGCTTCTACCTTTTTGTCCCAGTTTAATAGGGATTCGAAAGAAGTTTCGGGAGTGAAAAGTTTTTTATAAAGATATTGCTTGCCTGGTTTCGAATTTGTTCTGTCTATAAAGTTGAAAATGTTATTGAGGTCAAGGTCTTCAGACACATAATGTGATAACCTATCCGGATTCTCTTCTGCATTCAGGTAGCTTGCAATAAGCTTAAAATTACGCCTTGCGTTAACCGGGCGGCCCCATTTATTCCTGATTCTTTCTAAACTTCTTGTAGCCGTGTTCTTCCTGTCGTAGTAGTTATAAATATAAAAACTCACGAGTATAACACCTAAAATTGCGACAGTAAATAGCCAATAGAACATAAAAGAGATGATAACTGAAATTAAAAAACTGCAAAAGGTGTTGTAAAGCTATGCAATGCATGTTACTAAATCAACCCCTGTTTATACAAATCATTGTAAGGTAAAACAAATTTAACCTTAAATTTTATTCTGGTTTTTATACGGCAACCAAAAGCAAAAGTTATTAACCACCTCTACCTGTTTTTAAACATTAACATAAAATGTACAACAATCAGGCTTTACATTTTTGCGCTTAAATATTAATTATTCACTTGGTAACGTACGGTTTTATATGAGAATAATTGCGAATAAATCGCGATCTGTAGATTATTTTGCACCAAGTTGTATAACCTAATTAAAATTCCGGTTGATCGCTCAAAATCAATCTCAGGCCTTATGTAACAAAGCAATTACATAATTGTAAACGCAGATGCTGGGGTTGTATGCCATAGCGCTCAAGCAAACAATAATCTTGATTTAAAGCCTACAGCCTTTATATTACGTAATACTACGCAATACATCCCGTGTGCACACGCTTTACAACTTACACTATTGAGCTTACTTTTGGTACAAGGATTGCAAGTAGTTAAATCTATCAAACCAATATTGTATACCATGAAAGCACTACTACTTTATTTTTTATTTTTTGTGTTCTCGGCAATAGTTCTTGTTCAATGTGCTAAGTTTTTCCCTTCAAAAGAAATCCAGACGAATAACAAGTCATCACATGCCGTTCAGCAAAATAATTTAGAAAATGCTTTGCATAAAGTAAAAGTAAGCGACAAGTTTTCTTTCAAAAACCATTTGCTGGCTTTTGGCGGCTCTTCCCTTTAATTTGCAATCAGCCGGTTCAGGCAATACATCGTATAGTTTAGTTAATATAGTTGGATGCGGGCAGTTGTTAATATAACAGCTGCTTTGCTGCTGTTAACAAATTCAAATTACTAACTAATCAGCCCTAACACCTCAATTATATTTTAAACCTTTCGGATTAAAAACAACATCCGATACATCTTCGAAAATTACTCACTGTTCTCTTTTCAATATAGCGACCTATATATTACAATTTGTAGATATTCAATAATACCATTTAAACTATACTATTTGAAGCTTATTAATAACAATTAAGGAAACCAATTGGTTTATAATTAAATATTATTTAAAATATTGAAAGATTTAATAAGTAAATATCTGTGCCGGTATGTGTTATCTTGAAAGGTGGATGCCTACTAAAAATGTGATCATAACCGGTACCGCAAGTGCTAAAAATACGCGGGCCATTTGCAGGTTGTTAGCGTTGCCTTCAACAAAAACATTGTAAAGATCAGCTTTGAAAGTGTTTAATTTCTGTTCCATGATTTTAGGATTTTAAATTTATCAAATAATTTATCAGTAAGAGATTTATCAAATCTGTAGTCTTGTACGCTGATGAATTTCCTAAGGTTACATCTCTGCAAGAAAAATATTAAATATTAGAAAATATTATAAAAATAAGGCCCAAAAGAACGTTTAAACGCTACTTTTGGGCCTGTTTTGTACTTAAAAAACGACCTTTATATCCGGATTAATTAATATGTCCTTAACTGCCGATTAACCACTTTCTTTAAGATTTTATGCATATTGATATAAATAAAGCTGCTCTTCTACAAGGCTTTTGCATGCAATTATACACTCGTTTTGTATTTGTGCCGGCAGGTCGTCGTTATTTTTGAATTTAAAAGCCGCTATGCCACCTTCAAAGTGGTAATGTATGTGGTACTGTAACTTATCATGACCGGGGCGATTCTTCACCCGCCTGTTATTAAACCAGCTGCTGTAGTTGCGTTCTATGGTAAGCAGCCTTTCATTAAACTCTTCTATAATTGACAAACAGGTTTTAGGTTCTTCGCCAATATACAGTATGTTGTTAAACTGAAGCTGGTTAAACAGGGTCTCACTTTTCATCACCAATAATTTATAATGCTAAAGTAAGGCCCTGTAAATGAAAATGCGATGAAACCAGGTGCGCTTTGTTTACTTGTTACAAACCATTGACTTGTAACTGCCTGTTTTAAAATTCAATGACAAAGCGCTTTCGGTTACTACTATTGATCTAATCTGTCGGCGCTCATTTCCGGGTGATAATGCAGGCTTGGTGTAAGCCAGTGCAGCAGCAACACGCGCGAGTACCGGAAATTAAACGGTGATAATAAAACCCCAACCCCAATAATAATAGAGCAATATAACCATGGGTTACTGCTTGCCGTTAATACATGTATGGCCACTGCAAGGGTTACCATTTCGGCTACAAAAAGGGCGTAACTTACAAACATGGCAACATAAAAATAACCAGGCTCCCTTTCGTATACCAAGCCGCAATGGCGGCAGGTTTTGTTCATGGTTTGGCCTTTAAAGCTATACATTGGGGTAGCAAATATATCACCCCGGCGGCAACGCGGGCATTTGGCGTGAACTATTGCCGGCCACATAGGCAGTTTGTACGGTTCTTTATTCATGATACTTAGTTTAAGATGCTTTTTCTAAATTCTTCGGGAGTTTGGCCTTCTGCTTTTTTAAAAAACTTTGTGAAATAAGAGTTATCGTTAAAGTTGAGCGTAAAGGCAATACCAGTAATATTTAATTGCGGGTTGGTAAGCAGCCGCTTTGCTTCTAAAATAATCCGGTTCCTGATAACATCGCCAGCCGGCATGCCCAGCAGATCCTTGCAGATGGCATTTAAATGGTTGGGCGTGATATATAAGAGTTCGGCGTAGTCCTTTGGATGCCGCAACGCTATATAATGCTGATCTATAAGTTTTTTATAATTATTAAGCAGTACCTGGTTATATGATGCAGGGCCCTTGCTCTTACCTTCGGTATTAAGGCGGTTAACGTTAATAAATAATTGCAGCATCAATAGCCTGATCATATCCATCCCGAAGCTTTGCAATCCCTCCCACTCCTTTATTATCTGCTCACAAAGCATAAATACCTGCGGCTGCAGCGCTTTAGGCAAATTAATCACCGCATCGTTAACGTCGCCGCTAAAGAACGAGAAGCCTTCTGTATAAGATGGGTTAAGCAAAAGCGAATGAAAAAACGATTCTGAGAAATTAATTACGTAGCCATCCACAACTCCATCAAAGTTCCAGGAGTGAACCTGCCCGGGAATCATAAAATAGATTTGGTAAGGCTTTACATCAAATTTTTCAAAATCAATGGTATGGCTGCCTGCTCCCTTGGTAAAAAGCAGCAAATGGTAAAAAGTATGGCGGTGTGCTGCGCTTAGGTTACGGTGTTCTTTTAAATAAGGCTCAAACCTGCTTATAATTATATCGTTCTGTTTTGAGTCAGACAGTGTGCAGATATCATATACAGGAGTAGCAGGTAACATGGTACAATTTTAAGCACTTTATTACCATTACGGTGGTATTATATTTCAGTTTTGTGGTATTATTTATATTTAGATGATAATTGAAGCGGCTTCGTTTTGCAGCCCCCATTTGTTCACTACATTTTCAAGGCGCTCTATAGTAAAGGGTTTGCTTACAAAATCGCACATACCGGCCTCTTTGCATTTTTGCTCGTCCTCACTTAATACGTTAGCAGTCATGGCTATTATGGGCGGCGCCTGGTTACCATATGTATCTATAATTTGCTGTGCTGCCTGCAGGCCATCCATTTCGGGCATTTGCAGGTCCATAAAAATAAGATCGTAATTTTTTTGTCTAACCATTTCAAGGGCAATAAGCCCGTTATCTGCAATATCTACATCGTAGCCTATCTTTTTAAAGGTTTTACGTGCAATCAACTGGTTCATCTTATTGTCTTCGGCCAGTAGCAGATTCAAGGGCCTGTATTTATAGACATGGCTGGCTGTTATAGATTCATATTCTTTTGTGTCGGCTGCTGCCAATACCAATGGAAGACTAAAACTAAATGCCGAACCTGCAGACTCTTTACTCTCGGCCCAGATTCTGCCGCCCATCAACTCTACCAGTTTTTTGCAGATGGACAGCCCGAGGCCTGTACCTCCGTATTTTCTTAAGGCGGTTGTATTTACCTGTGTAAAGGGCTTAAATAATTGCGACAATGCCTCTTCACTGATACCTATCCCGGTGTCTTTTACCCGGAAAGTTACCGTCTGCATATTGCTGTTAAGCGTTTCTGCCGAAACATGCAGACTTACCGACCCTTCGTCTGTAAACTTAATGGCATTGCCTATAAGGTTAACTAAAATTTGCTGCAATCGGCTTTCATCGACCCTAAAAGCATGGGCAAGGTTATCATCCACACCAAAGTCAAGCGTGATGCTTTTGCCCGGTACATTAATTCCAGGCTGCGTGATTTCATAAACTGTTTTTATACAATTGCGAATGTTTACCGACTTAGGATTTAAGGTAAGCTTGTCAGCTTCTATCTTTGACAGATCAAGAATGTCACTGATGATATTGATAAGCAGGTTACTGCTGGATTGAAGCGTTTGAAGTAACTCGTGCTGCTCTGCAGATAGCTCTGACCGCGACAAAAGCTGCGCCGTACCAATAATACCGTTTAACGGTGTGCGAATTTCATGGCTCATGTTCGCCAGGAAATTTGATTTGGCAACGGTAGCCTCTTCTGCCAAATCTTTTGCTTTTGATAACGCAGCCTGTGAGTTTTGAAGCGCCTCACTTTTTTTAATCAAATTTCTTTTATCCTTTTCGTGGCTTCTTTTTAAAAAGCTTACCAGCAGCCCTACCAGCAATATATTGGTAACCGTAGTGGTTATAATATCTTTTTCCTTGGTTTTGGTATCGGTAATTTTTGAAACCAGTTGCGGAAAATGCCGCTCTACCAAAAAACAACCTACAAAAACGGCTATGAGCAGCGCTATAAAGAAGATATGGTAGCTTCTTTTTAGTAAGATGGTAATGAGCACAACAATAAATATAGCAGCGATCATAGATGAACCTTCTATACCGCCATTAAAAAACCAGCCCGGTATAAAAAGCAATAAGCCGGCAATAATGTATATAACGGCCATATTCTCGTTATAACCTACATAGCGGCTTCGGTAAAATGCATAAAGGCACAGGCCAATTATACATACTTCAATAAGCATTAGTACGATGGGGAAGCCAAGCAGGGCATTATTAAAAAGGCTTATAACAATGCTGCCGCTAAGTATAAGGCATATGGCATTATACATCTTGTTCTCAAGCGACATAGTGGGATGATCAAACCCAACTATTACCTTAAGCTTATACAGAAACCTTAACATGCGCGCTTTTTATTTGGCATCGTTAACTTCAATCCAAAAACCGTCGGGGTCTTTCAAATAGATCTGGTGTACGCCATCGGCCCGAAGCTGAACTTTTTTAGGTTCGCCGTTCCAGTTGCCATAAGTAATGTTTAGCTGATCCAAATGCTGCATAAAGGCATCAAGTCTAGGAACGCTGAAGCACAAATGTATGCTGATATCGTGCGTGGTTTCGGGGCAGCTCCCCTGTATTACGTGTAAAGCAAGCCCCTGGCCTATTTTAAACCAAACGTGCAGCGTATCATTAAAAGGATGGTGTATTTGCTGCAGCTGCATAACCGTAGTATAAAAAGCTGCTGTTTTTTTTAGATTTTGAGCGCAAAGCGCCATGTGATTAAACGTGGGCCTATCGGCATCCTGTACCTTTTGAGCCTTTGAAAACAAAGGCAGGGTAAACAAGAAAACAAACAGACAACATAACACATGGGCAGTTCTAAAACCCATTATTTTCTTGTGGCTTCTCATTTGTAAATTTTAAAGGTTTGAACCTACAAATTAAGCATTTTTTAATATAAAGAAGAATTTGATTATTATGGGCCGGAAACGATGGTTACCAGGCGATCATTGAGCCGAGATTAAAATCTGCCGAAGAAGAATTAATCGTATTATGACGATTCCAATCCTCTATATCTATCAACCCAGGCATGGTTTGATAATGCGCATTTTCTTTAGGGCATTTAACTACATAACCCAAATCCTCCACAGCTGCTATCACCGGTCGCGAGCCACACTCCTTACACAGCTTACAATAAATTGACTCCGGTATATTAACGTATCCCCTCATAATCAGTTATTACGATGTTAATAAATAAGAAGTTTCTTAAAAAATTAAAAAAATTAATCCGGTCGCAGAAAACACAACCGTTAACATCAAAAACTTACAGGAATTTTTATCGTAAAACAATGAGATAACCGGATAGCGGATGGTTGCCATTTTTAAGAGAATGCTTTTATCATTGCCTGCCCGCATAAACCGTAAAGATATTATCAAATCAATCGGTTAAATTAAAACCAGGAATATTTTGCCTGTAAACCGCATATAAAATATTCATTTAGTGCTAAAAAACAGGCCGGGGATGTATTTAAATTATGAATGAAATGCAAAACAATTATAGGTTTAGTTTTTCCGTTTTGGCACCGTAATTGTTTTAAAAGAATTATCTATCTGAAGAATACAATTATGAAAAAGAACTTTTTAAGACTAATCGCAGCACTGATATTAGTATCAGCTGTTTTGCCGAGCTGTAGCGTAGAATACAGACAAAGGCATGGGCATTATCACGATGACCATCATGATGATCACCACGATCATTATTAATATAAAAAAGCCGTCTCTAAACCAGACGGCTTCTTTATTGGACTTGCAAGACTTATGATAAACGCTTTTCCGTTAAATATTTTACCTGGTTTTTGTAACTAACACCCAATCCACATAGGTTTTTGCCTGCCCAGCCTTTATCTTATTTACAGATGATTGCGACAGGCCCGGGTAGGGTTTGTCAACTTTGTTTACTCCCTGCGGATAACCGCCGCCTAACGCAAAATCAAAAATGATAAACTTTGCATTATCAAAAGCCCAGCGGCCATATTTTTCGGCCATCTGGCGGGTAACGGTGTAAGTGGGTTTACCATCCAGCTTAAATACAATGCTGTTTGGCGTCCAGTCTACCGAGTAAATGTGCCATTGCGTTACATCAATACCTTTAGGAAAAAACGCACGGTAAGCAAGCGGCGTATTACCGAAATAGCCCGGCCCGTGCAGGGCATTGCTGATCCAGCTGGAATCGCCAACGGTTTCCATCATATCTATTTCGCCGCAGGCGGGCCAGTCGCCGTTGCCCAGCATCCAGAAGGCAGGCCACAAACCCGCTCCCGAAGCCATTTTCATTCTCGACGAGGCGCTGCCATAGGTGAACTCCATTTTATGCTGCGTATTCATCCTTCCCGATAAAAAATCATAATGCTTATTCTCCTTGCTCACATAACCAGGATGGTAAACTGCCTTTAAAACCAGCGCACCGTTTTTTGCGCCTTCGCCGGCTGCATCGTGCAGCAGATATAGCGTAGAAGCAGAGTCTACATATGCTTCCTGTTCGTTATTTACAGTGTTACCTGTAATTTCTACGTTCCACTTGCTCCGGTCGAGTGTTTTTCCATTAAAATCATCAAAAAATACAGTGTCTGTTTTAACATGTTGCTGGGCATTTGCAACCACGACCGTAACTAATAAAATTGTAAAGGTGAGTTTTAATAATTTCATTTTTATGCTGATGAATGTTGTTGATAATGAGTTCTAATGGTTTTTACAAAAATGTATAAGAATTCTGGCTCCTGATATGAGTAGATTTTATAGCAGGTACATTTTTCTTTAACCAGTTAAGCATGTATTCGCTTCCTGCCTCTTCGCTGGCTATATGACCCAAAACTGCCAGGTTTAGTTTATCGCCTTTAGCTCTTGCATCGCGTACATATTCCATCGCTTCCCATTCAGATACCTCGCCACATATCAGCATATCGGGTTTTACCTTATCTATGGCAGTGATCTGGCGCTGGCCGCCTGCAGCGCCTGGTATGAATAACACCCTGGTTATTTGTTGCTCGGGGTCGCCTACAAATCTTACCTTTTCAATAAATAACTTTTCTTTGGCGTGTGCTACTACATTTTTAACAGATGTAGCCGGTATGGTTAAAATGTTCGGAATTTTGGCGTTAGAATATTTTTGCCAATCCAGTTGCGCAAGCACCGCAGTGGTAACACCATCCGGCACCATGCGATGTATATAATCGTGGCAGCGCCAAACGGCAATATTGTGTTCATCCAATAAATTAGCTTTATACCGGTAAACATCATCATCTTTAAGCCATGATGTATCATCCTGGTGGTTATAAAATGTGGGCTCGTGCGAGATGATGAAATTAGCACCAAGATCAATTGCTTTTCTTATAACATCTATAGTTGCAAACATGGCAGTAACAATGCCCTTTACTACAATGTCTCCGTTGCCAGATTTCAATGTATCAACCGTAGTGCTAAGCGCTCCGCCCGGCACATCTTTAATAAAAAGGTCCATTACCTGTTTTACCGTATAACTGCCTTCTGTTTTAACAAAGCTCATTGAATTTCCTATCAACGGCGAAGCCAGTACTACCCCTGCGCCAACAGCTGCAGAAAAGTGATGTATAAATTTACGGCGGGTATACCCACCGATTCCTTCAGTTAGTTCCATCTTATGCGTTTAGTTTAATTGGTTATAAAAGTGTAAATTTAAATTACTTAAACCGTTAAACAGCTGTTTTAAACTTTGCTACAAGTTTTTTACCTTTTGCCATATTTTTTCATCCACCAAAACACCTTGGGTCATGCTTTTTGCGCGGGTTTTAAGGCTGTTTTCGCCTGGATAAGATATAATAGAATTATCATTCTCCATTTTGCTGGTTTTAATCCAGGCAATGGTTTCTTCAATTAACTGCGCTGTGTAATTATCATCATCTGGTTTTATACAGATAAATACTTGCGATACACCTGTTTCTTTGCCGCCTTTTGTAATCCTTGCGGTAGAGTTTCCCTTACTTAATACAGATGCCAGTAGATCGAGCATTAACGATAATCCAGAACCTTTCCAAAAACCGATTGGCAATAACCTTTGCGATTGCAAAACGGCGCTTGCATCGGTACTTAATTTTCCGGAGCTGTCGTATCCACCCGGCAGGGGCAATTCCTGGTCATTTGATTTATATTGATTAAGCTTCCCTACAGAATATTGCGAAATGGCCATATCAAGCACTAAATGTCCGTTTTCCCTTGGCATTGCTATTACAAGTGGGTTATTGCCTAATCTTGGTTCTACTCCGCCCCATGGAGGTACATTGGCAATGGTGTTGGTAAAGCAAATACCGATCATTCCGGCATCTGCCGCCTGCCAGCCATAGGTCCCGGCGCGCATCCAATGGTTGGTGTTTTTTATAGCTACACAACCAATACCGTTCTTTATTGCAAGATCGATAGCCCTATTTATACAAAAACCAGCGTTGAGCATACCCGGGCCCAGGTTGCCGTTCCATTGCTCCAGGGCACCAAACGCATTTTCAAGGCTTGGTTCGGCGTCGGCAATCACATAGCCATCTCGTATCATCTCTGCAAATACGGGGAAACGGTTTAATCCATGCGTGTAAACACCATCACGACTGTTTTCGGCAAAGATGAGTGCTATCTGGGCTGCCTTTTCCGAGCTGAAATTCAGCCCCGTTAAAACCCTTTGAAATTCACCTTTAAGTTCATCAAATGGAATACGCATCGCTTCAGTTTTTAAGTTTTAAAATAGACTACGGCTGCAAACATACAAATACACTTAAAAGACCGCCTGCAATGCCGTGTAATAATTAAAAGCAAAATCAGTTATAAGTATCATACCCGTAAATAAAGCGGAATTTCTATTTTTGCGCAGGTAACCATCAATGAAATACAAAAATCTATTACTTATTGTTCCGTTTGTTCTTGTAGCGATGGTTGTAAATTCGTGCAAAAAAGATACGCAGGGTCACATAGCCACCTTGTTTACAGGCGGCACATGGCAGGTAGCCTCTGTTACCGCCTACCACTTTACCGGTAACACGCTCGATTCTACCCAGGTGCTTGATACTGCCTGTACCAGATCGCAGTTCTTTACTTTCAATACCGATAATACCTGTACATTTACTAATTACGACTGTATTGAGCAAACCCCGGCCAGCGCCAAATGGACACTCACGCCCGACCAGCTTTACCTGGAGGCAAGCGTGGTATGCAAAGACACAACTGCAGCAGGCACCTCAACCCCCTTTGCCAATGCGCGTATTTTAAATCTGGGCCAGTTTTCGCTGGTATTGCAAATTGGTGATATTGCTACCAACTATTCCCTTACAAAAAAGCGCCTCATTCTGCAATACGGATTTATCCGGCAAAAAACAGCTACAACTAACTAAGCTCAGTGCGCAATTATTAAAAAGGCGGCTCTTATTGTAATTGCTATGGAATTTGTTGCGAGCAAAAGCTATATTTGAAGCAATAAATAAGCGATTAGAACTGTTTGCATTTATCTATGGTGCATGCAAAGGGAACATTAAACATTAATACGTTTTAATGAAAAAAAGAATAGCCATTTTTGCTTCCGGCTCGGGTTCAAATGCTCAGAAAATAATGGAGCACTTTAAGCGTAATTCTGATGCCGAAGTAGTATTGGTGCTTACCAACAATCCCCAGGCGTATGTACTGCAACGTGCCGATAACTTCGAGATCCCTTCGCATGTTTTTACCCGGCACGAGCTTTACGAAACCGAAGATGTTATAAGACTGTTAAAAAACTTACAGGTTGATCTGATAGTGCTTGCAGGTTTCCTTTGGCTGGTTCCTGTTACCCTGTTAAAAGCTTTTCCTAATAAGATCATCAACCTGCACCCTTCTTTACTTCCTAAACATGGCGGTAAGGGAATGTATGGCGATCATGTACATAAAGCTGTACTTGCAGCCGGCGACGATGAATCCGGCATTACCATTCATTTTGCCAGCGAAGCCTTTGACGAGGGCGAGATCATCCACCAGTCGCGTTTTAAAATTGAACCGGAAGACAACCTGGAGGTAATTAAGTTTAAAGGCCAGCAACTGGAGCATCAGCACTTCCCGAGAGTGATAGAGGCTTTGCTGAAAAAGATGAAAAGCTGATTAGCAAGCAACCAAAAAACTATTTCGCATCTAACTATTTAGAAAAGCCTTTTCTAAACTAATAAGCTCGTCATCTAAATCTTTCGATAGATAAGTGTTTAGTTCATCGTCTTTTGCTTTTCTGTATATGCCAATGATCATTGCATTAACATCCAATTGCTAATATTTTGAATTACTTTATCATTAAACAAACCTAAATTATCAACCTAAAGCTTAAACACGCTTAGGATATTACCAATTTAAAAAAACTAATCCCCTGCACTCTTTTCTATAATCTCTTTTATCTACCTTTGCGGCTCAAAAAAATGCTGACAATGAGCCATCCCGTTCAAATAAAAAATGCTTTAATTTCAGTTTATTACAAAGACAATTTAGAGCCTATTATACATGAGTTAAACCGCATTGGCGTAAAAATATATTCAACCGGCGGTACGGAAACATTTATCCGCAATTTAGGTGTAGACGTCATAGCTATTGAAGACCTTACCTCCTATCCTTCTATATTAGGCGGCCGTGTAAAAACGCTGCATCCAAAAGTATTTGGCGGTATTTTGGCCCGCCGTGGTTTTGAAGGCGACGAGCAGCAGCTTGCCCAGTATGAAATTCCTGAAATAGACCTGGTGATTGTTGACCTTTACCCGTTTGAGGAAACCGTAATGTCAAACGCGGAAGAAGACGAGATCATTGAAAAAATTGACATTGGTGGTATTTCTCTTATCCGCGCAGCTGCAAAAAACTTTAAGGATGTAGTGATAGTTGCTTCAAAGCAAGACTATTCTGAACTGGAAAACATCCTGAAAAGCCAAAATGGCGAAACTACTATTGAACAACGCAGGGCATTTGCCCAAAAGGCATTCAATATTTCTTCGCATTACGATACCGCTATTTTCCAGTATTTTAACCAGGAAGAGCCGTTGCCTTTGTTTAAGGAAAGTATCCAAAACGGCGCAACTTTGCGTTATGGCGAAAATCCCCATCAAAAAGGAACCTTTTACGGCGAGCTTGACCGTATGTTCACAAAACTGAATGGCAAAGAGCTTTCTTACAATAACCTGGTTGATGTTGACGCAGCTGTTGCGCTTATTGATGAATTTACAGAGCCTACCGTTGCCATATTAAAACATACAAATGCCTGTGGTATAGCAACACGCAGCTTTATTAAAGAAGCTTGGATAGATGCACTTGCATGTGACCCCGTATCGGCTTTTGGTGGTGTGATCATTGCTAATGAAGAAATTAACGCAGAAACAGCTGCCGAAATAAGCAAGATCTTTTACGAGGTATTAATTGCGCCTGCGTACACCGATGATGCCATTGCCATACTAAAAGAGAAAAAGAACCGTATTATATTGATCCGCCAGCCTGTTGAATTACCGGCTAAGCAGTTTAAGACACTGTTGAACGGCGTTATTGAACAAGACAAGGACAATGTGATAGAAGGACCGGAACAAATGACACCGGTTACTGAAAGACAGCCTACCGAACAGGAGCTTAAAGATCTGTTCTTTGCCAATAAAGTGGTTAAACATACCAAATCAAATACAGTAGTGTTTGCTAAAAACAACCAGTTGCTTGCCAGCGGCGTTGGGCAAACATCAAGGGTTGATGCGCTTAAGCAGGCCGTTATTAAGGCTCATAGCTTCGGTTTTGACCTTAATGGTGCGGTAATGGCTTCTGATGCGTTTTTCCCTTTTCCGGATTGCGTTGAACTGGCTGCAGAGGCGGGAGTTACTGCCGTACTACAACCCGGCGGATCTGTAAATGATAAGCTTTCTATTGAGATGTGCAACCATAAAAACATCTCGATGGTAACTACCGGCGTAAGGCACTTTAAACACTAAGCGCGGCGGCTTTGCTTATTTGTTGCATTAAAGCAATTTAAATGCTTTAATGGAAAACAGCTTATTATAATCCGTTCAATGCAGTTTATATAAGCTATATTTAAAAAAATTAAGAAACAATAATTTAGATAAAACCAAATGGGTCTATTTAATTTTTTCACACAAGAAATTGCCATTGATTTAGGTACAGCAAATACCCTCATCATACATAACGATAAAGTAGTGGTGGACGAGCCATCAATAGTTGCTTTTGACAGATCGACAAATAAGGTAATAGCGATAGGCAGGCAGGCCATGCAGATGGAGGGTAAAACGCACGATAACATCCGTACCGTACGCCCGCTTAAGGACGGTGTAATTGCCGACTTTAATGCTGCCGAGCATATGATACGCGGTATGATAAAAATGATTAACCAGGGTAAAGGCTGGTTTTTCCCTTCATTACGTATGGTTATCTGCATACCATCGGGCATCACCGAGGTTGAAAAGCGTGCCGTTAATGACTCTGCCGAAATTGCGGGTGCAAAAGAAGTATACCTGATACATGAACCAATGGCAGCCGCCGTAGGTATCGGTATTGACGTAGAAGAGCCTATGGGCAACATGATCATTGATATTGGTGGTGGTACCACCGAAATTGCGGTTATTGCACTTTCAGGTATCGTTTGCGACCAATCTATCCGCGTTGCAGGTGACAACTTCGACTCAGACATTGTACAATACATCCGCCGTCAGCACAACATCATGATAGGCGACCGTACAGCCGAAAAGATTAAAATAGAAGTTGGCGCGGCGTTGCCGGAAATTCCAGATCCACCGGCAGATTTTGCCGTACAGGGCCGCGACCTGATGACAGGCGTACCTAAGCAGATTATGGTATCTTATACAGAAATTGCACATTGCCTTGATAAATCTATCTCTAAGATAGAAGAAGCTATTTTGAAGGCATTAGAGATAACCCCGCCAGAGTTATCGGCTGATATTTACCAAACCGGTATCTACCTTACCGGCGGCGGCGCCTTGCTGCGCGGCCTCGACAAACGTATTGCAGCAAAAACGAAACTTCCTGTTCACGTTGCAGAAGATCCGCTTCGCGCGGTGGTACGCGGTACTGGTACCGCACTTAAAAACATAGGTAACTTTAAATTTTTAATGCAATAACATTGTTTACGAATTAAGACTGCAGATTTACGATTCCATGCGTATGAATGGTAAATCTGCGTCAAAATTGTAAATTCAAAACCTTAATGCCGAATGCGTAACCTCTGGATATTTATCAGTAAGTATAACGCATTTTTCCTGTTTCTTATCTTTGAGGTTGCTGCGTTAATCATTTACATCAAATACAACTCATTTCAAAAGGCTTCTTTTATTAACTCGGCTAATGAAATTGCCGGCACAATTTATGCTAAAGAGAGCCAGTTATATGGATACTTATCGTTAAGCGATGCTATAGACAGCCTTTCGCGCGAAAATGCCAAACTTCGCAATCAGCTTAAATCATCCTTTTATGTAGATAGCATTGGCAGGCATAAAATAAGTGATACCGTATTTAAACAGCAATACGAATACATTGCTGCACGCGTTATCAACAATTCTGTTAACCGCAGCAACAATTATCTGACCATTAACCGCGGCAGTTTACAGGGCGTAGCAAAAGGTATGGGCGTAATCTGTGATGCCGGGATTGTGGGCAAAGTGGTATTTGTATCACCCCATTTTTCTGTTGTGCAATCGCTGCTGCATAAAGACTCGCAGTTTAGCGCCATGCTGGCCAATAACAAAGAGATAGGCTATGTAGAGTGGAACGACGAAATGGACCCGCACAAAGGTATTCTTAAAGACGTATCTAATAATGCTGTCCCAAAAATTGGCGAACTGGTAGTATCATCCGGCTATTCGCTTTTTCCCGAAGGGATACATATAGGCCGCATCAGCAGCCTGCATACAAAAAATGGCGGCTACTCGCTAAACATGGAAGTAGCATTATCAGTTGATTTTAGCAAATTGCAATACGTAAACTTGGTAGTAAACAAACTTGCCACAGAACAGGCGACACTGGAGGCGCAGCAGAAAAAGGATGAGTAGAAGTATTTTTATTAACCTGTTCCGGTTCATTGTGGTTATTTTTATCCAGGTGTTTTTGCTAAAAAACATTGACGTTTATAACCTGTCGACCCCGTATTTTTATATATTGTTCATTTTACTGCTGCCGTTTGAGACACCAAACTTCCTGCTATTTGCGCTTTCATTCCTGTTAGGTATAATAATAGATGCGTTTTATGATACGCCCGGCCTGCATGCATCGGCTTGTGTTCTGCTTGCATTGGTGCGGGTTATGTTTATAAGCATCACTGTTCAGAAAGAAGGCTTTGATAACGAGCCTGATCCTGCTTTAAGCATGATGGGTTTCAGGTGGTTCTTCACTTATACAATTGTCCTTACACTTTTTCATCACTTTTTACTTTTTAACCTCGAAGCCTTTAGTTTTTCACAATTTGAATATACAGTAAGTCGCTTTTTGCTGAGTTCTGTATTTACGGTAGTTTTGATATTAATTTCGGGTTTGTTGTTTTATAGAAGGAAAGAGCGTAAATGAATAGTTTTTTTGAGCGGCGATATGTTATTGCCGGTATTTTCATTGCCATTATCATTACCCTGCTTGCCCGGCTGTTCTACATCCAGATAATGGATGATCGTTATGCCTTGTATGCAAACAACAACGTACGGCGGCAGGTAATCATTTTCCCGGCCCGGGGCCCAATATTGGATCGTAACGGCAAATCTTTAGTACAGAACGAACCTTTTTATGATATAATGGTAACGCCGCGCCAGGTTAAGCCTTTTGATACGGTTGAGTTTTGCAAACTGCTGAACATCGACCGCGCCGAGTTTGACCGCCGCTGGGCCAAGGCCATGAAATATTCGCCTAACCTGCCCTCCCCTTTTGAAAAACAGCTTACCGCACAAACGTATGCTTCCCTGCAAGAACGCCTCTCAGAATTCCCCGGCTTTGATAAAGTGACCCGTTATTTGCGGATTTATCCGGATTCTGTAGCTGCACAATTTTTAGGTTACATTGGTGAGGTGCATGACCGTGACATTAAACGCTCTGAGGGCTATTATCACCCGGGCGATTATATAGGTATCTCGGGGGTTGAAAGATCATACGAAACCATATTGCGTGGGCAGCGTGGGGTTGAAAACTGGGTAGTAGATTCGCGCAACCGCCGAAAGGGCAGGTATGCAAACGGGCTTTATGATACCGCTGCTGTAGCCGGGCAGCGCCTTACCTCATCGCTCGACATTGACATACAAAAGCTTGGCGAAAAACTGATGCAGAATAAGGTGGGCAGTATTGTTGCCATTGAACCATCCACCGGCGAAATTCTTTGCTATGTAAGCAGCCCTACTTATGACCCAAACCTTTTGGTAGGCAGGCAGCGTGGTAACAACATTGCAAAAATGTATGCCAACCCTTACAACCCTTTATTTATAAGGCCCATACAGGCTAAATACCCACCGGGCTCGTCTTTCAAACCGCTTAGCGCGCTTATTGCCCTACAGGAGGGAATTATTACGCCGCAAACCAGTTACTATTGCCCGGGATATTTCCGTGTAGGTAATCGTGTAGTGCGCTGTAACGATGGTGAAGCACACGGAGAGGTAAACCTAAGCAGCGCGGTGGCAAAATCATGCAATGGTTATTTCTCTATGGTATTTCAAAGGTTGCTGGATCACGAAGGCGGCAAAAAAACCGAAGCTACCTTTACCGACTGGCGTAACAACGTGAACAAATTTGGCCTGGGTTCTAAGCTTGGGCTTGATATGCCGAGCGAAGCAAGAGGGAATTTACCTACCCCTTTATATTACGATAACATTTATAAACCGGGGCGCTGGCGTTCAAGTACAATTATATCGCTGGCAATTGGGCAGGGCGAGCTATTGGCTACCCCCTTGCAACTGGCAAACATAGAATGTACCATTGCCAACCATGGCTTTTACTATAAGCCGCATTTGATTAAATCTATCGGTACGGAAAACGTCATAAAAAAAGAATACACCGAAAGAAACTTTGTAGGGATAGATTCACAATACTTTGAACCCGTTATAAACGGTATGCAGGCCGTTGTTGAAAGCGGTACTGCCATCCGCTCAAAAATACCCGGCATTGTGATGTGCGGAAAAACAGGTACGGCACAAAACCCACACGGCGAGGCGCATTCGCTATTTGTAGCCTTTGCCCCGCGCGAAAATCCTAAAATTGCTATTGCGGTGGTGGTAGAAAACTCTGGCGAAGGTGCGCATTGGGCTGCCCCTATTGCAAGCTTCATCGTAGAGAAATATTTACGGGGTACCATATCACAAAGGGAATCTGGTATTACGGTAGATCATTTTGCCGAAGCTAACCGTCTTCCGGATACCAATATGTATCTTCATCATATAAAAAAGAAACCTTTAATGCCCGATAGCACCAAAAATCAAAAGATCGATTCTGTAAAAAAACAGGAAAGGGAATTGAAAAGTGCATCGCGCAAGCATAAGCAGGATTCGTCAATCAGGTTTTTAGCCGTTCAGCCAAAAAAGAAAGATGATCAATAACCAGCGCAGCTTCTTTTTTAATGTTGATTGGATCACGGTATTCATATACCTGGCGCTATGTACTATTGGCTGGTTTAATATTCATGCCGCTGTATTTGACGAAAGGCATCCAAGCATCATTGATGCCGATACCAATTATGGTAAACAGTTTATCTTTATTGTAGTTTCTATTGTTGTTGCGGTAGTTATTTTACTTTTAGAAAGCCGGTTTATTACAGCCTTGTCACCCGGTTTTTACGGCATAACACTCATCTTGCTGGTACTGGTATTAGTTATCGGGCGTAACGTAGGCGGTAACCAGGCATGGATCTCTTTAGGGGGAGGCTTCAGGCTGCAGCCCTCGGAATTTGCCAAGCTCACTACCTGTTTGCTGCTGGCTCGATACCTAAGCGGCACTAACGTTAAGGTTACAGAATTTCGCTCGTTCCTGATAGCAGGCGCTATTATAGGTTTCCCTATGCTGCTCATCATGCTTCAGCCGGATATGGGTTCCACACTGGTTTTCTTGTCTCTTATCTTTGTTCTCTACCGCGAAGGCCTTTCGCCATACTTTTTAGTGTTGGGTGCTTTATTTATCGCACTTTTTGTAACATCTATCTTATACAATCCTTTATATGTAATCGGGGTTATTGCAGCGATTGTTGTGCTGGGTATTCTGTTATTTCGCCGGAGCGGAAAAACAATTGTCACGCTATTGGTAGGACTTGTTATTTCAGTGCTGTTTGTTTTGAGCGTAAAGTTTCTTTACAACAACGTTTTAAGGCCGCATCAAAAAATACGTATCGATATTATCCTGGGTATTAAAAGTGACCCCAAGGGTAAGGGCTACAATTTAAATCAATCAAAAATTGCAATAGGCTCAGGTAAATTATGGGGTAAAGGTTATCTTAAAGGCACCCAAACCAAGTACTCCTTTGTACCCGAGCAAAGTACCGACTTTATTTTTTGTACTGTTGGCGAAGAATGGGGCTTTGCAGGCTCGGTAGTGGTATTAGGCTTATACCTCTTTCTCATCCTGCGGCTCATTATGGTTGCAGAACGACAGCGATCGCCCTTTTCCCGAATTTATGGCTATGGCGTGGCCTCAGTTTTATTTTTTCACGTAATGATAAACATCGGTATGACCATTGGCCTGGTGCCGGTAATTGGTATTCCGCTGCCATTTATCAGCTATGGTGGTTCATCGCTTTTAAGCTTTACTATTTTATTATTTATACTGGTAAAGCTCGACTCGAACAGAATGGGGATTGTTGGTTAAGCGTATCTTCTTTTCAGTAAAGCATAAAACTTTTCAACCGTTCCGGGCTTACTGTCCCAATTGTTTTTAGTAACGTAATTGGTTTTCAAAAACCTCGAAGCTTCTTCAAATGTGTTAAAGCGGTTAAGTATTTCTATGGCTTCGCTGTAAGCAAGGTTGTATCCGTTAAACAGATCTTTTACATAAAGCAATTTATCATTCAGTGTAATAGCCAATTTGATATCGCTTATAGGCTTTATAGTTGCCTGCTCGGTTTTCTGCGCTGATTTATCACCAAACTTTGCCGACATTAGCTGATTTACAGTTAACACTTCTTCTTCTTTATGCTCAGGCTCTTTTATCGATTCAGGAGCTTCAACGGGTGGCAATGCCGTAACGGGTTCAGGTATTATTTCCGGTTCTGGTTCTGCAACAGGCTCGGGTGTAAAAAGGTCGTTAACAACTGCAACCGGTTCGGTGACGGTCCTATCATCGCCAGAATGTTCAGGTTCAAAACTGGAAGTATCGCCTATCGAAAGTTCACTCGGCCTGTCTTCCGGTGCCTGGCGTGTGTATGAATAAGTATCTTCAGATGCATGGCTACCCAAATCAATTGAAGCAACCGGCTCATTATCTTCTACGGGTTCAGAAAATTCTGGCTTGAACGTTTCAACCGGAGATTCCGGTTCTGCTGGTTTAATTAATTCAGGTTCGGGAGCCTTAATCGCTTCTATTTCAATCGGACTGTCCTTTACCAATTCAACAGGCTCCACAAATTCCGGCTCTGTTGCCTTAGCGGATTCAGGTTCCGCAGCTTTTATAGATAATGGAGCCTGATTCATAGCCGGATTAACCGGCGGCTTAACAGCATTTAACCCTGCGGCGTTTTTAAGCTGCTGTACCACGGGCTCAAAGTATTTCTGCTGGTATGAAGTTTCAGGCTTTAAAACTTCTGGTCTTTCGGCTGCCGGGCGTTTAATCCGCTCCTTTTGCAGGTTAAGCTTGCATAATATTTCTATATGATCTGTAAGAAAGTGAGCATTGGCAGCAAAAAGCTCGAGCTCAAGATCATTAAGGTCGTTGGTTACAGTTTCAAGATATTCGTATTGGTCACTCAGCTCTTTAATAATGCCACCTATCTTTTTAAAAACATCCTTTTGCTTCATGTCTCAATATTGGAAAATGCAACCCAAAAATAAGATTAAATTCTGATATTTGGGGTTCTGAGCACAAAGCCTGTAACTTGTTTACACGGCTAAGCTTTCATTTTGCATCTTATTATAAAACATAGAATTGAGCAGTTTGGTTTTTAGCGACGACGTATTTAAAAGAAGGACAGAACTTGGCGGCAGCATAGAAGTTATCTGTGGGTCGATGTTTTCGGGCAAGACCGAAGAGCTTATCCGGAGATTGAACCGTGCGCGCATAGCCCGACTTAAAGTAGAGATCTTTAGCCCCAAGGCCGATACACGTTATTCTGAAAATGCATTGGTATCGCACAATGCCAATTCAATACCATCTACCCCGGTAGAAAATGCATCGTCCATACTGCTGCTTAGCAGCGATGTGCAGGTGGTTGGTGTAGACGAAGCCCAATTTTTTGATAATGAACTGCCAAATGTTTGTAATACACTCGCTAATAAAGGTATAAGGGTAATAGTGGCCGGTTTGGATATGGATTTTAAAGGCCGCCCCTTCGGGCCAATGCCGGCTATAATGGCCATTGCCGAGTCTGTCACCAAGTTGCATGCCGTTTGCGTACGCTGCGGAAACCCAGCCTTATATAGTTACCGGCTAAAAGACGATGAAAGTAAAATTCTGCTGGGCGAAAAGGAAAGCTACGAACCAAGATGCAGGATGTGTTACAATGAATTGTTTTAATCTAAAAGTAACTTATCTAACCTATCAATTAAGTACCATAAAACAATATCATATTTCTATAGGCTGGATTGTACATTTTCTCCACAAAAATTAAAAATAAAGCCGCAACCGAAAACAAAAGGGTACCTGTTTGTTGTTTAACATTTAAAGGAGTTGTAAAACATTATGGCCAAAAAAATATTGGTTATTGAAGATGATAAAGACATCCGGGATACCATAGTTTATATACTTGAAGAACAGGAGTACGAGGTTTTGTCGTCAGGAGATTCAAAGATCCTGAAACATGTTACCGAGCATAACCCGGATCTTATATTAATGGATAACTGGCTCACCGAATGGAAAAGCGATGCCAACGGGCAGCAGCTAAGTAAGGAGCTTAAAACCAACCCTGCTACAAAACATATACCGGTGATCATTATTTCGGCAGTTAGCAATATCAAAGAAATTGCAGAAGAAGGCCTGGCAGATGCCTACATGAAAAAGCCTTTTGATATGACTGAACTAGTAGAAATTGTTAAGAAATACGTAAATAAATAAATAAAAGCCCGAACGTTTAATTATTCATTTACCATCATACCTTCAAATCTTTCCCAAAAACCATCTTTAGGTACCGGGGCGATAATAATAACAGGTTCTTTCTTTATAGGATGTTCAAACTGTAGCCTACGGGCATGTAAACTAATGCTTTTACGCAGGCTTCCGCGTGGGTAACCGTATTTGTTATCTCCTACTATAGGGCATCCTAAAGTTGAAAGCTGCACCCTTATCTGGTGCGGTCTGCCGGTTATAGGGTCTACTTCAATAAGGTAATAGCCGTCCAATTCGCCAACCAGTTTATAATTTAATTCAGATCTTAAAGCGCCTTTTACCTCATGGTCATGTGCTTTGGTAACATTTTTTTGCGGGTTTTTTATCAGCCAGTGTACCAGGTTTCCTTCAATGGGCTGCGGCCGCTTGCGTACCACCGCATAATAGGTCTTATGCATTTCGCGGTCTTTAAACATATTATTAATGCGCTCCAGCGCTTTGCTGGTCTTGGCAAATAATATTACGCCGCTTACAGGCCTGTCTAAGCGGTGCACAACGCCTAAAAAAGCGCCGTTTGGTTTGTTATATTTTTTGGCGATGTATTTCTTTACCTTATCCTCTAAAGATTCGTCGCCCGTATCATCAACCTGCACAATATCTCCGGCGCGCTTGTTAACCGCAATAAGATGATTGTCCTCGTACAGCACATCGCTGTCGGTAACATCATGGTTAACATACTTTATGGCTACTTTACTCATTTCAATTTGGAAAATAACGCGAAAGACTATTTAAAAAAACGAAGAGTGTCTATGATTTAACTTATCAGCAAAGCAAATTAATACTCTTCCTTTTCGTTAGGGAATTCTTTTGCTTTTACGTCGCTAACATAATTTTTTATAGCGCCGTTCATTACTTCGTTAAGATTCGCATACTGTCGTAAAAATCTCGGTGTAAAACCTTTGTTGATACCCAGCATATCATGAATAACCAATACCTGCCCATCGCAATGGCTGCCTGCTCCTATTCCTATTACAGGTATGCTGATGCTTTCACTTACTTCCTTTGCCAAAGCAGCCGGGATTTTTTCCAGCACTACGGCAAAACAACCTAACTCCTGTAATTTTAAAGCATCAGATTTTAATTTATTAGCTTCTTCTTCCTGCCTTGCCCTAACAGTATAGGTTCCAAATTTATAAATTGATTGCGGTGTCAAACCTAAGTGTCCCATAACCGGGATACCCGCAGTTAAAATACGACTGATCGATTCGGCTATTTCTACGCCACCTTCTATTTTAACGGCATGTGCACCGGCTTCTTTTATAATGCGCACTGCAGAGTTTAAAGCCTCTTTTGAATTTCCCTGGTAAGAGCCAAAGGGAAGATCAACAACAACAAGAGCCCGCTTTGCCGCACGAACTACTGACGACGCATGATAAATCATCTGATCGAGCGTTATTGGCAATGTGGTTTCATGCCCGGCCATAACATTTGATGCAGAATCGCCCACTAAAATGATGTCCATCCCGGCCTCATCAACTATAGCAGCCATAGAATAATCATAAGCAGTAAGCATGGCAATTTTTTCGCCACGGTTTTTCATTTCCTGCAAAGTGTGGGTTGTAATTCTTTTAACCTCTCTGTTTACCGACATGGTTATAATTTTTATGCATGCAAAGGTAATATTTTTGATTTCGGATTTTTTTTGATTTCGGATTTCGGATGTCTCTTAATTTCGGATGTGTTTTTATTTCGAATTTAGATTTGCTTTATGTAAAGATTGGATTGACTTCATGTTTGAGACGCTTTTCAATAGATACAATTAATAAAGCACGTAAATTCCGAAATCGAACATCCGAAATCCGAAATAAGTTACACACTTAACAAGGCATACAATTCCGAAATCGAACATCCGAAATCCGAAATAAATTACACACTTAACAAGGCATAAAAATTCCGAAATCGAACATTTGAAATCCGAAATAAATTACACACTTAACAAGGCATACAATTCCGAAATCGGACATCCGAAATCCGAAATAAATTACACACTTAACAATGCATTTAAATTCCGAAATTGAACATTCGAAATCCGAAATAAATTATAAACTTAACAAGGCATAAAAATTCCGAAATCGAACATCCGAAATCCGAAATTAATTATACACTTAACAAGGCATACAAAATCCGAAATCGAACATCCGAAATCCGAAATAAATTATTACCTTTGCGGCGTGAATCAGGACGTTGCTCACTTCGTTTTTTCGGGCTGTTTTCACGGAGCGCCGCACCAGGCAAACCGGTTTTTTAATCATTCAAACTTTTTTACCAGATGAATTACTTCACCACATTACCTGCTGTTTTGTTATTGGCTGATGGTACCGTTTTCTACGGGAAGGCTGCCGGCAAAATGGGTACTACCACCGGCGAGATCTGTTTCAATACCGGCATGACCGGTTACCAGGAAATCTTTACCGATCCGTCATACTTCGGGCAGATTATGGTTACCACCAATGCACATATCGGTAACTACGGTATCAATAAAAATGAAACGGAATCTGCAAAGATCCAGATAGCAGGCCTGGTATGTAAAAATTATAATATCGCCTACAGCCGCAAACAAGCTGATGAATCCATACAGGATTATTTTCAGCAGCAAAACATCGTAGGTATTTCTGATATCGATACCCGCCAGCTGGTACGCCACATACGCGACAAAGGCGCTATGAATGCTATCATCTCTTCAGAGATATTGGATATTGAAGAACTGAAGGCTAAACTTGCCGAAGTACCTTCAATGGACGGGCTGGAACTTTCATCCCAGGTATCAACCATCGAGACCTATACTTTCGGCGATGAGAATGCAAAATACCGCGTTGCTGTATTGGATCTGGGTGTGAAGAAAAATATCCTTCGCAATTTTGATGATAGGGATGTATACGCTAAGGTTTTCCCTGCAAAAACCTCTTTTGAAGAAATGGAAAAGGATTTTGCACCAAGTGGTTACTTTATCTCTAACGGCCCCGGCGACCCTGCCGCTATGCCTTACGCAGTAGACACCGTAAAAGACATTTTAAAATCTGATAAACCGATGTTCGGTATCTGTTTGGGTCACCAGTTATTAGCGCTGGCAAACGATATCCCAACCAAGAAAATGTTTAACGGCCACCGCGGCTTAAACCACCCGGTAAAAAATATAATTATCGATCATTGCGAGGTTACCTCTCAAAACCATGGTTTTGGCGTGGTACAGGAAGCAGTACGTGCTTCTGAAAAAGTAGAGATCACCCACGTTAACCTTAACGACCAATCTATAGAAGGTATCAGGGTAAAAGGTAAAAAAGCATTTTCGGTACAATACCATCCGGAATCATCCCCTGGCCCGCACGATAGCCGTTACCTGTTTGATGATTTTATCAATTTGATGGAATAGAACAAAGCTTTCCAGTATATTTGCTTTAACAGAAAAGCAATGGCATCAGCATTAAAATATGTAATAGATGATAACGGGCACAAAACAAGCGTTTTAGTGCCCGTTAAAACATGGGAAGATCTTAACGAAAAATATAAAAAACTACATAAAAAGCTGGCCGTTTTAACCGGTATTCAGGAGGGGTTGCAAGAGGTAAGGGAAAGTAAAACTAACGGCAACAAATTGCAAACTTTAACAGACTTCTTAAGTGAAGACATCAGTTAGAGTTACCTTAAACTTCAAAAAAGAAGCTAAACCCTTATTCAAGAAATTTCCCTCACTTAAAGAAGATTTAGCTAACCTCGAGAAAGAATTAATCTCAAATCCTACATTAGGAATTTCGCTCGGTAACAACACCTAAAATTCGTTTAAAAATAACCAGCAAGGTAAAGGAAAGAGCGGGGGTGCAAGGGTTATATCATATTTAGAAACAGATTTAATAGCAAGCATAGAAACCAACGAATCAACTACTATAGTTAATTTGATTTCTATATATGATAAGTCGGAAACTGAAATTATTACCGACAAAGAATTGAAACGCCTGATAAGCAATTTAAAATAGTTGCATTTCGCAATTCAAGATAATATTAAGTATTTGCCATTTAAAATTACAGGCATATAAATCTTCACCGATTACAGCCTCCTGCTTATAGTTCCTTAATTGTTGTTCACCGATAATTTCCCCATCTTCACCTAAAAGTCCTAACGTTAAGCGCCATGCCGATGCAATTTTGTGTTGTAAATCACAAATCGCAATGAAAACGCTATTAGCTATCCAGATTGTTCACTTTGCCTTGCATGCTATGCAGCACCTCCAGTTAATTATGCACTCAATAGGCCATCTTGTTAAATAACCGGCTTAAAAAATATTGGTATACCCTTTGATTAGTTCTGATGTAAAACATCATCATTATGAAAAAGGGAGATACTGTAGAATGGAAATGGGGAAAATCTGAAGCTGAAGGCAAGATTGTTAAAGAGCATAAAGAACCCGTTTCAAAAACCATAAAGGGCGCAAAAGTAAAGCGCAACGCCAGTAAAGACGAGCCTGCTTATGAAATAAAACAGGAAAACGGCAGTAAGGTATTAAAGTCTGAAAGTGAGTTGAAAAAACACGCTGCAAAAAAGTAACGGCAATTCAAATTTCTAAATCGTGCCATGTCGTAAAAATTGCCAAAACTGGTTGTTTCTGCTTTTTTTGAGCCTTTTACCAAAAAATGATTGAAATATCAATTTAGTAAACGATTTTTACGGCATGGCTAACCAACCAATTATATCCGTTAAAAACCTGGTAAAAAGTTACGGCGATTTCACCGCTGTTAAAGGTATAAGCTTTGAAGTTTATGCCGGAGAGATATTCGGTTTGCTTGGGCCCAACGGAGCTGGGAAAACCACAACCCTTGAAATTATTGAGACCCTGCGCGACAAAACATCAGGCGAGGTTATTGTCGACGGTTTTTCTATAGATACCGATGCCAATAGTATTAAGCAACGAATTGGTGTTCAGCTGCAAGCTGCGGGATACTATCCCAATCTTAATCTTTCTGAATTGATCAAGCTTTTTTCGGGCTTGTACGGGATAGATAAATCTCCTGCGGAAATGCTTGAAAAAGTTGCCTTGACCGATAAGGCCAAAGCGAAATACAAAGACCTTTCAGGCGGGCAGAAACAACGCTTTTCTATTGCCACTACCTTAATCAATAACCCAAAGATCATTTTCCTGGACGAACCTACTACCGGCCTCGACCCTCAGGCACGCCGCAATTTATGGGACCTGATTCGGGAGATACGTGCTAACGGCACCACCGTGGTGATCACCACGCACTATATGGACGAAGCAGAAGAACTTTGCGACCGAGTAGCTTTTGTGGATGGCGGCCGTATTATTGGAATAGATACTCCCGATCACTTTATAGATCAATTGGTAGCATCGGGTTTTGAGCGTAAAAAAGAAGTGAAGCTTGCCAATCTTGAAGACGTATTCATCAACCTTACGGGTAAGGAATGGCGGGAAGGATAACCTGTTTGGCAGTGGGTATCTGGCAGTTCGCAGTGGGCAGTTGGTAGTTTGCAGTAGCTGATTTGTACATTAGTTTGTAGAAGAGTGAATGCCTACGATAAGAATGACCGATGACTATAATGACAATAATAACGACTAATTAAGAAATGAATAAACCTTACAGTAATTTTCGTGCTACGCTTGCTATTGCAGTTGCCAGTTTTCGCTCTATTATGCGGAGCCCATCTGCAGTTGTTTTTAGTTTAGCTTTTCCTTTGATATTTATTGTTGTTTTTGCAAGCATTGGCGGGAATGGGATGTCGGTTGATGTAGGGGTATCTAAAACAAGCGATACTACCGATCTTGTTTACCAGGTACTTGAAAAAACAAGCGTTATTCATTTAATAAAAGATCAGTCGACCGATGAGATGAACAAAAATCTGTCGAAAGGTAGCATAGATGCCATTATAGACATTCAAAAAAATACGTCGGCAACGCCTTACACCTTAAATATTCAATACACCAAGGCATCGGCCCAAAAAGACAATATTTTGCGTTCGTTGTTAAACAGCATTTTTTACCAGATCAACAGCCACGGCAACACCATACCCCAGCCTGTTGCCAACATGAAAGAGACTACCATACAGGGCCGTGAATACAAATACATTGATTTTTTATTACCCGGGATGCTTGGCTTTTCATTATTGAGCAGCGGTGTTTTTGGTACGGCCTTCGTATTTTTAAGCCTGCGGTTAACACTGGTAATAAAGCGATTTTTTGCTACACCAGTTAAAAAATACAGCATTGTTTTAGGCGAGGCCATTGCAAGGCTGGTATTTTCATGGATAGGTGCTGTATTTATCATTTTGGTGGGTCATTACTTTTTTGGCTTTACGCTGATACATGGTGTTACAACTGTATTGAACATGCTTGTTCTGGCAGCTATTGGCCTTATTATCTTTATGGGCTTTGGGTTTACTATCTCGGGCATTGCCAAGAATGAAAGTACGGTCCCTCCGCTTTCTAATATCATTACCATGCCGCAATTTTTATTGTCGGGCACCTTTTTCGCCACAACGGCTTTCCCAACCTGGCTGCAGTCTATTAGCAAAATCCTGCCTTTAACCTATTTAAACGATGCTATGCGTAAAGTAGCGTTTGAAGGTGCTGCACTAAGCGATGTAACCCACCAGTTACTGATACTGGGTATTTGGTTCATAATTGTTTATGCAGTTGCGGTGAAAACGTTTAAGTGGGAATAGATTTCTGAAGAGCCAAGAGACAAGAATCAAGTAGAATTTACGATTTTAGGTTTACGAATTACGATTGCTTTGAGTGATGACGGGATGTATAATTTACGATTTAGGTTTACGAATTACGATTGGGTAAGGGATACAAAAATCGGGAAATCAGATTGAAACTGGTGATGTCTTTATAAATTGTAACGCTGAACTCGTAAATCGTAAATTCAAATCATTCTTCCCAATGTTAACTCACTGTTAAAAGTGAAGTTATTTTCGCTGGTTTTATTTGAAAGTGTATATTTGAAAATAAATACACATAGTGTACAAATAACACTTTGTACATCTGTCAAACTAAATTTTTCAAAATGAGCTTAATTATTGATGTTCATGCCCGCCAGATACTTGATTCTCGCGGCAATCCTACTATCGAAGTAGATGTATTAACTGAAAATGGCGCTCTTGGTCGTGCTGCTGTTCCGTCGGGAGCGTCTACCGGAGCACACGAGGCAGTAGAGCTTCGCGATAATGATAAAACAAAATATTTAGGTAAAGGCGTACTTACCGCTGTTGCCAACGTGAATGACGTTATTGCCAAAGAATTACAAGGCATAGACGTTTTTGAACAAAACGCTATCGATAAGCTGATGATTGAGCTTGACGGTACCGAAAACAAAGGTAAATTAGGTGCAAACGCTATTTTAGGCGTTTCATTAGCAGTAGCAAAAGCGGCTGCCCAGGAAAGCCGCCAGCCTTTGTACCGCTATGTAGGTGGTGTTAATGCTAATACGCTTCCAATCCCGATGATGAACATTGTTAACGGTGGTTCTCACTCTGATGCTCCTATCGCTTTCCAGGAATTTATGATCATGCCGGTTGGCGCAACATCTTTTTCTGAAGCTTTAAGATGGGGTGCCGAAGTGTTCCATACACTTAAGAAAATTTTACACGACCGCGGCCTTACTACTACCGTTGGTGATGAAGGTGGTTTTGCCCCTACTTTTAACGGTACTGAAGATGGTGTTGAAACCATTTTACAGGCTATTGAAAAGGCAGGTTATAAACCAGGAGAAGATATCTGCCTTGCATTTGATTGTGCATCGTCTGAGTTTTACAAAGATGGCAAATATGATTACACCAAATTTGAAGGCGAAAAAGGTGCTATCCGCACCAGCGCTGAGCAGGCTGAATACCTTGCGCAGTTAACAGAAAAATACCCTATTATCTCTATTGAAGACGGCATGGCCGAAGACGATTGGGATGGCTGGAAATTATTAACCGACAGGATTGGCAGCAAAGTACAATTAGTAGGCGACGATTTATTTGTAACTAACGTTAAACGTTTACAAAGAGGTATAGACGAGCACACTGCTAACTCTATTCTTGTAAAAGTAAACCAGATAGGTTCTTTAACTGAAACTATTGATGCGGTAACTCTTGCACAAACGCACGGTTATACTTCAGTAATGAGCCACCGCTCTGGCGAGACAGAAGATTCTACCATTGCTGACCTTGCCGTTGCATTAAATTGCGGACAGATCAAAACAGGTTCAATCTCCCGTTCAGACAGGATCGCTAAATACAACCAGTTATTGCGTATCGAAGAAGAATTAGGCGAAAACGCTAAGTTCATCGGCAAAAACTTTAAATACTTTAAGAAATAATTCAGCATTGTGCTGTAAGAGAAAGCCGGCCATTGCGCCGGCTTTTTTGTTTTTATGCAGTTCATAAAATCGGTACAAGCGCAATAAATAAATTCCGTTTCAGAAAACTATATTTGCCGCATGAAACTGAAAGGTCCTTTACGGATAGCTGTCATTCTGCTTTTGATCTTGCTGGTGGTAGGCCTCGATCAGCTTACCAAAAGCATCGTCCGCAATCACCTTACCGAATATTCACGCATTGGTTTTTTAGGGGGGCATGTTACTTTGGGCCGTGTTGAAAACACAGGTGCGTTTTTAAGCCTGGGCGATTCACTTTCAGGGCCATTTAGAACCATTTTGTTAAATCTTATTCCGCTTGTTGCAGTAATATTCGGGCTGGTTTATGTGCTTATAAAACCTATGCTTAACCCGGTAACGGTTTTAGGGATTATTTTTATTGTTGGCGGCGGTATCGGTAATATTTACGACCGCATTACGCACGGCTCTGTCACAGATTTTATGCACATCGATTTTGTGATCTTTCAAACAGGGGTGTTTAACCTTGCCGATATGTTTATAATGGCGGGTACGTTCATATTAGTGATACACGCGTATTTTTCGAAAGAAGAACCTCAAACCTCAAAATAAATAGCGCCTAACTCATTGAATATTAAGGCAAAGCCGCTTACAAATAAAAGCGTATCTTTGCAGCACACAAAAATGCCTGCCGTTTTAATAAACGAAACGCCATTTACTATATGCGGCGTTGGCAATACATAATACACACATGCTGTTTGAAGATCTAAATTTGATTGAGCCTATATTAAAGGCGCTGAAAGCCGAAGGCTATACCAATCCAACCCCTATACAGGAACAATCTATTCCCATTATATTAAAACATCACGACCTTTTAGGCTGCGCCCAAACCGGCACCGGTAAAACCGCTGCATTTGCTATTCCTATTTTGCAACTGCTGCACCAGGACAGGCAAAACCACAAAGAACAAAAAACCATAAAGGCGCTTATCTTAACCCCAACCCGCGAGCTCGCTATTCAAATTGATGAAAGCTTTGCAGCTTACGGCAAACATACCGGCTTAAAACACCTGGTTATATTTGGAGGCGTATCGCAAAACCCGCAAACCGAAGCTTTAAGAAGAGGAACCGACATATTGGTAGCTACGCCAGGCCGTTTGCTCGACCTCATGAACCAGCGCTTCATAAACCTGGAGCATATAAAAATGCTTGTTTTAGATGAGGCCGACCGTATGCTGGATATGGGTTTTGTAAACGATGTAAAAAAGGTAATTGCAAAAGTTCCGGTCAAAAGGCAAACGCTGTTCTTTTCGGCCACCATGCCTAAGGAAATTCAGCAATTGGCAAATACCATTTTAACCAATCCCGAAAAGGTTGAAGTAACTCCTGTATCATCCACTGCGGATACCATACAACAAAAACTTTTCTATGTAGAGAAAGGCGATAAAAGAGCGCTTTTATCGCACATATTAAAAGACAAGAACATTAAATCGCTGCTGGTATTTACACGCACCAAACATGGTGCAGATAAGGTGGTAAAAGATCTGGTGAAAACAGGTATTACTGCCGAAGCTATTCACGGCAATAAATCGCAAAATGCAAGGCAGCGTGCTTTAACCAACTTTAAAAGCCGCGATACGCGCGTTTTAATTGCAACCGATATTGCAGCAAGAGGCATTGATATAGATGAGCTGAGCCACGTAGTTAATTACGAACTACCAAACGTTCCAGAGACTTATGTACATAGAATTGGCCGTACTGGCCGCGCCGGGGCAAGCGGTATAGCATTATCTTTTTGCGATTATGAAGAACTTCCATTTTTAAAGGATATACAGAAGCTGATAGCAAAAGATATCCCCGTAGAGGATAATCATCCCTACCCTATGAGCTTGCGCGATGCGCCAGCCAAGGCAGCGGAAAGCAGCGCAAAAAAAGCTGCGGATAAATCAAAACATTCGGGCCCGAAACGAGGCCGCGGGTTTGGCCGTAAGGATAGCCGGAAAAAAGAAGATGGTAACATGAGCGGTGCAAGCAAAAAAAAGTTCTAAAGGGCTTTTGGTTCAGGCTTTTCATTGTTGAAAAGTTTATAACGATATTTGCAGTGTTACAGGTTTTTAGATAGCTTTAAATGAAATTAAGTTTTACTAAGATGAAACGGCTTGTTAACCTTTTCAGAAATAAGTATTTTTTAGTAAGTGCCGCCTTTGTGGTATGGATGATCTTTTTTGATAAAAACGATCTTTTTTCGCAATTTCAATACCACCAGCAGGTAGCCAAATTAAAACAGGAGCGGGATTTCTATTCCAAAGAAACCGAAAAAGTGAACAAGGACCTGAACGAACTTACTACCGACCCGCAAAAGCTTGAGAAGTTTGCCCGCGAAAAATACCTGATGAAAAAAGATAACGAGGACGTATTTGTAATCATTCAGCCTAAGAAAGAAGAATAAGCATAACAGGGGGAATTTATATTTCCCCTTCTCTTTTCCTCAAAAACCACTCTATACTCAATAACACCATAATAAAAGCAAATATCCATTTCACATCGATGATATCGTTATAGTGTTTACTTTCGTAAACCACGGTTTTGATATTCTCATTTTTCCGGATCAAATCCGCAAGATTATTTACCTGTGCCGGGTATAGCATTTGGCCACCACTCTGTTTAGCAATAGTATTCAACAATTGATGATTGGCTGCGCTTTGCCTGGTTTCCAGGTTCAGTGATTTAATAGTGAACTGGCCGTTTGATATAAATGACCTGTCGCCAAGTTTGGCGGTGGCAACAAAGCTGTATTCGCCTGTTGGTAAGGTGCCTGCTTCAAGCTGATAACTGTGGCCTTTACGGCTAAATAAAAAACTGTAATTTTTCCCGGTTTTGCTTTTAAGTTCAATTCTTACGTCGGGAGTATTCACCAGTTCTAAAGCGTCATTGTATAGCTCGGCATTAAGCAAAACACTTTCGCCTTCGTCAAAGACCTGCTTAACCGGGTAAGCAAGAAAACGTTGCCGGTTTGCATTTGCCGTAAGGTATTGCACTGCCTGCCCAAAAAGTTCTTCCAGCGCATGGTGATTGCCGTAGATTTCAAATTCATTAAGTTGCCAGCGCCACACCCCTTCGCCATTAAGTACGCCCACACGCCTGCCGGCATCGTCGCCAAAGGCAAGGAGCGGATAAGCGGTAGGTACATTTCCAATCCGCTGTTTTAATACGGCACTTCCTGCTGCCAGCGAATAATTACCATACGGAGCAAGTAACGGCGGGAAAGCAGAAATCTTTTTTTGAGAGGAATCTGATAATGTAAATGCCGTAAAATCGGGCGATGGGTTAGCGAAAACTTCTTGCATATCCTCCCTTCCAACACTAATTTTTACCAACTTCTGCTCGTTGATAAAAGCCTGCACATTTGTTTGCGCACCGGCTACAAACCAAAGTGGAATTTTAGCTTTAATTAGATTTTGGACCGGTAAAATATCGGGCGATACCTGGTATAAAATGACAAGGCTGTAATCGGCCGGTTTTATAGAACCGAGATCTGCGCTCAAAACAGCTTTAACTACATAATTACGGTTGCCTTCTATCGATTGCTTAATGGTGCTAATGTCAGGGTGCGGACCATCGTACAACAGCAAAATCTTTTGCCTTGCATCCAGCACATCCACATAAATAGTTTCGGTGTTATTTGTAGTCGATATTTCGTTTTTAACAGGTGCGATACTAATGTTGAACTTACGAAGTCCTTTTTTATCGGCATTCAATTTTAAAGTTATAGCCTTATGGAAGGTAGCCGCATTAACAGGAATATTCTGCTGTGCAACCTGCTTTCCATCTTCAGTAACGGTTAAATGCATGCTTTCACCTTTACTTTGATAAGCTTCTGCTAATACCTCTATCTCGAAGTCATTACCTAAAAAAGCACTTTTGTTAAAATTGATATTGCCTATAAGCAGATCCCGTTTTGCTAAGGTATCGCCCATAGCAATGGTATAGAAAGCATTTTTAAAGTTTTTTGCTTCGTAAGCAGGGTCAATCCCCTGGTTATATAAGCCATCTGAAGCGAGTACAACGGCGCCTATATTCTGGTTAACAAAGCGTTCGTTCAACAAGTGTAAGGCTTTTGCAATATCGGTCTGCTTACCGTTAAAATTGTTTGTAAGGCCCTCGTTTAAAGTACCGCCAAAGTTAAACTCACGCACTTCATAATCATCGCCTAAAGTGCTTTTAAGTTTTGATAATGATTGGGCCGTTTTAACAGCCGGTGTTGCATCTGCTTCAAACATTTTTACAGATTGTGAATTATCCTGCAGAATTAATATCAGCGGCTTTTGCGGGTTATAAGTAACCGATTTTACAAGCGGGGATAACAGCATAAAGGCAATTGCCGATACTACAATGGTACGTAGGGCAAATAGAATATACCGGTATCTGTTTTGAAGTGTTACCGGCCGGCGATATAGAAGCCATGCATACAAAACACCCAAAGCAAGGCATGCAGGTGCCCACCATCCCGAAACCGATCCCCATGTGATAGAAAATAAAAGCTGCATATGCTTAAGGTGTACCTATAAACGTACAAACCTTTTAAGATTACCTGCAAAATGCAAAATTATTTGTGAATGACTTGATTATATTTTATCCTGATGGGTCCTTTAATGGTATCTGGATTCACGGCTTCACCTTTTTGCGTAATGGTAACAACACCGGCCTTGTGCAGGTCAATAGCCGAATTACGAACCGTTTCCATATGTTTGCGCCAGTTAGCAAGATACAACTCGCGCGCCACTTCTGATGGGCATATGGTTTTATCAGGTGCCCTGCTTTGCGCCATTGCAATTATTTTTTCGCTTACCTCATCCGTGGCCATAAGTTATAAACAAAAAATCCCCTTCATTGATTTGAAGAGGATCTGTTATCTGATTTGAATTATGAATATTATAACATGCCGCCATCTACCGGGATCACGGTGCCGGTAATGTAGCTTGCCATATCTGATGCCAGGAACACGCAGGCATTGGCAACATCTTCTGTTTCGCCGCCACGTTTAAGCGGGATACCATTTGTCCAGCCTTCTACAACTTTAGGATCAAGCACTTCGGTCATTTCTGTTTTAATAAAACCCGGAGCCACCACGTTTGCACGGATGTTACGTGAGCCTAATTCTTTAGCTACCGATTTAGTAAAACCGATAATGCCTGCCTTTGAAGCAGCGTAATTGGCTTGCCCGGCATTGCCCTGTACCCCAACAACTGAACTCATGTTAATGAAAACACCATTGCGGTTTTTCATCATAATTTTTAAAGCGCCTTTGGTTACGTTAAATATCGATTTAAGATTTACGTCCATCACTTCGTCCCATTGGTCTTCGGTCATGCGCATCAGCAAACCATCTTTGGTAATGCCGGCATTGTTAACTACAATATGCAGGTTGCCAAAATCGGCAATAATATCATTGATCAGCTTTTCGGCTTCATCAAATTTTGAAGCATCTGAACGATAGCCTTTAACTTTGGTGCCGAAGCTCTGCAATTCCTGTTCTAAAGCCTGCCCCTTTTCTACAGACGATAAATAGGTAAAAGCAACATCAGCACCGTGTTCAGCAAATTTTTCGGCTATTTTTCGGCCAATTCCCTTTGAAGCGCCGGTAATTAGCGCGATTTTTCCTTCTAATAATTTCATAAAGTTTTAGCGTGAGTACGGAAGGCGAAGATAATTATTTAGTCGGAAAGTTCGAAGCCTTGCCGCAGCACTGTAAACGGTAGCAAATTGCATAAAAAATGTATGCGCTGTCAATATCCCAAACTGCTTTTGTACTATTGTAGCATGGATATGGATGAAAGAATTAAAGCGGCCGAAACAAGGATATTTAAAACGGTATTCCCTAATACTACCAACCATTATGATACCCTTTTTGGCGGCACCGCCATGGCGCTGATGGACGAGGTTGCCTTTATTACGGCAACACGCTTTACCCGCAAAACCATGGTAACGGTATCATCCGATAAAATAGATTTCACCAAACCAATACCAGCCGGTACCATCATTGAACTGGTTGGCAAAATTCATCACATAGGCAACACCAGCCTAAAAGTTCTGGTAGAGATTTTTGTAGAAGAGATGTATTCTTTTGTGCGGGAAAAAGCCATATCTGGCACGTTTACCTTCGTAGCGATAGATAAGCACAAGAAACCGATAAAAGTGGTGGATTGAGCGGATAGTTAGTATTAAAAGATGTTGGTGACAATGCCAACATCGGCAGGAAAGCAAAGACAAGTGTTGCTACTAACGTTTTAATCATTACTTTCGTAAATAAGATATGTATAAGTGTAAATTACAGATAGAGGGGCTATATCGAAAATTGTCTTTAGAGGATGGCATAAATCTTAAAGACCTTGCCGAACTATTGACTAAACTTTCAAAATGTTTAGGCAAAAACTCTAACAAATTTATTCTTACAGATATTGAAAATACATCTTATTCTCCCATAATAGATACCGACGATTTGGAGGTGGTTGAGGATTTTAATAAGGTGCATCAGATCATATCGGAAACAGAACTCGAAAGGTTGCCCAAAGATTTTCAAGATTACGCCAAGTCGCTAAACAAGATTTTATTTGCTAACAATCTTTATATAACAACCCATAATTCCATAAATGAACGAAGTATAAAACTTACAGCCTTGACGAAATTAGATGCAAAACAATTTTATTTTAGCATCACGACGTTAAATGGTAAAATAGTTTCATTATATGGAAGAAACGAAGATAAGCCTGCAATAGCGGTTAAATTAGCTTCAACTGAAGATGTTATAATTAACGTTACTGCGGATCAAGAAAAAGAGATAAGTAATTTTTACAAAGGGCTTAATCTTAGGCTTAGGGTCAGATTAAAAAAGGATATTAAAAACGGTAATATAATTGGAGCCGCTTTGATAGATTACACAATCCCAAATGAACTTTCATTTTTAGAATCGATTGAACGTGTTAAATTAGAATATGGTGATATTTTTAAAAATGTTTTAGATTCAGCAAAGCACTTAAATGAAATAAGAAACTCATAAAAATGCCCAAAAAACCTATACCTGAATTAAAAACATTATTTCTTGACACGGGAGTAATAATTGATTTATTAAAGGTTGATTTTACTAATGTTCACCCTGACGTAGTTAATCGAATATCTATTACAAGAAGGTTTTTTAATGCAATTGATTCGTTTAGTAAAAATGCGATTTATCAAACTTGCGCTATTAATTTAGCTGAAATATTCCATTTCGATGGCGGTAACGAAAATTTAATGAAAGCTATAGTTTCTGTTACTGGAGGAAAACAATTTGAGGTAATCGCTTTTGATGAAACTGCGGCTTTTTTTCATAATCAAAATTTTGAAAAAATAGCTGGAAATGCTACAATTCAAGAATTGAAAAAAGAGGTAAATTATGCAAAAGGTAACGGATTCGCCAATATTCAGGATAGAATCAGAAAAGATATTTTGATAGCAAGCACTGCAAAACAATACAATTGCGATATTATTCTTACAAATGACAGCGGATTTTTTGAACTGTGTAATAGATTAGATGTTTCATGTTATTGCTTTACAGAATATGAAAATGATTTTCTAATGAGCAGCAATGGTGAAAAAATATATAATTGGGCTTAAATTTCTAACCCTACATAACCTAACACTTATAAAACTTCCTGACAGCCCCAACATTGGGCGCAAATCATGTCCTTTCGAGCGATAGCGAGAAATATTTATAGCTATCCCTAACAAATTGCTTAACCTTTTACTTTACTCCTGCCATTTCCCTGTATTCTACCTGTAAAGCGAGCAGACAGTTGGCACACATGCAGCCTTCGTAGTTTTCACTGATGTATTGTACCTCGTTCAAATTTAACTGCACCACACTACACTGGCATTTGGTGTAAGAGTTTGCCTTACATTCTATGCTGGTGCCGCAGCGGTCGCATCTTATAATTTCGTGTTTGGTATTCATTAGCAGCAACACCTTTTAAACGCGTAAAGACGCATTGTGTTGCGTCTTTACGGTTGTTATATTTTCAGAAACACAAGGGGACATGTTTCTACGCGTTAAATCAATTATCCTGAGCAGCTAACGCAGCCATCTTCCATTGAACATGTTGGGCCTGCAGGTACATCGTTTACTAATTCTGCAACTACATCTGGTATAACAGCGTCCATGTTTTTACCACCCTGGTTTTCAACAGTAAATTTAACTGCCTGCGATGCGGCCTGTGTACGCAGGTAATACATACCTGTTTTAAGGCCTTTTTTCCAGGCGTAAAAATGCATGGAGGTTAATTTAGAAGCATTCGGCTGGTTAATGAACAGGTTAAGCGACTGCGACTGGCAGATATAAGCACCCCTGTCGGCTGCCATATCAATGATGGTACGCATTTTAATTTCCCAAACTGTTTTGTACAGATCCTTAATATCCTGAGGGATCTCGGCAATATCCTGTATGGAACCGTTAGCGCTGATGATCTTATCCTTCATGGTAGTGTTCCAAAGGCCAAGATTGTTTAAATCGCGCAGCAGGTGTTTGTTTACTATCACAAATTCTCCGCTTAATACACGGCGGGTATAAATGTTTGAGGTATATGGCTCAAAACATTCGTTATTACCTAATATTTGCGATGTAGATGCTGTTGGCATTGGTGCAACCAGTAAAGAGTTACGCACGCCATTGTTCATTACGTCCAGGCGAAGGTTTTCCCAATCCCAACGGCCGCTTTCTGGTGTTACACCCCAAAGATCAAACTGGAATTGCCCTTTAGATAATGGCGAACCTTTAAACGTTTCGTAAGGGCCGTCTTTTATTGCCAGGTCTTTTGAAGCGGTCATAGCTGCAAAATAGATGGTTTCAAAAATCTCTTTGTTCAGCTTTTTGGCTTCTTCGCTTTCAAAAGGCATACGCAATTGGATAAAGGCATCGGCCAAACCTTGTACACCTAAACCAACGGGGCGGTGCCTTAAGTTAGAGTATTCCGCTTCTTTAACCGGGTAGTAATTGGCATCAATCACTTTGTTAAGGTTTAAGGTAGCCTGGTAGGTTACTTCATATAACTTAACATGGTCAAAAATGCCGTCTCTTACAAAGCGTGGTAAAGCTATGGATGCTAAATTACAAACTGCTATTTCGTCAGGAGAGGTATATTCTATTATTTCGGTACAAAGGTTAGAGCTTTTTATGGTACCTAAGTTTTGCTGGTTTGATTTACCGTTAGCTGCATCCTTGTATAAAAGGTAAGGGGTGCCTGTTTCTACCTGGGCGTCTAATACTGCAAACCAAAGTTCCTGTGCTTTTATAACCTTACGGGCGCGGCCTTCTTTTTCGTAAGTGGTATAAAGGTCTTCAAACTCTTTACCCCAGCAATCTGCCAGGCCTGGTGCCTCGTGCGGGCAAAACAAGCTCCATTCTTCGTTTGCTTCCACGCGCTGCATAAACAAGTCAGATACCCAAAGGGCATAGAACAAATCGCGTGCACGCATTTCTTCTTTACCGTGGTTTTTGCGCAGGTCTAAAAATTCAAATATATCTGCATGCCATGGCTCCAGGTAAATAGCAAATGCACCTTTACGCTTGCCGCCACCCTGGTCTACATAACGGGCGGTATCATTAAACACGCGCAGCATAGGGATAATACCATTACTGGTACCATTTGTACCGCTGATGTATGAACCTGTTGCCCTTACGTTGTGGATGCTTAAACCTATACCGCCTGCACTTTGAGATATTTTAGCAGTTTGTTTAAGGGTATCATAAATGCCATCGATGCTGTCGTCTTTCATCGAGATCAAAAAGCATGACGACATTTGCGGTTTTGGGGTACCTGCATTAAATAAGGTTGGTGTACCATGGGTATACCAGCGCTCGCTCATTAAATGATAGGTTTTAATAGCGTTCTCAATATCATCCTTGTGGATACCTACCGCTACACGCATGTAAAGGTGCTGCGGGCGCTCGGCTATTTTACCGTTTAATTTTAACAGGTATGATTTCTCAAGGGTTTTAAAGCCGAAGTAATCAAATCCAAAGTCACGGTCGTAAATGATGGTGCTGTCTAAAAGTTCGGCATTTTTCTCAATCACTTCCCATACGTCATCAGCAATTAACGATGCATCTTTCCCTGTTTTAGGATCAACATAGCTATGCATCAGGCGCATAGTTTCTGAAAACGACTTGATGGTATTTTTATGCAGGTTTGATACTGCAATACGCGAAGCAAGCAAAGCGTAATCAGGATGCTTGGTAGTTAAGGACGCTGCCGTTTCTGCTGCCAGGTTATCCAGCTCTGAAGTAGTTACACCATCATACAAACCTTCAATTACCTTTTTAGCAACATCAATTGGGTCTACTAACTGAAACCCGTAGCACAATTTTTCGATACGCGCCGTGATCTTGTCGAATTTTACTGATTCTTTTCTTCCGTCCCTTTTTACTACAAACATTTTTGTCCCCCTTTTTCTCCGCACCTGGCGGGCTAATTTTAATTATATATTATTTTTCGGTTGATAGCTTTTTTATTATTCTGCCCAGGCACTAAAAATCCTCATCCAGCGAGAATGATTTACTTTCCTGCGAGTTAAGCACGCCGCTTTTTTGATAATCTCCTACACGTTTTTCAAAGAAGTTGGTCTTGCCTTGCAAAGAAATCATCTCCATGAAATCGAACGGATTGGTAGCGTTGTAATACTTGTCATATCCTAACTCGTTCAGCCAGCGGTCGGCCACAAATTCTATATACTGGCTCATCAGTTTGGCATTCATACCGATAAGATTTACCGGAAGCGCTTCGGTGATAAATTCCTTTTCTATTTCTACTGCATCGGTAATGATATTGGTAACCGCCTCTTTAGACAGCTTGTTCTGCAGCATACTGTATAACAAACAGGCAAACTCGCAATGGGAACCTTCGTCGCGGCTGATCAGTTCATTGCTGAAGGTTAGGCCCGGCATTAAACCGCGTTTTTTAAGCCAGAAGATAGAACAGAAACTACCGGAAAAGAAAATCCCCTCCACTGCCGCAAAAGCTACCAAACGTTCTGCAAACGTGCCGTTATTGATCCAGCGCAATGCCCATTCGGCTTTTTTGCCTACACAAGGTACGGTATCAATAGCATGGAACAGGCGGTCTTTTTCGGCCGGGTCTTTTACATAGGTATCTATCAGCAGCGCATAAGTTTCAGAATGGATGTTTTCCATCATGATCTGGAAACCATAAAAACAACGGGCCTCGGGCAACTGCACCTCGCTCATAAAATTTACAGCCAGGTTCTCGTTTACAATGCCGTCACTTGCTGCAAAGAATGCCAGCACGTGCGATACGAAATGCTTTTCACCGGCATTAAGGCCTTCCCAGTGTTTAAGATCGTCGGAAAGGTCAATCTCTTCGGCGGTCCAGAAACTGGCTTCGCTTTTCTTATACATTTCCCATATTTTGGGATACTTGATAGGTAGTATAACAAAGCGATCTTTGTTTTCTCTTAATAATAATTCTGTTTCCTGTTCCATTTACCGCACTTATTTTATAACGAGCTCTTAATAAATTCAATTTCAATTATCCCGAACGACCTGTATACAGACAGGTGTACAATAGCGTCAGTTCTGCTAAACGGTAACATTGTTTACCGCACCTAACTACTTCCAATCCCGCACTCTGATCTCCCGCCAGATAATTTATCAGTTATATCCCATCCATGTTTTACATGGCTCCCTCTTAATTACGGCAGGGAAACCGCCAACGATAGACAGCGTTGCATGACCTTATACTTCAAAGATAAGCGATGCGATTTTAAGACGTTAACCCAAGTTTTTAACATCGACTATAAGTTATAAACAAATGATATGGGGAACGTTAACACAGAGTTAATTACAAAAGAAAAAGCCGGTTTTAACGGTTGAAAAATGACATTGAGACAACGTATTTACAAACCTTAAACCGGCTTTAAAAAAATTGAAATTTTTATTGCTTTTCTACAGGCAAAAACTTCATAGATACCGAATTTACACAGTGGCGAACGTTTTTTGGCGTAAGGTATTCGCCTTCAAAAACATGCCCAAGGTGAGCTCCGCAATTGGCGCATACAATTTCGGTACGGCGACCGTCGGCATCCGGAATACGCTTTACAGCACCCGGAATTTCATCGTCAAAACTTGGCCAGCCGCAATGCGATTCGAACTTTGACTCGGATGTGTATAAAGGCGTATCGCAGCGTTTGCATACGTATACGCCCTGCGCCTTATTATTTAAAAGCGAACCGGTAAACGGGCGCTCTGTTCCTTTGTGTAATATTACCCATTCTTCATCGGGCGTTAATTGATTGTAATTACTCATTATAATATTTGTTTTATTTAACAGATAAGCCGGTAATTTAATTCTTGCCAGCTACATAAATATACGACAAATGTGTCGCTAATTTTGTTTGAGCAAGGGGAATTGACAGTGATTTGACTGAGAGAAAGATTTATTAGAGATTGATTATTATACCGTCATGCATAATTATCTTTATAATAAATTAAAAACGTAATTCTCACAATGCAGAAGTATCGCTTCATATTAATTTACTTATGTACATGCTTAATTTTCCATTCTGCACAGGCACAGAGGAAAAAAACCGTACTAATACCAAGGATACTTTTTTATTTAGACCCCACCATAAAAGTAAAATCAATTATACTTTATCACGATGAACGAGCTTTCAAAGAAATAGGAAATGATAAAACTGCAATGCCTGCAGGACTTTCCGCTTATGAGATAAAAATCATTGAAAAGCTAATTAGCAGAAAAGTACATGAATACAATGCGAAGCTTCCTACGAATTATAAACATATAGTTAAACCGGAAAAATATTTTAAAGAATTTGTAGCCTCCATAAATGCTAAGGAAGAAAAGAAGGTAATTGCATACTGCCACTGTACGGTGATTGAAGATGCATGGAAAAAAGGAAAAAGAAGCATAACCTCGGATGGTGGCACTTGTGAATTTACAGTACTAATAAATTTAACAAAAAAAATGGTTGAAAAACTATACGTAGCGGGTTTGGGATAAATGAAAAAGTATTTTGATTTAATTCATATTCCCTTCAATCTAAAAAGGAAAAGAAATCTTTTATATCTGACAAACGCAAATGCCTGTTTCGAAAGTTCTCTCGCTATCACTCGAGAGGACATGAGGGAGAGCTGAATAATACTATTTAAACAAGAAAGGCCGCCCTCAGGCAGCCTTCGTGTTCTATAATTCTGTAAAATTATTTTTTCGCTAATTCTTCCGCCATAGCAGCACCAATTTCTGCAGGTGATTCAACAACGCGGATACCGCATTCCTGCATGATCTTCATTTTTGCAGCAGCAGTATCATCGGCACCACCAACTATTGCACCGGCGTGGCCCATACGGCGTCCCGGAGGCGCAGTTTGGCCGGCTATGAAACCTACAACCGGTTTAGTGCCGTGCTCTTTAATCCAACGGGCAGCTTCAGCTTCCATGCCGCCGCCAATTTCGCCAATCATAATGATGCCGTGTGTTTCAGGGTCATTCATTAACAACTCAACCGCTTCCTTGGTTGGAGTGCCTATGATCGGGTCGCCACCAATACCAATGGCAGTGGTGATACCTAAACCGGCTTTAACAACCTGGTCAACCGCTTCGTATGTTAGGGTACCTGATTTCGAAACCACACCTACATTACCTTTTTTGAAGATAAAGCCTGGCATAATACCAATCTTTGCTTCATCGGCAGTGATAACGCCAGGGCAGTTAGGGCCTATCAGGCGGCTGTCTTTATCCTTTAAATATTCCTTTACGGTGATCATATCCTTTGTAGGGATACCTTCAGTGATACATACAATAACTTTAATACCGGCTTCTGCCGCTTCCATTATTGCATCGGCAGCAAATGCAGGAGGTACAAATATGATAGATACATCGGCACCGGTTTCGTTTACCGCATCAGCTACGGTATTAAATACCGGGCGCTCTAAATGCTGTTGCCCGCCTTTACCCGGGGTAACACCGCCAACAACCTGGGTACCGTAAGCAATCATCTGCGATGCATGGTAGGTACCTTCATTACCTGTAAAACCCTGAACTATAACCTTGGAATCTTTATTTACGAGTACACTCATTGGATTTTTTCTTTTGTACGGCAAAGCTAAAGTTATTGCCCTTAATGTCAAATTAAATAAGTGTAATGAAAGAATAATTTTACTTTATATTCTTTGTTCCTTATATAACAACGTTAAAAAGCTTTACTATACAAACGCTTGTAAAAATGCAGCCCGGTAAGCCTGTGCTAAAAATCAGATTACATATCAAAAAAGCTGTTCAGTTCCCGGTTAGAGTTTCCTTTAATAAGGATAAGGGCAAGGCCCAGAACAGCAAAAATGATCTTTCTTTTAGTAGAAATTTTATTACTCATGTTTTCAATAATTTATCTACAGAATTAAACCAATATTGAAAGCAAAAGTTTCTAATTTTTATTTATTAGTTAATTAAATTTCTACAATTTTCAGGAATAAACTTAGACAGATGGAGGCGTAAATTCTTTCTCGCTTTTCGCTATCACAATGGTAGCAATTCCGTTTCCAATCATGTTGGTAATTGCCCGCGCTTCAGACATAAACCTGTCTACACCCAGCAAAATGGCAACCCCTTCTGCGGGAATAATTTTTATGGCCGCAAGGGTTGATGTCAATATGATAAAGCCGCTGCCTGTTACCCCTGCGGCGCCTTTAGAAGTTATCATCAAGATCCCTATAATAGTAAGTTGCTGAAATAAGGCTAAAGGGATATGAAAAACCTGCGCCAGGAAAATAACCGACATGGAAAGGTATATGGTGGTACCATCAAGGTTAAATGAATACCCGGCCGGAATAACCAGCCCGACAACCGAACGCGAGCAGCCGAACTTTTCCATCTTCTCCATCATTCCCGGTAAAGCAGACTCGGACGAGGAGGTTCCTAAAACGATCAGTATTTCTTCCTTTATAAATTTAAGGTAATGCCAAAGGTTTATTTTATAAATGCGGCAAATAATGTGCAGTACCACAAAAATAAAAAGGATCATGGTGATATAGACTGATGCCATCAGCAAAGCCAGCGGCTGCAAAGTTTTTATACCATAAGTGCTGATGGTATACGCCATGCCGCCAAAGGCCCCTATTGGCGCCACCCGCATAACAATGCGCATGATATTAAAAAAGACATTGCTCAGCTTATCGAACAAATTTGTTACAGGCTGGCCGGTTTCCCCAAGGCTGCTTAAACCGAAGCCAAACAGGATAGCAAAAAACAATATCTGCAATATATCGCCTTTGGCAAAGGCATCAAAAATATTTGAGGGAACTATGTGTACCAGGAAATCGCCCCAGTGCATCTCTGCTGCGGCCTTCTGGTAAACGGCAAGTTTGGTGGTATCAGCGGTTATTTTGCTTACAAAGCCTTCGCCGGGTTTTATAATATTGGCCACCAGTATGCCTAAAACAAGTGCAAAAGTGCTCACAATCTCAAAGTAAAGCAAGGCTTTGCCACCTACTCTTCCTACTTTTTTCATATCGCTCATGCCGGCAATACCCAGCACAATTGTAAAAAATATGATAGGTGCTATCAGCATGGTGATCAGGCTGATAAACGTCTGGCTTATAAGCTTTGCTGTTGGCCCAAACGATTTAAAACAAATACCCGCAACCACACCCAGCAGGATACCCAATATTACCTGGAAATTAAGATTTGTAAAAAGTTTTTTCATGCCGAAAACAATAATAGCAAATAATTGAATGTTTTGTGCCGCGCAACTCCTTGTTTATAAATAAAACAAAACTATAAGTCAAATCAAATCCAGCATTTGACCATTGCGGTATAATTAAACTCAATAGCATGCTTTAAACACCAGTATACTATCAAAAATTCTTAATTTCGCGCCTCATACGTATAAACTTAAGCAATGGACTATCAATTTAAGGATATAGAAAAAAAGTGGCAGCAGTTTTGGGCCGAAAATCAAACATTTAAGGTCGAAAACAACTCTCCTAAACCCAAGTACTATGTGATGGATATGTTTCCCTACCCTTCTGGTGCGGGGCTGCATGTGGGTCACCCGCTCGGCTATATCGCTTCTGATATCTTTGCGCGTTACAAGCGCCTGCGTGGTTTCAACGTATTACACCCCATGGGTTATGATAGCTTTGGCTTGCCTGCGGAGCAATATGCCATCCAAACCGGGCAACATCCTGCAATAACTACCGAAGCAAATATTGCTACTTACCGCCGCCAGCTTGATCAGATAGGTTTTTCGTTCGATTGGAGTCGCGAGGTTCGCACCAGTTCGCCCGATTATTATAAATGGACCCAGTGGATATTTATGCAGTTGTTTAACAGCTGGTATAATAAAGATGCCGATAAAGCCGAAAGCATAGAAAAACTGGCTGAACATTTTGAAAGAAACGGATCTGCTGGGATCAATTCCGTATGTGATGAAGATGTTTTAAGCTTTACTGCCGACGAATGGCAGGCGATGAGCAGTGATGAGCAACAGACCGAACTGCTGAAATACCGCCTTACCTACCTGCGCGAGAGTACCGTTAACTGGTGCCCTGCCCTGGGTACTGTACTGGCTAATGACGAAGTAAAAGACGGCTTTAGCGAGCGTGGTGGCTTTCCGGTTGAGCAAAAGAAAATGATGCAGTGGAGCATGCGCATTACCGCCTATGCCGACCGCCTGCTTAAAGGCCTGGACACCATTGACTGGCCCGAACCTTTAAAAGAAATGCAAAGGAACTGGATAGGAAAAAGTGTTGGAGCAAGTGTGAAATTTAACCTCACCCCTACCCTCTCCAAAGGAGAGGGAGCCATAGACGGAAATTCAGTTTACGGCTACGAAACCGGCGATGCTTCTGTTTGGGATATTTTTAAGGCTAATTCCCGCTCTAACCGACAAAATCCTACTGTTAGTGAGGATTTATTATGGCAAAATTTAAGGAACAATCAGACCGGATATAAAATAACAAGGCAACATCCGATAGATGGCTATATCCCTGATTTTGTTTGTTTGAGTAAAGGTCTGGTTATTGAAATTGATGGCGATTATCATCAATTCACTACTGAAGAAGATGCAGTAACAACGTCTGTGCTTAATCAAAAAGGCTTTAACGTTATCCGCTTTACAAATGAAGAAGTAATTAATGAAACAACAAAAGTAATAAAGAATATAAAGGATGCGCTCGATAGCCAACCTGATAGAGTTATTTCTAAAGATAGTTCCGAAGAGTTAAAAAGCTCCCTCTCCTTTGGAGAGGGTCGGGGTGAGGTAATCGAGGTTTTCACCACCCGTGTTGATACAATTTTTGGGGTTACTTTTTTGGTGATTGCACCTGAGCATGAATTGGTAGAGAAACTTACCACACCTGAGCAAAGGGCAACAATAGAGGCTTACATTGCGCAAACCAAAAAAAAATCGGAATTGGAGCGTATGGCCGAGGCCAAGGTGGTATCTGGTGCGTTTACAGGCAGCTATGCCTTAAATCCGCTTAACGGCGAGCAGATACCCGTTTGGATAGCAGACTATGTACTGGCCGGCTACGGTACAGGTGCGGTTATGGCCGTTCCTTCGGGAGATCAGCGTGATTATCTGTTTGCAAAGCAATATAACCTGCCAATTATCCCTATAATAGATTCACAAAAAATTGAAACTGAAGCCGACCCTACTAAGGAAGGCTTTTATATAAACTCTGACTTTATAAACGGCTTAACTTATAAAGAAGCCACTGCTGCGGTTGTTGCTAAACTCGAAGAAGTTGGCGCAGGAAAAGCCAAAGTAAACTTCAGGATGCGCGATGCCATTTTTGGCAGGCAGCGTTATTGGGGCGAGCCGGTACCAGTATACTTTAAGGAAGGACTGCCGCAACTGATCAATGAACACGAACTTCCGCTGATATTACCTGAAGTTGATAAGTATTTACCCACAGAAACCGGTGAACCGCCTTTGGCAAGGGCAGAGGAATGGAGTTATAGGCCCGAGGAATCAGGAAACGGGAACGAGGGGGCTTTCTACCCTTACGAGCTAAGCACCATGCCGGGTTGGGCAGGTAGCAGCTGGTACTGGTACCGCTACATGGATGCGCACAACCATCATGAATTTGCATCAATGGAGGCCATTGAATATTGGAAAAGTGTAGACTTATATATTGGTGGCAGCGAACACGCTACCGGGCATTTGCTGTACAGCCGTTTCTGGAACAAATTTTTAAAAGACTTAAACCTGGTAGTTGAAGAAGAGCCTTTTAAAAAGTTGATAAACCAGGGCATGATCCAGGGCCGCAGTAATTTTGTTTACCGGTTGGTTGATGCAGAAGGCCGTAGTACAAATACTTTTATTTCTAACGGGCTTAAAAAAGAATACAAAACTTCAGAACTGCATGTAGATGTCAATATTGTTGAAAATGATGTTTTAAATATAGAAAAGTTTAAAAAGTGGCGTCCTGAGTATGCAGATGCAGAATTCATTTTGGAAGGCGGCAAATATGTTTGCGGTGTAGAGATTGAAAAAATGTCTAAGTCCAAGTTCAACGTAGTTAACCCGGATGACCTGATTGAACGTTATGGCGCCGATACCCTGCGTATGTACGAAATGTTTTTAGGTCCCCTGGAGCAAAGCAAACCATGGAATACCAACGGCATTGAAGGCGTATTCAAATTTCTACGCAAATTCTGGCGACTGTTCCACAATGATGCCTGGGAATTTAATGTATCTGAGGAGCAAGCTACAAAGGCAGAATTAAAATCGCTGCATAAGATCATCCGCAAAGTGGAGGAAGATATAGAGCGATTTTCGTTCAATACCTCCGTGTCAAGCTTTATGATCGCTGTAAACGAACTTACCGATCTGAAATGTAATAAGAAAGCTATTCTTAAGGATCTGGTGATCATTCTTTCACCGTATGCGCCGCACATAAGCGAAGAGCTATGGACCTTGTTGGGTAACCAGGCAGGTACACTTTCATATGCGCCATACCCTAAATTTATTGCAAAATACCTGGTGGAAGATGAATTTGCATACCCGATCTCTATAAATGGTAAGACCAAAATGAACCTTAACGTCTCCTTAAGCCTGGAGCTAAAAGACATTGAAGCTTTGGTTATAGCTAACGCAGATGTACAAAAATATTTGGACGGTAAATCGCCTAAAAAAGTGATCGTGGTAAAAGGCCGCATCGTAAATATAGTTCTGTAACCCACTGTTATGTAACTAATTAATGACAATTAATAAAATCAAAAAAAAATAAAGAAAGGCCTGTAACATTTCGGGTATTTTCGGCTCCAATTAACAAAAGCTTAACGAATGAAACGTTTTTACATACTTCTTGCAATCATATTCTCTGTCATAACGGCCAAAGCCCAGTTTGGTGTAGGCGGCGGTGGCGCCCAATCAAACATAGTGGGCAGAATATCCGGTACCCTTATCGACTCTGTAACAAAAAAACCATTGGACTATGCTTCAATCGGCCTTTACAGAAGCGGCGGCAAAAGCCCGATCACCGGTGTTATCACAGACGAAAAAGGTAACTTTAAACTGGATGGCGTTCACCCGGGAAATTACAAAATCGTGATCACCTTTATTGGCTATCCAAGCAAAACCATTGACCCGGTTATTACTACCGGTGCAAAGCCCGATAAAAACCTGGGCGCTGTAGTGATCTCCCCTGGATCGCACACGTTGAAAGAAGTGGTAGTACAGGGGCAATCTGCTTTGGTTGAAAACCACATAGACAAGATAGTTTATAACGCTGAAAAGGATATTACCGCGGCGGGCGGAAGCGCTACAGACATCTTACAGAAAGTCCCGCTGGTATCTGTTGATATTAACGGTAACGTATCTTTACGTGGTGATGCAAACGTGCGCGTATTAATTAATGGTAAGCCATCAGGCGCAACCTCTGCCAGTTTATCAGATGTGTTAAAAGGCATCCCTGCCGATCAGATCAAAAGCATCGAGGTAATTACCTCGCCATCTGCAAAATATGATGCAGAAGGTTCTGCAGGTATCATCAATATTATTACCAAGCAGAAAAACATTTCTGGTGTTAGTGGTAGTGTTAGCGGCGGTATAGGCACCCGCCAAAATAACGGTAACATGAACTTAAACTATAACAAAAACAGGTTTAATTTAACCATGAATGTTGGCGGTAACGCGTCATGGCCTCAAACATCGTTAACTGACTTAAAGCAAACATTTAGCAATGATAGCCTTAATTCAGAATCGAAGGGCACAAGCCGTGTAAGCAGACATGCAATTATAGGGTCGGTAAATGCAGGTTATGAGTTTAACAGTTATAACAGTTTAAGCACAAGCATCCGCTTAAATCAGATACAGTTTAACACAAATTCTGAAACACAGGTAACCGGGCCGCAACCGTATATGAGTAATTCAGTTGCGCATGCCATACCTGCCGAAGGTTTCGACTGGAACATCGATTACACACACAAATTCAAAAAAGAAGGTGAAGAGCTTGATCTTTCGACTCAGTGGAGTCATAGTTTAGGAAAAACAGATTATAGTAACTATTATTCCGCTGTTTACCCCGATTTTCAGAACAATATAAATGGTAGCAACAATGAGTATACATTTCAGGCTGACTATACATTACCAATTAACAAGGTATTTAAATTAGAAGCTGGTGGTAAGTACATAATAAGGAGAATAAGCACTGTTAGCGAAATATTTGATCCCGGAACCGAAGGATTTGTATTTGATCCGCTTACATCAAGCACTTATGATTATAATCAGGATGTTGCAGCCGGATATTCTGTATTAACCATTAACCTGCCTAAAGATTATAGTATACTCGCCGGAGTACGTGATGAAAACACGGATATACATGGCGACCCTGAAAGTCTTTCACAGTCGTTATCACCATTTAGTCAAAATTATAATACTTTAGTTCCAAGCCTTACTTTACAGAAAAAATTTAGCGCTACGGAAACCTTTAAATTGGCTTACAGTAAACGTATTACACGCCCAAGTTTACAATATTTAAACCCGTTTGTTAATAAAACCAGCATTCAGAGCCAATCGGTTGGTAATCCTGAATTAAGCCCGGAAATTTCACAAACTATCGAGGCTGATTTAAATACCTTCATCAAAACCTCGATTTTAAACTTCTCTGTATATTATAAACACACTGATAACCTGATTGAAGGTATCGCAGCACCAATAAATGTAACCGTAAATGGTGCTGTAGAAGGCGGAACGCTCACAACTTATCAAAATATCGGAGTAAACAATTCATTGGGAGGTAGTTTTTTTGGATCTGTTACACCGTTTAAGATATTAACCATTATGGGAAATATCAACGCTTACACATATAAACCTGACCCTTCTGGGCAATTTACTCAAGTTCAATCTGAAAATGGCACATACATACAATATGGAGGTTTCTTGAGGGCAACGTTAACATTACCTGCCGACATTGTTGCTGAGTCCTTTGCTTTTGGAAGTTCTGCACGCCGTACCATTCAGGGAACCAATCCTTCATTCAGCATTTTCGGTGTAGGCTTAAAGAAACAGTTTGATAAGAAAAAATATTCGCTTGGTTTAAATGTAATACAGCCATTCAGTACTTACAAAAACTTTGATAGCAGCATTAAGAGCGATGGATTTACCCAAACCAGTAAATTTCAATTGCCTTTCCGTTCATTCGGTTTAACGTTTAGCTACAACTTTGGTAAGTTAAGCTTCTCAAACCCTAACCAGCAGAAAAAAGGTGTTAACAATGATGACATGAAACAAGGTGATAGCGGCCAGGGAGCACCGGCCGGCGCAGGTGGTAATTGATTATTAACCCCCTACCCTAAAAAATATAAATGCCTCTGTAGCGATACAGGGGCATTTTTTTTGTACAATGATTTCCTATTTATTTGATTGATAACTTTTTACTTTTCTATATCTATTCCAATCTGCTTTAGTAACAGCGATGCATTAAATGTTTTGCATTCGCCGTGTTTTATTTTGTAGTCGGAGATCATTTCGCCATTTTTCACCTCGATATCGAAGTAAAAATTACGCACGTAATCAGGGTGTTCTTTTTCCAATTCTGCAATTTGAAGATCATGCGTGGCAACCATACCTACGGCTCTTTTTTTAATCAGCTGTTCAATCACCGCTTTGGAGCCAAGGTATTTATCAACCGAGTTGGTTCCCCGCAGCATCTCGTCTATCAGGAAAAACAGCTTGCTGTCGCCTTCAACCGTATTTAACAAAAGCTGCAGACGATCAAGCTCTGCCTTAAAGGTGGACGTATTTTCATTGAGCGAATCTTTAATGCGCATATAGGTAAATATTTTCATTACCGATACCTGCATACTATCGGCACATATAGGCGCACCGCAAAAGGCAAGCACGCAGTTAATGCCAATGGTTCGTAAAAAGGTGCTTTTACCGGCCATGTTAGAGCCGGTGATGATATCAATCTTAAAGGTGTTCTGCAAATCATAATCATTTGCAACTCTTTTACCCGCGCCAATAAGTGGGTGAGCTATATTGCTTGCAGTAAGTGTATAGCCGTCCTCTTTTATAATTTGAGGCAGGCACCATTCGGGGTAATTTATGTGCAGGCTTGCCAGGCTTATAATAGCTTCAAATTCTGCAATTACATCAAAGGCCTGCTCAACATGCTGCCGGTTCTTTTGCTTCCACGCTTCTATCGCCATTAAGCAACGAATATCCCAAACTAAAAAGATGTTTAGTATAAATTTTACCACCAGGTTAAGGCGATAATTAAGCTTGTTAATTAAAGCGGCCAGCTGGGCGGTTTTTTCGGATATAGATTCTCCATCTGCTGATTTAATCCTTTCTGCCTGTTCTTTAAGGTACACCGATTGCCAGCTTTGCTCTTCAATACCTTTAAATGCTTCAACAAAATGGGTTAACGTTTGCGATATTTTACCAGCAATTAAATCTGTTTTGTCTACTGCCTGGGCGTTTGATGATGCAAGTCTATAGTTATAAAGCGCAATAAAGGGTGTAAAATACCGCAACGGACTATAAAAATATCCTGCTATAATAACGCTGATCAATAAAAAAGGCGCTATACGGCAGTATAATTTTAACCATGCCTGGTCTTTTAACTCAACGGTTGTATTTAAATAAGCGATTAACCTGTTTAGCTGATCTTTTTGCTGATTTACTGAAAATAGCAGGTAAGCCTGGAAATTTAATTTCCATTCGTTTTTTTGAGCTATTTCTTTTACGGCTGCCTGCCGTTGCAATATTACATTTTCCGTCGATGGCTTGTTAAGCCACGACGCGAGTTTTTGTACGCCGGCCCAAGTAGCCGCCCGATTGACAAGGTGAAACAGTGAATTATTACCGAAAATATCCAGATCGGCAGTATAAAAATGCCTCGGATTGTTAAATGCGGAACCATTATCATATAAACCAGAACCCGCCTTAATGCTTTGAAGTTCGTTTTCTGTAATCTGCTTAAGGTACGCGTAATATCTGGCAAACGTGTCGAAATGGTTTTGCTTTTTGATGAGCCAGCTGAAACCGATTATCAAAAGCACGGCCGCAAAAACAATGATGCCGATTTCCTCAATGCTAATGGCAAAAACCACCGCAATTACAAACACCGCAAAGGCAATAAGGCGGTAAAAGGAATATTTATTAGCGAGCGATTTAAATTTATCTGTTTCCTGCTTTGCGGCTGCAACCGCTATGTTGTATTGTTCTGTAATGTTCACTTAAAATAGGTGCTGAGGTTTACGCTATGCGCAATATTACAACATTTACTGCTTATACCTTTAGTCATTTAAACTATGCCTAAATTTGCACCTGCAACCTATCGCAGCAACTGTAAATGAAAATCACTTTTTTAACCGTAGGTAAAACAGAAGAAAAATACTTAAAAGAGGGTATTGAAAAATATGCAAAACGGCTTAAGCATTACACCCGCCTGCAACTTATTGAGCTGGATGAGTTAAAAAACACCAAGGCGCTTACCCAGGAACAACAAAAGGCAAAGGAAGCCGAATTGATCCTGAAAAAAATAACCCCGCTTGATCATGTGATCCTATTGGATGAGAATGGTGCTGAATTTTCTTCCAGGCAATTTGCCGGTTTTATAGAAAAAAAAGAACTTGGGGCCATAACAAGCCTTATTTTCATTGTAGGTGGTCCTTATGGTTTCGATCAATCGGTTTACCAGCGTGCAAATGACAAACTTTCCTTATCAGCCATGACCTTTTCGCACCAGATGGTTAGGCTGTTTTTTGTGGAACAACTGTACCGCGCGTTTACTATTATAAAGGGCGAACCTTATCATCACGATTGATAAATGAACACCGTAATACCGGCTTACTTTATAAGCAAGGGGTATTGAAATATCATATTTTATTACTTTATTTGCTTACTGACTATCTTTTAAAATTGGTCAATATTCTGTAAAAATGTTGTTTAACAGGTTATAAGAGCATACTGAATGATGAATATCACTACTTTTGAGCACATGACTGTAAACGTACATCAAATTACCGCCGAACTTATCTCGGTAAAATTTATTCTTTTTTACATACTTATTATTTCTACTGTAATAGTCCATTACAGAGGAAAAGTACGTTTCAAATTTTTCAGGCAGTTAACGGACCATTCTACATTTATGGCGCCTATTAATATGCCAATGTACGCGTTTTCGGGTGTTGAAAACAAGCCCTATATAAACCAGGCTTATTTCCCACAGTTGGGTGTTCTAAAAGAAAATTGGCAGGTAATTCGTGATGAGGCTTTACAGCTGGAACGCGGCGAATTGATAAAAGGCTCGGACCAATACAATGATATGGGTTTCAATTCGTTTTTCAGGCGCGGCTGGAAACGTTTTTACCTTAAATGGTACGATGATTTTCATCCATCTGCAAAAAAATATTGCCCTCAAACAATAGAACTTATCAAAAGCATCCCAAAGGTAAAAGCAGCTATGTTTGCCGTATTACCTGCAGGCAGCGAGTTACTGATGCACCGCGATCCTTATGCCGGTTCGCTTCGTTACCATTTGGGATTAATAACTCCAAATTCAGAAAAATGCCATATTGTGGTTGACGGGCAAAGCTATGCCTGGAAAGATGGTGATGATGTGATATTTGACGAAACATACATTCATTACGCTGAGAATAAAACCGATATAGACCGTATCATTTTGTTCTGCGATATTGAACGCCCGGTAAAAACCTGGTTTGCAAAAGGATGGAACAAGTTTTTCGGCTGGTTTATTATGGCATCTGCATCATCACCAAACATGGGCGATGATAAAACCGGTAATATTAACAAAGTATTCAAATACATTTACTCTATTCGCTTACTTGGCAAGCGTATAAAGGCTTATAACCGTAATTTGTATTATGCGGTAAAATATGCGCTGATGATACTGATCCTGTATCTTATATTCTTTTAAGTAAAGAAACGAATATAATATTTAAATTTGCTGCATGTCAGCAGGTCACGATCATTCTCATTCGCATCACCACCACCACGATCACGCCCCTAAGCTTGATCACCTGAATGCAGCTTTTGTTATCGGTATCATCCTTAATTCGCTGTTTGTCGTGATTGAGGTGATAGTGGGTTTATCCATTCATTCCTTAAGTTTACTGACCGATGCCGGGCATAACCTTGGCGACGTTGCGGGCCTCGCACTTGCTTTGCTTGCCTTTAAATTATCGAAAGTTAACGCTACCAGCAAATATACTTATGGCTACAAGCGATCTACCATTATTGTATCCTTCTTCAACGCACTTATACTATTTGTAGCGGTAGGCTTAATTGGTTATGAGGCTGTTGTTAGGTTTATGCACCCCGAGCAAATTGAAGGCGGTACTATGGCCTGGGTAGCGTTAATAGGGATAGGCGTAAATGCATTTACTGCCTGGTTATTTGCTAAAGACAAAGACACAGACCTTAACGTTAAAGGCGCTTACCTGCACATGGCGGTGGATGCCATCGTATCGTTCGGGGTTGTAATATCCGGCCTTATCATTTATTTCACTCATCTTTACTGGATAGACAGCGCGCTAAGCTTAATTATAGCAATTGTAATTTTAAGAGGCACCTGGAGCTTACTGTCCGATAGTTTAAGACTGGAAATGGATGGCGTACCTAAAGAAATAGAGCTCGAAAAAATCAAAACCGAATTACTTAAAGGAAAAGGCGTTATAGATGTTCATCACATGCATGTGTGGGCGCTAAGTACAACCGAAAATGCCCTGACTGCACACCTGGTTATAGACCCGGCATTTATGGCCACCTTTGATTCTATTAAACATGATCTTCGCCACCGTTTAGAACACCTGGACATAAGCCACAGCACGTTTGAACCTGAGTTCTCATTAGACGAATGCAAAAAGCAGGATTGCTGATAAATGAGCTTTCAATCTTAATACCGCTTTTACGCCGCTGTTTTGTTTTTATTAGACAATTTCTATTCAGTTTTTAGTGATGTTTATTTTTACAATAGCTTTAAACTCCTAAAAAATAAGTATAATGTAGGTATACACTTTTATATGTTTAGTTATACATTTTTTTCTCATATCTAATCTAAATAGCTATATATTAACATCATATAGTACTAGAGCATCCATAACTGGCAATCTGTTCCTTTCAGTATAAGTTTTTAACTTAAATTTATATTCGTATTAAACCAGTTATGCTGCTCTTCGAAAAAATTTTGCCAAACTATCTTGCAAAAGAAAAGCCATTGAATCGTGCGCTTTTTATGTATGGTTTGCCTTGTTTATTTTCGTTGAGTGCCACTTTTGTAAAGATCATTATTTTTCCAAACACTGGTTATGTAATATTATTTCTACTTTATTTCGGTGCAATTTTGCTAAGCGGTTGCCTTGGTGGGTTTAGATCGGCATTTATAAGCACCTTAGCTGTTATTATTAGCGCATCTTTAATTTTGCCATATTTTGACACGCTTACACATTTTAATTTTCTTGAGTTTATTCTTTTTATTATTGAAAGCACATTGGTAGTATCAATGTTTTTTATAATTGAAAAGGCGCTTAACAAAATCACTTATAGCGAAAAACGTTTTCGCCGTATTATTGATCAAAGCGCAGAAGGTTTTATTATTTGCAATAGGAATGGCTTTATCACTTACAGTTCCCCATCTTTCCAAAAAATTTTAAATATAGAACAAGGTGAAAGATGCAGAAGTCTTGAAGATGTTATACACCCAGAAGACAAACCCTTATTTATTAATTTAGTTGAAAAACTTAAACAAGACGAAAATGGATCGGCGATGTTAAGACAGCGATTAAAAACAAGCAGCAATGAATGGGTATGGACAGAATGCTGCGTAAATAACCTGCTTAATGATGAATTAGTACATTCCTTTATTATACAACTACGTAATATAAATGTGAAGGTAAATCAGGAAAACCGGCAGGAAGATTTTATACACATGGCTTCGCACGAGCTAAAGTCGCCAATAACAGCAATAAAGGGCTTCCTACAATTATCTGGGAAGAAATTTAAAAATGAAAATGGGGAAGAATTTCAGTATTACGTAAGTCGCATGGAAGGGCAGATAGAAAAGCTGGTGAACCTAATTGATAATATGCTCAACCTAACCAAAATTAAAATGGGTGAAATACAATATCACTTTGAATTACGCGACGTAAGGGAATGCATAAATGAAGCGGTGCAAGCTATGCAGGTAAGCGTTAGTACACATACCATAACCACAGAACTACCTCCCTATCCGTTGCCAAGTAATATAGACCCAACTCGTATAGGACAGGTAATATCAAACCTGTTAAACAACGCCGTTAAATACTCTCCCGACCATAATTTAATTCATGTTAATGCAGAAAAAAAAGGAGAACAAATTAAGGTTGCTATCAAAGATCATGGAATTGGTATTCCTAAAGATCAGTTGCAACGCATTTTTGACAGGTTTTACCGGGTAGACACATTGCCAAAAGGAAAATTTAACGGGCTTGGGCTTGGTTTATTTATATCTAATGAAATAATTAAGGCACATCATGGATGTCTGACTGTCGAAAGCAAAGAAAACGAAGGTTCCTCATTTCACTTTACTTTACCATTAGAAAATTAAACTCATAAAACAAGAAGGCCGGTTCATTCTGTTGAACCGGCCTTCTTGTTTTTTACCTGTTGGATCAGTTCATATCACGACTTCACTTTGTAATAAACAATGCTGCTGTTGTCAACACCATATTTCTTAGCAATTGCTTTAACTGTTGCACCTTTTGCAGCCACAAATGGCTTTTTGTATTCGTTCTCTTCCACAAATGCCGGGGTAGTACCGTTTGTTGTATAATAGACTTTAGTGCCCGGCGATGGGTTGCTGATACTTACCATATTCCCCTTTACTGTAATCAAAGGTTTGGCAATACGGCCTGCATATTTTTCGGTACGTGCGTCATGTATCACGCCTCTCCAGTTCATGCCAAAACCAAAATCATAGGTATGCGCGGCAGCATCGGTGTAGCAAAGCATATCATGCGGAATATCTTCATTTTGCAGCTCAACAGTTTCCATATTGGCAGGCATCTGGAATGGCAACAAACCTGATGGTTCTGCGGCACCGCTTAAAATATCCAGAATCGCCTGGTTCTGTACCTCAAAACTGGCAACTATTGCATCAGCCTCTTTTTCAAATTCTGCGGGTACAAAAGGCCTGGAGGTAGCAACCGCTACAATAACGGGCTTGCCTTTCATAGCCAGTTTGGTATCCTTTACAATCTTAACGTCCTGCAAATTTGCGGCGGTAAAACTCTTATCGCGATAGCTGCGGTTGGTTATTCCGGGTTCGGTCGGGTCGCCTGCTGCAATGCTATGTGCACGGGCATCGGTTGCAGTGTACTTTTGATATTGCAGGCTGATTGGGAAATAGCCATTGCCGCCTTGTTTTTTATCGTCAATATCATAACCGGCACCACCGCTTGGGCTGCTGATAAATACGATAGCATAATCGGCCTTGGCGGGATCATCCGTTACATTAAAGTATTTTTTTAACAACTCGGGTTTAACCGCATCTTCATATCGCTCCGGCGATACATCGCCAAAAATACTTTTGGCGGCAGCAATAAATTTTTTAGGAATGTAAACCGTTTTGCCTTTTTGGATAGGCAATACATTGGCTTTGTTCTTCAACATCACGATGGATTTCAGCTGGGCATTATACCCGGCAGTCATAAAATTGGGATTACCCACCGTTTCTTTTGAGTGCTGCACATTCAGGTAAGGATTTTCAAAAAGGCCCAGCCTGAATATATTACGCAGCAGGCGCACTGCTGATTGCTCAAAACGGGCTCTCATAAACGCTTCACCATGATCTTTTACGCCCATTTTATAAGCCTCAATTACAGGTGCTGCGTCATTATTTCCACCAAATTGATCTACCCCGGCCATCAATATTTTGTAATGCCGTTCGGCAACGGTTTTATCTTCCATCCCCCATGACTTACCTGCAAGGAAAACATCCGGAGTTTTGGCTTCGTCGGCAGTTACCAGCCAGTCTGTACAAACTACGCCATCATATCCATATTTTTTGCGAAGCAGGTCGGTAATTAAATACTGACTGTAGCTGTTGCCATCATTTTCTTTATTTTTTACATCACGGCCATAAGATATGGTATAATAAGGCATCACTGCCGATACCATTTTGGTTTTACCGTTCAGCTTTAATCCGCCATCCACAAACGATACCAGGTGCTCGTCAAAATTATTGCCGGGATAAACAGCATATTTACCATAAGCGTAATGCGCATCCCGGCCGCCTTCTTCCGGGCCACCGCCGGGCCAATGTTTCATCATTGCGTTTACACTGTTGTATCCCCAGCCATCCTTAATTTCGCTGTTGCCGATAGATGTCTGAAAACCATCAATATAAGCCCTTGCCATATCTGCACTTAGTTGTGGATCTTCGCCGAAGGTGCCGTTAATACGTACCCAACGCGGCTCGGAGCCCATATCTATTTGCGGCGATAATGCAGTTGTAATACCCAACGCTCTGTATTCCTTCGCGGCAACTGACCCAAACTCCTGTACAAGCGAGGGATCAAAAGTGGCGGCCAAACCCAACTCGTTGGGCCATTGAGAGATTTTTCCACCTGCGCCGGCGGTGTATTCCACACCTGATGGTGCGCTATGCCTTGGGTCTGAACTGTTATTGGCCGGGATGCCAAGCCCGGCGCCTTCCACCAAAGCCTGCACCTTGTTGTTCCAGCGGGCGGCTACTTCCGGGCTTAACACCGTTGTGACAAGCACATGCCGAACGTTGTCTTTGATCAAAAAATCCTTTTGCTGATCGGTAACGTCAGATGCATCGATACCACCATCTTTATAATACTTTCCATTATAAGTTCCTTTACCAAAGTTGCCTGCAAGGCCAGGGATTGCCTGGTGTATGCTGTAAAGCATTAGCCCTGCTATCTGGTCTACAGACATTTTAGCAGCCAGGTCCTTGGCCCGCTCGTCAACCGGTAAACGCCAGTCTTCATATTTATCAAGCTTGCCGTTCCTGTTAAGATCCTTGAACGATAGTCCATTAACTGTAAGTATTTTAACTCCAGAAGCGGGCGAATACCCTAACGTTGGCCCGCCAGCGTTTTTTATGAGCGCAAAGCCGGAGGTATCCTGGTACGGCAATAGCTGTGCCTCACTAACGCTTGCAGCATTGCGCATTCCGCTTAGCACCATAGCTACGCCGCATATACATGCAGCATACGGAAAAAATTTAACGTAAAAGTTCTTCTTCATATAACAGCCAGGAAAATTGAGTTAAACACCTTTTGGTTACTTAACGGTTTATAATAAAAAAAGAGGTTAGAATACAATGTGTTTAAACGACACAACTAAAGGTATATAATTAAAACTGAAAGCAAAACAGATATATAAAAAATTGTTAATGCTAATTCCGATTATGGCGCAGTGAATTATACCTGTAAGCCATTTTAGATTATATTTGATTTAATGAGCCAGGTAAGGGAAATAAAATGCCCCAATTGCGGGGAATGGACTTTGTGGACCGGCCATATAGACGACAGATGCCTGCATTGTAACGGTTTCCTGGAGCCGCAGCGTTTTTCGCGCGAGGTTGAAAAAAAGATCCGCAAAGAAGTAATAAAGGAAAATGATTATCTTTTTATTAAACCGGGCGACAGCGAATTTAAGCGTCATTTAAAATGTTTTCTTAATTCCATCCGGTGGATTGCCTTTTACATCCAGATAGTGTTTTTCCTGTTTATAAGTTTCGTGATTGTTTTAATAAGCATTATTGCCGCCTGATGAAAACATTGTTCAACAGGTGGTTTATTGCATTCATTCTTATTTGGCTCTGCCTGTTTATCTGCAGAAAATCACATTACCCGGTTCCCTATTTAAACGACTATCTTGGCGATGCGCTGGCTATACCTGTTATTGCAAACCTGGGTTTATGGTTTAAACGGATATTAATAATTAAAAACGACTACTATGTACTTTCTGCGAAACAGGTGGCATTCATTGTAATTTATGTATCGCTGGTATTTGAAGGTTTGTTACCTCTTACATCAAAAATCTACACGGCAGACTATAAAGATCTGTTGCTTTATGTTTTGGGAGGAATTTTTTTCTACAAGATCATGAATAAACCTTTGGCCATTACAAGATATAACGATGGTTACAAGTTTAAGATCGGTAGATCCTGATTGTAAATTTTTAGGATTCTTTTAATAATACGTCGGCAAACTCGGGTGTTATTTCAAACATCTTTTTTGCAAAAACACATTCGGGCGAAACTTTCAGCTTGTGTTCACGGGCGTAGCTTACAGCGGCTTTAACCAATTGCCTGCCAAGGCCTTTACCTTCCTGCGCCTCGTCTACTTCGGTATGATCTATCACCATTATTCCCTTTTCGGGCAGGGTATAATGCAGCAGGCCAATTTCATCGCCACCTTCTTCTATAAAAAATACGCCGCGATTGCCTTTGTTTCTGTTTTGGATTTGCATTTTGTTATGCTGATTGCTTTTGAAATGATACTTGCCCGTTCATTAAAAATAATTTCTCCGGCTGACGGGCAACTGCCTTTACGGCCAAAACTAAAGAATAATACTTACATTTATCTTATGATTAAAGTTACCGTTGAATGGCTTAAATCGCTCGAGGTGTTGAAGAACGTACCCGACGATCAGCTGCAATGGCTGATAGATAACAGCGAAAACAGGATAATTAAAGACGGCGATCACCTGCTTAGCCCGGGCGATCCGCTTGCAGGGCCGCATGTTATTATAGATGGCAGCCTGTTACTTTATATGTTACAGAATGGCAGCAGGCGCGAGATTGCTACATTTAAACCCGGGGATATAACCGGTTACCTACCCTATTCAAGGGCAGTTACGGCACCAGGTTACAGCCAGGCTATTGGCGATCTGCAGATCTTATCATTCCCTACCGAAAGGATACGTGAAATGATAAGCAATCACTTTGAACTTACACAAGCCCTGGTACATGTAATGAGTAACCGCGTAAGAGATTTTACAGCGCTTAAACAACAGAACGAAAAAATGATGGCGTTGGGAAAGCTCTCAGCAGGGCTTGCCCATGAGTTAAACAACCCGGCATCGGCCATTGTGCGCGATTCGATTTCGCTTATTGAACATTTGCGGGTAGAACCAAAATCGTTTAAAAAAGTGGTAGCCATAGAAATGACTGCCGAACAGATAGATGCCGTAAATGATGAGCTTGTAAAACTACTGGCACAAAAAGAAAGGCCTTGTCTTACGCTTAAAGAAAAAAGCCGGCGCGAAGAGGATATTATAAATTGGTTTGACGATCATGGGGTTGAAAACAGCTATGACATTTCTGAAAGCTTTGTAGAATACAATTTCGATGTTGAACAACTGGAAAATTTGTGTAGGCACATCCCAAACAAGTACTGCTCGCCGGTATTCAACTGGATAAGCAGCTTGCTGGTTACAGAGCGGATGGTAGAAGATATCCAGGAATCGTCTAAAAGAATTTCAGACCTGGTTACTTCCGTTAAAACCTTTACACATATGGATCGCGGGGCGGATAAACAGTATGCCGATATCCGCAACGGCATCAGGAATACGATCACCATGCTGGGCTATCGCCTCAAAAAAGGCAACATTACACTAATTGAACAATATGACGAAACCCTGCCCCCCGTTAAGGCGCTCATAGGCGAATTAAACCAGGTATGGACCAACCTGATAGACAATGCCATAGATGCGATGGAAATAAACCACAAAGGCCGATTAATTGTTAAGACAGAAAAGGATCGTGAGTTTGTTAGGGTATACATTGTTGATGACGGGCCTGGCATACCCGAAGAAGACTGCCCTAAAATATTTGATCCGTTTTTTACCACAAAAGAAATGGGCAAAGGTACGGGCATGGGTCTGGAAGTGGTACAACGCATTGTACATCAGCACAATGGTTCAATAAAGGTAAAATCCATACCGGGGCAAACAGAGTTTGTTGTTTGTTTCCCTATTAACGGTTAAGTACTTCTTTACAATTACGGGTTGATTTGCCCGATTATTGCTAATTTACATCTACACAATGGAAAGACCTATCATATTTTCAATAGACGACGACCCGCAGGTATTGAGGGCTATAACCCGCGACCTGCGAACAACATACGGCAAGGAATATAAAATTCTGAGTACAACTTCTGCTAATGAAGCATTGGACACGCTTACTGAAATGAAAAACAGCGGCGATGTAGTGGCCCTTTTTGTATGCGACCAGCGTATGCCAGAAATGGAGGGTGTTGCCTTCTTAGAAAAAGCCATTAAAATATATCCCAATGCCAAAAAGGTATTACTAACCGCTTACTCAGATACCGAAGCTGCCATAAAAGCTATTAATGATGTAAAGCTGGACTATTACCTCATGAAGCCCTGGAACCCGCCGGAAGAAAAGCTTTACCCAGTACTAAATGACCTGCTGGACGATTGGCATAGCGATTACATCCCTAACTTTAAGGGAATCAGGGTAGTTGGTTATCAATTTTCGCCGCAATCACATACGGTGAAAGATTACCTTGCCAGTAACCTTATCCCCTACTGGTGGCTGGATGTAGAGAAAAACCCGGAAGCAAAGGGTGTGCTGGAATTAAATAAAATCACACACGAACAACTGCCGCTGGTGCTTTTTAACGACGGTACTTTTCTTACCAACCCAGGCATCAGGGCAATTGCAGACAAGATTGGCTTAAACCCCCAGCTCTCTAACGAAATTTATGATGTAGCCATTATTGGCGCAGGGCCTGCCGGACTCGCTGCTGCTGTTTACGGTGCATCAGAAGGATTAAAAACTTTGCTGATAGAGCGTAAGGCGCCGGGCGGCCAGGCTGGTTCCAGCTCCAGGATAGAAAATTATCTTGGTTTCCCTGCAGGCCTAAGCGGTGCCGATCTTACCCGAAGGGCCATAAGCCAGGCAAAGCGCTTAGGTGCCGAGTTTTTATCGCCGCAATCTGTTAATGACATTGTAGAAAAAGACGGTTATAAAAAGATTATCCTGGATGACGGGCCCGAAATTATTACCCGCACGGTTGTTATAACCACGGGTGTAGACTACCGCAAGCTGGAAGTAAAGGGCGTTGAAAATTTTACAGGTGCCGGGATTTATTATGGTGCCGCCATGACGGAGGCCGCTGCCTGCAAGGACCAGGACGTATACATAGTAGGCGGAGGGAATTCTGCCGGTCAATCTGCTGTTTACTTGTCTAAGTTTGCCAAGAACGTTTACATTGTAATCCGCAGGGATAGTCTTTCATATACTATGTCGGCATATCTTATCCACCAGATAGAAAATATTGCCAATATTACCGTTTTAACTGAAACAGAGATCATAGAAGCCTTAGGCCATAATTGCCTTGAAAAACTTACGCTTATCGATATAAAAACCAAAAAAACGCAAACTAAAGATGCAGCCGCACTTTATGTGTTTATTGGAGCCAGGCCATATACGGACTGGATAAAGCTAAATATCCTGAAAGATGATAAAGGCTATATTGAAACAGGGCGTGAGTTAAGAAGGTACGACAACTTTGGTAAGATCTGGAAAACCAACCGCGATCCGTTTTTGCTGGAGACAAGCTGTAAAGGAATTTTTGCCGCAGGCGATGTGCGTGCCGGTGCTATGAACCGTGTTGCATCTGCCGTGGGCGAAGGATCCATGGCCATAAGCTTTGTACATAAATACCTGGCAGAAGTTTAATTATTAAAAGATAACATCTAAATAAAGAATACTATGGAAGATAACGGAGTTTGCGAACATTTACGCGCCATTAAAACGCTTAAACACCCAAAAGACGATGTATGCGAAGAATGTATAAAAACAGGCGATGAGTGGATGCACCTGCGCAGCTGCCAAACTTGCGGCGTTACACTTTGCTGCGATAGCTCACCAAACAAGCATGCCAGTAAACATGCGCATCAATCGGGCCATCCGGTTGTAATATCGGCCGAGCCGGGCGAGCGCTGGCTTTGGTGCTATGTTGATGAACAAATGGCCGAATATTAAAATAGGCAGCAGAATTATTCTGCTGCCTATTGTTATAATTGGTCAGTTTAGTTCTTATAAGTCGCCGTGCAGTTCTACCCTTTTCAGATAACTATCCAGCGATAATGGGCCAGAGCCGATAATGGTAAACAACACAAGCAGTATCAGCGCTGTAATTGAAGGCCAGATCATGGTGTTTACGGCAGATTGAAAACTATCGGTTAAAAATACCGCTACTGCAACAATAGGAATTTGTACAATACATGCAAAGCGGGTTATAGTGCCCATCGCTATCAATACACCACCCACCAGGTGAGCGAAAACAACATAATATACAAGCGTCATTAATAGGCCCGAAGATATATAAACCACGCTTTGGTCTTCTATCATATCCCTTAAGGTTGCGCTGTTCTCTAAAAAGGCAAAGCCCTTTAACATCAAAAACGCTCCTAAAATAAAACGAATAACATCCAGGTACATAGGGTGGTGGTTATCACCCCAATGTTCAATTTTATGAACCAGGTTCATACAGCCTCCTTTTTAATTTATTTTGGTTTATTGAAAAGCTAAACAGATTAACTTTTTTCTATTATAACAATAAAGTTACAAAAGAGGTTTTTAAATTCCAAATATTTATTTCGCTGTCAAGTGGTCAGCACTATAAAACATAACAGAAAATAATCTGCATAAAAAAACCGGTTAGGCAGTGCTTAACCGGTTTTAATCTTAAAAAGTCTTTTTCTTTTATTCCGCCTTTTTCGCAGCAGGCTTTTTAGCCTTTGCTTTTGGTTTGGCGGCTGCGCTTTCTTCCGCTTCAGCCGTTTCAACTACAACAGGAGCTGCTTCAACTTCTACTGTATCTGCTTCTTCGGTAGTGTTAGCTTCAGCTACAGGTTCATCCTCACTAAAGAAAGGATATTCTTTTAAAATATTGAACCAGGCAATTACCTTTTTCATATCAGAAGCATAAACCTTTTCTTCATCATGATCGGGTGCTATCTCCCTGAAAAAATTTCGAAGGGCTTTCCCGTCGGCCTTTGCATCCGGAACAGAAGAAGAGCCTTTCATTTTTTCAAAAATATCCGTAAGCCTTATGTCTTCGTCTAACCCAAAAATGGTTATCTCGTTCAAAGCCGCCAATTTAGCGGTAGATACGTTTGCAACCAGTTTTGTTTTCTGCGCATCCAGGCTTTCCAGGATATAGCCTGTTTTATTTTGTGCCAAAGCTCTCCACAATCCCGGCTTGCCGGATACAGCAACAATTCCCTGTATGTTCATTCTATCAATTTATATTAAACAATAAATGCAAAAGGTAACACAACGTTACCACCCGCAAATTGCTAATTAGTCTTCAATAACTTCTACGCCTAAAATTTTATCACCCTGGCGAATTGCGTCAACTACGTCAACGTTTTCAATCACCTTACCGAACACTGTATGGTTTCTGTCAAGGTGAGCAGTGTTAGTACGGTTGTGGCAGATAAAGAACTGCGAACCGCCTGTGTTACGGCCTGCATGAGCCATTGAAAGCACACCACGGTCGTGATATTGATTATCGCCGGTAAGCTCGCAATCAATTTTGTAACCCGGGCCGCCTGCGCCCGTACCGGTTGGGTCGCCACCCTGGATCATAAAGTTAGGGATAACACGATGGAAAATTACGTTATTGTAAAACCCTGAAGAAGCCAGTTTTTTAAAGTTAGCTACAGTGTTAGGGGCATCTTTATCGAAAAATTCAACGGTCATGTCGCCTTTTTCGGTTTTTATAATTGCTTTGCTCATGTCTTTTTTAAATAGACGGCAAATGTAGTAAATGCAGGCGAAAGGTAAAAGCGCATTAACCGTAAAAGAATGCCGCGAAATGCAAGTACAAAAACCCGCTTAAAACAACCGGGTGGTGTTAAATTATTTACAATAGGATACGCTGTTTATTCGTTAGTTTTGGCAAAAGACATTCATTTAAATGGTATTTGGCACAATGCATCATAAAAATTTCAGTGTATTTACATCAGGGCGTTTGCTGTTGTGCCGGTGCTTTTTTATAACATTAATTTCCTTCTTCCCTTTTTTAAGTAAAGCTGCTTCTATACTGATCCCGATGGATGAGGAGCAGAAAGATCATTTAAAATCATACGGAATTGCTTTCTGGACGCTTAAGAACGGCGAGGAAGTGAATTGGCTGCTTAATTACCGTGGCGGCAGTTTTATGATGATCTACGACAAAAAAATTGAGGATGAATGCAAGATACGCGGTGTAAGTTACGAGGTAATTGCTGATGCAAAGGTAAACGAGATTATTACAGAAGTAAGCGATCCATCTGTTAACATGGATGTTGTTAAACTGGAAAAAGCACCGCGGATGGCTGTTTATTCGCCAAAGAATAAGCTTCCCTGGGACGATGCAGTTACACTGGTTTTAAAGTATGCCGAGATACCATACGATGTAATCTATGATGAAGAAGTGATAAGAGGCGATCTGCCTAAATATGACTGGCTGCATTTGCATCACGAAGATTTTACCGGGCAGTACAGTAAATTTTACGGTGCCTTCCGCTATGCGCAATGGTATAATGATGATGTGAAGATACAGGAGGCTACCGCGCATAAATTGGGTTTTAAAAAGGTATCGCAAATGAAACTGGCCGTTGCAGAACATATCCGCGATTTTTGTGCGGGCGGCGGGTTTTTGTTCGCCATGTGCTCAGGTACCGATACCTTTGATATTGCGCTATCGGCCGCAAATACCGATATCTGTGAAGAGATGTTTGATGGGGATGCGGCTTCGCCGGACGCGCAATCAAAACTTGATTTTAGCCAGACCTTTGCCTTTCAAAACTTTACGCTGGATATGAACCCACTTTCGCATCAATTCAGCAATATCGATGTAACCGCTACAAGACAAATAGACCGTTCAAGGGACTTTTTTACATTGTTTGATTTTTCGGCGAAATGGGATGTAGTTCCCAGCATGCTTACCCAAAACCACGATAAGGTAATAAAAGGCTTTATGGGCCTTACTACCGCATTCAATAAGAGCCTGTTAAAACCTGGTGTGACCATTATGGGCGAAATGAAATCAAACAATGAGGCCCGTTACATACATGGCGAATACGGCAAAGGCCAATGGACCTTTTATGGCGGCCACGACCCTGAAGATTACCAGCATATAGTAGGCGACCCTCCTACCGATCTTAAACTGCACCCAAACTCGCCCGGCTACCGGCTTATTTTAAACAACGTGCTTTTCCCTGCTGCGAAAAAGAAAAAGCAGAAAACCTGAGAAAATATTAATTATAGAACGCCCACGATACACCTATCTTAAGTAACCTGTCCATTTGAGGATAACGGTTTACGGTGTAATAACCCTGGCTAAATAGGCCTTGGTTAGCATAATCATACATTACAAAGAAATTGGTGTGCTGCAATGTAGCCCTGAAAAATACGCTTGCAACCGGGTAAGACGAAAAGGTAACATTAGGCCCGTTGTAAAATTGTCCCAGCCCGGGCGCGTATGACGGCGCTACATATTGCGAGTTATACCGCACATCCATACCTAACTGCGAGTATAATACATTGAACAAGAACATTTTATAGTACAAACTTGTGTAGCTGTAGAATTGCGGGATACGCAAGGTAGTCTGATAATCTGTTTTTTGATAAACCAAAAACTCGTCAAAGTGCCACCTGCGCCAGGCCACGCTTTTGCCAAGGCTTACTTTAAGCAGATTGATGTCGGTATTTAATTGCGCAGGGTGCGCATCTATTCCTCCTGTTTGTGCCGTAAAGTATAAATAATTTGAGATCAGAAAATATTCTGCCTTAATATCAAGCTTTAGCGGGATATTGATGTAATTGAAAGACAGGCTATTGGTTTTCTGATTACTGAAACTGTTATGCCAGATAAAATGGTTAGAGATCCAGTCGGTGTAAACTAATGGCGGCGATGTGTTTTGAGAGTAACCTTCAAAAATTATCTTCCCGGCTTTTTGACCGCCAGCCAGTGTTACTTTTCCATCGTAAAAAAAATTACCAAAATCACGGCCTTGGGCAACCTGTTGCAGGTCGGCATCAATCATGATCCTGTCGCTGAATTTATAACTCAGCTTGCCCTTTAAGGTAAGATCCTGGAAAGTATTATACCTGCTCGATGGATCAGAAGGGCTTACCTTGTACGGTTGTGTAACCTTATTACCCGCCTGGTTCAGCGTTGTATCACTTACATATTGGCTGTACGAGTAAATGTCCTGTACCAGCCCTACATCCAGTTTTATTTCGTTCTTAATAAAGCCCGAGGACTTGGGCCTCAGGTAAAAACTGTAGGAAAAATCATTCTGCAAATGTTTTACGGTAAGTGAATCCCTTGACCGGTTGGAACTAAAGTAATAATCCGGAAAAACATTATAGGTATCATTGTCATTCTGGATAAAGTTATAGCTGCGTGTGTTATAATTAAGCGTATAAGAAACCCTTTGCGTAGGCAAAATATTGGTAGTACCGTTTGTACCATTGCCCTTTCTTAAACTGTCTATATGCCCTATGTAATAAAACTGTTTTATGTAGATACCGCTTTGCTTCCAAACCTCGTAGCTGTTCGCCAGGCGGGGCGTTTCGCTGGTTTTATCTATGGAGCCCGTAACAAATATAGAGTCGTTACGAATGGAGCCCGTTATAGGCGATTTTAAATTGTTGTACAGTATATTGCCTAATATATTGTATCGCTTGTCTTTAGACTCATACCAGGCAAAAGCACCAAAGTTTACATCACTCACATTTTGTGAAAGCAGCGTTTTGCTGTAAAAACCCTGTGAGCCAATAAAGTTTGCATTAAAGCCGATGTTAAGCCGCGGGTTTACGTTCTGCGTATGCAGAACTTTAAACAATTGCTCTTTAAGGCCACCTGTAATCAGGTACAATTGCGTGTAAGGTACACGGGCGCGGTAATAATTAATATCCTGCGGGTTTAGCATATAGGCATCCAGTTCATGCTGGCCGGCATCAAAGCCTATACTTTTTGATGGTTCAAACAAAAGGCTGCGCTCCGGCAAGCCTAAATTTCCTAATGTTATTTTAGGCGTACGTGGTTGGTTTACCGGGCTGTAATTTTCAAAGTTGATAATACTGGTATCCAGCGGAAGCAATTGCGTACTATCGCGTAACAATCTTTCATTGGTAACCCTGATAAACTTTGACGAAAAAACAACCGTATCTTTTTTCTTGTCCTGCTTTTTACGGAGTGAATCGAGTTCCTGATCGGCCGTCAGCGGCTTAACAGTACGGCCGGTATCACGCAGGTTAAGCTGCCTGCTCCCCGATTGCCCCGAAGTAGCCGGATAAGTAGGATAAGTTTGCGCCCAAAGCGTTTGCGAAGCAAAGCAGATGAGTACCAATAGTAAGTATTTAATTTTTTGGGGCATTAAAACCGGCTTATCAGTTCTTTTAATATCAATGTCATCTTCGGCTCAGCTTCATATGCAACCTGCAATATCTCCTCAACAGATACCGGCTGCAACTCTTCTGTAAACCCCTCGTCGGTTAAAACGGATATAGCAAACACAGGCAGGCCCATGTGGTTAGCAACAATTACCTCCGGCACGGTGCTCATACCTACGGCATCGCCGCCAATAATACGCAGATACCTGTATTCGGCTTTTGTTTCCAGGTTTGGCCCTGTAACAGCAACATAAACTCCTTTATGGCAGGTAATATTGTTTGCTTCTGCAATGCCAAGCGCGTTTTCTATCAAATTTTTTTTATACGGCTGGCTCATATCAGGAAAACGCGGACCAAGGTCATCATCGTTCCGGCCGATAAGCGGGTTAGCAGGCTGCAGGTTTATATGGTCTGATATAACCATCAAGTCGCCTTTTTTAAATTCCGGGTTTAAAGATCCGCTGGCGTTAGATACATACAGCGTTTTAATCCCCAGCATTTTCATTACCCTAACCGGTAAGGTTATCTGCTGCATGTTGTAGCCTTCATAAAAATGTAAGCGGCCCTGCATGGCAACAACCTTAACCCCTGCCAGCGTCCCGAAGATCAGTTTTCCCGAGTGAAACTCAAGCGTTGATATTGGAAACTCAGGAATATTGGCATAAAGCAATTGTTTTTCTATCTCTATCTCATTCACCAAACCGCCCAGCCCGGTACCTAAAATTATACCTGCTTCCGGAACAAAATCACCAATGCGGCTTTTTATATATGCGGCGCTACGCTCTATGCTTTCTGACATATTCAATAATGAGCCGGTTAAACTCCGGCCCGCTGTTATTTAAAAATTTAACACTTATGGGTATTATAAAAACAGGCATATCGGTTATGCCATTAACTGCAAATTTAAACCAGGATTCTTCTAAACGCTGTGCATCCTTTTCTGTTGTAATAATAGTTTTTTTTTGAGAAGGGTCGGCAGCAAATTCACCTGCAAGTTTAGTTATATTTTTTAACGTAAAAGGATGATGATCGGGATATTTATGATGAACAATGGTAGCTCCAAAGGCTGTTAAATAATTAAGAAGAGGGTCGGCATTGGCAATGCCTGTAAGCAAATAAACCTTTGTGGCCTTATCCAAGGATAAATTCCCGGCATCGCTAGTAAACGCTATTGGTGGTTGATAGCTTATAGCAGAAAAAAATAATTGCTGGTACGATTCGGGTTTAATTCTAAGCGCCAGTTCGTTTTGCTGCTGATCTGATAAATTTTCGGGACATTTGGTTATGACAATGATCTGCGCACGCCACCTGCCGCTAAAAGGTTCACGATAATTACCTGCGGGCAGCATTAATCTCGGCTCAAAGATGCGATTATAATCGAATAACAAAATGCTTAAACCCGGTTCAACCGCCCGATGCTGATAAGCGTCATCAAGAATCACGAGGTCATGATGGGGCATTAAATTGTTAAGACCAACCACTCTCTTTTCACATACCGCTACAGTTATGTCCGGGAACTTATGGTAAAACTGCGCAGGCTCATCACCTATTTGCGAAGCTATTGTCGGTTGTCGGTTGTCTGTTGCCGGTTGTCTGTTACCAGTTGTCTGTTGTGTGTTGTGAGTTGCCTGCTTTACAGAATTTCTTGGCTCTTGATTCTTGATTCTTGATTCTAAACTTGGTTCTAAACTTAACTCTTGCGCACCTGCTACCAGATACCCTTTTGTATTACGTCCATATCCGCGGCTTAGGGTTGCAAGTTTGTAGTCATTTTTTAAAAGTCTGATAAGGTATTCGGTCATAGGGCTTTTGCCGGCACCGCCAACTTCCAGGTTTCCTACAGATATAACAGGTTTTTTAAATTTATAACTTTTAAAAAATCCAGCATCATAAAACCAGTTACGGATAATAACTACCAGGGCATACAGCAACGAAAAAGGAAATAAAAGCCGGCGCAAAAATTTCATATGCAGCCGTAAAGATAAGGAAAAGAGAACGCGGCAAGCATTACCTGATGATTTGAAAAGATATAACTAAATGTAAAATAAGTCTTTTAAACCAAATTGATACCCGGGATAAATTGAAAATGCCTTTTATTCAATGTATATAATGGCAAATTGTAATATAAAGCTGTAGCGGCAATAAGCGTATCAGGAATACTCGGCCTGTGACTTAAAGTGAATGTTTTGAAAAGATCGATAAATATCTCTGTAATAGGTTCAGTCAATGGAATTAATGTATAGTTCTCTAAAATTCTTTCTAATTTTCTGATCTCTGCTTTATCTTTTGCTCCAACAATAAACTCGGCAAACGTAATGCTGCTTATGTAAAAAACATCAGCATTTAATAAGCGAATCTCTTGTTGTATAGCTGTGTTGCCTTTGTAAAGCTCTATCAGAATATTGGTGTCGAATATCACCATTTAGATGGCCATGCTTTGTCACGAATTTCTTCGGCGGAAGGGAAATTGGGATTTGCGCCAAAATCTGCAAGTAACTTTGTTATGGTTGTTTTTTTTCCTGCCGGAGGTAAGGGTGTAGAACTTTTTAAATCACTATTCACCTCTACTATGCTCACCTCTATTTTTTTTCCATAAAACTGCTCCGGCATCTCAATACTATGATTGTCTTTGTCCGGAAAAACTATTTGTTTAAAAATCATTGCAGTCTTGTTTCGTAACAAACAAACTTAAAAAAAACAGTCTTTATTTCAAAATTTCACTTACCGGCAAAAGCTTTTCATCTATTTTACCGTTTACGACAGAAATATACCAGGTATTATTTTTATCATTCATTGATACCGACCTTATATATTTTTCATTTTCAAATACTACACCGGCCATATCATCACATGCATAACCTGGCTTAAGTGAACCTTTTAAAATTGCGTCAAGATAAAGCGGCTTACGCATGGGCTCGCTGTGGTAATGCGGGCAGTGGCTTGCGGATATAAAACTTAAGCCATTTACGATGGAAAGATGCTGCGGCCTGGAGTCGCTGTAACCGCCCTGGAACCAGCATAAAGAACCGGCACTTCCACCGGCCAGTATAATTCCTTTATCATAAGCTTTTCGCAAAGCCGAGTCTATTGCCTGCGCATGCCAGATAGCCATCATATTAAGCGTATTGCCACCGCCTACCACTATGGCATCCATACTTAACAAATTTTCTTCAAAACTTTTTTGATCGGGTGCCGAATTGATAAAAACCCGCTGCACAAAAGGCTTCATAGGTAAATCCTGGCATGTTTCAAACCAGGCTGCTATGGCTCCCGGGTTATCGGCAGAGGCTGTAGGTAAAAAACAGATTCTTGGGTTTTCCTTTTTTGTTAAGGCAATTACATATTTTATAAATTGCTTGGTAAACCCGCCGCCGTAAGCAAAAATAGTACGGGTTGGTGTGTTTGCAGAATTTACCTGCGCCTGTGTTGCAATATGGGTGTACATTAATAGAGCTACAAGAAATATCTTTCTCATCAAGGTTAATAAAAGTTAAAATCGGCTTGCTATTGGTAACTATCAGCAATGATAATAAAAAACCAACAGTGTGTATAAATCATTTTTAAAGCTTTAGGTTTGATGTAATAGAAAATAAAGTAATTTTCAAAATCGGAATTCAACAGTATTTATTTAACTGAATTTTTGTCATTCCAAAGCGGTAAACAATAAAAAATTTCAGCTTGTTTAACAAAGAGATCCCCTATTTATCAATGTGTAACAAACTGGCATCTGCTTTGTCAAATACTAAACATAAAGTGGCTGCAAGATTTTAATAGAACCGCCAGCTACAAATTATATTCTCAAAATCAACATGAAAAAAATACTGATAGCTATAACACCTGTAGTTATGCTTTTTGCGGCATGTAATTCTAATCCACCGCAGCAAAATAACGTTTCTATACAAAGCAGTGCGCCTGCCGGGTTCGACGTTAACAAACTGGCTCAATTTGTTAAAACCAGTACCGACCCGCAAACGCTTGAAAAGGCCATAAACAATCCATCCAATCATATCAACAACCTGGACCTCGACAAAGATGGCAACGTAGATTACTTAAAGGTTCAGGAACCCGAAAAAAACAAATTGAATGTAGTTGATGATGTGAGCAATGCCGATTCGGTAACCATTGCCCGGATTAATATCCAGCCGGATAGCACAAACAATACCGCTGTTTTAAATGTACGTGGCAACCCCGACTATGTTGGCTATGATAATTATTATCATTCATCGTTCTCATTTACAGATTTTCTGTTGCTTAGTTATTTTATGCGCCCGCATGTTTATTACATGCCTATGTATCATTACGGCTATTATCCGTCTTATTACAGCCGCGTTCGTACGGTGAGCACTTTCAGGCCTACCACCTCATCGGCTATGTCATCAAGAAGCTTTCGCGGCAGCTTAAGCAATCCAGGCAGGTCGCAAAGGTCATTTGGCATCCGTAATTCTCAAAGTGTTCGTAGTGGTGGCTTTGGCCGCAGCAGCGGATTTGGCAGATCGTCCGGCTTTGGCAGGTCATCGGGTTTTGGACGTAGCCGCAGTGGTTTTGGACGCAGGCGATAATCGCTTTCAAGCCGTTAAAACAGAATTGATAAATTTAAGTTAAAAACAAAAGTATCGTTGTACATTAATGTACAACCGCACACAATAAACATAAAAATCACAGACCATGAGCATATTCGACAGATTGTTTCGCATAGGTAAATCAGAAGCCAATGCAGCCATTGATAAACTGGAAGACCCTTCAAAAATGGCAGACCAGATATTACGCGAACTCAGAGCCAATTATCAGCAAGCCGTACAGGGCGAGGCCGAAATAAAGGCCCTTGCATTGCAGCACCGCGCCAGTGAATTACAATATCGTAACAGCGCTGCCGATTGGGAGAAAAAAACCAACGACTTGCTTGACCGTATCGAGACTAAGCAGCTGGACGAGGCAAAAGGTAATGACCTTGCCGCAAAAGCTGCCGAAGCCCATCAAACTGCTTTGAACGAAGCGGAGCAGTTTGCAAAAATGGCAGAAAAGGAAGAAAGCGCGGTAAACGTAATGGATCTGAAAATTAAACAAATTAAAGATCAGATTGCACAAACAGAAAACCAGGCGCAGCTTATTAAATCGAGGGCAAAAACTGCCGAAGTATCTGAAAAGATCAACAAAACATTAAGCAATGTAGATACAGATGGCTTAATGGCGACCTTAAAAAGAATGGACGAAAAAGCAACCGCGCAGGAATTTCGTGCTGCTGCTTATGCCCAGATAGAAGACTCTACCTTATCTACCGAACAGGAAATTAACAAAGCCTTGGGTACTGGTTCCTCTTCAAATGCGCTGGAGGCTATAAAAGCCAAAAGAACCAAACTATTGAACGAAAATAATTGAGATAACCCTCGCGTATATTCCGGGCGTTGTATCAAAACAGGCATACGCCCGGGCAGTATGCACTATAAACTTTATCTGCTATGTTCATTACCGAAGAAAACAAAAAAACATATAAGGCAATCATTCTCCTAAACGAGCTTATAAACGGCGACCATCAATTTAAAACGATAGACAACGGAGATGATAAGGTGTTAGAGCCTTTATTCATCGAGCTGCTATCTAAGGGGTATGTGCAAACATCGGGCAGCAGCTACCTGGTTACGGCTAAAGGCCAGGATGTGTTTGATACGTTTATGAAACGTTATACCGAGTACCTGAAACTCTATGACATTTATTCGTACGTAGACCTGGAAAAAGGCGAGTTTGCTTTCGCACGCTTTTATGATTTTGAAACCGATGATGCCTGGAACAGCTTTGCAGCTGACGAACGGTTTGACGACCTGCGGATTGCGGTTGCCATTTTTAAAAAACTGGACCCTGCCGAAATAGTTTTTATGTCTTACATTAACGAGAACAGGTTTGACACCACCTCTAACGGCTGGCAAATGGACCTGGTATCAGACAACGACTGGAACGAGATTGAGGAAATATGCCGCACTGCCATTAAACCCGAAGAAGTGGGTGAAGATGCCATGGTTGACATGATTACCCAAGGATCTGAATTGTGCATAGACCTGATGAGACAAGATGAGGAGCGCCAGCAAAATAACGGCGACGATGTACAAACAGAAACCATTGTAGAAGAAGAAACCATAGAATATTATGAACCTTATTACGATCCATATTACGTATCGCCTATCTGGTTCGAGCCTTTGTTTATCTGGTAAAAACATCAAATCTCCCTTTTTCAAGGGAGATTTAAATTATTCTGTCTTTAAGCTTTTTACCGGATTCATCAATGCTGCCTTTATAGCTTGAAAGCTTACCGTAAATAAAGCAATCAGCATGGCTATTAGTCCTGCCAAGGCAAACATCCACCAGCTTAATGGTATGCGGTACGCAAAAGCCTGCAGCCATTTACCCATGCCATACCAGGCTAAAGGCACGGCTATTACAAATGATACCGCTACTAACTTTATAAAATCTTTAGACAGCAAGGTAACTATACCCGTTATACTTGATCCTAACACTTTTCTGATACCAATTTCCCGGCTGCGCTGCTCGGCGCTGAATGCCGCCAAACCGAATAAACCGAGACACGAAATAATGATGGCAACCAAAGTAAAAGAATTTATGATCTGCGAAAGGACTATCTCCGTTTCATATTGTTTCTGAACTTCAGAATCAAGAAAAGAATATTCAAACGGAACTGATGGCATATCTTTTTTCCATACGGCCGCGACCCTGTCAAGCAGTTCTTTATAATTGGTTGTATTTGCAGCTACTGTCATACAAGAAAAATCTGCCGGATTTTTATCGTATACAAGCATAAAAGGCTTAACATCGTTATGTAAGGAATTGTAATTAAAGTCCTTCATCACTCCGGCTACCGTAACATAGGTAGCAGGCCCGTTGTAATGCGTATACAACCTTGCTCCTATTGCTGTTTGCTGGTTTAAATTTAAACGCTTTGCCAGCGCCTGATTAATAAGAACCTTCCCTGAATCACCCGGCATAAAATCCCTGCCGCTGAGCAATTTGATTCCGTTAGCATGTAAGAAAAATTGGTCGCAGGCTATGTTTTGCGCATCTATTGCAGTTGCCATATTACCACCTTCGGGGTACACGCCATGATCATGCATTACAAACTGACTCAGGTAATTGTCTGCACTTGTAACGGCGCCTATGCCGGAAATCAGCTTAAGGTCGTTAGCCAGTGCGGGCATTCTTTGCTGCGCATCGTCGGTGTAAAAATTAAAAATTAATTTCTGGCTTGCACTAAATCCTAAGTCTTTTGATTTAATGTAATTTAACTGGCTGTATATAATTATTATACTGGTAATAAGCACAATAGATAATACGAATTGAAAAACCACAAGCGAGCGCCTGATACCGGCTGCAGATACCCGGCTTGAAAAATTACCCTTTATCACTTTTATAGCTTCAAAGGCTGATAAATAAAATGCAGGATAACTGCCTGCAACCAGCCCGGTTATAAATATCAGCGCTACCAGCATCAGCCAAAGCCGATAATCGGCAAACATGGCCAGTTTTATTTCGGTATGTGTTATGTTATTTAAATAAGGCAATACCAGCCACAACATCGGTAAAGCTATAATAACACCTATAAACGAAAGCAAAAACGACTCACCCAGAAACTGGCTGATGAGATCATACTTGCCTGCGCCAACCACTTTACGAACCCCTACTTCCTTGGCACGTTTAGATGCACGCGCGGTAGATAGATTCATGAAATTTATACAGGCGATAACTTGTATCATTACAGCAATCAGCATCAGTATAACTAAAAAAGATGGGTCGGCAGTTTTGGATGGCTCTACATCATACCCGCCCGTGGTATGTATAGCAGTAACGGGTTCCAGGTGTAATTGCTTCTGCATCCCTAATTTTTGCATCTGCTCGCCTGCATATTTATGCAGAAACGAGGGCAGTTTACTTTCAAAGGCTTTAATGTTAGTCCCGGGCTTAACTTCCACATAAGTGTAAAGAAAATTGTTACCCGCCCACTCGCCATCGTTAGCAATAGAAACGCCGTTATTACCGCTTTTCATGGTGATGAACATTTTCCCTTCAAGGTGCGATCTGCCCAGGCTTTGATTCACAACACCCGTTACCTTAAAATCATGCTTGCCGTAAGCATCATTAATATTAACCAGTTTGCCCAATGCGCGCTCACTTCCAAAAAGCTTTTCTGCGGTAGATTGTAATAGTACTACAGAGTAAGGCTCATCTAATGCGTGCTGAGCATGGCCTTCCACAAAATGATAGTTGAACAAGTCGAAAAAAGTAGAATCAACATAGAAAGCACCTGTTTCATAAAATGATTGCTCTTTATAGCGCAGAAGGTGCTGCTTTGCGCCAAGCATATCCGTTTTTACAACACGCGTGTAATTCAACACTTCCGGAAAATTACTTTTTAAGGCAGGCGCTATTGGTGGCGAGGAAGAGGCTGCATGGTGCTTGTCGCCGGGCAAAGTTAAATCGGTAGTAACCCGGTACAGGTTTTTGACGTCTTTATGCTGCTTGTCATAACCGTACTGATCCTGCACATAAAGCAAAATATAAAGGCAACATAGCGTACCGGCTGCCAAACCGAAAATATTGATAAAGCTAAAGGTCTTGTTCTTTAGCAAAAAACGAAACGCGGTTTTAAGGTAACTTTTAATCATAACGGTTTGCCTTTAGGTTATTGGTTAAGAATAGGCGATCTTGATCTTCATTTTAAATTGACCAAGAAAATGCCAAACATATAAATATCTGACTATTAAATATTTAAGTAAATCTAAGTTATTTTAACCGTTCGTTTATGATACACCGCCTGTACGATAACAGGATAAGTATTACAATCATTTTATTTTTTATATTAGGCATCTTAACCATTAAAGGATGAAACTTAAGCTCCTGTTATTCTTTTTATTGATAGCCTCTAAGCTTGTCGTAGCACAAACTGATAAAAAATTAACCGCCCGGTTGCAGGAAGCGGTTAGCGATTTTAACGGGCAGGCAGGCGTTTATGTCCATAATCTTAAAACCGGCAAAGTTGCTTCAATAAACGCAGATACGCTTTTCCCTACGGCGAGTATGATAAAGGTGAGCATACAATGCGGGCTGATGGATAAGATAGAAAAAGGAGAGCTACAGTATAACCAAAAACTGGTTTACCGCGATTCGCTGCTTTATGCAGGGGAAGATATTTTAGGATCTTTTAAAGACAAAGACACCATACAGCTTAGCAAAGTTGCACTGCTAATGATTACCATGAGTGATAATACTGCAAGCTTATGGCTGCAAAAACTGGTAGGCGGCCAATACATCAATACCTGGCTGGAGCAAAACGGCTTTAAGGTGATGCGTGTAAACTCGCGTGTGCCCGGCCGGGAGGCATTCAGGCCAATATACGGATGGGGTGTTACTACGCCTTATGAAATGTGCCGGTTGTTTACGCTTATTCACGACGGAAAAGCGGTAAGTGCAGCAGCAAGTGAGCGTATGTATCGCAACATGGGCCGCATTTATTGGGATGAAAACGCGCTATCACAAATACCGCCTTATATACATACTATTTCAAAACAGGGCGCGGTAAATGAATCCAGGTCTGAAACAGTGCTGGTAGATGCGCCGCATGGAGCATACGTATTTTCCATTATCACCAACCATAATAAAGATCAGCGCTGGACACCTGATAATGAAGCAACGGTTTTGATAAGAAAAATATCTGCGCTGTTATGGCATTATTATGAATCTAAGGACCACTGGCACCCGGCGGATGGCATAGATAAGTTTATGAAAAACGAATAATTAGCATATCCAGATCGCCTTTCACAAAAATATTATCAGATAATGAAAAAACTTTTGATCATCCTTTTCCTGATTTTAGGCCGCCAAGCTTTTGCGCAGACAGAAAATACGGGCAGTTTTTTTACATCTTTTGATGGGACAAAAATTTATTACGAGGTAAAGGGTGATGGTTTTCCGGTTATACTGGTACATGGATTTTCAGGAACAAGCCAGGGCTGGAAACATTGCGCGGTGTATGACAGCCTTTTAAAAGCAGGATACAAGGTAGTACTGCTGGATCAGCGTGGCAATGGCCGTTCGGATAAGCCCCATAATGAAAACGCCTACGCAAACGATGCCGAAGCAAAAGACATTATCAGCCTTATGAAAAGCCTTAACCTGAACGCGTATTATGCTGTTGGTTACTCCCGTGGTTCTATCATTGTTTCAAGGCTTTTTATCCTGGATAAACACCACGTTAAAAAAGCGGCAATGGGTGGCATGGGCGATGAATACACCAACCCCCAGTGGCCGCGCAGGATACATGCCTACCGCGCGCTTATGGGCGATACTACCTTACACGATGTTGACGGCATGATAAATTATATACATAGCCAGCATTTTGACGAACTTGCTTTGGCTTATCAGCAAAAGTATCAGCCATCGGCAACTGTAAGTGAACTGGCTGCCGTGCGCATACCTGTGTTAATTATAAAAGGTACAGAAGATAAAGACAGTGGCTCTGAAACAGGTTTGAGTAAATTGATACCTGGCTCTAAGATAACATATGTACCTGGTGACCATAATGCCGCCATTCGCACAGTAGAATTTTCGAACGCGATCATTAAATTTATAAGCAAATAAATGCTATTATTGATAAAGAAACTTAATGCTGCATTAACTTAAAAAAAAGTTAACAGTTTATTGTGAATTTGGTAAAACAAAAGCGATGCTTTTGGATTTATTGGATACATGATTAAATTCTTTACTATACTTTTACTTTGCATAATTCCCTGCGCGTTACTTGCGCAGGCTCCTACAGATACGCTTAACGTAAATGTAGATACAACAGGCCAAAAGGATTTGCTGGACGTTGCCAACTCTATCTTTAAATTCAGGCCGCGTAAGTATCCAAAAGCAGGGCAGCAGCAAGTATATTTTTCTATATTGCCTATATCAACCGCAGTACCCGGTGGTAGTAAGGCCCTTGTAACCTCAACCACTGCAGGTTTTTACCTCGGGCCGCGCCGTACAACTTATATATCAACCGTTACATTTGCTCCTTACTGGAATTTTGCAGGCCGTTATGGCTTGCCAATACACTCAAGTGTGTGGCTGGATAAAAATAGTTATAATATCCAGGGCGATATACGTTTTCTGGTTTATCCTCAATATACCTGGGGTTTGGGAGGCAAACGGTCAGAAGGTGAGCGCATATTGCTCGATTATGATTATGTAAGATTTTACCAGAGTGTGCTGCGCCGTATAACACCGTATTTTTATGCAGGCTTGGGCTACAATATGGATTATTATATCAACGTCCATTCCGATAACCCTAACATGCCACTCAGCAATTTCACATCTTACAAATATGGTGTGGCCAACAATACCAATTCATTTTCTTCGGGCCTTAGTTTGGATGTTCTTTATGATTCCAGGCAAAACCTTTTCAATCCTATACCTGGTGTTTATGGTAATATTATTTACCGTCACAACACGGGCGTGTTGGGTAGTGATAACAACTCTCAAAGTTTATACCTCGACTTTCGTAAATACATATCCCTATCAACCGACGGACCTAAAAATCTATTGGCTTTCTGGACATATTACTGGACAACCATATCATCTGGCACACCATACCTTAACTTACCAAGTATAGGTAATGACCCTTATCAGCGTTCGGGCCGTGGTATAGAACAAAATCGTTACCGTGGCGAAAGTCTCATATATTTTGAAACGGAGTATCGCCGCGATATTACCCGTAATGGTTTACTCGGCTTTGTATTGTTCGGTAATATCAACTCTGCCAGCCAGCCTAATAGCCATGCCTTTGCATATTTGCATCCTGCTTGCGGAACCGGCCTGCGTATACAGTTCAATAAAAAATCTGACACCAATATCTGTTTAGACTATGGCGTTAGTAAAGGATACTCTGATATAATACTTGGTTTAGGCGAAGCGTTTTAATAAAAAAGGTTTTACCTGAAAATAAACTTGTTCAAAATCAATTTAATTATAACTACATTTGCCCGGTAGCAGCCGATGATTTAGCCCATACTTCATCAATCCACATCCAGCATTTTCGGCTTGCATTTGTAAAGTTTTATATGGCAAAACGCATTTTAGTATTGGATGACAACGATGATATTTTAAACATTGTTCATGAAACCCTTTCATATGAACAGTTTGATGTACAAAGCACTACCCGCGGCGCCGAAGTGCTTCCAATGGTTGCAAGTTTTGAACCAGACCTGGTAATATTAGATTACCGTGTTGCAGGCATGAATGGCGGCGAACTTTGCAAACAAATAAAATCCCATCCCGACTATAGAGATATCCCGGTTATTATTTTTTCGGCCTACATCAATCATAACGACGAGCTATTTAACTACGGCTGTGACGCTATTATCAACAAACCTTTCAACTTATCTGAACTGGTTGATAAGGTAAATACGCTTATTTCCTGATTTTTTCTTTTCCTGCCCAATCTGTTTATTTTCTTTTTAGTAAAATAAAGGCTTGTCTTTATTAGCTTTTTAAGCAAATCTCCATTTTCCAATTCTTTATTAGAATATTCTTAATCTTTTATTAATCAACACAAAACAATAGCGATAATTAGTTGTTAAATTAACAATAGTTGAAAAACTACAGAATTAATACAGATTTCATCTGCGGCAATTCACCGGCCTGATTATAATATCACAATTGATTACACTTTACAAATAATAATGAAGATGCGGATTTTAGCGGTGGACGATGACAGAGATATACTTGAGGTTTTACAATTCATTCTGGAAGATTCCGGATATGATGTAGATACACTTTCTGACGGAACTTTTCTTTTCGACAGGATAGAAGCCAATGCGCCTGATCTTATTCTGTTGGATATTATGCTTGGCAATATGGATGGCCGCGATCTTTGTAAAGACATAAAACAAAGGGAAGAAACTCATAACATACCTGTTGTATTAATTTCTGCCAGCCACAATGTAGCTTCATCTTTAAACCAAAAAGGTGCGCCCAATGCATTCATTGCTAAACCTTTTGACATAAACGATCTACTGAACACTATCAAAATGCAGCTTGCCGCTGCGTAGTATTTTTTGGGTTATTTCGGGCTGTAAAGCTTTAACTCTTTATCTATCTTTTCATTCCAGCGTTGTTGTGCAAACTGGTCTGCCCCGTGGCGGGTTTCGTTATCATATTGCTTTTGCATATCATTCATTTCCCGGTAGGCATCTAAATAATCGGCGTTAACAGATCCATCATAATTTTCAACCGGTAAATTCTCTGATGCAATTATTTGCCTAAAATGCTCGGCCGCGATTTTAGCAATATCAAAATGTCTTTGTTCGTGGTTCAAACTATAGTCGGTACGGCTGGCAGGCTTTGCCCAGCAAGCACTTTTAGGTAAGGAGACTTTTAATGTGATATTTAAATTCACAACTGCATTCTTTACACTCACATGCTCGTCATATCCTATTGTTGGGAAAACTTCTGCATCGAAACGACTTGACGGAACAACAGACTGAAAATCGCTCCATTTAAGCGGGCGGTTAGTGGTGTAATAAATGGTATCCTGCTCATCCTTTTCTTGATAGTCTGTAAAGCTTATTTTAACAGACTTAGCCAGTTTAATGTCAGTGCCTGCTCGCTGGTTCATTAGGGTATTTAAATAAACAAGTGCGTTTTCAATAGCGTGCCTCAAAATAGGTTCTAAGTCAATAGCATGAGATGCATCGCGCGTGTAAACACTGCCGCCATTGTAATCGGCAAAATGAAGTATATCATTATCTTCCATACTCAGGTTGAAAGACATTTCCAAAACAACTTTTCCTTCTACCCTGCCGTCGCTTCTTAACGTTTCATTAACCTTAAATTTTTTTAAACCGATAGCAAGTGGTCTTAGAGATTTATCCGCATGAAGGTTATGCATTACAAGGTTTTTGATGGCAGTTAATGAACCACCGTTAAGATCGACCGAGTAATTGCCGACTGAAGGTGAAGAACCTTTAGCAACCGGTGCTATCAGATCAGCAACAGCCGATTTATCTGTACGCTCATCAATTACACGATCTACATAAAATTCTTTCGGTGTAAAAGGCAAGGGCTCATCTTTCAGTACAATGGCAGTTGGCTTTTGTACAGTTGTAAACGCCAGGCAAATAAATATGAGGAATATAAAGGCCGCATTAATACGCTTTCTACCAACGGCAAAGAGAATTATCATTATATAAATTAACGCATAAAGTATTATAAAATTATCGGGTTGAATTGGCGATACTTTCCTATAAATTAAGAAAATGTTTATAAGTGCAATTTTTCAACAGTTACAACAATAAGCTATGCTTGCCGTTATTGCTTTGTTTTCTCCACAGTATGTGAATTACTATTGTGGAGAACATTGCCGCGTTTAGTTATTTTCGCCTAATCGTTAGTATGCTACTTATGACCAAACATAAATACATCGCTCTTTTTATTCCGGTTTTATTTGCGCTTAACTCATACGCACAACAAAATCCTGCGTTTCAGATTTACCGTACCTACCATATAGCCAATGATCTGCTCAGCAAAGGATTATATGTTGCCGCGGCAGAACAGTTCAGGCTGGTGGAAACAGAAATTTACCGCTTAAAAACCAGCACGCAGCCAAAATTTGAATCCGAGCTTTCGCTTGTAAAAGAAAATTCGCAGTACTATGAAGCGCTTTGTGCCCTTGAACTGGGTAACCAGGATGCCGAAAGCATGTTTCTCCGTTTCATAAAAGAGCATCCTGAAAATCCGCTTACCAAACTGGCTTATTTCCAGATTGGCCGCTCTTACGCAAGGCAGGAAAAGTTTAAGGAAGCTTTAGAGTGGTTTGACAAGGTAAAGGCCGACCAGTTGAACGGGCGCGACAATATCGAATACAAATTCAGAAAAGGCTATGCTTATTTTTCTTTAAACGATTATAAAAATGCGCAAGCGCTTTTTGGCGAGGTAAAAGACACGCATTCGCCGTTTACAGATGATGCCATTTATTATTACGCCTACATTGCTTACCTGAATAAGGATTATCACCTGGCACTGGTAAATTTTGAACGTTTAAAAAATTCCAAAAAATACGAGAGCAGTTATCCTTACTACATAACAGCCGTATATTTTCTGGACAAGCGGTATAATGATGTTATTAGCTATGCAGTGCCTATCATTAACAGTACACATCAGCAAAACGAACGCGAAATGCTGCGCATTATTGCTGCCTCTTACTTTGCCAAAGCCGATTATGATAACGCCGCCAAGTATTACGAACGCTTTGAAACTGAAGACCAGGGTCGTACGCAAAACACGCAAGACAGCTACCAGATGGGTTATACCTACTACAAGGTGGGCAACTTTGCCAAGGCAGCCAGCGAGCTTGAGAAGTTACAGCAAGGGAATGACGTATTTAGCCAGAACGGTAATTACATATTAGGCGATGTGTTCCTGAAAATGAACAACAAACAAAACGCCCGCAGCGCTTACTTTGCAGCATCACGGCTTGATTTTGATAAGCAGTTACAGGAGGATGCCTTGTATGAATATGCAAAACTATCTTACGAGCTCGACTTTAATTCACAGGCTTTAGCAGCTACGAGGCAATATTTAAAAAACTATCCTAACTCGCGCCGTAACGATGAGGTTAAAACATTGTTAGGCGAAGAATTGCTTAACTCGCATAACTACAAAGAAGCGGTTGATATACTGGAGCCTATTCCAAACAAATCGCCAAGTGCAATGGCTGCCTATCAGAAGGTGACTTATTACCGCGGGCTGGAATTTTATAACGAACGTGCATTTGAAAATGCGATAGGCATTTTTCTACGCTCGCTAAAGCACCCGGTAGACCGCAATATTGAAGTATTGACCACCTATTGGATGGCCGAATCCATGTATGAGGTGCGGAAGTATAAAGAGTCGGTAGAAAATTTCGAGAAATTTCTTGATTATCCCGAAGCGCGTGAAACCGACGTTTACAACTACGCTAACTATGCTCTTGCTTATGCTGCCTTTGGTGATGAGCAATATAAAAAAGCAGCTACCTACTTTTTAAAATTCCTTGATGGGACCGAAAAGGATCCGAATACAGTAAACGATGCGATTACCCGCCTGGGTGACAGCTATTTTGTAATGAAAGATTACAGCCAGGCACTAATTTACTATAACCGCATTATAGAAAAGCACAGCCAGGGTGAAGATTATGCATTGTTTCAGCGCGGTATGATCCAGGGTTTGCAGAACGCACCAGACAGCAAGATCAGTACCCTTACAGATGTGTTGGCGAAATTCCCTAACTCTGATTATGCCGATGACGCTTCTTTTGAAATTGCTTACACTTACTACCTGAATAACAATGCCGACAAGGCGATGGCCGGTTTGCAGGATATGATGAAAAAATATCCATCCAGCAGCTACGTGCCAAGGGCGCTGGTTACTATCGGCCTTATCTACTACAATGCCGGTAATGACGATGCCGCCATAGAATCGTTCAAGCAGGTAATAAAAGATTATTCATCTACGGATGAGGCCAAACTTGCTTTAAAGCAGATTGAAAAAATCTATACTGATAAAGGCGATGCGCAAACATTTATCAATTATGCCTCAACAACGCCTATAGCCAATTATACCACCGCCGATCAGGAAAATATCATGATCACGGCTGCCAATAACCTTTATTTAAGAGGCGACTGGCAGGGAACCGTTGGCGCAGTGAACGCCTACTATGATAAGTTCCCAACCAAGCCGATCTACGATAAGCAGGCCCGCTTTATCAGGGCGCAAAGTTTGGTGAACCTAAAACGGTATGATGAGGCCGTTAACGATTACAATGTGATCCTGAACGACTGGACCAGTGCTTACACCGAGCAATCGCTTATCAGCATGGCAAAAATGTATATAGACCAGAAAAGGTATAACGAAGCGGTTCCGTTCCTGAAAAAGCTGGAAACCAATTCTGAATACAAAGCCGACTACAGCTTTGCATTAAACAGCCTGCTGCTTTGCTATGCACAGATGGAAATGGCCGACGATGCATTGAACTATGTTAAGCTGATCCGTGAAAATGAGAAATCATCGCAGGAAGATAAAAACAAAACAGGCTTGTATGCCGGTTACGCCTACCTGCAAAAAGCCGATACCACAAACGCTATAAACGAGTTTAATTACACGGTTGCCAATACTAAAACGGTTGCTGCTGCCGAAGCGAAGTACAACGTAGCACGGATAGAATACCTGAAAGGGCATTATAAAACCTCGCAAAAAACCTGTTTCGAACTGGTGAAAGACCTGCCAAACTATGATTATTGGGTTACCAAAACATTCATACTGCTGGCAGATGATTATGTTGGTTTAAAAGACAATTTCCAGGCTAAAGCTACCTTGCAAAGTGTAATTGACAACTATAAAGGCGACGACGACATTTTACCAACGGCCAAACAAAAGCTGGAGCAATTGTCGCCGGGGCAAAAGACAGAACAGAAAACTGATGGCACAGGCAACGGTGGACAAACCCCTGCCGGTTCGGGTGATAATAAACAGGATAACAAAGAATAAATAACAAAGACAAGCAATGAAATTTAAATATATATACGCGCTGCTTACCTTAGTAATAGCTTTATACTTTGTTCCTGCACATGCGCAAACAAAGCAAAAGACCAAAAAACCTGCAGCAAAAACAAGTGCTAAACCGGCCGTAAAAACTGCAGGCGCCAAAGCGGCTGTAAAGAAGATACCGGCCAAAGCAGCAACAGCACCATCAAAATCATTTGCTAATACGCTGGGCGATGCGGCAGCCAAGGTAACGGTAGATACTACTAAAAAAGCTACGAACAATAACAGCCTTTCTGAAGAGATTGTAGTGACCACGGCTTATAAACCGGTACTGGCTGATGCTGTTAAGATTCGCCGTAATCCCGACTTGGAAGATAAAACCCCATTTAAAGCGCCGCTTGAATATACACCTGTAGATAAGCGGCTGGAGCTGAATACCAGCATCAAGCAACTGGACCCAATGAAAAGGCCCGCCGAACAGGATTCGGTAATGAAAAATAATTACGCCAAGGTAGGCCTGGGAAATTTAAAAACTACTTACGGCGAAGCTTACTTTAACAATGGCAAAGACCAGGCACTGCAAGTTGGCGGTTATATAAAACATTTAGGCCAGGAAGGCAGCATCTATAAACAAAATACCGAAAACGATAACGTAGGCATTTTTGTAAAAGGTGCCGGTGATGTAAACTCCGTAACAGGAAAAATCACCTATGATTATCGCAGCAATTATTTTTATGGCTATGACCAGAATAATCCGCCGGTAAAATTGCAGGTAGATAAGCAGCACTTTAATACCGTTGGAGGCGAAGTGGAGCTGGCAAAAAATTACAAAGACGTTCCGAATGATTTTACCTATGCATTAAAGCTTAAAGGCTACATTTTTAACAACGCTTTTCAGGGGAAGGAAAATAACCTGGTACTATCGGGCTTTTTAAATGAAACCATTCAGCAATTCTATGCAGGTGTAAGTGCCTCGTTAGATTTGAGCAGCCAGCAGGACAGTCTTTATAATTATAACAACAGTTTGGTGAGGATTAATCCTTACATCAAATTTCAGGGAGATAATTACAAAATTGATGCGGGCGTAAATATTGTTGATGAATTTGGGTTTACTTCGTCGGTTCATATTTTTCCCGCCGCCAAGTTAGAGTTCCAGGTGATACCGCAATTTGTACGCGTATTTGTGGAGGCCAAAGGCGATGTAAATAAATCGTCATTGCTTGATTTTTCGATGATTAACCCATTCCTTGGGCCTAATGTGCAGATAAAGAACTCGATAGATCAGCTGGATATAAGCGCAGGTTTAAAAGGCACCATTGCGCCGGGCCTGGGCTTTAAACTCTGGGTATACCGCGACCAGGTAAAATACATGCCTTTGTTTGTAAGCAATTTCAATTTTGCACAGGGATATAACAGGTTCCAGGTTATTTATGACGAGGGCAAATCCCGCGTGAATGGTTTTAACGGCGAGCTGGATTACAAGGCATCGGAAGATGTGGACCTATTTGGCCGTGCAGAGATAAAAGATTACCAGATGGCCACCGTGGCAGAGCCATGGAATCTGCCTAAATTTAAACTTACCGGCGGTGCGGTTATCCATATCAGCGATAAAGTTGATGTAAACGGCTCTTTGCTGATCCGCGGTTCTGCATACGATCCAAATCCGTCTAACGCGGCCGGAGCGCCAACTTTAATAAAGAGCTTTGGCGACCTGAACGGCGGTGTTGAATATAAGGCTAACAAGCAGTTTTCGGTTTTTGTAAGGGCAAATAACATTTTAAACGGAACAAACAAACAATGGCTATACTATCCTGACTACGGATTTAATATATTTGGTGGGGTGGGCTACAGATTTTAAGCCTTTGCCGCCATATGCAGGTTTTGTATATTTATAATAAAACGTATTTTTAGCGGGATGAATTTAGCCGATTATTTAAGCGAACTATTAGGACAGTATGAAGAAGTAAGCGTACCAGGCCTTGGCTATTTTGTGCGCGAACATGTAAACGGCTATTATAGCGACCGCGACGCTAAATTCTATCCTCCCACCCATCGCATTAAATTTGTGCAGGAACTGCGCGACGATGATGTCTTTGCGCAATATGTTGCGGATAAAAAAAACATCTCGCTTGCATCGTCAAAATACTTTGCAGAAAAATTTGTAGGGAAGCTCAGGGAAGAAGCAGCCCTTGGCAGGTATGAATTTTCAGACGTTGGCTATTTCCAGATGGGGGCAGATCACCAGCTGGTGTTTAAACCACAGGAAAAAGTTACCGATGACCCTGCTTTTTATGGTTTTCCGCAATTGAGTATGTACAAGCTGGCGCAGCCTTCGCCAGGCGGCGATCTTAGGCACATTTACGGCGAACCTGCTTCAGCACCGGTAACCTTGCCTCCTCCGGTACAAGTGGTTGAAAAACAACAGTATTTTGAAGAAGATACAGACCGTAAAAGGCCAGCAAACATCTGGCTTATTATTTTAATTGCACTTACATTAATTGCACTTGCGGTTTTTGGGGTTTACAAATTTTATCCTGAAGCTTTTGACAAGGTTAGCGATACCTATCATAAAGTTACAGGCAAAAAAGACGATGCTGCCGTACCGGTTTATCGACATGAAGAAAAAACCGACACGGTAAAAACTACCCCTGTGCCGGTAAAGGCAAAAGATACCGTTGTTAACAAGCCTGCTGTTATAACACCTGCCCCGTTACCCCCCGCACCGGTGGCTGATTCTGTTTACAAAGGGCCATTGTTTAACGTTATTTTAAAAAGAAAATACACCAAGCTTGGCGATGCTAAGTACGAGGTGAACCGTTTAAAAACCAAAGGAATTGAGGCCCGCATCCTGTCTTCATCAGAAGCACCGGGACCACTCTACAAAATATCTTTCAAAACCTGTCGTTCAAAAAAGGAAGCCGACCAGGCTATGTTAGACCTGGTTAACGAAGGGAAGATCAACAAGGATTTAGAAACTATACCATAAAAACAAGATGACTTTATTATTTCTACAGGTATCAGATACCTTGCATAAATTAGCAGATACGGCCAGTCATGCAGGGCAGACAGCACCCATCCCAGACCAGGAACTTCGCTTTGGCGATCTGCTGGTAAAAGGCGGGTGGGTAATGGTACCTATCGGGTTCCTGGCTATCCTGGGCCTCGTTATATTTTTCGAACGCTTTTTTACCATCCGCAAAGCATCCAAAAACGAATCAAACCTGATGGTGCAGGTACGCTCCAGCATCATGACAGGTAATCTTGATTCGGCGGTTGCCATTTGCCGTAACAGTAATTCGCCGCTGGGCCGCATGCTGCAAAAAGGCCTTTTAAGAATTGGCCGCCCTATAAAGGATATTGAAGGCGCCATTGAAAATGTAGGCAAGCTGGAAGTATCTAAACTCGAAAAGAACATTGGCATCCTGGGCATTGTAGCAGGTATAGCACCCATGTTCGGCTTTTTGGGAACTATCTTTGGGGTAATCAAGATCTTTTACGATATATCAAAAACAGATAATATCAGTATGGGTGTTATTTCGGGCGGTCTTTATGTAAAAATGGTAACCTCTGCAGCAGGCTTGTTTGTAGGTATCATTGCTTATGTATGCTACCATGTGCTTAATATGATGGTTGATAAGGTTATCCTGAAACTAGAAACCGACGCCATTGAATTTATTGACCTGTTAGAAGAACCAACCAAATGAATTTAAGAAAGAAACAAAGAGGCGTATCGGCAGAGGTGCATACCTCGGCTATGAACGACATTATGTTCTTCCTGCTTCTGTTTTTCTTGATAGCCTCTACCGTAACTAACCCTAACGTTGTAAAGCTGCTGCTGCCAAAATCATCATCGGGGCAGTCCATGTCGAAAAAAACAATCAACGTATCTATTACCAAAGAACTTAAATACACGGTTGATAAAAAAGAAGTAGCCGTTGCAGACCTGCCTACCGTACTGGCCGGATACAAAAAATTAGCATCGGAGCTAACTATTGTGCTTTACGTAGACAAAACCGTGGCTATACAGGACGTGGTAGCTGTTATGGACGTGGCACAGAAACTAAATATTAAATTGGTGCTGGCAACAGAACCTAAATAAAAGGCAGAGATGCTGCTTCTGATCAAATGGAGCGGCGATTGTGAAAAGGCAAATTACTGATGGACTACCGGCAAGAAGAAAATAATTATCCCAAAGCGTTTCTGGCAACAGGTATCATACTTGCTGCTACTATTGCCTTGTGCTATTTCATCGTATTTAGAAACCCGCCGGTACAGGAAGACGGAACCGGTGGTATATTGGTAAATTACGGTACGGTTGACGAAGGTATGGGTACCGATCAAACCAGTACCGAGGAACCATCTGTAGCCCCCAAGGCTAATCATACACAACCTACCAAGGTAAACACCGCCCCTCCTACCGAACAGAAAACGCAGGAAGATAACAGCGATAAAAAAGTAGTTACTCAGGAAACGGAAGACGCCCCTGCCGTAGCAGCAAATTCAAAAAAGGCAAGCAACACCGTAGCCACGCAACCCAAGCCTGCCGCCAAACCGGTGGTTAACCAAAATGCGCTCTATAAAGGCTCCGCCAATAAGGGAACCGGCCAGGGCGATGGCAATACCACTACACCGGGCAATGAAGGCAGTAAAAATGGCTCTACATTAAGCGATAATTATGGGCCGGGAGGTTCAGGGAACGGGCTTAACATGCCAAACTGGACTTTTGTTAGCCAGCCAGACCCGCAAAATATTCATCGTGTACCAGGCGTGGTTGTTATAGATTTTATAGTAGACCAGAATGGCAACGTAATATCGGCTAACTCAAACAGGGCAAAAACCCGCGCCGATCTTAGCCTCATTGAAGCCTGTATAAGCGCTATTAAGAATACTCATTTTACATCTTCGTCACCTGCATCCGGTAACCAAAAGGGGCAATATACCTTTAGGTTTAAGGTTGATTAAGGTACTGCTAATATGATTGGAAGCCGCAGGCCGGCATCGCATTTCAAAGATGAACTACAAAGAAACCATCGATTACCTGTACAGCCAGTTACCTGTCTTTACACGTGTAGGGCAATCGGCATTTAAGGCAGATCTGCACAATACGCTTGCTCTATGCAGCCGGCTGGATAATCCTCAACATAAATTTAAAAGTGTACATGTAGGCGGTACCAATGGAAAAGGCTCAACATCGCATTTGCTGGCAGCTGTTCTGCAAACCGCTGGCTATAAAACAGGTTTATATACCTCCCCGCATTTAAAAGATTTCAGGGAGCGTATCCGCATCAATGGCCGGATGATAAGCGAGCAGCAGGTTGTTGAATTTGTTGCGGCTCATCGCGGTGATTTTGACGAAATACAGCCATCCTTTTTTGAAATGACCGTGGCGCTTGCTTTTGATCTTTTTGCGAAGGAAGAAGTAGACATAGCCATTATTGAAGTAGGTTTGGGTGGCAGGCTCGATTCTACAAACGTGATCACGCCGCTGCTCTCGGTTATTACCAATATCGGCTGGGACCATATGAATCTGCTGGGCGATACCCTCCAACTGATAGCAAGTGAAAAAGCAGGAATAATTAAACCCGGTGTACCGGTGGTGATAGGAGAATACCAGCCCGAGGTTGCAGATATTTTTATTGAGAAAGCGAAGAAGGAAAATAGCCCAATTAATTTTGCTTCACAAGTGTTTGAATCTGTACACTCTGAAAATCTGAACAGTTTCCAAAAAGTATCTGATAAGATCAACGTAGAAGTAACCTTGAAGGAAGATTCCAATTATATTAATCGTCCCTCCGATCTGAAATTGCCAATCGATCTGCAGCTTGACCTGACCGGAACCTATCAGCTTAAAAACGTAAAAGCCGTACTGCTTGCGGTAAACGAATTGCTGGAGCAAGGTTTTGAAATAACTTCATTGCATGTGCAAACAGCCCTTTCGCAGGTAAAAATGCTGACAGGCTTACACGGTCGCTGGGAAACACTAAGCTATAAGCCACTCACTATTTGCGATACCGGCCACAACCCGGAAGGCATACAGGAGGTTTTACAGAATATCTCGCGGGTAAACTTCAAGCAGCTTCATTTTGTTATAGGTGTGGTAAATGATAAGGATACTGCAAAGGTTTTGGCCATGCTACCCAAAAACGCCATCTACTATTTTTGTAAACCCGATATCCCACGCGGACTGGATGAGGAACTACTACAGGAAAGAGCTATAGCGTTTAGTCTGCAAGGCAACACTTATCCATCTGTAAAAGAAGCACTTTTGGCAGCACAAAATCAAGCCGGCGAGGATGATCTGGTCTTTGCAGGGGGCAGTACCTTTGTAGTTGCGGAGATAATATAGCTTATTGGCCTTTCAGCTCATCCAGCAGCCTGAACATCTTTTCTTTCACACTTTTTGACGATCCGTTAAAGTTATTTACCATAATGGAGAAACATAAATCGCGGCCATGGTAGGTTTGATAACCTGCGTAAGTAAGCACACCGATAATGCTGCCGCTTTTCATTTTCATGTCGTTATAAGTAGGCAGGCTTTCATAAAAATCGCCGAACCAGGGCGTGCCCTTGGCCGATTGCAATATAGTAGCCATAGTAAGCGTAGTTACCCTGTCTGCAGGCGAAAGGCCGCTGCCATCCACTATATTTAAGGCATGCGGATCAATGCCCCGCGCTTTCCAGAAATCCTGTTCTACCTTAACACCGTTGGATGTTAGAGGTTGTTTGCCAGTTTTCCAGGCAATGGTTTTTAATAGTTGCTCGGCATAAAGATTAATACTTTTCTGATTCAGCCAGTAAATAATCTGGCTAAGTTTTGGCGATGGTATTACGGTAAGGTCTTTACCGATAACAGGCAGCGGTAACCCTTTAGCTGTTAGCGTACCGGTTGATTCCGGGTCGTTGCTAATAATTATACCCAGGCGCTTTAAAGTGTCGTTCAATCTGAAGGCTGCATCATAAGCAGGATCGGGCAAGGCAGCAGCGATGCTCTTCTTTGCCTGGTCTACCGCGTAGCTTCCGCGCAGATACATGGTTTTACCATTAATGGGTAAAAAAGCATATGCGTTATCGCCTGTACCGGCAGGCGCGTTTAACAATTCGCTTTTGAAATTAAGATAGGGAACGGAAGGAACGGTCCTTGTTACATCGACCGGGCTATCCACCGGGCCGGTTTTTAATTTAATATCAAACTGGTTTTCGCGCCAGCAAAGCCCCGAAGTTCCGGCACCGTAATAATTGCCTATATCCATCCAGATCCAACCTTCAGGAATCGATTGCGAGCCGAAAATACTGTCATCACCCACAATACGGCCATTTATTTTTTTGATCCCCGCTTTCTGCAAAGCTTCTACTATCAGGCTCAGCACATGGCTTTCATGCGAGTTATCATAGCGCCAGCTGCCCAAAGTTGGGTCGCCTGCTCCTTTTATAATTAAATCACCGTTCAAAGTTCCGTCAGCAGCAATATTGCCCGAGTAACCGATACGGGTTTGGTATTGAAAATCCTTCCCAAGCAGGTTGAAAGCGGTAATGGTGGTAACCGTTTTTAAGGTAGAAGCAGTAGCTAAACCCATATTAGGGTTAGCCGCAAAAACCTGCTCGCCGGTTTTAGCATCCAGTACCGTTAAGGAAACAGACGCATAACGGCATTGGCTATCGGCCTGCAGGCGGTTAAATGCAGTTTGCAAACGCTGCGGAAGCTGCGCGAAAGTACTTCCTGAAAAAAATATAATACTAAATAACCAGATCCGTCTGATCTTCATTTGATACATTGCGTTGTGAAAAATAATAAATAGGAATGCCTATCAGCACAATAATTAAACCAGGCCAGGTAAAATTAGGTTTGTAGATGATAAGCAAAATACAAAAAGCAATACCCATTAGCATGTAAATTGCAGGCAATACAGGGTAACCGAAAGCTTTATAAGGCCTTTCCATTTCGGGGTGCTTTACCCTTAATATGTAAATGCCCAAAATAGTAAGCACGTAAAATATCACTACCACAAAAGATATCATGTCCAGCAGGTCGCCGTATTTACCGCTTAAACATAGAACGGAGGCTACTATGGCCTGTATCCAAAGGCCAAATTCCGGTACTGCGAATTTGTTTAGCGTGCCTGTACGTTTAAAAAAAACACCATCCTTAGCCATGGTATAATATACCCTTGCCCCTGCCATTATAAGACCATTATTACAGCCGAAGGTAGAAATCATAATCATCACTGCTATCACCAGCGTACCCAGATCGCCAAAAATCACATGCGATGCGGATACTGCAACCCGGTCTTTTTCGGCAGTGGCAATATCATGCAGTGATAGTACACCGGTATACATTACATTGGCAGATACATAAATAAGCGTAACTATAAAAGTACCTAAAAACAAGCTGAGGCCAATATTACGCTTGGGATTATTCATTTCGCCTGCTATAAAGGTTACGTTGTTCCAAGAGTCGCTGCTAAATATGGAACCAACCATAGAGGCTGCAATTGCGCCCATTGCTGCGGCCATTGTATAGCTGCTAAAGCTGCCATCAGTGTTAAGCTTATGCATCTCCCAGGCATGCGCCCAGTTGGCATGCCAAACATCTCCCTTTAAAGCAAAAAAACCGAAAGTGATAAGGCCAAACAAACTGAGCAGTTTGGTAATCGTAAATATATTCTGGATAATTTTGCCGCTTTGCACACCCCGCGTATTGATAGCGGTAAGCAAAATGATCACCGCTATAGAAACCAGTTGCGCCGCGCTGATGGTAAAATGCCAGGAGCCAAAATTGGTGCCTAACAAAATATGGTCCTCGCTAACAGCCGGAATTAAATATGCTGTAAACTTAGAAAATGCTACACCTACAGCAGCGATAGTGCCGGTTTGTATTACGGCAAAAAAACTCCATCCGTATAAAAAGGCGGTAAGTTTATTATAGGCTTCCTTAAGGTAAACATATTGGCCGCCCGCTTTTGGGAACATGGCGCTCAGCTCGCCATAGCTAAGGGCAGCAGTAAGGGTCATAAAGCCGGTTATCACCCAAACAAAAATAAGCCAGCCTGCAGAACCAACATTACGGGTAATATCGGCGCTCACAATAAATATACCCGAGCCTATCATAGAGCCTGCTACCAGCATGGTGCCATCCAGCAAGCCCAGTTCGTGCTTTAATTTTGTTTGTGTAGAGTTTTCCTGCATCAATTTTAGTTAAACCCCTAAACTATTCAAAAAACTTTGCAATTAACATGCTGTTGTAAATTAATTTGCTATTTTGCGGAACCAATTATAAGGCTGATTTCTTTACAGTTAGCCGCAATCTTATTAACCTAATTTACTGATATGGATCAATTAGATGCTTACCTCATTTATTTTATTCCTGTATTTGGCCTCATTGGCATCCTGGTGATGATGGGAAAATCTGCCTGGGTATCTAAACAGGAAACCGGCGATGCAAACATGACCGAACTTGCAGGCTACATTGCTAAAGGTGCTATGGCTTTTTTACGCGCAGAGTGGAAAATACTCAGCTATTTTGTAGTTATAGCCGGTGTTTTACTTGCTTACTCAGGCACTACCGTAAAAACATCCAGCCCAGTTATTGCTATTTCATTTATTGTGGGCGCTTTTTTTTCGGCATTTGCCGGGTACCTGGGTATGCGTATAGCCACAAAATCAAACGTTCGTACCACGCAGGCGGCTAAAACCAGCCTGGCTAAAGCGCTCAAAGTATCGTTTACGGGTGGTACGGTAATGGGCTTAGGCGTAGCAGGTTTGGCCATCATCGGCCTGGGGTCGTTATTTATTGTTTTTTATACTATTTACGTTAAAAATACCGGCGGCAATGTAAACGGGTTTGAAATGGCCAAAGCACTGGAAGTACTTGCAGGTTTTTCGTTAGGTGCCGAATCCATTGCCTTATTTGCCCGTGTTGGCGGCGGCATTTATACCAAGGCCGCCGACGTGGGAGCCGACCTGGTAGGTAAAGTTGAAGCCGGGATCCCGGAGGATGATGTGCGCAACCCGGCAACCATAGCCGATAACGTGGGCGACAATGTTGGCGACGTAGCAGGCATGGGGGCAGATCTTTTTGGCTCATATGTGGCTACTATGCTGGCTACCATGGTACTGGGTCGTGAAATTGTATCGCATGATGCTTTTGGCGGAATAGCACCAGTTTTATTACCCATGGTAATAGCCGGCCTGGGGTTGATATTTTCAATATTGGGTGCATCATTTGTAAGAATCAACAATGAAACCGACAGCGTACAAAAAGCGCTGAATATTGGCAACTGGGCTTCTATAATTTTAACAGCCATAGCTACTTTTTTTGTTGTTAGATGGATGCTTCCGGATGGTGCTCTATTTTTAACCCGCGACCTGGATAAGGCCGGGCAGATAAAAGAAGGCGCTCTGGTTTTTGATAAAACAGGTGTTTTTATGTCGATAGTGGTAGGCTTAATTGTTGGTACCTTAATGTCCATTATTACCGAGTATTATACTGCCATGGGTAAACGCCCGGTGTTAAGCATTATAAGGCAATCGTCAACCGGGCATGCAACTAATATTATAGCAGGTTTGGCAGTGGGTATGGAATCAACAGTGTTTCCAATTATTGTTCTTGCCGCAGGCATTTTTGGTTCTTATCACTTTGCAGGGCTTTACGGCGTATCCATTGCGGCAGCCGGTATGATGGCAACCACCGCCATGCAGCTGGCCATCGATGCCTTTGGACCCATTGCGGACAACGCCGGTGGTATTGCAGAAATGAGCCAGTTACCCGAGGAAGTTCGACACCGTACCGACAACCTGGATGCAGTAGGTAATACAACTGCAGCTACCGGAAAGGGTTTTGCCATTGCTTCAGCAGCTTTAACATCGCTTGCTTTGTTCGCTGCGTTTGTTGGTGTTGCCGGTATAGATCATATTGATATTTATAAGGCCGACGTGCTGGCCGGTTTGTTCATCGGCGGTATGATCCCTTTTATATTTTCTGCGCTTTGTATTTCTGCGGTTGGTCGCGCGGCTATGGCCATGGTAGAGGAAGTAAGGCGGCAATTCAGGGAGATCCCTGGCATCATGGAATATAAGAACAAGCCGGAATATGAAAAATGCGTAGCAATATCCACGCAGGCATCTATCCGCGAAATGATTGCTCCTGGCCTGATAGCCATTATTACCCCGCTGATAATCGGGTTTGCTTTTGGCCCCGAGGTATTGGGCGGTTTACTTGCCGGTGTCACCGTATCGGGTGTGTTGATGGGTATCTTTCAGAGCAATGCAGGCGGTGCCTGGGATAACGCTAAAAAATCATTTGAAAAGGGCTGCGAAATAAACGGCGAGATCTATTACAAAAAATCAGAGCCGCATAAAGCGTCTGTTACTGGCGATACCGTGGGCGATCCGTTTAAAGATACCTCCGGCCCTTCTATGAACATCCTGATCAAATTGATGTCGATAGTTTCGCTGGTTATTGCACCGCACCTGCATAAGGAAGTACGCCATAACGAACGTATACAAAACGAATTGCGTGAACGATCCATGATAACCCACACCATCAGGATTGATAAAAAGGTGTAATAATAAAAGCTTTGGGAAATAAGCTTTACCTGGCCCGGCTAATAGCCGGGCTTTTGTGCCGCTACATTAAATGTGAAACTTTTATAAAGATAGCGATACCATAAGCGAGAAGGATAACGGTGTTTAAAACCAGCAACCAGTTAAGATCGGGCTCGTTATATTTTTTAATGGCGCAGGTTATCAGCAGCGAAATAAAGCCCACAATCAGGATACCCGGAAAAATCAGTTCCCATTTGTGATGAAAGCCAAGGTAAATATGTTTCAATTTGCTTTGGTCGCCCTGAAAAAAAACAAAGGCCCCGGCAAACAACAAGATAAAGAATAGCCGAAGCACTATCTTGGTTACAAACTTATTAACTTTCATAGCAGGCAAAATAAAAGAAAATTTGCTTACTGATCCGTCAAAATATCAATACAGTTGGAGTGAAGTTTTTTAAGCCGGTCATCCAGCGTGCGAACCCTTTTTTTATCGTCGAGGCTTTGGTAAAGCGATTTAATTAAAGCGAGGGTATCGTCGTCCGGGTCGCAGGCCTGGGCTTTTTCCAGGTGAGGCAGCGCAGCAACCGCCATACTCTTATAATCTGCAGCAAGTGTTTTTTTCTGCGCTTCATCAGTGAGGGCGTTCATTTTAGCCGCTATCACTTTAGCCTTATCCGAATAAATATAACCTAAGGCGCGGTGCACCACATAATAGTCTGGTACTGCAGTAGCCACTTTTTCATAAAAAGGCAAGGCTTTATCGGTTTGATGGCTATCTTCATAGATCTTCCCAATAGCGAAATAAAAGTTTACACGTGCCTTTTCGGGCAGCTTATCCGCATTGGGGATAATCGCCTCGCCAAGTTGCTTTACTTTATCCTGCTCGTCCTGGAAACGGGCCAGGTTGAAATCCAGATATTGATTATAAACGTCCTCTGCCGACTGCGCGTGCAAAGCCCCGCCGGTGAAAATAAAAAAAATTAGAATCAACAGTTTTTTAAACATAATAGCCTGTAGCTAATTTAAACTGAAAATTAGGTTTTTAATTATAATCCTGGGTTAGTTTTAGCAGCTTCCCAACCTATAATAGCCGATTTACGCGTTTCGCCCCAATGGTATTGCCCAAATTCGCCAGTAGAGCGGATCACCCTGTGGCAGGGAATCAAGAACGCTACGGGATTATCTCCCACCGCACTACCCACCGCCCTGCTTGCTTTTGGGTGCTGAATATTATCTGCAATAGATGAATAGGTAGATAAGCCCCCCAGTGGAATACTCAACAAAGCCGACCATACCTTTAACTGGAATTCAGTCCCTTTTAAATGAAGTTTAACTTCCGGCAATTGCGACCAGTCTTTTCTAAAGATTAGCAATGCATTTTGCTGATGCAGATCTGTTATCTGTACAAATTGCGCGTTAGGAAACTGCGATTTCAGATGATCGAAAGCAACTGCGGGTTCATCGGCAAAAGCCATATAACAAACCCCTTTTGTGGTTGAGGCAACAATTACATTCCCGAAAGGGCTTTCTGCAAAACCGTAGTTAATAATTAATGCCTTACCGCCGTTTTTGTATTCGGCAGGTGTCATACCTTCAATATTTATAAATAGATCGTGCAGGCGGCCGGTTCCTGATAATCCCGTTTCAAATGCGGTATCAAAAAGCGTAGCCTGCTTATCCTTTAAAAGGTTTTTGGCATACTCCAGGCTCAGGTACTGCATAAATTTTTTAGGGCTGATGCCGGCCCATTCTGTAAATAAACGCTGAAAGTGAAAAGGGCTTAAATTCACTTTTTCGGCTACCTCGTCAAGACTGGGCTGATCCTTAAAATTTAGTCTTATATAGTTTATAGCATCGGCTATGCGTTGATAATCTATAATTTCCTGTGTTTCCATTGTTTTTAAATATAAACAAAGGTATTTATGCGGCGATAGCTTTAAAACCCGTTTCTTGCTCTACAGGCGGGTAAATTAATTCATTTGGCAGATAACTTTATTATCTTCATCCAATTAATATGCCCATCGGAAACCTGCAAACGCATAACAGATACCGCCAATTAGATAGTTTGCGCGGTTTAGCTGCTCTATGCGTATTTCTTTCACATTACGTGCTCATTTTTAATTATAGCGGAAACCGGATAGATCTGTTAAGACAAAGCCCCTTAGGTGTACTGATAAACGGACGTGCTGCGGTAATTTTCTTTTTTGTATTAAGCGGGTTTGTGCTAAGCCTGCCTTTTATAAACAGCGACAAACCGTTGCGATTAGGTGAATTTTATATTAAAAGAATTTTTAGGATTTACCCGGCATATTGGTTTGCTATTATCATTGCTGTAATACTAAAGTCTTTTATCTATCAGCCTGCAGGCATACAAGACTTTTCGCCCTGGTTAAACAGCTTCTGGGGCTGGCATTGGGACAGCCATCATATTAACGAAATAATTAAAACAGCCTTAATCATAGGCCCGCACTTTAACGCCGACTTCATTGACCCGGTTATCTGGTCGCTGGTGGTAGAAATGCAGATGTCGTTGTTATTGCCATTTTTTATCATGCTGGTTGCTAAGAGCAATACATCTTTAAATATACTGTTCTTTGTAATCACCCTGGTGCTGATCTATAACCGGGTGGTAGGCTTTTTAGGTATATTTTATCTGGGAATTTTGTTAGCTAAATACAGGCATTATTTTGAAAACTTGGTAAACAAACTAAGCCGGCCGCCATTATTTATAATCATTTTACTATGCATTGTGGCCTATAATATTGGTGGCGAACTGCCTTATGATTACCATGACAGGCACCACCCGTTTCAATTTTTCTGGCGCGATTATCTGAACGCTCTAAGCTGTTGTATAATTATCATAGTAGCACTTTACAGAAAACAGACAGATCTTTTTCTTAACCGGAAGACATTCATCTTTTTTGGCGAAATATCCTACAGCTTTTATCTTCTGCATTTGCCGCTGCTCATCACCCTATGTTCTCTATTACCCACAGCAGGATTATTTAGTTTTATCTCTATCTTTTTCTTATCACTGATTGTTGCCGGCAGCCTGGCATATTTATCACTGAAATTTATAGAACGGCCTTTTCAGCAAATTGCCAAGAAATTAATTAAACGCTTACCTGAAAAGCGCTTTGCTAAAATCCCTTTCTCATTTTAACTATTTCCAGAATTTGCCCGTCGGGTAAATGGGCATCAGCGTGTTCGGCCGGTTCATAACCCATGGCGGTGTAAAGCGGCACTCCGGGTAAAGTAGCGCCAAGCTCAAAACGTGTAAAGCCATTTGCCCTTGCCTGGGTTTCGCAAACGTTGATGATATGTTTACCTACTCCCCTTCTTGCAAAATTTGGATGCACAAAAAAGGCTCTTATCCGTGCCGCATCCTTTTCAGGGTCAAGTAACGGGTCTTCATAAGTTTTATGCTGATCGCCTCCGTAAAGCGTATTTCTTTTGCTCCATCCTCCACAACCGGCCATCTCGCCATCAAAATAAGCGATATAATAGGTGCCATCTATCACCAGCTGTGTGTCTACACCAAAAACATACTTTAAAGCGCTTTCTATCTGTCCGGGTGTGTAAAAAGTGGTACTTAAACCTCTAACCGATGAATCTATCAGGCGGTTTAAATTAGCAATATCGTCAAGGGCGGCAAGGCGGGTATCAATAAGCATGGAATATATAAAGCGGTAAAATTATCCGTTAAAATTAAGCTGCCATGATACACCAAATTTATCTGAAAACCATGCATATTTTTTACTGAAAGGGTATTCGTCCATCGGCATTAAAATGTTACCATTTTCAGAAAGGCCCTTATAGATCCTCTCCATCTCCGCTGCAGATTCGCACTCGATGTATAGTGAAATTGAAGGCGTAAAAGTGAACTGATGCTTCATGGAACTATCTATGCAAATAAAAGGTTGCCCGTAAAGGGTAAAGCTTGCCTGCATAACCGTACCGGCTTTGCCACCTTCGCCCATTTTATATAAAGTGACATTCCCTATTTTTGAGTTAGGAACAATTGAAGTATAAAAGCCCATGGCTTCTGCGGCTTCGCCATTAAACATTAAAAAAGTAGCTAATTTTTTCATTGGTATATTGATACCTAATATGAAAAACAGGTAAAGTGTTTACATAACAATTTAAAATTTAACAACCTTTTTCTCATCTCTCATTCTATTCTCTAATCCTGCAAAAAATCCTATCTTTGCCCATGCAAGAAAAAATCCTCATTCTTGATTTCGGCTCGCAGTTTAC
>CAXSZR010000006.1:0-210232 GCA_964242385.1 uncultured Mucilaginibacter sp.
AATCGGTCGTATTATTTCGGCGGATTTTGGATCTTCAGATACCAACTCGTCTTTTTTTGTACCGTTTATTATAAAGGCTTCATTATAGCCAGTGAGCACACCACGGTATATATCAACTTCCCAGGTCTTAAGTGGTGCCCCCACTCGCTCAATTTTATCTTTTATTCCTTGCTCAATTGGATTTAAAATAACCCAAGCATCCGCTGAACTAAACTCATTTGTAGATATTATTTTTCTAACAAAATCGCTCATTTTTTCTAACCCCCCTAAATCCTTGTTGAAAAGGCAAGTTAGAGTTGATTTATTATAGGTACATTTTTGTGAGATTAAAATGTTCGTATCGACCGTCGCAGAGTCAAATACTTGACGACCACTAAAATCTACTAGCAATAATGGATTTGTCTCTTCTAGGAAAAATTTTCGTGTTGCGGTACCATAATTTGCCCGCATCCATTTATTAGAGGTAATAAAACCAAAAAAATAATTTGGCTTTAATAGTTTTACTGCTTGTTCATAAAATAAACAATATATATCACCAGTTCGTACAAAGGTGTTGTATTTACCCTTTTCAAGGGCATCTGCATCGGCTCCCATCTTTTGCAACTGTATATAAGGTGGATTTCCAATAATCACTTCAAAGCCATCAAAGTCACCTTTCTCATTTAAGACTTCGGGAAACTCAAAGCGCCACTCAAATGCATTGCGGTAAATTGCGTTATTTTCGATTTCGGAGATATCATACTCAATTTTCTCGATATTTTGAGTTAACTTTTTTACCTCAGCTTCCATCTCATTTTCAGTTCGCTTCTTTCCAAAAAGATCAAAATTATTTTGAGCAAGTGCTAGCTGTCCTCTTACTTCAGATAGGCGTTTACGTCTTGGGTCTCGACGACTTACTGTTTCGTGAAATTGCTCTTTAATACTCCTAATGAAGTTTTGTAATTCCGCTTTAGCTTCCTTATTAGGCGCATTTTTATAAGATTCCACAGCTAAACGATAATCTTTAACTCCAAATTTTTGCTTTTTAAAGACCTCGGAAAGATCTTCCGTTAATGAATACTTATTCAGCAAAGAATTACCATGTTTTATATTAATATCGATGTTAGGCAATGTTTCAAGCTGTGTGTAATTCTCATCAGATCTATAATAAGCATGCTTAAGCAATTCAATCCATAGTCTTAGTTGACATATTTTAACGGAATTAGGGTTGATGTCTACTCCGAATAAACTGCCTTCAATGATTTTTCTCTTTTCATTAAATAAGGTTTCTTGAACTTTTTGAATTTCAGGAGATATTTGAAAGCCGCCAGATGTTGTGCTATTGACAGTATAGTCAAAAAAAGTCTGCGTCCTATGATAAGTAATGACTAGCTCATCGTTTGCAATACTAACATCAATATCACTCAAACGATTGCCTTGACTGTCTGCTAAAATCCCAAGTTCCGCTTTAATAGAAATAAGTTCATTTAAACTAGAAACAAGAAAGTGGCCCGAACCAACTGCTGGATCCGCTATACGAACTGACTCGATTACTTTATTAAATTCTAAAATATCTTTCCTGTTTCTTTTATCTGAAATATAGTTTTTAACATCTTCCAACGTCTCACATTGCCATCCATAGATTTCATTAAACTTTTGAACTACGGCTTTTCGTATGGTTTCGTGGCACATGAACATGGTAATTGCTCCCGGTGTATATATAGATCCGTCTCTGTAACCATTGATTTTTTCAAAAACTAACCCTAAGACAGCAGCATTTATAATGGTTTTATTTTCCTCTTGTACCTCTTCCTTTCCAACGGAAGAGAAATCATACGCATCAAGAAATGCAAAGAAGTAATGAAGTGTGTTCATTGATTTCACATCCTTTACACCTTTCTGCTTCTTTTTATTTAATATAGAAAAGGAATACAAGTCAATATCCAGGTTGTCATCTAGTCCATTAATCTTAATAGAAACATCCTCTAAGGCAGATATTTCGAATAGGGAGCTATTTAAATATGGAATATGACTATACTTCTGTTGAATGAGAGCTGTTCGTTCGTTGCTTTGTCGAGCGAGTACCTGAAAAAACAATTTATACAGTTCATCATAGTCTCTGATTGTGTGAACATTAAGGAAACGAAATTTTGAATTACCGTTATGGTATTTCAACAACTGTGCTTCAAGTAGTTTAAGAAACAGTATTCTATTTACCCAGGTAATGCAAAGCTCTAGTGCTAAATTAAATAACTGCTCTTCGAAGTTCTTTCCGCTTAGAAATTTGTTTGAAACTTTTCTTACGGTACCCTCTACTTCTAAAATATTTATTGCATTCTCAAGCAATGATCCGGGATGACGTTTAGCTTCGGGCAAACGCTGTATAACTTTTCTACCGCTTTCTTTCGTTTCCTCAAGACCAATTATATGAAGTAGTTCTTTGAAAAAACCTGTATCAAGCGAATTGCTATCATTGATAAACGGCAGTTTTAATAGGTTAACGGGGGTGAAGAACTTATAAAGAGGTATAAGTTTGTTATCATCTTTTTCACGGTCACTTTTTAAGTATTTGTTATACTCTCTGATATCAACATGAGTAAACGAAAATTCCTTATCAAGCTCATGCAAAAAAGGCTTTACAATTTCCTTGTAAAATAAGTCGGTCTTAGAACTTACCTTTTGGCCAGACTCCCACTCCTTGTATGCTTTCTGTAACTGACTATTTTGCGCAAATGCTTTTTCGAATAAAGAAGCGTCAAATACAAACCACTCATAAATATTAGTTATGACTAAGTGGGTAAGTGATATATTTTTATTGTTAGAACGTTCCCTTAAGAAATACAGGATAAGTTCATGCATTGCTTTTGCATTCAAGTTATCCTTAGTGATCATATCCGCCTTATTGCTAGGCTTTTTAACTTCAAATAGTACCCCAACCGGTGATTTAGCATCCTTATCCAAATGGATTACCAAATCTGCCCGCTCCTTAGTGGCAATTAAATGGCTATCTTTATAATAAGTAGATTTTAGGAAATCAGCTAAATGCCCCTTAACATTTTCCTCGCTCTCTTTTTCGTCTATTCGGCTTAATAACTTTAAGAAATTGCTTTTGAATTCGTTCAGATCTTCACGACGTGGCTTGATTAGACGATACGCCTTATTTAAACTTTGAATTAGGGTGATAAAGGAAATGGTCATTATGTGAAAATATATCGAATTTAAAGGTATTATTTTAATAGACAATAAAAATTTTGGATTGCACTTTTTACCTTGTGAATTCCCGTTGCTGCACACACGAGGTCATTGCACCGCTTAAACAACCGGAGCCGGAAGCAGGGAAATTGTCAAGGGCAACGGCGATAGCCGTTGTTTATGTACCCTTGACGATTTCCCTGCGCAAGGTATCTTTGTGACGGCGGTGCGGTGACCGTGCTTTTTGTGCATTGGAGAAGCAGGCATGTATGAGGAACGAATACTTGCCTGCGTGGGCGGCGAGGCTGGCTGCGGAATGGAACCCGGCGCGAAGCGCATGGTGCAATGCAGCAACCTGACGCAACCGCGTGGTATTTGTCTCATATCATCACATAGAATATCTCTGGCTCTGATCGTTATCAGTGCCATAACCACGACCTCTTTTTCTTCTTCGGCGCTGGCTGTCGTCCTGCGCAGGTGCGCCGCCTATATATTGACCGCCTTTTAACAAAGTATCTACTAGGCCAGCACCATGACTGTGCCCTTGCTCAGTGAAAACTTTGTTAGCCTGATCAATGCGGTATAGTTCTTTTACTTCCTCCTTCTGTTCATAAGTGCCGTGCTTAAGCGTGTTGGCATACTTAAACGATTCCTTGACCTCCCGGTCATAATCAAACATCCGATCAAACAAAGCTTCGGATAATTGCTTAAACGCAACCCGGTCAAATTGTCCGACCTTCTGGCTGTGGGTAGCATTCTTCCCTTTCGAGTTATTGAGCGGGCTGAGCTTAATGCTGTTACTTGCATCTTTACGGCTAACAATGATCTGAACATGCATCTGTTCACCAGGTTTAATATCGCCTTTTACTGCTCTGCCTTTGCGTACATCCAGGTCTTTATAAGAATAGTAACGGTTCTGCTCCAGCTTGCCGTAATAAACCAGATCTTTATTGTCATCGATACCGTTACGTTTGAAGTTTTTGGCATAAGCATCCATAACTAAATTGGCATAGTCTTTCAGGTAAGCTTTTGCATCTTGTTCGCCATATCGTTCCTTCAGATACAGCAATTCTTTTTCGCTCGGACTAATATTGATCAAGAAGAATTTGGCATCATCTTTTGAAAGCTTCGCCACATTGTTGTCGATGCCTTGTCGGACCTCATAAGGCTGAATGTTATTCCGATCGTGGCTAAACCAATATTCCGGCTGATGGTATTGATCCATCTTTTCAGCTAGCCGGTTTTCCTTTTCCAGATAGGCAACCAACTGGCTGCTGCTGCCTTTGTTGTTGCCGGTCTCGCTCTTCGTGATGTTGATATGCATAATAGATATTCCTTAAACTGTAGATGCTTTGTACGTGAAATCATTTATAGATTATTTACCTGTTCCCTGGTAAAGCGCATTAGCTCATCTTTATCTGCCTGCTTGCTAAGCATGGTCATCTTTTCGCGCTCTGTCATGTAATGTTCCATAATACCGCTGAAACGTTTTTTTAATTTGTTCTTATCATGCTGCGCGGTATCCAGCTTACTCAGGTAATCAACAACTTTACCAATAGCTATCACCTGACTATCGTAAGATTCCTTTTGCTGTTTGTTATGAGCAATGATCTGTTTGTTGAAATATTCAACGATCTGCCGTTGCGATGCGCCCAACCTTTCACCGTCTTTCTTGATGGGTATCAATAAGTCTTGTTCCTGCGTTTTGATAAATGCCACGATATTATCGGTCTTACGATTGATTGCATTCTTCAGCAGGTCATCGTTTAGATCTCTTGGATCTTTCTTGGTCTTATAGAAATAATCAACCATGTAGGTAAATAAATCTAGCTTTGACAAGCCGCATTTATTAGCGACAGCTTGCAGCTTGGTATCCGTTTTCTCTGAAAACCTTATCGTTTTGTTATTTTCATTTGTCGCCATCATTCACACATTTTCATCGTCTGGTATACCGCCGGGTATACTGATTTCTTTTTTAACAGCATAAAGCGGGGGGCAAAGTATACCAACGGTATACGAAAAACCGCCTTAGCCCCGCAGGGCGAGCGGAAAAAGTCGGGTGCGCCCGACTTCCGCTCGCTCCCCCCGCTTTCGCGGAACGACATGAGATATTCCGATAGGCTGATCCATAGATCGGCCGATATGGAGATATACCCTTTCGTCATGATTTTAAGATTTGCCAGTCGGCGGGCCAGTAAACCTGGCTGCCGAGCTTGGGATGATAAGACGGTTGGTAACGGATGTAACCATAAGTATCCAGTTCTCTGATACACTTGTGGTACGTCGCTATCGATGCAATCTTGCTGTAGGACATTAGTGTCTTACGCGTAATGGAAAAAGGACTGGTAAAGCCGCTTCGCTGCCAGTGGACGAAAAACCCTGTGAACAGGCTGACATGCATTGCACTTAGCCGCTCGTCCTTACTCATGTGGCGCAGCAGTTTCGCGTAACCGGCAAGCATCGGTGTTGAAATGGCTGTCTTCATTTGATGCCTCCTTCCAGCAGCTTGTTGATGTCTTCCAGCTTATAGTAAATAATACTACCGATGCGAGTAAAGCTGAGCGTACCATTGATGCGCAGGTTTTGTAAGGTACCGGGTGATATCTTCAGCAGCTTTCTGACTTCATTACTTTTCAGCCATTTCTTGGACGCCCCCTGCCCGTCGAGTTGTACAAGCTTTTTGATCTCTATTAAAAGCCTGCTTTCAAACTCTCTTAAATCTTCTTTGGTGATGATCTCTAAATTCATTCTGCCCTCCGTGTTTTGGATTAATAATTAAATCGGTTCGCGGGAACGATCATTTGGATTCCCTTGAACGCAATGGTTCAAAAGTCGGGGGCAAAAGGGCGAAATGAATGACCAATGGTAGCGTTTGGTCAGATTTGAAGGGAAAACGCTATTGCTTGTCTTTGGGGACTATTTTGAAAAGCTTGTCTTCTTCGTCGATATTGATATACTTGGCTGGTTTGTCATCTTTATTAGCCGGGAAGTAATTATGAGCGGTGTCGATAGAAATCTCTTTATCACCATGTTTAAAATACTTGGCGATCATTTTGTACCATGGGCTTTGGCCTTGTGATCGAGCCAGTTTATTATCATTAGGTAATTTTAAATCTTGTATTTGGTGTACCAAATCCATGAACGCGGCAATCCCGCCCTTGCTTAATACGATCTTTTCACTGGCATCATATTTGGTTGCTTCTTTCAATTGTGCTTCCAGCATTTCGATCTTGGCGTTTAACCTATCTATCTCCCGGTCTTTCTCGGCTATTACTGATTCAATCGGTTCCAGCTTATGCCAGCGGTCAACAGTTTTCAGAAAGCTCAGGAATGTTTCCAGCTTTTTGGCACTTGCCATGTGATTGGGATAGCTGGATGAAAACGGATCTTTTTTTTTATAGTGATCGATTCGATTAATAACAATATCCGTAACATGATTAAAATACCGTTCTTCCTGATCAGGATGGTTTATTGAAAAGTAAACAAAATGGAAGTAGTAATAGGGACCGTATTCTTCATCCTCTAAGTCGTAAAGTTTCTTCAAAAAGAAATTATCAGCTAACCCCTTGTTTTGAATAATGGCATTGCCTATCTCGAAGCGTTGAGGCGAAAAATCGAAGAGATCTCGGAATTTAAAGTAGAGACTTAGTGTTACCATAGTAAATGTTTTTCCACTTTAACGTTAGTTTTTAATACAGGTTTTACTGACAAATCCTTCTATTACCAAAAGATATTCTTGAGCACATCAAGTTGATATGTTGAAAATATACATCGTCAGCATAGATATTCTTTAATATTATTGTATCTTGAAAAAGATTTTTTAAGTACCAATTCCTAAACCTATTCATGTCAAATATCTCTTTTGAACAAGCCGCCCTTATCAATTTCTTCCGTACTCCTAATGGATCAGTTAATCACGTTAATTCACTTTCCCGTCTGAAATTAGACTTTAGTTATCCTGAAAAATGTTATGTGGTTGATAGATTACCTGAAAGGCTTCAAAACATGGTTTATGGTATTCCTTTTCCCAAAGATCTTGGCGAGCTTGGTGAAGGACATTTCACATTCGCATCCGATGATTTAATTAAAGAAATGAACTGGGTGCTTTTATCTATCAGAAAACATCATTATAAATTTAGGGATTTCATATCGTTGAAAGCAAATTTCGAAACTGCTTTCATGAAAGCTTATTACCGTGATGCAGGAACCATCCTTAATGAGATCGAGCATCACTACGGCCAATCTCTGTGGCTTATAGAGGTTCGGTTACTCCTGAAGGAGATCGAGAAAGGAATGGCTGAGAACAAACTTTATTTGAGTGAGATTACTGAGAAAAAGGGCGGACATTACATTTCAAGTATAGCGGACTTTATGAGTAAAAAGGTTGAAAGAGAACGATCGACCAATCGCTACAATGCTGAATTCAAAAATTTAGTAAACAGATCCACAAGTACATTTGGTGCAAAAAACACCGAATATTATTTTTTTAAAGCCAATATTTATGGCTTGGCTAATTATAATTACCTTCCAACGATCCTCGCTTTTGAACAAAAAGCAGCATTGATAGACAGGTACTTATCAATATTAATTTGCTTACGCCAACACATTACAAGCCAAAATCTTTCGGAAATTGAAAATCGGGAACTATCAGGTCGTGTATACTATTTATTTAAGAAACTGAGAGATCCGGAACTAATCAAACTGCATTCCGCTCTCATTAGCCTTTTCCCAGAAGCCTTATCAGCTGATGAAATATGGGCTTATCGTATTACAGACGAATATACTGCTGGAAACTACAATCAGGTTATCAAAGAATGCCAGAGCTTCCTTAAGGACCATTGGCAAACATTTGACCTATATGAAATCTATTGTAAAGCTCTTATCAATTCAGGAAAGCTTTTTTCACCTCTACCCGGCAATGAGACTTTTATCAATGAAATATTAAAAAACGTTTATGGACTGATTAAAAACGATGACGATCCCGAGCTATATGTTCGCGCATTGAATAAAATCGCTTTACAGCTATCATCCTTCTGTATTAGTGACCAGATTATGAACTTTTTATACAGGGAAACGGATAATAATGGTCAATATCTCAAACAAAGTATGCTATGCGCACCGCTGTTCTTACCTTCGATGGGACGTTACAATGAAGAGGAGACCTTTTCAATAAAATATTTTGAACATTATAAATCTCTTTTAGGCAATCAAAATATCTTGACGATCACATTTCTAAAAGCTGTCGTAGAAAAAGACCTTGACCAACTCAAGGCCTTACCTATACCAAAATATAGAAGATTGATTTATGAAGCCCTGGTTTATGAAAGCCAAGAACGATTTGAAGATGCAATAACAGTTTGGACGATCCTGAGAAGCGATTATTCAGAATTGTCGCATATTTTTAAAGTAACAGTTGAACATCTTTTTTTCTGCTACTTAAAAGTGCACAGATTTGAAGATGCGTTAATAATCTATGTTGATGCATTTTTCACCAATCCTTACTGCATTATTCGATTGCGGACAGAAGTTTTAGAAGAAGAGCTTCGCAAGTCCAAAATGCGTTTCGTCGAAAAGTCAATCAACTTACCTTTGTTCTTCTCCATAGCCAACTCTAAGAAGACGGTTCTTAGCAACGCGGTTGAACTATATTTTAAAAAATGCGGCGTCATCACACCTACCCAATACACTGAAAAATTGACGGCAGGTAGTATAAAAGAAACCGATATGATTAAGGTTTATTATTTTCTGCAAAATGTTTGTACGATGTCCTTATTCACGCATATGGTTAAAATAAAGGGAACGAAAAACAAGTTGAACGAGCGTCTAAATGTTTGTATTTACCTTTTAAATAACGAGATGGCCGATGCCGATGCGTATATCGACGAGATTGATGATATTGAACGCGAATTGCTGATACAAGAAGGGCTTCAAGAATACGATGAAAGTAAGATTTTTATTAATGACAAAATGATTAAAGAAAATCTACTGAAGGAACTTGAGGCGGATTTCAACCGTTATCGGAAATACGGCAATCTTATTAAGCAATACCCGCGCATCAAGGTACTTATAAATACTGCCGTCTTTGATGTCGATGCGGACAAAAAACGCTCCTTGGATAGGGCAGTATTCTCGGAGGATCCGATGTACGACCAATTCAAGCAGATGTTCTTAGAACTGCGAGATAAATTCCTCTTTAGTCAGTATGGTCTAATGGAATTTCTTAGCGGACGCATCCGTCATGGTGTATTTAAAAGTGAAATACGTCCAAAATTTGAAAAATTAGAGTTGATAACAGAACGAGATGCAAACACAGGCATTTATAAACATAGCGAATACTGGAAAACAAGGCTAAGCCACTTACCGTCTAATATTGTGAATAGTATCCTTTTACTACAAACTGTTTTTTCTAAAAAAATAGACGACTTGATCGAAGAGGACGCTTTGAAAAAATATCTTCAGATTAAAATTGAAAAGAAAAATCCTGAAGGGTGGTTTGATTATGAATATCCAGATATTGAACTTGCCGTGATTTATACATCAATTCCTCAAAAATTACCATTCGATCAGTTCGTCGATAAATGCTTTGCGTTCCTATATGTCAGGACGGATGCGAATTTGGTAGATATTCGTCAAAAGATCACCGGTGAGTACAGCGAAAAATTCGAAATTGTTATTTCCGAATTTGAGACCTCTGTGAGGGAATTAATCAACGAAAATTATATTCATGAATTGTTAACTAAAATCAATGATATCAAAGCCATAGTTCAAAACTATCTGAATAAAGTAGCCACTTGGTTCAACCGTAGCGGTAGCGTAACACGAGATTTTGTAATAGACAAAATCATAGAAATGAGCTTACGTCATACTAACCGAGGCTACGCTAAAAAAGAGATTTCACTAACTCGTTATAACGATTGCGATCGATTGTTCAAAGGTGAATTTTATCCCTATTTCATTGACCTAATCCGTGTTTTTTTTGTCAATATATTAGAACACAATGATGCAGTGGATGGGTTGATACCGGCGGAACTGACTATCACCGAACAATGGCCTATACTGAAAATATCCATCAGTAACGAAATCAGTGAAACAGGAAAAGAACGTGCGATCATGCATTATGCCAAAGTGGATGAAGGGCGGTCACAAACGGAGGGAAAATCAGGTTTTCCAAAAGTTAAAAGGATACTTAAGTCCTATTTAGGCGGCCATTATGACGATAATCGTTTAGAATTTCTGGATAGTAACGATGGTAAGTATGTTGTTGACTGTTATATAAACATTAAAGATCTTATTGTAACATGAAAATTCTAATAGTTGAAGACCTTGAAGTTAAGATCGAAGAACTGAGCAATTACCTGTCGTCACTCATCCCAAATGTCATGTTAACCGTAAGAAAATCTTATCAAAGCGGCTTAGAAGAAATTGTTGAGAATCATCATAATTATGACCTCATCTTGCTCGACATGAGCATGCAGAACTATGACACCTCGAAAGATGAATCCGGTGGTGACCCTATCAATGAGGTGGGATTGCATATACTTGATCATATGTATTTTAAGGACATCCAAAACAAAGTGATTGTCGTGACTATGTACGCAAATTTTGGCCATGACAACTATAATTTGGAAGATCTAAATAGTCGACTGTATGCAGACTTCCCCGATAATTACTTAGGCTGTGTCTTCTTTAATGCAACTGACGGCAAATGGAAAGAAGATATAAAGACGCTCATTACCGCAAATTTTACATTAAATGATTGAAATTTTAATTGTTGAGGACAATCCCAAAAAGTCCGATAAGGTTATACAAGTAATACAAGAGAATACTAAACAAAGCTCTTGCCGATTGACCGTAACGCGCAATATAAAAGACGCTAAAGAGATGATGTATGACAACACTTATGATGTCGTTATCCTTGATCTTGTGCTACCTGAAGACGAAGAAGACAAATTGCCAAAGGCTGAAAATGGAATTGGATTTCTGGACGATATATACGATAATCCACTCATCAACGAACCATCTCACGTAATTGGCTTGACCGCAGTCAAGGAGCTCAAACCCCAATATGAAGAAAAATTTCACAAACATAAAAATCACCTAATAGATTATCAGGAAGAGTCGTTCAACTGGAAAGATCAATTGAAAAACTTCATTTGGCGGCATTTGGAAGAGATATCGAAAAAAAATCCTGGAAGTTTAGAATACGACTATGATATTGCGTTGATCACCGCGCTCGACAAAGAACTTGAAGCAATCAAACAATTACCCGTTACTTGGAAAAAGGTAGAAAGCCTTGATCATGATAAAACGAACTACATCGAAACGACGTTTCTGAGCGATAAAAAGTCATTGCGTGTTGTTGCCGCCGCTTGTCCGCAAATGGGTATGAATGCAGCTGCTGTGCTTTCCATGAAATTAATTCAGAACTTTAGGCCTAAATATATTATTATGACCGGTATAATGGCTTCCACAAAAGATAAAGAAACGGGTGAGTTCGGTTTCGGTGATATTATTGTGGCGGACGAATGCTGGGATGGTGGCGCAGGAAAAGTGACCGAAAACGAAAATGGTCAAAATGTTTTTCAGGCAGGCGCGAGACACTTAACCTTAAATACTGATTTAAAAGAAATGATACGAGCTTATCAGGAAAACACCACAATATTTAATGGAATTCGTGAAAATTTCCTACCACGACAGAAGGCAGTATTGGAATTGCATATCGGTCCGACTGCTTCTGTTGCTGGTGTTATAGAGAACTCTGCGATAATCAAACAGTTGAAATCACATGACCGAAAGCTACTCGGATTGGAGATGGAAACGTATGGTGTCTTTTATGCTGCTAATAACTGCGCAAATCCAAAGCCTATCCCACTATCAATTAAATCGATTAGCGACTTTGCAGATACTGCCAAGAATGACGAATATCAAAGATATGCTGCCTATACTAGTGCAAATTTCATGTATTTATTTGCATTGAATGAGCTTTAATTACCATTTAATTTGTAATTGTCGCATGTTGTTTTTAACTTTATCTCAATACACTAAGTAGCATAATTTAAGGGTCGATTAGTGGCCATTTGGTGAGCACCCGGTGAGCAGGGTTATATACCGACCAATAGATATCGAATGAGAGCGTAGAACGCTATTTTCAGCGTTCCCTCCGGCTCCACTAAAGGAGATGAACAAGTTTGTTCATCTCCTTTTTTTATTTTATTAACAATCTAATTTTTAGGTAATTATGTGTATATAAACTCCTAATTTAAGGTGTTCGAAATTTTCTCAAGAAAACTTAATTCTTGAACATGTTACTGAAATTGGTAAGAGAAATTAAACAGCATTACGCGTTCACAAGTGTAGAAGCATTATAGCCAAACTTTTTTTTGAATGCGGTCGAAAAATGGGAAAGATTTTCAAATCCTACGTCCTGATAAACTGCTGTGGGGGTTTGCTTTTGTTGTGCGATCAGGAAGTGGGCCCGCTCCAATCTTTTTTGCATTAGCCATCTCTCAGGTGTAATTTGAAAAATCTTTTTAAAATCTCTTTTAAAGGTCGCCAAACTTCGACCTGTTAGCATTGCAAACTTAGATATCGTTAAGTTATATGCATAATTCTGACTCATGAATGCCTCCAGGTCAATTTTATACGGAACCGAGAAATCTAATAGTAAATTGGCAAGTTTAACGTGCCGTAAAAGTAATTCAATAGCTTCAATAGTTTTAAGTTCTGCCAGGTGTGCAGATAGAGGCACTTCAGTATTGAAATAGGGCACAATCGAATTGAAATATCCTTTTACAAAAATATCGTCAGATATATCCACAATTGGATCTCCATTATAAATGCCTTTGGCAATCTTGTTATGAGCCGAACTATACTTTTTCAGGCTATTCTGGTCGAGAAATACATTAAATGACTGGAATGGCCTGCCATTTTCAGCAGGATATTTAAAAGATCTTACTAAAAGGTTTTTATGCAGGAAGCCAATTTGCCCTTCTCCAAACTCAATAAAACCTTGACTATAGTGAAACTGGACTTTTCCCTCAAGAACAAACATGATTACATGCTCAGAAACTAAATTTTCTGAACCTCTTTCTTTCTCATCTGTGCAAGAATAGAGAAAATTATATTTTAGTTCATTTTTTTTCATGATTAAGTTAAGAAGTTTAAAGTTATACCTTTAGAGTGAAAGCTTAACCAGTAATTTGAATTTACAAGGGCCAATTATTTCAGCTGGCTCAAAATCATTTTATCCAGGATACTATCACTCAACCATCTTTTCATAAAAAGAATGGGTTTTGCGAGATAACCCTTCGCATAACGAGCTTTAGGTTTGGGTGTCTCGACAGCATTTTTGATAAGTATGGCGATCTCCATGGGCTCAGCATTTTTTTCAGCCGTTTTTTTACCGATCCTTTTAGCTGCATCGATGAGTTTTTTATAGGCGGTGTGTTCCGCCGTTTTATCCGCGTTTTTAAAAGCAATGGCTCCCCATTCGGTTTTTACGCCACCCGGTTCAATCACAACCACATCGATGCCGAATGGTTTCACTTCCATCCGCAAGCTATCGCTAAAACCTTCCAGTGCAAACTTACTGGCGTGGTACCAGCCGCCAAGTGGCGATGCCATTTTTCCGCCTATAGACGAAATATTGACAATTTTGCCAAATTGTTGCTCACGCATATATGGTAATACCAGCTGAGTGAGCCTGGCCAGGCCGAACAGGTTTACTTCTAACTGGTAACGTGCGTCCTCAATCGAAACGTCCTCAATCGCACCGTAAAGGCCAAATCCGGCATTGTTGACCAGAATGTCAATTTTCCCCTCGTTTTTAATAATCTGTTCGACGCCGTTTACTATCGATTGTTCATCGGCCACGTCCATTTTGATTATCCTGGCGCCCGCAGATTGGAGATCATCCATTCTTTCTAACCGTCGTGCGGCGGCATAAACACTATAGCCATTTTGAGCAAATAATTTAGCTGTTTCTTTTCCGATACCTGAAGAAGCGCCGGTGATCAATACTATCTTGTTCATATTTTATATTTTGAAAAATCCTAATTGAACAAACATTTGTAGGAGATCTTCAGAGAACCATGCTTCTACAATCTTTTCGTTTTCGATCCTGTAAAAACTCATGCCATTCCATTTTGCATCCTTATTGGATGTTTCATTGCCTAAAAAGGTGCCGGAATTGTGTCCGCTATTTGTGAAAAACATAGATACTAAATCACCTTGCCCAATCGCATAAATGATGTCTAATTTCATGTTGGCAAACGCACCATTTACTGCCGAGGTCAGCACCTTTCAGTAATCTTCAATTCCGTTGATTTCACCATAAAACCGCCATGCCATTTCAGGTCGGTTGCCCAAAATTCATTGATCAATTCAAATTTGTGTTGATTGATCACATCTTCGGTAAATCTCTTTACGATTTCAATGTTTTTTTCTACGCTCATTTCGTGTTTGGATTGTTAATTAATCCTGGTGTCAAATTATCTTTTTGCCAACTGCGTTTAATATTACCTGCTTGAATTTTGGCTGAGAAACTTTTCTGCTGCCTTTCTATTTTCTATTGCCTCTGGTACGTCAGGGAAACTTTGGAAAGCGTGCCACATGCCTTCTGCCACTATCAACTCATCATTTACATTAACCCTTTTTAATTTCCAGTATAGGCGCACGCTATTGCTCAGAAAAAGGTCACGTGTTGACGTTAGAATTACGGTTGGTGGAAAATCGCTATCATAGTTTGAGTAGATGGGCGATACCAGCGGGTCGGATGCACTGGCCGTGCCGATGAATGGCGCTACAAACAACTTATCTCCCATGTTTTTATAACCTAACAAATCCCTTCCGTCGTTCGCTGTTGGCGAATCTCCATCGCCGCTGATATCCGTTGCCGGAGATAATAAAGCTATGGAGTTAATCATTGGCAAGCCGTCGGCTTTTGCTTTGACCAGCATAGCCAGCATGTGTGTGCATCCTGCCGAGCAGCTAAAACCCACAATGTTGTTTGGGTTGTAATGATGAATCAGATAGCTATATACGCTGACACATTCATTCAACGCTACCGGAAATTTTGCTTCGGGGGCTAAATGGTATTCAATTGAATAAGTTTTGATGCCCATCTCATTCGTCATCAGCATGCCCATACGATCTGTTGCAGAACCGAGTATAAAGCCACCACCATGAATATAAATAGCGATTTTACCTTTATAAACAGGATTAATCTTAGCCGGAGTGATGATTTTTACTTTGACACCGTTGATTGTTGTATCCGATATGGTAGGATTAAATCTCTCCATCATTGTTTTTAATTCCCCTTCTTCATGAATGGAAAACTGTTGACGTGCTTTAATGAGCATTTTATCCGATGGCTTAATGACTGGCAACCGGACGATCTTAAAGCTTTTCAACGTATCGACGGCTTGTGGGCTCATGGTTGAAGCTTGTCGGGAAGTGATTGAAATTTTGCGAGAACATCCGGTCGCGATCAGTATTACTGTTGCCAATACAGCGGCCTTACATTTTATAATTTGCATATCTCAAAATTGATGGCACAAAGATCGGTCGGATATTTTTATGGCGTTTTTGTGAAAGGCTCAATATGCTTTACTCAAAGGCTCAGTTATTTATTATTAATTTCGGTATTGCCGGTAAATTGTGCAAACATTACTTACAATCAGATAAATTTTCCGCAGTTAATTGATCTAATTTTGTTTAGCAGGATGTTTTACCCTGTACTTGTAATATAATTCAATAAACTTTTAAAATCTAAGACAATGCCATTAGTAACAGTAACTGCCCTAAAAGGAAGAACAAAAGAAGAAAAGATAAAAATTGGCGATGCCATTCAAAATGCGCTGATAGAAGCCGGTACACCGGCTGCAGATCGATTTCAGCGTTTTTTTGATATGGATGAAGAAAATTTAATTTTTAATAAATCCTATCCCGAGATGCAAGAAGAGCGATCCGACAAGTTTATCATTATAGAAATTTTATTTTCGGTTGGCAGAAGTGTAAAAATCAAAAGAAAAATTTTATCGACATTAATCTCCGGACTTGAAGAACTGGCTATTGCACCAAAAGACGTTTTTGTGGTTTTTAAAGAAACTGCTTGGGAAAATTGGGCATTTACAGCCGGTAACATATTACACGCATAGCATAAGATTGTCTTTCGATAATGTGTTTTTTTTAAAAATCAAAAATCTCACACCATCAATTGTAAAGAGGTTGTTCTGACAGTTATCGGAACAGCCTCTTTACATAAACATCAAAATTTTATCGTAATAATACCGGTTCTATTAGAACATCTGACCCGCATGTTTATAATATAATTTGCTTCCCGGCAAATCGTGCAAACATTGCATACAATCGTATAAATTTCCAGATCGCCACAGGGTCTACCTTTGAATCATTGATTATTTAAAATTAATAAAGACAATGAGCTAAGTGATTTGGTCATAATAGTACCATGCCAAGTTTAATCGACTCAAACTATCAAAAACAATATGGACACAAATCAATTACTAAAAAATCTGTTCCCCACGCTTGAGGAAATACCAGACACCGTAAAAATCAACCAGGCGGTCCACCAAAAAAGGCTCCTCATAAATGGCGAGCTTTTGGAATGGGATGGTCCGACACACATCGTATTTTCACCCATACACATTAAAAACCGCCCGAACGGCGAGGAGACGCAGTTCGTCATAGGCAGCTACCCGCTGGCCAGCACCAAAGAAGCGGAAGCAGCGCTTGAAGCCGCAGTTAAAGCATTTGACGCAGGTCGCGGAGCATGGCCCGCTATGCCCGTTCAGCAGCGCATCAAACACCTGGAGAATTTCACTTACCAGATGGTTGCCAAGCGTGCCGAGATCGTCAAACTCCTTATTTGGGAAATTGGCAAAAGCACTATGGATGCAGAAAAAGAATTTGACAGGACTGTGGACTATATCCATGAAACGATCAAAGCGGTTAAAAAACTAAGCAACGACAGTTCTGCCTTTCAGGTGCACCAAAACTTTATCGGTCAAACCAAAAAAGTGCCGCATGGCGTGGCCCTGGTTATGGGTCCATTTAATTATCCGCTGAATGAAACTTTCACTACCCTGATCCCGGCACTGATCATGGGCAATACTATTCTTTTCAAACCACCAAAACATGGTACCTTATTGTTCGAGCCATTACTGGAAGCTTTCCGGGATGCTTTCCCGAAAGGTGTGGTCAACACCCTTTATGGCCGAGGCAGGGATATTGTTCCAACGCTGATGGGTTCTGGTAAGATCGATGTGCTTGCGCTTATCGGCTCAAGCAAGGTAGCTGACAGCTTAAAAAAAATGCACCCGAAATCGAACCGCTTGAAATCAATATTGGGCCTCGATGCAAAAAATGCTGCTATCATTTTAAATGATGCCGACATTGAACTGGCAGTAAAAGAATCCATTACAGGTGCTTTGTCATTTAACGGGCAGCGCTGCACAGCCTTAAAAATCCTGTTTGTGCAGGATCAAATTGTTGAACGCTTTAACCAGCGCCTGGTTGAGGAGGTAGAAAAATTGAGCATAGGCATGCCATGGTTAAAAGGTGTCAACATCACTCCACTTGCTGAACCTGAAAAGCCTGCCTACCTGCGTGAATGTATTGATGATGCCATAGCAAACGGTGCTTCATTACTCAATAGTCACCTGGGCGGCGGTGAACAGTACCTTTCGCTGGTAAAACCGGCCATTTTGTACCCCGTAAATGAGAATATGAAGATTTACCGTGAGGAGCAGTTCGGTCCGGTTATCCCGGTGGTTTCTTTCGATTCTTTGGAAACGCCCATTGAATACATAACCAGTTCTCCATATGGCCAGCAGGTCAGTGTATTTAGTAACGATGCTGATGCAGTTAGCCTGTTGATTGATACGCTTGCCGGCCAGGTGGGCAGGATCAACTTAAACAGCCAGAGCCAGCGCAGCCCGGATACTTTCGCCTTCAACGGCAGAAAAGACTCCGCAGACGGAACACTTTCGGTAGACGAAGCTTTGCTGGCCTTCTCTGTTGATTCCGTTATAGCAACCAAACAAAATGAAGTCAACGAGGAATTGATTCAGATTATCCTTCAACATAATAAATCTCGCAGATTGAGCAACACCGTTGCGTTTTAGCAAATTATCATTCATCCATTAAAACATACAAAGAAAACACATTATGTACGCAGTAAAATCTTATGGAGCGAAAAGCGCAGAAAAGCCTTTAGGCCCATTAACCATCGATCGCCGCGAACCCGGCGCTACAGACGTAGAAATCAAAATCCTGTATTGCGGTGTTTGCCATACCGATATCCACATCGCCAGAAATGAATGGGGCGGCACAATGTATCCGGTTGTTCCGGGTCATGAGATCGTTGGTAAAGTAACCCGTGTAGGTTCTGGAGTTACCAAATATAAAGTTGGCGATACCGTAGGTGTGGGCTGCTTTGTAGACTCGTGTGGTCATTGCAAAAACTGTTTGGAACACAACGAACAGTATTGCGAAAACGGTAATACCATGACCTACAATGCTTACGAGCAGGACAAAAAAACCATCACTTATGGCGGCTATTCCAGCCACATCGTAGTGACTGAAAAGTTTGTGCTGAGCGTTTCTGACAAATTGCTTTTAGAAAAGGTTGCACCATTATTATGTGCCGGTATAACAACCTATTCGCCGCTGAAACACTGGAACGTAAAAGCCGGCGATAAACTGGCGGTATTGGGCCTTGGCGGCCTTGGCCATATCGCCGTGAAGCTTGCCGTTTCCATGGGTGCTGAGGTTACCGTTCTCAGCCGTTCAAAAAGTAAGGAACAAGATGCATTGGCGCTGGGAGCCCACCATTTCGAATTGACCAACGATAAAGAAAACATGGCGAAACTGGCTAATACTTTCAATTATATCATTGATACCGTGTCGGCCTCGCACGACTATAATGAATACCTGGCTTTGTTAGCAATTGACGGCGTAATGGTATTGCTGGGCATCCCGCCAACACCATCAGAGATTCATGCTTTCCAGTTGATCGGTGGCCGCCGTAGCCTGGTGGGTTCATTGATCGGCGGTTTGAAGGAAACCCAGGAAATGCTGGATTACTGTGCTGAGCACAACATCACTTCTGACGTTGAGCTGATCAGCATCGACCGGATCAACGAAGCCTATGAGCGCACCATTGCTGGTGATGTTCATTACCGCTTCGTGGTGGACATGGCCTCTTTGGATAAATAACCTTCAAATAAGGTTGATCATCCTAATAAGTGCGGGGCACGGCTGATGCCGAGCCCCGCACATTTTTACGAATCTTATATTTAATTATGGGAACCAGGGAAAGGATTCAGCGAAACAAAGACAAGGTTTACAACGGCATTCTTAATTCGGCAATGGAAATCATAAAAAATGAAGGACTTGAAGCTTTAAGTGTCCGTAAGATTGCTGATAAGATCGAGTACAGCGCCACGGTAATCTATTCTTATTTTTTTAATAAGGAGGCAATCCTTATCGAACTTTCACGAAAAGGATTTGCAAGTTTGGTAGATTGTGTAAAACGATCGCTTAACGAACTGACAGATCCAAAAGTCAGGATGGAAACTTTAATGCTGGCTCATGTTAGGTTTGCCAAAAAGGAAAGTGAACTTTATCAATTAATGTACACCGTAGGTATCCACGATGGAAATATTGAACATACATTTCCGGCTCTGAAGGATATTCGCAATATTTTTAGAAAAGAATTAAGTAATTTAACCATTGACGGCTCAATTGATGATGATACTTTTCGACATGAATATTTGACTTTTCTATCCATTGCCCACGGTCTTGCAACGCTGAATCTCTACTTTAAAGACATCGATCCGGCGACAAATTCCTCAATATTAAGAAATGTGGTAAATGCTATCGCCGCTAATGTTGAATCGGAATAGCCATTGCCCGTGAAAATCTCCCCTTACGGTGACGCTGATTTATGCACCTCACAGCAGCTTTTACCCACAGCCAGTTTTCCAACCGAGCTTTTCGGAAAAGCAACTTGAGCTTTTCAAAAAAACTCTGGTTACACATCTTTGCGTAAATTAAATCTTATGGACTTTTTGCAAAAAAATTATCAGCTATTATTAAAATAAATCAGGTCATGACGGCTTAAAAGGTATCGCTCTTGCGGTATTACTGCTGTTTTTAGGTGCATTTTTTAGCTGAAAATCGCCGGGCCACTTTCTATTCTAAAAGGATTAACAATACGCTTAATTATTGGGGCCTTTTTTGGTATTGCCGGTGCTGCAAGCGGAATTTATACTAAGCGTAGTTTCGCATAAAAGTTAAAGTTATATGAGCATGACAGGCCGGTATTTTTAAAGAAGAAGTCCCACGGGTAGAAAAAATACATAAATCCTGGTTCGGCGTCAGGGTGCTTTGGGGTTTGGTCGCAGTCAGCGGATTAGGCCTGTTGCTATTTGCAAAAAAGAATTACTTAATGGGTATCGGGCTGGGAATCCTGATCGTCGGAATAATGGGCCAGCTTGTAGAAGCGTTTTCCTATCATAGAAATGAAGAATACCGTAAGGCCGTATTAGAGGCAGCTAAGGTGGATCAGAATAATCAGAATGATCAACCTAAAAGTGATATTAAACCGATTGAACCATCCATTAACAATCCATCTGAAAAAAAGGAAGAAAAGCCGCACAACAAAGACAATAAATCATCCACTGCCTATGAACCTCCTGAAATGAAGGATAGCTTTCATATAAATGGCGATAAATTAATTTTGATTTACAAGGCGGACTTTCTGGATTCTGTTATAAAAAATACCAAGACTGATGATTTCACACCAGATACAGGAAGAATCGATTAACCGATCCTAACAAATTCATAGTTGGCTCAATTAAGTTAAATATTGCATTTTTCAAAATTAGCTAATGCGTACCGATTTATACCGCCATTTTTATAGCCATTATTTAGGCTTTTTCTCTCACTTCTAATTGAGGCATACCCTACTTCGCTAACCTTCAGCAGGTGGCCTTACTTCCCCCTTTCTAACTCAGGCAAATCAATTAGTTATTGAAATGCTGACCGCAATAAATTAGATACGTACAGCAAATCTTTCCGATTCAAGACAAACTAATTTTATTAAGCAAGTGGAATTTTTTAAGGACTTCGGCTTAAATTTTATCATTTGTAGGCCGCTTCGGCAAATCGTGCAAACATTGCTTACAATCGTATAAATCCTCCCGGCCAGACCGGGATAACTTTGTTTCATCAAATTATTTAAAAAATAAGAAAATGAAAAAAGTATGGTTTATAACCGGAACCTCATCCGGAATTGGAAAAGCGTTAGCACTTGAAGTGTTGGCATCAGGTTACCATGCAGCCTTAGGCGCACGTAACACTGCAGACGTGGCAGACATCATTTCTGCCTACCCAGAAACTGCTATCGCAGTAAAACTGGACGTAACTAAAACAGACGAAATCGTTTCCTCCGTAAAAGAAATCACAGACAAATTCGGCCGTATCGACGTATTGGTGAACAACGCAGGCATCGGTTACTTCGGCTCCCTGGAAGAAAGTGAAGAAGACGAAGTGCGCCGCATGTTCGAAATCAATTTCTTCGGACTGGCACGGTTAACTAAAGAAGTATTGCCGATTCTTCGCGCTCAGCGCAGCGGCCACATTCTGAATGTGACTTCGATCCTTAGCCTGGTAAGCTATCCTGCCGTTGGTTTTTACAGCGCTACCAAATTCGCTGTTGACGGTTACACTGAATCTTTAGCTAAAGAAGTCGCACCGCTGGGTATCAAAGTTACCGCCATTGCGCCAAGCAGTTTCCGTACCGACTGGGCAGGCCGCTCAGCAAATGAAGCGCCAAATACCATCGAAGATTACAAATCAACAGCTGAAGCCAACAAAAATAACATCCGCGGCTATAGTGGCAAACAAGCAGGCGACCCTGAACGTGCTGCAAAAGCCATCATTAAAGTAGCTGAAACTGAAAATCCTCCTTTGAGGCTGTTACTTGGCGAAGCTTCTTACAAAGGTGCCAATGCTAAACTGACAGCACTGAAAGCCGATTACGACGCATGGGCTGAAACCAGCATTGGTGCTGACTTTCCTAAAGAAGAAGTTTAATCAAACTAATTGAATCCTCTAAAAAAACAAAATAATATTCACTAACAATTAATAAAAATCAAAATGAAAAATAAAATTATCACACTGGCTACCATGCTGGTAATTGCACTGGGATTCCAGGCTCAAGCACAGGTTATTAAGCCTAAAAAAGTTCTGATCGTAGTGACTTCACACGACAGAATGGGTAACATCAACCGTTCAACCGGTTTATGGCTGGGCGAATTTGCCGCACCTTATTACACATTAACTGATGCGGGCGTACAAGTTACCATCGCTTCACCAAAAGGGGGTGCAGCGCCCATTGATACCTTCAGCTTAAACAAATCTTTTGCAACTGAGGCTACAAAACGTTATCAGACAGACGCTACTACACAGGCAAGATTAAGCCACACTGTTAAGTTGAGCAGTGTTTCTGAAAAAGATTATGATGCTGTATTCTATCCGGGCGGCCACGGCCCGATGTGGGATTTGGCTGAAGACAAAACTTCAGAAAAACTGATTGAAAAGTTCTATAACGATAACAAGATCATCGCTTTTGTATGCCATGGCCCTGTAGCCCTGAAACATGCCGTTGATAAAAATGGCGTTGCGATTGTAAAAGACAAAACTGTTTCCGGCTTTACAAATGGCGAAGAAGAAGCTGTTGGCTTAACCAAAGTGGTTCCTTTCCTGACTGAAGACTTGTTGAAACAATTAGGTGGTAACTACCAAAAAGCTGCTGATTGGAATCCGTTTGCTGTTCAGGATGGCCTTTTGATCACCGGTCAAAATCCGCAATCTGCGCAATTAGTAGGTGAAAAATTGTTGAAAGCTATTACAACTACATCAGCCGCCAATTAATTAAAATCAATTGAAAGCCGGCCGTTTTGCCGGCTTTCAATTAAAAATCACATCTATCCATTTACATCATAAAATCTTCAAATCATGAAAACAAAATCTAAACTCTTATTAGCAGCCGCAGTTATAGCGCTAATGAGCCAAGTGTCTCCTGTGATGGCACAGGCCAGCAAGGGAAAAGTATTAGTGGTAATGTCAGGTGGCCACATTTTAAATCTGGCCGATGGTAAACCATACGCAACAGGTTATTACCTAAACGAAGTTGCTGTTCCGCTTCAGGCGTTGGTAACCGCAGGTTATACACCGGTTTTCGCCAGCCCTAACGGTGACACCCCTTCAATGGATGCAAGTTCAAACGTTGACAAGTTCTTCGGTGGCGACGCAAACAAACGCTTTAAAGCGTTACGTTTTATCGAGAGCTTCGCGGGCATCCATCACCCGCGTTTGCTTTCCTCAATCGTTGGCCACACCCAGGATTACGTAGCGATCTTTGTACCGGGCGGACACGCGCCAATGGTTGATTTGGTAAAAGACAAGAATCTGGGATTGATCTTACGCGATTTCCACAAAAATGGTCGTCCTACAGCTCTGATCTGCCACGGCCCGATGGCGTTGCTTTCAACCCTTCCTGAAACTGAAAAATATAACCAGGAATTGGTAGCAGGTCATTGGTCAGCCCTTGCAAAATTGTCACACGGTTTGCCTTATGCAGGCTACAAAATAGCTGTATTCTCTAAACCTGAGGAAAAAATGATCGAAACACCTCAATTGGGTGGCCCTGCTCCATATTATAATGACGAAGCGTTGGCTGCTGCAGGCTTAAAGGTTGAAAACAATACCCCTTGGCAGCCGAAGGTTGTTGTAGATCGTGAACTGATCACCGGCCAACAGCCTTTTTCTGACCATGCTTTTGCTGATGCGCTGATCGCTAAACTTGCCGCTTCACGCCGTTAATTTCTGCCACCGCGACAATCCATCTACCACTATCTACCTTATGATTTAATATCCAAAAAATCAAAATGGCTATGCAGTATAACAGCACTTTACTACATAGCCATTTTTGCAAAAACCAATATTTACCAATTAAATGAAAAACATAAAATGGAAACCATTGAAACTAAACAATCCAATTTTTTGCAATTTTTCCCCTTAACTTTTTTCGCTGTAGTAAGTAGTTTGAGTAGCCTGGCTTATGCCTGGAGCTATTTTGGAAATACAATTAAAGATATAATAAGCCTTACGGCAATTATACTGTTTATCTTTTTCTGCGTTATTTTTTTATGGAAGTGGGTCAAATACCCGGAGCTTGTTAAAAAGGATTTTAACGATCCAATAGGCGTTAATTTATACGCCATCTTTTTCACCGCACTGTTGTTAGTCACCGGGCTAATCCACCAGTATTCGGTTCAGTTCGCCTTCGTGTTGTGGATAATTGCTTCATTATCGACTTTCGTATTTACATACGCAGTCTTTACACGTTGGATCAGCCAACAACAAAATGTATTAAACGCGCTGCCAGGCTGGACAATTCCAATTTTTTGTTTGCTTGACATCCCATTGACTGGTTGGTCATATGGTGGAGCAGTAGTTCATGAAATTGGTATCTTTTTCTTCATCACCGGCTTACTGCTTACTTTCCTGGTATTTATTTTGGTATTCCAAAGGCTGATGTTCCAGGAAGGACTGGCAGCTACATTGCAGCCAACCCTGTTGCTGCTATCGGGTCCGTTTGCACTTTTGTATGCAAACTACCAACAGATCACAGGCAAACAAGATTTGACAGCTGATTTCTTCTTTTACAGCAGCATATTTTTATTGCTCCTGCTCGGGCGTAAGCTGATCTTTACATTAGTAAAAGTACAATTTACAATAACCTGGTGGGCAACCAGTTTTCCGCTTGCCGCGATTACGGCTGCCGCTTTCAGATTTGCCTCCCATTCATCATTACCTGGCGCACATATCGTGTTGTTTATTTTACTCGGGGTTTCAAGTTTAGTGTTCCTGATGCTTTGTATTCAAACGCTCCATTATATCCTTACACATTTCATTTTCAAGGATGCTCCAAAACCAAAAAAACGGTTTTCTCTAAGCGATTATAAAGCCTCCGTAATGCCAGGAAAAGAACAATTTGCAACTAGTAAACTAAAGAGAAATACAATAATTACGAGGTAAATAAGCATTACGGCAAATCGTGCAAACATTGCATACAATCGTATAAATTTCTTGCAAGCCGCTGATCTACCTTTGATATATCAAATCAAAAGAAACAAAAATTAAATAATTAAAAATCATGAGCACTAAAACAAAAAAAGTATTGTTCGTTGTTACATCACACGATCAATTAGGTACCACAGGTAAAAAGACAGGTTTATGGATAGGCGAATTCGCCGCACCTTATTACACCTTAGCTGATGCAGGTTATGAAATTACCATTGCTTCACCAAAAGGTTTCGGCCCTATCGATCCATTCAGCCAAATAGACCAGTTCGCAACAGATGCAACTAAACGCTTCGATGCTGACGAAGCCTTACAGGCGGCACTAAACAATACGGTAACCCTTGACAGCGTTTCAGAAAGCGATTATGACGCCATCTTCTTCCCTGGCGGCCACGGCCCGATGTGGGATCTTGTTGACGAACCAATCGTTGCCAAACTGATTGAAGAATTCTATCAGGATAATAAACCGGTTTCGGCCTTATGCCATGGTTCAGTTGCGTTGGCGAATGCCAAAGCTTCCAACGGCGAACCGCTAATTAAAGGTAAAAAAGTAGCCGGTTTCACCAATGGTGAAGAGGACGGCGTTGGCTTGACATCAGCAGTACCATTTTTAACTGAAGACCTGCTAAAAAGCAAGGGTGCCGATTACCAGAAAGCCGACGACTGGAGCACATTCTCCATTGTAGACGGTCTGCTTATTACAGGTCAAAACCCACAATCTGCACAAATAGTTGGCGAAAACCTATTGAAAGCATTAGAAGCTTAATTGCTTTGCTTTGGCACGATTAACAACGGCCAATGTTTTTCAATGTTTTGCCTTTACAATGATACCTGTACCGTGAGGTGCGGGTATCATTAATTTAATAAAAAGATGAAACACTTTAGCACCATAAGCGAGCTGCATCGCTTAAATAAATATCCAAGACCTGAAAACCCGCTGATCAGTTTGATCAGATGTGATAAGGATGTGTTATGTTCCATTGCAGCCAGCGAGTTTACGAGTGATTTTTACATGATCAGTTTCAAAAGAATGAAATCCGGGATCTATAAATATGGCCGTACTAAATATGACCATGATTGTGGCTCGTTATCTTTCGCTAGTCCGAGACAAGTAATTGAAATTCGGGATGTGGAGTTAGAAGAAGACGGTTTTGTCATCTACTTTCATGAAGACCTGCTGGCCGGGCATCCTTTGCGCCAGGCCATTAAAAACTACAGCTACTTTGATTACGATAGCAACGAAGCTTTGCACCTTGCGCCGATGGAAATAGAAACCATATGGGATTTGTTTAAAAAAATTGAGATTGAATATTACAATAACCAGGATGAATACAGCCGGGATATCATGCTGGGTCATGTTGAATCCATTTTGAAATACTCCCAGCGTTTTTATAACCGGCAATTTATCAACAGGTTTGAAACCATCGGTAAAACAGTAACACGCTTTCAAGATATCCTGAATGTACATTACGTAGGGCCGGAACTATTGGAAAAGGGTTTACCATCGGTAAAATATATCGCCTCTACATTAAATATGTCGACCAGGTATCTCAGCGATTTGTTGAAGCATGAAACAGGAAAAACCGCCATTGAACTGATTCATATTTTCCTGATTTCACAAGCAAAGAACTTATTGAAAGGCTCGGATCGCAATATCACCGAAATAGCTTACGCGTTAGGATTTGAAAATATGGCCTATTTTTCCAGGCTCTTCAAGCGGGAGATCGGGATGAGCCCATTACAATATAAAAAACACCAGCTAAATTGATAAACGCCCAGGATTTTCATCCGGGGCGTTTCTGTTTACTACAATATACTATACCAACAGCGCATTAATAACCATTTCAAAATCACATTTAAGATTACCGCATCAGCAATTTTCAGATTCCAAATCCTAAGGAAAATTGTGCAAACTTTGCCCACAATTGTATAAACCTAAGTCCTTCATTCAGAATATTTTTGTTTTATCAAACAAAAAGCCATGAAAACATTATACCCTTTTTTTGAAGATATCAATTTAGATTTATGTGGTAATCAATGCCTAATAACTATCAACACACAAGCACTGAAACCAAAGGTTAATCTATTTAGTCCTTTACTTGGCCATTTAAAAATTTCAAAATCTGGTATTGAAAGGGGTTTAATGCTCATTTTAAAAGCAATTATAAAAGAATCATTGGGCGCTGACGTGGACATTAAATTAATTGTCATGTTATTTGCGGGATATTTATCCCTTATTAAGCAGCCTTTATATTTCTTCCAGATCAAAGCCATTAAGAGAAGTTTGATATTCTCTTTAACGAGCAAGAAACTTACTTACAATTGATTGTTTTCATTTTTTTAGTCATTAGCATATTTAAGTACAAAAATACCTGTGAAAAGAGATAAAAAAACAAAGCGTCCCTATGTCATTTGCTTGATGGTAACTTCCCTTGACGGAAAAATACTTGCTGAAAAATGGGGAGATACGCCGACCGTCAATAAACTTGCCGAAAAATTCGAAGTGATTCATGATAAAATTGGAATAACTGCATGGATCGTTGGCCGCACCACCATGGAAAAGGATTTTACAGATTTTGCAAAACCTATTCTGAAAAAGGGCCATCACGAAGTTAGCCGTGAAGATTTCGTTGCGACACACAACACTAAGCGGTTTGCCATTACCATTGACAGCAGCGCCAAGTTAGGCTGGAAAGAACCAACCATCGGTGACGACCATGTTATTACCATTCTGACGGAAGCCGTACCAGATGCTTACCTTGCGCATTTAAAAGACATAGGCCTTTCTTACCTGTTTGCCGGAAAAGCGAAGGTAGATCTTGAACTTGCCTTGGAGAAATTATATAGTCTCTTCGGAATAGAAAAATTGATGCTGGAGGGCGGCGGTAAAATCAACGGTTCATTCCTGAATGAAGGCTTAATTGACGAGATTAACCAGGTTATCCTGCCTATGGCAGATGGAACTATCGAGACCTCCACTATGTTTGAGATAGATAACCGGGAGAAAAAAGGCGGCGCGACGCTAATGTCGCTGCGGGAAATCAGAAAAATTGAAGACGATGCAGTTTGGCTTACCTATAAAGTAGTTGGCCGGCAATAGCGGTCACAAACTTTTAAATAGGAAAAATTGTCAAGCAATAAAAAATTCACATCATAAAAAAAGCGGCTATCTTGTCGCTTTTTTTATGATATACAATGCAAAAAATAACTTCTGTTTGTCCAATTATGCAGGCTGCTTAAAGCCTTCAACAATAACTGCTGTATACACCGCGCCTTTAAACCGGTGTTGTATAACTTCCTGATAGCGTTTGCTGAAATAAAAGTCTTCTGCTTCCTGGAAAGAAGGAAATTCCAAAATAACTACACCTTCTACTTCGGGACCTTCAACAACTTTCTTTTGCCCGTAAGCGGTCAAAGGTTTTAAATTAAATCCTTCAGCTGCTGAAGGTAGCAAGCTTGAATAAATGTCTAATTCGGCTTGGTCGATTGTTTTTTCTTTGGTGAAAATAATATAAGCTGCCATGATCTTAATGTTTAATAAAAAGTGAATTGTTTAATGTTATGATAAGCCCGGCAACTTTCTCTAAACGGAACGCTGCCGGGTAAAAATAATTTACCAAATGATGATTTAGAACATACCGCCCGTTACGCGCAGGATCTCACCGGTCATAAACCTTGAATCTTCAGAAGCCAGGAATACAGCTACATCGGCGATGTCATCCGGTTTACCTACACGGCCTAATTGGGTCATGCTAATCAACATTTCTTCCATTGGCGTTCCAAGAAGACCACCTTCCCCGCGGTTGCCTTCTGTATCGATAACGCCCGGATTGATCGAGTTCACCCGAATTTTCCTTGGCGCTAACTCTTTTGATAATGATTTAGTGATCACATCGGCAGTGCCTTTGGCGGCGGCATATACAGAAACGCCCGCCGGTGCCAATTGAGCTGCAATCGAACCAATGTTGATGATACTGCCGCCTTCAGGGCCATAGTGTTTAATAGCCTCTTTTGAGGTTAATAAAGAGCCGAGTACGTTAGTATTAAACATATAATGGAAGTCTTCCGCGGTGACGCGCTCCAGCGGCTCAAATCTGAAAACACCCGCATTATTTACCAGGATATCTACCTTGCCAAATGCGCTTACGGTTTCTTCAAAAAGGCGCGCTATATCGGCCTCAACGGTTACGCTGCCTTGTACTGCAATAGCTTTACCACCACCAGCGGTAATCTCCGCAACCACCTTATCAGCACCCTCTTTGGAAGATGCATAATTTACAACTACGCTGGCGCCTGCTGCCGCCAGACCTTTTGCAACTCCGGCACCAATTCCTTTTGATGCGCCTGTTACCACAGCTACTTTGTTTTCTAATTTTTTCATTTTTTTTATGATTATTTTTATTTGGGAACTTTTGTTCCACAAATATATGTTAGATTTGGGAACATTTATTCCCTATTATCTTTTATTGATTTTCTATGACAGAAATAATCAGGTCGAAGGGGATTTAACATACAGATTTACAGTATAATGTCATATTGATTTGAGTGATTTTAGTGGAACATGGAATATATTTAAATTTGCAGAATGGCAAGACCCAGGGATTTTGATGAACAGGAAGCACTTGAAAAAGCGATGCAGCTTTTTTGGCTAAAGGGTTATAACGGGACGTCTCCGCAGGATCTCCTGGATAATCTGGGCCTCAGCAGGTCGAGCCTTTACCGTACATTTACAGATAAGCACACGCTTTTCCTCAAGGCGCTGGCGCACTACGAGGAGTTCAGCACTGCAGAGATAAAAAAAATGATCGACCCGGCAGATCCTGTAAAGGAAACTATCAGAAAGTTGCTTGAATTTATTACCGAAGCCGTAGTGACGGACGAACAGCATAGAGGATGTTTTATGCTGAACAGCGAGATTGAACTTTCCCTTCATGATAAAGAGGTGCATGAGATGGTAATAAACAATGATCGTACATTGGTGAATATATTTGATCAACTGATTATAAAAGGCCAACAGAAAGATGAAATCAGCAAAATTCATGATTCAGCGGCAATGGCCATCTTCTTTCTAAACACGGCGAAAGGTATCCGTGTTACCGCAAAGTCCAATTCGGACAGAAAGACTTTTCAAAAGATAATCGCAACTGCTTTAACTACGCTCAATTAATTGACTAAAATATAATTATTCCGCTTAAAGTTTTTATTGACTTATTGATGAGCCTGCACATTGTGACCAGATGCAATATTGTTTATTATCTTTTTTACTAAGGCATTTGAAACTGTCCCATTCTTCTCGGGTGATAAACCTGCATGAATGCTATAAATGGTCAAACCGATGCCTGGCAGGAGAACGGAAGATAGTCCAAACCATTGACCCATTAGTGCCCCTGAAATGCAACCCGCGAGAAAAATACCAATCGTTTTGAGCTGGCGGTATAAATTTGTTTCGGAAAGGGAATAAGCACTATTAATTTTGAGGATTGCACCCAGATTAAGCGCCGCCTCTATGACTAATCCTGTCATCATGGTTGTCGGACCATAGATTTTTTTTGGGTAGATTCTTCCAAATGCATTTTGCAGCCCCATTGCAAAAACGATGATCATTGCCACAATATATTCAGTTGTTTCGCCCGGAGCACAACCGGTAGAGAAAAGAATAAGCCATATTCCTCCGAATATAAGTAAAATGAGGCCCTCAATAAATAACAAGATGAAGGGCCTGTTTGACCGGGAATCTATCGCTCCCCCCGCCATAACGCCAATAATAAAAACAGGGAAACTCAGCAGCTTTATCCAGGCACCCGTATCAGCATGTTTAACCACATCGTAGGCGAACAATACAAGATTGCCTGTGACATGAGATGAAAAGAATTCCTGAAGTGAAACGAAAGTGACCGCGTCACAATAACCTGCTGCTCCCGACAGCAGGACGGTGATCAATACAATTTGTTTAGGGCGTACCATAATCTATAAAATTAATGGGCTGTTATTTACTTTCGCCTGCAACCCAGTCTCCGCTTAGATGCCCCATCCACTGGTGATACATTTCGTCACCGGAATGCTGGGTAAATTCAATGTTCAGCTGGTTGGTTTCCAATTCTAATATTTTGTTACAGATTTCAATGAATTTTTTGGATATTGCTTCTCTAATCTCCGGCGATCTTCCCGCGCGGACATCCAACATCATGATTGCTGCCGGCCATGGTTCGTTTTCACTGCATCTCCAAATGGAACCTTCTCCAAGTTCCCTGATGGTTACAGTAACTCGTTCTACTTCTGCCTGCATAATTTCTGCGTAAGCTGCGCCTAATTCTTTAGCCAGGCGCTTTTTGGTTTCTGTAGGGTAAAAATTTTGGACTTCTATTTGTAAGTATGGCATGGCTTTAAATAATCTTAAAGGATTACGAAATCTATTTAAAAATGGTCATTCATAGCAACTATGTAACCGGATTACCCCGGCCACACAGTTGTTAAATATTATTACCTTATCAGTATTTATCTAGCTGAAAAGCAATAATTTATAGGGGTATAATGCAATGTTAATTACTTGATGAATACTGTTTTAACGTTCACAAATTCATGGATACCCCATACGCTCAATTCACGGCCATAACCTGATTGTTTAACGCCGCCGAACGGTATACGTGGATCAGATTTTACATTAGCGTTTACGAAGGCCATACCGGCTTCAAGGCGTGTAGCAGCGATCTTTTCGCCACGGGCAATATCAGTAGTAAATACAGCGGAACCCAAACCAAATTGGCTTTGATTAGCTAATTCAATAGCATGTTCTTCGTCTTCAGCCTCGATGATTGAAGCTACGGGGCCGAAAAGTTCCTCATCGAAAGAAACAATGCCTGGTTTTACGTTGGTCAACACGGTCGCAGGATAGAATGCGGTATTATCGTCCGGTACTACGCCGCCCAAGGCCAGTTTAGCGCCACCGGCAATGGAAGCCAATACCTGTTTATGAAGCTCATCGCGAAGATCAACACGTGCCTGAGGGCCGATATGGGTTTTAGGATCTAAAGGATTGCCAACGATTTTTTTAGCGGCAAGTTCTACAAACTTCTTAGTGAATTCCTCAATTACAGATTTAACTACGATAAATCTTTTGCCTGCTATACAGCTTTGGCCGGAATTTACATAACGAGCATCTACACTCACCTGTGCGGCAAGGTCAAGATCGGCATCTTCCAGCACTACATAAGCATCGCTGCCTCCAAGTTCTAAAACAGTCTTTTTGATTAATTCACCTGCTTTTGAGGCTACTTTAGAACCGGCAGCATTACTACCTGTTAATGTTACAGCCTTTATATAGTCGTTTTCAATAACGGCTTCCACATCCCTGCTGCCAATCATCAAAGTCTGGAAAATATTTTTTGGGAAACCGGCTTCTTCAACAATATCCTGAATTACCAGCGCGCAGCCCGGTACATTTGATGCATGTTTCAATACCCCGGCATTACCTACTGCCAATGCAGGCACCAAGAAACGGAATACCTGGAACAATGGGAAGTTCCATGGCATTACGGCCAGTACAATGCCGATGGGGTTATAAGTATAGTAGCTTTTGCTGGCATCAGTTTCAACGATGGTGTCTTTTAAAAATGTTTCCACGTTGTCGGCATAATACTCGCAGGCAAAAGCGCATTTTTCGACTTCAGCTAAACCCTGGGTAACGGGTTTACCCATTTCATTGGCCATCAATACGGCCAATTCGTTTGCACGGGCGCGAAGTACGCCAGCCATTTTGTGAAGCAGGCGTTTGCGTTCTTCAAAAGTGGTGTTTTTCCAGTTCAGCCAGGCTTGCTGGGTGGCTGCAATTTTCGCTTTTGCCTGTTCTGGCGTATCAAGCGTGTAAGTCTTGATGTTTTCCCCGTTTGCCGGGTTGATTGATGTAATTTCCATGATAGTAGTTTTAATGATTTTTTAAAATTGTTTAGACAATAGGCAAGCCTTCTGATGCAAGTAATGCATCAGTTAAAGGCCTCGCCGGGCGTTATTTTTTAGTTTTGTAGTTGTTTCTTATACTGTTGCGGACTCAGACCGATCTCCCGCTTAAAGAGTCTTGAGAAATAAGGCATGTTTTCAAAACCCAGTGCGTAAGCTACTTCTGTAACGTTGCGGTCAGATCCTTTCAGCATATTTTTTGCTTCAGTAATTAAGAAGATGTGTATAAGCTCAATGGATGTTTTGCCGGTTTCCTGTTTAAGCAGGTCACTCATGTAGCGTGTGGACATATTTAAGGCGGAGGCAATAGCGTTCACAGATGGCAAGCCTTTTTCAAGAAGGTTCTGCCCGGCAAAGTGCTGGTTCAGGATATCATTGAAACGGGTGGCGGTTTTTCCTGATTTCTCAAACCGGCTGATAAACTGCCTTTTGTAAAATCGTTGCGAATATTTTAAAATAGACTCGATATGTCCCAGCATAATTTCCCGGCTGAACTCATCCTGGTTGTTATGATATTCGGTATTGATCTTTTCAAATAGTTCCCAAATAATCTCTTCTTCTTTAGGCGATAGATGTAGGGCTTCGTTGGTGTCATAATCAAAAAAGCTGAAGTTCTTAATCTCATTATGGAGTAGGTGCCCCGCCAGCAAATCTTCATGAAAATAGATCGCAAAACCATCTTCTTCCATTTCAACATCTCTAATCTCCACTACCTGTCTCGGGCTGGCAAAGGACAATGAACCGTTCTCGTGGTCGTACTTTGTCCTGCCGTATTTGAAAACACCATCTTTCATTTTCTTGAAACTGATCATATAGAAATCGCTCGTGAATTCACTTGCGGCAATGGAACAGGAAGTTCTGTGATCGCAACGAATCAGGCTGATCTGTGGATGCGCAGGTTCTGGATAATTATTGAGGCGATGCAGTTCGGAGATGGTGCTGAAATGTTTCATTGGTTTTATTGGTTGTTAACACCTGCACCGAAACCGGCGCAGGTGTTATGTTTATAGGATTGATTTACTGGATTTTATTTACATCGAATTTAACTTTTTTGTACAAAGTTATCCGTTAAAGATCATGCTTCAGTTAAGGCCTTTAAAAGGTTTTCGCCAACGATTTCCGCAGATTGAGGATTTTGCCCGGTAATCAGCAGTCCATCTACAACGGAGAATACACTCCAGTCATCGCCTTTTTGGTAATCGGCACCCTTACTTTTCAGCAGGTCTTCAGTTAAAAATGGTACAGCGGCAGTCAGGCCAACACCGTCTTCTTCACCATTTGTAAAGCCTGCAACTTTTCTGCCTTTGATCAGCGACTCGCCGTTGGCGGCTTTGGCATTAGCCAGGGCAACTGAACCATGACATAAGGCCGAAACAGGTTTGTTGTGCTGATAGAATTTTTCAATCAGTTCGGCAACGATAGGTTCATTAACAAGATCCCACATCGGGCCGTGACCACCCGGGAAGAAGATCGCGTCGTAATTGCTTTCTGAAACGCTGTCAAGCAATACTGTCTTGTTTAGGGCTGCCTGCAGGGCTTCGTCACCATCGAACCTCTTGGTTGCGTCGGTAGCGAATTGCTCTATCTGGCTGAACGGGTCGATAGGGCCGAAACCTTTTGGAGATGCAATAGTGATTTCGTAGCCCGCATCAGCTAAAGTGTAATAAGGGGCGGCGAATTCGCCGATCCATAAACCTGTTTTTTTACCGGTGCTACCTAACTGGTCGTGTGATGTTACGACGAACAGTACTTTTTTTGTTTTCGTGCTCATGATATTTTGTTTTTAAGGTGTTTTAATGATGTTTTTTCGGGAGTATAGCCCGCTCTGTTTTTTTTTATGTTAAACTGTTTCTTTCGGATAGTCCGCATTTATACTGGTTTCTGCCCAGGTGTCATAATCCGCTTTTGCGGCAACCAATTTGGCGTTTGCTTCATTGAAGGAGTCGTTGCCTAATAGTAGTCGTAAAGGAGGATTTTCAGATTCAACTGCTTTAATAATGGCGGCTGACATTCTAACCGGGTCACCATCTTGTTTTCCGCTTATACTGCGTAAATGATCTTTGACAGCGCCGGCAGTAGCCTGGTAATCTTCGATATTATTCGGACTCTCATTGGCTGAACGACCGGCCCAGTCCGTGCGAATGTTGCTTGGGGCTATGATAGTAACTTTGATACCCAACGGGGCAACTTCTTTTGACAACGATTCAGAATACCCATCTACAGCGAATTTGGTAGCGCTGTAATAACCAACAGCCGGGGCGCTCATCAGACCGAGAATTGAAGAAATGTTAACAATGTGTCCACTACCTTGGCTGCGTAAAATAGGTAATACTTCTTTAGTTAATTTGGCTAAACCGAAGAAATTGATTTCGAACATGCGGCGAACCTCTGTTTCATCACTCTCCTCAAGTGAACCGAAATAACCGATGCCGGCATTATTTACCAGTATATCAATTTGACCGAATTTCTTCATTGCAGCATTAACGGCAGCAACAACCTCATCAGGTTTGGTCACATCCAGTTGTAACGCTAACGCGCTTTCAGGGTAGGCGGCAACAATGTCTGCAACATCTGCGGTTTTACGCGCGCCTATTGCGGCTTTGTATCCGGCTGCCAGTACTTGATTCGCTAACTCTTTTCCGAGGCCAGATGAGGCACCTGAGATAAACCATACTTTTTCCATTGTCTTATGTTTTTAGATGATTGACGATTCAAAGGTAGGCTGGATGTCGCGGCAAGGTTTATACGATTGTACGCAATGTTTGCACGATTATGCAGGCATACATTGATCCTATTAAGTATTATAAAAAAGCCGTGCAAAATGGAAGGTCTCATAAATTAATGTATGAAATATATTCAGCTGTTATCGTTTAACAATGTTCGTTTAATAATTCAATTTTAAGTTTTTCCAAAGGTTCAATTTGCTTTTCCTACAGGGTCACTCATCAATTCAGATTACAAAAAAGTATCAAATTTTATTCTCCAGAAAGTAAAATCATTGTGAATTAAGGTCGGCTGCCCGCATTTGTCAAATGCCTGAATGGACATCCTTTATTGTGTGAGGATTCATTAATAAAAAACGCCCGGATATTTTTTATCCAGGCGTTCACTTATTTAATAGGCGTTTATGTTTAACCGGTTCATACCGTTTTAATTGATTGTCGGTCAATATTCAAACCACTTACCAATCTCTTGTACTTTTTCCATAGTAAAAGGAGGAAACAGGTGTTCAATCGTTTGATCAGCCGGGGCATGTAGAATTGATTTTGCGTGTGTAAGCGACTCATAACCATAATGTCCATAATAGCTACCCATACCTGAATTACCTACGCCACCAAATGGCATCGTTTCAATATATAAATGAACGTTTGTCTGATTAACGGCACCACCCCCGAAAGATAAGCTTCCAAGAAAGTGTTTTATTGTAGTTTCGTCTTTGCTAAATATATAAGCTGCCAATGGTTTAGGTTTTTTGCGAACCAGTTTAATAGCCTCATCAAGATCATTATAAACAATGACCGGTAATATTGGGCCAAAGATTTCATCATCCATTATTTTATCAGTCCATTGAGTCGGGTAAAGAATCGTCGGTGCTATATACCGTTCATCCGCATCGTATGTCCCACCGATGACGACCTTATCGCTGTCAATCAATGAGGCAATCCTTTTAACCTCTTTTGAGCTGATCATCCTGGAATAATCTGGATTTGATTTTGGGTTTTCGCCGTACATTTCCAATAACGCTTTCTTTGCTTCCAATACAAATTCTTCTGCCACGGATTCGTGTACATACGCATACCCCGGAGATACGCACCATTGTCCGCCCCAAGCTGTAGCTCCCCAAACAATCTTTTTGGCAGCATCAGCTATATCCGCAGTTTGATCAACAATTGCCGGGTTTTGTCCCCCCAATTCTAAAATAACAGGTGTTAGGTTTTCTGCAGCAGCGCGTAAAATGACTTTGCCAACATTGGCACTGCCTGTAAAGAAAATAAAATCAAATGGCAGTTTCAAGAGGTCTGTGATTGCTTCTCTATCACCATCAACGACAGCAACCGATTTTGGATCAAAGTACTCAGGGATTAATTTCAACATCAACTTGCTTGTTTCAGTAGTGGCATTACTTACTTTAAGAATTACCGGGTTTCCCGCTGATATGGCCGCGATAGCTGGATCCAGTAATAAAATGAGCGGGCCATTATAAGGGCCAATTATTAATGTTACTCCATAAGGCTCACGGTAAACAACTCCCTTATGTCCGGTTTCAACAAGAAATTTCGGTAATGGTGCCTCCGCAGGTTCCATCCAACTTTTTAATTGCGATTTGGTAAATTCGATCGTAACAAGCGGAGCACCAACCTCAAGTACCTGCTCAGCAAATGCGGTTTTAAAATCCTTGCCTACCGCAGCATAAAACTCATCCTTGTGTTCATTTAGCATCTTTTCCATACGGTCCAGCTGATCTATCCGCCATTCATAACTTTTTGTAATATCTGTTTGAAAATATTCCTGTTGCTTTTCAAATATTTCTTTATGAGTTTTCATTTTATTTTAAATTTATTATTGTATATAAAACTTGTAAAGGCAGTTTTAAGGTCTAAAACTCCTGCCTTTTTTTATTAGTGATCTCTTTATTATTTTGTTCTTTCCATATTAATTTGTTGTTTACGTTATAATTACCATTAAATACCTTGTCTGTATTTACAGTACAAAACAACGGCAGTCCGAACGGGAAAACATTCACATATGTGAAGATTTTAAGAAGATTAAGCATCTGAGGATCAAATGACCAAAGAGTGACATTTCTGAAATTGAAGCTGATTAACTTAGGAATAATGCAATGAAAGATCAGACAGAATTTTACGAACCCTTTATTAATTTCATGCAGCAAACCGTTGAGGTCGACCAGGAAACGATTGCCATGGTCGCCACTCATTCCCGCGAGGTTATAATTCCAAAAAGGCAATTTGTTCTTATGGAAAATGATTTTTGCAACAAGGTGTTATTTATAGTTTCGGGAAAAGCCAAATCATATTACACTAACCCCAATGGCAAAACATCTAATTGGATGTTTCATTTTAACGATGAAAATAGCAATCCAAAAAATCTATTTTTAGTTGATTATAAGAGCTTCCTTGGTTTAATGCCGAGTTCAGTATCAATAGTAAGTCTGACAGAAATTAAAGCAATCTTGTTTACCAGACAGCAGATAAACTATTTAATTGCGCATTCTTTATCTTATGCAAAATGGATGAGTAAATTGAACGAGGCTGCTTTCGTAATTACTTATGACCGGGTATTTAGCTTACTTACACTTAGTGCTAAGGAGAGGTATAAAAAATTGTTGGCGGAAGAACCTTACCTTTTACAACTATTTTCCAACTATGATATAGCTTCTTATTTAGGATTAGCGCCTCAATCGTTAAGCAGAATTAGTGCACAATCGAAAAATATAGCATTCAATCATTTGGATTAGATTTTCATTTTACTTTCTGTGACAACTTTCCTATGATTGAATGAGGCCAAACCGTAGACTTGTGTTGGTTAAAGAGCTTTCAATACTTATAATCATTTTGAGCATGGCTGGATTTTGAAGAACAATATTTTAATTTAAAAATGCTATCATTCCTGGTCATAACATAAATCTTTTCTGGACTATTATATTATAGTAATTAGATCCTTTATAGCCGAAAATCTCGTTTATAATCTTTAATTCGAGAAATTCTAATGATCTGTTAGTAAATTATCGGTTTTGCTTTGATAATCCTGCAGCCCATACCAGCCATTCGATGTTTTCATCTATTCACAGGAAAACTTTATCTTATACATTTGTATAAAATTCATCAAAATTGCAGACTGTTTTTGAAACACGATATTGTTATATATAATATACCCAATGATTTTTCTACTGAAGAAGAACTAAGTCATCCTGTTATCATAAGAGCATACCAGTCGCCTCAGAAATCACCCAGAAATAAGAGCATCATGAACTGGAATATGATTGATATTATTCTTTCCGGAAAAAAGACGATCATTGATGTTTCCAACATTACTTCTTTAGAAACAGGTGAACTCATGTTATCCTCAAAAGGAAGTTATCTAATCCACCAGGCCCTACCTGAAAATGGATTGTTCAAAAGCATTGTTTTGTATTTCACCAATGATTTTTTAACCGATTTTCTCATTAAATATGATGGCCTGCTTAAAAATGAGAAACAGATCGTTAAAACCCCATATCTTGTATATCAACAAGATCCCTTTATAAAAAATTACGTTTCCTCACTTCAGGAACTCATGCTATCCCTTGAGATCAATTCAATAGAATTTAAATTGATCAAGGTGGAGGAATTATTGTTATATCTTTTAAGAACCAATCCGAAAAAATTGCTGTCACTCTCAGTTTCGGTTAAGGATGATGCAGATATGGCTGTGAAAAAGGCTGCTGAAAGTGCAATTGGAACGCAAAACACTGTCGAAGAGTTGGCATTTTTATGTAATATGAGTCTATCTACGTTCAAACGTCGTTTTATAAAACTATACGGCTTGCCGCCACAAAAATGGATGGTGCAACAAAAAATGCTTATGGCCGCCAATTTATTAAAACACCCCGATGAACGTTCCGGTTCAATTTTTGAAAAGTTAGGCTATGAAAATCAATCCAGTTTTATCAAAGCATTTAAACAGCAGTACGGCATTACGCCAAAAGCATTCCAGGAGGCACAAATGCCCCGTTGAAACAAAAAATTGAACGATTAGGCTTAAAGTTATATTAACGCCAAATCTACCTTTGAGTCATAAGCAAATAAAATATTTATGACAACTGAAATAAAAAAGCTGCCCGCCATAATTGAAGCATTTATTAGCAGCACAAATAAGCATGATAGCGATGCATACATTAACACATTCGCGGATGATGCAATGGTTAACGATGTAGCAAGAAATTTTTGGGGCAAAGCTTCAATCAAGAAATGGGCAGATGAAGAAATTATTACACCAAAAATAACCTTAAAGCCTGCCGAAGTCATTGAACATTACAGCGAGTTTATAATCACTTCTTTAATCGACGGCAATTATGATAAATCAAAAGTACCTGATCCTTTGTATCTGGATTACTTTTTCACTGTAAAATCTGATAAAATCGTCAGGCTGATCATTACCAAAAACAAAGAGAAAAGTGCTAAATAAAAGTTGTTAACCAGCAGCGAACTGATATAACGCTGCTAGTATTATTAGTTTACTTTATCCAATTAAGAGTTCGTCCAAATAACTATATACCAAGACAAAGAGTGTTCGACAATCGAACTTTTTCAAGTTGAAAATTTTAAAAAGAACTTTTAAATCTTTAATAAATATTATATACCTATTTGATTTTCAATTTACTAATAAATAAAAGAATGGGTAAAAGGTGTTCGACCCGAATCCCTCCGGCTCCACAGTAAAATCAACTAAAAATGCTCTTATTTATACAATAAGGGCATTTTTTATACTTAAAAATTAAAGGGGTGAACCGTAGAGGCAATGCAAAAGGCTTACACCGCAAACAAGGAAATAAGCTGATAAAAAGTCTTGTCTTGCTTTCGGCTGCATATGCCGCAATATTTGAAATTAAAAAACCGTAAGTAAACAGTGTAGCTTTACCAGGTTCATGGTAAAAACTGCCAATATTATCACGGTGTCATTAAATAGAATAGATCAAGATTTTATACAGACGATTTCTCATATGTTAGGTTATTGGCATCAAATAATATCATAGGAAATCGGAGGTACCTGCTGTTTCATTTTAAAAAATATTAAACCGGCCAATATTACCAGACCGCAACTTAAGCCGACAACAGGACCGGTAGTAAGCGCCATACTCCAGCCCGACAAATAAGCCCCGACAACATCACAAAGGTTTACCAACGCCATATAGGCCGTAAACTGTGAACCTTCTACTTTTTTCAGGCAAAGCGACATCAGCACAGGCATTGCCGCTACGCTAAACATCGGGTCTGCGAGGCTATACAATATTACACCACTAATTGCAACGCTATGCAGCAACCAATAATGACCAAGCAGGTCAAACAAGATCAGGAAGCCGGCAATGCCATAAGTTACAAAACGCTGAAACCTGCCAGGCCCGATACGGTCGGCTATAAGCCCGCCACCCAGTGTAATCAGAATAGTAACCAAGCTGCCCCAGGTGCCTTGCAGGATAGATAACTTATTGTCATCCCAACCCAGGTTATGGATTAAATGAAAAGAAAAAGCGCGGGTGAAAGTACCCAGAGAAAGGTAAACTACAGCCATTAATCCGAAAATTTTTAAACTCTGCCTACTGAGCAAGCCGGTTAAAAGGCGCCTGATCAACAGTTTAAACTTCGGATTGACGTGACCGGCTGCCTGCCAGGAACGTAGGGATAGCGCAAGTGAATCAGAACGTTCTATTTTCGTAAGCCATGTTAAAATTGTAAAACAAAACAAAAAAAGCCACTGTATCATTGCAGCATAGAAAAATCCGTATCGATGGAGCACTGTAGATAAAATAGCCGCACCGATAGCAATACCGGCCAGCCAGCCCGAGCGCATGAACGCATTAACCCGGCCCTGCTGTTCTGCAGGAACAATGCTTATTGCAGTTGCATCTACACTGGTGTCCTGTATCGAAGCAAAAAAGCTATGAATGGTGAATACGATCATTACTAATCCGACTTGTTTAACGGCATCTGTAACAAAAAGCAACAGTGACAGCGTTAAAAGGACTGCAATCTGCGAAAATAAAAGCCAATGCTTGCGGTGTCCCATCCTTGAATATTGGTAACGATCAACCAGTGGCCCCCAGATAAATTGAAATATCCAGGGTAAACCGATAAGTGCATCAAATGAGCCGATAAATACGGCGCTTACGCCATGTCCGGCCAGATAATTTGCCAGTCCCGTTAAAGCAAAACCAGCCGGCACCCCTTGCATGGCATAAAGGTAAAAGAAGGTGAAATAGCGAAAGCCGGCACTGCTCTTTAACAGCGGAAATTGTATCGACATAATTTTATAACAAATTGAATCGCGAACTTTTCTAAAAATATCAGATTTCTACATGCAAAGGCGTAACTAATGTGAAAAAGGGTATCGCAATCATGTTTGCGCAATAATTTCACCAATGCTCAAAAAGATAGGTGTCTAAATTGTAAGCTATAATGTAAATGTTTTATTGTTTGTTTCACGTTAGGCCAATTTTGCGTTGTTATCTTAATACTTCGGCTCACATTTAATTCTTCATTTAAAGAATCAACTGGATTTCGTTTTAAAATTTTCTTGGGGCATAAAAATAACAGATGATTTTGACACCTTCCCTCCTCACTTCCCTACAACAAAACCATATCCATCAGCGAAACCGGAAAAATCGGGTTTTAGTCTACGGGATAATATGTTAAGTGTTTTTCCCTGCCGTGTTACTTGCAGGTAATGAAATTCGGGTTTGTAGTCGGGTGAGAGGTCATGCATTTGTTCGTTATTTGGCCTTAGCGGTTGGTGCAGGCCTCCCCCACCGCCTATAACCAGAAAGTATTTACCCTGAACCTTAAAACGTTCAAAATTGTGCGAATGCCCGGAAACAAATAGCATCGTTTTCTTCGCCCGGATAAATGGCGGTACAAAATCTTTCTGAACCTGTAATGAGGGGCTTACAATGGTACTGTTGGTATACGGCGAATGGTGGCAACCTACGATAACCAGTTTAATAGCCGGGTCTTTATCCAGCGCGTTTAGTTCCGCCTGGTACCAATCGTTCTGTTCTTTGATCTCAGCCGCCGTCATCACTAAAAAGTTAGAATTTAACAACACCACCGCTACGGAATCGATCACTTCTGAATAACCGGATGGCTTATATTCAGAAAATCGCTTTTTAAAATTCAATATTCCCTTCTTAGCATTAAACATTACCTCGTGATTGCCAAGGGTTGCATAAACATGGATCGAGTCTTTAACTGTTTGGCCTATATAACGGTCTATGTTTTTCCAGGCGTTTTTACTCTTCCCAAGCGAAACAACATCGCCCAAAATAAATAAAGCTTTCGGGCGCTGGCTGTCCACATCCTTAAAGATCATCCTGGTGGCCTGTAAGTTATGGTTCGATTTTAACCAAAGCTTTTCAATCCACATGGGCTCTTGTGTATCGCTTGCAAAGTCAATAACCGGTGTTAGGCTTTGCGCAGCAAGCATTTGTAAAAACAAAACTTGTAACAAGCACAGGCAGAACAACTGTTTCATATTTTTAAAACGTTTATAACAGACACTAAGTTTTAAAGATCATCCTGCATATTTTTGTTGGAAGTAATAAAATCGATATTTAAACTAACAGATTTTCAATATTGTTTAATTTGCCGCCCCTTACAGGTTAATAGACCCAAAAAACATTTAATACCCGCCGGTGTTAAACACCATATCTTTCTTATAGGCCATAACAAACTTGATAACTAAAAAACGAATAGCCATACTTGGCGGAGGCCCAAGCGGTCTCTTTATGTTTAAACGACTGGTGGAAACCGGCAATACAAACATTGCGATAACCATATTTGAGCGAAAAAATAAATTAGGTGCAGGCATGCCCTACAGCAGCGAGGGCGCTAACGACGAGCATATCACCAATGTATCGGGAAATGAAATACCGTCGCTGGTTACCCCGCTGCACGATTGGATTAAAAACGTCCCGAAAGACACGCTTGATAAATACCATTTAGATGCCGGCCATTTTAACGATTACAAAGTGCTGCCGCGCCTGCTGTTTGGGCAGTACCTTACCGCTCAGTTTGATCTGCTGCAAAAACAAGCCCGCGAAACAAATATTACCTATACCGTGCATTACAACAGCGCAGTTACCGATGTTACAGATCAGGCCGAAAAAGGCACTACCATAATTGAGGTAAATAAAACGGACAAATTTGAATTTGACCATGTGATCATCTGCACCGGGCATAACTGGCCGCACAAGCACGAGGGTAAAATCCCCGGCTATTTTGATTCGCCTTACCCGCCTGCCAAATTAGCTTTCCAGATTAACCATGCGGTAGCTATAAAGGGTTCATCGTTAACTGCTGTAGACGCGATCAGGACGCTGGCCCGCCATAACGGAACCTTTGATAAAGACGCCAATGGCAGGCTATCCTATAAACTACTGGACGAAAGCCCATGCTTTAAAATGGTACTGCACACCCGCAACGGAATGCTGCCTGCCGTACGGTTCCACCTGGACAATTCGCATTTGGAGAACGATAGCCTGTTAAGCAAGGACGAGATCAAAGCACATATTGATTCGAACGGCGGATTTCTATCCCTCGATTATATTTTTGAACGGGATTTTAAACTACCTATTCAGAAAAAAGAACCGGAGTTTTATGAGCATATCAAAGATATGCGGCTGGAAGAATTTGTAGAGGCGATGATGGCCTTGCGGGAGCGGCTCGACCCATTCCAGCTGTTAAAGGCAGAATATGCCGAAGCGGAAAAATCCATCAAACGAAAAAAATCAGTTTACTGGAAAGAGATGCTGGGCGTGCTCAGCTTTGCCCTTAACTACCCGGCCAAGCATTTGTCTGCCGAGGATATGCAAAGGCTTCAAAAATCGCTGATTCCTTTGATCTCCATTGTTATTGCCTATATTCCGCAAAGTTCCAGTGAAGAGTTATTGGCCCTGCATCATGCAGGTGTGCTGGACTTGATTCCTGTAGGTAATGATAGCAAGGTAGAACCGCAGGGAAGTGGCGGTGCTATTTATCATTATACCGATGAAGACGGGAACCAGCAGGCTGTTCATTTTGACACTTATGTCGACTGCGTGGGCCAGCCGCATCTGCCTTTTGAACAGTTCCCTTTTAAAAGCTTGGTAAGTGATGGTGCGGTTTGCCCTGCTAAGCTAAAATTCAGGGATGCCAGTGAAGGGCTTAAAGCCATGAATGCAGGCAAGCCGGTATCGCAGGATGGACATGGCGATTACTATCTTAAGGTTTCGGGTATTACTATAAACGACTACTTCCAGGTGGTGGATGCATATGGCGCCTACAACGAACGCATTTATATTATGGCAGTTCCGTATATTGGCGGTTATAACCCCGATTACTCCGGGCTGGATTTTAGTGAGGAAGCATCCGGTACCATTATTGAAAAATTATTAGCATGAAGCTTTTTTTATTGTTATTAGGCGCCGAAGCACCGGGAAGAGTGGTAGAACAGCACGATTATTTTTTCGGCATAGCCGAAAGCCTGGCAGCGCTGATGCCCGATGTAAAAGCATTTTGGCCCGAAGCCGGTGCCAGCCTGCACCTTGATGGCTGGCGCGAAGTAACCAAGGTGGAAAACTATGCCCTGCGCATTGTAAGCCATGCAGAAAAAAGCCCTATTCCCCATTTGAATTTGTTCTTTTTAAACCTGGGCGGCTATACTACCGGCAAATTAGAAGAACAGCACTATACCATGCTTACCGTACAGGAAAACCGGTTAAAAGCGGTACAAGCCTCTAAAAACAACCTATTCTTTAAAACCAATTCGTTAAAGGGTATTGCCACCGCCCACATCGATGAAAAATATGGTGTGAATGTGGATAGTGTACATCATATTAACGACCTGATTTCGCCCGCCATTAAGGCACAATACAAAATTGTGTTTGACGACGGAACCGATCTCCCCGAAGACAAGATTCATTTAGGTTATTTTAAGCTTGATAAAATTAAATGACACGCCGGGAAAAACTCTTTGCCTGGGTAAGAGATCAGCATCACGGTCAGCTGATTAAAAAGACAACAGAGCCTTACATAAATCATTTAAAAGCAGTTGCCGAAATGGCCGGCATTGTTCCTTCAGGATATGAAGCGGGCCTTTGCCATGATCTGTTTGAAGAGACAAACATCGATGCAGAACAATTACTCACTGCACTTAAAGAATTTGGCTATAATAACGAAGAAGCAAATACTATTACCAACTGTATATCTGAACTAACCGATGTTTACACAAAAAAGGCTTACCCTGATTGGAGCAAAACAACCCGCAAAAAATACGAAGCAGAAAGGTTGGCCACCATTAGCCCGACCGCACAAACCATTAAATATGCAGACCTGATCTACAACATCGGCTGGATGCTTAAATACGATCTTAAACACGCAAAAAAATACCTGCGAAAAAAGCGAACGCTCTTACTAACCCTCACAAAAGGCGATGCGACTTTGCATGAAAAAGCAATGAAGATGATTGAGGAGGGATTATGCGGATAGGGTGAGATTTTAACGCGTTTTTATATCTTTCCCACCCAAACCAATTAAATTAGCCCGCTAAACACGCATCATCCAAATGGACAGACGTAATTTTATAAAGAACTCAGCAATATCCGGGGTTGGTTTAATGGCGGGGTCTAAGCTTTTTGATCCTTTTGCGGCTTTGCATGTTAAGGGGCCGGAGCCTTTGTTGCTGAATAACAATCGCTTTGTTACTTTCTGTATCATGATACGTACTACACCCTGGGAGGTATCGCGCGATGTTAAGTTGCATCCAAGGGACGAGTCGGAATGGCATACGCTGGATGGTGTACGTTCCATGCGCGAGGCTTTTGCTAAAAACAATCCTGATGGCAGGTTAACCTGGGGCTTTACCCTTAATGCCCTGGAAGATAAGCGAAAAAACTACCAGCAAATTCGCCATTACGCAGTGGAATGCCAGCAAAAATATGGCGACGAGGTATCTTATTTTCCGGGTTATTTCCCGGCTATGTACCTGCCGCGCGAAAGGGTGAACAGGGAAATGTCTGAGGCAATACAGATCATCAGCGATTTTGTAGGCAACGGCTACCGCCCACAAGCTATTATGGGTGGTTTTCTATCGGCGCAAAGCTTGCAATACCTTGCCGAAAAAGAGAAGATTCACGCTGCACATGCGGTGATCTGGAGCCAGCATGCCATCGATGGCGGCGGTGCAGATGGCTCGCCCTCTTACCCTTTTTATCCATCGAAAGAGCATTTTTGCAAACCGGCCCAAAAGGCAGATGATTTTATAGACTGTGTGAACCTGGATGGCTGGACCATGGACTTTATCTGCGCCCGCAGAAGCGGCGCCATGGATCACAACATCACCGGGTATAACAGTCGCCGCGGCGTTGGCCCCATTGAAACTTATGTGGGCTGGGGCCTTGATCTTGGGCACCGGGAGGTGATGCACACGCAATCCATCCACTTCGACAGGGGTTTTGAGTTAAACGGCTTCGGCTGGGTAACCAATATCTGGGAAGCACAAATGGTGTATGAATTTGGCAAAGATCTTATTTGCGGCGCTTTGGAGATGTGGGTAACGGATACCAAAAAACGCTGGCCCGACACACACTTTGTTACCTTTGGCGAATATGGCAACATCTGGCGAAAGCAAAATAAAAACAACAATAACTGGAATTATCGCTTTGAAGAACGCGGCTCGGGCCTGGGCGATTCTTACAATAACCTGGAAATTAAATGGTTTATGAACAAGGAGTTTCGCCTGGCATTATTACGCGACTGGCACCAGAACACACCGGAAACTGTGATAGACTTTACCCGCTATGACCTACACGCCAAAGAACCCGCCGACCCAGATCCGCAGCATCCTGTAAAAAATTGGAGTTTGATGAATGTGATCAATCAAAAAGGGTTGCGCCCGCAGGACAAACCCACGCCGCTTAAGGATCTGAGTAAAATTAACAGGGACCTGATCGCGAAGCATTACCCGCAATTGGTGTAAGCGGTTTTTATTTTTATATTGATAACGTTCTTGCAGGTGACAACATCCGCAAGGGCGGAAAGCGATTTAGTAAATATTTGTTTACCCGCTTATTAATTTTCGTCCAGGTCGCCGGGCTGAAAAGTGTTTCCTGCGTTAATATCTCCGGTGTCATAACCTTTCTTAAACCAATACGCGCGCTGGGCAGATGTTCCATGCGTAAAGCTGTCGGGTTCTACGCGGCCGTTATATTGCTGCTGCAGACGGTCGTCTCCGATGGCATGCGCGGCAGTTAAAGCCGAATCAATATCAGCCCTGTCTATTTTAATTCCGTTCTGATTATATTTTGCTTCATAATGAGCCCATACACCGGCATAAAAATCTGCCTGCAATTCCAGCTTAACAGATAGCTTGTTGTAATCTACATTACTTAAGCGGCCGCGAGCCTGACCCATTTTAGCAGACACCCCAAGCAAATTTTGGATATGATGGCCAAACTCATGCGCAATTACATAAGCCTCTGCAGATTCGCCCGGCGAATTAAACTGATCTCTTAACTGCTGAAAAAAAGAAAGATCCAGGTATATTTTCTGATCGGCAGGGCAATAAAAAGGCCCGGTTGCTGAGCTGGCCATTCCGCAACCTTGTGCATCAACCTCCCCTGTATAAAAATGAAGAATGGGGTGTACAAACTTACGTCCGGATGCGGTAAACAAGCTATCCCAAACAACTTCCGTTCCCTTAAATACAACCCGGGCAAATCTCGTTTCAGTACTTTCAGGCGCATTACTCTGCGCTTGGTTATTAACCTGCTGGGTGCTATCCTGACTATTGCTGCTCAATACTTGCGAAGGGTTAATGCCTGTAAAAACATAGAACAGCAAACCTATGACACCAAGAATGCCACCGCCGAAAGCAATGTGCCTGCCGCCGAAACCACCGCTGCTGCTTCCTTCTTCTACATCGTTACTTTCCTGTCCGCCAAACCACTGCATATATTTCTTATTAATTTGTTCTTATAATTTGTTGATGCCCGTTTGTTTTTTCAATCAAACTTTCACAACAATCGATTGCTTTTCATTAAGTAAAGCATTTATCGACTCATAAGTTTTAATAAAATTTTCAAGAAATCCTGATGACCGAAGAACAAGTCATCAGGCATATGTACTATGTACATTTGATAAGATTTAGTAATGTGTAGATGAATCAAGGCTCCAGCTAAGGCCAACCGCAATACCCGTTGTTTGCAATTTTACCTGGCTGTAACCAACTGCCGCCAAAGGGAGTTTTAAATATGGCTGTACCGATATACCAGCTTTTGAACTGATCTGCCGCTCGTAAGTAGCGTTTAGATTCACTATCTTAAATAAATAGCTGCTGCTGTTTGGTACAGAGTAATCGCGGGTAGGTATACCGGACGAAGCAGCGTAATTAAAGCTGTAATCCTGTTGCAGCATAATGTAAGACGATAAGCCCGTACCAAACGATACGGTGTTTTTACCCTTGTTATAAACCTTGTAACCAATATTAATAGGAATATCCAGCATCTGGCAATTGGCGCTCATACTTACCGGTGGTACTTTAGGCTGATAAGGCAAACTAAAATTATCGTAATTGGCAGCATATGGCGTAGACGAATATACGGCCCCGGTACTGATAGTGAGCTTTTGCGATACGCCTGCCGCAAATACCAAACCTGCTTTACTGCCCACTTTGCTTTGCTTAAATGAACCGGCACCGTTAATATCTTGCGCACCCAATATAGTACCAGAAAATCTCGACCTTAGTGATGCCTGCGTTTTAGCGCTTAGCTTGTTGGTGTTAGGCTGCGATGTGTTTTCCAGAAGTTTCATCATGGCAGCGTTTGATTTTTCGGCAGCAGTCGCCGGCTTAGCGGCTATTAAAGTTGCGCTTTGTTGCTGCGGAACAACGTTGGCATTTACCGGTAAGCTAACGTCAGGATGCGGAGTTGAAACCGCAGCAACAGTATTATCATTACGTAATGCAGGTGGTGTTGTATTCAGCGAAACAGCCCCTCCTGGGCGCGTTCCTGTAGCCCCGGCATTGTTGTTATTGGTGCCATTTAAGTTAACAAGCGGACTTTTATTTGTCCAGTTACTGGCCACTACGGGAGCGTTGAACTTAGGCGCCTGAATTTGCGGCGTATTATTAACCATTACAACCGATTTCGGAAGAACCGTTTCTTTATTTTTGATAACAGGTTTTACTACCGGAACCACCGCAATCACCTGCGAATTATTCAATGTACTATCCTGCCGAGTCGGAACAGTAATAACCTTTGCCTTAAAAGGTGAATTTTTAGCAATTTTAGCTGCAGGTGTTACAATTGGCTGTTGGGCTATTACTTCATTTTTAGTATCGTTGTTTTCTTTAGGCTGATCTTTAACTACTGCTGGGTTAACCACTTTTGGTACGATAACCTTTGTAATTTGTGATTGCGATTTATCGCCAACCTGTTCTTTTTTAGGTTTATAAAGCCAGAAACCGACTACAACCAGTATAAGGGCCGCAACGCTGCTAATGATTGGCAACAGATAGATAACACCTCTCTTCTTCCGCTTATCAAGCATATCCTCCAGAGCATCCCAGTCCCCTTCCCTATACCCGGCTTCATTTTCCGGGTTTTCCAATCTCTTTTTAAAAAGATCATCCAATTTTTTTCCCCACTCGTTTTTCATCCTCTGATACCTCTGTTTAAAAATACACCCTGGATATTTATGGCGTTTAAAGCTACAATAGGTATATTATCTGTTCTTGTATTATAGTTGATATTTTTTTCGTTTGAATCGGCTTCCAAAACCATTTTCTTTAACTTGATCCTTGCCTTATGCAGGTTTGATTTGGATGTACCTACATTGATACCCAGCATTTCGGCAATTTCCTCATGCGAGTAGCCTTCAATAGCAAATAAGTTAAAAACGGTACGGTATGCAGGCGGTAACTGCTGAACCATTGCCAGCAAATCGTTATAATTTAAATTTCTGTCCGGCAGCTCCCCGTCGCTTAAATGTTCGGCTTGCTCCAGGTCATCGGTATAAGCCATTTTAAGGTTAGCACGGTAATGATCTATCGAGGCGTTCATCATAATCCTGCCCAGCCAGGCTTTAAATGGCCTTGTAGTATCAAAGTTTTCTATATGGGTAAACACCTTAAAAAAACCTTGATTCATAACTCCGGCAGCTTCATCCCTATCATTAGTATAGCGCAGGCAAATCCCCATAGCAAAGCCATAAAAAGCCTTATAGAGCAGTTTTTGACATTTTCTATCCTGTTTTATACAGCCCCTGATCAGTTCATGTAGCTCTTTTTCTCCCATGTGGGTTTCGCCTGTATGTAATTCTTTACGTTATTTCATCCTATCACGTTAACAATCGTAAAAAGGTTGCCTCGTATTGCAAAAAAATATAGAAAAAATTAGAATACTAAATATCAATCAATTAACTCTTAGAAATACTATTTATAACAGTGGTTTTTATTTTATAGAATCATGCAATTAAAATACGATTTTACAGGCAACCCTTTTAAATATTTAAGCGATATATAAATCATACACATCGCCGTAATGGTTTACTGATATTGATATGGTTGCTGTTTCTATCGTTATAATTACCAAAAGCTTAAAGGATATATTGGGCGGATGCCTGCAAAAGGCAAAGCTTATAACCGATGATATTATCATTGTAGAAACTAATTCAAACGACACGGGTATCAGTTCTAATAATCATCAGCAATGCCGAATTCTGCAAAAAACATGGGAAGGTTATGGCGCCAACAAAAACAAAGGCGCGGCAGCTGCCAAATATGAATGGATCTTGAGCATTGATGCGGATGAAATACCAGATGATGCTTTAATTTTTGCGCTGCACAAGCTTGATTATAGCAACCCCGCAGTTGTGTATGATATTAAGTTTCGGGCTTACCTTGGTAATAAACCGGTACGCTTCGGCAGCTGGGGAAAAGACCATCATATCCGCCTGTTTAACCGTACCCGGGTAAGCTGGCATGAAACCACCGTACATGAAACTTTGATGTTGCCAGAGGATATACAAATACGAAAAACAGAAGGCTACATACATCATTACTCGGCAAAGGATGTTGAAGAATATCAACAAAAAAACAGGTTGTATGCCAAACTTAGCGCTGCAAAGTATTTTAATAACGGTAAAAAAGCAGGGGTTATAAAACTTTACCTTTCACCGGCCTTTGGTTTTGTTAAAAATTACATTTTTTATTTCGGTTTTTTAGACGGGCGTGCCGGCTGGCAAATTGCAAAAGCCACAATGCAGAACACGCGCTTAAAATATCACTTATTGCAGCAGCTGCTTGCAGCTAAACAACCCGCAAAGATTTACCCCGAAAATTTTATGATTGAAATTAATCCCATATCCCATTAATGAAAAGCAGTCTGGTTAAAAATCTGTCTGCAAACACCATTCAGCTTGTATTAAACCAGGTATTTGGATTCGGGATCTTTTATGTATTATCAGCCGGGCTTGACAAAAGCAGCTTTGGGCAGCTTAATCTTGTCCTCGCTATTTTATTAGTTTCCTTTAATATCCTCTCATTCGGGATAGACCAGCTTATTATCAAAAAAGTGGCGGCTGGTGAAAATACAACTCAAATGCTTTCCTTGTATCTTTTGCATGTGCTTTTTACAGGATTTATCTTTTACGGAATCTTATTTGCAGGGCAATATTTTTTTCAATTCTCAAATTATACCTATAGTTTATTATTACTGATTGGCGCGGGTAAACTGATGATCTTTTTTTCGACACCGTTTAAGCAGGTCGCCAACGGTTTAGAAAGATTCAGGTTGCTGGCCTTTATGTCTGTGGGCTCCAACTTGGTGCGTTGCCTGGGGTTGGCAGCAATATATTTACTTCATGACTTAACGCTGCACAATACTGTTGTCATATTTATTGCCGGTGATGTCATTGAGCTGGCTTGCTGTGTATTACTTTTTAGAGCCACTACTAATACCGGCATAAAATTGAAGTGGAATAGAACAACTTACCTTGACCTGCTCCGCGAATCCCTACCACAAACCGGTGTAGTTTTGATTACATCGGCATTGGCCCGTTTCGACTGGATCTTTATCGGCTTTATGACCTCGGCTGTAAAACTGGCGGAATATAGTTTTGCCTATAAAATTTTTGAGATAGCCACTTTGCCCTTATTGGCAATTGCACCTTTGCTTATCCCACGCTTTACAAGATTATTTCAGCAGCAGGACATCAAGGTAAACGATCTTAACTTATTGATTCGCGCCGAAATGATCATTGCTGCTTTAACAGCCCTTGTATTAAATATAGGCTGGAACCCGGTTATTGACACCATAACATCAGGCAAATACGGTTTAGTAAATGAAACGACTATCTTTCTTTTATCCCTTTGTATGCCGTTTCTTTATCTCAACAATTTTTTATGGACCATCTTTTTTGCCCAGGGGTGCTTAAAAGCTATTCTGTATTCTTTCATAATCAGCTTATTAGTTAATGTAGTTTTAGACCTTCTGCTTATCCCCTTTTTTGCCAATGAAGGTGCGGCTTTTGCCTTTCTCCTATCGTGCGTTGCCCAAGCGGTCTACTATTCAAGAAACAACCTCGTACCTGGGTTAAACCGCACCTGGAAACCGCTCATGGTTTGCGCTTTAAGTGCTTTAGTAAGCGGGGCTCTTGTTAAATTTATATTTGCAACTTATTGGATAGCTTTACCGGTTTCAATCCTGCTCTATATTTTATCGCTCCTCATCGCCGGCCAGCTCAAATTGTCAGACCGCTACACATTGCGCGCAATTTTGAAATAAATCGCTACACCGCAGGCTTAGCAGGCAACCTTTACCACAATCAGGTCGTAATTTTTTTGTAAGCAGCTCTGATAGGCTGTATTCTCGTTTCAGACTGATAAAATATGATTTCGGGTATCTCGGGTTTCAATTTAAAAAAACTGCTCACTTATGTGGATTGGAAATTACTGTCATTTCTTTTCCTGTTTTTGAATGTGAAGTTAGCGGTTAAGATCCCTGCTGTTATCATCATATACTTGTTGCAATTCAATTTCAAGTTTGGGTTCAGCTTAAAAAACTCTCGGCTGCCGCTGTTTTATCCTTTAATCATCGGTATTGCATTAATAAACTTTGTTATTTATAAAGGGTACTCGAATTTAAATTACGTTGTAGTTTGTGCGGTTGGGATAAGTTTTTGGATTGCCTGCCTTTTAGCGGTACACCAAATAAAATTGCTTGTAGATGGTAACAGCATACAAATCCTGCACAACACTATACTGGTGTTTTTTGTAATAAATGCGGCTGTCTCATTCGCCACCCTTGCCTATATCATGGCCGATGCTCACGCCATTAACCCATTTCGCTACCAGGGGCAATATCAAAAGTATTTTTTAGGTACAGGCGATTACATTAAGGGAATCACCTTTGATATTTCGACTACCAACGCGGTTATAAACGCTTTCGGTGTTATTTATTTTCTGACTCGCAAGCAGCCGGTAATGGTGTTAATATGTATGGCGGTTCTGCTATTAACTGCCAGTAACTTTATCAACATTGCTTTGTTCTTAATCCTTGCGGTATTGTTTCTATTCAAAACCAATCGCGATCAAAAGAGCCTGATCCTGATTTGCAGTATGTTCCTGGTGGTGTTTTTGATAAAGGTATCGCCGCAAAACAGCACCTATGTTCATGAAACCTTTAAAAACATAATTCATCCGCCGCACCCGCCTTACGCCGTAGTAGTAACATCTGCTACCGACAGCACTAAATCTCCTGAATTTTTAAAGCGGACTTTTGCTAAACATTACCTGGACAGCCTTAAGGCTATGGAAATCCAGAAAACAGCCAAGGCTCCGGTTAAGGCTTTGTCACCGAGCTTACCACAAACAGAGGCAGGGCGAATCGTTGTTGTTGGGGCCGACATCAATACGCCGCCTTATCAAACGCCCACCGATACCCCTGCTGAACAAAACAAACTGTTGGCTTTTGTTCATAAGCACAAAATAGAATTGCCCCTATCCGGCCATGACGCTGTACAAACCCATTTACCAGGCAAGGCAATCGGGTTTGTGCAAACGTTAAGATTTCTGGAGAATCACCCTCAAAACATTGTGGCAGGCGCCGGTATGGGGAATTTTTCGTCAAAACTGGCGTTCAAGGCTACGGGTCTTGATTTTAGTGGAGGCTTCCCGGCAAAATTCGTTTACATCAGCCACCAGTTTCTTATTAACCACCTGGATGTTTACCTCAATTTTTACAGCAAAATAAGAGAACAGCACTCCATAACAAACAATCCATTCTCGGTTTACGACCAACTGCCCGCCGAATATGGCTTGCTTGGCGTAGTTGTGTTTATGCTTTTTTACGTGGGATATTTTGCCCGGCATTTTAAAAAGCTCACTTATGGGCTCCCCATTCTGTTCTTGATGCTGTTTGTTTTTTGTACCGATTACTGGTTTGAGCAGCTATCCATAGTAGTGTTTTTTGAACTGCTTCTGCTGGTTAACATCAAAGAGACCGAAACCTTTAAAACACTAAATTATGAGCAGCAATAATCCGTTGGTTACCGTTTTAATGCCTGCCTATAATGCGGAAAAATATATTGCCGAGGCGATCTCGTCCGTCTTAAAACAATCCTTCACAGACTTTGAATTGTTGATAATAAACGATGGCTCTACCGATGGTACTGCACGGCTCATTAGTTCTTTCAACGATCCGCGCATCAGGCTGATTAACCAGGAAAACAAGGGTGTATCTGCTGCCTTAAATGTGGGCCTCGCAAATTCGCGTTCGGCTTACATAGTGCGCTTTGATGCTGATGATATTTGCCATCACGACCGATTAAAAATTCAATATGAGTTTATTACTAATTACCCTGAGTATAGCATAGTTGGTTCTGGGGCAGATTATATCGATGCAAACGGGCATTATATGTTTACTCACTATCCGGTAGCCCATCTTAACGAAGAAATCCAGCAATTAAAATATTCAGTTTGCCCATTTATTCATTCCAGTGTTCTTTATAAAAAGGATGTGATACTAAAAAACGGTGGTTACAACGAACACGCCCACACTTTTGAAGATCACTTTTTATGGGTAAACATTTTAGCCAGGGAAAAGGCTTGCAACTTGTCACAACCGCTTATTAAAGTGCGGCTAAATCCGGAGTCGATCACTATAGATGAAAAGTGGCAATCTAAAAAATTCCTTGATATCAAATACACATCTCTAAAAACACGAAAAATTACTGCAGAAGAGGGTGAAGTATTGCAGCAAATAAGCGGTAAAAGCCATTTGAATAAAGTTAAAGAAGGTGCTTATTACGCATTATGCAGTAAAAAATACCTGCTCAATAATTACCAGCCGCAAAAAGCAAGACACAACCTTGGTAAAGCTATTACGCTGAATCCGTTACGATTGGATAATTACCTGATCTACACCATCAGTTTTTTCCCGGCATCATTTATCAACTGGATACATAAAATTTCTGCACAATGAGAGTAGCATTAATAACACGGTCGACCTTATACTCGGTGCGTGGCGGAGATACCATACAGGTTTTACAAACTGCCCAGGAACTTACAGAACTGGGTGTTGAAGTAAATATCTTGCTGTCTAATCAGCATATTGATTACGCGCGCTACAACCTGCTGCATTTTTTTAATATTACCCGGCCGGCGGATATTTTATATCACGAAAAAAAATCGGGAAAGCCTTTTGTTGTATCAACTATATTGTGCAATTACAGCGAGTACGACAAACATCACCGTAAAGGTATTGGCCGGCTGATAAGCTTTTTACCTGCGGATAGCATCGAATATTTAAAAACCATGGCCCGCTGGCTGATCGGTAAGGATCATTTATCAAGCATTAATTACATATGGAAAGGCCAGAAAAAAAGCATTGTAGAAATCTTAAATAAGGCAGCGGTGATATTACCCAATTCGCAGTCGGAATACCGGAGAGTGGAACGAAACTACCTGGAACAGGTAAATAACGTAATTGTTCCCAACGGCATTAATCCTAATATTTTTAAATGGAATAAGTTGATTCCGAAAGATGAAAAACTGGTGGTTTGCGCCGCCCGTATTGAAGGCATCAAGAATCAGATAAACCTGATAAAGGCTTTGAATAACACTTGCTTTAAAGTGCTTATTATTGGTACTGCATCGCCAAACCAAGTGAGTTATTACGAAGAATGCCGCAGCATAGCAGCAGAAAACATCATATTTATAGACCATTTACCGCAGGATGAACTGGTTGAATACTATCAACGGGCCAAGGTCCATGTTTTACCAAGCTGGTTTGAAACAACCGGACTAAGCTCTATAGAAGCGGCAATTATGGGCTGCAACATTGTGATCACCGACAAGGGTGATACCAGGGAATATTTTGAAGATTACGCTTATTACTGCGACCCCGCCGATACAAAAAGTATTTACGATGCGGTAAAAAAAGCGAGCGAAGCGCCTCAGAATATCGCACTACGTGAAAAAATACTTTCTGAATACACCTGGAAACACTCGGCAATACAAACCATGAAGGCATATCACCTGGCTACCGCTTAACCCAACAATGATTGACATGAAAGGATTATTTCAGATAGACGATAGCCTGGCAAATAAAATAAACTACTACCATTTGATATTCTTGATGGCGAGCCTGCCGTTCGACAGGTTTTACAGCCATCTGATCCTGATCAGTTACGGCCTGCATACGCTGATCCATTTAAAACAGGAAGACCTATTGCCTTTATTGAAATGGAGAATGCTGATACTACAGTCAGTATTTTTTGTAACGGTATTCAGCACTGCTTATAGCATGAACAAAAACGAAGGCTTTAACGAATGGGGTAAACAAGTACCTATCCTCATCCTTCCTGTTTTATTGTGCATTAATCCCTTAAATTTAAGCAAATACAGATCGAACCTGCTTTATGCCTTTTCACTGGTTTGTACCTTTACGGTAATCTACCTGTATGCCGATGCGCTCATAACCATCAGGCATTACCATCTTGCCGTTTCAACATTATTTTCGGGCGCTTTTATTAATCATAATTTCTCTGAGCCGATAGAGATGCATGCCACTTTTTTATCTATGCAGCTTGCAATCGCATTTATTTACCTGCTCATCAGTTTTTTTAAAGAGACCGGAAAATATCGCCGGTTTATTTATGCCGTGTGCGGACTGGTATTAATTGCAGGTTTAATTCAGCTGTCATCAAAATCCGTGCTTGCAGGCTTGTTTTTAACTATTAACCTCGCTGTTACTTATTTTCTTTTCCGCGGCTTAAAAAGATTGAAATTTATTACCATTTCCTGGATAATATCTTTTGTAGTAGCAGCCGGTATTCTGTATCCGCAAGCTTTTAGAGAGCGTATCTTTAACGAATTAAAAACTGACCTGTCCAAAGGATCAGTTAATGAAACAGAAGATGGGCGTTTAACGCGATGGAACGTTGTAATAAACCTGATAAAAAAGAAACCGGTTACAGGATATGGAGCCGGTTCAGAAATGGAATTGCTGCAAGAAGCTTTTTTTAAAAACAAACTTTACAATTCCTACCTGTTTAGATTAAATGCCCATAGCGAATATCTGAGCATGTTGCTTAAATCAGGAATGGGCGGTTTTTTTATATACCTGGCTACTTTAATTTGGGGAACATATCAGGCATTCCACCGAAAAGATTTGTTGTTTTTCAGTTTTATGCTAACGGTAGCCATTGTTTCGTTTTCAGAGAACCTGTTGGATGTAGATAAAGGCATATTTTATTATGCTTACTTCTTCAGTTTTTTTTTACTTGCAAAACCATTTTTTGGTTCAAAACGGCAGTTATCAACAAAACCGAATTTTACACCACAAATTCAGAACGCTATCGACCATTCACCAGTAGCGGCGAATTAAAAACGAAACAAATCATTGTATATTAGATATTTAGCTGATTAAATATTTAAAACAACAGGCAACCTGACTCTTATTTTAGCCGTCATAACTATAAGCGGACATAAAGACCCGGTGATGAAAATGCAAACAAAATTATCTCCTTTAAACACAATCAATTTGTCGGAAATTAAAGAAAGCATCTTAGCTACTTTAAGTTACTTCGATATGTTCAGCTATCCGCTAAACCAGTCAGAAATTTATTTATTCTTAGGAAAGAAAACATGCAGTAATTCATTTAACGATGCACTAAATTGCCTTGTAAAAAGCGGCCTTGTAAAACAATTCGACAAGTTCTATACCTTATCATCTGATCACTACATTTCGGTAAGACGCCTGGAGGGAAACAAAAAAGCAGCTGAGCTCATAAAAATTGCCGAAAGGGTTGGAAACCTGCTGATTAAATTCCCTTATGTAAGAGGAATAGCCATTTCCGGGTCTTTATCCAAAAACTTTGCCGACGATGACTCAGACATCGATCTTTTCATCATTACCGAAAAAAACCGTTTATGGATTGCCCGCACCATTATGCATTGCTTTAAAAAGCTTACATTTTTGATCAACAAAGAGCACCTGTTTTGCATGAATTATTATATCGATACAGCGCAGCTCGAAATTCCTGAAAAAAACATTTATACCGCTATTGAAATAGGCACGCTGATTCCTTTGCAGGGCGATATTACGTTCGAAAAATTCTTTTCTGCAAATGCATGGATCAGAGAATTTTTGCCTAACAAAAACATGCGCGTATTATCTGGAAAGCCATTAAAGAGATATTTTTTGAAAACGTTTTTCGAGTTTTTGTTCAGCTTAACGTTTAGGAACGTGGTAGATGATATGCTGATGAAGATCACTACAAACAGGTGGTTAAAAAAGACTTTTTTAAGGCAAATGAATAACCATGGTAACGTGTTAAGCTTGCTTACAGGCAAACATTTTGCCAAACCTAACCCGGAAAACTTCCAGGGAAAGTTACTTTCGGCATATAGATATAAAGTGGCTAACCTGCTACAAAAACACGAAGAAAGCCTGGCTCACTAAGCTATTTTTTTTGCAGCGAAATGATGTAGTAATCGCCGATGTATTTCCACGGCCAGCCAGATTTGAGTTTCTCCTCCTGCTTTTTCAGAAACGTATAAGTATCCGGGCGTTTTTCCGCAAAACCTTCAATGTAAGATGGTGGAACCAGTGTACACAACCCCTCCAAGCTTAGTAAATTAAATTTACCGGTTAGATGTTTTATAACAAATGACGGATTGTAATACCAGCATTTAAAATGAGTGCCTTCTACATGCGCTTTAACTCCATTGCTGCTGTAAAGCCTTCTGAGAGCGGTGCTAAACTTACCTTTAAACACTAACAAAAATTCCCACAGACAAAATTTTGGAAGTATCACCAAAGTAACTTTGCCGCCGGGCTTTAAAAGATGATCGAAAGAATGGAGTACTTTTTCCAGTTCGCCGGTACAGTTTAAGCCTGCGAAATTGGAAAATATGTGGTCAAATGGCCCCTGGTTTTTAAGTTGCTGAAGTGAAGTATAAGAGCAGATTTCATTGGTAACACTTGCTTCTAAACCTTTTTCAAGCACCTTGCGTCTTAACTGCTGCTGCATACCGGTGGCTATATCGGTAGTGTGCACTTTGTGCCCATGTTGTGCAAAAAAGATAGCATCTTCTCCCGTCCCGCTGTTTAATTCCAGGATAGAACTGCCCGAAGCAAGGTATTGCAGAACATGGCGGCGCACACGTTCCCGCTTATAATGTACAATGGTATTACCGGCATAAATTTTATCAAAAATGAATGATTGTGCGGAAAATGCTGCTTCTGCAAGCTGTTCGTTTTCTAAAGCGTTTATCATATCATCCCTCCAGTTGCCTTAATTTTAGCCCTGCAATAAAGGTTGCCGGTGTATGGTAAAAAACAGATAGCGCCTTTCTCAAGGTGGTTCTGTTCATTCCCTTTGGCTGACCTATTAGTTTAACCCAGGCATTTTTTGCTAAATGTTTATGATAGCTTTGATGAACATATTGGTGCAGCTGCTTATAATACGATGGTTTATAGGTATTTTGAAACATTAATGCCATTTCGTTAGAGTCTGTCCAGTTGGTTTTCTTCTCAAGTTCGGCTTTTACTTTTTCGTAAAACTGCGTACCCGGCAAAGGATAAGATACCGAGATTCCAATTTCGTGCGGCAGTAATTCATTGATCATATTGATAGTAAGGTCAATATCTGACTTTAATTCTCCCGGGTAACCGAACTGAATAAAAAACGATGGCTTAATATCAAACTGTTTCATCATGCTGGTTGATTTTTGGATCTGCTCAATGGTGATCCCTTTGTCCATTGCATCCAATATTTTTTGTGAGCCGCTCTCCGCTCCTATCCAAATATTTTCACAACCGGCAGCAGCCAGGGCTTTTACCGTCTCTTCTTCAAAAAGCAGATCGGCTCGCGACTGGATCTTGAAACGTATATCAATTTTTTCTGATTTGATGAGGCTGGCAAATTCAACTATCCATCCCGGTTTTAAACCAAATATATCGTCACAAAACCAGATATGGTCTATTCCATAATTTTCTTTCAAGAGTTTGATTTCCTGAACCACACTTTGCGGACTGCGGGAGTTGTAACGATTGCCGTAAATAGGCTTAGCGCACCAATTGCATTTAAAAGGGCATCCCCTGGTTGTGCCCATATTGATGGAGAAAAAACCGGCACTTTTTAACCATGCGCTTTTATAGTCTTCCATTTTTACCAGATCCCAGGCAGGTAATGGTAGGGTGTCAAGGTCTTTTAAAACCGGGCGCGGCGATGTCTTTATGATTTGGCTGTCTTTTAAATATGTTAAACCTTTAACGGATAAAAAATTGGTCTCTCCGGCTTTGATATGGTTCGTTAGCTCTAATAGTGTTTGCTCCGCCTCTCCTATGATAACAAAATCGGCGCCCTCGTTTAAATATGCCTCATAACGATCGGTTGAATCGGAGCTGGATACGATAACTTTGCATCCTCTCGCTTTTGCCAGTTTGCTCATCTTAAATGCTGCCTCCCGCATATTGGTAAGGCACATTTTGGTAAGGTAGTTGAATCCATCATCGTAGATCACGAAAAAGTCAGGTTTGCTATTGTCAAGAGCATCCTTAATTTCTTCGGGATCGCTTGTAAACATGGTGTCAAACAGGGCTACATTGTAATTATTTTCGCGCATTACTGCCGCAGCATACAATGTTCCTAAAGGCGGATACGGCTGGCTTATCTGCCATTGCTTGGGGTCGTATCGCAAAAAATAAGAATGTGTAAAAAGAATGCTGTTCATACTAAGCGATTTTTTGCAAAGGCGACAAATTAAGGGAGCAAACACATTTTGTGCAGGTCTCATTCGTGGCCATAGTCCAGCTTAACGAACGCCTGAAATCTACCGCCTTTTTGCTGTTGAGGATCTTCTTTAATGGCGCCTCGTTAATGTTTCCTATCGATTCGTAAAAAAAACATGGCCTTACGCTGCCATCGGCTTCAATAACTGCAGATACCCACGGCGCATTGCATTTTTTAAAAGGAAATGGATTTAACCCGTAATAAGCAGCGTAATATTGATAGATCTGCATCAGTTTTTGAGGCGACTCTGCCATAAAACCGGAACTAAAATCTGCTTCGTTATACGTTATCCTGTTGATGATCTCTAAAAGCTCCGGTAACTCATTTTGCGCAAGAAGTATCTCGTGTTGTTTTGGTTCCTCCCAAGCCATTTGCCGGTTAAAAGCATGGCTGCTAACATCTGCCGGTAAAAAGCTGATCTGGTCAATTCCCATTATTTTTGCTTCGGTGATGATAGCTTCCCAATTTCTGAAATTAAGCCGATGGATAACTGTACGGGCCGTTATGCGGTAATTGGATTTTAACCCCTTAAGATGTTCTACCCCCTGTTTTAACTTACCAAAAACACCGGGAACATCACGAATGGCATCATGCAGCGGCTCATCGCCATCTAATGAAACTATTACCTCATCTACCCATCGCAATAAATCAGCAGCATTTTTTTTTACAGTAAGGCCAGTGGTAAGCAAAGTAACACTGATTCCCGCCGACTTTAACATTTCACATAGCTTAAAGAAGTTAGCGTTTAGCAAAGCTTCCCCGCCAGACATGGCTACCTGTTTGGTACCAAAGGCTTTCAAAGATTCCATTAAACCGCTTACATCCCGTTCGGTAAGTTGCTTCAGATTTTTGTTATCCTTCCATATATCGCACATTACGCAACGGCAATTGCAGGCGCTATGCGGCATAAGCACAACAACAGGCAAAGCGTAAATTGTATGCGTTTGCAGGGTTAGGTACCGTTTTAAAACATCATATAATGCAGGGCTTTTCATAACTTCAATTTTAAAAGCCTTGTGTTTCGGGTTGGCGGTAACGCCATATTTTCTGCAACAGCTTTATTTCATAAGGGTAATAATATAACCCTGCCCGGTAACGCAGCCCTGCTATGAGCTTGATGGCTTTGCGCTTTAATAAATTAAGGCGGATATCCGTAACGGTAGGATATACACCGTTTAGCACTGTTTCAAAATTCCTGATCTTATCAATCATTTCCGGCGTAAGCCATGGTGTAAGCGGATTTTTCCTTAGGTCGAAACTTTCCCATGCCGGGCTTATCCAGTCTTCCAGCGTTTGCGGAAACTTAAACCCACTGGCCAAAACCTGTTTGTACATTTCTGAGCCTTCGGTAGGCACCGGGCTGTAAGTATATATTATAATTTCCGTATTGGGATTTACGTGCTTTACCTTTTTTATAAAGTCTATTTCGAAATCAATTCCTGCCTGTACTTTTTCTGGTGTAGGCCCGGGCGTTCCCAGAACGAAAGAATATTCTGGTATAATATCAAATTTCTTTAAGCGCTCTGCAAATTCAATGATCTGGTTACCGGTTTGGGTTCCACCTTTATCCATCTGCGCCAAAACTTCGTTATTACCGCTTTCGGCTCCAAAAAATATGATCTTACAACCGGCCTCGCGAATAGCGGCTAAGGATGAATCCTTAAATTTACTCATAGTATCAATCCGGGCCATGCCCCACCATGTCATGTTTTCATCTTTTATCAGGCGCGAAAACTCCACTGCTCTTTTTTCCGATACAAAGAAGTTATTATCATGGAACTCGATAGCATCCGCTCCCCATTTATCCTTAATGTATTTGACATCGTTATAAATTTTCTGTGCCGATTTCCCTTTCCAGCGTGCTTCGTAAATTGGTACTACCGCGCAAAACGAACACGTAAACGGGCAGCCTATGCTTGAATGATAGGCCAGTGTCTTTTTACCAAGGTAGGTTTTGCCCAGAAACTTGGTAATAGGATAAAAATTATTCAGTTTATCATAAGGCAGCGGCGGCAAAGAATCCTGGTCGAGCAAGTCTTCTTTAGCATTGATGATCACCCGGCTATCTACGTTTTTATAGATCAGGTTTTTGATAAACTCAAAAGGTTTTCCGTTCTCTAAAGCGTCAATGAGGTTTGGGAAGGCATTATCGCCGGGGCCGTTGATGATAAAATCTACATATCCGGAATACAGAACGGCATTAGGCTGATTTGAAGGAAAATATCCACCCCATATCATTTTGGTGTACGGATACTTTTGCTTGATAGCCTTTGCAGCAGTTATAGCCTGTTTTAGCTGCGGCCCCGGCATTACCGTGAAACCAAGATATTTGTATTCGCCGGTAGACAGGTAGCTTTCCATTTTTTCAAGCGGGTCATGCTCACAATTCCCGTCGATAATGGCCCAATCATACTTCCCATCTACCGAGGCAGCGATATTCAGGATAGAATTAGGGATGCGATACTTATTGACAGCGCTCTTGGGGTTAAACAGTAATATCTTGTTGTTCATAAAAATAAACGGCCGATGCCGGTTTTAATTCTCATAATAAGTACGCCCCCTAATTTCAATGGGTTGCCTTGCAGCTAAATAATTTTGCACGGGCAACCTTTACAAATAGCAGATCGTAATTCATAGTGATACAGTATTGCAATTACATTAAAACACCGAGGTTTTGACCGACACCTTTAAAAGATTTATTAAAAACATCATTTCTCCCGGAGCTATCCAGGAAAAGGAAGTAGTAGCCGCCTACGACATATGGGCCGAAAACTATGACGCACAACCGGGCAACCTGATGCTGGAGCTGGACGAACGGCTATTAACCAGGCTACTAACAGGCTTACCGCTCGAAAATAAAACCGTGGCCGATATAGGCTGCGGTACCGGCAGGCATTGGAGCAGAATTATTGAACAAGACCCGGCAGAGCTAACCGGCTTTGATGTGTCGCCTGGTATGCTGGCAAAGCTCAGGGAAAAATATCCGGAAGCAGAAACACACGTGATTACCGATAACGGTTTTAGTGAAATTGCAGATAACCGCTACGATGTTATTTTATCTACCCTTACTGTTGCGCACATTGAGCATATAGAAGAAGCGCTGCAGGCATGGTGCCGCATAGTAAAAACCGATGGAGACATCATTATTACCGACTTCCATCCTAATGCGCTTGCAGCGGGCGGTAAACGTACTTTTCCGTATGGAAACAAGCATATCGCTGTTAAAAATTTTGTGCATACCACTGAACAATTAGAAAAAATTCTTTTAAAATATGGCTTTGTGGTAAGAACGCACATTGAATATAAAGTTGATGAAAATGTAAAACATTACTACAAACAGCAAAATGCTGTGCATGTGTACGATAAGTTTAAGGGTAAACCTATCATTTACGGAATACATTTTAAGCGACCCTGATGATATTGAACAATGTACATCCGGTAAATGGTGCTAAACCGATTTATGTCAAAATAAACAAAGGAAAGATCGAGTCGGTATCATTGCTTCCAATTGAAAGCGATTGCGATAATTTGTACTTAAATTTTGAAAATTCTTTGATCTTCCCCGGATTGATCAACTCTCACGATCATCTTGATTTCAATCTGTTTCCTCAACTGGGTGATAAAACATACAATAACTATACTGAATGGGGGAAATATATACATCAAAACTACAAGACCGAAATTGATAAAGTACTAAGCATTCCCGCGGAGCTAAGACACCAATGGGGCATTTATAAAAACATGCTTTGTGGCGTTACCACCGTTATTAATCATGGTGAAAAAACCGCAACAGCAAATGACCTGATAAATGTTTTTGAAGACACACATTGTATACACTCGCCCGGTTTTGAAAAGAAATGGAAAGCCAAATTGAATAATCCATTAAAAAAAAGCAAACCGGTAAATATTCATGTAGGAGAAGGTATTGATGAGTTTGCCTATAATGAAATTGACAACCTTACAAAATGGAATTTGTTATCGAGAAAACTTGTAGCTATACATGGGGTAGCAATGAAAGCAGAACAGGTAAGCAAGTTTGAAGCAATTGTATGGTGCCCGCAGTCCAACTATTTTTTGCTGAACGATACAGCCAGGATTGAATCACTGAAAACGCAAACAAACATTTTATTCGGGACGGATTCTACCTTAACAAGTGACTGGAATATCTGGAATCATCTTAAATCTGCACGCCAAACCCAAAAATTGAATGACGAGGAACTATTCAATGCGTTAACTATAAATGCTGCTAAAACCTGGCGAATGAATAAAGGGGAAATTGCAGAAGATAAAGATGCCGATCTGATTATTGCAAAGAAAAACAGCAGCACTAACTCATTCGATCAATTTTTTGACATTACACCCGGCGACATACAACTTATAGTGCAAGCCGGCCAGATCCGCTTGTTTGACGCAACGCTTCTTGCCAAGCTTCCCAGTTTGAATCTGAGCGGTTTCAGTAAAATAAGAATCAATGGCGTCAGCAAATATGTACAGGGAGATTTCCCAGGCTTAATGGCTGCGATCAGGAGATACCATCCCGATGTTAAATTTCCGGAAAGTTTAACCTTAGCTGCATAAATTATGAGCAGATTAAATGATATAAGTTTTAAACTGAAACGGAAAGGTAAATACCTGTTAAGAGATATCGGCCACCGCCTTGGCCTTTATAATTCATTTTATAATAATTCACGGGGCAGCAGGATCCTGATCTACCACGGAATCTGCAAAGAAGATCATACCCGTTTTAATCCTATTTTTTTACGATTAAAAACCTTTGAACAGCACCTTAAATTTTACAAAAAGCATTTTAACGTGGTTTCGATGCAGGATTTTTACCAGGAAAAGTTCTGTACTGATAAATTCAATGTTTGCTTGACCTTTGATGATGGCTTTGCCAATAATTACTTTTATGTACTGCCATTATTAGAGCATTATCAAATTCCTGCCACTTTTTTTATTACCGCAATCCGCGAGGCGGGATATGACATTTTATGGAACGACTTTTTAGGTATTGCAAGTAAATATGGTTCGGAACATATCACTTTCAACAATCAACCTTACAGAAAGGGGCTGCATGATAAATATATTTCTGTGAGAACCGGGATAAGCCTTAACGAGCAATTGCGGTCGGCTGGGTTTAATGAAAAAGCAGAAATGATGAAACAGTTATATTCGCTAATTCCATTTAAAAACAACAAGCACGAAAAAGACTATTGGCTGCAGATGACAGAGGTGCAGATAAAGGCAATGTCTGCATCGAAATTCGTTAGCATTGGCGCGCACGGATATTTTCATAACGATCTTGCCCGCATACCTCTCAACGATGCGACAAAAGAATTAGAAGACTCAAAAAGATACCTGGAAAATATCATTCAAAAACCGGTAAACAGCTTTGCCTTTCCTTATGGTTCTTATACACCGGCTGTTGTGAACTCTGCCAAACAGACTGGTTTTGAGCAATTACTTGCTACAGATTTTACAGACAATAAAGATATAGACGACCTGAGCATGCGCGAGCGGTTTACAGTTAACCCTTTCATTTCTACTAACAACCAAATGTATGCAACAGTAAAAAAGCGCTATGAGACCTAAAACGGAAGTAAAACCTTATACTGTTGAGAGGTTAAATAATGCAAACCTGTGCGACGTGGAAAAGCTGCATACAGCAGTTTATGGAAGAATTCCTGAAACTGGCTATTTCTACAAAAAATACAACACCTCTTTTACAGGTTTAATTTATGTTGGGTACGTTGCTTATAACGCAGAAAGAATGCCTATTGGCTATTACGGCGTTCTACCCTGTTTTATAAAGCTTGAAGGCAGGAGAATACTTGCGGCGCAATCGGCGGATACGATGACACATCCGGAGCATCGGCTTAAAGGCCTGTTTGTTGACTTAGCGAACAGAACGTTTCAGTTGTGCAGTGAACTTGGCATTGAATTACTTTTCGGCTTTCCCAATCAAAATTCGTTGCCGGGTTTCATCAATAAATTAGGCTGGACCACTACAGGATCAATGAGCGTTTTTATCATCAGGCAACCGGTTACGCTTCAAATGATCATTAATAGATTTTTAAAGAAGCTTTGGTCGTCTTACACAAACAGGCAATTAAATAAAAGCAACTTAGTACAAAACGGATTTACAAGTTCAATTTTTGAGGACGGTTTTGGTGGTATCGATCGCGACGAAACTTATCTTAATTATAAAACTCATAATAAAACATATACTATAAAATTGGGACAATCTACTTTATGGTTAAAGCTAACGCCCTATGCGCTGGTGCTTGGAGATATTTTATTAAAGCCAGAAGATTTTGATGCTGTGATAAGACAGTTAAAAAAACTCGCGGGTAAAGTTGGCTTAAAGGAAATTCATTTTCACGCAAGTGACGGTACCTCGATACATCAATTGTTTGCTGGTTATTTAACTGCGACGCCCTCCTTCCCGGTAATATTTAAGGAATTAGGCGCAAGTAAAATAGAAACAGAACTTTTAAAATTTACCAGTGCCGACATCGATACGTTTTAAATTATGAAGTTTCTGTTTGTTAGTTACGTATTTACAAAGGAATTTAATGATCCCGAATCATGGTTAAAGCGGATCAGTGCTTATGCCGGTATCCAGCAGGCATTAAGCATAAATCACGATGTGATCAGCATTGAACAAATCGATTACGAAGGCAATCATATCATCGGTGGTGTAGATTATCGTTTCTTGAAACTAACTGCAAGGCAAAGGCTTTTTCCCTTGAAATTGCACCGTTACATATTGGCGCAAAACCCCGATGTAGTAATTATACAGGGCCTTCACTTTCCTTTCCAAATATTACAATTACGTGCTCTGGCAGGTAAGAGGATTCGCATCATTGCACAACATCATGCCGAACAACCTTATACGGGCGTAAAAAAACAAATACAAAAACTGGCAGATAAATATATTGATGCATACCTGTTTGCTTCCATGCAGATGGGATTGAATTGGGTAGACAAGGGAAACCTTTCATCAGCAGATAAGATACACGAGGTAATGGAAGTATCTACTTCTTTTTATCCTATCGACAAAGAAATTGCCAGACAACAAACTGGTATTAAGGGTGGCTCCGTATTTTTATGGGCCGGAAGATTGAATGAGAACAAAGACCCGCTAACGGTTATCAGGGCATTTTTAAGATTTGCCGCCACTAAGTCCGATGTTCGCCTTTATATGATCTACCAGACAAGCGAACTGCTCAATGAAATCAAGCAGTTGCTTAGCGAAAGTTTTTTTGGTACCCAAGTTGTTTTAGTAGGAAAGATTCCTCATCAGGAATTACTTTATTGGTTTAACAGTGCAGATTTTTTGCTTTCGGCCTCTCATTATGAAGGCAGCGGTACGGTGGTATGCGAGGCGATGGCTTGCGGATGCGTTCCAATCGTAACCAATATCGATTCGTTCAAAATGATCACCGACAATGGCAAATGTGGCCTGTTGTACGAAGTAGCCAATGAGGACGCATTGTTTTCCACCTTATTCAAATCCCAAGCTATCGATCTTTCAAATAAAAGAGAACACTGCCTTAGTTATTTTAAGTCCACACTCTCTTTTGAGGCAATTGCGAGCCGCATTGCAGAAATTGCAGCAGGTTTATAATTAAATAGTTTAAGCATTGCATGAACGTTATTGCTTATAGGATATGGTAAAACAGACTGATGTACCATATTCTTATTTTTTAAGATATTCTTAAGCATTTGCACCATAGCTTCCTTATCCTTTGCTATATTCCAATTTAAAACACTCGCTTGCATGGGCTTAACAAAACTAATCACCTGCGCCCCGGCATACAAAGCTTCCAGGCAAACTGCACCGAAACCCTCATAACTTGAAGTGTGCAGAAACACTTTTGTTCTTTGCATCAGCCTCAAAACTTCTGTATGCTGCTGCCTTCCTAAAAGCTTCACATTGTCTTGCAAGCCCTTTTCCGCGATCATTTTCTTTAGCGCCGCCATTTCAGGGCCATCACCGCAAATAGCAGCTTTAATCTGCAGATATTCTGCCTTTAATGCTGCAATAGCCTCTATAAAAATATGATATTGCTTTAAAGGTATCAGTGAACCGGCGCCTAAAACGTCTATATCTTTTTCACCCGCAAAATCTTGAAACATTTTTGGCTCGATACCAACTGGAATTAGATGTTGAGGTGTTATTCCATAACTTCGGTTGAACTCTTTACGAACAAAATCCGATAGTGCGATTAATGACCCGCCATCTGGTTTTGACTTATTTACATACTTGTTACCGGCTTTCGCATCCTGCCCTAGTATCCAGCAATAATGTACCAATGCATATCGCTTTGCGAATCGATCACCTATCAAAGCGCATTTACCTAACCAGAAACTAAGCAGCCCGACAATGTTAAACTGGCGGTTCAGCATTATCAAATTTAGCCATACCCTTAGCCCCGTAAATTTCCGGTAGATTCTTCCTTGATTTTGTCCGCCGAAAGCTATTACGTCAACCTCATACCATTGATACCGGCCCGAAAAAAAAGGATACTGAAAGGCTAACACCATTACCTTTAATTGCGGATTGCTCTCCTTTAGCGCTTTAACAAACACCTGCTGCGGTGGTATGCAGGTGCTGTCGGCCTCGTTTCCAGGGAAACCGGGACTAAGAATAATAAGTAGATCCTGCTTATTGCTCATACATGTATACCAGTTTATTGCAAAACGACAGACTTGCTTTATGATGGGTGATCATGATGATCATTTTGCCGCTTTGGGCCAATGACTGGAGCTTTTTAAGTAACATTTTCTCAGAGTATTCATCCAGTTCGCTAAAGGGTTCATCTAAAATTAACAGATCAAAATCATGGTATAAAGCTCTGGCTAACGTTAATCGCTGCTTTTGGCCGCCGCTTATGTTTTTACCGTTCTCGGTAATGAGCTTGTTGAAACCTTCCGGATATTGTTCTATTATGCTATTCAGGCCGCAAAGGGCAGAAACTTCAAGTAACTTATCCGTATCATAATCTTTGTCACTTAAGGTTATGTTTTTCAGGATCGTATCATTAATGAAGAAACATTGCTGTTTAGCATAAGAAATACGGCTCCAGTAAGATTGCCTTTCTGCGGCAGTTGTCTCTTTATCATTGATGTAGATCTTACCGGCATCCTGTTCTAAAAAGCCGAGTAAAAGATTTACCATAGTTGTTTTACCCCATCCCGAAGGGCCACTGATCCCGATGAAATCACCGGGGTTAATATCTACACAAAATTTTGAAAGCACCTGGCTATGGCGGTAGGCAAAATCAAGATCTTGCAACAGGATTGATTTAACCGGTGTGATAGTTAGAGTGTCAGCCATTGTATTTCCAATCCCGGGCTTTAGATCATTCAGTGTAAATTCATAAGTTTTGATCTGCCCCGTGCTATTTAAAATTTTCACCACACCAGGGATGATCTTATAAGCTGCCGCCATAAAAACGCCTATATCCAGTAAGCCGACATTTTGATTTCCCGATAAATACCTGTTAATAGCAATCAATATCATAAAACCCAACACCGCAAAAACCTCAATTAGCCTGGACGGTAAAACCTGTAACGCCTGCTGGGTAGCAATATATCCGTTAAGCTGTTTTTGGGAGCGTTGATATCTTTCTGAAAGAAAAACGGCTTTATTATAAATATTGCTTTCAATATAACCGGAAAGCGATTCTTTTAAATATTGAAGTGTTAGCTGCCCTGTTAAATTTAAGTGAGTGCGGATGTCTTTTAATTTGCTTTTAATGTAATAGCCGGTTACTATAACCGGCGGCATAAGCAAAATAAACAAGGAAATAAACAAGGAAGGATGATAAAACAGTATGCCTGCTATGGTAAAAAAAATAAGAATGCTTTGCGAAATGATCTGTTGAATATTGGTCAACACATAATTGCTGAACTCAATTGGTTGCTGGCTTATTTTTCTTGTATAAACAGACGAATCGAGGTTGACAAATTTATAGTAGTCGCTTTTAAGGTAATCTAGCATATTTTGTTTTGATAACCTGGATGCTACCTCATAGAAAAAAGCGCTTTGCGATTTTGTAATTAAATATCCCGCAAGATTTTTTATGATATATAAACACAAAAATAGGCTGATAAGCTTAAGCGAGCTTTTATCAAATAAATTAGCTGGCAAAACACTTACAACAGGGTGCTGATTGGTAGAATAAAAATTAATGATAGTCAATAGAAGGCCTAAAAAAACAATATCAAGCAAGCCAATCAAAAAATCTAACAGGATATTCAGGCTAAATTTAGCCCTCTCCTGCTTTGTGAGAATGGATGACACAGATTGGATTAAATATTTCAAATTATCGGGTGGTTGCGTTTATAAAGCTCTTGCTTTATAAAGCACTACGACGTCGTTAAAATATTGGTTGCCTGCGGTAATGATATATAAACCTGCAGTTACATAGTTGGGGCTTGCTGATAAATAGTCCAAAGCTGATACTTTTCATCCGTTTTTTCGGCCAGGATGATCTGGGTGTTGACACCGCCCTTTTTATTGGAAGGGGTTATAAAAAGCGACGTATTTTTTAATTTGATGCGATAGGTACTGTTGCCGGCATCCTCAAACTCGTATTCCTGTATGGCTTTTCCTGCCACCATTGGCTGTTCGTTTAAGGGAGCATTGTTTGCAGGTGTGTTAACCGACTCAAAAGTTTTGTTAGTAAGGAGATTTTGCAACTGGTAAGTGTTGCCCTCTATGTGTTTAAAATCCCAGGTCATGCATTTCCAATTTTCTGGATAATAGGCTACTAATGGCGTTCCATCTGCCCCATTTGCATCCTTTACACGGAGCAACATACCGTTCTGCACGTTCTTAATGGCGTAATTACCTTTAATTATCTGGGCCTTGATATTTAGCATCAAGGACAGACAAATACAAAGTAATGGCGATTGATTTCATATGGCGGCAGTTTAAGTGTTAAAGCTATCAAAAACATAATTCATTTCATCAGCGTGATTATGTTTTTGCACTTCAATTAGTTTTTTAGCGTATTGCTAATTCACTACCGCAATTACCATTCCGTCGTGATCTTTGCTGCCCACTGTCTGGATAATGGTTGCGGTTACCTGCACATTATCTGCAAGCGACTTGTTAAGGCGCTGCACTCCTCTTACTTTTTCATCGGGGCTTTGTTCGTCCAATACCTTACCATCGCGGATCACGTTATCAGCCACTATTACTGTTCCCGGCCTTGAAAGTTTTATGGCCCAATCAAAATATTCTTTATAGGGTGGCTTATCGGCATCTATAAAGATCATATCAAACGGCGCAGCATTTTCTTCCGCTATGATAGGTAAAACTTCCAAAGCTTTACCTGTTTTTATTTCAACTTTGTGGCTAAGCCCGGCGTGGTCTATATTTTGCTGCGCAATACCTGCATATTCTTCGTCTGCCTCCAGGGTTATCAGTTTTCCACTTTCTGGCAGTGCCCTTGCCAGCCATATAGTGCTGTAACCTGCACAAGTACCTATTTCGAGGATATTTTTTGCATTAGTTAATTTTGCAAGTACCTGCAAAAACTTTCCCTGGTTTGCAGATACGTTCATTGGCGGTATAAATGATCTGTCCATCGAAACAACAGCTTCCTGCAAGGCTTCATCCTCATTCGCTAACAGATCGCTTATGTAGCGGTCTACCGATTCAAAAATTTCAAGGTTCATAATGTAGGTCTTAAATAAAAAGTAATGGAACAGCTTCTATTTCAAATTTATCCGTATCAAACAAAAGCAAACCGTTATTAAACTGACAACGGGCTATACAAGGGCCAAACAACCATTGTAACTCAACATTCAGCTTGTATTTCCCAAACGGGTTCCTGTTAATAATATCCCGGTTGCACATGCTTACACCTTCGTAATGCATATGGCCCGAAAAACCTATTTGGCAACCATGTTCCTTTATAAATACCAGGTGCTCGTGGTACTCTTCTGCCGTTTGAGGAAAAAGTGTTTTGATACCAAGCAGATCGGGATAGGCAAAATGCGAGAAAAATACTTTACGGCCGTTAAAATCCCTCACTGCAAATTCCGGTAAGGACTCCAGGTAAGCCTTATCCGCGCTGGTCATCAATGCGTTCAGCTGCACATCCTCATAAAGGAACATGCGGTTGTCACTAATGCGCTTTCTCTCAAAAAAGTCAAGTTCATACCAGTTTTCCGGATACTCTATCCCCCCGTTAAATTGAGGCAGTTTTTTTATCTGGAACAGATCATTGTTTCCGGTAATAACCGTGTTGCAGTTAGCCCTTATCATGGCGATACATTCATTGGCGCTGCGGGTATCCAGGTAATGATACGTGTTTACCTTGTAACCTGTAATATCGCCCAAGCATACTATTTCGTCACAACTGGCTTCCTCAAGCATACCGAAAGCTCTTTTAAGCGCTACAATATCCTCATGAATGTCTCCTATAATACCAATCTTCATGCTAACCTTTTATCACGTGCAAATTCGCAACAAATAAACCAAACAGATTGATTAATAGCTGCTGTTCTGTAAATCTAATTCATGCTTACTTTCATTAGCAAGCGGCCTTACACCCAAGGCATAATCAGCGCGATACTTGGTTATCCCGTCAACAAAAACATGCGATACCTCTGCAAACGACTTTCTACTGTCAAATGCTACAAGGTCGGCCTTTTTGCCAATTTCTATACTGCCGGTTTCGCTATCAAACTTTAATAGCTTAGCCGGATTAAGCGTTACCATATTTACTGCTTTGCTGGGGCTTACACCATTCTCTATCATACGCACCACGCTTGCCAGCATGGTTGGGAAATGATAATCGCTGCATAAAATATCAACCAGGTCTTCGTCCATTGCTTCCCGGCAGGATAAATTACCGCAATGCGAACCACCGCGATAATAATTAGGCGCTCCTAAACACACCCAAAGGCCTAACTCCTCTGCCTTACGTGCAGCGGCCAGAGTTGTTGGCATTTCAGATAAGGTAGCTCCGTAATGTTTGCCCTCTTCTACATGCTCAATGGTAGTATCGTCATGACTGCCAATAATGTAATGGTCTTTAAATGCTTCGAAAATTGGCTGGCGGTTATTGATGTTCTTTGTTTTTTCTATTTGCTTCTGCAATTTGATCAACGCTTCTTCGGCGGTGATACCAAAAGCCTTACTGCGCATTTCAATCTGCTGCTGTATGGTAAACTGGCGCTCGCCGGGGATGTGATCATTATAAATAACCATGTACAAACTTTCCAGTTTTCGCATGGGTTCCAGGTAATCAAGTATACCGTTGCTGTTAGGGTCAATACGTGCATGCAGAAAGTGCCGTACCAGTAAGGAGTGCCTTGCCTTGTCTATCTGGCGTGATAGTTCCATAGCTTCGCTGAGGCTGCGGTTTTTTTCTTCATTATCAGAAAAACTCACCGCGCTAAAAACGGTAGTTATACCACATGCCGCAGCGCGGGCATCCATAAAGTGCAATGCAAAAGGTAATGGAAAAGCAGCGCTTGGACGCGGATAAAGCTCTTTTTCAAGGTAATCGGTATGGATATCTATACAACCGGGAATAAGCCATTGGCCTTTAAGATCTATTCCGTCTGCGTAAAATTTATCTTTGGCAATCTCTGTTATAATTCCGTTTTCAATTTTAACAGATCCTGTAAAGTTTTCCTGTGGGGTAACAATCTGTGCGTTGGTTAGCAGGTGGGTATTCATTTAAAAAAGAATATAGTTTTACTACAAGTAAAACTATATTTCAATTATTAGCATCACATTAGGCATTGGTAAGAATAAATTTAATTCTCATAAGATTTGATGAATCTCGCTAACTCTATTTATCCGTGTCATATTTATCTGCAAAAGCCGCAGCATCCAACCGCCTGAAATCGCGCAGCGCCTTTATGATCTGCTCGCGCTCCCAATCCCACCATCCAATTCTTTTTAACTTTATTTCCACCTCTTCGGTAACGCGGCGGCGGATGATGCGGGCGGGATTACCGGCAACAATGGTATAGTCGGGACATTTTTGGTAACTATGGCTATAATTGCCCCTGTACCTACCGATACACCGGGCATTACAATAGCACCGTGGCCTATCCATACATCCGGCCCTATGATTACGCGATTGCTGTTGCGCCAGTTGGAAACTTCGTTATTGTCATCATCCTGCTCGTCCATAAAGTGCGATACCGCGCGATAAGTAAAATGATGCAGCGTTGCCCGCCACATAGGGTGATTAACCGGGTTGATGCGCACGCGCGATGCAATATTTGCAAATTTGCCTACCTCGGCATTAAAAATATCAGCGTCGCGTATCAGGTAGGTGTAATCCATCAGGTCGCTATTTATTACTTCGCAGCGTTCACCAACTACCGTCCATGCGCCCATGCAGCTATTTTTTACTAAGGCGGTTTCATGTATCCATGGGGCTTCGGTCATCGGCTCCGGGCCGCGCCATGGGTCGGCAAATTCGCCGTGGTTAATTTCAATCATGTAAAATTATAAATCAATTTATTTAAGCTTTTCATCGCCCAAAATGCGTCTCCGTAAATAGTCGGATAATTTTTCTACCAGGATCACCAGCACGATTATAATGCTGATCAAAGCGGTTACATCCTTGTAATGCAAAACGCTTTTGGCCATCTGTAACTGAAAGCCTATACCCCCGCCGCCAAAAATACCCAGGCCGATGGCCGCCCGCATGTTTACATCAAAAGCATAAAGCAAATTAGCAATTAAAGAGGGCAATATTTGCGGCATAACAGAATATCGAATTACCTGCATGCGCGAAGCACCTACCGAAAAAATAGCTTCGCCGGGGGCATGCTCTGCATTTTCTATTACCTCAATAAACAGCTTGCCAAAGGTACCAATGGTAATTATCACCAGCGTAAGCACGCCCGCAAACGCTCCGGGGCCCACCGCAATAACAAAAATAAGGATCACCACCAATATAGGTACTACCCGCAATAACGATATGGAAAACTGCGAAAGTAAACGTACCACCCGGTAAGGCATGGTATTGGTAGCTGATAAAAAAGCAAGCACAATGGATATGATACCACCATATAAGGTTCCCAGAAACGCCATTGACAAAGTTTGCAGAATAGAGAAACCGGTTGAGGCATCGTCCGACAAAACGCGGTAGTTGGGCATAAACATTTCGCCCAGCAGGTTTCTTACAAAATGAAACTCTGTAAATATCCCAATCGGATTAAAGTTCATATAAACGCAGGCAATAAAAATCACCACTGCAGATATACTGAAGGCAGTTATGCGCTGCTTATATTTTTTTGAAGGAAGGATATAATTTATAGTACTCATCTTAGGGATCCCTCCATTTTAAAGCTTTTTCTTAAAACGTTTGATAATTGCTCTGTCCCGAAGATCATGGCGATAATAACCAGCATGGCTGTAAATGCGCGATGGTACTGCAGCATCCCGAACGAATAATCAAGCTCATATCCTATACCGCCTGCCCCTACCGCACCCAATACTACCGAGAGGCGGATGTTAATTTCAAAACGGAATAAGGCGTAAGATATAAGATTGGGCAATATCTGCGGCAATACGCCAAACACAATAACCTGCATTTTATTCGCTCCTACGGATTCCATCGATTCAATCATTTTGTGATCTATTTCTTCAATTACATCTGCGAGCAGTTTACCCAACATACCTACACAGCCCAATGCCAGCGCAATAATACCCGGCATAGCACCCAGGCCAAAGGCAGCAATCAGCAGTAACAAGATCACAATTTCTGGTACGGAGCGCTCAAGCCCTATCAAAAACCGGGTTATATTACGCACCCAGCTATATGATAAATTGGAAGCCGCAAGCATTGCAAAAACTACCGAAAGCAATGTGCCGAACACCGTGCCTAAAAACGCTATGATAATGGATTGGAAGGCCGGCTGCAGCATTTCTGAAAATGCAGACCAATCCGGCGGGAACATATAACCAAAAAATGTAACTCCCTTAAACAATCCCTCCTGTAATTTAGCCAGCGAGGCATCGCAGGCTAAACCTGCTCCTTCTGCAACAACAAGCAGCACAACAAGCGGTATAATAAATTTACGATAGCGTTTAAGGCTATATTTTTTTGCTTGCATGGTGCTTAGTTTACTGCTATAACCGGCTGCACGGTTTCGTGCTGCTCTATCTGATCCAGCTCTTCACCATAAATTTCCATCAGTTGCTCGTTAGATAGTTTGGGGTCACCGTCATAAAACACCTTGCCGTCTTTGATAGCTATTACCCTTGTACAATATTTGGCAGTCATCTCGGGCTGATGAAATACACCAACGACTGGTATTTTCTCTGATAAGGGGCGAATCATTTTCATGATCACTTTGGCGTTGCTTGGGTCGAGGTTGGAAATGGGCTCGTCGGCAATAAGCAAGGTAGGCGATTGGAAAATAGCACGCGCAATGGCAACACGCTGCATTTCGCCGCCGCTAAGGTTAACTGTACGGCTCCCAGCCATGTGTGCAATTTTAACCTGTTCTAAAGCAAGTAATGCTTCTTTTGCCTCTTCGTCTGTAAAGCCATAAAACAGACTGCGCAACGTGCTGATTTGCCCCAGGCGACCTATCATTACATTTTCTAAGGCAGATAATCTTTTAACAAGATGGTAGCCCTGAAAGATAACGCCTATACGCTCCCTTACCCGCCGCAATTCCTTTTTACTTATTTTGCAGATGTCGTGCCCCTGGCCATGTTCATCATCAATTATTACCTCTCCCGAATCTGGCTTCAGCAATCCGTTAAGGCATCTGAGCGTAAGTGTTTTACCAGCGCCGCTTGGGCCGAGTATGCCCACAAACTCTCCTTTATTTACCTTAAAATTGATACCATCAAGTACCTTACGCCCATTGGGCAGCGTTTTGGTCAAATTTTTTACTTCAATCATAATCTATCCCGGATTTTATTTGATCACACTTAAATCTTTAATTCCTTTGGCAACTTTTCGTACACCATCGTACATTGAATCCTGCACCGTCATGTACGTGAATTTTTCGGCATGGTCATGAAACAACTTCATGTAGCTGATAAATACATCGGGCGCATCTTTTGATAGTTTGAGGTATATATTCTGGATCTTTTTAACAAATTCTTTATTCAGGTCGTTACGAACTACAATTGGGCTGGAAACTATAGGTGCCGACTGCCAAAGCACCTTTACCTGATCTGCTTTTATAAGTCCTTTTCTTTCTGCCAGCTGCAGGCCGTATTCGGTGGTTGAGCAGCCCACGTCAATTTTTCCCGATGTAATTGACAAGATGGATGCAATGTGGCTGCCTGCGAAAATGGTTTGCTTAAAAACGTTATCATCAGGATTAAGACCGATGCTGGTAAGGTACGCCCTGGGAATTAAATGCCCAGAGGTAGAAGCAGGATCTACAAAGCAAAGCGACAAATTCTTTGCGCGGGCCTTTACATCGTCCATACTGTTTAATCCTGTTTTGGGACTTGTAATGATCACACTATGATACATGGTGGGTTTGCCGTTTTCGCCAACCGTTACAATGGGCGTTATATCATGTTTTTGTGAAGCCAGCACATATGAGAAAGGACTCAGGTAAGCAATGTGTACTTTTTTCGACCTTAGCCCTTCAATAACCGAAGTATAATCTGTAGTAAAAATATATTCTACTTCTATACCAAGTTTTTTCTCCAGGTACTCTCTAAAAGGCTCCAGCGCCTGCTTAACGGCCGGGGCATCGCCACTATTAAAGTGGGCGATAACAAGTTTTTGCGGTATCCCGTTAGCATCCAGGTCAGTCTTATCCTTGCAGCCGTAAAATGCGAAAAGCACCGTTACAATTGCATAAAATGAAATCAGCTTTTTCATATGCTATTTTTTATCGTACTATTTAAGTTTAAGGTCTTTGATGTTACCCGCAATTTTTCGCAAAGCATCATATTGGGAATCCTGCACGGTTATGTAATAGATCTCTTTGGGATTAGGATAAAATAGTTTTGTAAAAGCACTTAAGGCCGGATAATCGTCGCGAGCGACATCAAGATAAGCAGCCTGGATCTTTTTGATCAGATCCTTGTTTAGATCACTGCGTACGGTAATAGCATTATTGATTATCGGCGGCGATGTCCATATAATATTAAAATCTTCCCTTTTCACCACCCCTTCGCGTATAAGTTTATCAAGCGCCAGTTCAGACGTTGAACAACCTACATCTACCTTGCCAGACCTTACGCTAAGGATAGATGCCGCATGGCTGCCTGCAAACATGGTTTGTTTAAAAGCGCTATCGGGGTTAAGGCCTATGCCGGTAAGGTATGCTCTCGGAATAAGGTGACCGGATGTCGAGGCCGGGTCGGCAAAGCATAAAGTAAGATTCTTTGAGTGCCTTTTTACATCATCCATTGTTTTGACAGCACTTTGCCGGGCAGTAAATATAATGCTGTGATAAATGGCAGGCTTACCGTGAGCGCCAAGCGTAGCTATGGGCAACAAGCCGGGTTTTTGCGAAGCGATGATGTAAGCAAAAGGAGTAAGATCGGCCATGTGGACTTTTTTTGAGCGCATAGCCTGTATTACCGCGGTATAATCTGTTGTAAAAAAGAATTCTACCTTAATGCCAAGCTTTTTTTCAAGATATTGCTGCATAGGCAACATAGCGGCCTTTATTTGCCCAGGGTTATCGCCGCCGTACATGCCAATAATCAACTTACCGGGAACGCCATTAGCGTTTAAAGCAGTTTCATCTTTACAGCCACCAAGCAGCAAACCGGTAAAAATTATAATTGCCAGTACTGTTATTGCTTTAAAAAGCTTCATAAATTGATAGTTAATTTGCTTTTAAACCTTTTACGCTAGCAGCTATTTTCCGGAGGCCGTTATAAAGGGTGTCGTTTGCAACCATATAGCTCCGGTTAATGGTGTCATGAAAAATAATACTTGTAAGGCCCTTCAATATATCGGGCCGTTCCTTGTTCAGATCAAGATATGCCTGTTGTATCTTTTTAGCCAGGTCTTTATTTATATCGCTTCTTAACACTATCGGGTCGCTCACTATCGGTGCCGAGCGCCATATCACCCTTACATCACCGTCTTTTAGTAAATTATTTTTGATCATCAGGCTAAAGAACAGATCGGTAGTGCAACCAAGATCGGCCTTGCCAGATTTTACTGAAAGCACTGAAGCGGCGTGGCTGCCTGCAAAAATGGTGTGTTTAAAAGCAGTATCGGGATTTAAACCGATAGAAGTTAAATATGCACGCGGAATTAAATGGCCGGATGTGGATGCAGGATCTACAAAGCAAAAGTTAAGCTGTTTAGCGTTCGCTTTTACATCGTCCATTGTTTTAAGAATTTTATTATCGCCTTTAACAATTAAAACGCTTTGGTATGACATTGGCTTACCGTTAGCGCCAAGCGTAACTATTGGCATTAGCTTTACACTACGTGTAGCAATAACATAGGCAAACGGCGGTAATTCTGCCATATGCACCTTGTCGGCTTTCAGTGCTTCTATAACGCCGGTGTAATCGTTAGAGAAGATCATCTGCACAGGCATGCCCAGTTTTTTTTCAAGAAATTGCCGGATAGACTCCCTTGCCTTTTGTACCTGCGGAATTTTCTCGCTCTCTACCATGCCTATAATGAGCGTTTTGGGCATGCCGTTACTGTCAACAGACCCTGGGCTTTTGCAACCACTAAAGGTAAAGGCTAAAGCTAGCAATAAAACTGTAATGATCTTTTTCATCGATATACCTGTTAACTGTATTTTTCTAAAAAAACATTCAGATCAAGCAGGTCATCAAAACTTTGCTCCAGCTTTTCCCTGTCCCAGTTCCACCACTCGCTGGCTAACAGTTTTTCGATTGTAGCGTCGTCAAAGCGCTTTTTGATTACACGTGCCGCTACGCCAACTGCAACTTCATAAGGGCCTACGTCTTTCGTAACTATTGATCCCGACCCGATAACCGCACCGGTACCAATGCTAACACCCGGCATAATTACAGCACCATGGCCAATCCAAACATCATGGCCTATTACGCATTTATGATCGCGGCGCCATTGAAAGAACTCAGCATCGTCTTCTTCACCAAACCCATAATGTGTTCTGCGGTACGTCATGTGGTGCTGGGTAACGCGCCACTGGGGGTGATTACCGGGGTTAATGCGTACACTATTTGCAATAGAGCAGTATTTGCCAATTTCTGAGTAGATGATCTGCACGTTGCCAGCCGTATAACTGTAATCGCCAAATGACGATTCTACCAGCCAAGTATTAGCACCGAGCGCGGTCCATGGGCCAATAAAACTATCTTTAATATGGCAGGTTGGGTGTATATAAGGCTGCTCCCCTAGTTGATGCTTCTTTTTTTCTTCAGTAACCTCGGGGAAATTTTCAATATACTGCATTGCAAAATTTTTGATTAAAGTGTATGGAACGGATAATTGTCCTTACCAATAAATTCGGCCAGGTGGTGGTATCTTTTCAACCCGGTGTTATGGATGTAGAAGTAATTTTCTTCTTCGCTTAGTGATTCGTTGATCTCATTGATAACAATAGCCAGTTGGTCTTTTTGATTTTTGTTAAGGCCATGTTCTATGTAAGCAAGGGTGATATGCCCTATGAACGGACGGGTCATTTTAACGTCGAGATCAGCCAACTGCCCATCAGCATAAAATTCTTTCCGGAAATGAGTAATGCGGTTATAATCTTCTTCGCTTTCAAAAATGCCCAGTATGCCAATGGCAGTTCCAAAAACGCTTAAGCCCGCCATTTTCATTTTAACGGGTTCTTCAAATACCGGCGTCTGTATTTTGCGGAAAGTATCTTCTACTATGGCAGGATACCGTTCTTCAAGCCCGGCATTTAAAATATTATTTTTAAATCGGTCTGCAGATAAGGTGTTCGCTACGGTTTGATGAAAGCTTTCTGGCGGCAGATAATAAAAGGCATATTTAGGTAACAGGTTATAACGGAGCTCTTGCTGTATCTTAACCAGACGTGCGCTTAGCTCATCATTCCCTTCATTTTCATTCAGCATGGATACAACAGCAAAGCCTTCATATTTCAGGGGCGACCAAGCATTGTTATCATATTGGAAATGACCGGCAAGTTTTGCTTTTAATGCCCGCTCACGATTGCGCTCTGCAGAAATTTCAGACAATTGCCTTTTGTTGTAATCCTCAAAAGAAAGATCAGATATACCGGGTGTTTCGGCCATAGTCTCTTTAAAGCTCATTGGTTACCTGCAAATTGTCGTTAAAACTATACTTACTGCCGTAGTTTATTTCGGTACTTGCCTGCGCAACAATATGGCCCCTTACAATGGTATGCGTAACCATCGGGATGCCATCAACAAGTTTTACGATAAGCAAATCGGCATCTTTAACCTTTTCTAAACTGCCTGTATATTCGCTTATACCAGCAGCCTTAGCCGGGTGCAGAGTGGCCAGGTTAACAGCATCATTTAAAGTTAAACCATTTTCATTGTATAATTTAAAAATGGCATGCAGTATAGATGGTGGGTAATAATCAGAACAAAGCGTATCAATAGCGCCTTCCAGTACGGCATCCTTCATATTAAGATTACCCGAAAGCGAGCCGCCTCTTAATATATTTGAAGCGCCGCCAATTACATGCATCCCTAATTTGGCTGCATGCTTCGCGGTTTCCATATTGATAGGAAACTCGCAGATATTTACACCCAAACCGTACATATAATCAACCTTGGCTACAGAATCGTCATCGTGCGATGCAACTTGAATCCCTGATTTTTGAGCGTGGCTTATAAGCGCTTCTAATTTTTCACCGCCTATTATCGGCATGTTGATCTTATCTTCATAAGCTTTGGTAGCCTGCTCAACAGTTTTGCCCATTTTTACGGCAAACTCTATAAAGTGCTCTTTGGTTATCTGCCCCTGCCCCGGTGTATGATCCATTACAGATAGCAATGAAATATATCCTTTATCCATCATCTCAAAACAGGTATCATATGCGCTTATGCCAGAAAGTTCGAAACGGAGATGTATCTTATTATTTAAAAGCGTACTGCCTTTCAATGCTTTATAAACCGATTCAAATACTTCCATGCGGCTGTATTTGCTGCGTGCATGCAGTTCGGCCATATCATAACCCAAGTGCATGGAATGGTATACGGTGGTAAAACCGCACCCGCTCATTTTACGCTCTAACTCCCTGAAAGCTACCGCAATTGGAATGTCCGCTCCTGATCTTGGTACAATCTCGGCATCCATAGCGTCGGTATGTATATCTATGATGCCGGGCATCACAATGGCTCCATTTGCGTCTATAATTGTACCGCTAAATTTTTCAGTGGTTTCGGTTGAAATATCTGTAATGATTCCATCCGCTACCGTTACCGATGCATTTTTAAGCACCTGGCCCGGCGTTACAACAGTTGCGTTATTTATGATAAAAGATTTCATTCCTATTGTAATTCTTAAAATTAATTGGCCGCCATTTCTACCGTTGCTATCTGCCCCAGGTGCAGATCCATGCGCCTGTCTACCAGTCGCTCAAGCGTATACTCATCATGCGAAATGCAAAGTACCGATGTACCGTTCTTTTTAAGGCCGGTGATCATGTCTATCACTACATCCTTTGTTTTTGCATCCAATGAGGCGGTTGGCTCATCAATTAATAAAAAGCGCGGAGCAGCTATAATGGCACGCGCTACATTTATGCGCTGCTGCTCGCCGCCGCTGAATGTTACCGGGAAGGCATCCCATAATTCTTTAGGCAACCCCAAGTTCTCCAGCATATCTTTTGCAATACCCCTGGCCTTTTGCTTGTCTTTTTCTATCCTGAAAAGATTTTCGCAAACAACATCAACAGCAGATACGCGTGGTATCACACTTAAAAACTGCGAACAGTAAGTGATCTCGTTTTTACGCAGCTCTATAACCTCATGGTCACCAGCTTTTACAAGATCTATATTTCCTTTACGCGATTTGTAAATAATCTCTCCCGATGAGGCCAGGTACGTGCGGTAAATACATTTCATCAGGCTCGATTTACCTGAACCCGATTTACCGGTAAGGCCGATTATTTCGCCCTCTTTCATAGTGAAATTGATCTGTTTAAGCGCCTCTATCCTTTTGTTGTTAAGGATGTGAAGTTCAAAAGCTTTACTTAAATCATTTACTTCTAATATGTTCATAATTATAACTGCTGCCTTGAGGGCACATTTAAAAAAATCTATAAAAGTGAGCTTACCAGCAATTGCGAATATTCATGCTGGGGGTCCTGTAGTATCTGGTCGGTGAGGCCGCTTTCTACTATCCGGCCGTTCTTCATCACGATGGTACGGTCAGTAAGCATCCGGATCACCGATAGATCATGCGATACTACTATCATAGCGATGCCCAGATCTTGTTGTAACTCGCGGATAAGATCAAGCACCTTAGCTTGTACTGAAACATCAAGCCCTGTTGTAACCTCATCTAAAAATAAAAGAGGCGGGTTATTGGCAATGGCTTTGGAGATCTGCACGCGCTGTTGCATGCCACCACTAAATGACGACGGGCGATCATCCATACGCAAAACAGGCACTTCTGTTTTATTCAGAAGATCTGAGGCCCTGCCCCTAATTTCGCCTACGTTATAATTACCGGCCATAATCAGTTTCTCGGCAATGTTTCCGCCCGATGAAAAACGGAAATTGAGGCCGTCGCGAGGGTTCTGGTAAACCATCCCCATCAGGTGGTTGCGGATAAATCTTTTTTTCTGATTGGATTCGTCCAGAATATTCGCAAGCCCTTCATTATATGGCTTTAACCAGGCTGCGCCTGCCGTTTTTTCCATATCAAAGTAAAGCAGCTTTACCACGGTACTTTTGCCCGATCCGCTTTCGCCTACAATGCCCAGCACTTCGCCGGGATAAAGATCAAAGTTGATATTAGCGCAGGCAACAATGCTCTCTGTTTCCGGGCAAATGTTAGAGTTAAACAGCGGCCCGGTTCTGTCAATTGTATCTTCGTTCGGCTCACCGTATATTTTGGTAAGATTGCGTACCCTTAGCAACCAGTTATCGTCTGTCCTGCTCATGCTTCAATCTGATTAATGTATTTATTAGAATGTTGAACCGGCTCTGCGTTTTCGCTCAGCTTGTCTAGAAAATTGCTGTCGTTTATTACAAAATGTTTGGACCCGTCATCAAGATAAAGCTCATCAAGGAATGCTTTTTTGTAACCCGTTTTAGAGCAGGCGGTTCCTTTGAAGTCTTCGGTATGGAATTTAACATCCTCAAATTCCAAAGGCTCAACGGTAGTATACGGAGGCACAGCATAAAGCCGTTTTTCACGCCCGGCGCCAAAAAGATGCAGCGCTTTAGACTGACTTAAATTCGGCACATCCCATTTTGGAATGGGAGACGGCGACATAATATAGCGTCCGTTCACCTTAACCGGATAACCGGCACCCAGCATTACATCCCCATGCCTCACAAACGATTCATATAATGATACCCACATTTTTGCATAATCGGCTTCGCCGTGCATTTGCCTGGTTTTATTTTCGTAACGTTCCACGCTTCTCAAGGGCTCGGGCTGCGGTACCTGGTAAACAAATATCTGGTTCTCGTTCAGCTCCTCTTCGGTAATGCGGTGGCGGGTTTGTATCAGGGTAGCCTCGGCGGTATCAAACGTGGTTTTAACGCCGGTCATCATGTTTACAAACTCCCTTAGGTTGCAGGCATTCACACTTGCATCGCTGCCCTGATCTATTATTTTAAAAATATCTTCTTTACCTATAACAGATAGCGTAACATGCAGGCCACCGGTTCCCCAACCCCTTGAAATAGGCATTTCGGGCGATGAATACGGTACTTGGTAACCAGGTATAGCAACCGCCTTAAGCAGCTTGCGCCTTATTTCTTTCTTTGTTGCCTCATCTATAAAGGCAAAATTGTAATTGTTGACGTATTTCTTATTTTCAACCATGACGATTTAATATTATACCGGCTGGATCTCTGCCAACTCCTTTTTTCTTTCTGATGCCTTTTCCCCGTTTCTGTTTATCGCCTCGCGGATGTTTTTTAAACCCGACTGGAAGGTTACATAATGCGGCAGCTTAAGGTGATTGGTAAAGCCCATAGACTCGATCCCTTCTGTATGATAAAGCACAAATTCCTGGTCGTTTGCCGGCATGCTGCTGTCCGGGCTGCGCATAGCAGTATCCAGTATGCCCATACAGATCACCTTGGTATCATTTTGGCCGAAACACAAACCGTAACCAATGGTATACTTAGGAACCGAATTCTTTTTAGCAGCCGATACGCTCGAGATCATTTCAGCTTCGGTCACATCTATCTTGCCCGCATAACGTACACGGCCCGACGGATCTTTAATATTTACAGGCACGGTGCCATAACGAAGTTCGCCAACTGTTGGGTGAACGCTGCCAAAGCCACGCATACTGCTGTAGCCCATTGCCATTAAACCTCCGGTTTCGGCACGTGCCAGCATTTGCAACCTTGCCGAACGCGGCGCAGGAAACTTGATAGCTTCGCGGGTTATATCAATCAGTGTTTTGTCTTCGTTAGGGTCTATGGAGCTAAGTAAGCCTTCGGCCTTCAACAGGTCTATTACCTTTCCGAAAGTTTTTATACCTGCCAGTTTTTCCCTGTCTATCTTCGATTCAAAATTCCCCAGGAAATCTTTTACTTCTTCAGCAGTCTCCCGTGCTTTGGCAGTATCGAGTATGCGCTGGGTATAGTCCCTTGTCGGGCCAAGGATCTGGCCGCCAGGTATTTCTCTAAACGATGCCGATATTTTGCGTTTTACAAACATATCGCGGGTGTTTATTGTCTCTGAATAATATCTTCTCTGTAAAGTGGTTCTGAATGCACGCAAAATAAATGCAGCTTCAAAAACTTCGCCTTCTGCCTGTTTTAAAGCAATAGCCGCATATTCAGGAGCGTATAAACCACCTTCTCCTATCACCTTATCTACCGCAAGGCGTAACTGCGACCTGATCTGCTTTATATCCAGCGGTGTAGTAGCATCTTTTAGCCGGTAAAACTCCACCAGCTCTTGTGAGTTGTGTATGGCATCGGTACCACCTTTTACTGCAACATATCCCATGTTTTAATAATTTAAAAGGTTAATTACTTGCTTCTGTTAGCATCGCTGTTTCGCCGGCAACCTTAAACTGGTTACTGCGGGGTATGCAAAGCAGGTTGTTATTATCATCTGTTAAAATCAGATCTACCCCTAAAGGGAATTCAAGGTTCTGTTCTTTCACGGCATCCAGCAACGCAGCATTTAATCCTTTAACAAAAACTACATCGGTGGTTTCTATACCGGGACCCGAAAGTGTTATCTGTAACGCACCTTCAAAGTTTTCTTTAGCAATCTGCTCTGTATCTATCACAAAGGTTGCGCTGTTTTCGGGGTAAGGGAGCGTGCCGATTTTGGCAGCATAAATTAATTCTGCATCCTGCAATCCATTTGTGAAAATGAAATCTGCCTCACCGATTGAAGAAGGCTGTGCAGCCGTATTAAGCGCTATATATTCTGTTATTTCCTGTTGGTTTTCATTTACCGACAAAAAAGAAGCATCTGTATTTAACAAGGCGAGGGCAATGATTGCACTACTTTTGTTTATTCCGGCAGGCGGCAAAATGTCAATAGCAGGGATGTTATTGATCTTACCGGGGCGCGCCATGCTATCCAGAATCAGCCTGAAATGATGCTGTGCATCAAATACTTCGTCGTAATTAACTTCTCTTCTCATCGTGTTAGTCTTGCTCCATCAGCTTAAAATCAACCTTGGTGCGCAAAATGTGATTGTATTCAATTTTTTCGCGCTGTGCTATTAAAGCTGCTTGTATATTCAGGAAATCATTGACTGATTGCAGATCCACATCTTTAAGCTGTGTAATGGCATCTATAAAGGCAATGCAGTAACTTCTTACAGGCTCATCACCCAGGCAAATGCCATATCCCTTTTGTCCGTTTATGATCACTTCGCATTCTGTGGTAAGTGCTTCACCAAGGTAAAAAGGCTGGAACTCAACAGAGTCTTCTGCCTGCACCATGGTCATGCAGACAGATGGCATACGGGCTATTTTTATTTCAAATTTTTCTTCGAGCGAAGCAACGAAATCCTCCAGCGGAGAAAGCTCACACTCGCATAATATATAATCCTGATTTTCCATGTGTGCCGTTTGTTTATCCAAAAGTAGGAGCCGAATATTTGGAATGAATTAGTGAAAAAATATTGTTTTGTTAGCGTATTGTTAGGATGTTTAGTACCGGTAAAAAACCTCAAGCCTTATTCATAATATGCTCATTAAAGCGATACCCGACAGAGCGCACCGTTTCCACCGAATCTTTATATTCATTCAATTTTTTTCTTAAACCGGCAACCTGCACATCTATAGAGCGCTCGGTGGCAAAGTATTGTGAGCCGTTTATTTTTTCGATGATCTGGTTGCGGGAAAAAACTTTACCGGGCTGCTTTACCAGCAGTTCCAGTAATTTAAATTCGCCTATTGTTAACTCAAGAGGCTGGTCGTCTATAAAAACCTTGTAACTTACCAGGTCCATTTTTAGCGCGCCGCATTCAATACTTTCACGCACATCCTTACGCATTCGGTTTGCTTCGCTGCTAACCTTTCTCCTCAGGATCTTTTTTACACGCGTAAGCATTTCCTTTATGCGGATGGGTTTGCTTATAAAATCCTCGGCCCCAACTTCCAATGCGGTTACCGCATCTATTTCGTCGTTTTTACCGGTGAGCATTACTACCGGGATGTCCTGCGTAGAAACACTCATCTTCAGGTTTTTACATAATTCCAATCCATCCATCTCGGGTAACATCCAATCGGTAACTACAAGGTCGGTATTATCCGAGTTGATGTACTTTAGTGCATCTACCGCGTTAAAAAATATCTTAACCTCGTACCCTTCCTGTAAAAAATTGTGCTTAAGTATTTCCAGAATATCGTAGTAATCGTCTATTACAACAAGCCTGTATTTCTTCATTGCGAAATTGAGTTTAATCAGAACGTCAACTTCACTATATTACACTGCCTGTTTGAAGTATAGTTTAGGCAAACATTAAATCCTAACATAAAATCGATGTTTTTATGTTAAATAATCATTCATTAAACAAAAACGAAACACCTCGCTAATACTTTGCTAATAATCAGGGCGCCTGGCATAAATTATTTAACTGCTTAAGCCTAATTTACAGGCCTATTTTTAGTGCGTTAATAAAAAACTAATTATTAGCTAACCATTACTGAATGCTTATTGCGCATTTTCGCTTGCTTGTAAAACCGTTGTGGAACAAATAAAAATTATAACTATAAATACCTGGAAATGCGATGGTGATTATTACCAGAGATTGCCTTTGCTTGCACAACAGTTAACCCTGCTGCAGCCGGATGTCATAGCCTGCCAGGAATGTTTTTACAGTGAAAATGCCGGGGCAGATACGCTAAAATATTTATCAGAACGACTTGGCATGTTTTATACCTTTTTACCGGGGCGTTTTAAAAAACGAGCTTTGCAGGGAAAGTTGCTTGATAGCTATTCTGGCCTTGGGGTATTATCAAAATTTCCGATTGCAAAAACCGATCATATTATATTACCGCAAGCACCAGGAGATGAAGACCGAAAGGCGCTGCAAGTTGAAATAAACTTACCACATGAGGTACAAATGCTGTTTACCAACGTTCACTTAACCCATGTGGCTGCCGCTGCCCAAAGCAGGAAACTGCAGGCCGAAGCACTCGCCGAATATGTTACCGCAGGTAAAGATCATCGCTTTAATATAGTTTGCGGCGATTTTAATGCTCAAAAAGGCTCAGAGGAAATAGATGCCTTTATAAGCCACGCAAATGCTATTGATTGTTATGAAGATGGTGGTGGGTCTGAACCCAGATATAGCGTAGCCGACGCTTTTGATGAAGATAGACTGATTTGTGTTGATCATATTTTTGCCGTTCCGTTTTCCGGGCGTTTAAGCTATCCTGAATTTACAGCTTCTCAAATAGTATTGAACCAGCGCGATAAAGTAAGCGGCCTTTATCCAAGCGACCATTTTGGCATTACCACCACACTCATTTTAAATTAAATTGAAAACGCCTTATACATTAGCTATCAGCAGTTTTGCCGTTCATGGCACGGCAAGCCTTAAAACATTTATAAGCATACTGGGCGAAAAGATCTTGCCTGTACCCAGCTTACTGCTTAACGGGCTTACCAACATGTCGGCGGTTAGGAAATTTGAGCCGCCTTTTGCAGAACTGCTTGAAAGTACCCTTGAGCTTGCCCTTAGCCGCAACCTCAACCTTATTTTATATATCGGCTACCTTGGTAATGCAAACCAGGCCGATGTTATTTTAGAGCTGGTAAAAACGTACAAAAGCATTATCAGGACTATTATAACCGACCCTGTTTGCGGCGACCACGGGCGCAAATATGTACCTGATGAGGTAATTGCAAAGTGGCCGGCTATTATTCAATTATCTGATATTGTATTCCCTAATCTTACCGAAATAAAACTGTTAACCGGCCATGATACCGATGATGGCCAGCCGGAAGATGTTTTTATAAACCAATTTAAAGAACGTTTTCCTTTTGTTAAATTGGTAGTTACCAGCATTAAGCCTACCGAAAATACCATAGGTATACAGACTTATAGCGATGAACCCTATAGTTATTCATTGCCATTGCTGCCACAAAACTTTGGCGGCTCTGGCGATGCGTTTTTATCGTTATTCATCTTAAATCATTACTATAAAACGGAAAATTTTAACGATTCGCTAAAATCGGCCGTTGATCAAACTTACCGTATCATTAAAAATTCTATCGATCACAAATCGTCCGAGTTATTGCTTACCACGCCTATTTAGTAGAATATGAGCAAGCTTTTTTATGTTATAGGCCCATCCGGCGCGGGGAAGGATACACTGATGAACTACGCCCGCACAAAAATTAACGGAAATCAACCGGTAATTTTCAGCCATCGCTATATTACAAGGCCACCTTTTGAAGGAAGCGAAAACCATGTTTACCTAAGCCATAGTGAATTTGAGGCAAGGTACCAAGCAGGCTTTTTTGCAATGAACTGGGAAAGCCACAATCAACACTATGGTATAGGAACAGAAATAAATAACTGGATGCAGGCCGGCTTTAATGTAGTGGTGAACGGATCGCGGCAATACCTGCCTGTGGCACAAAAACTCTACCCGGATATGATCACCATTTTAATTGATGCCAGTGCAGATGTTATAAGTTCGAGGCTTGCCGGCCGGGGGCGCGAAACTAAAGAAGAAATAAAAAAGCGAATTGCGCGTACGGCCGAGATTACAACTGATCTTAAAAACTGCATCAAAGTTCAAAATGATGGAGCCATTGAAGACGCTGGCGAGCGCCTGATAAATATTTTGTCATCAAAGCAAGAAGTTAGTCTTTTTTAAATCCGATTGCATTTCGCATGCGGATAAGCGAAAAACCCATGCTGGAACGTGCAACTTCGTCGGCAAGGTCAATTAGGGATGGGGTAAATCTTAACTCGATATTCCGGTTCAGCAGTTCACCAATAATATCAGACACTGCCCATACTCTAAGCGGCGCTACGCTTCTATATGATACATAATATCCCGCTATACCATCAAGAAGCGTAAAATTCTCGCTTACAAACTCATAACAATAAAGTGTAGTATTTTTAATGCGCTGATACCAACCCGACTCAACTACGATTACGTTTTTAGCGATTGAAGGCCCTATAAATTTAACTCTGTCGGCTAACGTTGTTTGGGCAGTTGCATAAAAAGTTACGCGCGGGCAATCGCGAGGCAACAGGTAGTTATGAAGCAAGGCCTCAGAAATTGCAAAAACTACATCGCCTTTTATTGCCTCAAAAAAAGATGGCGAAGGGCGCGGTTCAAAAACGCTGATATCCGCCTCTTCGCTTACATGAAACAGACGTTTATAATTGCTTGAAGAATCCTGAAGATCTGATAGCATAACCCATTTTTTGATAAAACGCATGTGCTGCAATACGGTCTTCGCGGTTGCCGCTGCTTATAGCGACAGAATTTAAATCCTCGCTTATTGCCCAGCTTTCTGCTGCCTGGATCAATGTGCGGCCTATACCTAAATTACGCGTATTTTGCTTAACCACAAAAGCAAGTATGCGCAGGTAATCGCCATTTTTTTCATAATAGTGGCCTTTCATCAAACCAGCCATACCTACCACCTCGTTATTAACTATGGCCAGGATTGTTTTATAATCAGGGTGAGCAGCAATTTTTTCAAACCTCGCCTCCATTTCGTTTAATGTGGTTGGATAACTTAAGTCATTCATTAACAGGGTGAGCGCTTGCAGGTCGCCAAACTCAGCATCTCTTATTGTAACCGTATTGTCTGTCATTTTTTAAAAACTATAAACAGGTAATCGCCCAAGTCATTCTCAAAGCTTTGTTTAATTGCAGCAAACCTGTTGTGTTCCATATTGCTTTTTAGCTTAAGCAGCCCCTTTGATACTTCTAATATATTTGCTAAAGCTGTAAATGAAGAAATTCCGTTCCGTATTTCGGCATCGAAATAGATTTGAGGCTTGTGCTTTCCTGAATATAAAAACGCATCGTCCAGATCATCCTGAATCAGATATTTTTCAGTTTTTTCTAATTCAAGCCCTGCTTCATAGGCAGCATTTTCTATTGCTTGCAATGCCGGCATTTGCTCTATCGAGCTGCGCATCATTTGCGGGAAATAATAATTAAGCCAGTACTTTTCCATCTGCCGGGGAGTGGCCGTAAATAAAATAAACTTTGCACCGGGCTTTATTACGCGATAAATCTCTTGAAACGCCGCTTTCAGATCCTGCCAGTGATGAATAGTAAGCGTAGCAATGGCACCATCAAGCTTTTCGTTTTCAAAAGGGATCTCTTCGGCTTTTCCGTTCAGCCAGTTAACATCGCTGCTTTTTTGTCGTGCTATATCAAGCATTGTTTTAGCCGGTTCTATACCGTACATCTTTAATCCATGGTTAGATAAAGCAACAGTGTAGTTACCTGTACCGCAGCCAATATCAAGAATCAGGCCGCCGGCTCCGGGTTGCAATAAGCTGTAGAGCCTGTCTGTAATATAACGGTCGGCCTGCCGGGTTGTATTATAGCCGGTTCCTATTTCATCATATAATGGCTTGTTCATCTCCATTAAGTTTCAGCTTGCTTGTGCTTATAATTTATGGCATCAAGTGCCAGCTGGCGATGATCTTTGTGCCAATTTTTTATCAGCCGGTGATCTTTAAAATCCATTTCAAGGCTCTCGTATGATTTTTTAATCACACCGCTCACATATTTGCAATGGTAAAGGATATGTACAGAAGTATGCGGTTGCGCAAAATCGCCGGGAAGGCGGGTATAAAATTTTATTATATCAACCGGCTCAACAACAAGGTTGGCTTCTTCAATAAATTCCCGCTTTAACGCCGTCTCGGGACCTTCGCCTACATCAACCCAACCACCGGGAATACCCCATAACAAATCATCGCTCCTATGCTCCAGCAAAATTTCGCCTTTATCATTGAACAATATCCCATTTACCCCAATTTTTGGTGTGATATAACCTAACTCGCTTTTAAACCTCTCTACAATTGCATCGGACTCCAAGCCGGTTATATCCGAATAATGATTGGCAGCAAGCTGCAGTAACCGTTCATAGTTTTGCCGGTCGTAATGGTTTTTGCTAAAGTTGAGTCCTATTTGTGCTATAGAACGCAATTCATCCAACAGGTCGAGATAATTTCTGTTCATTTACAGGTGTAAAAACTTTTGAAGATAGCTATCGATAATTTAAATCTGCAAAGGCATGCAAATCTTTCATTATCGCATCAAAAGTTAAAGGCCCGGTCCTGCCGGGCCTTTAATATTGATACAAAAATTTCTTTTTCAGTATGGCAACTTTTTTATCGTCCAAACCTATTTGCGTTTTCAAAAAATTATCAACCGAGCCATATTGCTGATTAATAGCAGCGAAGGTTGCATCCAGGTATTCTTTTTTCGCCTGCATCATATCTTCGGCTACTTGCCTGTCCATGTGTCCATATTTTACCATAGCATCTAATGATTTCACGTTTTCTGCACTGCGGTAATAATTAGTTGCAAGGTAATCCTGCATAATGGTATCATAAGGAACGCCCAAAGTGTATAGCAATAAGGCTGCACCCATACCGGTACGGTCTTTACCTGCAGTACAATGAAAAACAAGGCTCTGGCCTGTAGGCAAGCCTAATAACTTATCAAAAAACGGTTTGTAACGTGCCGCTAAAGAATCGGTACGGCTGTAAAAAACCACCATTAACGAGTCGCCGCCTTTGCCTTTTATTTTCGACATACCCTTCATCCACTCTCCTAAATTATCGCTGCCTGCCGGGCTTAGTATATAATCGGTACCGGGATTTATACGATCCGGAGCCTTTGCCGATTCCTGGTGTCCTCTCAGATCCACGTCATAAGTAATATGCCTGTCGCGTAAAACGGCAAGATCGGCATCGGTCAGTTGGCTAATGTCCGCACTGCGATAAATTTCGCCCCACTTAACATGATGGCCATCTTTTGTTTTGTATCCGCCCAAATCGCGAAAGTTGGCAGCACCTGCCAGGACTACATGGCGTTTCGCGCTGTCTGCTACCTGTGCAACACTGCTGCACCCTGCAACAGCATTGCTATCATTAAAATATTTTTTTTCATAATTCTCAAAATCAAAAAAGCAGGGGACCTGGCTAAGTACCCCTGCTTATGTTAAAAATTTGTTTTTTCCCTATTTTGTAAGCCAGGTATCTTTAGTCGGATCATCAACCGAGCTACCAAACTGCGATGTTAAAGCAGCATTGTAGTTAGTAGTATTTGATGCCGATTCTGATGCAGGATATTGCCACCTGCGTGGTATCAGGTTATTAGTTGTTCCTATACCGGCACCTCCCTGTGCAAAAGCAGGTATACCAGTACGGCGATAATTGTAAAATGGTTCCCAACCAGAGTTGTTGAACATAGCAACATACTTTTGAGTTAAGATTTGGGTAAGACCGGTAGCATTATCACCGGCATAAGCTACGTTAGCCAAAAACTGGGTAACGTTTGCAGTTGCAGTACCCCAAACAGCACCTTGTGCAAGGCCTTTAGGGTTAACAGCTGTATTTGTTGATGTTACAGGGAAGTTAATGGTTAATGTTTGGCCATTGGTAATTCCGTCATTTGCTAAAGATGCGTTGATACCTGCATTATACCAGGTAGCAGTTGTTCCGCTAACCCATCCCCTGTTAATTGCTTCTGCAATGTTAAAGCACATTTCAGGATAACCAATAAAGATAAAAGGCTCTGCACTTGCTCCTGTAGATGACAGATAATATTTGGTGTAATTAGCAAATGAATATAGACCAGAGTTTGAGTTGTTTAACAATGTAGGCTGGGTTTGGTTAATGTCTGAACCAACATAAGCTGTGAAATCACTAACGGCTTTACCTTGTGCAACTACTGCCGGTGCAGGTGTAGCGCCTATGAAAGTACGCGGATCCTGGGTTGCCGTAGTGATGTTTAAATAGGTAGCACCAATGTTAGAGAAGTTATTGTAAGGGTTGTAACCTAAAGAAAAGATAGGATAACGGTTGGTTGCATTGAATTTGTAAACCAGGTTATCGCTGTTCGATGTCATGATAGGATACTTTGTTGGGTTACCTATAATAGTTGAGAACTGAGTTGGGATCTGAAGATCGGCATTGTCTGTAGCACGTTTGCTAAGGCTTATCAAAACTCTTAAACGATAAGTATTTATCAATTTTTGCCATTGCAGGTAAGTTAGGCCGAAAATATCGCCGCTTGCATCCAATACAGTACCAGATAATGAAGGTGTACCGCTTACAAGGTTGCCTAATATGGTGTTAGCATTATCAAGCATGGTAAGTGCGCTCTGGTAAACATCATGCTGTTTATCATAAGCAGGTGTAAGGATAGTTACGTTTCCAGCCTGCGAAAACGGTATATCACCTACCCTTTGAGTTAACCAGATACCTGCATAAGCTTTGAAAAATAAGCTTAACGCGTAGTATTTGTTGGTTGAGTTACCTTGCTGTGATACTGCCTGCTGCTGTAATTTAATAGCATATTTTAATATATCATAGCTATCTGTAGTAGTACCAAAGTTGTAGTTGTTGGTACCACGATAGTATGAATAATTAGCAATATCATACTGTGAAGCAACATCGGCAGTACCCCAGGGTAATTCTGATGTTCTGATAACATTTGATGTAAGTGTATTAAGTAACAATGAAAGCGGTACAATCGAGTTGGAGTTGGCCACGTTCGGGTTATCTATCAGGTCGCCTTTCTGGCAACCTGTTATCGATACCATTCCTACTGTTAACAGCAGTGCAAATGGAATGAATGATTTTAATTTCATAAAGTTTCTTTAAATCAATTAAACAATTAGAATGTTAAATGAATGTTTATACCGTACCTGCGTGCAGTAGGGCTTTCAAGGTCGCTACCCGCGTTGGTACCAACAATAGTACCTGTAGAAGCATTGTAGCCAGAAGCGTACTCATCAAGATCCACATCTTTACGTGCTGCGAAATACAACAAGTTTCTTCCAACTAAAGAGAAAGAAGCTCTCTTGATAAATGTACCCTGTAACATCCTTGATGGTAACGAGTAACCGATAGTAGCTTCACGCAGTTTAGCATATGAGCGGCTTATCATGTAGTACTCGTCAAAGTTAGCGCCGATACCGCTTGATACATAGCTCTGAACAAGAACCTTAGTGGTGTTTTTAGCAAAGGTTAACTGGCTTAAGTTGGTAATAACACCACCCGGGCCGTAAGTAGGCGTACCGCTTACAATTACAACGCCCTGGCCTACGTATTGAGGAGTAGCGGCAACGGTACCTTCCTTTGTACTGTTCCATTCTGCTAAACGTGCAGCGCCGTATGCACCGGTTGCGGTTTCAAGCGCTGTACCACCATTCATTGACTGGTAGTAAGTTCTGTCATACATTTTACCACCTATGCGGCCGTCAAAGTCAAAGCTTAAAGTAAAGTTCTTATAGCTGAAATGGTTATTGATACCGAAAGAAAAATCAGGGTCGGCGTGGCCTAATAAACCCCACTGGCCGTTATTTGCCTGGCTTGGCGCAGATAGCGGAACACCGCCGCTGTTAATGATATCGCCCTGGCCATCTCTTAAGAAATGTGTACCATAGATGTTATCCAGCCTGTCGCCAATTTTGTATTCGTGGCCATTCTGATATAGTTCAGTCTGGTTACCGTAGATAGATTTAAGTGTTTCTTTGTAAGTTGAGTAGTTTACGTTAACATCCCAGTTAAGACCGTTAGGGTTTTTAAGGATGGTACCCATTAATTCAACTTCGAAACCTTTTTTAAGTGTAGTTACACCGTTAACCAACTGGTTAGTGTAAGTGGTTGAAGATGCAACCGGTAACTGGTAAATGTTAGGGCCGTTGGTAGTTGTAAAATAAGTACCGTTTAAACCTAATCTGTTTCCTAAAAATTTAGCATCGAAACCAACCTCGGTAGATTTTACGTCGAAAGGTTTAAGTGTTGGGTTTGCAATGGTATTTGATAAAGATGCAGCAGATGTACCGTTGTAATAAGTAGTACTTCCCACCGGCGACTCGTTAGTAAAGATAGGGCCGTTATAAGGTGTATTCAGTTCGCTTCCGTACCCTATTAAACCGCCCACAGGCGATGAACCCCATTTAGTACCATTTGCAGTTGTTTGAACCGCGTTATAAGATGTACCGATTGTTGGTGCAGTTAAACCACCTTTAACATCGGCAAATGAACCACGTACTTTTAAAAAAGATATAAATTCTGGCAATTTAACATAATCACCTACCACGCTGCTCAACGAAACTGACGGATAGAAGAAAGTGTTGTTACCAGAAGGAAGCGTAGAAAGGTTATCTACACGACCGGTAGTGTTAATGTTGAAATAGTTTTTATAACCAAAGTCAAAAGAGTAATAAGCACTGTTAACCTGCATTTTTGAATCAAAGTTGTAGATGTATGGCTTATTGATAGAGTTTTGAAGGTCGTATACACCTGGGATAGCTAAATCCTGGGTAGATTCCCAATCTGATCTATAAACGAATGAACGCTCGTTAGCACCACCCAATGCGGTAAAATTCCAGCCGCCAAATTTATGGTTGTAGTTAATGCCAACGTCGGTATTGTTTTCTAAGAGATTACGGTCATCCTGTCTGTAATCGCCATACCAGCCAAAATAATACCACGGCAGGTACTGGTTAAGATTTGCACCGGCAGGAATATCTTCTGTATTTTGTTCGTTGTAAGTATCAAGCGCGGTACGGATGTAAGCGTTCAGGTCTTTTGTAAACTTGTAAGTTAATTTTAAAGATCCGTAAATAGTTTCTTTAGTTCTTCCTTTAAGCCATTTATCAGCTATGAAATACGGATTATTTAAACGGCCGTACTCAGCAGCGTACTGCTCTAATCCCGGAACACCGGTAGGGCCCTGGTAAATGTTTTTCATAGATCTTACGTCATAATCTGCAGATCCATAAACTTTAAACATGTACACATAACTTTCCGGGCTGTAATCAACATCCGGAATGTTAGGAGAATATTGCTCGTTCAGGTTCAAATCAGCATCAACACGCAATTTAGGAGTGATATCATAACCGGCTGCTAATTTGAAGTTATCGATATTCAACTTAGTGTTAGGAAAATCGCCCTGTTGAAACGTATGGCCATATGATATGTGGATATCATAGTTAGATCCGCTGGCTGCAACAGAAAGTGTATTGGTGTTAACAATACCTGTTTGTACAAAGTTATCAAAGTTGTTAGCGCCACGGGCAACCCATGGAGTAACGCCTCTTATACCTGTAACTGAGTTATAAGGGCTATCATATTGCTGGGTTTGGAAAACGCCGTCAAAACGCGGGCCCCATTCTGGTAAACGCTGTGTATTATCATAAAGCACGTTACCGTAAGTGTACTGGTAGTTGGTACCACGACCATATTGAGTCTGGCTTTGTGGTAATACGATAAATCCTTTTTCAGCTTCGGTAGTGCTGTTAAAGTCTACCTGCCAGCCTTTTTTATCTTTTGATCCCTTTTTAGTTGTGATAACAATGGCACCATTGATACCCCTAAAACCGTAAAGTGCCGCAGCGTTAGGGCCTTTTAACACAGTATAAGTTTCAACGTCATCAGCGTTAAAGTCATAAGTATCAGATTCTACAGGCTCGCCGTCAACAACGTAAAGTATGTCTGTACTACCGCGTAATACTACAGTAGGTGAACCGTAAAACTCTGAGCTTCCGCCAATCTGTAAACCTGCAACCTTACCTGCTAAAGAGTTTAACGGGTTTGCGTCGCGGGCGGTGGTAAGCTCATCGCCTTGTATCTGAGACTGAGAGTAACCTAATCTCTGGAATTCTTTTTTAACACCCAAAGCCGTAACCACTACTTCATTAAGTGATTTAGAATCGGGTTCCATTTTAATTGAAGCGTTGATGTCGGTAACAACCAGCTCCTGCCCCACAAATCCTATTGATTTGAAAACAAGTGTTTGTCCCTTATCTACAGAGATTGTAAAGCGGCCGTTTTCGCCGGTAACAGTACCTCTTGTACTGCCCTTTACAACTACGGTTACACCTGGAAGCGGTTGGTTATTGTTATCTAAAACAATACCTCTCACTGGCAGGCCCTGGGCAAAAATTTTGCCGCATGCCATAAACACTATTAAAAGTGTTAAAAGCACCCTTGAAATTCTTAGTAAATTTTGTTTCATGTTTGCGATTTAATTTATCGCCATAAAACTACCGGCACCGTATTAGGGAATTATTGTAGATGCAACAACAAAAAGTTACCAAACATTAAACAAACAGGCAAAAAAACGCCTATTGTTAATACAGGATTTCTTTAACGGTCTTAATTGGTTAACAGGAAAATTTATTGCTTAAAAGACAACGATGAGAAAGGTAATTGTTACAAGAATTTTACATAAAAAATTTAATTTTTATGACCTTCATTATATTTAATACTAACAATTGTTAAAAATGAAAAAAAGGGGCTAAATACTTATTATATTTTAGCCCTTTAAAATCTGTTTGAAGAATTGCAATATTTATCTAATACAAGATTGACTAAGGAAAGGAGTACGGTAACTCAACTTGCAATTAAAAATTCGATCTTTACGTTTTGTTAGTTTTTAAACTTATCAATTTGAGCAAACCAGGTTAAGGCATTGGTGCCGCTGATGGTGGCGGACTATTTGCGCCCCAGCTTTTGTTTGCAACAGGCCCCATCACCAACTCTAATACACCTCCGTTAGCAATATCGCTGTGATTGAACCATGGCTTATCCCAAACCTTGCCATTTAATTTAGCCGACTGGATATATTTATTGGTAAATGATGCATTGGCTGCTTTGATTTCAAAAAACTTTCCGTTGCCAATATCCATTTTCATGTATGGGAAATTAGGGCTTCCTATATTATAGGTAGGTGAGCCGGGAGTAACCGGGTAAAAGCCCATCATGCTAAAAACTACAAAAGCCGTCATCCCTCCCCCATCTTCATCACCCGGAACACCCATCAGGTCGTTACGGTACCATTCGTCCAGCAGCGAGCGAATGCGTTTTTGCGTGCGCCAGGGTGCGCCTGCATAGTTATATAAATAAGGTATATGAAAACTTGGCTCATTGGCCATAGAGAACATACCTACGTTGCCGGTATGATCGGGCAGTATAGCGTAAAAATCCCACCTTGGCATCGGGTATTTTTCATTGAACATATTTTCAAGCGCATCAACAAATTTTTCATTGCCTCCTACTAACGATACCAGGTCGCCTATGTTATGCTGAACGTCCCAGCGGTAAATGTAACCGTTGTTTTCGTCGTAATAGTTACGCGCACCCGGCCCGCCCGATGTACGGTAATCTAATGGCTCTATAAAATTACCGTCTTTGTCCTTCGGGTGGAAAAAACCTGTTTTGGGGTTAAATACATTTCTGTAATTGTAAGAGGCCTTTAAATAATGTTCGGCATCATCTGTTTTCCCCAGATCCTTTGCAATTTGCGACAGGCACCATTCATCAAATGAAGTGCCGAGCGTAACTGCAATTGGCTGGCGCTTTTCCCAATCGCTTACGTTTGGAACCGTTTCCTTTTCGCCCGGTTTAAGCGCCGGGAAATATCCGTGCTTTTTATAAAATTCATCCAGCTCGCCTGATGGTACGGCATGCGACCAAGGAATTAGTGATTTATCTTCAATAGCACCTTTACAAACCTCATAAGCCTTCGCCAGGTCGAAACCGCGCAAACCTTTGGCCCATGCATCTGCAATGGTAGCTATGCCGTGGTTTGAATTCATGCCCCGGTCGTCACCATCCACACCTGGGAAGGTAGGCATCCAGTTTTCACCGGTTTGCTGCGCCATTAAAATATAGGAGCGTAAAATATTGTTCTCAACTTCTTTATTGATGAGTATGCGCAAAGGGTGTGCTGCGCGATAAGTATCCCAAAGCCAATCATCTGTATAAAAGGGATGGCCTTCGTCACTATGTACCTTACCATCCGAGCCGCTAAAATACCGTCCGTCTTCGCTGATGCAAATGGGGCGTTCGTAAGTGCGGTATAGCGAAGTATAGAATACGGTGGTTTCTCTATCAGATGCACCTGTTACAGCAATTTTGCCTAAAGCCTTATTCCAGATATCGCGACCGGTTGCAGCAACAGCATTAACGTCATAATTTTTTATCTCGCGGTCAAGATTTCTCCTGGCCTGCTCTATGCTGATAAAAGACACTCCGTAGCGCATGCCTATTTTTTTGGTACCGTTAGGATATTCTACTACCACCGATTTTGCAGGTGCAGCATCCCAACTCACTGAACCGTTTACAGGCACACCAACCTTAACAGCCGCAACATCTGTTACAGCATATAGGTAAACAAAAGTTTTATTACCTAACTCCTGATAACCGCTTACAACGTTACCCGCAGCTTTGATCTCCCCTTTCTGGCAGTTAAAAATTAAATAAGGCACGCCCTGTTTATCAAACGAGATCTGATAAACGGCACTTTGATGTGACGGTGCAAAGTCAACGCCAACGTTTAACTCATCCAGATAAACGTCGTATCGGTATGGAGTTACTTTTTCCTGGTCGTAGCTTAATTTTTTGCTGGGTGTTATCCCGCTTTCATTACCCTGATATGGATAAAAATTAAAACTGGATATAGAACGGTGATGGGTAACTATTAAGGGCAGTCCACCAATGTAATTAGTGGTATAGTCGTTACGTACCGGGAAAACACGCATCATACTGTTGGGTAAATGCGTAGTTGGGTAGGTTGGCACCAGCATATGGCTGATGTTACCTATGTTAGGATTTACATAATCGACGGGTGTTTTTACAGCGGTCTTTTTTGATTTAGGCACATCTGCTGCCTTTGTTATAGAAAACAAGCCGGTAACAGCTATAAACGTTAAAAGAATCTTAGTTCTAAGCATAGATTTAAGTGATCTGTTTTAACCAACATACAGGTTAACTCACAAGGCAATAATAGCCAAATTGATTTGCTAATTCAATAGCAGGTTTACTAATGCCACCTTACGGAATGTATTTCAGGCTGAACTTTTTCATGTATCAACGCTTTGTCAGAATTTCAGCGTTATTAAAAATAATTTAAAAACATATGATGTTTTTAAATTAAACATCATATGTTTGCATTGTATTTAAGAACAATGGAAAATCAAAAATTATCAGATAAAATTTCGGCAAGAATTAAACAGGATATTCTTGAAGGAAAATATAAAGCCGGTGAAAAGATACCCGCCGAGCCTGAATTAATGAAAACCTATGAAGTGGGCCGGTCGAGCGTACGTGAGGCAATTAAAAGCCTGGCTATGTCTGGCATTTTAAAAGTTCAGCAAGGTTCAGGCACCTTTGTAAGCGAAGTATTGCCTATAGATAACATGGCCGAGCGGTTGCGTGTGGCAGATTTCGACGAAATAAATTCCGTACGGAAATTACTGGAAGAAGAAATGGTTAGACTGGCAGTAGATAATCATACAGCAACCGAATTGGCCGAAATGGAAAAACAGCTTCAATTGCGCAAGGAAGCGATAGTTATCGAAGACAGGCAAGCCTGCACTAACGCCGATATCGCTTTTCATTTAACTATAGCATATGCATCACACAATAATGTACTTGCATCGCTGTATCAGAACTTTACACATACTATCCGAACATTTTTCTCAAAGCGTGAAGCACAAGGCATCACCCATTTTGCCATGAGCCATCACCTTCATGAAGAGCTTCTGAAAGCAATTAAAACAAAAAGAAAAAAACAGGCTCAGGAAGTTATCCGGAACATACTCGATAATAACTATTAATACAAAATCATCATGACAATCCTAACATTCACTTTAATACTACTGGCCGGTGCCTATTTGGCCGGCCTGGTTGGTTCACTTACCGGACTTGGCGGCGGCGTGGTTGTAATACCTTTACTTACACTTGTTTTCCATGTAGATATTCGTTATGCCATTGGCGCGGCCCTGCTGGCTTCAATAGCTAACTCATCGGGCGCGGCAAGTGCTTACGTTAAAGAAGGAATCACCAACATTCGCCTTGGTATGTTTCTGGAAATTGCAACTACAGTTGGTGCCGTAGCCGGAGCCGTAATTGCCGTTTATACGCCTACCAATACCATAGCTATCCTGTTCGGGGCTATTTTACTCTTTTCTGCCGCCATGACCATCCGCAAAAAGAATCAGGAGGCTCTGGTTACCGGCAGCGCGTTATCCTTAAAACTGAAATTGAACAGCAGTTATCCTACTAAAGATGGGGAGGTGAAATACCAGTTAAAAAATGTAGGCGCCGGTTTTTCAATCATGACGCTGGCAGGTATCATGTCGGGTTTGTTAGGCATCGGTTCCGGGGCGTTAAAGGTATTGGCTATGGATTCTACCATGCATATTCCGTTTAAGGTTAGTACTACGACCAGCAACTTTATGATAGGTGTAACCGCTGCCGCAAGCGCGGTAGTGTACCTTCAACGCGGCTATATGGACCCCGGCATTGCCTTCCCGGTAGTTTTGGGTGTGCTTGGCGGAGCCTTTACAGGTTCAAAACTTTTAACCCGAATAGACCCAAAAGTGTTAAAATACATTTTCTGCCTTGCTATTTCTTTCGTCGCTATTGAAATGATCTACAATGGCTACAATCATCAATTTTAATAAGTGTCAATTATGAAAAAGCTAATTTCAAAACATCTATTTGCCGATCAGGACATTGAGCAGTTTATAGGTTTACAACTCAGGTACGGCGTTGTTATTTCCAGTCTGATCGTACTCGTGGGCGGATTGTTGTACCTCGGTCAATCCGGTCAAATGGCTTTGCCAGCCTATCATGAGTTTATAGGCACCAAAGCCGGCTATACAAGCTTCGGTCAAATATTTTCAGGTATAAAGCAAATAAATGCAAAAGCAATTATTCAGTTCGGCGTAGTGGTGCTTATAGCCACTCCTATTTTACGAATAGCGTTTTCCTTGGTGGGGTTCATATTTGAAAAAGACAAACTCTACATCATTATTACTTTAATAGTTTTAAGCGTGATGATGGTGAGCATTTTCGGCGGCTTAAAAGTTTAAGCCGTTTCAATAACATACATTCCTTTTACAATAAAATATATAACCATGAAAACATCAATTTTTAAAAACCGCATTTTCTTATTTTTTGCATTGCTGAGTTTCCTTGCCTGCATATCAACAAACTCTTGTGCGCAACAGCCTGCCGGAATTAATAATATCGTGCTGGTACACGGTGCGTTTGTAGATGGCTCTGGGTGGAAACCAGTGTATGACATATTGGTTAAAAAAGGTTATCATGTAAGTGTTACCCAACAACCCTTAACGTCCTTTAATGGTGATGTTGCAGCCGTAAAGCGGGTGCTTGCCATGCAGAATGGCCCTTGTATCTTAGTTGGCCATAGTTATGGCGGTGCAATCATCACCGTTGCCGGAAACGACAGCCATGTAGCCGGCCTGGTTTACATTGCCGCGCACGCACCGGACAATGGCGAAAGTGAGGGGAATAACGGCAAGCTATATCCTTCTGCTTATAAATCCCTGCAAAAGCCGGCAGACAGCCTGGACTTTATAGCACCTGAAAGTTTTTATGCCGATTTCGCTGCAGATTTACCAAAAGCCGTAGCAGAATTTGAAGCTAATGCTCAGATGCCCGCAGCCGACGCCGTTTTTCATGCTATAATCCAAAACCCTGCCTGGAGGGTTAAACCAAGCTGGTACATGGTTGCTAAAAACGACCGTATCATAAATCCCGACCTGGAACGCATGTACGCTAAACGTGCAAAAAGTAAAACAGTAGAAATTGATGGTGCCAGCCATTCCGTTTACCAATCGCATCCCGAAGAAGTTGCAAAGCTGATAATAGATGCCGCAACAAATGCTAAATAATATAAACAATCATCAAAAGCAAAAATGCGCTTCACTTAGCTCGTGAAGCGCATTTTATTTATGTTAAATGCTGATTATCATCGGTAACAGCTTTTTAATTAACCTTTAATGATACGGTAGCAGTTTTTCCAAAAACCACGCTTTGATTAGCATCCAATGGATTTGTGTTCCAAAGGCATTCGCGTACAGTAAGCGTTTGCGTTTTTGTATCAATTGCTATAAAATGAAAAGAAAGCAAGGTTTCATCTTTGGATGAATAGTCACCTTTCATTGGCGAATCTACCCTGAACGTTTTTAGTGCAATATCGTTATCAGGGCCGCCATAGGTATAAAATTCATTCCAATTACTGTTGCCGTGAAAGTACGCTTTGATATTTGGGTGCAATTTTAAAAACTTTACAAACTCGCGTTGTTCAATGTCCGTACCATGTTCGCCCTTTTGCACAGCTTTACCTTCCTTGTAATGCTCAGCAAGCAAATTTTGAAATTTATTGGCAACGGTCATATCATAAGGCGCAACCGGGTTGGTAAAATGTTTTGATTCAGACGTTGGCTGGTCATGCGTAAAAATTATAACAGGCATGTTAGATGGCACTTTTTTAAGATCTTTCTGCATCCAGATCCGTTCGGCAGAATCAGGCCATAAGGTGATGAACATAAAATGAATACCCTTATTGTTAAAAGAGTAATTTATCTTATCGGTTTCATAGTTATAAGTCTGGTTAGTTAATGGAAAGCGTGGCTTTAGCATCAGGTTATAGATGTACACCATAGAGGTAGGGTCTGTTGCCGGTTTCATTGGCACCGCATAACCTATTGCATTCGTAATATCGTGATTGCCTGGTATCATCAGCAGTTGTGCCGCCTTACCGTTGTGCCCTGTTAAATGAAGTCCTTTAATATAGTCGGCAGAAAACTGCGACCATGATTCGGCAGCGCTTTGTATCGGTGTTTCCATCCGGTTGGCAATGTCGCCGCCTTCAACTACATAATCAACAGCTTTTATCTTATTGCCTGCGTTTACGCCTCCATCCTGGGGAAGGATTACTGCAGGCATAGTATTTATTTGCTTAACCATAGCTGCATTTACTGCGCTGCTTGGCACAGCAGTGTCTCCTCTAAATTTGCGTTTTAAGCCGAAATGAGCATCAGAAGTAAAAACAATATTGATCACATTGCCGGCGGATCTACTTTGTGAAATTGCATATTGAGGCAATACAAACAATAAACACAAGAAAAAATATATTGCAATTGCCTGCCTTTTATTTTTAGATAGATAAATCATAGGATCATATTTAATATAAGCGGGATTAAGCTATTTCCGCTTGTAAAATGAAATAGTTGCCAACTTACCTGGGTAACCCTTTATTTCAGTATCAGTGTAATAACCGGTACCATCTGCTGCAAAACCAACGCCTTCACCCTGCGGTTCGTTATTGGCATAAGGAGCAACCTGCGGGGCAGTTAAAAATGCCTGCGCTATACTCATCCCGGCTGGAATTTTCCAGTACCAGATCAGTTCATTGCTTCTTAAAAGCATTTCGGTACCATCCGGCGAGATGTCACCTGCGGTGGCTTTGTTAAAATATAGTTTGGCAACCGGCGTCATGGTTGTAACCGAAGTAGTGCTTTGCGGATACTTAGCCACGTAAATCTGTGAGAAATTGCTCTCTTTGCTGGCAATGTAAATGTCTTTTGTCGCTGGGTCTACCAGCAAACTTTCTGCGTTACGCGGGCCGTCGGGGTACTTTAGTTCAATCTTATCAACATTATTTAAATCAGCGGTGTAAGGGATTGATTTACCTGTAAGATCGGGTTCCGGAAAACGGTATACAAAAACGGATGAGTACTTTGAATCATTATCGCCGATATCACCTACAAAAACATAGTTGGTGCCGCTAACCGGGCCCGGGCCTACCGCTATATCTTCCCAGTCGCGGTTGCCGTACTGGGTTAATGTAAGCGTGCCTATGTTATCACCGTTTGCATTGGTTAAATAAACATCGTTAGGGTTACCGCTGTCATTATGGATATATAAAATACCTGCATTTATCCTGCTTGCTGCAACGCCGGATATTTCCAGCAAATCGGTACGGGCAAGGTCATGCACCACGGGTGTAAAACTAAACAGTTTGGTAGTATCCAAACCTGATGGGTTATACGAAGGCGTAGGAAAAGATACCTGCACCGGCGGCGTAGTTGTAGTGGTTGTTGTAGCCGTTGTGTCCTTTACGGGGTTTACCGCGGTTGATGTTTTACTGCATGAAAATGCAGTAAGCATTAAATAACATAACAACCCGGTTTTAATAAACTTTATGTTGTTATAGTTATAAAATCGGGTTGTTATGTTATTGATCATAAAAGGTAAGCTATTAGTGTTGGTTACCTGTACCGTCTAACTGGTAAGCACCAATATCTTTTCCTGGCAATGTGATACCGCTTGAACCAAAGTTGGCATCAACCGGGATACCGGTAGTAATTGGCTTAAATGCAGTAGTTGTACCTTTACCGGCAGCTGGCGAGCCAGATTGTAAACGGAAGTTGTAACCATCTACAGAGCATTGGGTGATCCATGAACCTGCGGCAGCCGGTAACGGGAAGTTCTGGAACATAGGGTTGTTTTTACCTACCAGTGAGCTTCCGTCATAAACAAGGCCGAATGTATAAGATGATCCTAAAAAGGCAGCCATGTTTGGAATATCTGTAGCCTGAGGGTGTGTCACAACCGGCTGGGCAACGTTGGTAGGTACAAACTGATCTGCAATGGCTGCATTATCTGCATAGTAGAAGTTGTAACCGTACGCTGTTTTTGTAATTACGTCTGACGTGTTTACAGTAGTATCGGCAAGGTAAACTTTTGCACCACCCGGGCCGCCTGCTATACGAACACCAAATTCGCAGTTAACAATAAGGTTGTTGTATACCAATGCCCTTGAGTTGTTTTCAATTTCAACAGAACCGCTTCTTGCGCCAAATACGCCAGAATTTCTGAAACCATCATTAACATAGGTATTGTTGTACATAGTAAACTGGCACTCGCCTGCCGTAGTACCGTCGCTGGCAGATTTTGTGCCGTTGGTAGCACCGCCGATGATTATGTTATAAGCCATATTACCGATAGCGCTTCCTTTTGCATTAAAGCCGTCACCGCCGTTGCTTCCGCATTTTTCCATGGTGTTTCTCATAATGTTGTAGTAGCCGCCATAGAAACGGGTAGCATCATCCGGAGATCCGTACATCCATGAGTCTTCCATAATGAAAACACCGGTAGGGTTACAGAAATACAGAATGTACTGAGCACCTACTTTCAGTGAGTTTGCATTTGGGAAGGGAAGTGCTTTTAGTGCAGCACCGCCAAAGTCAAGGTGTGTCCATTTAAGAACAACCAGTTTACTTGTAGGGCCTGCATAGATACCGCCCCAGCCCCCAACATAAGCCGAATCCAAACCAAGCGTAGAAGGGCCTGTAGTTTTGGTTCTGCGCGGGTCTGTAATAGTAACAGGTGCATCTTTGGTACCAAGGCTCACCAGGTCGCCGTTTACGATGAAGTTAGCGCCATTGGTCATGTTAATTTTCACACCTTTCTGGATCAGTAAGGTATCGCCTGCGTTAATGGTAATGTCGCCGCTAACAGTGTAAGTTTCGCCTGCAAGCATGGTTCCTTTGTAAGAACCGGCGGTTAATGTGCCGGCATTGCTGATGGCTTTACCAACCTGTATCTGCGGAACAGATACAACAGTTTTATCGCCTTTCTTGCTACATGAAGCAAGCGCTAAAAGCGATATCCCCAAAGTTAAAATTTGTAGTGTTTTCATGAAATGATTAAATAATGAGGTTGTTTTTATTTGCTATTGATTGTTTAAAAGCTGTATTTGGCACCCAGGTTATACCTTGCATAATATTGATCGTACTGTACGGTAGTATAATTCGAGCTTTCCTGGTGCGGGTATTTAAGTATGCCTATATGATTATAGGTATTATTCTGTTTAATGATCAACTCGTAAGGTGTGTTAAGCAGGTTATTGGCTTTAACAAAGATGATAAAGTGGTTACCGATCTTTTTCTGTGCTGAAAAGTCCAGGTAGGTTGATGCCTTTTCCCAGGTATCGAGCAAGTAATAATTAGATACGGCTTCTATCCTCTGGCCGGTATATGCCAATGACAACTGCGCGTCCAAACCAAGTTTCTGATCCTTGTATAACAAGGACACGTTGCCCACATTGGCTGCCTGCCCTTGTAACGGCCTTGTTTGGTCGCGGGTGCTGGCGTTGCCGTTGGCATCTGTAATTGCCTTAGCTGTAGTAATTTGCGATTGTGTATAAGTATAATTTATAGACACACCTACGTTACCAAAATATTTTTTAGCTACCAGCTCGGCACCGTAATTATGGGCAGAACCAAGGTTTTCCGGCTCCAGAAAAAGAGCTGCGCCAGCGCTTCCCTGTTTAAGCACCGTTTCTATCGGATTGGTAAGTTGCTTATAAAAAACCCCTGCCATAAACTCGTCAAATACGCCTGGGAAAAACTCATATCTTAAATCATAATTATCGATAGAAGTATGTTGTAAATAAGGATTACCTAAGTGTGCATAAGGATCATCCGGTGTAGCGTCCGGATATGGGATAAGATCGGCAAAAGCAGGCCTTAAGATCGATTTAAAGTAAGATAGCCTGAATGCCTGGTTATCCGTTAACGCATACTTTAAGTTTACGCTTGGCAAGTAGTCATCATAAGTAATGGTTGCCGATTTACCCGGAAATGTTGCCGGCAGGCTGGAATCATAATCCTGGTAGGTATGTTCTTTCCTTAAACCGAATAAAACATCCAGCTTGTTGCTGATATAATATTTAGCCATAACATAGCCACCCTGTATATTTTCGGTAAATGTGTATACGCCCGGGTCTGTAGCAAAAGAACCATTTGCATTACCTGGTGACTGGCTAAAAGTAAAAGTAGATGCGGGTATGGATGTGTAAAGTTCGTTGTTGTCTGTACCGGATATAAGCGTATTTGGCAAACTATAAGTATTTACATAGTTATCCCTTGTTTTATGCCTTGCCATGGCACCTGCAGAAAATATGGCTTTGCGGCCAAATATCATTGCATTATAATGCAGGTTAAGATAACCGGAGAGGTCCTTATCGGTATTGTGTGTCCACTCTCTCGATTCATTCCCTACCATTACCGGTGTATTATTTACAGTAGATGCAACAGATGCATAAGGTTCGGCGGGGTTACCCGTTGCCTGGCTCGTAATGGTTGAATTATCAGGGCTTGTTCCATAGCTGGTCTTAAATTCAGCAATATCCGGTTGTTTGTGTGTTGCCTCAGATGCAGCGCCTGTCCAGTCTATAGAAAAGTTATGTGTTATTTTATGCTTGCCGCTCAGCGTAGCGTTAAAAATATTTTGCAGATCGGTTCTGGTCTCTGTTAAATTATCTACAGAAAAGGTGCCCCTGTATCCCTGGTAAGAATAACCGCCATAAGTTGAATTTTCTGTTTGGCGTACCCTGTCCTGATCCAGTTGCAGGTAAGTGGCAAATAAGTTAATGCTGTTATTTTCGTTAAACTTATAATCGATGGATGCAATGGTTCCCAGGCGTTTTAACTGCGATGAATATTGGCGGTTATAGGAACTTTGAAAAGCAGTTTCCTGGTTTGGGCCTCCCGGCGTTGTTGGCGGGCCGACCGTATTTTCCTGTACTACCACAAAGCTGTTATCGCCCTGGTATAAATTCTGGTAGCTGCCGGATAGTAATAAACCTAACTTATCGTTCAGGTAACGGTTACCTATTGTTAAGCTTGCATAAGAATTTGGCGTAAAATTATTTTTCTTGGTTAACAGGTTCTGATAAGGAAATTCACTTATAGAAGCTGGCGTATTCGGATGCAATTCGCCCGGCGATTTACTGTTCACCGTACTCCTGTCAAAACTCATAAAAGGCCTGTCTAAAAAGATTTGGCTGTAACCTGTTCCAAAGTCGCCATCTATTTTAAGCTTATCCGGGGCGGTTTTCATTACCAGGTTTACCACACCGCCAGATGCATCGCCTTCCATATCAGGAGTTAAAGATTTATAGACCTCTATCCTATCTACCAGTCCTGCCGGGAAAATATCAAGCGGTACATACCTGTTCTTATTATCGGGACTTGGAATCTTAATACCGTTTATTAAAGTTGTGTTATATTGCTTATCCATACCGCGGATAATTACATGCTGCGCATCGCCGGTATTGCTTCTATCTATAGAAATTCCTGAAACGCGGCTTAATACATTGGATACCAACACATCCGGCGAAATGGAAATAGCTTGTGCAGATACAACGTTGATGGTATTGTTTGAGTTCTTTTCGTCATTTCGCGCCGATCTTTCAGTTGCTTTGCTAGCATGTTCCATAACCCTAACCTCTGTTAAGGCGGTTGAGTTATCTACCATAGCAATGTTTAAAACAGCATCGCCGCTATTGCTTGCTTCAACCTCATACTCTTTAGAGGCATTGTAGCCTATATAACTTGCATGCAGTTTATAAGTACCCGGTGCAACATTTTTAAAAATGTATGAACCGTCAAGCTTCACAGTTGTGCTTTGTTTAAAGCTTGCTTTTTCTATGGTTACGGTAGCACCTATAAGGGTCCCGCCGGTTTTTGCGTCTGTAATGTTACCCTTGATATTCTGTGCATATAATGCCGTGCTGATGCAGGTTATAATTGCAATGATGAGTAAGGTTTTCTTTAAAATTTGTAAATTTATTTTCATTAATACTTTGTTAATTTCTTTTGTTAATAGGTATTATTGTGTTCCTGAACAGTAGCTTTAAAAAGTTAATAGCCCTTTTTTATTACAAGAAGTAGTTTTTGTACTTTGAAAGATGGTGCGGATGATGGGGGTATTGACAACATTGCATTCAATTTTGAGGTAATTTTTATGCAAATAGCCCGGCGAAATCTGGAGAAAAATTGAGTATTCCCCCAAAGTGATTTATCTTAACATAACGATTATCCTTGCTTAACAAATCACCTTAAAACAAACCAACAAGCACATTTTAAGTTATAATTTACTTAACATTAAGATAACACAATCTGTTAACATCCACGTCATCTCAATTACAAATGCTGGATTTTTACAGATTTATACCACACCTTTATCAGATGATAAGTAACAGGCATAAGCTGATTCGTAAATTGATGATAGCGCTTTCGTTTGGCTTTATTGCATTGACAATTTTTGTTGTGCTTGATCCTTTATCTAAAATAGACCGGGAGTTTTCTGAAGAGGTACAGGAGCATACCTACCGTTGGCTGGATGCTGTTATGCACGGTATAAGCTGGTTTGGGTACATGCCTAATTCTGCAATAACGGTTGGGGTTGCCGTAGTCATTTTCCTGATAGCCAAGTTATGGCGCGAAGCATTATTTACGTTACTTACATCATTATCGGGCTTAGTTAGCACGCTTATTAAAATAGCTATCCACCGGCCAAGGCCGCAGCCATCATTGGTAAGGGTTATTGAAAAAACACAACAGCAAAGTTTCCCGAGCGGGCATGTATTTTTTTATACTGTATTTTTTGGCTTCATTGCATTATTGATGTACAGACTCACCAATATCAATAAGCTTATGCGATGGCTTGTTGGATTGTTATGCCTGGCTTTGATCTTTCTTGTCCCCTTATCAAGGGTTTACCTGGGTGCGCATTGGTTTACCGATGTTTTGGGGGGCGGTTTTATCGGCCTTATCTTTTTATACTGTTTAAGCTTTTTCTATCTTAAGTTAAACAAAGGGATCTGAGAGAATCATAGCTTATTTTTGATGCTTTATATATAAAGTAATGTATGATTTGGAATTCTGCTTATAAATTTATTTCTACTAATTTGGCTCGTGGATAAATAATATTAAATAAACCAGCAAAAAAATGGAGTGGTATCAATATCTGGCTTGTTTCTTTTCGGGTGCATTTTTTGCAAATGTTGTTCCGCATTTTGTTAAAGGCATATGCGGCGATAAATTTCCTACGCCGTTTGCCAAGCCACCCGGCCAAGGGCTTTCATCACCCACTGTTAACATTGTTTGGGCACTATTTAATATTATAATTGGCTTTTTACTTTTCAAAAGATCCGGAATTACGGCTGATAATACCCTATCGCTTATAATTTTCTTTGCAGGCATCGTTTTGCTTAGCGTTGGGCTTAGTATAAGATTTGCCAGCAAACACAAAGAATAACAATTTTAGTTGCTGTCCCTTCGGTAAACCGAAGCGCCGCTTACTTAAAAAACATGGCGGCCTTTGAAATGGCTTTGAAAAACCTTAAACGCGTTTTTAACGCAGGTATAATGGTTTGTTTAGGAACGGATTCTGGCGCTATGATGTTAAGGGCGCAGGGATTTTCTGAACACCTGGAACTGGAACTTATGGTACAGGCTGGCCTTACGCCTTTGCAAGCCCTAACAGTGGCTACAAGAAACTCTGCTAAAATGCTGCATATCAATAGCGACTTTGGCACCATTGAAAAAGGCAAAATAGCCGACCTGCTTATCTTGAATGCTAACCCTGCCACCGATATTAAAAACAGCCGTAAAATTGCTGCTGTCTATAAATCGGGCGTTGAAGTAAGCAAAGGCCCGCTTGCAAAATAATTACCGATACATCGGTTTATGTATAAGGCTGATAGTTTTTTACCATAGCAATAAAAATAAGCAACCGGCGCCTGTTACATTTAACAGCGCGCCGGTTGTTTCAAGATCAGGATACTTTTACTTTGCGTTTTCGCCATTTAAAGTAAAAGATCAACCCGATAACAACCATTATAACTTGTAACGTGGCTGCTATCATGGTACTAACATCCCGCCCGGTTTTACCGGCAAAATCCATGTAATGATGCTTGTGAAGCAGGGCAAAGCTATAACCCTCATACAGATGAGCATCGTTGGTCTGTTTTGCTAACACACCCGTTGCAGTTTCTATATAATAGCGTTCGTGTTGGTTAAACGGATAATTGATTTTCCATACGGGCAGGCGTTTATCGGTAAAATTATATTCATCCGTAAAATGAGTGATTAACTCGGCCGATTTTATTTCATTGATCGTATGCCTGCTAAATTTTGTAGCCAATGCTTTGGCATATAACTCATCGCCTTCTTTAAAAACAGAATAATTTTTTGCATTTACATAGGTAACCAATGCGGGCGCGGCACTCAGATCTTTCATTAAATCCGCATGGTTATTTAACAGCAATGAATTTTGTTGATACACTTGCCAATAGACCTGATCGTTCATTTTTACAAGGCCGATATTGGTAACAGGTTTTTGAACTATATTTTGAAGCCTGTTTATATTCAGTGGAACCGCTGTAGCGGCGAAGCTGTCTTGCGCACTAACTACCTGCTTTTCCTGACTTGTAAATTCTGACAATGCCTGGTAACATCCGCTAAAAGTAAACATCAGGGTAAATATGGAAGCAACAACTGCTGTATAACGGTGGTTGCGGCGTGCTTTAACTACTGTGTTACCCGGTAACTTTTTACTCTTGGTGCTAAAGAAAATGTACAGCCCCATCAAAGAGGTAAAAAAGCCTAAACCGGCTATCAACATTACTACTAACAACCGCCCCTTACCCAAAAAATTGAGCCATCCCCATGTATGCACTATGTCAAAAAAAGTTGTAAATAGGGCCCTGTTTTTATCTACAGCTATGCCGAGCCGGTCACTACCTGTTTCTACATATAGCCGTATATCATCACTGCGTTTAAACTGTACTTTGTAAACAGGTAACAGGCAATAAATGCTTTTATATTCCGCATCAAATTTGGTAATAAGGGCGGCGTTTTCAATACCTGCACCTGTTTTGTTATTTAATACCGCACTGGCTGCCTCGCCGCAACAATCCATGCTGCTGCTCATCGGCATAGACATATCCATTCCTGACATTTTGTTCTTATGCGTTTTTGGCACGCCTTCCAGAAAAAGCCTTGCAAGGTACTGGGCATATAACCAATCACCTCGTGGCAATACATTGCCATTTTTAGCGCTTATATACCATAGGTTATACTTGCGGCTCATTCCAATCTGGTAAAACCAGTTTGTATCGATATGCACCATCCGTACACTGTATATGCTGTCTATCTTATTTTGCTTTAAAACCTGCCCAAGCGTTAGTTTAATTTTACTGCTGTCTATTGTTGATACGGGTAAACTCTGCAATGCTATTGCGGGGCGCAAGCTGGTCATGACAGGATGCATAAACCCGCTTAAAGCCCACAACAATACCGGTATGGCAACAATAAGCGAACAGATGCGATGCCACTTATATACGTTTCTCTTAATCATCCTGATGCTTATGATTTATGTTTGAAATTATATTTAAGAATGACTCCGCCATAAAAATTGATACCCGGCGATGGGTTATAAAATTGCGGAGGGTTGGTGCTGGCATCGGCATTATAGTTTATCCATGATGAATATTTGGTGTTCAACACGTTATTTACACCGGCAAACACATCCAGCTGAAAGCGGTTAAGAGGTATGTGGTATCCTGCTTTGACAGCCAAAAGCGTATAGGCTTTTTCAAAATAGGTATTGGCATCGTTAATTGGTGTGCGGTCAAAATAATTTAATACTACATTGGCATACAACCCAGGTTTTGTTTCCAGATCAAGCCCTGCATTTACCATGTTGGGTGTGGTACCGGTTACCTTGTTACCGCTGTAATCTTTGCTGATCACCGCACCGGCATCGGCATTATAGGATTCTTCTACATAGTTTTTAAAGTGGTAATCGCTGTAGGTATAATTGATCCAGGGCTTTAGCATGGTAATCGTGCTGCCCGAGTTATCTACCAGCAAATAAAACAATGTTGCCTCCACACCTTTCTGGTTGGTGTTGCCTGCGTTGCGATAGCTTTCTGCTCCGTTTGAATTGTAATATGGCAGGATGGCGTTACGCAGATTAAGCTGATAAGCGGTTACGTCAAAATTAAACCCATTCAGTACAGTTCCTCTTATACCAACTTCATAATTGGTACCGCTTTCGGCTTTTAGCGTTTTGTTAAAAGAACCATCGGCGTTACGTGCTTCGGAAGTGGTAGGCGGCGAATAACCGTTGCTAACGCTGGCATGTGCAGATACATTCTCACTGATTTTTTTTACCAGGGCAACTCGTGGCGAAAAGGCGGCGTCAAAATTAACTATGCCTGTATAATTGGTATGTGTCGCGCTCTGCGGAACCAGGTCGGTTACGTTGTATGATAAGTTATTATAACTGGCACCTGCAGTAAACAAAAATCCCGCTGGGAGATCAAATTCTGCCTGGGAAAAAAGATTATTTGATTTTGAGATCACTACCTGGCTGCTTTGCAGCGCGCCGGTTTCAGGCCAGGTGCCGGGTATGTCGTTCGTGATATCAAAGGTGTTGCCCAATACATTTTCGTATTGAAATTCATCTCCTAAAGTAAAACGGCTTTGTACACTACCCAACTTAGGCGAAAACGTAAACTTGGTACGCGCACCGTAACCACCGGTGTTTTGTTTCAGGAAACCATTATAGTAAACGCTTTGCCCGTATGGATGGTTTAGGGTTTGAATATCGTCGTACAAACTGGTGCTGTTTACAAAATCTTTGCTGAAGCGGTAGTCTTGCGATACGCCTGTTAACGTGTAAGTGTATTTATTAACCCCGGTTTTATTATCGATGGCATACTGCACAGCTTTACGCGGTGTAGTATAAGCCCAGGCGCTATCTACGCTCCCAGCAATCCCAAAATTTCCCTCCGCATGATTGAGCAGAACAGACACGGTGCGATTCGGACTGGCATAAAACTGCGAAAATATATTTACCGACTGCCTGTTGCTCCATTCGTTTTGGCGGTAGCCGTTATAATGCATGTCTTCTACATTGGCCATCAGGTTAAAATTGTCGTTGCTTACTTTATAAGCTGCTGCATCCCGGTAAAGCCCATATGAGCCTGTTATTGAACTTAAAGACAATTGATCTTGGTCAAATTTTGGCTTGTCATTTTTAAAAAGCAGCACACCGCCAATACCTGCCCCGTATATGCTGCCGGCAGGCCCTTTAATGATCTCAATGCTGCCAATATCCTCCGGGTCAAAGCTCATTGGGTGCGATCCGGAATTATCAGGCGATGTTAACGGGATATCGTTCCAGTAAAGTTTAATATTGCGCAGACCGTAGGGGTCACGCAAGGCGCTGCCTCGGATACTGATCTTATAATCGCCCGGGGCTTCTTCCTGCATATTCACACCCGCAACGCTGTTTAAAGCAGGTAAAATATCAACGTTATTATTTCGGCGTATATCAGCACCAGACAGAACGCTGATTGCACCTGCAGTTTGCAGTAAAGGGCGGTTGTCGTTATAACCGGTAACAGTTACCGTGCTTAAATTAGTTGCAGCAGCGCCTAAACGGATATTTATAAAGTCATTGTTAGTGCCCACCAATAACATTTGCGTTTCATAGCCTATAAAAGATGCCTTGATAGTATCGGTATTATTGAAAATGGTAAGCGCAAACAATCCATTTTTATCAGTTTGAGCAGAAGTTCCGTTTTTTAAAGCCACGGTAACACCCGGCATGGATGCGCCGCTTTGCTGGTCGGTCACTTTCCCTTTTACAATACGCTGGGCGAACAATGCGCATGAAAATAACAGAATAGAGGTAGTAAATAAAAGATGTTTCATCAGTAAAATAGAAAGATTAGCTTAATCTGGCTAACACAATGGCTGGCCGTTTTATTTAATTATATACATGGCCCGGGACGGCCTTAGAATGATTAAGCTGAGGGCGGCGGTTTAAAAATGGCATCTTTATACCGGTTGATGCAAGTGTATGTGTAATTAACAAATGAAGATCTTTCGCCTTTAAGAATTTGCGGCTGAATAAACACGAAATTAAAAGGTTCCTGGCAAAAAGAGATTTCCAGCCTGACAGAGCCGTCCCTTTCCGTTTGTTTCTTCTCGTTTTCTTCGGCTTGTTTAAGTTTTCGCATAAAATAGCACTTGCCATCGCAATGCATAGCAGGCCGGAAACGGTTAATACAAAGGGTTTTGGAAATGTAAGATTGATTGACTTTAAAACCTGCATATACAAAGGCCATAGAGAAATTCGCGGCAGAAACAGCAAAGATCAATAACCATATGGTAAAGCGTTTGAGCATTAAAAATCAAATATGAAAACAAGTCCATCATTGCTATTATGCAATGGCGGTTCAGTAACTAGATATTTTAGAGATTAAATCGGGCGTAGATATATCGCCGTTAACAGATTGGTATTAAGCTATTTTGGGAGGCAGCAAAATGGAATACACACGTGTAATAGGCTTTGGCGTTGCAATACGTGGATAATTGATAGCCAATATATTTTTAGCAAACAGCATTCCCGATGTATTTTGGACTACCGGCAAAGCTTCCTGGTACCGGCTTTTTTGATCTTCCCGCTGCTGCTTTTTTTCGTTCTCCTGTGCTTCTTTTACTTTTTTCATAAAATAGCACTTACCGTTACAATGCAACCAGGGGCGGTTTTTGTTGATACAAAGGTTTTCGGTAATATATTTATGGTTTAACTCGAAACCGGCAGCTACAAAAAAGCGCGAACAGTTAGAACTTATCAGCGCAACAAGTAGTAATATGGCGGTAAAGCGTTTAAACATTGGTTGCAAAGTTAAAATATAATATTACTGCCTGCCTGCAAAAATTATTTTTTTAGAAATCTTTTAAAGAGATCGCAATCCAAACACCCCTAATTCACTTTTCAGGGAACAAAAGCCAGGCAAAGCGGTTATCTATTAGTTAAACAAATTTATCATGGCAAATAACGAAAACGTATCTACAATACACCGCAAAGGGAAACCGGCCGGTAATGGCAAGGAGAACGAAACACTAGATGAAGCTATTACCGAAACAAATGCTGAAAACGACATAGATACCGAAAACACAGAAGTGAAACACCACAATCGCCACCTACACAAAGGCGAGGAAGTAAAGACATTTAAAGATACAGAAGAGTAATTATGAAACTGGCATTAATAGTCTTACTCTCTTTAATGCAAACAAATTCATCTAAAAGAATACTGGATGTTTTTGGAAAGGATGCTAACGACAACAGTTACGCAGAACAGTTGCGGATTTTAAATGCAGACCCAAAGGGCATTAACGAGCGTGATATCGTAATCAGGAAGCATTTGGGTGCCCCTGCTTTTAAAGTGGTACTTACCGGTAAAGACGGAGGGCAGAAATACACATCTGATAAAGTGATCACCTTAGAAAAGCTTTACGGCATCATTGACGCCATGCCTATGCGCAGAGACGAAATGCAAAATCATTAACCGCGCGGATGTTCTGGTTTATTTGCTAATGCTTCGGGTTGGTTTCCATTTGCAAAGTTCTCTGTGGCTTCGGTAATATAATTTATCATGCCGGCAAGGGTTAAGTCGGTAATACCGGCCACATGGGGCGTTAATAATACCTGCGGTAGTTGTAATAAAGGGTTATCCGCTTTTACCGGTTCGCTTTTTACCACATCCAGCCCGGCATAAGCTATGTGGCCGCTTTTAATGGCAGCTAATAAAGCAGCTTCATCTATCAATGAGCCCCGGGCTATGTTAATCACTACAGCTCCTTTTTTCATTGCCGCTAAAGTGTCGGCACTTACAAGATTTGCATTTTCAGGCGTTGCCCTAACACAAAGCACTACATAGTCAGCCTCAGCAACGGCTTCAGTTATTTGAGACGATTTGAAAACTTTGATATCTTCCGGTACGTCTTTCGGGTGGTCGTCTGTTGCAATTAATTTTACGCCAAAAGTCCTTAACCTGTCGGCTAATAGTTTGCCAATGGTTCCTAAGCCTATAATGCAAACACTTTTGCCATACAAAGAAAAAGGTATGGCAGATGTTGCGGTATCAAAATCAGATGGCTGAATCACCTGGTTCAAATTTCTTGACGCACCCAGCATCAGCAATACAGCAAATTCAGCTACGGAGATTGCATTGCCTGTTGCTCCCGATGGAGCAAACGCTACTAATATTCCCAATTCATTGGCAGCATCCAGATCAATGCCATCATAACCTGCCGAAGCAGTTTGAACCAAGCACAACTTAGGCTGCGTTTCCATTTGCTTCCGGGTGAATTTACCCATCACAATTACCATTTCAAAATCTGGAGCGGGTGGCTGCTCTTCTTCTTTCCATGAAATCAGTTCGTGATTTGTTAACCTTATCTTTAATTCCCGATAAAAATCATCGTTGAATTTTTTTGCCGTATGTACAAACGCAATCTTCATATCAATGCAACGCTTGTACCGGGCGTTTGTTGAACAAAATTTCCACAACGGTAAATATCCCTGCTATTGCCACAGGCAGAACAAATTTGTTTTTTTGTAGTTCTAAGCAGCAGTATTTAAGAGTAATAAAGCATCAGCCCTTATGGCAATTCAACCTATAAAAAGAATACGTTATAACCCACGCAGGCATCAGGATAACATAGTAGGCCAAAGCCCGGGAACTATAAATATCCCGAATGGAGCCGTTTTGCCTGAGATAAGCGTATTTTCATATAATGCAAAAGAGCTTGTTACCTGCGAGAAGAAAGATATACAAACCGTTTTTGCGCAGATTGAGAAGTGTAATGACCATACGCACTGGATACAGATACAGGGTTTAGGCGATGAACAGATGATAAGGGACATTGGCGCGCGCTTTAATATCAATGCCCTGGTACTGGAAGATATTACCAATATCCATCAGCGCCCCAAGTTTGATGAATATGAAGATTATATCTATTTAGTGAGCAGACTCATACACTTTACAAAAGACATGGAACTGGTTAACATACAGTTTTCTGCACTGGTAAAGGACAATGTTATCATCACCTTTGAAGAAACGCACGAAGAATATTTTGAAGGCGTTAAAAAGCGGCTCGCCGGCGGCAAGGGAGCCATCCGCACAGCCGGGCCAGGTTATCTTGGTTACGCCTTAACAGATACCGTTCTCGACCGATATTTTGTGTTGCTGGCAAAAGTTGGCGATTCACTGGATGATGTGGAAGACCGCCTTTACCAGCAGGATGCCAACCGCGATATTATGTACCAAACTCAACAGCTAAAAAGAACGCTTATTATTTTACAGCGTGCCAGCTGGCCTGAAAGGGATAAGATCAATGACATGATCCGTACAGAAAGCCCTTTAGTAACATCAGAAGTCAAAACATTCCTAAGGGATGCTTATGACCATTGCATCCAGATAATGGATCTGATAGAAAACTATAAAGAGATCACTTCTAACATGCTTGACATTTATTTATCCATGGTAAGTAACCGCATGAATGAGATTATGAAGGTACTTACTATAATTTCGGTGATCTTTATTCCCCTTACCTTTTTAGCCGGTATTTACGGGATGAATTTTGCAAGAGTAGACCCGGTTACCAATAAAGTCATGCCCGATAACCTGCCCGAATTGTATCAGCCGCATGGCTATATCTACGCGTTGGCTGTTATGTTCGTCATTGCAGCTATACAGGTGTTTGTTTTCTGGAAAAAAGGCTGGTTCAGAAAGTTATAAGCCTGTCAGATGGTGTTTTATACCGCTTCTGCTGTAATTGCAGGTTGCTGGACTTCAGTCCGTCGGTGCCGCCTGATGAGCAGAAAAGCAAAGAACACACCGCAAATGGCCATTACCATACCAACTAACGATGGCGAGTTATAGCACAAACCGGCCACTATTGGTAAACCGCCAAAAAATGCACCCAGGGCATTGCCTATATTAAATGCAGCTTGGGTTGCCGCTGCGCCAAGCATTTCTGCACCCTTTGATGTATTGATCATCAAGATCTGTATAGGAGATGCTAGGGCGATAGATAAAGCACCCGCCACAAAAGTGAGCAGTAAGGATATGATCTGATTACCTGAGAAAAGATAAATGCATAAAAGCGTAAAAGCCATTGCTACCAGCAACCATGCGCACGCTACAACCGGCGGAAACTTATCGGCAAGGCGGCCGCCTATAATGTTACCCACCACCATTCCAAAGCCCGCCAGGATCAATATCCATGATACACTGTTAGCCGGGAAATGAGATACCTGTGTCATCAATGGTGCTATGTAACTTATCCATGCAAACAGGCCGCCGGTGCCTATAGCAGTGATAAGGATTACCAGCCAGGCCTCGGCACTTTTAAATAACTGAAGCTCTGAACGTGCATTGCCGCTGCGCTGAACCGGCAGATCGGGCATCCATAACGCGAGTGATGCTATGGTTATAGCGCCTATAAAACCAACTATGCCAAAAGTATATCGCCAAAGAAAGTGGTGCCCCACCCAGGTACCTAAAGGCACGGTGGCCAGATTGGCAATGGTAAGCCCGGCAAACATTACGGATATGGCCTGCGCCTGTTTTCCTTTTTCTGCCAGGCGGCTTGCAACAACAGCGCCTACGCCAAAGAAAGCACCATGTGGCAACCCTGCAAAAAATCGGGCAAGTAGCAAAGTAAAATGTGTGGGAGCAAACGCAGAAAAAGTATTAAAAACAGTAAAAATGAGCATAAGCCCCAGCAGCACTTTTTTAGGCGGGTAATTACTGCTCATGATAACCAGCAGCGGCGCGCCTACCACCACGCCCAGGGCATAGGCAGAAATTAAATGCCCTGCGGTAGGAATGCTTGTATGCAGGTTGAGCGCAATATCAGGCAGTAAGCCCATCATTACAAACTCTGTAGTACCAATACCTAAGCCGCCGAGTAAAAGCGGGAACAAACTCTTTTTCATTCCTTTAATTAAACTCAAATATAAAGTTATCCTTTTACAGCCTATAGTATTAGTGTAAAATTTACACTAACATTATTCAAAACAACATAAAAGTTCGCTATCCGGAACGTAAACTTTCTTTAATATATGCTGTTCTTCATATACTAAAGGTTTTCTTTTCAATAACCATATGAACAACAATCCAGCTAATGATCAATCGCCTGATAAAGAGTCAGGCAGCATATCCAGGAAAAACTTTCTTTCTTTAACAGGTAAATCGCTGGCAGCAGGTGCTGTAGGTGGTTTAACGCTCTCTTCTTTATCATCAGATGCGCAAACATCACGGAAAACGGTATCGCCCCCGGCAAGTATACCTCCGGGCGTTGAAGATCCAATCGTGCTTGAAAAATGGAAATCAGAGGTCGATCAGCAATCCGGCCCTACGCCCACCCCATTGCCGCCAGACAACCGAATAGGTTATGCAGTTGTAGGTTTGGGCCACCTGGCTTTAGAAGAGATCATACCGGCAATTGGCACCTGCAAAAAATCTAAGTTGGTAGCATTGGTTAGCGGCAGCCCTGATAAATTAAAAAAGGTGGCTGCTCAATATGGCGTTAAGCCAGAAAACTGTTACAACTATCAAACGTACGATCAGTTAAAGAATAATCATGCGGTAGATGTGATCTATATTGTATTGCCGAATGCTTTACATAAAGAATATGTGATACGGGGAGCAAAAGCAGGCAAACATATTTTATGCGAAAAGCCAATGTCGGTATCGGCAAAAGATTGCGAGGAAATGATTACGGCCTGCAATAATGCGAAAGTTAAACTGATGGTTGCCTACCGCATACAATACCAGCCGCATAACCGCAAATTGCGCGAAATGGTTAAAAACAACACGTTCGGGATGCCAAAGCTCATTGAATCGTCTAATTGTCAGAGCAATGCCAACCCTGCACATTGGCGGCATAAAAAATCGCTTGCAGGCGGCGGTGCGTTATTTGATATTGGCTTATATTGTTTAAACACAAATAGGTTTGTATTGGGCGAAGAGCCGGCCGTAGTTTTTGCTTATCAGTACAGCACACCGGGCAATCCCCTATTTACCGAGGTTGAAGAACTGATTTCCTGGCAAATGCGTTTCCCCAGCGGCGCAGTGGCTATGTGCTCGGCAGATTATAACGTGCATGAGAGCAGGCGTTATCGCGTGTTGTGCGAAAAAGGGTGGCTTAACATAGATAAAGCATACGGTTACACCGGGCAAAAACTAAACAGTGCCCGTGCCGAAGGCGAGATTGAACGGCAGGAAGATATCGGTATAGCCGAAAAGAATCAGTTTGCCGCCGAAATGGATCACTTTTCTGAATGTATTATTAAAAACGAAAAACCATACACGCCAGGCGAAGAAGGTTTGCAGGATCATATCATTATGGAAGCCATTTATCAATCGGCGCGGGAAGGGAAACCGGTAAAAATTGACAAGACAATAAATGTTGCCGCCTTTAGGGGGCCGGAACCAAAGGCTGGTTAATCTTCAAACAATTAACTGCCTTAAATCAACTGGAAGGATAAGACATTTTGAGATTAAAGACGTTAATTGCTAATATAAACACAAATAGCTAACTCAGCAGGCTATCAATTACTCTAATGAATAAGGCTACGCTGCTTAGCAATTTTTAGATACTGGATATTTTTTCTGCCTTGCACTTCGCCACGGCCATTTATACTATGGAAGAATTAAGGATTGAAGCTGTAACGGATGCTATGCTGGCATCGTAGGGTAAGTACCGCTCTGTTGAAATAAAGTGCTGTCCAATGATTGTGAAACCAAGCCCTGGTTCGCTTTCCTCGAAATACTAAAACGCCACCAGGGCAGTTTCTGGATTGAAAGCGAACCGGGGCTTGGTTCTACATTTTATTTCAGCATCCCTGTTTCACAAGAAACTGAATTAAAATCTGTCGTTAAAGCGGACGTGGAACCGATATGATCTTTAATAAGATAAACTATTTTTAACGATTAAAGAAAGTAATCGATTTTCTATGTTTAATCGCCCTAAGCCGGTTTTAGGTAGTCTTATTTAGCGGGTCGCTGAGCTTTGATTTCATTACTGAGGCTTTCGTGAAAGGCTTGCACAAAAGCATTTTTTAAGATACCCACAAAGGCGGCCCAGCCGCTTGTTTTCAGATCTTTCACATTTCCCTTTATCGGGATGATGGTTGCAATCTTTTTGGTTTTTGGATTTTTAACAACCTTGGCAAATAAACCTATCACCGCTTTTTTAGCCACTCTTAATATGCCACCCTTTTTTTTAATATCTTTCTTTACATCAAGAACCTTAAGATTACTAATAAAAGGTTTAACATAGCCATTCATCTCGCTATTGATCAATTTGAGGTTACTGAAAATATCTATATCACCCCGTTCAATATCAAATTTCGCGTTAGCTTCCAGGAAACCGTTCAATGAAAGCAGATTCACCCCGGTCAGTTCCAGGCCAGCATCAAAATCAGGTACGTCTTTTAAAACATTTACTTTTGCTTTGGCTTTTAAACGGCCTTTTCCAATAGAAATTCCGCTCAATGTAACGGTAGACGGCAATTGGTCGCCGGTTTTTTGTACGTTTTGCAGGTTAAGTGCGGTAAGCTGTAATTGATCTACGTGCAGGTCGGTATTCGGCTTTTTTTGAAAGTCCATATAGGCAAACCTTCCGTTGTTTATCTGGAGTTTGTTTATGTTAATAGGCATTAATGCCTTAACCGTTTTTGTCCAGCTGTCTTTGGATGGTTCCTTAGATATGGATTCGGTTGTAAAAATATGTATGCTGGGATGGTCGAGTTCAACTATACCAACAAGCCGGCCCTTAAATAACGCCCCCCACTCTATTGCTAGGTCTGTATGCTCAATGGATAGGAAAGGTAATTGTGCGGGATCAGTTTTCTTTTTAAGCAGTAAACCGTCAATGGTATAAGCGCCGCGGATAAGATGTATTTCTATATCACCTACAAGCCCTGTATATCCCGGTAAATCGTTCAGCTTTTTGTTTACATAGTTTTTCACCATGCCTGGCAAAGCCAGGCGCACCACTATGACGGCCAATAGAAGCAATACAATTATTATATAAGCCAGGTTAAGCTTGCTGATATCAACTTTTAGAGCTTTGTAATCGCGTTTATCTACCTCCATACTCTATGAACCGCAAGGCTAACAGATTGTTGCGAAAATTTAGTAGCAAGTTAATTTAAGAGCCTCCCCATGCTTTATTGTCCAGCAATTATATGCATCAAAGTTTCTTTATCCACGCTGTCTGCCTGGGTTAAATGCAACTAAAAACTGCAAGTGCTGCTCTTGTATAGCGCTCACATCAAAAACGTTAGCTTTGGTCGTTTTTTGTGCAAGTTTAAAACTTACAGAATGCAACATCTCAAGCAGCATTTCGGGATTTGCTTTTACAGACAGGGTAGGAAAGTAACGCTTTTCTATCTGTAACTTATCTTCTATACTTGCCATACTGATCTCCCAGTTTTCATCCGCCTTAAAGCCGAACTCTTTTGCACAATTATTCAGGTCGAATACGTATACGCTTGCCTGAAATTCTGTTGTTTGCTTGTTCATGTTATTTTTTAATGTGTTAGCAACCCCGATAAGATGTTTGATTTTTTCCCCGGGCAAATATTTAATAAGTTTTTCTTAGCTTGATGATGCGCATCCAATGCATCAGCTTCATCACGGGGTATACGGGATCTAACTCAAACCAGCGTTTGCCAAAGTTGGCACTGTTGGGGTGGCGATGATGATTGTTTTGAAACAACTCACCTAACATTAAAAAACCAAAAGGCGTAGTATTTTTTGATTTATCTTCATTATCAAAGTTGGTGTATCCGTATTTATGACCGCACCAGTTAACAATAGCACCATGAAGAGGTCCCATTAAATAATGAATGGGTAAAAGCAGAAACAGCCACCAATGTGTAGCGAACGCTACATAGAAACATGTATAGGCAACTGCAAAAGCTACTCTTGAAATTATTGAAGATCCCATCCTGTCTATCAATGGCCATTCCGGGTAGTAGCCATGGGAACCACTTTCATTGTCTTTGGTTCTTTTTAGGTGATCGCCAAAGGTTTTCACGGTAGCTTTTACCATTTGAAAAACGTCTGTAAAAAAATGCGGCGAATGCGGGTCTTTTTCCGTGTCGCTAAAGGCGTGATGCTCGCGGTGCATGGTTGCATAAGCGCGCGGGTTTAAAAAGGATGCGCCTTCAAAAAAGTAAGCCATCAGGTAAAATATACGCTCCCAGGTTTTACTGGTTGTGAACATACGGTGAGATGCATAACGATGCTGGAAAAACGTCTGGAAAAAAAGCGACAAAAACCAATGTGCTATAAAAAAGCTCAGAATAATTAACATATTAAAAAATAAAGGGTGATCAAAAAGGAAGTGGCGATCCGGATATTGCTTTTAATTAAGCAGCAGTTTTAATTGGATCATGATGCAAACCTACGCACAAAACTTATTACAACACTGTCTGAAACACCATCCTACGGTGCGCGATTTACTCTGCTTGTCACTTTTAATTTAATAAATTACCGTTTAGTTAATCTTTATATTCTTATATCGGCATGGTAATTGACATTTCACGTTTATAGCATTTGCTACTATTTTGAAGTTCCTTTTAACAAACAAGCCGCAAAGGTTTAATCAACCACTGAGCAAAATGTTATCAAACGATTCCTTACAAACCCAATTAGACATCTAAACAAAAAACTCATGAAAAACCCATTCGCAAAACCCGACACCAGCGGCCTCTGGATTGCTGCCATTGCCGTTTCGGCGCTTGCTGCCGGTGCTATCACCTGGTTGTATTTTAAAAAGACAGAAGCCGAAAAAGCTTTTGAACCGGTTAAACACCCATTCGAGAAAAAGAAACACGGTAAGAAAAAAGCCCGTACCGATATTCACGAGTTACATACCATTATCCCTGCTGCCCATGATGAAGAATAGCAGTACAGAGGCAAGTTTATACCCTTATCAGCAACGCGACCTGGAATTGCTGTTTGAAAAAATAGAACAGTTAAACGGAAAATCGCGTTTATTATACCAGCTACCTACAGGGGGCGGTAAGACAAGAATATTTTCTGAGATTGCAGGGCGATTCATGAAGCAATATGGCGGCAAAGTGATGGTGCTTACCCATCGTGTTGAACTTTCTGCGCAAACATCTGCTACTTTAAAAAGCCTTGGCATCCGCAATAAACTGATCAACAGCCAGGTAAAAAGAATTCCGGCTAAGGAGAACTACAGTTGTTATGTTGCGATGGTAGAAACGCTGAAAAACCGCATTAAATCTGGAATTATAGATACAAAGGACATTGGCCTGGTAATTATTGACGAAGCCCATCATAATTCCTTTCAGAAACTGCTTAATAAATTTGAACGCGCTACAATTATCGGGGTTACGGCTACGCCTTTTAGTTCTGACGTTAATTTGCCTATGTACAAAAGTTACCAGGAACTCATTGTTGGAGAAAGTATTCAAAATCTTATTGCGAATGGGTATCTGGCTAAACCTGCCAGCTGGCGTTATGACGTTGAATTAAACACCTTGCAAACAGGTATAAGCGGTGATTTTACTGTTGCTACTTCTGACGCATTATATAGTTCATCCGCTATGCTGGAGCTGCTGTTACACGCTTATGAGGAACATGCTAAAAACAAGAAGACGCTGATATTTAATAATGGTATTTTCACGTCAAAAGCGGTACTGCAACTATTTACCGATGCCGGTTATCCAATTAAGCACATTGACAACCATACACCGCCCATAGAAAGAAAAGAAACTTTACAATGGTTTAAGAAAACCAGGGGAGCAATACTTACATCAATATCTATACTAACAACAGGGTTTGACGAGCCAACCGTTCAGGCGGTGATCTTAAACCGGGCTACAACATCTTTAACGTTGTATCACCAGATGATCGGCCGCGGGGCGCGATACCTTCCGAATAAAAAAACTTTTACCATCATTGATCTTGGCAATAATACAGATCGTTTCGGTGAATGGCAAGCTCCTGTAAATTGGCAGCAAATATTTATGCAGCCGGAAGTCTATCACGAAGCACTACATAGTAAAACGGAGTTTGAAGCCCACGGCTTATCGCCGGATCTTCGCTCAAAATTCCCGAATACTTTGCAGCTTTCATTTGATGTGCAGCAGGAATATCAGCAGGCAGTAGCTTCGCAGGTTAAATCAAAAATCGTTATCAGGGATTCCATAAGGCAGCATGCCATGATGTGCGCTGATAACAGCGAAAGCCTTAGCGAAGCGCTTGAACTAACCGGTTTACTTGACAAAGAGATTGCGTGGAGAATAAAGCAGTATTCTAAATGCCTGGGCAAAGTAACTAAAAACTACACCGAATGGCTACAGGAGGATTATAAAACCCGGTTGCGTGCTTTGATAGTTAAGATCATGAACAGGCGGGCTTTGCATCGTATGGCCAGCTAAAACTAATTTAAATAAAGAACAAAAACCCCGGTCATTTCAAAGCGACCGGGGTTTTCTTTAGCTTTTATCAGCCAGCACTGCTGTTATCCTGCAAATCGTCTGAGAGATATGTTCGCGTAGTGCCGTTTTCCAGTTTTACCTTAATTTGGTCACCAATGGCATCAATAACCTCTCCCTTTCCATCGGGGCTAATTACCGTCTGGCCTTTTAAAAACAAGTGCTCATCCATCTTATTGTTCCTGAAACTCGTAAGTGCTCCATTGCGCCACACCTTTAGGTTCGGCATTAGTTACTTCAGCACTTTTTACTTTGCTCATTTCTTTATTAAGCTTTTCGGCGTCTTTTAAAGCTGCGCTGTAATCTTCCGGCAATTCTGTTTGTCCTTCTGTTTCCTGTACCTGCTCTAACGGTTTTTCAACAAAAATCCATTCTTTACCTAAGCCCGGCATTTCGCCTTCGTTCCATGGGCCACGCACAACACCGTCAGATAAGTTAAACACTTGTTGTGTAAACCTTGGGTCGGCAGCTAATACACCCGGAGGGAAATTATCAGGAATGCTGTTCAATGCTGCTTCAAACATTTTATAATGCGCTACTTCCCTGGTCATCAGGAATGATAACGTTTCATGTATGTACGGATCGTCGGTAAATTTCATCAGGTGCTCATAAACCAGTTTTGCACGTGATTCTGATGCAAGATTGCTGCGCAGATCAACTGTTAAATCTCCGTTTGAATGTATATATGAAGCACACCATGGAATGCCCTGGCTGTTGCGCGGCGTTACACCGCCGCCGGTTATAATTGCAAATTGGGGGTTAGCAAATACGGCTGCATGAATAATATCTTCTTTGGCTGCCTTACCGTTAAGTACCTGCATAATTTCAGAACTATCGGCAGCATTCTTTAATTCGCCGTTTACGCCTTTTAACAGCATCTGTATGGTTGCACCAACAATCTCCAGGTGACTGAATTCTTCGGTTGCAATGTCCATCAGCATGTCGTATTTATCAGGGTGAGGAACCTTTGCTCCAAATGCCTGAGTGAAATATTGCATGGCAGCAGCTAACTCACCATTTTCTCCGCCAAATTGCTCTAACAATAAGTTGGCAAATCGCGGATCAGGACGGGATACCCTGGCATTGAATTGTAGGTCTTTAACGTGGTGAAACATAATCTAAATTTTAATGTGTACAATTACAACTATAAGTTTTACATTATGTTTTTAATTAAAAAAATAAACAAATAAGAAAAATAGACGACTTAGTTATTTGCTCATCTATCACGTGCCTTAAAAAGGTAAATACTTAAAAATCTACCCACCTGGCTAACCATTCAATTTCAAAATCAAATAGCTTCTTTAAATAATCAAGTAATTATCCGCCACGGACTTGTGTTTTTACTCCTCTAAGTAATAATCCCTTCAACTAATTTTGTTAATACGCGTGAAAACTGCTGTTCAGAACGCGCATTTACCAAAATTTTGATTTGATGCCGTTTTTAGATCACGTATTGCAAAGCCCCAATTACGGGTGGAAAAACAATGAGGGAGAACTTGTAAAGCCAACGTCTTCGCAAATATTCAATGAATTTTTTTCGAGGCTAAACATTTTCAGATCAAAAAAAAACTGGCTGCCCTTTTTCAGCTGGCTCAAGGTAGCCGTACTTGCTGTATTCTTCATAGTTTTCCTGGTTTACTATCTGCATTGGTGGACAGTGCTTGCCGCCTTTGTTTATGGGATGATAGTAATGGGAACACATGGCACCATTTGGCACCATCGTTATTGTACCCATGGAGCGTATACCTTTAAGAATAAGTTCTGGCGGTTCATTACTCAAAATTTAACCATCAATGTTATACCCGAAGAAATCTATGTGATCTCGCATCATGTACATCATTCCAAATCAGATCAGCCCGGCGACCCATATAATGCGCAGGCGGGTTTTCTTTACTGCTTCCTGGCAGATGTTAATCACCAGCCTATTGCCAAAAACCTGAGCGAAGGCTGCTACAACCGTGTAAAATCCTTGATGAAACATACCGGCGTAAAACCTAATACTTACGTGCAGTATAAAAAATGGGGATCATATGTAAACCCATGGCGGGCAACGCTGGCGTGGGCGCTAAACTGGTCGTTCTGGTACCTTGCTTTTTATTCAATAGGCGGCCATGCGCTGGCCGTAAGCCTGTTTGGTGCAGCCGGATTCTGGGCCATTGGTGTGCGCACCTTTAATTACGACGGACATGCCAAAGGCCACGATAAACAGCGCGCTGGTACAGACTATAACCATAATGATAAATCAATTAACCAGCTATGGCCGGGCATAGTAGCAGGCGAATGGCATAACAACCATCATTTATATCCAAAGAGTGCGCGTAGCGGCTTTAAGCCACATCAGGTAGATTTTGCCTGGTATTATATAAAAACACTTAGCTGGTTGGGTGCAGTGAGCCAATATAAGGACAACAAAAAACAATTTTATGAGCGTTATTATCTGCCGCATAAAAATGAATTGTTAAAAGATAAAAAACCGGTTAACAGCATAAACAAATCACACTCTTATTTTTCCTGATTACATCTATGAGCGATATAAAAAAAAGTCAAATATCCGGAATAAACTCGTCACCAGATAAGTTACATGACTTTTTAATCACCCATTTAAACAGACTCCATTGTGCTAAGGCGCATTTAAGCGAAAGGCTGCCGGAAATTGCCGGCCATGCGGGTTTCAGTGATCTTAAAAATGCCATAATTGAAACGTACGACGATATTAACAAACAGCTTATGCGCATGAACGAGATATGGGATTTATTGCTTGTTGAACCCGACATGGAAACTTGTAATGATCTGATAGATTACTTGGAAGAAGGGTTTGACCAAGTATTCAGGCAAAAAGATGACGTGGGTATGCGTGACCTGGCAATTCTTTTCTACCTCTCAATAATCGAAAGTATAGAGATGACCTCGTTCCAAATGCTAAAGATGGCATCAACAAAATTGGCTGATAAGCAGATAAGTATTTTATTGCAGAAAAATTTTGATGAGTCGAAGGCCGACCGCGCGCTATTCTTACAAATAGCCGATAAGTTTATTGGATAAAACTAAAACCCGTATAATTATGCCTGGTATTAACAAAGTGATGCTGCTTGGCCATTTAAGAATTGATCCCGATTTTAAATGGATGGATGGAAATGTGCCTTTCATAACCTTTCTTTTAGGAACCTCGGAACATATTAATAAGAATGGAACTAAAATAGAACAAACGGAATTGCACCAGATAATTATGTGGCGTGAATTGGCCGAAACGGCTGCCAAGCAACTAAAAAAGGGGAAACTGATTTATGTGGAAGGCAAGGTTAAAACGCGTTCGTTTATAGATCAAGCCGGAATAAAGCGGTATACTACCGAGGTAGTAGCAGATACTTTTAAATTACTTGAAAGTGTGCAAGATTTTTCAACCAAAACCGTAAACGTTTTCTAACACCTTACTAAGCATGTCGGTATACCGGCTAACTAAACCAACCCACTATTAGAAAAACCTAAGCTGCTTAACTGGTATTGATGTTATAATTTTATTATGGTTGAATATAATTACCTTTAACTTTATTCCTATAAATAATATTGCCATCAAATGGTTAAGTCAAAAAACGCGGTATCCCCGGAAGTAGCCGTAAAAAAAAGTCCGGATGGGACGGCGAAAAAAGCAAAAATTAAATCATTCCCGGTAATAGCAATTGGAGGTTCTGCGGGTTCGTTCCCCGCTTATGAAAAGTTTTTTGCACATATGCCTGCCGATAGCGGGATGGCCATTATCATTATTATGCATCTTGATCCTTTGCATAAAAGCCAGCTTTCTGAAGTAATGCAGCGATATACCCCCATTCCGGTAATTGAAGCTACAGATGGTGTAAGCATTCAGCCAGATCACATTTATATTATCCCTCCTAATAAAGACATGGGCATTCATAACCGCAAACTGCTGTTATTAACTGCATCCAAGCCAGAAGGTATACGCCAGCCAATTGATTATTTTTTTCAAAGCCTGGCGAACGATCAGTGGAACAGGTCTGTAGCCATTATCCTATCGGGAATGGGCGCAGATGGCGAAACCGGTATTCGCATGGTAAAGGAGAACCTTGGGCTTACCATAGCGCAAGACCCGGATACGGCCGATTATAATAGCATGCCCTTGGCTGCAATCGGCACAAACCTGGTAGACTACGTTTCAGCACCGGAAGAAATGCCGTTAAAGATCATTCAATACCTTAATCACCCGGCTATCGCAGATGAGGCAGACGATGAGCTTAAAATGTCGCTAAAAAACAATAATGCCATTCAAAAAATACTTATGTTGCTGCGTACGCAAACCGGTAACGATTTTAGCCTATATAAAAGAAGTACCATCATCAGGCGTATCGACAGGCGGATTGCCTGGTATCAATTCACAGATTATGCGCAATATGCCAATTACCTTAAAGATAACCCAGAAGAAACAACCAACCTTTTTAATGAGCTGCTTATTGGCGTAACAAAGTTTTTTAGGGATTCCTTTGCTTTCGAATCTTTAAAACAACAGATAAGAGAAGTAGTAAGGCAAAAAAAAGATGACGACCCGGTTCGTGTCTGGGTATGCGGCTGCTCAACCGGCGAAGAAGCTTATTCTGTAGCCATGCTGGTAGTGGAAACAATTGACGAACTTAAACGAGACATATCACCTAAAATACAGGTGTATGCTACCGATCTTGACAATAAAGCGCTTGAGCATGCACGGTTAGGCAGCTATCACGAAAATATTGTTTCTGAAGTATCGCCCGAACGTTTAAAACGTTTTTTTTCAAAGGAAGACGACAATTACAGGGTAAAAAAAGAGCTGAGGGATATTATTGTTTTTGCCCAGCAAAACCTGATCAAAGACCCGCCGTTTATAAAGCTCGACCTGCTTTGCTGCCGCAATATGCTTATTTACTTTACAACAGAGCTGCAAAAAAAGATCATTCCACTGTTTTATTACGCGCTTAACCCGGGCAGCATTATGTTTATGGGGCCCGCCGAAACCATTGGCGGCTTTACAGATATGTTTAAACCTGTAGACCCTAAATGGAAACTGTTTACCAGGATGGCAGGAAATGTGATGCTGGGTAATATGATAGATTTTCCGTTTCAGGCAACCAAGCAACCGGTACCAATCTTAAAGCCCGATAAAACAACGCTACCGCATCAAAAAAAGTCGGTTACCGATGTTTTTAATAAGGTGCTGATAGATAAATTTTTGCCACCATCGGTTCTGGTTAACGAAAAAGGCGATATTTTATACAATAACGGCAACACCGGTAAGTACCTTGAATTGCCGCGCGGCGAAACCATCGTAAACAATGTTTTAAAACTGGCCCGCGAAGAATTAAAATATGCGCTTTCGCACAGCCTGCAGCAGGCACTTAAGTCGGACGATATTATTACAACCGAGAATATTATATTAAAAGATGGTAAGATATCCCGCCTGGTGAATATTAAGCTATCTGCAATTAGAGAAGCTGATATGCCTTTGCTTTTGATGATTGTTTTTGAAGATCATGGATCAATAAAACGGCAAAAAAGAGAGGCAAACCGGCTAAGTGCTACAGATGGCAGTGCAACAGAATATCTTAAAAAAGAACTTGTTTTTACCAAGCAACTCTTAACTACCACGGTAGACCAGATGGAAGGCTCGTTAGAACGGCTGCGTTTAAGTAATGAAGAATTGCAGAGCACCAATGAGGAATTGCAGAGTACTAACGAAGAATCTCTTACCACCAAAGAAGAAATGCAGTCGCTAAATGAGGAGCTGATGACTGTAAATTCACAATATCAATCAAAGGCAGAAGAACTTACGCGCCTTAATGATGATATGAAGAACTTGCTGGATGCTACAGAGATCTGCACTTTATTTCTGGATAATGATTTAAATATATTGCGTTACACACCGCAGGTACGCCATCTTTTTAACCTGATAGCAAGCGACATAGGCCGGCCCATAAGCCATGTGGTATCAAACTTTGAACAGCCTATAAATGAAGATGAGATAAGAGAGGTAATAGATAAGTTAACTATAAAGGTATCTGATGTAAAAACGAAGAACAACGAGTGGTACCGAATTCGTATTATGCCTTACCGCACCCTTGATAATTATATATCCGGCGCTGTATTAACACTTACACTCATTACAGATTATAAGCAAATGCAGTCAAAACTGGAAGTGTTAAAAGATTACGCTGCGTTTATTATTGATGAAACTGCGCAGGCAGCTTTACAGTTAAATAAAGAGTTTAAAATTTTAAGCGCAAGTTCAGCAGCGTTAAATTTGTTAAATTTTACCCAACACGAATTGCTTGGAAAAAATGCGGATGAAGTTTTGCAAAAGCTTTGGAAAACTGAAGTACCGGCCAGCTTGTTGCACCAGTGTTTAAGCGAACGGAATCAAATATCGGCAATTGTAACCGTTAAGGGCAAGCGGGCAAAAACCTATCATTTAGAAGCCCGCCCGTTTTTTGAGCAAACAGATTCCACGCCTTTAATTGAATTAAGAATTAGTGAAAATCCAGTCAAAAATTAAGGATACAGCCCAGGAAAAGGAGGCGGAAGCATTGGAGGTGTTAATGCCTCCTAATGAAATGCACCTGCGAAAGGTATTGGAAGAGCTGCATATGCACCAGGCCGAACTGGAGATGCAGAATGATGAGCTTAGAATAACCAATGAAAAACTGGAGCTGCAGCAGATCAAATTTTCGGGCATTTATGACCTTGCTCCGATAGGGTATTACATACTTGACAAAACCGGCCACATAAACGAAGTAAACAACGCCGGCATCTTGTTACTCGAAACCAGAAAGGGGAATATCTTAAACAACCGTTTACAAAGTTTTATTGCAGCTGATTACAGGGATGCCTATCATATTTTTTTTCGCGAAATGCTTAACAGCGGCAAAAAACAAAGGTGCCAGCTTAAAATGAACTCAAAATCAGGTCGCGAATTTTATGTACAAATGGAGGGCATTGCTATTTCGCCCATACGTACGCTGCCTTTGCAGTGCGATATAGCCGTAATGGATATAACTGAACGCGTACAGGCAGAAAAAGTACTGGCCAAGACCAAGGAAAGGCTAGAGCTTGCTTTAGAAGCATCGTCATCAGGCACCTGGGAGCTTGAGCTGGACACCTTGATGTTTTATCTAGATGAGTTTAATTACCCAACCTGCGCCATCCCCGGTGGCAAGTTTAAAGGGACCTACCGTGGCTTTATCGAGCTTGTTCATATGGAAGACCGCTTAAGAGTTGACCAACAGTTTAGAGTAGCGCTTAACGACCAAAAGCCAATAGACTTAATTTGCCGTTTTCATAGCCAAAGCAGCGCGGCGTGTTTTGCCAGTATCCGTGGCCACGTTATTATTGAAACCGGCCAGCCAAACCGCTTTGTTGGCATTATGACTGATATAACAGCCAAAAAGAAACTGGAGGACGATGCTGTAAGTGCCAAGCAAGAACAGCAAAGAAACATTGCACTGGCTACTATCCACGCGGAAGAAAACGAACGTGCAAGAATAAGCGATGCTTTGCATGATAGCGTAAGCCAGCTTTTATACGGCATTAGAATTAAACTGGGAACCATGTTTGACGCCGAGGACCCTGCACAGGTTATGCGGGATGTTTATGAACTGCTTGATATGGCTGTATTGGAAACAAGAAATATATCTTTTGAGCTTGCTCCCGCTATTTTAAACGATTTTGGGCTGCGGGCAACAATAGAAGAAATGGCAAAACGGCTTTCTACCCCTAAAATGTTAATTAAAACCAGACTGACAAGGTTAAACGAAAGAATGAGCTTATCCTTTGAGGCTAACATATTCCGTATTTTACAGGAGCTTGTTAATAATGCTATGAAGCATTCAGAGGCGAGCCTGATTACAATAGAGGTAAAAAAAGCCAAGTTAATAGAGCTTTGTGTAAGCGATAACGGAAAGGGTTTTAAGATAGCGAAAGAGGAAGATATAGCATCGGGGTCAGGGCTTGTGAGTATTAAAAATAGGCTCAGCCTTTATAATGGATGCCTTAATATAGAATCTGAGCCTGGAAAAGGCACAATGGTTAAGATCAGTCTGGAAATTACATCAAACAATTAAGATGCTTAAAACTACTATCAATATCATTTTAGCCGATGACCATTTGCTTGTAAGGGGTGGTATTAAGGCGATGCTTGAAAAAGAAAGCACCTTTCAGATTGCCGGTGAGGCAAACAACGGACTGGAGGTTCTGAACTTGCTTCAAGCGGGCGTTAAAGCACAAATTTTGCTTGTAGATATGAATATGCCCGAAATGGGCGGAATAGAACTGACGGAACGCTTAAAGGCAGAATATCCCGCTATTAAAGTTATCATTTTAAGTGCGCTTGACACTGAAAAATATGTTATCAAGGCCTTTAAATCCGGCGCGTGCGGATACCTGCTCAAAAGCGTTAGCTCTGCAGAACTTATCTTTGCCATACATCATACATTCCTATTCGGGCAGTATATATGTGCCGAACTTTCCAAACGATTTTTGAACCGCCTGCTTACCATCCCCGACCCTATCACCAATGAAAATGTGCAGGATATTCAGTTCTCAACCATGGATATAGAGATTCTAAGCCTGATATCAGAGGGTTATACCAACCAGGAAGTTGCAGACAAACTTTTTACCAGTAAGCGTACAGTTGAAAACCACCGGCAGCAGATGATTGACAGAACCGATTCAAGAAATACCATCGCCCTGATCCGTTTTGCAATGCTGAACGGGATCATTTGATAAAATAAAAAAAGCCGTATCACAAATGCAATACGGCCTGGTAAATTAATCAATCTCCCTTCGGTAAGGTTTCTTTATGTAAGCTGTCGCTTAATGGCTGTCTGCGCCGTCGCTTTGTGCTCTTTTAACAGCATAAGCGCCAACAGCAGCACCTGTTTTTAATCCTACTTCGCAATCACTGCGGTAATGTATGGCACCATACAACCTGGACATTGCGGCCTGGTTAGCCATATCAGTGAACTTTGTGCCACGGTCTGGCAGTAAATATGTTAATACTGCCGCTGCCGCACCGCTAAAGTTGGAGTGACCAGATGTATATGACGGGAAGTTAGGTACGCCGGTAAGCGTTTTAATTTTAGGGTTAGCTTGTGTAGGGCGTTCGTTAAAGTAAAAATACTTGGTGTCCCAGCAGCAAATTGCCACGTCCATTTCGGCCATGTTCAGCAGTGCAAAATTGCGCGCCCAACGCACTTCGCTATAATTTTGTTTTTCAAACTCATCTGCAGCTATAGCGTTCCAGTGGCCCGGGGGCGTATAAGTTCCGGCACCATCGGCCCAAAAATCAATCAGTTTCTGATGCTCTGTAGTTGGGTTATTGCTAAAAGACAGCACTTCTGCAACCTCGGCAGCAAAGGCTGCACTGCCAGCCAGGTTTGGCGGGCCAGGTCTTAATGCCTTCACAGTAAGCGTATCGAACAGGAAAGGTATTACCTTACCAAACAATGGAAGCATTGGCGGCCTTGCAGGTATTTCAAGGCTTTTCCAGAAAGGCTGGCCGGTTGCAGCTGTCTGGGTTTGCAATAACGACCAGTACGACGGCGTACCAACCGCCTTGCCTGCATTATCTGCACGGGCGCGGGCAGCAAAAACATCGGCTACCTGCGTACCTAAAGACATGCCTGCATTTAATTCGCCCCTAACATTTGCACCTGCCATAATACGGTATTGCATTTCTTCGGCTTCTTTTTGTTCAATATAGTCAATATCGGCCGGGAAAAGCAATTTCAAAATTTCTACCGAAGCACCGGCAACTACAGCGTCTTCACTTGGATATGAAGGAAGCGTATTGGTTGGTACCAGCGATTTTACACCCGCGTTTGTATAAACAGGCGCCCTGTTGTATAGCTTTTTAAAATGATAAGCCGCAACCAATGCATCATACTGTGCAGCACTTACATAAGCATAAGCCCTTGCTGCATACGGTGGGTTAGAAAAGGGAAATATTGGGTAAGCAAATGGATTGGTAGAGCTTGGAATTGGATAAGTGCCATCCAGATTCTGGTAAGGTGGTACGTTATGCTCGGCAACCAGCTGGCGCAAAATTTCGTTCCAACGCAATACGGCTCCAGCGCTCCAGTAAGCGATAATACTTTTCTGATCATCGGTTAAATGGCCCTGGTAACCTTTTACCTCGTTTAAATCTGCCACATAAGCAGGTGAAGTAACTGCATCAGGCGCAGCAACGGTAAGTGAATTGAAATTTGAAAGCAGTACCGGTTTCCAGGTATCGGCATTCAGGTCTTCATTTGAAGGCGCCAGTACTTTATATTCTGTTGTACGGTCAATTACAGCTTTTTTGCAAGCCGACAATGATGCTATACCTACCAATGCCGCCAGCGATGTTAATTTTAATAAACGTTTCATCATTGCTAAATTATTTTTTATCCTTTTTTGAAAAATCAAACACATAGTAAACAGCACCATAAAATGTAGCTGCCTGGCCAACGTTGCGGCCGTTAACAGCGTAGTTACCGCCTAATGTTAACTCAAGGCCGGTGGTAGATTCAAAGCTGTACTTGATTAAACCGCCTACAGTTGTCATATTCATTTTGTTACTTGGGAAAGGCATATCGTTTTTACGGATATCAAAACCGCCAAGTGTATTTGTTTGGGTTACAACACCTTCTACATTGAGCAAAAGGCTGCGATAGCCGGTACTGAACAAGTAGCTGGCTACATTAGGCATATAAACCTTATTACTATAAATTTCGCGGGTTGTGTAATAAGCGTCCTGGTTTAAGGTAACATCATCGCGGTAAATGAACTCGCCTGAACCAGCTACGAAGAATCTGCCGGTCTGGTAATTTGCAAGCGCGCGTGCAGAACCTGTTTTGCTGTGCAGGCCAATGGATACCGGCAACAAATCGGGTTCATAATTGCTGATTGGTAATGATACAATACCGATGGCATGAAGAGTAAAAATGCCTTTTCCTATCTCGGTACCCAGCGCCAGCCATTTAAGTGAAAGGGACATATCTTGGAAACCCTTCTGCCCTTTCAAGGTACCTGCCGATGCGTTGGTGGTAACATAAGGTACAGCAAAAAGAAAATCGAGCTTGTTGGTAATACCATAATTACCCGCCAGCGTGTAGGTATTGACTGATAGCGTACCAATATTGTAATTATTTCGTTTAAAGGTGCCTTCCCAATATTTTGTCCAGTCGCTGTAGCTGTAAGTGCCGGCTGCGCAAAAATAGTTTTTAGGAATCATGAGGGCGTCGGTTTCTGTCTGAGCCTTTGCTGTATGGTGCAAGGCAACCGCACAACCAACTGTCAAACAGAGTTTTAAAAAGTAGGGGCGTAAAAAATTGGTCATAGTTATTTTGTGAAAATTTAAGTGCACGAAAACGTTGTACAGCATTATAGCGCAAAAGGCTATGCCGCATGTTAAAGAAAGATTGCTTTAAAAAACCTGCGAAGACTATTGAATACTGAATTAACAGCAACAAGTACTGCTAAGCCTTCCAACAAAAAAATACAGATAAATAAAGCGGGTTAAGAAAGGAAATTGGGCGGTTTGCCTGGTGATTTTATGTAGGGATCGTTCAAGGACAGAGAATGGAACTTAACTTTGCTTACTATGCCATTTGCTATAATTTGCGGAAATGAAAATCCGGCTGCAAGCATGTTGTAGTCGCCAAGCGAATTTAGCTTTTTAACCGGCGCGTTATGATTCTTTTTACTTGCCGAAACATCATTCACTTCTTTGGCAGCTATTGTTTTCGCTTTTTCGAGCCGGGTTTTTACAGTATCAGGAACGCAGACAAAATACATGGTATCACGTGTCATACGCAGGCGTACATAATTATAGTAGTAGTTCTTTAACTGTATCTGCCCTTCAATAACCTCGTAATCACTCCAATCTTGTATGGTTGGCATGTGTACCGGAATCTTTAATTCAACAAAGCGGTTATTATCTACTTTGTTATCAAAAATTTCTTTAACTAAACGGGCGTCAGATCTGTGGATATAGTAATTATAAAGAAACGAATATCCGCCTATGTAAAAAAGGTGAATAGCCAATAGGAATATTGCAAAAATTCGCTTCAATCAAAAAGGGCTTAAACGGTATAATTAGTACCGTAAATATATAATATTATCTGGTAACAAAAAAAATACAATTTTAATTTTTTTATTACCCTTTCAATAAGAGTTGTTAAAGTCCATTTACCGATTAAGATCAAAAACAGTACAAAACATTCCAATTGTATCAGCCGTAAAATTAACTGCTTGTTTTACCGCAAAATGACCGTTTAGGGCACTTGCTTTTAAAACAAATAGTTCTTTACCTTTGTACTACCAATTATAAATTTTTAATATGTCTCAAAAAATTCTTATCGTGGAAGACGACCGCGATATCCTAACTGTATTAACCGACATTTTGGAACAGGAAGGCTACGAGGTGATAGGGCTTACTTTTACAGATTCTATCATTAACAGTGTTGCCGATTGCAATCCAAACCTTGTGATACTTGACTTTCTACTTGCCGGTATAAACGGTGGCGAGTTATGCCATGAAATTAAGACGCATAAAGACACCCGGCATTTGCCGGTGATCATGTTATCGGCCTTTCCGCGTGTGCTGGAATCGCTTGGTAATTATGGCTCTGATGCATTTATATCAAAACCATTTGATATTGAAGACCTTACTAAAAAAGTAAAAAACTGCATTGAAGGCCACATGGCTACAGTTTAATTACTTTACAATGGTAACCTTGCCCCCGGGGCTGGGTTACCATTTTATCATTGCTTTATAACAGTTCAAAACCTATCCTTCACAATTACTTAAACATTCCTTATTCTCAACTAAGCATCTGCGCCTTAAATTTGATTTTTAAAGTTTGTTAGTGAAATCTCAAAAACTAATAACCTTATTAAAATTTTTCGCCGCATGAAACGCAGAGATTTTGTAAAGAACACCACCCTTACCGCACTTGGGGCATCACTCATTAGTCCGCTTGCTACGCTTGCAGATGAGACTGTAACACATTTAAACAGTGAAGATGTTTCACCAAGGGCTGCTCTGGAAAATGATTTTCAATTAAATTTCCTTGCCGTTGGCGATTGGGGCCGTAACGGCGAATACGACCAGACCGAAGTTGCCAAGCAGATGGGCATTTGGGCCAAAGCAAACCCTAACGACTTTGTGATTTCTGTTGGCGATAATTTTTACCCTTTAGGAGTTGTTAGTGAAAACGACCCGCTTTGGCATTACTCTTTTGAAAATGTCTATACGGCACACTCGCTGCAGTGCGACTGGTATCCAGTCTTAGGTAATCATGACTATGGCTCCGACCCATTGGCTCAGGTTAGGTACAGTAAGGTAAGCCGCCGCTGGAATATGCCTTCTCTTTATTACAAAAAAGAGGTTAACCTCACTGCTGACGCTAAAGTTCTTTTTGTAATGATAGATACCGATCCTTTTCTGTTTGAAAGCAAAAAGGATTATGTGGACAAACAAATGGAATGGCTCAATGAAAGTTTAGCAGATGCTTCCGCATCGGTTAAATGGAAAATTATAGTTGGCCACCACCCTTTTTATACTGTTGGCCCGCGTATTAAAAACTATGATACACTCACTATGCGTAAGGCGTTGAGCGATGTTTTTGCAAAACATAAGGTAGATATTTATTTATCGGGCCACGACCATTCTTTACAACACCTTACCCCTCCCGAAACTTTTACGCAGCAATTTATTTCTGGTGCAGGTTCAGAGCTTACTCCGGTACATGAAGGTATTGATTACAGTAAATTTGCCGCTTCAGATCATGGCTTTATGTATTTTTCTGTAAATCCATCCACTTTAAAGGTAACAGCCATTAATGCAGACGGAAATGTGCTTTATCAGACTGCGCTATCAAAATAAGGCTATCCATTAACAAACTGTAAATCAAATTCTTAAAAAACGTGATTTTTTAAAATTAAATTTCCTTACAACAACTCATTGCAAAATTTTGAATTGATGCTATTTTACCGCACATTTATCGTGAATGTTGGATAAAATACTATCAAAATTCGGGTTAAATGCATCGCAATACACCATCAGGGTATTCGGTACCGGGCTAATTAACTTAACTTATATGGTATCCGGTAAAAATGATAAGTACATTTTACAAAAAGTAAACACCAACGTATTTAAGGCGCCCGAGTTAATTGCTAAAAATGTGGCGCTTGTTCAGTCATACTTAAAAGGAGCCCATCCCGATTATTTTTTTGGAGGCATGCTGCCGGCAACAAATGGTAAAATGTTTGTCAAAGACCTTGATGGTGACTACTACCGGCTATTCCCGTTTATAGAAGACTCTAAAACCTTTGATTTTGTTAGCGAACCCAAACAGGCCTTTGAAGCCGCCAGGCAATTTGGGCAGCTTACATTTTTATTAAAAGATTTAAAACCAGATATACTTGGTTATACCTTACCCAATTTTCACGACCTGAAATTAAGATTTAACCAGTTTAGAACTGCCTATCAGAATGCCGGAAACGAAAGGCTGGATAAGGCAGAAAACGAAATTAAAGAGGTGTATTTTCATTACGACATTCTGCAGGCTTACAACCAGTTAAAGGATAACAATGAGATCCCGTTAAGAATCATTCATCATGATGCAAAGATTAATAACGCGCTGTTTGATGATAACTTAAATGCCTTGTGTGTAATAGATCTGGACACTATAATGCCCGGATATTTTTTTAGCGATGTGGGTGATATGATGAGAACTTACTTGTCCCCGGCCAATGAAGAAGAAACCGACTTTACTAAAATAACAATAAGGCAGGAAGTTTTCAGTGCCATATGCGAAGGATATCTGGCGGCCATGGGAAGCATTTTAACAGCTAAGGAAAAAGAAAACTTCGTGTTTGCAGGCAAAATAATGATCTACATGCAGGCTATCCGTTTTCTAACAGATTACCTGAATAACGATGCTTATTACGGGTCAAAATATGCGGGCCATAATTTAATCCGTGCAAAAAATCAGTTTAAGCTGCTTAATGAATATGTGCAGGCGGAAGAAACACTTTCTAATTTATACCACCGGTCACTTAAAGGCCTTAACTTATAGAGGCTTAATATCTTCGTGCGATGCCTCTTTTATATTTTGAAGCAACTCATCAATATTTACCGGTTTCTTAATTATTGAAAAACTCCCAAATTTTTCATTGAATGGTTCTATCCTTTCGTCTTCAGATAAAATAATAATATGAATATCCCTTGTTGAAGGGTCGGATTTTAACTGATGGCATAACGCGGCTGCGTTATCATTATGGAGAAAAAAGTCGATGATCAATATAAAAGGGGCTTTCTTGCTAATCTTTTGAAACAGATCATCAGGTTGTTCAATAGTGTTCACAGAGTAAGCTTGCTTAGTTAATTCTTCTTTAAGGAACTGTAGCAAAGTGCTATCTGTAGAAACTGCAAGTATCGTTGTCATTACCAAGTAGTGTATAAAACCAATTAGTTTATAACAGCTGTTTCCTGCCAATTGTTTATCAAACTCTCATAAAACAATAAAGAATTAATTATAAAAACATTTTCCATTTAATAGGCTTTTAAGTGGTATGAGTACAAAAATCTACCCTGGAAAACCTTATCCGCTTGGAGCCACGTGGGATGGACAAGGCGTTAATTTCGCACTATTTTCTGATTACGCCACAGGCGTGGAGCTCTGTCTCTTCAAAAATGGCGATGATAAGCAAGAATATGAAAAAATAAAATTCACAGAACGTACCCACCAGATCTGGCATGTATACCTGCCGGATGCGAAACCCGGGCAACTTTACGGTTACCGTGTATCGGGGCCATATGAACCGGAGAACGGACATCGCTTCAACCCTAATAAATTATTGATGGACCCATATGCCAAGGCTATTGCAGGTGCCATAAACTGGGACGATTCATTATTCGCCTACGAAGTGGGCAGCGAAAATGAAGACCTAAGCTACAGTGAAGTAGACAGTGCTCCTTTTATCCCAAAATCGGTTGTGATAGATTCTAATTTTGACTGGGACGGCGACAAATTATTAAAACTATCTTACCGGGATACCATTATTTACGAAACACATGTAAAAGGCTTTACTTTTTTACATCCTGACATACCTGAGGAAATAAGAGGTACCTATGCGGCGCTTGCACATCCAGTAACCATCAATTACTTAAAAGACCTGGGCATTACCGCAATAGAATTGATGCCGGTACATCAGTTTGTAAACGATCGTGGCCTGCAGGAAAACGGTCTAAATAATTATTGGGGTTACAATACCATAGGCTTTTTTGCGCCGGATGTAAAATACTCAGGCTCGGGTGTAATGGGCGAACAGGTGATAGAGTTCAAAAAAATGGTGAAGGAATTTCATAAGGCCGGCATTGAGGTTATACTGGATGTAGTTTATAATCACACTGCCGAAGGCAACCAATTGGGGCCCACCATCTCTTTTAAAGGTATAGACAACGCCTGCTATTATCGCCTTACAGACGATAATAAACGTTTTTATATGGATTACACCGGTACCGGAAATACTCTGAATGCAATGCTGCCCAACGTATTACAGTACATTATGGACAGCTTACGGTATTGGGTACTTGAAATGCACGTTGATGGTTTTAGGTTTGACCTTGCCGCTACCCTTGCAAGGGAACTGCATGAAGTAAACCGCCTAAGTGCATTTTTTGACATTATTCATCAAGACCCGGTTTTATCGCAGGTGAAACTGATTGCAGAACCATGGGATATTGGTGAAGGCGGTTACCAGGTAGGAAAGTTTCCTCCGGGATGGGCCGAGTGGAACGGTAAGTATCGCGACTCGATTAGGGATTACTGGATAGGTGCCGATAGTATGCTTGGCGAGTTTGCCCAGCGCTTAACCGGAAGCCCTGACCTTTATCAGGATGATTACCGCAGACCAACCGCAAGTATTAATTTTATAACCGCCCATGACGGTTTTACCTTAAATGACCTTGTATCATATAACGAAAAACACAATGAGGCCAATAAAGAAGACAACAACGATGGCGAAAGCAACAACCGCTCATGGAATTGCGGAGCAGAAGGCCCAACCGATGATGCTGAAATAAATAAACTCAGAGCCCAGCAAAAACGCAATTTGCTTGCTACCATGTTTTTGTCACAAGGTGTACCTATGCTGGTAGCCGGTGATGAGTTTGGCCGCACACAGCAAGGTAACAACAATGCTTTTTGCCAGGATAATGAAATATCATGGTTAAACTGGACAAACCAGGATAAACCATTGTTGGAATTTACCAAGCGACTTATAAAACTAAGAAAAGACCATCCTACTTTCCGTAGAAAGAAATGGTTTCAGGGCGTGCCTATAAAGGGGCAAAAACTGGAGGATATAGGCTGGTTTTTACCGGAAGGCGATGAGATGACAGATGAGAACTGGAATCACGGTTATGCAAAATCGTTAGGAATTTTCTTAAACGGCAAAGGTATACACAACGTAACTGCTAAAGGCGAACCAATTGCCGATGATAATTTTTACCTGATCTTTAATGCGCATTACGAGCCGGTAAATTATGTTTTACCAGAAAAACTAACCGGTAAAAAATGGGTGAAAACTTTGGATACCAGTGATGACTCTGTAAGCGACCAGGAAATAGAAGACAATAAAAAAGTAACTGTGCAAGGCCGGTCTGTTGTTGTACTACACCAACCATTATAAATATGAGCAACAAACCATTGCCAGGTGTAAGGTTTAATAGTAAGGGCGAAGCAGAGATAGTGTTATGGTCGCCATTGGCAAAAGAACCTGCTGTTGTTATCAACGAGAACGAGCAATTGCCTTTAGAAAAAAGCGACTTTGGATACTGGCAGCTTAATACCAGAAAAATCAAACCCGGCGATCGCTATCAGTTTAAGATAGATAAAGATAAACAATTGCCGGACCCTGCTTCTTTGTCGCAACCAGAGGGCGTGCACGAAGCATCAGAGGCTGTAGATGTAAAATCTTTTAACTGGGATGACTCAACCTGGGCCAACCCGCCGCTGGAAGATTACCTGATATATGAACTTCATACAGGCACATTCACAGAAGATGGCACCTTTGCGGGCATTGCGGAGAAACTGGATCACTTAAAGGAATTAGGGATAACAGCAATAGAAATTATGCCGGTTGCCCAATTCCCCGGCGAAAGAAATTGGGGCTATGATGGCGTATTTCCATACGCTGTGCAAAACTCATATGGCGGCCCGCTTGAGCTGATGAAGCTGGTAAATACTTGCCACGAAAAAGGCTTGGCTGTTATATTGGATGTTGTGTACAACCACTTTGGGCCCGAGGGAAATTATTTTACAGAGTACGGCTCCTATTTTACAGAAAAATACAATACGCCCTGGGGTAATGCGATTAATTTTGATGACGCCTGGTGCGATGAAGTAAGGCATTTTTATATTGAAAATGTGCTGATTTGGTTTCGGGATTTCCATATCGATGCCCTGCGTATGGATGCGGTGCATGCTATTAAAGATTTTAGTCCACAGCACATTTTACGAGAGATAAAAGAAAACGTGAATGAATTAGCAGCCCAAACAGGTAAACAACATCACCTGATTGTAGAACTGGACCTTAATGATTCCCGTTTCATCAATCCGCTTCAGGAGCAGGGTTATGGAATGGATGCGCAATGGATAGACGAGTTTCATCACGCATTAAGGGTAACGGCAGGCGGCGACAGGAATGGTTATTATAGCGACTTTAACGGTGTAAATGATCTTGCCAAGGCTTATAATACAGCTTATGTTTATGATGGAATTTATTCGCCGCAACGATTAAAAACCTTTGGCACCAACCCAATTCATAATACCGGAGATCAATTTATTGTGTTTTCGCAAAATCACGACCAGGTGGGCAACCGGATGCTTGGCGAACGGAGCAGCCAGCTTTTTAGCTTCGAGATGCAAAAGTTAATGGCCGGTGCAGTGCTGGTAAGCCCTTTTATCCCGATGCTCTTTATGGGCGAGGAATGGAGCGCACCTAACCCATTCCAATATTTTGTAAGCCATAGCGACCCCGAATTGGTTGAGGCTGTGCGTAAAGGAAGAAAACAGGAATTTGCAGCTTTCCATGCCAAAGGCGAAGCCCCTGACCCGCAGGCTGAAGAAACGTTTACCCATTCAAAATTGCAGTGGGAAATGTCAAGACAAGGCGATCATGCAGTTATGCTTGATTTTTATAAAGCTTTAATAAGCTTGCGAAAAGATCTGCCTGCATTGCATCAGCTAAATCGCAAACATTTAAAAACGGTAACAGATACAGAAAAAAATACACTACTGTTAAAGCGCTGGGATGCAGCGCAGGAAGTTTGCTGCCTAATGAATTTCTCAGACCAGGCACAACAAATTGTATTGCCACTCGACAAAAACTGGCAGAAAATATTCGACTCGGCCGATGGCAAATGGAATGGCCCGGGTTTATCTGCGGATAAGATCCAGCCGCAATCAATCATCATTTATACCAATTAAAATGTTTAACCCGGTAAGTACCTATCGTATACAGTTTCATAAAGATTTCACCTTCAATCACTTTGAAAAGATCATTCCTTACCTGGAAACACTAGGCGTAAATACAATTTACGCTTCACCGGTATTTGAGTCTACTCCCGGTAGTACGCATGGGTACGATGGCGTTAATCCGCTTAAGATCAATCCAGAAATTGGAACCATTGAACAGTTAAGAAGTATCAGCAAAACATTGCGTGAAAAAAAGATTAACTGGATCCAGGACATTGTACCAAATCATATGGCATTCCATTCAAATAACGAATGGCTGATGGACCTGCTTGAAAAAGGTGCCGAATCGGCATATAAAGATTATTTTGATCAAACCTTAAGTGACGATCTTTTTAGCGGGGCGTTGATGGTTCCGTTTCTTGGTTCCACCTTAGAAGAAGTTATTGAAAAAGGCGAAATAAAAATTGAACAGAAGGACGATAAACTGGTGTTTAATTACATGGGCAACACCTGGCCTTTAAATAAAGAATCGTACCCGGATCAAGAAAAATCTTTAGATAACATTAATAAAGACAAAGATCTTTTGCTGGAAATTGCCGGTAAGCAACATTACCGCCTATGTAACTGGCAGGAAACAGAAAAACAGATTAACTACCGACGTTTTTTTACGGTAAACGGGCTCATTTGTATTAACATTCAAATTGAAACTGTCTTTAACCGCGTTCATCAACTGATTAGTGACCTTGTAAGAGAAGGTGTTTTCCAAGGTTTAAGAGTAGATCATATAGATGGCTTGTACAACCCAAGCCTTTACCTGAATCAATTACGCAAACTTGCCGGTGATGAAGTTTACATTGTTGTAGAAAAGATCTTAGAACCGGCCGAAGAGATGCCTTCATGGCCGATAGAAGGAAATACGGGTTATGATTTTTTATCTTCCGTAAACAACCTTTTAACAAATACCCAAAGCAAAGCCGCCTTTACCGACTTTTATAATGAGCTTACGGGTAACTCGGCTTCGGTAACGCAGCAGATCAGGGATAAGAAAGCTTATATACTTTTTGAGCAGATGGCAGGTGAACTCGATAACCTCACCAAGTTTTTTCTGCAATCTGATCTGATAAAAGAAAAGGAATTCAAAAAGGTATCGCCTGTTGAAATTAAGGATGCTATTGCAGAATTTTTGATTAGGTGCCCGGTTTACCGTTATTATGGCAATCACCTACCCTTACCCGATGAGGACAGCGACGTTATAGAAAAAATATTTGAGGAGATCATAGCCGATAAATCTCAGTTAAAATCAGCTGCCCATCTGATAAAAAAGGTTTGGCAGGGCAAAGCTAAAGACGATAAAGCGCTTAAATTTTACCAGCGCTGTATGCAGCTAACCGGGCCCTTAATGGCCAAAGGTGTAGAGGATACATTGATGTATACTTACAACCGGTTTACAGGGCATAATGAAGTGGGCGATGCGCCGGAATCTTTCGGCGTTAGTGTTGAGGAATTCCATAAAACCATGATAGACCGCCAGGAAAAATGGCCGCTATCCATGAACGGAACTGCAACCCACGATACCAAACGCGGGGAAGACGCCAGGGCAAGGTTAAACGTTTTAACCGATATACCAGATCTTTGGCTGCAAATAGTAAAACAATGGCAGGATTTAAACCGCACTCTGATTAAAGATAACGCACCTGATGCCAATGATGAGTATCTGGTTTATCAAACCCTTGTTGCATCTTACCCTATGCCGGGCCAACCAGATGACGACTTTGAAAAGCGGCTGGACCAATATCTTGAAAAAGCACTGAGAGAAGCCAAAGTACATTCCGGTTGGGCACAACCAAACGAAGCCTATGAAAACTCGGTTAAGCAATTCGCTAAAAAACTGTTAGATCAAAAAGGTAAGTTTTGGAAAAGCTTTACCGGGTTCAATGAAAAAATTGCCGGTTTTGGAGCAGTTAATTCGCTTACGCAAACCTTGTTAAAATTCACTGCGCCGGGAATGCCCGATACGTATCAGGGTTGCGAGTTATTCGATTTCAGTATGGTTGACCCTGACAACAGGCGCCCGGTTAATTATGAACAGCGAAATAAATTCTTAAATGATGTTTCAGGGCCAGTTGATGTAAAGGCATTGTGGCAAAATAAGTTTTCTGGCGAGGTTAAGCTTTGGTTAACGCAAACCTTACTGCATGAGCGAAAAAAAAAACCGCTTGTTTTTGCAGAGGGAGAATACCTTCCATTAACAATAGAAGGGAAATACGCAGCCAACGTTATTGCCTTTGCAAGAAAATACAAATATACCTGTTATATAATTGCTGCGCCATTAGGCTTAGCCGGTATTTGCGAAGATGCGCTGGAACTGGATTGGGAGGACACTAAAATTACGCTTCCCGTAAACGCGCCGGATGAGTTTGAAAACCTTTTCACTAAACAAAAATCAAAAATCAAAGGCGGTATTCCACTATCGGCCATTTTTAATGAATTACCAGTTGCGATTTTAAAATTACAATTTCCGGATAGCAAACGTGGTTCGGGCATTTTGATGCATATTACATCATTGCCTTCTTCATTCGGCATTGGTGATTTTGGGCCCCAGGCACGGGCTTTTGCCGACACCTTGCACGCTTCCTATCAAAAATACTGGCAATTGTTACCGCTTAGCCCGGTAGATGAAAAAAGTCAGTTCTCACCTTATAGTGCCTGGTCGGGAATGGGTGGTAATATTTTGCTTATCAGCCCCGAGCAATTGGTAAATGATGGCCTGCTTTTTGACCAGGATATTGAAAAATACGTAGAACCCTCAACAGAAAAAGTTGATTTTAAAACAGCGGGCTGGTTAAAGGATATTCTTTTTGAAACAGCCTGGTTAAATTATAAAAACGGAAATTTCGATTGGATGAAAATTCAGTTTGAGGATTTTTGCGGGGCGGAAACTTACTGGCTTAATGATTTTGCCTTATACATTACCATTAAAAACCATCACGACCAATCACCATGGTACACGTGGCCGGACCCTTTTAAACTAAGAGATCAAAACACCCTTTTGCAATTTGAAAGTGATAATATCGACGCAATTGAAAAAGCAAAGTGGCTGCAATTTATTTTTAACCGCCAGTGGCAACAGCTGAAAAAATATTGTAATCAACTTGATATAAATTTATTCGGCGACCTGCCATTTTATGTAGGTTATGATTCGGCCGATGTATGGGCACATCCCGATAATTTTGCTTTGACAAAAGACAGGAATATTGCATTGGTTGCAGGTGTGCCGCCTGATTATTTTAATGCTAATGGCCAGCTTTGGGGTATGCCTGTTTTTAACTGGGATACGCTTAAGGAGCAGGGCTATGAATGGTGGGTTCAGCGGATCAGGAAGAACCTGGAATATTTTAACCTTTTGAGATTAGACCACTTCAGGGCATTTTCTGAATATTGGGCCGTACCCGCAATAGAAGAAACTGCTATAAACGGTACCTGGGAAAAAGGACCGGGAACGGATCTGTTTAACGTATTAACAGAAAAATTTGGTGAACTGCCATTTATAGCTGAAGACCTTGGCGATATAAACGATGCAGTTTATGAATTGAGGGATACGCTCAATTTCCCGGGGATGAAGGTTTTGCAATTTGCGTTTGGTAATACTACCGCACAATCGCCGCATATACCGCATAATTATACGCCAAATCATATTGTTTATACCGGCACGCATGATAACAATACTACATTAGGCTGGTTTAGACAAGATGCCGACGAAGCTACCGTTAAACAAGTAGAAAAATACCTGTCTGTTAAACCAAAAGAAAAGAACATAACAGGTGCTTTTATCGAAACGATTATTGCTTCAGTTGCGAAGATGGCTATTATACCTGTACAAGACTTATATGATCTGGATGAAAACGCCCGCATGAATATGCCTGCAGGTACGGATGGCAACTGGCTATGGCGCCTGAAACCAGATGAATTGAAACAGTTCCCGGTAAAACATTTGCGAAAACTCACAAAAAAGTATAATCGCATTTAAGCCGGTTAAATTCAACAGCCGGTAATTATCTTGCCGGTTGTTGCCCGCCATTTTTGCGGTTCTTCAATTCCGAAGTCATACCATCTGTACTGCTGCCAGAATTTGCGGCAACCTTCTTAGCACGCGCTAATGTGTCTTTTGTTGGCTTTACAACCCGTATTGTCTTATCTCTTTTTGCCGGCATGTTTTTTTCACTCATGTGTAAGATAACAGATGCGAACACTATGGGTTTTGTATTTTACCAGATAAGAATTGGTCTACTCTATCACTTCATAAATAACAACAGGTTTGGCTTTGTTCTTAAGCGTAACCTCCCCTATCTTTTCACATTTAAAAGATTCTTTAGCTTTATTGTAAGTATCCTCGGTAATAATGATCTGGCCTCCTTTGGCAGCAGATTGCAAACGTTGCGCAAGGTTTACCGAATCGCCTATAACGGTATAGTCCAGCCGCTTTAAGGATACTGAACCAATATTCCCGGATACCATTTCGCCGGAATTAATGCCGATGGAGATTTCGGGGCGATACCTTGTTTCCTCAAAAACAATTTCTTCCATTTGGCTTATTTGGCTGCGCACGGCAAGCGCTGTATCGATAGCTCTGTCCAAATGATAATTTCCTCTGAATACAGCCATCACCGCATCGCCCATAAATTTATCAACGTGGCCGCCCTGGGCAATAATTTCCTGTACTATTTTATCAAACAGGCCGTTTATCAGTTTAATAACCGCATTGGCAGGTACTTTTTCTGTAACCGCAGTAAAGCCGCAAACATCAAGAAATATTACCGTGGCCTCTATCGCCTCATTCTTCATAAGGCTGTTTTCAAACTCCTTATGCGCCATAAAGTTCAGCACATTCTCGTCTACATACATTTTCAGTATGTTATTTTCCTTGATGGCCTGTAAAGTCTGTTGCATCTGCTTAACATGGCTTATAGTTTTCTCCATGGTAACATCCAGGTCGTCAAAATCAACCGGTTTGCAAACAAAGTCAAAAGCGCCGCGGTTCATGGCCGTACGGATATTTTGCATATCGCCATAAGCAGATACCACAATTGCTTTTAACATAGGGTTGGCTTCGGGCAGGCGGCTTAAAAGCGTAAGTCCGTCCATAACAGGCATATTAATATCGCTTAAAATAATATCAATATCCGGGTGTTCGCTTACCTTTTCAAGCGCTTCTTCACCATTTTGAGCAAAAACAAATTCATATACGCTTTCCCTTATCTTACGGCGAAACTTTTGTTTCACCAGTAATTCCAGGTCGGCTTCATCATCAACAACTAATATCTTAGCCATTGGGCATTATAGTTTTAAGTTTGTCTTTAAGTAAATTAAAATCAAGCGGCTTTGTTAAGAAATCATCGGCGCCATTTTGCATAGCCTGCTGATAGTTTTCATCATCGCCATAAGCGGTCACCATCATAATAATAGGCGGCGGGGTATCGTAATCATGCCGTATCTTTGATAAAAGCTCAATTCCGCTCATACCAGGCATATTAATGTCAGACAAAATAAGCACAACTTCAGAATGCCGGTTTTTCATAAAGCTTAACGCCTCTTCTCCCGATAAAGCAAAATTAAATTCAATCTCATTTGCTTTTATTTCTTTCCGGAACCGCTGCAGAAACAGCGGCTGAACATCGGCCTCATCGTCGACAACTAATATTTTCATAAGGTTGTTAAATATAGAGATAAAAACTTAAGCAGGAATTGTTATTTTGAATTCGGTATAAGCACCTTCTTTACTATTTATCTCCAGCGTACCACCGTGTGCTTTCACAATTATATCATAACTTAATGACAGACCAAGGCCCGTACCTTCGCCGGTAGGTTTTGTGGTAAAAAACGGCTGCATAATCTTATCTTTTATACTGTCTGGAATTCCTGTACCGTTATCCTTAACTCTTATTTCGATATTGGCTCCCTTACTGGCGGTACTTACTTCAACTGCCGGCTTAAAGCCCAAAGGCATTTCGTGCTGCTTTTTTTGAACGGCGTAAAAGGCATTGTTAAAAAGGTTAAGCAACACCCGGCCTACGTCCTGCGGTACCATGTTTACCGGCTTTAAGTTTTCGTCAAAGTGCATGATCAGTTCGGCATTAAAGCTTTTGTCTTTTGCTCTTAAGCCATGATAAGCTAACCGGAAATATTCATCAGCAAGCTTATTAATATCAGTAGGCTCTTTGATATTGCTGCTTGCCCTGCTATGTTGCAGCATGCCTTTTACTATGCCATCGGCGCGTTTACCGTGATGCCGTATTTTTTCGAGATTCTGCCTGATGTCGTTAGCAATAGCTATTGCCTCTTCTTTATCGCCTTTTGCAAGTTCTTCTTCCATTTCCTCTACCAGTTCCATGCTCACTTCCGAAAAATTGTTTACAAAATTTAGCGGATTTTGTATCTCATGGGCAATACCGGCTGTAAGCTCGCCTAAAGAAGCCAGTTTTTCTGATTGTATTAATTGTTGCTGTGTGGTTTGAAGCAGTAGCAGCGTTTCCTGTAGTTCATTTTTTTGGCGGGTAAGTTCTACTGTACGCTCGGCAACCAACTTATCCAGTTGCAACTTCTGGTCATTTATTATTTTTACTTCCTCCAGTTGCTTTTTGTTGGTAGCCAAACGCGCAAAGATCCAAACAAAGGCGGCTATCATTACAAACTCAAAGTAGTTATCCCATTTCTCGTAAAAAGCAGGGACAATTAACAACGTTAAACCAGAAAGTACGCCTATGCCTACCAGCGGATAATGCGCCCTTATAAAGGATTTAAACGATGCAAAATCCGGTTCTTTTTCTGTAAACCATATTAAACCGGAAAGCATAGCACTGCCAATTAGAAAATTTGCAACGTCATTAAACTTGGTTTCAAAAGCAATTGAAACAGCAATGATAACCCAGAATGAAATTTGCAGGATATTGTTCCATTTTTCTCTAATTGGAGAAAAGCGCAGCGCACGCTTTAAACGATTTATTAACAGGAACGAAGCCAGGTATAAAAAAAAATGCATGGATAACAAAGTTGATGAAACAATAAATATACATTGTTTAACTAAATAAACCATTAACTTGCGTTGAACCGAAAAGGGCGTTAACTTTAAACCGGTTTTAAACAAACAAAGGGCGTATAATGAAGAGGCTACAGCTGCCGCATTGGTTAACAGATACAATTTACGTTATAGCAGGTATATTATTTTGCGGTTTTGCTTTAAAAAGCTTCCTGGTGCCCAACAAGTTTTTCGATGGCGGCGTAACCGGTATTTCCTTATTAATACATGAAATTTATGAGCTTAACATTGCTTATGTAATTGTAATAGCAAATATTCCACTCATCATAATGGGTGCCTTCCAGGTAAATAAGTTGTTTGCCCTTAAAACTTTTGTTGCCATAATTGGCCTTGGCTTATGTTTGCATTATATTCCTTATCCGCAAATAACATCCGATAAATTACTGGTTTCTATTTTTGGCGGCGTGTTTATGGGTATTGGTGTTGGGCTGGCCATACGGGGAGGCTGCGCGCTGGATGGTATTGAAGTACTGGCGCTTTATACCGGCAAACGCATAAGCTTTACTATCAGCGAAATTATTTTGGGTATTAACGTAGTTATATTTTTAATAGCTGCTATTAAACTGGGGCTACCAACTGCACTATATTCCATCCTTACTTATTACTGCGCATCTAAAACCATCAATTTTGTTATCGAGGGTTTGGAAGAATATACCGGCGTTACTATTATTTCGGGAAAAAACGAAATAATTAAAGAAAGGCTGGTAATGGAGCTTGGCCGTGGCATTACCGTTTATAAAGGTGAGCGCGGTTTTTTGAAGGAAAGCTTTGAAGTAAGCCAGCCGGTAGACATTATCTTTACGGTGGTCACCAGGTTAGAGGTGCGCCGCCTGCGTAACATGATACACGAGGTTGACGAAAAAGCCTTCGTATTTACCAGCACCATCAAAGAAGCAGCCGGTGGGGTTTTAAAGAAACGCGCCCGCCATTAATTAAAACGAGCAGTTATCCTGCGGGTTTAAACCTTCCCTGTCTTTTGTGAGTATAGCCTTATCTTTTTTAAAGGTTACTATCCAAATACTGTCAAAGTCGCTATCAGGCCAGTTAAGCCCGTCGGTTTTTACGCCGAGATAATTTAAGATCGGTAGCATGGTATTGTGTTCCCAAACAATTAAAACCGTGCCTTCTTCTTTTAGCAAGGCATGGCCAATGTCTTTATAATCGTTTTCGCCATATTTGGTGTTGATGGGCAGGTTATATTTTATAGCAAAAGGAGAAATTGTTTGAAACATCCTGCCTCTTTTAGTCGATTTTCCTGAATTTAATTCCGGCACATAAATGTTATCGGGTTTACCAAACTTCTTCATTATCAATGCCGGCAGCATCATAGACCGGTTAAAGCCCTTGCAATTAAGGTTATCACCATCGCCCGGGCGCTCCGCATGTCGTATAAATACTAATTTAAGGCCCTTGTCCTGCGCGTTTACTGCCTTAATTGTAAAGCCAAGCGCAAGTACCAGTAAGGCTAAAACTTTATAATATTTTTTCATGATAGTTATTAAAGCGTAAAAAGGTATTTGTGTTTTAATAAAATAATTCAATATGTGTTTTAAATATAGATATTTGCGTTGACCCGGGTAAAACGATTGTTACCTGTAATATTTAACATTTTTTAAGAATACATATAAATACTATTGCAATCCTTCATACGTTTGCATATCCGATGCATCTGCGCAAACAAAGGTGCTTTTAATATTAATGATTAACCCCGTAATACAAAACATGAAAAAAACCCTTACCATCCTATCGGCAGCTTTTTTATTTCTTATCTCTTTCAACGCTAAGGCACAGGATGATAAACAATATGTTAAAAGTTATATCACATTGTTCGGAGGTTTATCATTGCCAAGCAGCGACTTCGGAAAATCTATTTACGCAGATGATAAAGCCGGTTACGCTAAAAGAGGTGTAACTTTTGGACTTGACGGTGCATGGTATGTTTATAAAAACCTTGCGGTTGCTGCAAGCGTATCATTCCAGGACCAGGGCGAGCTAAACACCAATGATGCGCAAAGCTTATCAAACGGTTATAATACCAGCTATGACAGGGATGAAACTACCGTTAGCGCTGTAGACCGTTACCACAACTACTTTATATTGCTTGGCCCTCAATACTCATTTACCGTTAAAAAGTTCATAATCGACCTTCGTGCACAGGCAGGTGTTTTAAAAAGCGCATCTACACCAAGTATCACAGCTGATATGGACCCATCAAGCAGCACCTCTGTCGAGATTGTACAAAACAGCGGCGGCGGTAAGGTTTTTGCTTATGGCGGTGCTGTTGGCCTGCGCTGGAGTTTCTCTGATAACTGGGATCTTGGTTTACGTGCCAGCTACGTAGATTCAGACGGACCGCATATTTCTTCTACCATAAATTCAGGTAACTTTGTTGGCCGCGAAGTAACCAGGCAACCAATTACCGTATTGCAAACTACATTAGGTATCACCGTACATCTTTAATAATTTTCGGGTTAGATACATAAATTTAACCTGAAAAATTTTCCTGATAGGTTTATTTCATATAACTTTAGCCAACCCTGATTAAAGCGACTTGAAAAAACTCATTGCTATAACATTGCTGTGTCTGCATACTTTTTCCATATGCGGGCACTTGCTGCTTTATCAGTATTCGCTATTTATAACCTACCGGATCTTTAATGAACGTATAAGCCAGAACGTTTATAATTTAAATGACCTGGTAGAAATAAAAATTCCTTTAGTCAATCCTATCAATCAAAACTGGAGAAAATATGCCTCGGTGAGTGGCCGTGTTCAGTTCAGGCTTAAAAGCTATAATTACGTTAAGCTAAAACTTACACCGCATGCCATTTATCTTGCCTGCATCCCAAATTACGAAAAAACCAAACTCTCAAATCACAACATCATCAATGCAAAAGATATTGATGATATACCTGTAAAGAAAAAAGACCATGTGCCATTCGGCAAATTAGCCGATATAGGTAAATACAACCCGGGTGGAACCTGTTTCGCATTCAAACCGGCTATTATTATGCTCTCTGTTAAAAAAGAACATTTTGCAGCCGCAACTATAGATACAGAAATACAATGCGCCAAACCGCCTCCAAAGTTTATTGTCTGAACAAAAAAATTATTTCTTTTTAATCTTAATGTTTGACAATATTTTATCATGAACGAAAACTTTCAACAAAAAATTCATTACATACTGCGTTTTGCAGTAGCCATGTGCTTTATAGGCCATGGCGCATTCGGGATAATTACCAAACCAATCTGGTGTAATTACTTTGCAGTATTTGGGATAGGCAAAGCTACGGCCTTCCATTTAATGCCCTGGTTGGGAAGCGTAGATATTTTATTCGGGCTTATCATGCTTGCTTACCCTTTACGCATTGTTCCGGCTTGGCTGGTTATATGGGGTGTTATCACGGCCCTGCTCAGGCCAATGTCTGGCGAGCCAGTCGGCGAATTTTTTGAACGCGCCGGTAATTTCGGTGCCCCGCTTGCGCTTTTAATATTTTCAGGAGGTGTGAAACCAACACTCAAAAGTCTTTTCTCACCAATTGATCCAAACTACCGCCCGGATGCCAAAACCATGTCGACGGTGATCACTGTTTTAAAGATCGTAGTTTTTCTGCTACTTGCCGGCCATGGCTGGTTAAACCTGGTGCAGAAGAAGGGATTATTGGAGCAATATGCATCTTTAGGCTTTTCTAACCCTGCTCATACCGCCCAAATTATTGGCATTTTTGAATTGGCAGCTGCAGTAATAGTGTTGGTAAAGCCAATAAGACCTATACTGATTGTTTTCCTTGTCTGGAAAATGGCAAGCGAATTATTTTATCCGCATTGGGAAGTTTTTGAATGGGTAGAACGCGGTGGAAGTTACTGCTCCATTTTAGCTTTATGGTTCGCGTTAGGAGCGCAGCATTTTTTATTAAAAATGTCCAAGCCGCAAGCTGCTTAGATTTAATTCATAATTTTTTTAAAAGGCTTTAAGTACATACTTAAGGCCTTTTTAGTTCTCATCGCAGTTAGGTTCGTGTGTAACAATTCTTTTTTCTATCCTTTTATCCGGGATGAACCACACACCGGCTATAATGATATACAGTGCCAAACTTATAAAAGAATTTATGCTCGACAATGCAATCGCTATGGCGTAAGTTGCAACCGATACATTTCCCTTCCAATCTTTTCCGATAGCTTTAGCCAGTACTGAGTCCCTGCCCTGGTGGCGTATCAGGGTAAACATCATGATACCATAGGCAATGCCGCACATTAACAAAACTATTCCGTAGCAGGTAACCGGCCACATAGCAAAATGATTTTCGCCCATCCATGCGGTTACAAATGGCACCAGCGAAAGCCAGAACAATAAATGTGTATTTGCCCAAAGCACCGATCCGTTTACCGATTTTACTACCTGGAAAGTATGGTGATGATTATTCCAATAAATGCCTACGTAAATAAAGCTGAGCACATAGCTGATGAAAACAGGATATAGTGCCAGCAGTGCACTGATATCTGTTTTAGACGGCACTTTAAGTTCAAGTACCATAATAGTAATGATGATAGCAAAAACGCCATCACTGAAAGCCTCTAAACGCCCTTTGTCCATTATTAAAGATTATTATGCTACAAAGTAAAAATTTAAAGGACATAATTGAAAAGTCCGCAACATAGTTTTGATTTTATGGCAAGGCAAAACAAACATAACTATCGCCGGATTTGCTTCCTATTTTGCCACCACCACAGGCTATTACAATATATTGCTTCCCGTTTAGTGAATATGCTGCGGGGGTGGCGTAACCTGCTGCCGGTAATTTAGCTTCCCATAATTTTTTTCCGTTACGTTTGTCAAAAGCACGGATCTTTTCGTCTTTAGATGCTGCTATAAAAACCAATCCGCCTTTGGTAACCAAAGGGCCGCCATATAATTCTGTCCCTGTTACCGGTATTCCTTTTTTGGTTAATTCCGGGTATTCACCTACCGGCACTTTCCATAGTAGTTTGCCTGTTGTAAGATCAACTGCGTTAAGGCAACCCCATGGAGGTTTTATACCAGGATAACCGTCTTTATCCACAAAGCGGTTATAGCCGTTCATAGCATATGGAATTTGAGGTAAAACAGTTGCGGCACCCGGCTCTTTGGCCATTTGCTTTATCGGGGCTGCCGTTTCGGGCAGCTTTAAAACAAAAGCCAGCAGCGCTTTCTTTTCTTCGACTGGGATTTGTTTAAAGGATGGCATCATGTTTCTGCCGCTTTCCAATATCTGGCTAACCTGCTGCACGTTATACTTTTTGTTAATATTCAACAAAGATGGATATGATGATCCATTCCCTTTTAACTCCGGCCCATGGCAGGATATGCAATATTTATTATACACATTATGCCCCATGCCGTTTAATGATTTGTCATTAGTGCTTTTAGGTACATCTATCATAACCTGCGCCCAGGGCATCTCGCTGTTGCTTATATACATGATCCTGGTTTCAGGATCTACAGCTGCCCCTCCCCACTCGCCGCCGCCATCAAAGCCGGGAAATATCCAGCTGCCATCTTTGCTGGGCGGGGTAAACATTACATTGTATTTCACTTTTTTATATTTTTCCAGCATATCATAATGCGTTTCGGGCGTAATGTCTGTTACATCCTCCGCGCCAAAATGCTGCCGGGCAAATGGCTGAGGTAATACCGGAACAGGTTGCGTTGGCCAGGGCGTCTCGCCGGGTAAAGCATTTTGCGGAACAGCCGTCTCCTTTATAGGGAATAAAGGTTTGCCATTAGTACGATCAAAAACAAAAATATAACCGTGCTTGGTGATCTGCGCAACCGCATCAATCGGCTTGCCGTTTTGCACAATAGTCACGAGGTTAGGATTGGCCGGCAAATCGCGATCCCAAAGGTCATGATGCACTACCTGGTAATGCCATCTGTATTTGCCTGTGGTAGCATCCAATGCCACCAGCGAATTTGCAAAAAGATTAGCTCCCTTTCTGTTACCGCCATAAAAATCGCCGCCTATTGCGCCTATTGGTAAATATACAATTCCTCGCTTTTCGTCAAGCGCCATACCTGCCCAGTCGTTTGCGCCGCCCAGGCGTTTCCAGGCCGTGCTGTCCGGCCAGGTATCAAACCCTTTTTCACCCGGATGTGGAATGGTGTGAAAGATCCACTTTAACTTCCCGGTCATGACGTCGTAAGCCCTTACATGCCCGGGCGCTGCATCTTCAGACTCTGCAACCCTTGTGCCTATGATCAATAAATTATGATAGATAACACCAGGTGTTGTACCTAATACATAAGATTTCGTTTTTCGACCCAGGTCTTCCGAGAGATCAATATAACCACCTTTGCCAAAATCTTTTATCAACGATCCGTTTTCAGCATCTACTGCAAAAGTCTTTGATCCCGCGCTGTAAAAGGTCCGCTTATTATCACCATTTGCATCCTGCCAGTAGACTACGCCCCTGCAAACTTTGTAATAGGCCATAGGATCGTTACGGGTAGAGCTGTCCACTTTCGCGGGATCAAAAAGCCATTTTTGTATTCCTGTGGCTGCATCAAGGGCAAATAGTTTGAGCTTTGGCGTGGTTCCATAAAGTATCCCATCAACTATTATTGGATTGCATTGGTTTTGCGTGCGATTGCCTGTATCCCTATCATGTGAGCTATAAGTCCAGGCCACTTTTAACTGACTTACGTTTTGAGGATTTACCTGGCTATTTGACGAGTATCGGTTACCTTCTTTGGTACCCGCGTAAGTTTCCCAGCCACTGTCAGCAGCAGCAACAGGTTTTCTTTTACAGGAAAATAAAACGCATAAAAGTATTACCGGCAGTAACAGACTTTTGCTCTTCATGAAAGGTATTACAATTGGATTTAAATATTAAAGCTAATCAATTTGGATAGAAAAGCAAAAGTGGGTCAGCGGTTGAATACATCTTTCAAAGCCTTTTTTGCAGCGTGATAACCGCACATTCCATGCACGCCGCCGCCGGGAGGCGTAGATGACGAACATATGTATAAGCCCTTAGCCGAAGTTTTATATGGCGATAAGCGCAGCGCCGGCCGGGTGAATAATTGCCCTATATCTATAACGCCGCCGTTGATGTCGCCGCCTATATAATTAGGGTTATATTCTTCCATTTGTACGGTATTCATGGTATGCCGGGCCAATATGGTATCCTTAAAACCGGGTGCAAAGCGTTCAACCTGGCTTTCAATAATTGCGGTCATATCGGTTTCAGAACCATTGGGTACATGGCAGTAGGCCCAGGCGGTATACTTATCTCGCGGGGCACGCGTACTATCTAATATGCCTGGTTGCGATAACAAAACATATGGCGTTTTAGGGATTTTACCTTCCCAGATCTCCTGTTCGCCTGATGCAATTTCATCAAAGGTATTACCAATGTGTACCGTACCCGCCAGCTTGCATTCTTCCGCTTTAAATGGGATAGGTGCGTCAATTGCCCAATCTATCTTAAAAACACCCATACCATACCTGTAGCGTTCCAGTTGCCATTTATAAATTGAAGAAAATTTATGTCCTGCTATCTGAAGCAGCTGCTTTGGAGTAACATCAAATAAAACAGCCCGAGCGGATGGCAACTGCGATAACGTTTTTACATAGAAGCCTGTTTCTATTTTACCACCAAGGGATAAAAAATAAGAAGTCAGCGCATCGGCAATATATTGCGAACCACCTTTGGGTATGGGCCATCCACCGGTATGCCCTGCGGCTGATAAAACAAGTGCCACGGCAGAAGTAGCCAAATTGCTTAGCGGCTGGATAGCATGTGCTGCCATACCCGCAAATAGTCCTTTTGCTTTTTCGGTTTTAAACCTTTTTGATAGATTTTTAGCAGATGTTAATGCAGATAAACCAAAACCAGCCATTGAAAGTGGATGCTTGGGGATGTGTAATGGCGCAAGAATATCGTCAATCAAACCTGGCCAATCCTTAATAATTGGACCAAGTAAGTTTAGGTAGGTCTGTTCATCTTTACCCAGCGAAGCAGCAGTATCTTTTAATGATCTTGTTAAATACGCTGCGGTTCCATCATCAAAGGGGTGCGCAGCATCTATCTGCGGATAAAGATATTCAAGGCCATGCTCTGCTAACGGCAAGCTTTTAAAAAACGGCGAGCCTGCAGCCAATGGATGAACTGCAGAACAAATATCATGAGTAAAACCGGGCAAGGTAAGTTCGGCAGAGCGAAGTCCGCCTCCAATCTTATCTTTTCCCTCAACTAACAAAACAGATAAGCCATTCTGCTGCAGATGAATTGCCGCCGCAAGCCCGTTAGGACCCGAACCGACTACCACCGCATCGAAATCCGTCCGATCTGCCGGCATTAAAAATCAGAATAAGAAGTAGGGTGCAAAAAAATTATATCCGCTTTCGATACATTATGCTGATATTCTGCCCTGCCGGAAAGTTCTTTCCATACCGAATCGTTATTGAAAGCATCCCAGTGTTTGTCCCTGTCGGCTTTGCTGTTAAAAGTTGTCATATACATCAGGTTTGGCTGATGGCCGCCTGCAATTACCTCGGCGTAAAACACGGCATTAAAGCCAAGTCTTTTAAACAGTGCTACTTCGTCGCCATCATTAAACATCTGTACCTTATTAAGGTTGAAGGCTTCGGTTGGGCTTTCATAACTGCGCAATTCGTAAACCCTGTCTGTTTTTGCTGCTGTGAGCATAGGTGCAGCGGGAGCCATCATTTTCGGAAATGCGCGCAATATGATGGTTTCAATCCTGTTATAAGGTATATCATTGTAAGCAGCATCGATATAATCGCGGCCATCAGCAATGTATTGCTGGTCTTCCATCAACTTTTCGCCTGCTGTTTCTAACTGCTGAAAAGTTCGAAAAGGGGTTAAAACATAAATTCGCTTTCCAGAAGTATCACCTTCAACGGGTTTAAATATGCCTATCTGCTTTATACCCAAACGGTGCATAGCCGGTACGTATGCTGCTTTAAGATATTTATCCAGTCGGTCTTCCTGCGCCTGCGTTTTAATATGATAGATCTTAAGCTGGTAATAATAAGGCGTTTCTACTGCAAAGGCAGTCGTTACGCTGCTGATACATAATATGGTTACAAAAAGGCAATACAACGAAAGCCCGGATTTTTTTGAGAAAAGTTTCATACAAAGATTCTGTTACGGATGGGTGAATTTACCTTTTACTTTGTTATCAATCCAATTTTATTAGTGCTTCGCGGGTAAATAAATTGCGACAATGCGTACTTTTAACCTGCCAAATCATGAATTATTTTTTAAGCCATTCATCAGCTAATACCTTCATGAAATATCCGCCCACCACGCTCCTTGCCTGGAAACCTACCATTTTACCATCGGTTGTTTCGTGCCAGTCGCTTAATGGTACACGGGAAGTTGTTTCGGTAGCATATTTATAAACAGGGTCTGTTAGCGCCTTAAAATCTTTTGCATTATCTGCCAGGGTAGCCGTCCATATAATCCAGTCGGATTTTGTGTAAGTTTTGCGGCTATCCAAGGGCAAGCCAAAAGAGTTTTGTTTAGTCAGATAATAATTGATCTCCGTTTTATAAACCGAAGCGGGAAATAAATTCAACCCGAGAACTTTATCCCAAACCAGGTTATATTTCTGGCTCCAGGAATCCTTACTTCCAAACACCAGCGAATAATGATCGCCTGCGTTTGCCATTTGCATCCACTTATGCGCACAATTAATAGCCGTTGCTTTGTACTTAGAAGCTACAGAACGCAAATGCAGTTGCGAGGCTATGTTTGCATATGCGCCTAATGCCACTATTGCCTTTGCTGATAAATTAGCATTATGAGCAAGGTGCCCGGCAAAATCATCCGTACAAAGCTGATTTCCGGGATCAAGGCCATTTTCGCTCAAATATTTGGCCCAGGTACTTAAAGTTTTCCAATGTTTTTTTGCAAAAGATGCATTGCCTTCCGCCTTAACAATTGCAGCGGTTAAAATAATCATGTTTCCAGATTCCTCTACCGGCATGTTTTCGTCATAAGTTTGGCCATTGGCAATAGGATAAGTACCAAGATCATGAGCGGCAAAATCATGCTTCCATGCCGGGCTTTCGCAATATTGAAAAATGCCATTTAGCATTCCTTCCAAAAGGTGTGGGTTATAGACCAGATACAAAGGCGCCGACGGATAAGTTACATCCACAGTATTTATAGAACCGTTACTAAAGTTCTCTTTCGACAAAAATAAGATCTCTCCCTTAGGGCTTTTCAATAGCTGATGCGCTGCTATACTTTGGCGATAAGCCATTACGCATAGGTCGGCATAATGTTTACCTCCTGCCTTTAATGCAATTGCATACATGCTTTTGTTAAAGGCATCGCATTTTTTTAATACCTGTGCATAGGTTGATGATGCGCTGTTTAATTCCTGCTCTATGGTTGTTTTGCCATCGGCTTTCCACCATGGCTTCAAATTCTGGTTAAAGTATTGCACCGAGTATAGATCATCATAACCAACTTCAAGATAGCGCTCTTTTACAGAAGTCCCTACCTGGTCGAAATCAAGAACACTGTTCAATGCAAGCTGTTTGCCTTTTTTTACAAAGCTGTTAGTGCTGTTACCTAAAAAGGATGAAATAGCTTCTTCAGGACCACTAACATATTGAACTGAGTTCTTATATTTCGGCATTGCAATATATAAGTATCCCCAGTCTATACGCAGGTCATCACCCTTTTTCTGCAATACCGGCTGTGCCGTAGTCCCCACTTTCAATACCGATAATGATGGTGTTGCATAACGCAATGCCGTTACTTCCTGCGAGGGTGTATTCACGGCAATATCAGACGATGCGCTTAAAAGTACGCTAACTGCATGGTTACGATCATCGGTTGAGCGCACCTTACAGGATACATAAGATACGGGGCGCGAAAAAATATTCAGATCATTCATCAGCAAAGGTGAAGTGAATGTAAGCTGAAGATTTACGCCTACGCATTCAAAATTGTAGATGGTTTGGGTTGCGTTTACTTCTATGCTTTTTTGCCTTGCCAGCAAAATCCCGTTCGATTTTCTTTTTACCTCGTCCAGTAGGCCTGCATCCAGCCAGGCCCCGCCCGCTGTATTTGCGCAATGGATTGCTAAAACATTTTGGCCTTTTTTAAGCCGGTCTTTAAATTTTTCTTTTAAGGGGATCAGTTTGTAATCGCTTGTCCAGCCGGTAAATTCATAAACCTTTTCACCATTCAGGTAAACTTCCACGTTATCATCATGATAAAGTTTAAGCATGAGCCTGTTTATGTCGATATTATCGAGATTAAAGACGCGCCTTACCCAGATGTCCTTACTTGTCCACAAAGTTTTAGCCTGTTCCTTATTGTCAGAAAAAGGGCCAGTACCTGTTTTCCAATCGGCATCGTTGTATTTAATTTCATTCCAGTCGCCTTTAGGCTCTGCTATCGTGTATTTCCAGTCATAAGATCCCTCGTCTGCGGCAGGCAATAAGGTTTTGTAAACCGGCGATTCTTTCCCCATAAAGCGGTAAGTAGTGCCGTCAACCTTTATTAAACCAAGTAGGGATTGATCTTTTCCTGTCCAATGTTTTGTGGATGATCTGTTCAGCGTATCTGAAAACGACCAGATACTGAAATAAGTGTTGTGGGTTATCAGCGGATATGCAGGCGCTTTTTTAGCCTGCCCGTTGGCGATAAAGTGCAGTAATAATACAAATACTGATAAAAGAATTTTTCTCATACTAATATTCAGGTTAGAGGTAGTTTGGCGTATTGAGCTGTAAAATTCGTGGCCAAACAAAGCAGATTAACAAATCCTCGGTATTTGTGTTCGCAGAAATACGCAAAAAAAATAACCGCTGCCTGTTTAAAGGTCAGCGGTTATTTTAATAAATATTGATAATCAAATTATTATAATTCTCTTATCCAGATATTACGATAGCTAAGCGGTTCGCTTTTATCGCCATGAGCCTGTAGTTTTAAAGGTGCAGGGCCATGGGCTTTACCTTCGTAAGATGGTTTGCCTATGTACTGGGTTGGGCCTTTCAATTCATAATTATTTTCTACCAATACGCCATTAAAGAATACGGTAGCATGCGCGGGAGTTTTCAAACTACCGTCTTCGCCAAATACAGGTGCGTTCCAGATAACGTCGTAAGTTTGCCATTCGCCTGGTTTTCTGCCCGGGTTAGCCAGTGGAATTGCTTGTTTGTACAAGCTGCCCGCCATACCGTTAACGTAGGTTTTGTTATTGTAAGAATCTAAAACCTGTAATTCGTAACCGGCATCGCCTTTGCCAAGTGATGCTAAAAAGATACCGCTGTTACCACGCGCCTGGCCAGAACCGGTGATGCTTGCAGGCACTCTCCACTCAATGTGTAACTGGTAGCTGCCGAATTTCTTTTTAGTTTCAATATTTCCGTATTGTTTATTTACCGTAAGTACATCGCCCTTAACATCCCATTTTGCAGGTGATTGATCTTCTACCTGTACCCATTGATCGAGGCCGCTCTTACCGTCAAATAAAATAATCGCATCCGATGGTGCATCCTTAAAAGTTGCGCCCGGTGTAACAACTTTCGGTATTGGTTCCCATACCTCGGTATCTTCTGGTTTAGCCTGCTGTGCGTTCGCCATAAAAAATCCTCCTGATAACAAGGCTGTAAATAATAGTGAGTATTTCATAATATGTTTTTGTTTAGTTTTAGTAAATGTTAAAGTTGTTGTTAAACATGCAATACGTTTTTCACATAAGCAGCACTTTCTGCAATGCTAACATATGGGTCAATATTGGTGAAGTTTTCCTGCTCAACAATAAAGTATTTTAAACCGGCCAGTTTTGCATGGCTTACTATAGTTTTAAAGTCGATAGTACCTTTACCAACTTCTGTATTAAGGTTATGGTTTGCTTTATCCATATCCTTTAAGTGGCAAAGTACAAACCTGCCCGGATGTGCCTCAAATAATTTAACCGGATCTTGTTCTGATCTTACAACCCAGTACAGATCCATTTCCATGTTTACCAGCGAAGCATCTGTATTTTTAAGCAATGTATCATAGAAGGTAGTGCCATCTACCGGTTTCCATTCAAAATTGTGGTTATGATAACCCAATTTTAAACCGGATTTTTTGCACAATTCGCCCGCTTTGTTCATCTTTTCGGCAACCATTTTAAACTGATCTACAGTTTTTAATACTTCGCCGTTTATAGACGGAACAATTACGTATTCCATACCGGTTGCATTAGCCGCTTTGATAGAGTTTTCCAGGTCGGTAGTTTTGCCTTCAACAAAATATTGATCGAGGCCGAAGTGGCCGCTCGCTGTTTTAAGGCCATTTGCTTTTAATAGTCCGCTAAATTCTTTTGCGCTTAAACCCCAAAAGCCATGTTCTTTTGAGTAGCCAAATGTTTCAACGTTTTTGTAACCTGCGGCTGCAATTTTAGCAATAACGCCCTTTACATCTTTCGGTAATTGGTCGCGCAGGCTATATAATTGAAGGCCAACCATATTGGCAGGCTTTGCCGATAACAGCTGCGGCGCTATCATAGCCCCGGCAGAAATTAAGCCGGCTTGTTTTAAAAATTTTCTTCTGTTAGTCATAGGTAATGTTGGTTTATAATTTAGTTTCTATACATGTATCCGTTGGAAGCTATTGCCAGATATTATTTCTACACATCACAAATGCGGATAGCATTTCGTAACGAAGCAATCTTATCCGGGTTTTTAGGCACAAACTCCTGCCCTACATGGCCTTTAAAACCTGTAGCGACAATAGCCTTCATTACAGCAGGATAGTATAGTTCCTGTGTATCGTCTATCTCATTACGGCCCGGGATACCGCCTGTATGGTAATGCGCTATGTAGTGGTGGTAATCTGTTATATTTCGGATAATATCACCTTCCATTATCTGCATGTGATAGATATCAAAAAGCAATTTGAAATTTTCTGAACCAAGGCGTTTGGCAAGTTCTACACCCCACTCTACCCGGTTACACTGATAATCCTTATGGTCTATCTTGCTGTTAAGCAATTCCATACAAAGTACTACCTTGTGTTTTTCGGCAAGCGGGATTAATTTCTTTAAACCTTCAACGCAATTGTTCCAGCCGGTTTCATCGTCCTTGCCCCTGCGGCTGCCACTGAAACAAATAAGATTGGTGTAACCGTTCTCTGCAACCAGCGGAATCATGTCAGAATAGCTTTTAACTAAACGGTCGTGAAACTGAATATCTCCAAAGCCATCGGTAAGGTTAATTTCGGCTCCGTTACATATCGGCGAATAAATACCATGCTTTTTTAGCGTAGGCCATTCCTTAGGGCCGCACAGATCAATCCCGCTTATCCCTATTTCTTTGCAGACTTCGCAAAGCTGATCGAGCGTTAATTCGCTATAACACCAATGCGAAACCGAATGATGTATGTTACCTTTAAGTTTCGCTTCTATTTTTTCCTTTGCTTCATCAACCTTAAAAGATGATAACATGCCGGTAGCAGATATAGCCGCAGTGCCTGCAACTATATTCCGGATAGCGGATCTTCTGTTTTGTTTTAATGCCATCGCTTATATGTTATTTAAACTTCCAAACTTGGCTGGTTCACTCTCTTATCTTTAAACGATATAATAAATAACAGGAATACCAATGCAGCAATGCCTGCAGGAATTAACCAGATCATTTTCCAGTTATGACCGGCAGCAGAATTATAGCTGTCTGATATTACACCGGCTACATAAAAGCCGATAAGCATACCAACACCATAAGTTGCCAGCGTAATCATCCCCTGGGCAGCACTTTTGTACTGCGTTCCGGCTTTTGAATCGGTATAGATCTGGCCGGATACGAAGAAGAAATCATAACAAACGCCGTGTAAAGCGATGCCGATGATAAGCATAAAGGTAAGATCGCCGGAGTTGCCGTAGGCGAACAAGGTATACCTTATTGCCCATGCCAGCATACCTACCAGGATAGTCCACTTAAAGCCGAACTTTTTAAAGAAAATAGGCAGCGCTAAAATGAATAAGGCTTCTGATACCTGGCCGATAGCCATTTTACCGGTAGGGTTATCAACCTTTATATCTGTTAAGAAATTGCTGGCATTCTGGTAGTAAAATGCAAGCGGAATACAGATCAATATAGACGCAATAAAGAAAACTGCAAAGTTTTTGTCCTTCAATAATTTTAAAGCATCAAGACCGAGGATCTGCGAAACGCTAACCTTCTCGCCGGTAGATGTTTTTGGCGGCGTGGCCGGCAGTGTGAAACTGAACAGACCTAAAATAACTGACGCAATAGCCGTCATTAAAAATGTGTTGCGCAATAAACCGCCTTTAACACCATCTGGCGAATCCCAATGGAATAAATAGCTGATCACAAGGCCTGCAACTATCCACCCGATGGTTCCCCAAACACGAATGTTGGAAAATTCCTTTTCAGGATCGGTCATCTGGTTAAATGACACGGCGTTTACAAGTGCCAGCGTTGGCATATATACTATCATGTATCCTAATACATAAGGATAAAATACAGATACGTCAGATGCCTTGTACATCTGGTACATTAGTATTGCGCCAACGATGTGGAGTACCCCCAAAATCCGTTCTGCATTGAAATACCTGTCTGCTATCAGGCCGATAATAAATGGGGCTATGATAGCACCCCAAGACTGAGTGGAAAAAACAGCACCGGTTTGTGCACCCGATGCATGTAACGTATTACCCAAAAACGGGCCTAACGTAACGAACCACCCGCCCCAGATAAAAAACTCCAGGAACATCATTGCAGAGAGTTTTATTCTGAAGGTTGCTCTCATGATCTGTCTATAATTTAGTTTAGTTTAATTGGTTTTTTGGTTTGGCTTGGTTTATTTCTTTAGCGACAGAATGTATTTTACCATTTCTTTGGCATCTGCTACTGCAAGTGAAGGGTGCGGCGTCATTGGGATATCGCCCCAGTTACCTTTACCACCTTTTATTACTTTGTTTGCCAGGGTATCGATATTGGCTTCTGTAGCCGGGTATTTAGCTGCAACATCTTTAAATGCGGGGCCTACAACTTTAACATCTTCCTTGTGGCAGGTTGTACAATCGTTTGCGCCAATTAGCTTTGCGCCGGGAGATGCAGTGCCTGATGCGTCTTTTTCTGTACCGATTTTAGAAGAATTGGTATCCGCACTTGTTTCCTGCTCTTTTGCAGTCTGGTTAGCTGCTGTGGTGCTGTCTGCGCCTCCGCTGGTTTTTGAACCGCCGCAAGCCGTTACAACTGCACTTATGCATAAAATTATAAATACTTTTTTCATGGTTTAATTTGTTTTGTGATTGATACTGATTGTTGTTTTAGAATGCTAAATATATAATTTTTGATCAAAATTAATTACGGGATGCGCTCCGCTATTTAAAATTTCAATCAACACCAAGTGTTTTTCTGTTAAACGCATCATCAGACCCCGACGCAGCAAAATCGTCGAAAGCCTTATCAGTCACTCTTATTATATGATTTTTTATAAACTCTGCTCCTTCGCGGGCTCCATCTTCCGGGTGCTTTAATGCGCATTCCCACTCTAATACAGCCCAGCCTTTGTAATCATACTGCGCCAGTTTGCTGAAAATGCCTTTAAAATCTACCTGTCCGTCTCCTAATGAACGGAAACGGCCTGCACGGTCAATCCAGTTCTGGTAACCGCCGTACACGCCCTGTTTACCTGTTGGATTGAACTCGGCATCCTTAACGTGAAACATTTTTATACGCTCGTGGTAAATATCAATATACTCCAGGTAATTAAGGCACTGTAACACAAAATGAGACGGGTCGAATAATAAATTAGCCCGCTTGTGCTGATTTACTTTGTCAAGGAACATCTCATAAGTGATACCGTCATGCAAATCTTCTCCCGGGTGGATCTCATAACAAAGATCGATGCCGCAATCCTCATAAACATCAAGGATTGGCAGCCAGCGTTTTGCCAGCTCTTCAAAAGCGGTATCAACAATACCTGCAGGCCTTTGCGGCCACGGGTATACCATAGGCCATAGCAAAGCGCCGCTAAAAGTAACAGCTGCGTTAAGACCCAGGTTTTGCGAAGCTTTTGCAGCATATTTTACCTGCTGAACGGCCCACTCCTGTCTCGCTTTGGGGTTGTTACGATAAGCTTCCGGTGCAAAACCATCAAAAAGCTGGTCGTATACCGGGTTTACAGCAACCAATTGCCCTTGCAGGTGTGTAGAAAGCTCTGTTATTTCAACGCCGCATTCTTTGGCCTTGCCTGTTATTTCGTCGGCGTAGGTTTTACTTTCTGCCGCTTTCTGTAGATCGATAAAGCGGTCATCAAGCGTAGGTAACTGTACCCCTTTGTAGCCCAAACCGGCAGCCCATTTGCAAATAGCCTCCAGGCTGTTAAACGGCGCCGTGTCGCCTATAAACTGCGCTATAAATATTGCGGGCCCTTTTAATGTAGTCATTGGTTGTTAGTAGTTATAATTTATTGGTCATTGATGCTGTAACTGAGAAAGTCATTAGTCATTAAGTCATCTAATCATTTCTCATCTGCACGTTAACTCGTCATCAAATCATTTCATTTGCACATCCGCACATTTGCACAGCTATCTCATTTGCACATCATCTTATCTGCACATTTGCACATCATCATATCTGCACATCTATCTCATCTGCACATTTGCATATCTGCACATTTGCACATCCATCTTATCCGCACATCATTTACAGCACATAGTCATGCCATTTGGCTTCACTTTGGCTTGATGCTACTACGTTTTCAATGAATGCCATGCCCCGGATTCCATCTTCAATTCCAGGGAAATCCAGCCACTCTGGTTTTGCTTGCTCGCCATTAAGCTTTGCACTTAATGCCAGGGCAAAATTGCGGTAAAGGTTAGCAAATGCTTCCAGGTAACCTTCGGGATGGCCGCCCGGCGTACGGCTATTGTGCGTAGCATAAGTTGATTCCCACGCGGTATAACCTGCACCTGCACGAATGATCTGCGTAGGCTTGTCAAGCCATCTTAATATCAAAGTATTTGGTTCCTGCTGTACCCATTCTAAGCTACCATTTTCACCATAAACACGTATTTTAAGCGCATTTTCTTCGCCCGCCGCAACTTGTGAGGCAGTAAGCACGCCTGTTGCATTTTCCTCGAAACGAAGCAGTATAGCACCATCGTCATCCAGCATACGGCCTTCAACTACAGTGTTTAGCGAAGCGTTCATTTGGGTAATCTTTAACCCGGATATATATTCGGCAAGATGTGCGGCATGTGTACCAATATCGCCCATGCAACCGCTTTTTCCGGATTTTGTAGGGTCTGTTCTCCAGGCAGCCTGCGCGTTTCCTTCCCTTTCAGAAAGTTTGCTTAACCAGCCCTGGATATATTCGGCATATACTTTTCTTACTTTACCAAAAGCACCGCTTTTTACCAGTTGCTTTGCTTCCTTTACCATCGGGTAGCCAGAATAGGTATGTGTTAGCAACAGCATTAAGCCGGTTTCTTCCAGTTTTTGCTTCAGTTGTTTAGCTTCATCGAGCGTGAGGGTGATTGGTTTTTCTATAACCACGTTAAAGCCATGCTCAAGGGCGAGCATCGCCGGTGCAAAGTGAGCAAAATTAGGTGTTACGATAGTAACAAAATCCATCCTTACATCTGCCGGTAGTTGGCTTTCGGCAAGGATCATATCTTCGTAGCTGGTATAAGTTCTGTCTTCGGGAAGGAACAGTATTTTACCGCTCTCTATTGCAAGCTCTTTGTGCAAGCTTAATGCGCCGCAAACCAGCTCTATTAAACCATCCATATTGGCTGCAATTCGGTGTATTGCGCCGATAAAGGCATCCTTACCCCCGCCTATCATACCCATGCGGAGTTTTCTGTGACTCATAGTAGTGTTGAATTATTGATTTAGTGAATTATTAATTTGCGAATTATTGATTTAGTGATCGCTGAAACAATTATACAATTATTTGCCAGGCATTCAATAATACAATTTGATACGTTAACTCACCAAATCAATAATTCACTAAACTAACTATTAGGTTGCCCAGGCGCGGTCGCCTTTTTTGTAAGGTACGCAACCATCGTAACGGCCAGGGATAGCTACATAACGCAATGCCTTTGTAGCACCAACTTCTGATGTAAAGTAACCCAACAGCGTGAGCTCCTTCATCATCCTGAAATAATGATTAGGCAATTCAGGTGCTTTGTAGTTAGCATCGCCCTTATGTTTCATTGCATCATCGGCAATCTGTTTGCCTCTTTTTGCAGAAAACTCTTTTTGCTCTTTATCCAGCGATACTAAAAGATCCGTACGCTGTTTTTCGTTCAGATCAAGGAATTTATTACCGAATTGCTTTTTAGCTGCATCATCCAGTTTTGATATACCTTCAAGGAAAGTTTTCTGATCATCCGGTGTGTAACAATCCCTAACCATTACGGCCATAAACTGCCCAACGTTTGCTGCTTTTGCTCCCGGCGAACTGGTGGTTGGTAAAATAGTATCGGCAACTTCATTTAAAAAGGCAACATGATCTGTATCGAACAGATCGCTTACCTGCGGAGCGGCCGGTTTACAGCCCGAAATAAAAAAATCGGCTCCTATAACAGCGCCGCCCATTAACAGGGCTACTCTGCCGATTGCATCTCTTCTATTCATTTGTTTTTAATTGAATTAGTGATTTAATAAGCATCCGGCCAATCATTACAATCAGCCGGATCACTTGTTATTATATCGTCCAGCCTTCCCTGTATTGGCGTTTAACATATTGGTTAGCCTCATCAAAGTTGGTTACCCGTGTATTTTCGTTATCCCACAACATTTTAATGTGACCGCCTTTAAGCTGATGCCCGCGCACGGCAAGGTTTGCCATCAATAATGCCTCGGTTAAAGGGCCCGCAATTTCAAACGGCGAGCTTACTTCCTTTTTACCGTAGCCGGCAATACAAGCATCTACCCACTGGCCATAATGGCCCTCAGATTGCCCGGGTACACGCGCCCATTTCTGAGGAATGTTGGTAGTTTCTGAATTTCTTGATTTTGGTAACAATGTTGCTCCTTCCGAATATGTACTCGAGAACATTTTACCTTTTGTACCGATAAACAAAGTACCGTTACCAGATTCACCGCCCCAATCTTCGTTAGCCTCCAGTTCAACAGGTCTTTCCGGTTGTATACCACCGTCCATCCAGTGCAGGGTAACGTCGCCTTTGGTTTTGTGTGTTTTAGGGAAGGTAAGCGTAATGTGGCTTGACGGAGGGCAGCTCTCAGGGAAATGTCCTTCTTTAAATTCGCCTACATAAACCGAGCCCACGCTTGCCTGCACATCTTTTGCATATTTGATATCCAATACACGGAAAGGTGCTTCAACCAGGTGGCAGCCCATATCGCCTAACGCGCCGGTTCCGTAATCCCACCAGCCGCGCCAGTTAAAAGGAACTAAGTTATCTACAAAGTTTTTTTGTGGTGCCGTACCCAGCCACAGGTCCCAGTCAAGTGTTGACGGGATCTCTGCCTTTGTTGACGGCCATGCAATACCTTGCGGCCATACAGGGCGGTTTGTCCAGCAATATACGGTATGCACATCGCCGATAAGGCCTGCATCATACCATTCAGAAAGTTTGCGGGTACCATCATTTGATGAACCCTGGTTACCCATTTGTGTAACTACTTTAAACTTTTTAGCAGCCGCGGTTAATAAACGCGCTTCGGCAATATCATGTGTTAAAGGTTTCTGTACGTATACGTGTTTTCCTAACTGCATGGCATGGTATGCGATAATAGCATGCATGTGATCGGGAGTGGAAACGGATACTGCGTCGAAATTCTTTATCTCTTTATCAAATAACTTACGCCAGTCTTTGTAATAAGTGGCTTTAGGAAATTTTTTAACTGTATTAGCAGCACGCGCATCGTCTACATCGCAAAGGTAAGCCATATCGGCCCTGCCTGTTTTTGCGAAATGGTTGATATCGTCACCACCTTTACCGCCAACACCCACACCGGCAATCAGCAAACGGTCGCTTGGCGCTACATAGCCCTTACCGCCTAATACAAAGCGTGGAACTATCATAAAACTTGCCGCAGCTACCGCCCCGGTTTTGAGGAAATCTCTTCTGGAGGAACCGGTAGTACCTTTCTCCTCTTTTTCTTCAGTCATCAGTTTATTATTTTATAGTTAGATGTTATTTTTCTTTAACTCGCCTACAGCATAATCTACAGCTCTTGCTGTAAGTGCCATATAAGTAAGTGAAGGGTTTTGGCAAGCTGTTGATGTCATACAAGAACCGTCTGTTACGAATACGTTTTTTGCATCCCAAACCTGATTCCACTCATTCAAAACAGAAGTTTTTGGATCACGGCCCATACGTGCAGTTCCCATTTCGTGGATACCGCGGCCTAATACACCCGGGCTTGTGTAAGTATGCACGCTTTTTACGCCTGCCGCTTCCAGCATCTCTTTCGCATCATTCTCCATGTCAACGCGCATTTTCAACTCGTTATCGCGGATAATGGCATCGATAGCCAGAACAGGAAGTCCCCATTTATCTTTCTTGGTTTTGTCAAGCGTAGCCTTGTTTTCATGGTAAGGAAGTGTTTCACCAAAACCTCCTATACCCATTGTCCAAACGCCTGGTTCTGTCAACGCATCTTTATAAGCGCCACCAATGTTCATTTCGGCAATGTCACGGCTCCATCCTTCACGACCGGCACCACCCTGGTAACCAAATCCGCGAATGTAATCGCGTTTTTCGCCATTCAGGTTGCGGTAACGAGGGATGTAGATCCCATTAGCCCTGCGGCCGAAGTAATATTTGTCTTCATAGCCTTCAACAACACCAGATGCACCTACACCTAAGTGGTGATCCATCAGGTTATGACCCAATTCGCCGCTGCTGCTGCCTAAACCTTCCGGCCAGATATCTGTAGCAGAATTCATCAATACCCACGCACTGTTTAATGTAGAAGCGTTAAGGAAGATAACCTTTGCGTAGAATTCATATGTCTTGTTTGTTTCCGCATCCAATACCTCAACACCTTTTGCTTTTTTGGTATCTTTATCATAAAGGATTTTTGTAACGATAGACCATGGGCGAACGGTAAGTTTACCTGTTGCCGCAGCTGCAGGTAAGGTAGCAGACTGGGTGCTGAAATAGGCACCAAACGGACAGCCTAACCAGCACTTGTTACGATATTGGCAATTAGTACGGTTGTTATGCGGTACAGTTATATTAGCAGTACGACCCATGATAAAGGCCCTTGCTTCTTTGTAATGATCTTTAAAACGGGAAGCTACGTCTTTTTCAACGCAGTTCATTTCCATTGGCGGCATAAAATCGCCATCAGGAAGAATAGAAAGATGGTCCTGGTTACCAGAGATGCCTGCAAATTTTTCCGCATAGCTGTACCAAGGTGCAAGATCTTTATAGCGGATAGGCCAGTCTACAGCCACACCATCCTTTAAGTTAGCTTCAAAATCTACATCGGCCCAGCGGTATGACTGCCTTCCCCACATTAAAGAACGGCCTCCTACATGGTAACCTCTAAACCAGTCGAAGCGTTTTACTTCTGTATACGGGCTTTCTTTTTCATTTACCCAGTAGTCAAGGTTGGTTTCGTTAAGCGGGTAATCGCGTTTTAATACAGGATAATCTTTGATCATTTCCTGGGTACGGCCGCCTCTGTGAGGGAATTCCCATGGCGCTTTGCTGGCGTTCACATAATCTTTTATGTGTTCGATGTTCCTGCCGCGCTCCAGCATGATAGTTTTCAGCCCTTTTTCAGTCAGTTCCTTTGCAGCCCATCCACCAGAAATCCCTGACCCAATGACAATGGCGTCATACGTGTTTACAGACATATTTTAATAATAAAAAGGTTAAATAATTCTTATAATTCGGTTACTCCGACTAATGTATGAACAAATATTCTCCGAACAAATAATTCATTGTGTTTTTATAACACAATAACTTGATTTTAGCGTTCTAATGCACTTTTTTGAAAGATTTGTATAAAGTTTTTATACCGTTTTTCTCAAAATTTACTTGTTAACCTGACTGTAAAAACGCCTTAAAGCAATTAAAAAGAACGTTAATATAGGTAATAAATCTGTTTATATATTTCCTTTACTCATTTCACTGAAAGCATGGTCTGCGGCGCGCGCCGTAAAGGCCATATATGTAAGTGAAGGATTTTGGCATGAGGTGGAAGTCATGCATGCGCCATCGGTTACAAATACGTTTTTACACGCGTGCACCTGATTCCATTCATTCAAAATAGATGTTTTAGGATCCCTGCCCATACGCGCGCCACCCATTTCATGAATGTCGAGACCCGGAGCCTGGTGATTTACAGTAGGATTAATATTTGTGAAACCTGCCGATGTAAACATTTCGGTCATTTGTTCTATATAATCCTTTTTCATTTTCGCATCGTTGTCGTCATAATCAACAGAAATAGCCAGTTGCGGTATACCCCAGGCATCCTTTTTCTGCGGATCAAGCGAAACGAAATTGCTTTCTTTAGGGATAGTTTCCCCCATCATATGCGAGCCAACCTGCCATGGGCTAAGGTCGCCTTTTACCATTCCTTCTTTCAGGCTGCTGCCAACACCGTCATATTTGTGTTTTTGTGATCTAAATGCATATAAACCACAGGCATAGCCTCTTAAAAAGTCGGTTTCTTGTTTGTAAACATTTCTAAAACGTGGTATATAACCGCCGCCAGCCGGATTACGGCCATCTGTTGTCCATTCTTTAAAGCCGTCATATTCGGCTGTAATATGTGCAGAGTAATTGTGGAAGGCGAAATACTTACCTAATACGCCGCTATCGTTACCAAAACCGTTAGGGAACCGGCTTGACTTTGAATTTAATAAGATAAGGTTGGTATTTAACGCCGCTGCATTCACAAAAATGACACGTGCATAATACTCTATCGCTTCCTTTGTTTGAGTATCTATCACCCTTACGCCGGTTGCTTTGCCTTTTTTATCATCATAAATGATAGACTCAACTACCGAATGTGGCCTTAAAGTTAAGTTGCCAGATTTTAAAGCCCAGGGCACGGTAGAGGCATTTGCACTAAAATAGCCTCCAAACGGGCATCCGCGCTGGCATAAAATACGCTCCTGGCATTGCGCCCTACCCTGCTCCAGATGTATCGGGTTGGGTTTTGATAAATGCGCACAACGGGCACTTATCACATGCCTGCCTTTATAATTGGTTTTAAGGTGATTAGAAAAATATTGTTCTACATCATTTAAAGGGAAGGCTGGTAAAAATTCGCCATCCGGTAATTCTGCCAAACCATCTCGGTTACCTGAGATGCCTGCAAACTTTTCAACGTAGCTGTACCATGGGGCGATGTCATTGTAACGGATAGGCCAGTCAACCGCAAAACCATCGCGGGCCGGGCCCTGGAAATCAAAATCACTCCAGCGCTGGGTTTGCCTTGCCCACATCAGCGATTTGCCGCCAACCTGGTAGCCACGGATCCAGTCGAAAGGTTTTGTTTGTACATATGGATGTTCCTGGTCTTTAACAAAAAAATGTTCGGCATCTTCGCGAAAAGCATAGCAACGGTTAACTACCGGGTTTGCTTCCTGCACATCGTTAGGGATTACGCCGCGATGCTCAAACTCCCACGGGTACATATTGGTTGTTGGGTAATCCTTAATATGTTTTACATCGCGGCCGCGCTCCAGCATAAGCGTTTTAAAACCTTTATCGGTAAATTCTTTTGCCGCCCAGCCACCGCTCATTCCAGAACCAATAACTATTGCATCAAATGTGCGTTGCTTAACGCTGTCTGTATTTAAATTAGCCATAGCTTATGCGTTATGCAGATTTTTTACCGGGAAATGTGCGTTATACCTGCCCGGTACCAGTTCGTAAACAATTTGCTTAGTCATAAAGTATTTTGAGTTGGTATAACCAAAAATAGTTTGCTGCTTAACAGCACCGTAAAAGAAAGCCAGCGGTGGTATTTCGGGCTTTTTTTCTGGCGCAGGAGCACTTTTCTGCCCTTCACCAACAGGTTTTATACTTTTTGCCGGGGCATGTACAGGCTTCATGCTTTTTTCGAGCGCTAACAATGCTGCCTCGCGGTCTTTGGCATCAAGATCACTGAAAGATTTACCATTTTTCTTTTTAATCATATCATTAAATTCACCTGCACCCTGTACAATTTTCTGCTGATCGGCTTTGCTGTAGCAATCGTCCATCATTTTTAAGACAAACAGGTGAACGTTAAGATCTTTTGCGCCAGGTGTATTGGTTTTTGGAATAATGGTTTCGCTGATATCACCTATCAACGTTTGCTGATCATCATCAAGTTTTATTTTTTTGAGTGAAATACCGCTATGGCCATTCTCCTTTAAGCACGATGGCAGCAAAACAGCCCCACCTGCCAGCAAAGCCAGATTTTTAATTACCGCACGCCTGTTCATTTTAACGAATCAAATTTTTAAGCAAATAATATTTGTGCAATCAGCACTTATCGCTATCGAAACAGTATACAGATAGCGAATTGGTTTATAAATATTCAGGAACGTAATTTAATAAGGATTTTTAATATCCCCACTTTTTCATTGTTTGTAAATCAATTATTACACAATCAACGGGGTCTTTGCCCTGGTAAGATTCCTGTTCAATGGTAAATTGCGTAGTGCCCCCTGTTTTTGCTGCAGCTTTAAGCACTTCTTTAACGGGTAAAATGCCTTTTCCTAAAATAGTGCTTTCATATCCGTGGCCCATTTCACCTTTTCCGTCCGATTTAATTTCGTCTTTGATATGCATCAGCTCAAACCTGCCTGGATGGTTCTTTATGATCTCCAGCGAATCTCCGCCTTCAACTCCAAACATATTACCGGTATCCAACTGCTGGGCCACCAAAGCAGGGTCTGTATTTTTCAAAATATAATCGTACAGGTTGATGTCGCCTATTTTGGTACTGAATTCAAAGTCGTGATTATGGTAGCCAAACTTCATTCCATGCGCTTTGCACAATTCGCCGCATTTATTAAATTGATCCATGAAACGTTTTAAGCCATCCATATCAGTGCGCAGTTTTTCGTCCAGCCAGGGGCTTATTACATATAATTGACCGACGGTAGCGGCATCTTCAATGGTGTATTTCCACTTATCGGTGAAATCACCTTTCGTGGTATCCCAGTCTTCGGCAGTCATTACCGTGTGGCCGCTTGGCATTTGCATGCCGTTATCGCTTAACAGCTTTTTGAAATCAGCTGCGGCATAACCGTAAAATTTACGATTGATGTAATTTGCATGCTCAACATTTTTTATACCACCGGCGGCTAACTTTTTAAGCGTACCTGCGGGGTCTGCTTTCATGGCATCGCGTACGGAATACAACTGAATGCCTAAGCGTTCAACTTTTTTCGGGGCTGCAAATAAGCTGTCTGTCAATAAGGCCGCACCGGCAACTGCAACGGCGCTATTTACAATAAATTTACGGCGGGAGGTATCCATTGATAATAATTTAGTTTGATGCTGTTGGAAATATTGGAAATAAAAGGGATGAATTACTTACAAATGCGAGATGTTTGCTATCTGGCGACCATGAAGGTGTGTTGATGGTTCCCTGCCCGCCGTAAAGGTAGGCGATTACTTTTATAGGCCCGCCGCCTACCGGCATTACACGCAGGTAAACATGTTTATAAAAAGGATGATCGCCGGGTGCAACTTCGTTTTTTAAGAAGGTAATGAATTCTATCCATTTACCATCCGGAGAAACATGCGGAAACCAATTGTCGTAATCATCACTGGTTAGCTGCGTTTGCTCGCTGCCATCCGGTTTCATGCGCCATATCTGCATCAAACCGCTTCTTACCGAATTAAAATAAATATATTTCCCATCGGGCGAATATTCTGGCCCATCGTCAAGACCAGGGCTTGTTGTAAGCCTTACCTCGGGGCCGCCGGCAGCAGGAATGCGGTACACATCGTATTCCTTATCGCGTGAGCCGCAAAAAACGAGGTATTTGCCATCAGGCGACCAGCCGTGCATGTATGACGGCCCTATTTCGTTCATTCTTTTAGGCTCGCCGCCAGTTGCCGGTAAAACCCAGCCTATTGAATTGCCTGTTTTGTCGCTGCTGCTTATTGCAAGCCATTTACCGTCAAAAGAAAGCACGTGATCATTATTATTATTCTTTGCCGAACCGGTGTTTAATACCGCTGGTGTATTTGTTTTAAGATCAAAGGTGTAAAGCAAGCCATCACTGTTATAAAGCAGGTGCTTGCCGTCATGCATCCAGTTAGGTGCCTGCAAAGATTTAGGCGACTGGTAAATGATATGGCTGTTTCCGGTTTCCAGATCAAGCACTTCAATATCGCTGCCTATGTATTGCTTATAAGTAACCAGGTTTTTAGGGGCAGGAACCACAATCCTTACATTATTAAATACAGCCTTTTCGGTTACATTGGGATTATGAGAACAGATAAAAATACCCGCATAAACATCGTCGCCTAAGTTTAAATCTGTTAAAGAATCGGTAACAAACAGATCGCCTTTGCGGGCAACAGACATGATGTAGGTATTCCCTTTCCGCTCCAGTTGTATTATATCTGCAGCGGTTAGCGTAAATTTTTTCTCTTCCGTAACTCCGGCGGTTGTTTTACGGTACTGCAGGGATGTTAAGCCATCGCCATGAACTACTGCGTTGATATGCATTGATCCCGAATCGAGCGTTGAGCGGATCATGAGCCCGATCTTGCGGTGCTGCTCCACTCCCTTTCCAATAAATGCACCGGTAGTACGCAGAATAAAATCGCCTTTCATTTTTTTCCAGGCAAAATGAAATTCATCGTGATTGTTCCAGATGTTGGTTCCTGAGCCTGACAAATGATATTTCTGGGTTTTGGCATCGTATTCTCCGGTTCCCGGATTTTTCACTTTGCCAACATCACTTTGGCCGTCGAAAATGCCAAAGGAGCCAGATTGTGCATGGCTTTTTTGATTAAATAAAATTACAGCACAAAATACAAAAAGCACAAAAGGCAACTTTTTTGTCATCGGTTTAATTTTTAATTGGTAAAAGAGGTTAAAATTGGTTTACTAAATTAAAAATTCAAATCGTAATAAGAAATACTATTATGATATATATGTAATTGCTTTTTAAGTCTGAAACGTAAAGTACCAACAACAAAAAAGCCGCAATTTAATGCGGCTCTTTTTAATTAGTGTTTTGGTTTTTCTACCTTTTTAATGTGTTTCACTTTATAACCACTGTAATGTTTGTGCTTACTAAATGTGTTATGAATTTTTTGCGGGATAGTTGACGTTCTTTTAACCTTATCTTCCTTTTTAACAATAGTTTGCGCTATCGACGAAAAGCCTATAGCGCTGATCATCAGCATTAATACGAGTATCTTTTTCATGATAATAAGTTTTTTTATTATCAACCTCAAAAACACACAATAGTTTTATTGTGACTTGTTCTTAAGAGTTTCAGGCATAGGCCTGGCTCATTTTTACATTAAAGTAAAAGGTACTGCCTTCTCCCAGTTTTGAAGTGACAGACAGTTTACCACCATTAAGTTCTACCAGTTCTTTACAAAGCAATAAGCCGATACCGGTTCCTTTTTCGCCCGATGTACCTGAACTTGAAAAGTGTGTATTAAAGAAAAAAAGCTTTTTTACCTGCTCATCAGACATACCTTTGCCGTTATCGGCAACGCTAATTATCAATTCGTTATTATCAATAATGGTGCTTAAAGTGATACTTCCTGCCTGGCCGGTAAATTTTATCGCGTTACTTATCAGGTTACGTAATATCACCTTTAAGTGATTTTCGTCCGCAAAAACTCCCTGACCCGGGTAAGCTTTATTTATAAATTCAATTTGTTTGGAGCGCAGCGCGTGTAACAGCGTCTGTTCCATTTCTACGCCAAGTAAAAACACATCAACATTTGATGATCTGAGGCTTTTGCCGCGAATTTGGTTTCCTGCCCACTCCACCAGGTTTGATAGGGTAAGCTGTGCACCTTTTACTATGGGGTTCATATCGCGCATTAGCTCGCGTACTTCGTTATCGCTTATGTAACCTTCGTCAAACATTTCTACTATATTGTTCAGATTGGCTATAGGCGTCCTCAAGTCGTGACCTATCACCGCTAGCAATTTGTCCTTAAGGCGATTAACTTTTTGCAGGTTATTGGTTTGGTATTGGATCAGTTGCTTTTGTTCAAGCAGGGCGGTACGCTGTGTTACCAGCTCGGTGTTTAAGGCTTTTTTTTGCTTATAGTAATAAAAAGTAACAATCAGCATAGCCGCCAGCAGCAAAAGTGTTGCGCCAAGTATAGCAATGATGGCGTTTTGCCATTTTATTTTTTCTTCATTAACATTGTTCTGTACTTCCATCCGGTCAATCTTAATCAGGTTGGTGTGCAGATCGTAATAATTTTGGATAAGCTTCACCATTTTCAGCTTGCCAAGGTTCACTAAACTGTCGCTTATCTGTTTATATTCTTTGTTACAAAGCAGTGGATTTTTTGTATCACCTTTCTGCTCATAGCTGGTAATGGTTACATCAAAAGCTTTGGTGATCACATCTATAATACCTAAGCTCCTGGCTAATTGTATGGCTTGTTTCGCAAAATTTATAGATGCCTCATATTTCTGCGTTCCATTATTGATGATTGCATATTGCAAATAGCTATACGCAATAAGCCGGCGGTTGTTAATAACCCGGCCCATATTCATAGCCGTATCAATGTATTTTAATGCCAGCGCATATTTTTTATTATTAGAATATATCTTACTTAGCCGGGCATATAATACAGCTACATTTTTGTCCGCATGAATACTTTTGTTTAATCTTAATGCAATATGGGCTGCGGCAAGTGCATTAGTCGAATCGTTAGTTAGGCAGTATATGTACGAACGTTCGTTATAAACCTCGGCGAGGCGGCCTGTGTTATTCGCTGCGTAATGCTGTGCTTTATCAAGCTGTATAAGTGCCTGCTTAAAATCATGAAGATCTGCATAAGTACGCCCAAGGGCCCTATGCGCATCAGAAAGGTACAAGGGATGATCGGCAGGTAGGTAATTAATTGCAGATTTTAAATAAAATAAACTGAGCGGATAGTAAGACTGCGACCAATAAATGAGACCGATATTATGAAAACTCCTGCCTTTGCCCAGGTCATAGCCCGCCTTTTCGGATAATAAAAGCGCTTCGGAAGCGATCTTGTGTGCTGCATCCGGAGAGGTTAAGAATATATTGTAGGCTTTGTTATTAAGGTTATCAATTGTTTGGGTTACAGATGCCGGAATTTTTGAAGAGAACTGATTTGAGATGGCACTTTGTGAAAAAGTTGCAGTGTTTATTAAAATAAATAACAGGATTGTAATAAACGGTTTCATCTGCTATTAATACGATAAAAAACACCTTCTTAGTTTCAAAATAATTGAAAAAAGCAAGAGATTACACCCTTTTTTATTCTTTATTTTTTGATTTTTCGCTATACTTAATTACTTTGCCTCAAACCTATTTTAGTGAAGAAATATATTTTTTTAATGCTTACCTTTTGTTATGTAAGCTGCAGCTTTGCCTTTACCATTGATACTACCGAACGAAGAAACCGGATTAACGATTCTGTAACAGAACGCTTTTTTGTTTTGAAGGATAATAAAGACTTTAAACAAGGACCTTACCAGGCGCTGTTTAAACGAAGAATTATTATTGCACGCGGTAATTATGCAAATAACCGCAAAACCGGCATCTGGAGTTTTTTTAAGCCTAACGGCCTTCATGTGCAAAGTTTTGACTATAATAAAAATGAACTGACATTTGAATCGCCGGTTGATACCCTGGCTGATGTACACTACCTGATAGATAAAAAATTCACCATCAGCGATACGGTAACAAGGCCGGTAAAAACGGGCGGTGTTTATTATGGCATGCTACCCTACCTTGCAGCGTTTCAATTACCCTTTGATACCATGGGCGTTAATACAGATAATTTTAACGCTTATGTTCAGTTATTGGTTAGCCCCCTGGGCAGGCTGGCAGAATATAAGATCAGAATCATTTCGGCCTTTTACCGGTATGACCAGACGTTTAACCTGGATGTACACTTATTTAATGAGGAAGACAGGCAATTTATCCCTGCAACTATGAATAACGCACCCATTGTATCACAGATAATGATAAAGTGCTATGTAACTCCAGAAGGTAAGCTTGATTTTTATTGATCTTATTAATCAACCCTAAGGTCGCGCCAATTGGTGACTATAAGGGTCGGGTGCCCCTTTATAAGCATAACAAAACCGCTTACACTGATGCGGCTGCGCTGCAGGTAACCGGTTATAAAGTTTGGGTCTGAAAGTTTTACATTTTTGCCCGCATTGAATATTACGGTTAACGGAGCAATTAAACGGCGGTTACCCAGTTCAACAACGGCTGTGGAATCGTTGTAAACCTTGCCAAAATATACGCTGTCTTTTATAGTAATTAGTTCACCTACGTGTTTGTAGGCCTCCTTGGCCATGATAGCCTGCCCAAACGATTTATTTTTTACAACTGTGAAAAACAGTATGACAAAAAATAGTTTCTTCCACATTTAAATTTCGATTTATTAATTAAAAGTATTCAAAAATTCACTAATAAATCAAATTTTTATGTAAAAAAGAATTTAAAGAAGCTTAGCGCTTTTTAGCAGACAGTTGAGCTGTTACGGCCCATTTTTGGTTAACCTTGTCTGAAAGAAAGCTTAAGTTCTGTTTATCAGTCACTAAGATAGCAGGCTGATCTGCAACAAGTACAACATATCCGCTTACAGCTATTTTTGACTGCTTAAGTGTTTTAAGTGTTTGAGCATCGAATTTGAAGTCCGATTTGAAATTCAGAACAACGTTTAATTCGGCTTTTTCGTTTTTGCCACCAAGATCTGCAACTGCGGTAGAATCATTGTAAACTTTAATATTATAAATGCTATCTACAACTGTAACCTGCTCGCCAATATGGCCTAAAGCAGTATTCGCTTTGATAGGTGCCTGTGCCGAAGCATTGAAAATGAACATAGAAACAAAGAAACCAAGGATCAGCAGTTTTTTCATTTTTTTAAGCTTTCTATATAGCCTTTATTAACTATATAACAACTTCTACGAATCCCTTTTTAAAAAGTTGCAGTTCAACGGTTATTTGCTCTAATTTTTGCAATTATTTTGTTACAATAAAACAACCGACCATTATAATTGTAACGCATGTTAAAAATAGAAAAAAAATCCCCTGCAAAGTTTAGCAAGCAGGGGATTCTTAATCTATGTCAGTAATTTATTCTCCCTGAGGAAAATCGGCACCGGTTGTTGTTTCTTCCCATGCGTCGAAATCCTTTTTCAAAACTTCCAGTTTGTTTCTGCCACCCTTTAATGCTGCAACGCCAAGCAATAATCGCAACGGCGGATGTTCTGACTCTACAGCTTTAACTATCGCTTTTGCCGCCCTAACCGGGTCACCGGGTTGCTTGCCACTGTATCCTCTTATGTTGTTTTTATTTGCTTCAGCAGTTTCTTTATAGTCGTCTATTACTATTTTGCTATTATTGGCCGATCTGCCGGCCCAGTCGGTACGGAAACCGCTTGGGCAAATAACAGTAACCTTAATACCAAGCGGGGCAACTTCTTTTGACAAAGCTTCAGAATATCCATCTACGGCAAATTTAGTAGCGTTATAAAAACCAACAGCAGGGAAGCCAACCAAGCCGCCAATGGAGGCCACGTTTAAGATATGGCCGCTGCGTTGCGCTCGCATTATTGGCAACACCGCTTTAGTAACATGCGCCAGTCCCCAGAAATTAATCTCGAACATACGGCGTACCTCATCTTCTTCACTTTCTTCAATTGCACCAAAATAACCAATACCGGCATTGTTTACCAACACATCTATACGGCCAAATTGCGCCTTTGCCTTTTCAATGGCAGAAGCTATTTCATCATCCTTGGTAACGTCAAGCGGCAGCGCAAATGCTGTTTCAGAAAATTCGTCTAACAGATCCTGTACATCACTAACTTTTCTTGAAGTAACTACCACTTTATAACCTTGCGATAACACTTCTTTAGCCAGTTCTCTTCCAAAACCGGTTGAACAACCGGTAATAAACCATACTTTGTTTTTCATAAATAGATGTAATGTTTAATGAGTTTAAGACAATCGTTATTGCCAGAAATTACTTTAGATGAAATCTGGGAGATCTTCAATTGTACTTACATCAAAATAACAGCAAACGAATGGATTGTTTGTCAGAAAATTTCAATTTCTGTTTTGGTGTTTGCTTTGTTACGAACTTAAAGGCTTCTTTTTACACCAAGTTCCAAACCCCGCAATTCCGCAAGCCCCTTTAGCCTGCCAATTGCCGAATAACCCGGGAAAGTATCGTGGTTGAAATCGTCCAGCAATTTATGACCATGATCGGGCCGCATTGGGATTGCAACCTCTTCGCTGCCACTGTCGTGCCGGCGCTTTTGTTCCAGCAGAATGCTCTTCATCACCTCGTACATATCGGTGCTTCCGCCCAGGTGGTCAGCCTCGTAAAAGCTCCCATCTGCTTCGCGCTGCACATTACGCAGGTGTAAAAAATGAATGTGCCTGCCAAAGCGAGTGATCATTGCGGGCAGATCATTATCTGGCCGCGCACCTAACGAACCTGTACAAAAGGTTATTCCATTAGCCGGTGAAGGCGCTGCATTTACAACAAAATCCAGATCTTTTTCGGTAGAAATCACGCGGGGCAATCCGAATATAGGGAAAGGCGGATCGTCAGGGTGAATACACATTTTAACACCCAGCTTTTCTGCTTCGGGGATAATTGCCTGTAAGAACCAGGCAAGGTTTTGTTTGAGCACATCGGCATCAATGCCGTTGTATTTATTTAAATGCGCTTTAAATTCTTTGATGCTGAGCGTATCTTTTGTACCGGGCAAACCGGCCATTACATTCTGATGCAGTTTGCTTTTATCATCTTCAGGAAGGCTATCCAGATAGTTTTTGGCTTCCTTTTGTTGCGCTTCGTTATAATCGTTAAAGGCACCATCCCGCTCCAACAAATAAAGATCAAAGGCTGCAAGTGCCGATGCCTGGAAACGCAATGCCGATGCGCCATTAGGTAAACGGAAATCTATATCTGTACGCGTCCAGTCAAGCACTGGCATAAAGTTGTAGCATACTGTTTTAATGCCGCTATCCGATAAATTTTTAAGCGATTGTATGTACTTGTCTGTAAATTCCTCGCGCGCCGGGCCTGCGGTTTTAATACTTTCGTGAATGTTAACACTTTCTACAACCGACCAGCTAAGCCCGGCGGCTTCAATGATATTTTTCCTTTTTTCTATCTCCTCCCTGCTCCAGACCTCCCCGCTTTTAATATGATGCAATGCTGTTACCACACCGGTTGCACCGGTTTGCCTTATAGCCGCCAGCGAAACCGGATCATTACCCGGCCCGTACCAGCGAAATGTCTGTTCTAGATTGCTGAACATAGAAACTATTTTATCCTACCAGAAAATTGAATACAAAGCAGCAACGATACCTGTAACAAGCACGGCACCTGCCATAAAGCCCCTTGATGTTTTAAACATGGATGAGTCAATTTCGAGGCCTTTTGCCACTACGCCTTTTGCATTTTCGATAGTAGAAATTATATACATACCTATCACACAGATAATAAATACAAAGCCCATACGATCAAGGAATGGGATTTCGTAAAGTTTGGTAACCTTATCATCCTGCAAGGCAAGTTTAGAAAATCCGTAAGGCGATAAAAAGCTCAGGTCAGCAAAGCGGGGCAACAGCTTAAAGAAACAGGAGAAAACAAACCCGCCAATGGTGGCAAACAGCGCCGCATTTGAGGTGGCCTTTTTCCAGAAGAAACCCAAAATGAACATGGCGAAAATACCCGGTGAAACAAAACCGGTATATTCCTGAATGTATTGGAAACCCTGTTTACCCTCGCCCATTAATGATTTGCCTATCAGTTCTGATAAAACAATGCCTAAAAACATGGCAACCGCAACTGCAACCTTACCCAGGTTAACCAAAGACTTATCTGTAGCGCCTGGGTTAATAGCTTTTTTGTAAATATCAAGCGTAAAAATAGTAGCAATACTATTGGCTTTACCAGCAAGTGATGCCACAATAGCGGCTGTTAGTGCCGCAAATGATAATCCTTTTAAACCAGTAGGCAATAAATTTAATAAAGATGGATAAGCTTTGTTGGGATCAATTACACCCGATGAACTGAGCATAGCCTGGTGAAACATCCCTTTTTGATAAAGCAGGTAAGCAGCAATACCCGGTAAAACAACTATAACAGGCATTAATAATTTAAGAACGGCTGCAAAAAGCAAACCGCTGCGGGCAGTAGGCAGGTTGGCACCTAAAGCCCTTTGCGTAATATATTGATTACAGCCCCAGTAATTAAGGTTAGTGATCCACATCCCTCCTATTAAAACCGAAAGGCCCGGCAGATCGAGGTAGTTGGGATTGTCCTGCTTAAATATCATGTGGAAATGATCGGGCGCCTCCTTCGTCAAAATACTTAAGCCGTTTAATAAACCGTTTGTGCCTTCTTTTTCACTTAACAGCGTTAAAGCAAGATAAGTAGCCATTAAACCGCCCAAAATTAAAACGGCTACCTGTATAACATCCGTATACCCAATAACTTTCATGCCGCCCAGCGTAATGAAGACCGCAAAAATGGCCAGCAGTGAAATACATAAATGGATGTTAAGCCCCGATATATTACTGATAGCCAGTGCACCCAGGTAAAGTATAGACATTAAATTCACCACAATGTACAGCAGCAACCAGAAAATAGCCATGATCATTGCAACCGTACCGTTATAACGCTCGTGCAAAAACTGCGGCATGGTAAAAATCTTATTTTTAAGATATACCGGTATAAAAAATATGGCAACGATGATAAGGGTAACGGCGGCCATCCACTCGTAAGTAGAAATGGCAAGGCCCATTTTAAAAGCCGACCCGCTGGTACCTATAAACTGCTCGGCAGATATATTTGAAGCGATTAGCGAAGCACCTATGGCCCACCAGGTAAGAGAACCTTCTGCTAAGAAATAATCCTTTGAGGTAGCATCGGCATTGTGTTTGCGCTTGTATACCCAGTACCCGTAGCAGGATACGATCAAAAAGTACAAAAGAAATACCAGGTAATCGCTAATCGATAAGCTGCTCATAGTTTATATCAGGGTTTATTATTGGTTAAGCAATATAGATTATATATACCGGTTTATCAAATTTTCAAGATATTCCTGTTTGCCGCTTTTCGCCTCCGGTTCGCCGCTTTCTATGGCAAAAGCCCGCAAATCTTCCAGCGATAATTTACCTTCTTCAAATTCCTTTCCCTTACCGGCATCATAGGAAGCATAACGTTCTGCGCGGATCTTTTTGTAATCGGATTTTTGAAGAATGTTATCGGCAGTGATCAATGCCCTTGCAAAAGTGTCCATACCGCCTATATGCGCATAAAACAAGTCGGCTGGGTCTGTAGAATTTCTGCGGATCTTAGCATCAAAGTTAATGCCTCCTCCCTGAAAACCTCCGGCTTCCAGCACTATCATCATAATTTCAGTAACCTCGTTAATGTCATTCGGGAACTGGTCGGTATCCCAGCCGTTCTGATAATCGCCGCGGTTAGCATCCATAGAACCTAACAAGCCGGCATCGGCAGCCACCTGCAATTCATGCTGAAAGGTGTGCCCTGCAAGAGTGGCGTGATTAACTTCCAGGTTAAGTTTAAAGTCATTTAACAGGTCATATTTCTGCAAAAAGCCCAACACTGTTGCAGCGTCATAATCATATTGATGCTTGGTGGGCTCGCATGGCTTAGGCTCTATAAAGAAAGTGCCTTTAAAACCTTGTTTGCGTGCGTAATCTTTAGCGGTATGTAAAAAACGGGCCAGGTGTTCCTGCTCGCGTTTCATGTTCGTGTTTAGCAAGGACATATATCCTTCGCGGCCACCCCAGAATACGTAGTTCTCGCCACCTAACGCAATAGTTGCATCTAAAGCAGCTTTTACCTGCGCAGCTGCATGGCTAAGCACATGAAAATCTGGATTGGTAGCGGCGCCGTTCATGTACCTGCGGTTAGAGAACAGGTTTGAGGTGCCCCAAAGCAGCTTTACGCCGCTTTCGGCCTGCTTCTGCTTTGCGTATTCAACAAGTGCCTGTAAACGCCTGTCGTTCTCATTCACGTCGGTAGTATAATCAACCACATCCACATCGTGAAAGCAGTAATAATGCAGGTTCATTTTGGTGATAAATTCAAAAGCTGCATCCATTTTATCTTTTGCACGCTCAACGGCATCATCCTTAACGCTCCATGGAAACAAGTGGGTAGGCTCGCCAAAGGGATCGCCGCCATTGCCGCAGAACGAGTGCCAGTAAGCGCAGGCAAAGCGAAGATGATCTTTCATGGCTTTACCGGCAACCAGTCTGTTCTCGTCATACCAGCGAAACGCCAATGGATTATCTGATTCGGTACCTTCGTATTTTACCTGGCCAATGCCTTTAAAAAATTCCTTTTCTCCGGTTATAATATTCATAGGTTAATTATTGAATGAAAACATTGTGTTTAAATATTTATATGATAGACAATTTTACATCAGTTAAGCACGCTCAATTGCCTGTTTAAAATATCCTTCCATTGCTGATAAACAGTTTCCAGGTAATGGCCTTCGGGTTCTACAATCTGCACCGGGTGTGTATGCTTAAAGGCTTCCTGCGCATCTGAAAAAATACCGGCACCGATACCCGATCCAATAGCTGCACCTACGCTGCCGTCGTTTTTATATAACTCTACCGGCACCTCGGTAATGTTTACAAATGTTTGTGTAAACAGGTCGCTTAAAAAAAGGTTATTTCTCCCGGCGCGGATAACGGCAGGGTTCATTCCGTTTTCGCGCATAATATCTAAACCATAGCGAAATGCAAAAGCAACACCTTCCTGCACGGCGCGTATCATATGTGCTTGAGTATGAATGTTAAGGTCGATGTTTAAAAACTGCGCACCGGTAAATTTATTGTTAAGCATGCGTTCCGCGCCATTGCCAAAGGGCAGTACCAGCAAACCGTCGCTGCCCTGCGGCGCTTTGGCTGCGCTGCTGTTCATCTGCAAGTAATTTTCGCTGGGGCCCAATAAATTTTTAAGCCAGCGGTAAATGCTGCCAACACCGTTTATGCAAAGCAGCACGCCTAATCTTTTTTGCGAATCGGTGTAATTTACGTGGGCAAAGGTATTTACACGCGACTGTGGATCGTATGTGAGCTGATCACTCACCCCATAAATAACACCCGATGTTCCGGCAGTTGCCGCAACCTCGCCGGGTTTTAACACATTTAAAGATAATGCATTATTAGGCTGATCGCCCGACTTGTAAGATACAGGGATACCGGCTTTCAGTTTCAGTTTGCTGGCAACGGACGCAAGTAAGCTACCATGTTCAGAAAAAACAGGGTGCACCGGCGGGAAAAACTTGCTGTCAAAATCAAAGTATTGAATTACATCAGCGGATATGGTTCCGGCTTTAAAATCAAAGAAAACACCTTCGGATAATGCGGAAACCGAGGTGGTGATCTCTCCGGTTAACTTCATGGCAATGAAGTCGCCGGGCAGCATGATCTTATCTATCTGCTCGTATACATGCGGTTCGTTCTCTTTAACCCAGGCAAGTTTTGACGCCGTAAAATTTCCGGGCGAATTCAATAAGCTGGATAAACATTTTCCCGGCCCAATGGCTTCGAAAGCTTTATCGCCGATTGATACGGCGCGACTGTCGCACCAGATAATGCTATTGCGTAAGGCATGCTGGTCTTTATCAACCAGCACAAGCCCGTGCATTTGATATGCAATGCCAATTGCGGCTATATCCGCCGGGTTATAAAGGCCGGTGTTATTGCAGATCTCTATCGCTGCCTGGCTGTTCTGCCACCACATATCTGGCGATTGCTCTGCCCAGCCGGGTTGTGGTGTTAAAATAGGCGACTCCTGCTCGGGGTATTGTGCCGAAGCTATGGTTTTTTGTAAAGCTGCATCAACTACCGATACCTTAATAGAAGATGTGCCAATATCAATACCTAATAGTAACATAGAAAATTTGCTTCGTTGTAAGGGAATGGTTTATAAGTGAGCCCTTATTGGAAACGAAATTAATTTAAATTTTCAGAGATGTAAGCTGTTAAAAAAAATTTATTAAAATATAAAATACCGCTAACTTCAAAAAATGAATTGTAAACTTTTAAGAGTAGTTTTTATAATGGTCTTTCCGTTTTTTCTAGCTATACAAACAAATGCACAAGACTTCTATCATGATTATTCGTTACATCTTTTACAAAACCATAAAAATATAACTGACTCTATTAAAAAGAGAATACATATCGACATGAATCGCTTAAGGCAAACATTAAACAAATTTGAATCTGAAAATGGCCTTAATATCCTTGAGGAGAGCAAAATTTATATTATTGATTATTATTGGCCGGAAACAGGCGAATCTATGAAAGTAATTTACGATGGAATTCAAGGCTGCAAATATCGGCTGAAATATTCTAAACGCAGGAAGTACATTCTTGATATAAAAACAGATGCTTCTGACGTGATAAATAATTTATCACTTAACGTTAAAAAAACGATTATAACAGCCGACACTGCTAACTATTCAATTTACGCAAGAAAACACCTTGTATTAGATGGGCCTTTTATATCTTTTACAACATGCGCTCTAAAAGATGGGAATTGGGATTTCACATCGTCCAAATCTTATGAAGTTTACGTAGATAAAGAAATGTGATAAAATCAGTAAGACCCTTTCCGTAAATAAAAGAAAGAGCCTTATGTACACACACTATTCATTATTACTGGTGTATAAGTACTAACGGTTGTAATTAAATGTTCGAATATTAGAGTCGTCACATAAACTACATCATCATTTCAGTCTGTTTGCAAAAAATGAAAGCATATGCGCCCAGGATTCTTCCGAAGCATTTTTGTTATAACTCGGCCTTTCATTGCAGCTAAAGCCATGTTCTGCATCAGCAATGGTAACTGTTGTATATTTCTTTCCGGCATCTTTTACCGCGTTGATGATGATCTCAATTTTATCCGGGGTAATATGCGTGTCCTTACCTCCCCAAAAGAAAAGGTGGTCGGCGCTTAAATTAACAGCTTCGTCAGCAAGCTGCTCTACAGACCCACCGTAATAAGATACTGCTGCAGATAAAGGCAGTTTTGCATTAGCCAGAAAAGATACTTTACCGCCCAGGCAATACCCTACGCTGCCAATCTTTTCTTTAGATACCTTATCCTGCTGCCGCAAAAAATCGAAAGATGCTTGAAGATCGGCGGTAAGCCCCTTGTTATTTAGTGCCTGATAATGCGGCATTACAGACTGAAAATCATCATAAGAGCCTATAAATCTTTTCGCCGTACGATGGAAAAGATCGGGCGATACAACTGCATAACCTTTCTTGCAAAACCGTTCGCAAACGTTTTGAATATGCTGATTTACTCCAAAGGCCTCCTGTATCACAATTAAGCCAGGAAACTTTCCATCGCCTTCCGGAAATGCGGTATAAAGGTCTATCTCAGTGCCGTCAGACACTTTTACGGTATTAAACTGGTGATTTGTCATTTGTTATAGATGTATTAAAAAATTACAGAGTTAAACTTTTATTTCAAATCAATTCCCGGAATAATTTTTTACAATGGCTGTCAATTCCTGTTGCAGCGAATCGGTTGCATCGTTGTCATACCACTCATGTACTTTCGGGATAATATCTTTAAGCTGCAGCCCTTCGCTCTTCCACTCTTTCATCAGCGCCTGCAGGCCCTGGGGCCGGGGACCCCAGTTACCAACCACTTCAAACTCGTTGTTCAGCATTACAACCTTGGGTATCGATCTGCCGCCATCTGTAAGGTTAGCGTCTATCAGGTCAGGGTTACTATCGCGATGGTAAAATTTCAGATTTACTTTTTCGGGATTCAGCTTTTCTAAGGCAACCATGAGCGGAACGTTAAAAGCGGCATCTCCGCACCAGCCTTCGGCTATAATAATCCACGTTGTTTTTGGTGCATTCTCCACTGCCTTTGCAAGCATGCCATTTACCTTGTAGCTATGATCGTACCTGTCCATCAGCACTACATTTTTCCTGGTAAAATGATTCAGCTTTTCGGCCGCTTCATTGGCCGGTGGTAATAAGATCGCCTGGTTTAAACCTTGCCGGTATTCGGTGTAAGATTTACCGTTTTCAAGCAAGTCCTGGTTATAAGAGAATGACATAAAAGAGGTGCAGATGTAAGTGAGTTTACAGCACCGCATTGCCTATTAAGCACAGGCAATGCGGGCTTTATATATTTAGTGAGCGTGGTGACCGTCGGCTCCGTGAGCGTGACCGTGAGATAATTCTTCAGGAGTTGCCGGGCGAACGTTTAAAATATTGCCTTTAAAATGCAATTCCTGGCCAGCCATAGGGTGGTTAAGATCAACTATAACCGCATCCTCGGCTACAGAAACAACCTGGCCCTGAAAACGATTACCATTATTATCCTGTAATGGTAAGATGCTGCCAATTTCAGGCACATCTGTTCCTGCAAACATTTCCTTTGGCAAATTGGCTACTGCTTCTTCGTCATACTCACCGTAAGCATCTTCAGCAGATAAGCGGAACTCATAAGAGTCGCCGGTAGATAGTTCGCTCAAATTTTCTTCGAACTTTGGCAGCATTTGCCCTGCGCCGAATAAAAAGGTAAGCGGTTGTTCTTCGGTTGCACTTTCCTGCAGTTCTTCTGTTCCATCGCGATCAACGTACAGATCATATGTTAATGACACTACGTGTTGTGGTTGAATTTTCATTTGTTGCTGTTTTGGTTTTTAAAGTGATTTATTTTTACCCCTGTCACTCCATAGGGTGATTGTTAGTTTATCTGTTCTAATGCTTCGCTTACTGTCCTTACCGGTAAGCCGCAAGTTCTGTCTTTGCAAACAAATATTTGCGTTTGTTCACTAAACCGGTTTTGTAATAAGGGTAAGCTTCCCCTTTTTCCACCCAACATTACTTTATTGGGGATATATGTTTTCTCCAGTTCTGTTCGCCTGCTCTCGTAAGCATCGCCTGTAATTGCCACTTCGTAAATACCAAAAATCTCTTCCTGCAATAACATGATCCAGTTTGAATAAGCAGAAGGATAATTGGCTATCTGGCCCATTATATTTCTCAACAACTGGGCCGATACCTCCAGGTATTCATCCTTATCAAAAAGCTGCCCCAGTTTTTTCAGGCTGCGTGCCATTACCGAGTTTGATGCCGGTATCACGCTATCCATAATTTCAGATTTACGGGCAATTAAACCTGGTTCATCATTGGCAGTAAACATGAAAGCGCCCTTTTCCTCGTCGTAATAATGTTCAATGGCTTCGTCTGCAAGCGACTTAGCCTGCGCCAGCCACTGCTCGTCAAACGTAACCTCATACAAGGCAATTAGTCCGTCAATAACGTTGGCATAATCATCCAGAAAAGCAGTAATCTGTTCTGCTTTGCCCTTTGCATAAACCCGTTTTAACCTTCCTTCTTCATTCGACAGGTTGCTTAAAATGAAATCAGCATTCTTTATAGCCACGTCAAGGTATTCAGCATTGTTAAACGCGCGATAAGCTTCGCAGATGCCTTTTAACATCAAGCCGTTCCATGATGCCAGTATCTTGTAATCAAGACCCGGCCTTACACGTTTGCTTCGTGCTTCGAAAACTTTTTGGCGGGCTTGTTCAATTTTTGTTAACAAATCGGCCACTGTTAAGCCTACCGCAGCGGCAAGATCCTGATCGGTCTCTTTTCTGAATAAGACATTGGTATGCTCTTCTTCCCAGTTACCATCGTCGGTTATGTTATAGTAAATGCAAAAAAGATCCGCTTCCTCGCCAAGAATTTCTTCTATCTGCGTTTTGGTAAATACGTAAAATTTCCCCTCCTCACCCTCGCTATCAGCATCAAGCGCCGAATAAAAACCACACTCAGGCGATGTAAGTTCGCGAAGCGTAAAAGTGATGATCTCGGCTGCCACTTTTTTATATAACTCGTCGGGCTTCCAGGTAAACGCTTCTGCGTATAAGACCAAAAGCTGGGCATTATCATAAAGCATTTTCTCAAAATGCGGAACGTGCCAGTATCCATCTACAGAATAGCGGGCAAAGCCTCCTCCTATATGATCATAAATACCACCATAGGCCATTTTTTTAAGCGTAAGCTGTACGGCTTGTGCAACGGCATCGTCTTTCATTAAGTGAGCGTAACGCATCAAACTTAGCCAGTTATTAGGCATGGGAAATTTCGGCGCTGCGCCAAGGCCGCCTTCATCACTATCGAAATATTTTTTCCAGTTCTCTACTATCAGCTGCAAATCGGCTTTTGTATAATCAGGCTGTTGCTCAACTAATACAACAGATTCATATTGCTGTATCCCCTCGGTAAGCTTTATGGCATATTCTTCCGCTTCGGCGGGTTTTTGTTTGTAAAAATCGGCCAGGTTAAAAAGCAGGCTTACCCAATCGTTCTTTCTGAAATAAGTACCGCCGTAAACCGGGCGCTGATCGGGAAGGCAAATGCAATTTAACGGCCAGCCCCCTCTACCGGTCATAAGCTGCACGGCGCTCATATAGATCTGATCCACGTCGGGCCGTTCTTCCCTGTCAACCTTGATGCAAATAAAATACTCGTTCATCACGGCAGCAACCTGTTCGTCCTCAAAGCTTTCGTGTTCCATTACATGGCACCAGTGACAGGCAGAGTAACCTATACTTACTAAAATAAGCTTGTTCTCGTCCCTGGCTTTTTGCAGCGCTTCTGCACCCCATGGATACCAGCTTACCGGGTTATTGGCATGCTGCAGCAGGTATGGAGATGTAGAGTTTGCCAGGCTATTCATAAGCGGATGTAATTTACCGGCTAAAGTGCAACATTTAACCCAATTTAAGTTAAATCAATTTTAAAGAGCAAATGTTTTATAAAAAACAAAACATCAGTGCTCTTCTGTTAAGCCAATACATCATTAAGGATTGTATTAAGCTCCTTAAAATTATCAAATTCATATTTTATTTGACTAATTTGGCCCGAATTTATCATTATTAAAATGCACCGACTTAATTTAAACAATTTGTTAAGTGCTGCTGGTTTATTGCTTTTTACAGCATTAAGCGCCAGGGCACAAACTCCAACCGACTCGATCAAATACAACCACCTGGAGGTTTTTGATTCTACTCCTTGGCCGGTAACTACCGGCGATACGCGCTCTGCAAACGGGCAACCCGGCCAGCACTACTGGCAAAACCGCGCCGACTATCTTATAAAAGCAAGTCTGAATGAAGCTGCGCAGGATACTACCATAACCGGCGAAGTAACCATAACTTATACCAACAATAGCCCTGATAATTTAGATTACTTATGGCTGCAATTAGATCAGAACCTTTTTAAACCAGATTCGCGCGGTGCAAAAACAACGCCGGTTGAAGGCGACCGTTTTGATGTAAAGGGATTTAGCAGAGGCGGATATCATGTAGAATCGGTTTCGGTGACCTACAAAGGGCAAACTTATAAGGTTGACCCAGTAATCACCGATGCACGTATGCAGGTACGCTTAAACACACCAATGGGGCCAAAAGGCGAAAAGATACAGGTTAAAGTTAATTACAGCTTTTCTATACCATTTTATGGCGCCGACCGTATGGGCCGTAAGAAATTTAAGCAAGGTTATGTTTACGAAATTGCACAGTGGTATCCCCGCATGTGTGTTTATGACGACGTAGAAGGATGGAATACCTTACCATACATGGGTTTAGGCGAGTTTTATTGTGATTATGGTGATTACGACTATTATATCACTGCCCCTGCTAATATGACCGTTGTTGGATCCGGCGACCTAGAAAACGGCGCCCAGGTACTTTCACCCGCCCAGCAAACCCGCATGGCAGAAGCCAGAAACAGCGACAAAACGGTAATGATTGTTAAACCGGAAGAAGTTGGCCAGGCTGCAACGCATCCTTTTAAAGGAAACCTTACCTGGCATTTTAAAATGTTAAATACCCGCGATGTATCATGGGCGGCGTCAACTGCCTTTATATGGGATGGTGCTAAAGTTAATTTTCCATCGGGCCGCAAAGGTATTGCCATGAGCGCCTATCCTGTTGAAAGTTCTGGTAACGATTCATGGAGCCGCTCTACGGAGTACCTGAAAAACAGCATGGAAATTTACTCGAAAGAATATTACGAATACCCATGGAACTCTGCCGTAAGCGTATCTGGCGTAGCCCTGGGTATGGAGTATCCGGGTATTATATTCTGCCTGAGCAACTTAAAAAATGGAAGCTTATGGGGAGATATAACACATGAAATAGGCCACAACTGGTTCCCTATGATAGTAGGATCAAACGAGCGCAAATACATGTGGATGGACGAAGGTTTCAATACCTTTATAAATGAATACTCTACCCAGATGTTTAACAACGGCGAGTATTACAATGCTAAATCAAGGCCTGCCAATCAGATTGCGCGCATGATGACCCGCGCTAAAGATCCTTTAATGGTTGCGCCAGAAGCTATAAATGATTACGGGCAGTATTATACTAAAACTGCACTTGGCCTTGATATGTTGCGCAATGTAGTGCTTGGCCCTGAGCGTTTTGATTACGCATTTCATGAATACATTAAACATTGGGCCTTGAAACACCCGCTTCCTTACGATTTTTTCCGTGCGATGAACGATGCATCGGGCGAAGATCTGAATTGGTTCTTTAAGCCATGGTTTTTTACAACCTGGAAACTTGACCAAAGTATTCAAGGTGTTAAGTATGTAAAGGATGATGCCGCAAACGGCGCCCTTATAACTCTGGTGAACAAGGAAAAAATGGCAATGCCCGTAGTGTTGAAAATTACCCAGGCAAACGGAAAAACAGAAACCATCAACCTGCCGGTAAACATATGGCAGCGCAGCGGCGTGTGGACGTTTGCTTATCCATCAACCTCCGCTATCCAATCAATAGAGCTCGACCCCGATCATCAATTACCGGATGTTGACCGCAATAACAATGTTTGGAACAACAAATAAATTTTAAAAATAATTAGGAAGGTCCGCTTTGAAAAAGGCGGGCCTTTTTCTTGAATAGACTTTTCATATCTGCTTTCGCCTGTTATCTAACAAAATTGAATTACGTTTTAATTTCATATTTTTGCTACTATGGTAAGAACAATTGTAACACCTCAGGACACTCATATTGAGCTTGATATACCTAAAGAGTATGTAGGCAAGGAAATAGAGATTACCTTGTTACCATTAGATGAATTGACTGAAAACACTACAGGCAAACCCACCATGGGTAATTTTTGGAACATTATATCTGACAGTACCGCAAAAGAACTTAGGGATCACCTTGAAAAAGGCCGTAGCGAATGGAAAGAAAATATTTAATTGATTCAAATGCCATCATCGATTTCTTTAATGGCAAACTGCCAGACTATGGAAGAGATATTGTAACCAATTCAGAGCCATCTATTTCAATTATAACTTTTATAGAATTATTTTCAAGTAATAAAACCACGCCTGAGGAAGATAGAAAATTAAGTGGTTTTACCAAGATTGTAACAATCCATCCCATTACTTTTGACATTGCAGCAGAAACAATATCCTTAAGAAAAAAATATAAGATCAAACTTCCTGATGCAATTATTGCGGCTACGGCAATGAACTATAAATTACCGTTAATAACAAGAAACGTCTCTGATTTTGCTAAAATTGAATCTTTAGAATTGATAAATCCTCATAAATAACAAAAAGCATTTATTTGGCTTCTCATAATTAAGATATTAAGATAAGCTGTCATTAATCTAAACATCACTTCCGGCTTTCGGCTCAAAACGCTAATTTCGCGCTGAGAAAAAGAGGAGAAGATTTTGGATTACTTACAAGGGTTAAATCCCGAACAAAAAGCAGCTGTACAGCAGATAAAAGGCCCGGTAATGATCATTGCCGGTGCAGGATCGGGTAAAACAAGGGTAATTACATACCGTGTTGCACACCTGATACGCAACGGTGTCGACTCTTTTAACATACTTGTCTTAACCTTCACCAATAAGGCTGCCCGCGAGATGCGCGAGCGTATCACAAACCTGGTTGGCCCCGATGCCAAGAACATCTGGATGGGTACCTTCCACTCGGTTTTCGCGAAATTGTTACGTGTTGAAGCCGACAAATTAGGTTATCCAAGTAATTTTACCATTTATGATACAGACGATAGCAAAAGCGTTTTAAGGGCCATTTTGAAAGAAATGAACCTTGACGATAAGCTCTATAATCCAAACTTTGTTCATAACCGTATCTCGGCTGCCAAAAATAATCTTATATCATGGCAGGAATATCAACAGAATGAACAGATCCAGGCAGATGACTTTTCATCCGGCCGGGGGCAGCTTGGTGTTATTTATCAAAACTATGCTACACGCTGCTACAGGGCAGGTGCCATGGATTTTGACGATTTGCTTTTCAAAACCAATGAACTGTTAAAAAACAACCCGGATGTGCTGAATAAATATCAGCATAAATTCAGGTTTTTAATGGTGGATGAATATCAGGATACCAACTTTTCACAATACCTGATTGTTAAAAGGCTCGCCGCAGTAAATGAAAATATTTGCGTGGTGGGTGATGATGCACAAAGTATCTATGCTTTTAGGGGTGCCAACATTCAAAACATTTTGAATTTCGAGAAGGATTATCCCGATCTGAAAATCTTTAAGCTGGAACAAAACTATCGCTCTACACAAAATATTGTAAACGTTGCCAATAGCATTATAGCTAACAATAAAGAGCAGCTAAAAAAGAATGTTTTCTCTGAAAAAGAAAATGGCGACAAGATAAAGGTAATGCGTGCCTTTAGTGATAACGAAGAAGGCAAAATGGTAGCAGAAGCCATTATGCAGGAACGGAGTACCAAAGGGCTTAAATGGCATGACTTTGCCATACTGTACCGTACCAACGCACAATCTCGTTCTATGGAGGAGGCCTTACGCAAATTAGGCACTCCTTATAAAATTTATGGTGGACTATCCTTTTATCAGCGCAAAGAGATAAAAGATTTGATCGCGTACTTTAGGCTCACCTTTAATCCTAACGACGAGGAAGCCTTAAAAAGGGTGATTAACTATCCGCGGCGGGGTATTGGCGATACAACTATAGACAGGATTATTGTAAGCGCAGATCAGCATAAGATCACCCCGTGGGAAGTGATTGTAGAACCATCCCGCTACCTGGACGGGCGCTCCTCGGGTGCTGTGGCGGTATTTTCTACTATGATCCAAAGCTTCCAGGTTATCACCAAAAATCAATCGGCGTATGAGGCTGCACTTCATATTGCTCAGCATTCCGGCTTGTTAAAAGACCTGTATGAAGATAAATCTGTAGAAGGGCTTAACCGCTACGAAAACATACAGGAATTACTGAACGGTATTAAGGAATTTTCTGAAAGGGAAGACATCGAGGAAAAAGGACTGGATGTGTTTATGCAGGATGTTGCCTTATTAACAAATGATGATAAGGACAACGACCCTAACGCTGATACGGTGTCCTTAATGACCATTCACTCTTCAAAAGGGTTAGAGTTTCCGCAGGTTTACGTGGTTGGTCTGGAAGAAAATCTTTTCCCGTCTCAAATGTCGTTAAACGCACGCAGCGACCTGGAAGAAGAAAGAAGGCTTTTTTACGTTGCTACTACCCGAGCCGAAAATAAACTCACATTAAGCTACGCAACTTCCCGGTTTAAATTTGGTACACTTATAAACTGCGAACCAAGCCGGTTTTTAGATGAAATAGATGCCCGTTATCTGGAACTTGATTTTTCTGCGCGCCCTGCATCAGGCAGTTCATCTTTCAATGACGAAAGAAGCGCATGGAGCAGCAAAAATGATACGTTTTCCAAACCGAAAGCTCCTACACAGGCTACTGTGAAAACCACAGCTATTTTAGCAAAGGCACACGTTCCGTCGGCTAACTTCGCCCCTTCCGATACTTCTAAACTACAGGTAGGAATGGAAGTAGAGCATGAACGCTTTGGATATGGCAAAGTGATAAACCTGGAGGGCAATAAACCCGATGTTAAAGCCACTATTTTCTTTAAAGAAATTGGTCAAAAACAACTTCTTTTAAAGTTTGCAAAATTGAGGATTGTCCAATTGTAACAAGAATTTTACCCAAAAAGTGTGGAGTAAATTCCCCTTATTTTTTCTTAAGACATTTATTAATCCATTAGCAACGCTATTTGCCCATTAATTAATATGGCATGCAATTTGGACAAGTGTTGTATCCCTTTATTACTTTGAACAAACTATTGAAGACAACCTTATGAACGAAAACTTAAAAAAGAAAACCAACAAAACAGTTGGTAAAAACATTCGTACCATCCGTCATCAGCGTGGCTGGAGCCAGGAAGATGTGGCTAACCGTTTAGGAATCTCCATTCCTGCGTTCTCAAAAATTGAAACAGGCGTAACAGACATCAACCTTTCCCGCCTTGAACAAATTGCCAACATCTACGAAGTTAACGTGATTAATCTTTTGGCGCTGGATGCTGAAGAAGTTGAACCACAGGTTTCCACACTTAGCATTGCGCAAAAGAAAATTATTGAGCGCGAAGCAGAGATTGCAAACCTTCAACGCAAAGTGATCTTACTTTACGAAGAACTAAGGAACAAAACATCAGTAGCTATATAATTTTCTAATAGCTGTATAATAAAAATTACACCGTGTAATGATTATCATGCATTTGCGGTGTATTTTTTTGCCTTGTCTAAAAGAGATACAAACGGATTAGCTTAAGATTAAAAAATATTTTCTGAGAGGCAGATTACGTTTCAATTTGGAGTAAATATTGTAATTATTTAAATGCAATCATTTACTACCAATGTCAAACTATTTAATTACAATTTCAAACCAAAACACACCGCAGGATAACGTTATTCACGACCCGGGTAGCAAGCTCAAAGTCAAAGCTGTAGATCTTTTAAAATCGAGATTTACGCCCAGCAAAGGCGAGGTGAGGTATTTTGTAACGGCGGGTAGTGAAACGCTTGCTTTTGAAACTAAAGGTTATAATAAACACCGCAAACTATTAGTGTTGCATATGATTGCCTGGTATTGCCTTTATTTAGGCTTGATGGAAGCGCAGATTCATTCTACATTGCCATACAAGTAAAAAGCTCTACTGGATCTTCAGAAAGATTTATCTTGATTACCGGATAATTAAAATCCAACTCGTCGTGGATCGTGCAGCATATCGCTCATCTCAATAATGCGGTCGTCAATTTCCCCTACGCATTTATTCATCATTTTTATACATTCTTCCTGGTCTACAAGGCCTTCTTTTTCCAGGTTCATTAAACCTTTTAAAGTGGCAATAGGCCCGCGTATCTGATGAGACAGGTATGATGAATATTCTGAAAGCTTTTTATTCTTAACCTGCAGATCCTTTGTTCTTTCGTCTATGATTTCTTCAAGGTGATGATTAATACGATCAAGGTTATCTTTTTGCCTCGATACTTCTGCATTAAGGGCAGTAAGCTGCAGATTGGTTTGCGCTTTACGTTTAACATTACTTACAAGCACACCTACAAGGCCAAGTAACAGGCCGGCAAGCACAACTACTCCCCAAAACTTTACACGATCATATTGCTGGCGTTGAATCAGCATTTCATTTTCGCGCTGGCGTTCCTGTTGGGTAACCTGCTCGCGCATTAAATTTATCTGTGTAGATGTACCCTGTTTGTACATGGCACTATCCGCATGATAAATTTCTTTAAGGTATTGTAAAGCCACCGCAAAGTTTTTACGTTTTTGTTCAAGCTGATAGCTGGTATACTTAAAGTCTCTTAAAATTTTGTCGCTTTTTATTAGCTGGGCAAAGATTACACCTTCTTCAATGATCTTTTCGGCTTCGGTAAATTTGTTTTGTGAAATGTATAGTTCCGCAAGGGTAAGATTGATACTGGCAACAGCTTCGTTTAAGTCCAACTGTTTGGCTTCCTTATTGGCGCTTAATAACAAATTTTCAGCCTTATCCAACTGTTTTAAGTTAAAATAAATAACGCCTTTGTTTTCCATACACTGCACCAGGTTGGTGGTATCTTTTAATGCACTAAAAATCTCGTTACTTTTATTGTAATAGTTTAAAGCCTGGTAAAAACTTTCTTTATGATAGTAAACGGTACCTACGTTAAGATAAATATTGGCCATTAGCTGTTTATCCTTAAAACGCTGAGCTATGGTCAATGCTTTATTAAAAAACTCTAAAGAAAGATCATAATCATCATTACGGTAAAGGTTACCAATGTTATTATATACTTTGCCCTGCCCTTTGAGATCGCCTATTTGGCGGAAATAATTCAGTGCATTCAGATAGCTGTCTACAGCTTTAACAGATTGGTTAAGGTAATAATAGCCGATGCCCATAACACGGTAAGATTCGGCTATACCCCCTTTATAATTGATTTTTTGTGATATAGAAAGTGCCTTGTTGCCGTTGGCAATAGTTTGGTTAGGATTTGTAAGCCGGACACCAAAACCCTGTTTATTTAATTTAATTACCGTGTTACTATCAATGTTAACGCCGTCGGCATAGCTACACGTAAAGACCGACAGTGCGAGCATCAAAAATAATAAGTAAGTAAAATATCTTCTCATTAGGGCGTTTTTACGTTCAATTATAATAAAAGTTGTCAGATTTTAAGTAAAATAAACAACAAATCAGCACTTATAATTAATTTTAATATTTATTTGCTTTATAAATAATAACTACTTAGTTTTGTTATCGATAAATTATTGGACGACCACTTCAAGTTAAGTTTAAAGAAACGCTTGCAATCGGCATCATAATGCCCTGATCGTTTTTGCGTAATTCTTATTCAAAACTCAATTCCGGGGATTTAGTTCAAACAGTTTTTTAGCGTTCTAAGGTGTTCATTTATACTTTTTTGACTTCGCAGTTAAAATAGCATAAACATCTGGTTGGGCTGGATCACTCCATTCCTCTTTTCATCAACGTCAAATCATTTCGTTGTGAAATTCCACCTCATGTTAGCATTTATACGTGATGCATTCAAAAAGGTTATAAGGAATTTCTTTTATATCAATTTATTAAAACGTAACCACAGTTAAAAAAATTATATAACAACAAATTATTTAATATTGCTATGAAAAAGTTATTCTTATCTTCAATAATAGTTTTAAGTGCTACAGCATTTACTACTTCATCTCAAGCTCAAACCCTTAAAACAGCGGCTAAAACTGAGATCAACGACAAACAAAACACTGGCAGCGGCGATTTAAATGCTGACAAACAAAACACCGGCAGCGGCGACTTAAATGCTGACAAACAAAACACTGGCAGCGGCGATTTAAATGCTGACAAACAAAACACTGGTAGCGGCGATTTAAATGCTGACAAACAAAACACTGG
>CAXSZR010000007.1:0-148271 GCA_964242385.1 uncultured Mucilaginibacter sp.
ACGTGGGAGAGTAGGTCGGCGCCAAATCTTATCAGCTCCATAACCCTTCATCCAATAGATGAGGGGTTTGCTGTTTTATAACACTTCCGCTAATCTTTACATACTCCCCCCAGGTAACCAAAATCCCGTTCAGGCCGCGCACCTGCTGAGTGCAGATCTTTTAAACCTAATAAATGTTGCCGGTATTTGATCCGTAAAAGGATAAGAGAGTAAGCTACTTCGTTGGCATTCGATACGCTGAGTCCTAAACGAATTTGTTAAAAGCCGCAAATTGATAAAAATACCCCCATAGATTATGTTTTATAGGTAATACATATCACCATGCCTTGCGCATTGCAATCATCGGATTCCCTTATGCATACATGGCGCGCTGCCTACTCAAAGAAGATTTGTTTCTTGTGGATTTGGGGAAGTGCGTCACTCGCGTTCTTTAACAAGCCGATTTGCAAACGGATTCATAAAAGCCCAAAGTTTGTAGAAAACGTATTCCTTAAGCAGTTATATTCAGTAAGTACGAAACATAAAAATGTGGTTATCAGCAAAATGATTTTAATGAAACCGGATGTTTTTATGACGCCAATATCATCAACAAACTACTTGTCGCAAAAAGAAAATTATATGATTAAACCCTAATGAGTTCGATAACCTTACTTTGCTGAGCTATTGGAATCTGCATCACCCGGATCAGGCTTTTTTAAATTACCGCTTAACTCCGGGTTTTGCGGAGGTAAATGCGATACCTCCCGCTCCACTTCTGTTTGCTGAATTGATACCGCGTATTCTGCCGGTTCAATGCGGCTGCCTACTGCCTCGGCATAAACCTGGGTAAACTCTGCACCAATGTACAATATAGCTGCGGTGTAATAGATCCAAACCATTACAATTAAGATAGAACCAGCTGCGCCATAAGCGGAATTTTTCGCTGTGTATTCTATATAAAGGCTGATGGCGTACTGCCCCAACATAAATAAAATGGCTGTAAAGAACGAGCCGCTTTTAACATCCTTCCATTTTATCTTTACATCGGGCAAAAATTTAAAGATGATGCCAAAAAGTGTTGATATAATTATAAAGGTTACAAACAGGTTTATTCCCTTCAGCAGTAAGCTTGTTACTGCATGCATAAAGTGTTCAATCCAATTACCAATGGCACTCAGTACCAGGTTTACAATCAGCGAGGCTAAGAGCAAAAAACCAAGACTAATGATCAATGAAAAGGATAAAAAACGGTTTTGTATCAGGCGCAGCCAGCTTTTCTTAGGCTTTGCTTTAACACGCCAGATGATGTTCAGTGAATCCTGTATTTCTAAGAAAATGCTACTTGCGCCAATTAATAAAGTTATTACACTAATGATGGCAGCGCTGGTAGACTTGCCTGATAATGAAAGATTCTTTAAGATATCCTGCACCTGCATAGCTGGCTGCGAACCAATGTAATGCGCTATCTGCGGATAAAGACGGTTGGTAGCTGCATCCTGGCTAAAGAATAAACTCGCCAGCGAGATAATTAGAATAAGCAGCGGTGCTATGGAAAAAATGGTATAATAAGCTAATGAAGCACTTAATTTTAAGCCATTATCATTAATAAAGCCCATAAAAGTGGCCATTATTACTTTCCATAATTCTTTTAAATAAGCCTTACTCAGTTTCATTATTACCTGTTTAATAAAGTGATGTTAACACTTATATCAAGGTCATAATAAGAAAAATGTTTGCTTAAATATTAAGTTAGTGAATTGCAGAAAACGGGACATCTAGCAATGGGTAATTTGCCCAGCCATTAAAGTCGTAATGCCACCATTCTGTTGCAATTACGTGGAACCCGTGTGCGGCCATTACACTTTTCAACATTTCACGGTTAGCAATTGCATCTTTAGGTAAGTCTTGGTAATCTGCGGCTGCTTTTTTGCTAAAGCTGTCAAAGCCGGTAGGTAAAGGGATGTCTTTTCCGGTTTTAAGATCAATTAGTCCCATATCTATGGCGCAACCACGGTTATGTTTCGAGCCGCGGCGCGGATCGGCGACAAAGTTAGTATCCAGCGCTTCTTCATAAAACTTAACGGTTATAGAATATGGCCGGTACGCATCGTAGATCTTAATGCCGAGTCCGCGTGTTCTAAGATCAGTCTCAACATCCTTTAATGCCATTACTACAGGCAAACGTGCAAATGCACGCGCTTGCGGATACATAACACGGTGCATGAAATTGTTTGAGGTAGCGTACCTGATGTCGAGTACTATGCCGGGAATATATTTTTTAATCTCAACCAGTTTATCGCCGGGATTTTTGGCTAACTCAACTTTGTATTTTGCAATGCCCTCAATTTTGCTGCTATCTATAAATTTATAAGGCTGTGATTTCGCGCCAATAAATGCTATTAAAAATAAAATGCAAACGAGGTATCTCATATCAATGACTCGAAACAATTAGTAAGTCCAGATCTTTACTTGGGATGCCAAAGCGATCGCCAATGTGTTTGTTGGTTAAATGTCCCTGGTAGATATAAACGGAATCCCTGACACCAGACTTTTTCCAGATCATATTTTTAAGGCTTCCATGTTCACCAATGTCAAGCAATATAGGCGTAAAAATATTGGTAAGCGCATAAGTAGCAGTACGGGCAACACGCGATGCAATGTTAGGTACGCAATAATGAATCACATCATACTTCCTGAATACCGGGTGCGTATGGTTTGTAACTTCTGATGTTTCAAAGCAGCCTCCCTGGTCTATACTTACGTCTATCACTACCGAGTTTGGTTTCATCCGGCTTACTGTCTCTTCCGATACGATACATGGGCTACGGCCATCTTCGGCGCGCATGGCACCTATGGCAACATCGCAGGTAGTTATTGCTTTTTCTAATACGATAGGCTGTACTACGGAAGTGAAAACACGGCTGCCGATGTTGTTTTGCAGGCGGCGTAATTTATAAATGGATGGATCAAAAACCTTTACTTCGGCGCCAAGCGAAATGGCGGTACGTGCGGCATATTCGCCTACGGTACCGGCACCAAGTATTACAATTTCGGTTGGCGGTACACCGGTGATCCCTCCCAGCATAAGCCCTTTGCCGTCAAATATATTACTCAGATACTCGCCTGCAATAAGAATGGAAGTGGCACCAACTATCTCGCTCATGGCACGCACAACGGTAAGCGAGTTACCTTCATCACGCAGGTGTTCAAAGCTAAGGGCGTTTATTTTTTTGTTGATAAGCGCATGCAGGCATTCCGCTTTCAAAGTAGAGAGCTGCAGGGCGGAGATTAGCGTTTGGCCGGGTTTCATCATTTCAATTTCGGCCATGGTTGGCGGCGCAATCTTTATGATAATGTCGGCTTCATAAACTCTTTTGGTGTCGTAAACTATTTGGGCTCCCTGTTCGCTGTAATCCTTATCAGAAAAATTAGCTGCCTGCCCGGCGTTATTCTCTAATATTATTTCGTGCCCGTTATTTACAAGCAACGCTACAGATAATGGCGTTAGCGCTATTCTGTTTTCCTGGAACGAAACTTCTTTGGGAATGCCGATGTAAAGTTTGTTTTTTTGGGCTTTAACCTCCAGCATCGACTCCTGGGGTTGCATTAAGGCTTGTTTGGCTATATCCGAAAATCCACTGTATTTGCCTGAACTCATTACGTACTAATTTCGGATGATGAAGATAAGAAAAAGCAGGTTAAATTTAAATTAAATGTTATCAATCTTAATCTGCCTGCCATTGTCATCAATCACCTTGATTTCAATACGGGTGTAATGATCTGGCAGCAGGTCGGGGATTTTTTCGGGCCATTCTATAAAACAGTAGGCATCAGAATAAAAATATTCTTCATAGCCCATGTCCAATGCTTCCGTTTGATTTTTAAGCCGGTAAAAATCAAAGTGATAGATCTTTTGCTCTTTTACCCGGTATTCGTTTACAATAGCAAACGTTGGGCTGGTTACCGGTTCTGTAATGCCCAGTTCATCACAAAGTGATTTAATAAGCGTTGTTTTCCCGGCTCCCATATCGCCATAAAATAAAAAAATGCGGTTGTCATTCGCAAATTTTAATATCTCGGCCGATACGGCATTAAGGTGGTTAACAGATGTTGCGTTTAGAAGCAAGGTTTTTAATTTTTTCCAAATATCAAAAATCGGGCTTGCATTTTAAACATGCAAGCCCGATCTGGTATTGAAGTTATTTATTGGCTGGTTATTTAGGCCCGTACAAAGCAACCGGTATCAGCATCTCTTCTATCGAGATCCCGCCATGCTGAAACGTCTCGTTATAAAAGTTAACAAAATGGTTATAATTGTTAGGATAAACGAAATAGCTGTCTTCCTTAGCAAAAACAAAGCTCGAGCTTACGTGCAGCTTTGGCAGCATGGCATCGTGCGGGTTGCGGATATGGAAAACCTCTTTAGGGTTAAAGTTCAGATTTTTACCCTGTTTGTAGCGCAGGTTGGTGTTGGTATTTCTATCGCCAACAATTTTGCTTGGGTTTTTTACACGAATGGTGCCGTGGTCGGTAGTTAAAACAACGCGTACCTGTTTTTGTGCCAGGAATTTAAGCAGATCAAGCAATGGCGAATGCTCAAACCAAGATAATGTTAATGAGCGATAAGCAGCATCGTCACTTGCTAACTCGCGTATCATTTGCATATCGGTACGCGCGTGTGATAGCATGTCCACGAAATTATAAACAACCACGTTAAGTTCATTATTCATAAGGTTGTTTACTGATTCGTTCAGTGCGCGGCCTTCGTCCAGGTTTAAGATCTTGGTGTAAGAGTGCTTAATGTCTTTACGTAGCACGCGTTTCAACTGGTCTGTGATAAACTCACCTTCATAAAGGTTCTTGCCGCCTTCGTCCTCATCATTCTGCCACATACCCGGGTAGCGTTTTTCCATATCCAAAGGCATCAATCCAGAAAAGATGGAATTACGTGCGTATTGAGTAGCGGTAGGTAAAATACTATAGTAAGCATCCTCTTCCTCCAGCCTGAAATATTCAGTAATAATGCTGTTAATGATCCTGAACTGATCATAACGCAGGTTATCGATCAATATAAAAAACAAAGGCCCTTTGCCGTCCAGATGCGGGAATACCTTCTTTTTGAAAAGTTGATTGGATGTTATAGGCCCGGTTTCGGGTTCCTTAATCCACTTCAGGTAGTTTTTCTCAATAAACTTGCAAAACTGCATGTTCGCCTCTGCCTTTTGCAGGGTAAGTATCTCGTGCATGCCGGCATCTTCCAGCTTTTCAAGCTCCAGTTCCCAGTAGGTAAGTTTTTTATAAACATCTATCCACTCGGTGTAGCTTAAATTATCGTTCAGGATCATACCCAGGTTACGGAAATCCTGCTGATAGGCCATGGTGGTTTTTTCGGTTACCAGGCGCTTGTTTTCTGTAAGTTTTTTTATGGTAAGCTGTACCTGTTTAGGGTTTACAGGCTTAATAAGGTAATCATCTATTTTTGAACCGATGGCATCTTCCATTAAATACTCTTCTTCACTTTTGGTAATGAGTACAATGGGCACATCGTTATTAAGATTTTTTATTTGCGAAAGGGTTTCCAAACCGGTTATACCCGGCATGTTTTCGTCTAAAAAAACAAGGTCGAAATGGTTGTTCTTAAAAGCGTCAACGGCATCATAGCCATTGGTAACAGTAGTTAATTTATAACCTTTTTCGGTAAGGAACAGAATATGCGGTTTTAAAAGGTCGATCTCGTCATCGGCCCAAAGTATAGTTGTATCTTGCATGGTAAACGTTGTATTAGTATACAGGTATAAAAAAAGCCGGTAGTTAATAACTATTAACTGGCATAGGATAATTAAACCTCAAAGCACGGCTTTTGTTGTTGATTATTAAAAGGATTAACATAAATTAACAAATTTAAGACACACCTGTTATCATTATTTAACACTTTTGCAAAGTATACAAAGCTACATTGAATAAAAAGAAGATAATAAACGACCCCGTTTACGGCTTTATCAGTATCCCTACCGACCTGATATTCGATCTGATTGAACATCCTTATTTTCAGCGTTTAAGATATATTAAACAGTTGGGCATGACACATCTTGTTTACCCCGGTGCACTGCATACCCGTTTCCATCATGCCCTTGGCGCCATGCACCTGATGAGCCTTGCCATTGAAACGCTGCGTAACAAAGGGCATCAGATCACTGCCGAAGAAGAGGAAGCCGTTACCATTGCAATACTTTTACATGATGTAGGCCACGGACCTTTTTCGCACGCACTTGAGGAACTGATAGCCGAAGGTATCTCGCACGAAGATATTTCAACGCTGCTGATGAATAAGCTTAACACACAGTTTGACGGTAGGCTTAGCATGGCTATTGAAATTTTTAATGACACTTATCCGCATCCTTTTTTGCATCAGCTGGTATCAAGTCAGCTTGATATGGACCGGATGGATTACCTGAACCGCGACAGCTTTTTCACCGGTGTATCTGAGGGCGTGATCAGTTCAGACAGGATCATTAAGATGCTGAACGTGAAGGACGATCACATTGCAGTAGAAGAAAAGGGCATTTACTCGGTAGAAAAATTTTTGATTGCCCGCAGACTTATGTACTGGCAGGTGTACCTGCATAAAACAGTAATAGCAGCCGAGCAATTGCTGGTAAAGATCTTGAAGCGAAGCCGTGAGGTTGCTTTGAATGGCAATTCCGGCTTTACCACACCTGCCTTAAATCATTTCCTGAAACAACGCATCAGCCGGGATGCATTTGTAAATGAAGACCATCACCTGGAAACCTTTGCATCGCTGGATGATACCGATATTATGGCTGCTGTTAAGATATGGGCACAGCATGATGATTTCGTATTATCTACCCTATGCAATAACCTTATTAACCGTAACCTATATAAGGTTGATATTACCAGCGAAAAGCCGGTTGAAAAAGAAATGTCCGAGTTGAAGCTGAAGGCTATGCGGCAATATAATATTACTGAACACGAAGCGTCTTACTTTGTGTTTGATGATGTGATCCGTAATAATGCTTACAGGCCGGGCGATGGAAATATCAGAATATTAATGAAGAATGGAATCATTAAGGATATTGCTGCTGCAAGTGACAACTCAAACCTCGAAGCTTTAGCTAAAACGGTTAAAAAACATATACTTTGCTTTGATAAAAAGCTGATTTAGTTGAAATGGACTGCTTTCGGTATTATAATTAATACAAACTTCATCAACCATTCACATCATTAACATAATCTGCTAATTTTGTTGCTTTGATATTAACATTTAAATTTGTCGGATGCAATTTACCGCACAGCAATTAGCGCAACTGCTTAATGGAACCATAGAGGGTGATCCTTTAGTGACGGTAAGCCAACTGGCTAAAATAGAAGAAGCGCAGCCGGGCTCCTTATCTTTTTTAGCCAACCCCAAATATGAACAGTATCTGTACACAACTGCGGCCTCGGCTGTTATTGTAAATAACGATCAGGTACTTTCCGGGCCGGTAAATACAACTCTTATCCGTGTAGAAAATGCGTACAGCTCTATAACTGTACTACTGGAGATGTATAATACCATAAAGCTTAACAAAACAGGCATAGAAGAACCCAGCTTTATACATCCTTCGGCCAAAATAGGAGCCAATGTATACATAGGTGCCTTTGCCTACATAGGCCCCGATGTTAAGATAGGAGACAACTGCAAAATATACCCGCAAACCTATATAGCCGATAATGTTACCCTTGCCGATAACGTTACTCTTTTTCCGGGAGTAAAGGTTTATTTTGATTGTGTTCTTGGGAACAATGTGATAGTACACTCAGGGGCGGTGATAGGCAGTGACGGGTTTGGTTTTGCCCCGGCTGCGGATGGAACTTATGCCAAGATAAGCCAGATAGGGAATGTAATATTAGAGGACAATGTAGAAGTTGGCGCTAATACTACTATAGACCGTGCCACCATGGGTTCAACCATTATACGCAAAGGTGTTAAGTTGGATAACCTGATACAGATAGCACATAATGTAGAAATTGGATCAAATACCGTTATAGCGGCACAGTCTGGCATATCAGGCAGTACCAAGGTGGGCGAGAATTGCATTTTTGGCGGGCAGACTGGTTTGGTTGGCCACATTACAGTAGCCGATAAAACACAGCTGCAGGCGCAGACAGGCTTAAGCAAGTCTGTTACCGAAACAGGTAAAAAGTATGGCGGTACGCCAGGCATGCCTTTTAACAGTCATATGCGGTCGTACGTGGTATACACCCGCCTGCCAGATCTGGAAAAGAAAGTTAACGAGCTTGAAAAATTAATTACCGAGTTAAAAAATAAATAATAGTACATACGGTTCTATAATTTGCAGTTCATCCTGTTTTCATCTTAGATGTTGAAATTTGCGGAGAATAAATTTGCAGAAGCCGGTACAGAATGGACTGTAACACTAACATGAACGTAAAACAAAGAACAATTAAGGCGCCGGTATCCGTTTCGGGCGTTGGTTTGCATACCGGCGAAAGCGTTACCATGATCTTTAACCCTGCACCCGAAAACCACGGTTATAAATTCAGAAGGATTGATGTTGATGGTGCGCCTGTAATTGATGCCGATGTAGATAATGTTACAGATACATCGCGCGGTACCACTATATCACAAAATGGGGCAAGCGTAAGTACAGTTGAACACGTACTGGCGGCGCTTGTAGGTTTAGAGCTGGATAACATTCTGATAGATCTTGACGGCCCCGAAACACCAATTATGGATGGCAGCTCGATACAGTTTGTTGATGCCATTAAAGAAGTGGGTTTTATTGAACAGGAAGCAGACAGGGAATATTACCACATACCCTATAACATTCATTACTCGGAGCCAGACCGTAAAGTAGAGATGGTTGCCATGCCGTTAGACGATTACCGTTTTACCTGTATGGTTGACTATAACTCGCAGGTATTGGGTAGCCAGCATGCCAGTATATCTACTATATCTGAGTTTAATAAAGAAATTGCATCGTGCCGTACTTTTTGTTTTTTACACGAGCTGGAAATGCTGCTTAAACATAACCTGATAAAAGGCGGCGATTTAAATAATGCCATCGTGGTGGTTGACAAGGATGTTGACGAGGAAGAGTTATCGCACCTGGCCAAGATCTTTAACCGTAAGGACATTAAGGTTGCACCGCAGGGCATCCTCAATAATATTGAGCTAAGGCACCAGAATGAACCGGCAAGGCATAAACTGCTAGACATGATAGGCGACCTTGCATTGGTAGGCGTACCGCTTCGTGGCCATATTATGGCTGCAAGGCCGGGCCATGCTGCTAACGTTGCATTTGCCAAGAGAATAAAAACACTTATAAAAAAGGAACGCAGCCGCAAACACATTAAGGTTTATGACCCTAATGCCAAACCGGTTTATGATACCGTGCAGATAATGGAAATACTGCCGCACAGGCAACCGTTTTTGCTGGTAGATAAAGTGCTGGAGCTGACTAAAAGCCACGTTGTTGGTTTAAAGAACGTTACCATGAACGAAGAGCTGTTTAAGGGACATTTTCCTGGTATGCCTTTGTTCCCCGGGGTATTGCAGATTGAGGCCATGGCGCAAACCGGCGGCATCCTGGTTTTAAATACCGTGCCCGATCCGGAAAATTATATTACATTGTTCCTTAAAATAGAAAATGCCCGCTTTAAGTTACCGGTGGTACCCGGCGATACACTTATATTTCACTGCAGCTTAATTGCACCTATAAGAAGGGGCATTGCACAGATGAAAGGGATAGGAATGGTAGGTGAAAAGATAGTGGTAGAAGCCGAACTGATGGCTCAGATAGTTAAAAAACAAATAGCAGAATAATTATGATTCAGCCATTGGCGTATATACACCCGCAGGCCAAAATTGCCGATAACGTTGTAATTGAACCTTTTGTTACCATTCATAAGGATGTGGAAATAGGCGAAGGCACCTGGATAGGTTCAAACAGCGTTATAATGGACGGAGCAAGGATCGGTAAAAACTGCCGTATTTTTCCGGGAGCGGTAGTGTCTGCACCTCCGCAGGATCTTAAATACCGTGGTGAGCAAAGTACAGTTTCTGTTGGTGATAACACCGTTATCCGCGAATGTGTAACGCTTAACCGCGGCACTGCACTTGATAAAAATACTACCACCATTGGCAGCAATTGCCTGCTGATGGCCTATGTGCATGTTGCGCACGACTGTGTAATAGGGGATAACGTAATTATCGCTAATTCGGTACAGCTGGCCGGCCATATAAACGTATATGATTATGCCTTTATTGGCGGTACATCGGCGGTGCATCAATTTGTAGAAATTGGCGCGCACAGCATGATATCTGGCGGGTCGCTGGTGAGGAAAGACGTTCCTCCGTTTACCAAAGCAGGACGTGAACCTTTATCTTACATCGGCATCAACTCGGTGGGGCTTCGCCGCAGGGGATTTTCTGCTGCAACCATTAATGAGATACAGGAAATTTACCGGATCATATTCCTTAAAAAGTATAACATTACCAAGGCCCTTGACATTATTGAAGCCGAATTTAACCCAACTGTTGAACGTGATGAGATCATCAACTTTGTGCAGAATTCGCAGCGCGGTATCATGAAAGGTTTCGGAAATTCCTAAGCCTTTCGCCACCAAAATAGCCGGTTAGCAGATGAAGATCACGCTCGAAAACGTAGGAAGGCGCTTTAACCGCGACTGGATATTTAAGGGTATTAACCACGCTTTTAATAGCGGGAAGGCTTATGCTGTATTAGGCCCTAATGGATCCGGCAAATCTACCTTGCTGCAAATCTTAAATGGCAGCTTATCGCCTTCGGCAGGTAAAATTAATTTTAGCTTTAATGAAGCTCCCGTTTCAATTGAAGAAGTATACAAACATCTGAGTCTCGCTGCACCTTACCTGGAACTCATTGAAGAATTTTCGCTAAAGGAAATGATAGATTTTCATTTCAAGTTCAAAGCCTATAAGGCAGGCATGAATGATGAAGCAATTATTGACCTGCTGGCTTTGCCGGGAAGCAAGAATAAGCAAGTAAAATACTTTTCATCAGGAATGAAACAGCGGCTTAAGCTGGCGCTGGCTTTTTGTTCTGATACCCCTATGCTTATGCTCGATGAGCCTACCTCTAACCTGGATTCGCAGGGTGTGGACTGGTATCTAAGCCTGGTTCAGTTATATGCTAAAGACCGATTAACTATTATCTGCTCCAACCAGGAACACGAATATAACTTTTGCGACGAGCAATTAAGTATTGTAGACTATAAGTCTTAAACCCAAATTTTAAGATTCCTAACCTCGCTTACAAATAAGCCTCCCTGAGTTTTATAAGCCTTATCCAGTGCATAAATTTCATGATAGGATAAACCGGGTCGAACTCAAACCATTTGGCCGCAAAATTTGCATTGTTAGGCCTTTTATGGTGATTGTTCTGGAAAAGTTCGCCAAGCATAACGAAGTCAAACGGCGTAGTGTTTTTTGACTTATCACCATTATCGAAATTGGAGTAACCGTATTTGTGACCGCACCAGTTTACAATTGCACCATGTATAGGGCCCATTAAAAAATGGATTGGTAGTAAAAGAAACATCCACCAATGGGTAGCGAAGAAAATGTAAAATGTAACGTATAACATTCCGAAAACTATGCGGGATAAAAAAGTAGATCCCCAGTAATCGAGCAGGCGCCATTCAGGATAGTTGCCTTTAAACTGTGCATCCGGTTCTTTAATACGCTTTTCGTAAAGCTTGTAGCTCTGTGCAGTTCGCCACATCATCTGGAAAACATCCTTGAAAAAGTAAGGTGAATGCGGGTCTTTCTCTGTATCGCTGAATGCGTGATGCTCGCGGTGCATAATAGCATAAGCCCTCGGGTTTAAAAATGATGATCCCTGGCAGATAAAGGTAAGCAGATGAAAAACCCGCTCATTAAATTTATGCGTACTAAACATTTTATGCGACGCATACCGGTGCAGGTAAAATGTTTGGAAAAACAGGGAAAGAAACCAGTGCGCTAAAAAGAAAATTAAAATGGCCACTTATTTATAGATAATACGAAACAAAATAATAATAACGCGCAAAGATACGATTTAAATAAACAGACAAATTCTATTATACAAAATATAAATTTAACTGAACAAAATGCACCCGGTAGAAGCGTATTGATGTCGAAAACTAGGTCTTAATTATTTTAATTTTTTAAAAAACTCTATTGTAAATACTTTGTTGCACAAGCAGAATAACCAATGGGGGTGTTCCATTTATCAAGAGTTTTTGGTTGCTTTATAACATAATCTGAATCTTTTTATGACTTATATTATTACTTTTTTTTGTGTGGCGATGTTTATCGGGATTAATGTGGCGGAGGGAATAAAAAAGAAAGCTGCTCTTTCTGCTAAAAAGAAATTAAAGAATAAACAAATTGCTGCTATTAAAACCACTAAACCTGCCGAAAAGGTATTGTCTACTACAAGCGCATCAAGGCAGTCTGCAACGGTGGCTAATGTTGTTTTAACAGGCAGCAATTTTGCTCAGTTTGGCTTAAAACAAGAGCAGCTCAATTAAAAAGGCCCTACTTACCTATACAGGTTTAATCTACCTAAATCTTTTCCAATTAAAAGGCCGTCATTTTTTTTAAAATGACGGCCGGTTGGATTTTATTCTTTGATACCTAGACCTTACTATCACGCATTGCCTTAATTTGATTATGTGCCAGTAATATCTGTTGTTGCTGCCTTGTCAACAAAGCGCTAAACTCTGGCGATAGTTCGCTCTCTGGTAACAGCGCTTCCTGGTAAGCTTTCTTAATTGCATCTTCTCCGCGTTCGCATTCTTCCAATATACTTTTCCTGTCGTTACCGGTAAATGCACCTTTTACATCCAGCCAGGCGCGATGAATGGCACCCGTGGTGCTTGTGGTCATTTCCGGCTCGCCGCCATTACTATTTATTGCAACGCTTAATTCGTGAACATAATCACGGCTATCATTGCGGAACTGTTCAAAGAGAGTCTTAAGATCTGAGTCATTATCTTTTAATTCTTTAATTGCACGGTCAAAACCAGCAACCCTGTCATTATTAATTTCGATCAAATCGTTTAATACTTCAAATGATTTTTCAATGGTTTCCATAAATATATAATTTACAGGTAAACGGCAATTACCTTGCCATGAAAACTTTCAGTTAAGAATTTACCTTAAAGAATGGCTGTAACAGAGCTTTTGTATATTAAATCGGGCAATCTAATTGTTGGGAAATAATAACTTCAACAATATTTACGATAACACGCTTTTGTATTAAATATCCCTTGCGCATTTACTGCCCGTGAAAAACTTGTTCAGGTTTTAACAGTTAATAGCTATCTTTTTGCTGTGCTGACAGTTTCATAAACAGCAGGCAGATAATACGGTTAAGAAAGGTTCTTTTTCATTAATTAAGTGGTAATTGACCTGATATCTTAATAAAAAATCAAAATAAGTTTAATTGCATGCAACCAATCTGCCGCGCTTATCATCTATGCTTTAAATGATGTTTTTGGAACGGGCATACACAACAGACGAATTGATTAAAAAATGTAAAGCAGGCGAACGCAAGGCGCAGGAAATGCTATACAAACAATTCGCTTCAAAAATGCTCGGGGTGTGTTTAAGGTATGCTACCGGCAGAATGGAGGCCGAGGATATGCTGCAGAACGGTTTCATAAAAGTGTTCAATAAGATTGGCGATTACCGGTTTGATGGATCTTTTGAAGGATGGATAAGGCGCATAATGGTTCATACATCTATAGAACATTACCGCAAGCACCATAAAATGGTCTTGAGCCCGATAGACGAGGTTTACGAACAAGCCAACGATGATCACTTGCCTACCAGTAAGTTAGCAGCTGAAGAATTGATGGCCCTGATACAGCAATTGCCTGCAGGTTATCGCATCGTGTTTAACTTATATGCCATAGAGGGTTATTCACACAAAGAAATTGCAGCTATTGCGGGAATCAGTGAGGGGACATCAAAATCGCAGCTTTCACGAGCGCGGTCAATTTTAAAGGAACAGATTATAAAAGAACAGGAGAAAAAGTATGGATACGCGGGATAAAGAATTTGACGGGCTTTTCCGCTCTGCACTGGAAGATGTACAGGTAGAACCTAATTTACAGGTGTGGCAAGGTATAAATGCTGAACTGAACAAAGGTAACCAAAGGCGGCTGTTTAAACGCACCATTGCTATAGCTGCCTGCTTATTTCTGTTTGCAGTGGCTTCGCTGGTCGTTTATCGTGCTGATGATAAAAAAATAAAAAAGAGAGCGGGAAAGGCATTGGTAGCGAAATCGGTGATAAAAGCTGAAAATATAAAAACTAAGATCAATAAAACTAATGCAGCAGCAAATTATGTTGCCGTTCAACCGGGGCCTAAAAAATTAAGGTTATCAGCCAGCCAGCCGTTGGTCAAAATAGTAGAAAATAAAAACAAAGTATCTGAAGATAAAGTTGTTCGGCCGGTGCTGGCATCGTTAAACGAAAAGCCGGGGACTGATTCTGTTGTAACAGGTAACAAACTAATAAGGGATGCAGGCTTAAATAACCCTGCCTTAAATAGTAAATTAACCGCTCTGGCCGATGTGCCTGTAGTTAGTGCTCAGGCTTCCGTAACCGGGAAACAGGATGCGGGTAAAGCAAAAAGAAAAAATAAAATACGCAGTTTTGGCGACCTGGTGAACGTAGTAATTGCACGGGTTGATAAAAGACAGGACAAATTAATTGAGTTCACCGATACAGACGATGACGAAGCAACCATTACCGGTGTAAACCTGGGAATAATCAAAATAAAAAAAGAAGACAAATAACATATGAAACGATTGATACTTACAACAATCATAATCCTTATCAGCCTGGGCGCATTTGCGGGGCCTGATAGTTTACAGACAGCAAAAGACACGATTAAAACAGGTAAGAAAGGAAATAAAGGGATAAAATTCCATATTTCTGATGGCGATGGCGGCCGGCTGGTAAGCGTAAATGATACCACGCCTGATATCCCGGAACATAGCACAAAGATCTACCCCAAATTTTCATTCGGGATCACTCTTGCAAGACTTGACCTGGGTTTGGCTACACTTGTAGACAACGGCAGTTTTACCCTTTCGCCGCAAAACCAGTTTTTACGTTACCGCTCGTGGAAAACCACCAATACCGGCTTTGATGTGTTGCAAATGGGTGTGAGGTTCAGCAATAACTTTAAAGTGTACTTATCTGGCGGTTTCGATTGGACCTTGATACGCCTGCGCGATAACATAACTATATTGCCTAACCAGCCGGTGCTAACTTACAGGCAGGATAATATTCAGTATAGTAAAAATCGTTTCTCGGCCAGTTATTTGCGGATCCCGCTTTCGTTCGAATTCAGAACTAATGAAGATGCAGATGGTAAAAGGTTCCATTTTGTAGTCGGGCCCGACGGAGGGTTTTTGCTCAATGCCCGGGTTAAACAAATAAGTACCGAAAACGGGAAGCAAAAAATTGATGATACCTATAACCTGGCAACCTTCAGGTACGGAGCGTTTGCCCGTGTAGGCTATGGCGCATGGGGTTTATTCGCCAAATATTACTTTAACGATATGTTCCCCAACAGCCCGGAACAGGACGGCCTGCGAAATTTCTCCTTCGGTATAATGCTTGGATTTTAACAATGAATAAATTGCTTGCACAATGCATTGTAGCAATGCAGGCGTGCATCTGCTAAAAATATTTATCTTAGTGCCGTATGGCAGAGATACCTTTTTTGCAGGCAACTTCGGTAAGTAAGATATATCCCGGGGCACACGGCTCGGGTATAAAAACTACAGATCTAACAATTGAGCAGGGCCGCATAACGGCCATAATAGGCGAAAGCGGCAGCGGTAAAAGCACCCTGCTTAAATTGCTTTACGGCCTGTTATCGCCGGACAGCGGGCAGATAAATTTTAAAGGCGAACGCGTTTGTGGGCCGGAAGAAAAACTTATACCGGGGCATGATGCCATGCGGATGGTTACACAGCAAACCGATGATTTAAATCTTTTTGCCAAAGTTTGGGATAACGTAGCCATTATGCTGCCCAGCACCGATCTCAAAGTCAAAAAAGAGAAAACCGAAAAGTTGTTAAAACAGCTTAAAATGTTTCACCTGGCCGATAAGCAGGTTGCTAATTTAAGCGGAGGGGAAAGACAGCGGATTGCCATTGCAAGGGCCATTGTAGTAAATCCGCAGATCTTATTGCTTGATGAACCTTTTAACCAGGTTGATACATCTTTTAGGGAAGGTTTGCAGCAGGACATCAGGCAGATTGTAAAGGATACCGGTTTAACGGTGATCATTGTATCGCACGACCCTGCCGAAGTGCTTTCTATGGCGGATGAATTGATCGTAATAAAGGATGGTGCTATATTAGAAACAGGCGCGCCAAAAGCTTTGTATCAACAGCCTAAATATTTATATACTGCGAAACTACTTACCAATTGCACTGTACTTAGCAACCAGGAAGCGCGTACTATTGGGCTTAGAACCGGCACCGCCCAGATAGTGATCTATCCTGAATGGATTGAAACCATAAAAACATGGACAAATAATGACTGGGAGGTAAAGCAGGTTTTATTTAAAGGTTGTTACGAAGATCTGCTGCTGGAGCATAAGGGAATAACTCTGCGGGTACTGAACGATCAGTTTGGAAAGTATAACGAAGGCGATAAAATAAATCTTAAGCTCAATAAATGGCTTGAATATGAGCCCAATATGCTTGGATAACATTCCTGGCATACCGGGCTGTATGTTATATTATATCCTTAATATGTTTATAGTTTGCTTTAACGGTATCCAAAACTTCGTCCATACGGCCGTTAAGAATTAATTTACCCATAGAAAGCGCCATACCTTTCACCTGCTCAAATTCTATTTTCGGAGGCATAGCCAATGCATTAGGATCTGTGAACACATTCAGTAAAACAGGGCCTTTATATAAAAATGCTTCCTGTATGGCTTGTTTCACTTCGTCAGGGTCTTTTACGGTAATGCCTTTTATGCCCATAGCCTGGGCAATCATTGCAAAATCCGGGTTGTACATATCGGTTTGCCAATCGGGCAGGCCTGCAACTTCCATTTCCAGTTTCACCATGCCTAATGAGCGGTTATTAAATACAATAATCTTTATTGGCAAATTATATTGCGCTACGGTAGCCAGATCGCCTAACAGCATGGATAAGCCGCCATCGCCGCATAAGGCTATCACCTGTTTACCCGGGCTTGCCAGGGCAGCCCCGATAGCCTGCGGCATGGCGTTGGCCATGGAGCCATGGTTAAAAGAACCCAGCATTTTACGCTTGCCGGTAGCCTGTATATAACGAGCACCCCAAACGCAGCACATACCGGTATCTACTGTAAAAATGGCATCGCTTGCAGCAAGTTCATTTAAAATACTTACTGCATACTCAGGGTGAATGTTTTCTTTTGATCCGCCATCATTTACGTAGATCTGCATTTTTTGCTTTACCTCGTCATAAACCTTTAACTGCGCATTTAAAAAGCTGTCGTCGGTTTTATTATCCAAAAGCGGAAGCAGGGCAGTAATGGTTTCTTTTATCGAACCGCATAAACCTACATCAACTTTGGCGCGGCGGCCAATCCTTTCCGGTTTTATATCTATCTGTACAATTTTGCAGTTAGTTGGCATAAACTGGTCATACGGAAAATCTGTCCCCAGCAAAATAAGCAAGCTTGATTCATGCATGCTATGGAAAGCAGCAGGCAAGCCAAGCAATCCAGTCATGCCAATTTCGTTAGGGTTGTCATACTGGATCTCCATTTTGCCACGGAAAGAGTATCCTACCGGGGCTTTAATGGTATTTGAAAGTTGTACCACTTCATCATGCGCATCGCCTGCACCTATACCGCAAAAAATGGTGATCTTTTCATGCTGATTGATCAGTTCTGAAAGTTGGCGTAATTCATCGGGCGAAGGTGTAATAACAGGCTTGCTGTTAAATACCTGCAATGAGCTGGTTATTTCTGCCGCGTCCTGGCTGGTAAGATCGCCAGGAAGGCCAACAACGGCAACACCCTTTTTATGAATGGCCGATTGTATAGCTGCCTGCAGCATACGTGGTAACTGTTTTGGAGTGGTTGCAATCTGGTTGTAATAGCTGCAGTCCTCAAAAAGTTTAATGGTATTTGTTTCCTGGAAATATTCTGTTCCAAATTCAAAAGATGGAACGGTAGACGCGATTGCCAGCACCGGTGCACCGGAACGATGCGCATCATATAGGCCGTTAATCAGGTGGACGTGGCCTGGCCCGCTGCTGCCTGCGCAGCATGCTATCCCGTTAAGTTGCGCTTCGGCACCTGCTGCGTAAGCCCCCGCTTCTTCATGCCTTACGTGTATCCACTGTATGCTTCCTTCGCGCCTTACAGCGTCGTTTACATTATTCAAGCTATCGCCGGTAACAGCATATATCCTTTTTATGCCTGCTGCAACCAGCATTTCAACAAGCTGGTCGGCTACGTTCTTTGCCATTTTTATAAAGGTTAATTCGTATAATCAAACCCATTCAAATGGCAAGGGTTTTAAAATTTCCTTAATATTTTCATTTATGACTTTTGTTTGTTGGCCACACTTTTTAATACCGCAACCAGGTCATTAAAATTTATAGGCTTTGACAGATAACTATCCATGCCGGCCTGCATGCATACTTCCTTGTCTTCGGGCATAGCATTGGCTGTCATCGCAATGATAAAAGGCTGATGTATATCTTGTGCTCTTATTTGTTCTGTTGCTTCAATACCGTCCATTTCGGGCATTTGCACATCCATCAATACGGCATCAAACTGTTTTTCCTTTACCTTGCTTAACACTTCTAAACCGTTGTTTGCTAATTCAAAACCATATCCCAATTTTTCTAAAATGCGGCCTACCAGTTTCTGGTTTATCGGGTTATCTTCAGCTACCAAGATGCTTAACGGGTTTTCGGTTGCGAAATTAGCCGAAAGCACACTCTTTACTTCTTGCGCATTTGCGTGGGTTTGCTGGTTAAATGCCTTTTGAATGCCCTGGCAAAGCCTTAATTGTTTTGCAGGTTTCACTAAGATCGACGAAAATAAACCCGGGTAATTGCTCTTAGTTTCGTCGCCGATAGAACTAAGCATAATGATGGGCAGCTTTTCGTAACGGTTTCTAATTTCGCGGCTTAACGCTATACCATCCATCTCCGGCATTTCCATATCGGTTATTACCAATTTTATATTGCTATCCGCTGCAAGTATCTCCAGGGCTTCTTTAGGGTAAATGGTTGTTACCGGGTCAAATTCCCAATGTTTAAGCTGTTTGGTTAAAATGGTAATATTGGTGCGGTTATCATCAACTATTAAAACCCTGGTTCCTTTTAATTCGCTTAGATCGCATACCAGCGAAGTAATCACAGGGTTAGCACCCCTCTTTATTTTAATAGAAAATGTAAATTCCGAACCTTTCTCAAATTCGCTGCGTGCGCTTATTTCGCCACCCATAATTTTTACCAGGCGTTCGCAAATTGCAAGGCCAAGCCCGGTGCCGCCATACTTACGGGTTGTAGATGAATCAACCTGCGAAAATGCCTTGAATAAACGCTGCATCTTTTCATCAGGAATACCAATGCCGGTATCCTTAACCTGGAAACCTATCGACAAGTCGCCATTGTCAGTTTCCTCAACCAGATTTACCTTTACAAATATTTCTCCTTTGGTGGTGAATTTTATGGAATTGCTGATCAGGTTGGTAAGCACCTGCTTGATCCGAAGCTCATCGCCTCTTAAATGCACCGGTACGTTTTCTTCGATGTGATAAAGCAGGTCGATTTTTTTCTTAGCTGCTTTTTGCGCAAAAATGTCCATCACCTCTTCAACCATGGTGCGCAGGTCAAAGTCTTCCTGCTCAATATCCAGCTTACCCGATTCTATTTTTGAAAAATCAAGAATATCGTTGATCACATTTAACAAGCTTTCTCCGCAGCTAACAATGGTATCGGTATATTCCCGTTGTTCTTCGGTCATTTCCGTTTCCGATAGCAAGGCACCCATACCTATAACCCCGTTCATAGGGGTCCGTATTTCATGGCTCATGGTAGCCAGGAAAATGCTTTTCGCCTGGTTAGCTCTTTCTGCTTCCTGCCTTGCTTTTTGTTCCTGCGCTTTTTGCTCCTGTAATTCCCGGTTTAGCTGATGTAAATGTTCCGACTGCGATATCAGCTCCTCAGATTGCGATAACAATTCTTCCGACTGTACCTGCAGCTCTTCGTTTGTGTCTTGCAGCTGGTCTGTTTTTACCTGTAGTTCTCTGGCCTTTTGGTCCAGCTCGATGGTTCTTTCCCTAACCTGCCGGGCAAGTGCAACTTTTTGCCGGTTTATTTCCGTCACTTTATAACGATAGAACAGATACAGGGCCTGTATTATAAGTAAAAATGCAATTAGCCTGAACCACGCCGTTTGCCAGAACGGCGGCAAAATAATTATGTTGATGGATGCACCGTTGTTGTTCCAAACCCCATCGTTATTAGCCGCCCTTACCTTGAATGTATAAGTGCCGGGCGAGAGATTGGTATAATTGGCTTTACGCTCAACACCTGCCTTTGCCCAGCCTTTGTCAAAGCCTTCCAACTTATATTCATACTGGTTATTACGGGTTACGATATAGTTTAACGCAGTGAAATAAAAAGAAATAGATGATTGTTTATAATCCAGCTCGATGTTTTTTGTATAGCTGATATCCGTTTTCAGAAGAGAATCTTTATCACTAAGGTGAACAGGCTTGCCGAATAATTCAAAGTCTGTAATGTAAACCGGCGGCACAAATTCATTTATCTTAATATCGTCCGGAAAAAAGCTGTTAAAGCCCTTTTCGCCACCAAAAAACATTTCGCCATTAGCCGCTTTCAGGTAAGAGTTAGCTTCAAACTCCATTCCTTGCAACCCGTCCCAGGTGTTGAACGTGCGGCATTGTTTTGTTGCCGGATTTACCTTTATTATACCTGAAGAGGTAGAAACCCATAAATTATGCCTGTTACCCTCTGCTATACCTTTAATAAAGAGGCTGCCTAAGCCGGCATCTTTGGTGAAAAGCGAAAAAATATCTTTCTCCCGGTTAAACAGGTAAAGGCCTGCCATCCCTATCCAAACCTGGTTCTTGCTATCTGTAAAAATTACCCTCGAGTCGGTTATTTTACCTTCATTTTCAAAATAGTGATAAAATTTCCCTGCTTTTGTATCATAACGGTTTAAGCCGCCATCGTCGGTGCCAAACCACATATTGTCTTTGTCTTCACCAATTGATACAATGTCCTTACCATGCAGACTGGTTCCGTTCGAGCTTTTTATGTGGGTAAACTTGTGCGTTTGTGTATTTAAAAGATTAAGCCCGCCGCCGTATGTTGCCACCCAAAAGTTTCCGTTCTTATCCAGGTGCATCATCTGCAAAAAATTGGAACTGATTGAATTGGAATCAGCAGGGTTGTTTTTGTAGCGGGTAAACTTTCCTGTATGCGGGTTTAGCATGTTGATACCATCCCCCCAGGTTCCTACCCATATATTGCCTTGTTTATCTTCTGCAATGGCCTGTACAGCATCTGACGATATGCTGTTTGGGTTATTAGCCTCGTAGCGGTAATGTTTAAAGGTACCTGTTTTTCGGTCGAACAAATTGAGGCCTCCACCATCGGTTCCTACCCAGATATTTTTTTTGCTATCTTGAAAAAAGGCCTTAACATCGTTATAGCTCAGGCTGTTGGGCTCTATGCTTTGCCTGTAAAGCTTAAATTTATCAATGTTGCGCGTGTATTGATTTACGCCGCCGCGATGCGTTCCAATCCAGATGTTTCCCTGTTTATCTTTTAACAGCGCAGATACGGTAGTGCCTGATAGACTTCCCGTATTATCGGGTTTTGGATAGTAGCGATAAAATAACCCTTTATGGCCATCATAAAAGTTCATGCCCTGGTTTATGGTACCCACGTAAATGTTGCCTTTACCATCGTTTATCAAACTCAGGATCATATTGCCCGAAAGGCTGGTGGCAACATTATCGTCATGTTTTAAAAAGCTGAAGTTACCGGTAGCGGGGGTAAACACTTGCACACCGGCATCCGCAGTGCCAAGCCAAAGGTTGTTTTTAGCATCCTCGGCAATTGCGGTGATCTTGCCGCTGCCGAAATGTTTAAATTTGAGGCTTAAGCTTAAGCTGTTTAGCCCGTTTTGCGTTCCAATCCATATATTTTTGTCCTTATCCGCAAAAATTGTATTAACGGTATCGCAACTGATGGTGCTGTTATTTTTAGGGTCGTTTTTAAAATGTGTTATGGTATTTGTTTTAAGATCCAGGCGGTCTAAACCACCGCCCTGCGAGCCTATAAGCAAGTGATCTGCATCCTGGGCAAGTACCGCAGAAACAACATTGTTGGAAATGCTTTGGCTGTTCCCTTTTGTAGTATAACTTTTAAACGTATTTGTAAGCGGGTTAAAGCTGTTGAGGCCTGCAGATGTACCGATCCAAAGTTTATGGTCCGGGCCTTCGGTAATACAGCGGATAAAATTATCGCTTATAGATGTGTTATTATTGGGGATGTTACGGTAAATGGTCACCTTAACACCATCATAACGGTTAAGGCCATCCCGGGTACCAAACCACATAAAGCCTCGACTGTCCTGAAAAATGCAATTGATAGTACTGTTAGAAAGGCCTTGTTCATTACTGATATGTCTGAAACGCACATCGGATATTTGTGCCTTGCTAATAAAGGAAATAGTTAGCAGTGCGACTGCCGCAAGCAGTTTAGAAAGCCTGATAATCATTTATAAAGGGTGGTGATATTGTTGTAAAAGTAGGTATTTTAACTTAACGTATACCTACGGAAAATAGCATTAAGCAGATTAAAAAAATCTCATAAAAATAACATCAAAATATGGGGCGTATTGTGATTGTAGCCTATAAGCCTAAAGATGGCAAGGGGACGGAACTGAAAGAATTGATAAAGACCCATGTACCGCGTTTGAGGCAATTGAACCTGGCCACGGTACGCGAACCAGTAATTATGGAAACGGGTAACGGCAATATTATAGAAGTTTTTGAATGGGTGTCTGAACAGGCAATAAGAAACGCACATACTAATCCCGAAGTGCTTAAAATGTGGGACGAATACGCTGCAATTTGCGACTATATACATTTAAAAAACCTTGAAGAAACCAGTGATTTTTTTGCTGAATTTACTCCGGTTGAATAATTTAAGTATAATTAAACTTGCTCTACCCAGTTACCATCATCTTTGATGATCCCAATCAATTCATCGAGCGCATTGGCCGAGCTGATATTTTTCTTTACTGCTTCTTTGCCACGGTACAGGGTAACCTTATCGGTGCCTGAACCTACATAGCCATAATCCGCATCTGCCATTTCGCCGGGGCCGTTTACAATACAGCCCATAATGCCAATTTTTAACCCTTTAAGGTGACTGGTACGGCTGCGGATCATCTGTGTGGTAACCATCAGATCAAATAGGGTGCGGCCGCAGCTTGGGCAGGAGATATATTCAGTTTTTGAAATACGAGAACGGGTGGCCTGCAAAATGCCAAAAGCAGTTGAGGTAATGGCTTTGGTTTCAACTTCAGGTGCATCGATCCAGATACCGTCGCCAAAACCATCAACCAGCAGGGCGCCTAAATCAGTAGAGGCATAAAGCTGTAGTTTAATAATATTATCCGTTGCCGCAGTATCGGCAGAAGAATCATAGCTTCTTTTTATAATTACAGGTACATCCAGTCCCATTTCTTCCAGTTTAAAGAAAAACGTTCTTTGATCGGCCATGCCATGTACTGCGTCGGTCTCTAATACAAATATCAGCGACTGATCAAACGGCAGCGAGCCGAACAGCTCTGTTTCAAAATCTGCAGGCTTTACCCTTACCAGGTTTAATGCCGACGAGCGATCATCCGCATTAACAAATTCCTGCAATGTATAAAGCGGGTGGCACATGGTTTTATCGTTTAGACCTTTCCATGTATTGTAGTTGTACAGTTGTTTAAGGTTGCCCGGGAAGGTAAAAGAAGGTAACTGATCTGCCAGGTAAACAAAGTCAACAGATTGCTCGCCCATATTGTATTTATCCAGCAAAGGCGAATATAGATAACCAGTGTCATTCAGCACCGAGGGATCTTTCAGGTTTTTGGTCGAAATATCTATCACCACCCTTGGCACCATGTGGCCGCCGATAAAAGCATTTGCCTCATAAGTTTGCCTGCGTTTATATTCATACGGCGAGTGATGAGCACTCAATGAAACATCGCTGCTGTATTTTTCGAGCCCTGTAAGGGGATTGCTTTCTGCCTGCTTTTCGGTATCAGTTTTTCGTTTGGTATATCGCTGTACTAAAGCAATAGCCACCGGCGCTTCGGCTTCAGGCTCTTCGGTAAGGGATACGCGGACGGTATCGCCCAGGCCATCTTCCAGTAAAGTGCCGATGCCAACGGCCGATTTAATACGGCCATCTTCGCCGTCGCCTGCTTCGGTAACACCTAAATGCAGAGGATAGTTCATGCCCTCGGCAACCATGGTGTCAACCAATAAGCGATAGGCTTGTACCATTACCTGCGGGTTGCTCGACTTCATGGAAATTACCAGGTTATAGTAATTAAGCGTTTCGCAGATGCGGATAAACTCCATTGCTGACTCTACCATGCCCTGCGGTGTATCGCCATAACGGCTCATGATCCGGTCAGAAAGTGAACCATGATTGGTGCCTATGCGCATAGCAGTGCCGTATTCTTTGCAGATCTTTACCAGCGGCGAAAATTTTTGATGAATACGTTCCAGTTCGGCGCGATATTCCAGGTCGGTATAATCAATTTGGTCAAAACGCTTTTTATCAGCATAATTACCGGGGTTTACACGCACTTTTTCAACTATGCGGGCGGCTACTTCGGCAGCATTTGGTGTAAAATGTATATCAGCCACCAGCGGAACGCTATATCCGCGCTGGCGCAGCTGTTTCTTTATTTCTGCAAGGTTTTGTGCTTCTTTAATACTGGGTGCTGTAATGCGTACATATTCGCAGCCTGCATCTACCATCCTGATGGATTGCTCTACTGTACCAATGGTATCCATGGTATCGGTAGTGGTCATGCTTTGTATACGGATAGGGTTATTGCCGCCCATCGGCACATCACCGATAGTAACCTCGCGCGTAACAAACCGCGAATATTCGGTTAAAGAATTGCAGTAACGGCCCGGCAATGATTTTACAGCAGCAGTATTCATCAATTGAAAAAGATTAATTACACAAAAATACAAAATATGATTAAGGTTACAGGCTTGTAATATTTACATAGGTAAGCCTTGCGTCAATTATTTACTGCGCAGAAAAAAGCTTTTATAAAATAAAATTAATTTTTAGGGTGATATAATGGTGTTAAATTACACTTGTTATTAAAAGGCTTTATGGTACAGCATAATTTATATAACTACATGCCGCAGCAGCGGGAACAGCTTTTTATCAGTTTGTATAAAAGTTCTTTCCCGGCGGTGGCCAAGTATGTGAGCAGGAAAGGCGGATCGTTTCATGATGCGAAAGACGTTTTTCAAGACGCACTGGTTATATATTACGAAAAACTGGTAAACACAGCAGGCGAAGCACCACTAAACCATCAAGCTTATTTAATGGGTATAGCCAAAAATTTGTGGCTGGCAAAGTTTAGGAAAGACCTTGATCTTATCCCGCTTGAGTCATTAGCAATAAATAACTGCTTTTACGAAGAGGATGAATTGCAGCCATCGGAAAACAAACTGCTTCATTATCTGGAAACAGCCGGTAACAAGTGCATGGAAATTTTAAGGGCCTTTTATTACGATAAAGTGCCGGTTGATAAAATAGCCGGCTTATTTGGTTATACAAGTACGCGCTCGGCAACCGTACAGAAATATAAGTGCATGGAAAAGGTTAGGGAAACGGTTAAACAAAAATCATTAAGCTATGCGGACTTCATTGAATGAAATAAGGCTGATAGACGAGCATTTGTTTAATAACGGCCAACCCGACGATGCCCTTTTGTTTGATGCTATGCGCATTATTAACCCTGCTTTAAACAGGCAGATAACATTACAGGCGCAAACACATATCTTAATAAACAATTACAGCCGCAAAAAACTAAAGGCCGAAATTGAATCGGCGCATCAAAAGCTGTTTAATGAACCTGCTCACCTTAGCTTTAAGCAGCGGATAATGAGTTTTTTTAAATCATAGCCGGTTTAAGCCATTAAAAAGGATAGACGTATCCTGCTTTAATTACGCCTTTTCGGCAACAATCAATTATTTTATGAAAATCGATAAAAACGAATTTCACAGCTTTGCTGTGAACCACCTTGGTATGGACAGCCGTTTGGTAAATAATTACACCTCGCTAAGCAGCAATTATGCTACCCGCATGGGGATGACACCCTATATAATGGAAGAGCGGCAATTAAATATAACCCAGATGGATGTTTTTTCTCGGCTGATGATGGATCGCATTATTTTTCTGGGTACAGCCATTGACGATAACATTGCCAACATCATCCAGGCACAACTGCTGTTTTTGCAATCTGTTGATGCAAAGCGGGATATACAAATCTACATTAACTCGCCCGGCGGTTCGGTGTATGCAGGCTTGGGAATTTATGATACCATGCAGCTGATCTCGCCCGATGTTGCAACCATCTGCACGGGAATGGCTGCATCGTTTGCTTCAATTATCCTATGTGCCGGTGCGCCGGGTAAACGGGCTGCCTTAACGCATTCAAGGGTAATGCTGCATCAGCCTTTGGGCGGCGTGCAGGGGCAGGCATCTGACATCGAGATCACCGCAAAACAGATCCTGATCATAAAAAAGGAACTGTATGAAATTTATGTAAAGCACTGCCATCAAGACTATCAAAAAGTACATGACGTATGCGACCGCGATTTCTGGATGAAATCAGACGCAGCAAAAGAGTTTGGTATTATAGACGAAATTTTGGGCGCGAAAGATTAGACGGATAAATGCATCTTGTTATTTGATATTTATTTTTAATTTAGTGTCAAATTAACATTTAATACCAAATGCTACGTAATAAACCCCATTTGCCTAATTTTAGATTCTTAACTGTTGCTATCTTGTTCTTTTGTTTCAAAGGCTTTGGCCAGCAGGCAAGAATTATTACAAATTTCGATAGCGGCTGGCATTTCCATTTGGGTGATGTTAAAAATGCCGAAGATCCTGGTTTTGATGACAAGGCATGGCGCTTGCTCGATTTGCCGCATGACTGGAGCATTGAAGGGACGTTTAGCAAAGATAATCCTGCCACACCAGAAGGAGGTGCGCTTCCGGGCGGCATTGGCTGGTACAGAAAAACATTTATAGTGCCCGCAACCGATAAGGGTAAATTGTTATACATAGATTTCGATGGCGTATATCAAAAAAGCACTGTTTGGGTAAACGGGCATCAGTTGGGGTACCGGCCAAATGGTTATATCTCGTTCCGGTATGAATTGACACCTTATTTAAATTTCGGCAGTAAAAATACCATTTCGGTTAAGGTAGATAACTCTGTACAGCCAAACTCCAGGTGGTATTCTGGTTCTGGTATTTACAGGAATGTATGGCTGGTAACAACTAATAAGGTAGCAGTAGATCATTGGGGTACTTTTGTTACCACGCCGCAGGTAAGCAGCGAGGCAGCCACGGTTAACCTCAGTATTCAGGTAGCAAACTATGATGCCAAATTGAAATATAATGTTGTTTCTGTTATCTATGATCCGGCAGGCAAAAACGTTTCTCTTAATTTAATCAAGCTTAACAGCAACAAAGCAGAACAAACATTTACCGTTAACAAGCCGCTTTTATGGTCGGTAGCGCATCCGCAGTTATATAAAATAGTAACAGAGATAAGGCAGGGAAACCAGGTTGTGGATACATACACTACACCATTGGGCATTCGGTATTTTAACTTTGATGCAGATAAGGGTTTTTCTCTTAACGGGAAATTTTTTAAAATATTAGGCGTTTGCGACCATCACGACCTGGGCAGTTTAGGTGCCGCTGTTAATACCCGCGCGCTGGAGCGCCAGCTGCAAATGCTGAAAGAAATGGGCTGCAATGCCATACGTACCTCCCATAATCCACCGGCACCAGAGTTGCTTGACCTTTGCGATAAAATGGGTTTTATAGTGATGGACGAGGCCTTCGATTGCTGGGAAGTGGAGAAGGTTGATTACGATTATCACCTGTTTTTTAAAGAGTGGCACAAACGCGATCTGGAAGACCAGGTATTACGCGACAGGAATCACCCAAGCGTGATCATCTGGAGCATCGGTAATGAAATCCCGCAGCAGGCAGACACCAGTGCTTTACGTATAGCACCAGAATTGGCGGGTATTGTTCATAGCCTGGACAGAACAAGGCCCATTACCACCGCAAATGATCGCCCGGATACCAGTAACAAGATCATTAAATCTGGCGCAATTGATCTGATTGGTTATAATTACCATGAATACAGTTACGCAAAATTTCATAGCCGCTACCCGGGTAAAAAATTTATTGCTACAGAAACAACTTCAGGATTAGAGACTCGCGGTTATTACGATATGCCTTCGGACAGTATAAGGGTATGGCCTACAGACAGCGCCAAGATGAATGCCGATCATACTGTTTCTGCCTATGATAATGTAAGGCCGGGTTGGGGGTCAACCCATGAGGCTACCTGGAAAGTGATGAAGAAGTACGATTTTCTTTCCGGATTTTTTATCTGGACAGGGTTTGATTACCTGGGTGAGCCTACGCCATATTCATGGCCATCGCGCAGCTCGTATTTCGGTATCATTGATCTGGCTGGTTTTCCTAAAGATATATTTTACATGTACCAAAGCGAGTGGACAAATAAAACGGTACTGCATATTTTCCCGCATTGGAACTGGACGCCAGGCAAAACAGTTGATGTTTGGGCGTTTTATAATAATGCCGATGAAGTAGAACTTTTCCTGAATGGCCGCTCGGTAGGGGTAAAGCACAAAACAGGCGATGACCTGCATGTAATGTGGCGATTAAAATTTGAACCGGGCACGCTGAAAGCAGTATCGCGCAAAAATGGCCAGGTGGTTTTAACCAAAGAAATTCATACTGCCGGCAAGCCATACAAAATTGAATTGACCGCAGACCGTAAAAATATCAAAGCCGATGGGCAGGATTTATCCTTTATTACCGCAAAAGTTTTAGATAAAGAAGGTAATGTAGTGCCAGATGCTGATAACCGTATTAATTTTAAGGTAAATGGCCAGGCATTTATTGCAGGCGTAGATAACGGCGACCCGGTAAGTCATGATCCGTTTAAGGTAAATTACCGCAAGGCATTTCATGGTTTGGCGCTGGCAATAGTGCAGGCCAAAAAGCAAGCCGGTGCAGTAACGTTTACAGCAACATCAGCAGGATTAGCACCGGCTATCGTAAAGTTGAATTTAAAGTAGGTTTAAGGATTTCAATTTAGTCAAATACATAAGCTGTTCCACCCGGATCAGCTTATGTATTCTAAATGGATTTTTAATTTACGAGGACCAATAGATCGGAGGCGAATTTGGAAAATCCTAAAACCCATTCATTCTAAAAATCATAGTTCAGACGGAAATTTCAACCCGATAATCTCCCGTGCCTTATCCAGCATGGAGATCATCTCTCTCGACATTTCGTGGCTGATGATGAGGCTTTCTGTTTTCCCTGCTTTTAGCAATTCGCAAAAATGTAGGGTTTCGTAGTTGAGGCCGCCGGATGTAAAAGGTTCGTCCAGCTCCACAATTCTGCCATCCAGGTAGTTAATGGTGGCGCGTGATGGGTTCCACCAATTTTTATGTATAGTTAGATGGCCTAAGGTTCCGCAGATTAGAGCATCCCCTTTTCCATGCAGATCAAAGCCTGCGTAAAGTTGCGCGTACCCGTTCTGATGTTCAGATTGAAAAATAGAGAACATATCTATCCCGGTTTGCCCAAAGCGCCCCATAGCTTGCACTTGTCTGGTAGCACCCAGCCAGTCGACCGCAAGGAAAGCTTCATAAGGTGCAATCTGCATAATGGCACCGCCAACCAGGTCGAGGTTATAATTGGGATGATCCGGCGGGCAATCGGCAACTGCCGAGCCGGCGCGGACATAACCAACAGGGCCAATTGGGTCTGTAAGCAGGTATTCTTTTAAACGGCGGTACAATGGAAAAAAAGGAGGTTTCATCCCTTCCATAAACAGCACATTTTTTTCTTTTGCAATTTTGAGTACCTGGTCCAGATCGGCAAGGTTTACTGCCGATGGTTTTTCACAAAGAACCGGTATACCTGCGTTGAGTGCTGCAATGCTGTACTGCGCATGGCTATCGGGCAAGGTGGCTATATAAACCGCATCAACGCCGCTGCTTAGCAAATCCTCTACAGAAGTACATGCCTTGCCGCCATATTGAGCTACAAAACTATCAACTGTTTCTGCCCTGCGCGACCAGCTGGCTGCCAGCGTGGTAGCAGGGACATCTTTAAGGCCCTGCATAAAACGATGCGCAATGCGCCCGCATCCTATTATGCCCCATCTAATCATGATGATCTAAGCTATAAATAAAAATGGCCCGTTTGCACGGGCCGTTAAATATTTTATTGGTATTGAATGTACATTGGGTATGGTTTGTTCTTCAAAACTTCTTCGGGCGTAAGCATGTGGTGCGGCGCCTTTTTCAAATCATTTTTGTAGAACAATTTGAAGCCGGCAAACTGAACCGGTTCGTTGTTGATAAAATACCTCCAGGTACCTTCCTTCAGGTCGGGTTCGCCCCAGCCATCCATATTCATTACCAGCTGCACTTCCGGGTGCAGTTTAATGTTCTTATAATTGGTAAGCATCTTTTTAGTGAAACGATGCACGATTAAAATTTTAGGAGGCAGGTTGTATTTTTTAACCACATTGGTAAGGTAACCTGATACGTAGTTTACATCTTCTGCATCATAAGTGCCTATCTTTTTACCGGGGCGGGTACCATCTTTCATAGAGAATTCCGGGTCCATACCTACGTTTACTTGCGGCATCTCAAGGTATTTTTCAAACAGCGGTAATTCTGCACGTATATTGCTTAAAGCAACCTGTATATCTAAGAAAACAATGGAGTGCGATTTTTTTGCAAGGCTTAATACGCTGTCAATCTGCTTAAAAGGCATGCGGTAACGGTATTTGCCGTCTTTGCCAGGGTCGCCTTGCGCAACAACCGCAATATAGTGTAATGCAGGTTGAACAGGTGTTTGCGGGTCTGCCTTTTCCCAGTTTTTTACTTCCTGGTGTAATTTAGCAAGCATTTCGTTTGGAGGCAATTCGCCTAAAATACCCATCTTTTTAGAGTAAAGATTGCCGTAAAAAGCAATCACCCTTTTGAAAGGAAGGATAGCACCCGGTAGCGGATAAGGCGTATTTTTAACAGGCCATCTGCCGGTAGTATCGCCATGTGCCATGCGTTTCATTAACGAATCATACAGCTTTTTATCAAGCGGCGGATAAGTAACCGGCGCAGCGGCTACGGTATCGGCTTTTTTAACAGTATCTACTTTTTTTGTTTTGGTGGTGTCCTTAACGGTGGCTGCTTTCTGCGAGCTGTTATTTTGTGTGCATGCCGAAAAAAACATCAGCATTGATAAAAGAAAAGCGACCGGTACAATAGAATACTTCATTACTTAATTTGTTATTTGGGATTTTGCTGGCGGCGCAAAGTAACGCCTTTTCCGGCTTATTATTTTAAAAAAGTTAACTTTTAATAAAATCGCAATTTTAATTAATTGCTGGTTTTACAGAATTTACCGAACACGCCGAGGGGTAGTTTTGAACCTGCGGTTGCCTGCAAATAAAGTTCGCCTGTTTCCAGGTTTTGCACCTGCGGAAACTTGCTTTTAATCAGGTTTTCAATAATCACCGACGAAAAGCCAAGCGAATAAGTATTCAATATCAGGAAATGTTCATGAGGGTCAAGTAGCTGCATTACCTCGCTCATCATTTCATTTATATTGTCCTCTAATTTCCATTTCTCGCCATTGGGGCCATGGCCGTAAGCAGGGGGATCAAGGATGATACCGTTATATTTTTTGCCGCGTTTAAGTTCGCGTTTAACAAATTTCAATGCATCTTCTACTACCCAGCGAATGTCTGTTAAGCCGGATAGTTCCTGATTTTCGTTAGCCCAGGTAACCACTTGTTTAATAGAGTCAACGTGCGTGGTTTCTGCACCGGCAGCCCGCGCAATCAATGATGCGCCACCGGTATAGGCAAACAGATTAAGCACTTTTGGCTCTGGCGTTTTAAAGCTTTTAATGCTGAGGGTAATGTAGTCCCAATTAACAGCCTGTTCCGGGAAAATACCTAAATGCTTAAATGATGTTAAGGCCAGCCTGAATTTGATAGCTGCTTCCGGGTTTTTATATTCTATATGCCAGCGGTCAGGGATATTAGGGCTTTTTTTGATCCATTCGCCTGATGTTGCAGAGCGGCCCTTAAATTTTATATGATGCAACCGCTGCCATTCTGCGGCGCTTAAAGCTTTGCTCCAAACGGCCTGCGGCTCCGGGCGTATCAAAATAACATTGCCAAAACGCTCCAGCTTTTCAAAATCGCCGCAATCAATCAGTTCGTAATCTTTCCAGTGCGTTGGTGTGAGAAGCTCAATCATCAGTTTGAAGTTTGCAGTGGACAGTTAACGGTTTGCAGACTGGTGCACTTGCTTTTTTGTGCAAATATAACAATTGCAATAAATTAAAGGATGGCAGTTAAAGCCGGCTACCGGTAACAGTAAATGTTTATAATTTCTCTTTTGCGGCCTGCATAAACTTGCTGGCAAATACAAATGAGTTTAATTCATTGTTATCGGTATGAGCAATTTCTTTGTTAGAGCCTTCCCACCATTTTTCGCCGTTGTGCAAAAATAAAATGTGGTCGCCTATACCCATTACAGAATTCATATCATGCGTAACAACAACGGTAGTGGTTTGAAAATCCTGCGTAATCTCATTGATCAGCTCATCGATGAGGATAGAAGTTTTTGGATCAAGGCCCGAATTGGGTTCGTCCACAAACAAATATTTAGGCTGCATGGATATGGCGCGGGCTATACCCACCCTTTTTTTCATACCACCGGATAGTTCTGAAGGAAAAAGATCATTCTTGCCTTTAAGATTAACGCGCTCCAGGCAAAAGTTAGCCCTGTCGAGCTTTTCTGATTTAGGCATATCTGTAAACAGGTTAAGCGGGAAAATAATATTCTGCTCAACTGTCATCGAATCAAAAAGAGCCGAGTTCTGGAACAGCATTCCTATTTGCTTACGGATAGGCACACGCTCTTCAAACTTCAAATCGGTAAAGTTTTCGCCGTCATAAAGCACATCGCCTTTGGTGGGTTCGTGCAGGCCTACAATGCATTTAAGTAAAGTAGTTTTACCTGAGCCCGAGCTGCCAATGATCAGGTTATTTTTACCCGGCTTAAAATCGGCCGTTATGCCTTTCAGCACATCGTTGTTCCCGAATGTTTTATAGATGTCTTTAATTTCGATCATAACAGCAATTCGGAAATCATAAGGTCGGCAAATAAGATCATAATACAGCTATACACCACACCCCTTGTTGCCGACTGGCCAACTTCAAGGGCGCCGCCCGAGGTGTAAAATCCCTGGTAACTGCAAACAGATGTGATTATAAAACCAAAAAATATGGCCTTTACAGCACATACTGTAACTATAAGCGGGTTAAAGCCATCTGTAAGGCCTTGAATATAATCTGCTGTTGATACATCGCGCGAGGCGGCGCAGGCAAAAAAACCACCCGCAAGGCCCAGGCATACTGATAGGATAACCAGTAAGGGTATCATGGTAATACCGGTAATGATCTTTGGCGATATCAGGTATCCGGGTGCATTTACACCCATTATTTCAAGTGCATCTATTTGCTCGGTTACGCGCATGGTGCCAATTTGCGATGCTATACTGGACCCTATACGGCCGGCAAGCACCAACGCAGTAATGGTTGGGCTAAACTCCAGGATGGTAGAGTCGCGGGTGATACCACCCACTACAGTTTTCGGAATAAAATCGCTTATTAGCTGAAATGCGGTTTGTATGGTAGCTACCGCACCGATGAATACCGAAATAATGGCAACTATACCCAGCGAACCAATTCCCTGCGATACCATTTCGCGCATGATCTCGGCCCAGTATACACTGAATTTTTCGGGTTTTCTAAAGCTTAAACGCAGTAAGAGTATATATTTTCCTAAACTATGGAACATTTAAAAATGTTAAAACGGCCAAAAATACTATAATTTGTTGTTGTATAACCTATATGATACAAATTAAGTGGTATAATGTTAGTACGCTGACTATTGTATCCGCTTGCTGTATTTTGCTTTAAGTTAGGTTTCAGGCAGATTTTTTCACCGCCTTTTTTTGCGCCTTTACCGAAAATTTAACCCGCTTTGCCAAAAGCGCCAAACACAGCGTATAAAATAGAATTAGATTTGTTTCATCAAAAAGGCCCAAAGGCTTTAAGAATATCAATAATGAAGAACGCCATCATAACAGCATCAACAAAGGGAATAGGCAGGGCAATAGCAGAAGCATTTGCTACCGAGGGATTAAACCTGGCAATATGCTCGCGTAATGAAAACGATCTTGCTGCTTTTAAAGAAGAGCTGCTGGCGCTAAATCCTGAAATAAAAGTTTTTACATCGGTAACAGATTGCAGCGTAAAAGAACAGGTAATTGCGTTTGCTGCAGCTGCAGAAAAGCAGTTTGGCTTTATCAGCATAGTGGTTAATAATGCAGGGATTTACCAGTATTCGAGCATATTAGATGACAGCGATGATGCCTTTAATATGCAGGTAAACACCAACCTGATGCCCGCTTATGAATTGTACCGCTATTTCGGTAAAAAAATGATAGCTGAACATGACGGCCATTTTTTTAACATCTGCTCTGTTGCTGCCCTTAACCCAATTGCCGAAGCCGGAACCTACAGCGTTACCAAGTTTGCCTTGCTTGGCCTTACCAAAGTTATGCGCCTGGAAACACAGCCGCATGGAATTAAAGTTACAGCGATAATACCGGGCTCTACTTTAACAGACTCGTGGAAGGGCATGCAGGTAGATGAAACAAAAATGGTGCTGCCGCGGGATGTGGCATCGGCAGTGGTAAATATTTACCGCATGAGCGGCGGCGCAAACGTTGACGAAATAATTATTAAACCAACATACGGACAGATCTAAAATAAATTAAAATCACTTGTTATGACAAAAAGACTATATAGAGACGAATATCACAAAGTTTTAGGTGGTGTTTGTTCCGGCCTGGCCGAGTATTTTGAAATGGATGTAACTGTGCTTCGCTTGCTGTTTGCATTCACAGTTATTATTATGGGCGTAGGCGTTATACCATACATTGTTTTATGGATAGTGTTACCTAAAAAAAGATATCTTTTTAACAGCTTCAACAATCCTACGGTTGATTATACCGTGCCGAACCCCGATGAGCAATATACCCATCAGGGTAATCCCTTTGGCCAGAAAGAATATTACAATGTTCCTTCGCAGGATAACCCGTTAACAGGTCAATTTCCTGCAAAACGCCAGTCGACAGCAGGTTTAATCTTGGGTGTGGTAATGATACTGATAGGCGGAGCCATATTGATAGACGAGTTCGACCTCATACCTGATTTCGATTTTGAACGCCTATGGCCGGTAGTACTGGTGGTAGTTGGCGCATTCTTAATTGTTTCTGGCAGGGAAAAAAGAGCCTGGCACCATGATAACTGGAATGAAGGCGTAAAAGACGCAAGCGTTGAGAACGAAACACCTGCTGATAACAATCCTGCACTTTAATTTAAAAAATAACAACGCGGTATTTAATAGCAGCGTTCAACAATAAGAGAATTTTATGAAAAACGACAAATTAATTCCAGGCCTGATCCTGGTACTTATAGGAGCAGCAATTTTGCTTAGCAACTTCGGTTTCCTTCACTTTCACTGGTACAACATATTTCATTTATGGCCTATATTTTTGGTGATAGGCGGTGTAAACCTGGTACTTGCAAACAACAGGTCGCCCTGGGCTACAATCCTTAAAATCTCGGTAGTTGTTGTTGGTTTGGGCCTGTTATTGTTCGGTAATTTTGGCGACAGGCACAATGGCTGGTCGAATATACCTTACAGTTTCAACCATTTTGACAACGACGATAACAACAGCAGCGACGATGATAGTGATGACGACGACGATAGCGACAGCACAGCCAAAGGTGATGTAAAAACCATGTCGAACGGTGTTTTCAGCGAGCCTTATGAAGCGGCCATTAAAATGGCGCGCTTAAACGTAAGCGGCGGCGGCACTACCTATACGCTAAACGATACCACTAACCAGTTGTTTACTGCTTCGGCAAAAGATGAAAATGGTTTATATACTTTTTCACATAGTAAAGACGATTCGGTTTACGTAGTTGATTTTAAAATGAAAAAACACAACGGGATGAACTTTTCGTCTGATAAAAACTATGCTAACATCCGTTTAAACCCTAACCCGGTATGGGATATCCATGTACAGGCAGGCGCAACCAAGCTGGATTTTGACCTTTCAAATTTCAAGGTAAAAAACCTTGATATAAAAGGCGGTGCAGCATCGTTCGATATTAAGTTAGGTGCACCGGTATCTTATACTACAGTAGATATTTCAACCGGCGTATCGGGTGTGAATATCAGTATTCCTCAAAATGCAGCATGCAGTATAGAAACAGACTCTGGCTTATCAGATAACCATTTTGAGGGCTTTAACAAAACTGCGGATAATAATTACGAAACCGCGGGCTACGAAACAGCAAAAAATAAAATGCACATCCACATTACCGGCGGCCTTTCAGACTTTAAGGTAAATCGTTATTAGTTAGTGAGTTATTTTTTTAGTGGGTTGTGATATCTGAAAAGTATCGCAACCTTTTTTGTTTTATGAAGAGCTCTTATTACAGTTTTATAACATAGCACCTTGCCATATAATCATGTAAAGCCTGGCGGTGTTCGCTAAAAAAGATACTGATAAACCCTAAACAGAAAAAGTATAGAGAAAGTGCCTTACCAAGGCTGCGGAATAATGAAGTAAAATAACCAAGTGTCGCCCCATCCGAATCCACAACAACTAAATGGCATAGTTTTTTGCCCACCGTACCTTTCATGGCAGATGCCTCGCATATGGAATTATAGATGATAAGCACCACGTAAAAGCAAAGCTGCAATTTCATCAGGTCGTTATATGATTGCATGTTAAACGTAATGCCGTTTGATGCAAAAATTTCAATTACAATAGCCAGCACAAACGAGAGTAAAGTACAATCTATCAGGTAAGCCAGCAAACGCCACCAGAAGGATGCAAGATTATCTTCCGTAGGGAAATTAATGCCGCGGCTGGTAAAATAATCATAAAGTTCGGGCACATCGCAGGCATTTTGCCAGTTTCCTGTAACCGGAGAGAAAACCCTTGTTTGAACATCAAGGTCCATTTCAGTTAATTCATCAAGGTCATAGGGCCCGGTTTGTTCACCTTCGCTTAGCACATAGTAGCGGCTGTCCATGCTGGTAAAAATACAAGGAAAGATTGCAAAAAACGGCCTTAGTTTAAAAAGATTAAAAACAACAGCTTTTTATTATAGTTAAATTAGTTATGCATGTAAAAATTACCTGGCTCATTTAAAATTGTTTTATAACCGCCAAAGCAATTCATTAAATATGTACTTTTATTGTACGCGAGTAGTTTAATGATTTGATTGATGCGAATATTTCGCCGTGGCAAAATTTTTATATAGTGAACAGTTACCCCATACCTGCTAATGAAAAAGGGCGCTTGCAGTCTCTGCGCAATTATGATATTTTAGATTCTGCATCAGAGCATGAATTTGATCGCATAACAGAGCTTGCCTCTATTATTTGCGAAACTCCTATTTCACTTGTTTCCCTGGTTGACGAAAACCGGCAATGGTTTAAATCATCCATAGGTCTGGATGCTAAAGAAACCCCACGCGAATTAGCCTTTTGCGGCCATACCATTATGGGTACATCGGTTTTTGAAGTGGCCGATGCTACAAAAGATGTCCGTTTTGAAGATAACGCACTGGTAACTGGCAACCCTAATATTCGCTTTTATGCGGGCTATCCGCTTATTGATAATAAAGGGTATTCTTTAGGATCGCTTTGCGTCATAGACCGGAAGCCTAAAGAATTAACTGCTTCGCAAAAACGCGCGCTTACCTTATTAGCCGAAGAGGTGACAGCACTCATTATGGAGCGGCGCGCAAAAGAAGAGCTGAAAAACTTCGAGAAACTGTTTCAACTATCTAACGACCTGGTTTTTATTGGAGGTACCGATGGTTTCTTTAGAAAAATAAATCCTGCGTTTACCAAACTATTTGGTTGGGCAGAAGACCAACTGCTTAATACATCGAGCAATGAATTCATTCATCCTGATGACCTGGAAAATTCAGCAAAAGAGTTAAAAAGCTTAGCTAAGGGAAACTCCACGGTAAATTTCACGCAACGGTTTAAAACCAGTAACGGCGGGTATAAAACCATTCAGTGGACATCCACACCCGAGCCATCATCAGGGAGTATTTTTGGTATAGGCAGGGATATATCAGAACTGAGGCTAAAAGAACAACAGCTTGCGGAAAGTGAAGAAAAATTGAGAATGTTTTTTGAGCATTCGCTTGGGTTAATGTTTACGCATGATCTGAAAGGTAATTTCTTATCCGTAAACAACGAGGGCGCTAATGTTTTGGGTTATAGCCGGGAGGAGTTACTGAAGATGAATATCGGCGACATACTTCCCGATGAAAGGAAAAACTCTGTTACAGCTTACCTTGACAATATAATAAAGGCAGGAAGCTCTAAGGGGCAGACCGAAACAAAACAGCGCGATGGTTCTGTAAAGATCTGGATGTTTAATAATATACTTGAGAATAACAGCGGCGGCGAACCCTATATTATTGTAAACGGAATGGATATTACAGATAGGGATCAGCTTGAAAAACGCTTGCGCCGCACCTCTCAAATGCTGGAACAGACCAATAAGGTTGCGCGTGTAGGAGGCTGGGAGTACGATATAACCAATCAAAAAATATTCTGGACATCTGTTACCAAGGAAATACATGGTGTTGCACCCGGCTTTGAACCAGAACTTTCATCCGGAATCAATTTTTATAAAGAAGGAGACAGCCGCAACCGCATAAGTGCCGCAATAGAAAAGGCCATTGCTGATGGTACACCATGGGACTTGGAACTACAGATCATAAACGCCCGTGGCGAAGATACGTGGGTTAAGGCCATTGGCAACGCCGATTTTGAAGATGGTGTATGCATAAGGCTTTACGGAACTTTCCAGGACATTGAAGATTACAAGCAGGGTGAACTGGCTTTAAAAAGATCTATACAAACCCAGGAGCGTTTAAACCAGGCGTTATTTGAACAGATAAAGCTGATAAAAGAGCAGGATAAAACGATAGAAAAAATCCAAGAGTTTAAATTTCTTGCAGATTCTATTCCGCAAATTGTATGGACTGCTAAAGCCGACGGCAGTTTTGATTATTATAACCAATACTGGTTTGATTATACCGGCCTTAGTATGGAAAACACGCTGAAACACGGCTGGGCTACTGTTTTGCATCCCGAGGATGTAACGGCAGACGCCATCAGGTGGGAGGAATCGCTAACAGCCGGCAAACCTTACCAGGCCGAGGTGCGCTTTGAGAGGTATGACGGTATTTATAAATGGCATGTTTCGCGCGCTATCCCAATGAAGGATGATAAAGGCGCCGTTATAAAGTGGTTTGGCTCCTGTACGGATATTGACGAGTATAAACGTGCGCTCGACCTGGAAAATAAGGTAAGCCAGTTTGAAGACTTTAACCGCATTGTTGCCCACAACCTGCGCGGGCCTGCAGGCAGCATACAGCTGATACTGGAAATGTTTACCGACACGCAATCGGAAGAGGAAAAGGCTGAGTTTATACAGATGCTTAAACAATCCAGCGCTACCCTTATTGAAACCCTTAACGAGCTGATGAAGGTTCTGGAGATAAGGAACAACAAGGAAATGGCCTATGATAACTGCGACCTTGGGAAAGTGGTTAATGGCGTTAAAGATATGTTAAGAGGGCAAATAGTTGCCAAAGCCGCGCAGATTAATACCGATTTCGAAGTTGAAACACTTCAATTCCCTAAAATGTATCTCGAAAGCATTTTTTATAACATGATAAGCAATGCGTTAAAATATAGCAAAAAGGATGTGCCGCCGGTTATAGATATTAAATCGCGGATTAGCGATAGCGGTATCATGCTCACCTTTGCCGATAACGGGTTAGGAATAGACCTGGTAAAACATGGGCGGAACATCTTTAAGCTGAATAATACCTTTCATACCGGATTTGATAGCAAAGGCGTTGGCCTTTTCATGACCAAAACGCAGATAGAAACCTTTGGAGGCAGTATTACCGTGAAAAGCCAGCCAAACGTTGGAACTACGTTCACCATAATTTTTTAAATCTATTTCTTATAAAAGATCAGGCGTTTATTTTTCTTAACCTACATCATCTTTTGTGCCGGTAGGGTTGCCGTAAATTTGTATCAACAAAAAAGGAAAAATAACAATGGCACAATCAATATTACATAAAGCCGAAACCCGCGGGCATGCAAACCACGGCTGGCTTAACAGCTTTCATACTTTTAGCTTTGCTAATTATTATAACCCTGAAAGAATGCACTTTGGTGCCTTAAGGGTATTGAATGACGATACCGTTGATGCGGGCATGGGCTTTGGCAAACACCCGCATGATAACATGGAAATCATCTCTATACCGCTGGAAGGCGACCTGGAGCATAAAGACAGCATGAACAATGTAGCGGTTATTAAAAACGGCGATATACAGGTAATGAGCGCCGGTACGGGCATCTATCACAGCGAGTACAATAAAGACCGTGCAAACAGGGTAAAGTTTTTACAGATCTGGGTATATCCTGATAAGAAAAACGTTGAACCCCGATACGACCAGATCACTTTGAATGCCGATGACAGGCATAATAAGCTGCAGCAGATATTATCGCCAAATGCGGACGACGAGGGCGTTTGGATACATCAGAATGCCTGGTTCCATCTGGGTAAATTTGATAAAGGAACAGCAACAACCTACAATTTAAAAGCGAAGGGAAATGGCGTTTATGTATTTAACCTAAGCGGCGACGTAAAAATAAACGATCAGTTACTGAACACCCGCGATGGTTACGGAATTTGGGATACCGAATCATTTACCATTACCGCAGAAACCGACGCTGAGTTTTTGTTAATGGAAGTCCCGATGATATAAGCAGTATATTGAAAAGCCCGGGTTGGAATTTATATTCTGCCCGGGCTTTAATTATAAACAGGCATATGAAAACAGAAATATTAGTGATTGGCCGCAACCAGGAAATCTTACAGACCGTTTTGCGCCTTGTAAATAATAACCCTGCGTGGAATGCAACCGGCGCAGTTACGGATGATGAAGCATTAGCATCATTCAACAACAACACTTTTAAGCTGGTGTTACTTGGCGGCGGTATAGAAAAGCAAAGCGAAGACTTATTGTGTGCAGCTTTCAGGCAAGCAAATCCGCAGATAATTATAGTACAGCATTATGGCGGCGGCAGCGGCTTGTTGGCGGCAGAAATTTACCAGGCTTTGGGCGTTTAAAGCGCTGAAGATGAAAGCTAAATAACCACAATAACTCAACTATAAATCTCAAAAAATTTTTGCAATTGGTGTATTTGTTTGCGTACATTTAATTAACCAATTGTAAACGTTTTGTTAACCCTGTTTTTACATAGCGTAAAAACTGCTTTTGCATTCCTGCTAATTTATTGCTGCTGCAGCGCTCTCACAGCGCAGGCGCAATATTTTGATTTAAAGGATAACAACAAGCATGTGACCATTCCTTTTAAAATGGTAAGGGATATGATCATAGTGCGCCTTAGCATTAATAATAAAGGTCCCTTCAATTTTATTCTGGATACTGGTGTAGGCATTATGCTGGTGACCGATCCAAAACTTGCCGACTCTTTAAATGTAAACTATAAGCGGCTTTTAAAAATATCCGGCCTCGGTAATGAGGATGATTTTGAAGCATACATAGCCCCGGTGATAGACGTAAACATTCCCGGGCTTGTAAGCCACGAAATTGGTGCTGCCATTTTAAAGAACGACGACCTGGGCCTATCCAATTATGCCGGTATGCCTATCCATGGCCTGCTTGGTTATGAGTTTTTCAATAATCTTGCCGTAAAGATCAACTTTGCCGATAGTTCTCTTTGCGTATCCAAACCAAGGAATATGCGCATTCCTAAAAAGGCGTTTAAACTGCCGCTGACCATTGAAAACAGAAAGCCTTACATACAGGCATACGTTACTCTTGGCAGCGGAGAGCCGCAGCTTAGCAAACTGGTGCTTGACCTTGGTGCCGGGCATCCCCTTTTGCTGGAAAACGCAACGGCAACAGGTGGCTTATCAAGCAAGGTAATAGAAGCTAACCTTGGCGTGGGGTTAACCGGCCCGATAGAAGGTGTGCTGAGCCGCATAAATCAAATCAAACTGGGTAAGTATAAACTTGAAAATGTAATTACTTCATTCCCCTATTACACCGATAATCAGCCAGGCATAAAGCGGAACGGCAACCTGGGCATGGGAATATTAAAGCGGTTTTCTATTATAATAGATTACCCGGATAGCGTACTTTATTTAAAACCGCGTGAGGACCTGAAGAAATCTTTTGAGCATGATATGAGCGGGCTGGAATATTACAGTTCGGGCAAGAACTATAACCATGTGATTATATCAAGGGTTGAGCCGGGCTCGGCAGGCGAGCAGGCCGGCCTGTCAAAAGGCGACGAAATTGTTGCGATTAATTTTAAGCCCGTATCAGATATGACACTCGAAAATATCGACGAGCTTTTTAAATCAAAAGACGACCGCAGCCTGCTGTTAGATGTATTGCATGAAAAAGTACATGGCCGTATTATCATCACCCTAAAAAGAAGAATTTAAATTTTGTACAAAGCTTTAGTTATTTGGTAAATAAGCACTATTTATATAAGTTTACGGTTTACCAGATTAATTTAAAGTACTGATATGTTTGAAAAGTTTAAGAACAAACTTTATACGGGCGGAACTGCCTTGTTAATTACATTTATAGCAGGATCGTGCGCTACAAAAAAACAGGCCGCGCAAACGTTAACGGTTAAAACCACTGCAACAGGTGCAGGCGCTACTGCAACGGCCACCGTTGGGCCGGGCAAAAAAGAAGGCATCAAAAAATTCGCAGATCTTATCCCTGCAAAAACCAAAGTAGATAAAGGCCTTTTCAATACCTACAAGGTTGATGGTAAATATTATTTTGAAGTACCGGATTCTATATTTAACCGCGAAATGCTGGTAGTTACACGTTTTGCAAAAACTCCGGCAGGTATAAAGGTTCCGAACCAGCAATATGGCGGTGAAGAAGCTAATGACCAGGTTTGGAAATGGGAACGTCGCGATAAACAAGTATTTATTCGTGTGCCAAGTTACTCTGTAAAAGCCGATAGCGGTACAGATATGTACCACTCGGTAAAAAACTCAAACCTGGATGTGGTACTTGCATCGTTCGATATTAAGGCGTACAATAAAGACACTACCGGCGTTGTAATAGATGTAACCGATTTTTATAACGGCGATATCCCTGCTATAGGCATCAGCGACGATATGAAAAAGGCTTATAAGATATCGGGTATCGATGCTTCGCGCTCTTACATCGATACTATAAAAAGCTTTCCTATCAATATAGAAACCCGCACGCTTAAAACCTACCGTGCCGGCGAATCGCCAACAGACAATACCAATGCCGCTATTTCATTCGAACTGAATACTTCTATGTTGCTATTGCCTAAGCACCCGATGAAGGCGCGTTTAGGCGACGACAGGATTGGCTACTTTGGTCAAACTCAAACCGATTACGGTACAGATGCGCAAAAAGCAGAGGTAACCGCTTATGTACACCGTTGGAAATTAGAACCAAAGGACGAGGCTGCATATGAGCGCGGCAAACTGGTAGAACCTAAAAAACAAATAGTTTTCTACATTGATCCGGCTACGCCGAAAAAATGGGTACCATATTTAATACAAGGCATTAACGACTGGAACGTAGCTTTTGAAGCTGCCGGTTTTAAAAACGCCATTGTTGGTAAAGAAGCACCTTCGCCAAAAGACGATCCTGATTTTAGTACGGAAGATGCGCGTTACAGCGTGATCCGTTACTTTGCATCAGATGTAGAAAATGCATATGGTCCGCATATTTCAGATCCACGTACCGGCGAGATCCTGGAAAGCCACGTGGGCTGGTATCATAACGTAATGACCCTTTTGCGCGACTGGTACTTTATCCAGACCGCTGCCTCAAACCCTAATGCCCGCCACGCTAAATTCAGCGACGAGCAAATGGGCGAACTGATTCGTTTTGTATCATCGCACGAAATTGGCCATACTTTAGGTTTAAGACATAATTACGGCTCCAGCTACGCTTACCCGGTAGATTCGCTTCGTTCAAAATCATTTACCGATAAGCACGGCACCGCACCATCTATAATGGACTACGCGCGTTTTAACTATATAGCACAACCGGAAGATGGTGTTACGCATTTTTATCCGCAGATTGGCGAATATGACAAATGGGCAATAAAATGGGGATACTCATGGTTCCCGGCAAAAAATACTGCTAAGGACGAAAAAGAAAAACTGGACGTATGGACAAAAGAAAAAGCAGGTAATCCGCTTTATTTCTTTGGCAGGGAAAGCACCAGTTTTGACCCGCGTTTGCAGAGTGAGGACCTTGGCGACAATGCTATGAAGGCGAGTGCTTACGGTGTGGCTAACCTAAAACGTATTTTGCCGAATATTGAAAAATGGACCTATGAAAAAGGTGAAGAATATAAAGACCTTGAAGAGCTTTATGGCGAGGTTTTAACAGAATACAACCGCTTTATGGGCCATGTTACTACTAACGTTGGCGGTATGAACGAAAACTTTAAAACGTATGACCAAAGCGGTGCCGTATATAGTTTTGTTACTAAAACAAGGCAGAAAGATGCAGTGCTATTCTTAAACAAGGAGCTTTTCGCTACGCCATTATGGTTAATGGACGGCCAGGAGCTAAGCAAGTTTGACGATGCCATAATGGTTAACCGCATTAAAGGCGTACAGGTAAGAGTACTTGGAAACATTTTAAGTGTTTACAGGCTGGCACGTATGTATGATAATGAAACCAAGAACGGAAGTAAAGCTTATACAGTAGCAGATTTGTTTACAGATTTGCGCGGCGGCGTATTTACAGCAGGCAGGCCGGATGCATTTAAACGTAACCTGCAGCGCGCTTACATAGATAACCTGAACAGTTTATTAAATGATGATTTTAAACCGATACAAGGTTTAAACCCAGCTTATTTAGCCAAGTCAGGTATAACACCAATTAATGTTTCACAATCAGACATTAAGCCAATGGTAAGGGCTGAGCTTAAAGCGATAGATGCTAAACTGCCAAAAGGCGGCGATGCTATCACTTCTGCTCACAATGCAGATTTGCATGTACGCATCAAAGAAGCGTTAAACCCAACCAGGCCGGTGGTTAACGTGCCTGCGGCTGGAGCAAGGTCATTATTAGGAAACGGACATGATACAGAAGAAACAGAGCCGTATTCGAACTTTTAAAGGCTGGAATCAGCAGAAACACAAAGTCCCGGATTGAGCTAACCCGGGACTTTGTGTTTTAATATACTATTTAAGCTGGCTTATATTTTCGTAAAAAGCCGATTGCAGATCAAGCAATGATTTTACCGGAATGCCTTCTCCATAAGCATCAAAACAAAGGAATTTGGAATTTTCTACATCACCGTTTTTTGCTTTTTCGAAAAAGTTAAAAGTTTCAAAAAAGTAATGATTGGTAGTTACGTTGTCTTTATTGTTGGTTTGCGAACCATTAAAGCGAAAACCAATCGTATCTATCCATTGGTGCACTTTTGAGTGAAGAGAAGGTCTCATATTATCTATAAGTTAAAAATTTATTAATAGATTAATTCTCATTAATCCTACGCGAAAAATTATGCCAAAGTTTCGTGCCTCTACGCTTAGTTGCCAACAAGTGTTTGTTATTACAACTGTTTCCTTAGGTTCTTAACGTCTTATTTTATATAACTATTGCCTGAAACATCTTATATGCATGTTGCGTAAAAAGTTGTGGCTTTTTAAACTAATTATATCAACTGAATAATCTATATGAAACAAATTCGACTTTTCATTCCATTGTTAGCAATATGTCTTATATGCGCTACAGCATGTAAGAAAGACAAAACGGAAGGTCCTGCGGGTGCTACAGGCGCAACCGGATCTACGGGTGCAACAGGCGCAACAGGTGCTACCGGCGCAGCTGGTCCGCAAGGCCCGGCAGGTGGTCCGCAAGGCCCAACAGGGTCTACCGGTGCTACAGGCGCAACAGGTGCTACCGGAGCCACAGGCGCTACGGGTGCAACAGGTGCTACCGGCTTAACAGGAGCCACTGGCGCTACCGGAGCAACAGGTGCTGCGGGCGCAACGGGTGCCACCGGCGCAACAGGAACAACAGGCGCTAAGGGTGCAACAGGAGCTACCGGCCCTGCAGGTGCTACCGGAGCCACAGGTGTAACGGGTGCAACAGGTGCTACCGGAGCCGCAGGCGCTACGGGTGCACAAGGTGTTGCCGGAGCTGCAGGTGCTACCGGCGCAACGGGTGCCACAGGAGCCGCTGGTGCAACAGGCGCTCAGGGTGCTGCAGGTGCCACCGGCGCAACGGGTGCTACCGGTGCACAGGGCAATGCTAACGTTCAAAGCTATATTTTAAGCAACCAGGGCGTTGTTGAAGTAGGCCTAACTAAGTTAAATGTACCGGCAATTACTCAAAGCATAGTTGACCAGGGTACTGTTTACGTATACTTACGCAACACAGGCACCACCGGAACATGGTATCCGCTGCCTTACTCTGAAGCAGGCAATACCATCAACTTCAATGATTTTGGAGTAGGCTACATTGACCTGAAGGCAAACTTTACCTTAGCTAATGCTTTTGATTTCAGGGTAGTAGTAATTTCCGGAACAGGGCTAACAAACCTTAGCGTTAAACATCCTAATTTAAATTTTAACAATTTTAATGAGGTAGCCAAAGCGCTTAATCTTTCTGGTAATTAATGTTCAGATAGTTAATATTTTCTTAATAATTACAAGGCCTCCTTTTTGCAAGGGAGGCCTTTTTTTGTAACATTAAAATTATGTAACAATGATATGATTATTAAATATTTAAGACATATTAAATGAACATTTGTACTTAAACTATGTCTAACTGTTATCGAAAAAATAAGTACCCCAAAAAACAAATGAAATCAATATTACTTGCATTAACCCTTATCTTATTCACCGCTGCATTTGCACAGGCCCAGGGCGGTCGTGAGGTACATGGTTCGGTAACGGATTCGACCAAACTGTCGCTTCCGGGAAGTACCATTACTTTAGTATCTGACCAGCACGACAGTACTACAACTGTGGCAGACGTAAATGGTAAATTTACCTTCACAGGCATAAAAGGCAGTAAACTTACTGTTACCGTCATGTCTATCGGTTTCCAGTCGCTTAGAAAACATTATTCTCTTGCAGCGGATAATACCCCTGCAGATTTGGGAGCTATTGTTCTAAGGCCTGAATCAAAGATGCTGAATACCGTTACCATTGTTGGTACCGTGCCGGTTACTTTGAAGGAAGATACCGTTGAATACCAGGCAAGTGCCTATAAAGTAAGGGAAAATGCCCCGGTAGAAGACTTGATTAAAAAACTACCCGGTGTTGATGTGGACGTAAATGGTAATATTACTACCCAGGGTAAACAGGTTACTAAAGTGCGTATTAATGGTAAAGACTTTATGGGTGGCGACGTGCAGAGCGCAACCAAAAACTTACCTGCCGATGTAGTAGAGAACATCCAGATGATTGATGATTATGGTGATCAGGCAAACCTGACCGGCGTAAAAACCGGCGAGCCTGATAAGATCATGAATATCACCATCAGGAAAGATAAAAATCATGGCTATTTCGGGCAGGCTACTGTTGGCGATGGTGAAGACGCGCTTCCGCAAAGCCAGGGAATTGCAAATCAGAACCGCTACATAGGTAACTTAAACGCTTTCAATTTTAATGGGGATCAGCAGATTGCAGTTTTGGGAAGCATTAATAATACTAACGTTAATACCTTTTCATTCGGCAATACCAACGGCGGCGGTGGCGGCTTTGGTAACGGCGGCGGCGGTTTTGGCGGCGGCGGCAGGGGTAATGCAGCGCGCGGTTCGGTAAACACAGGGAGTTTAACCACTACCCAAAATGGTATAACCGATGCACATTCGCTGGGTGCCAACTTCCGCGATCAATGGGGTAAATCACTTTCTGTTTATGGAAGCTACAGTTTTGCTGATAATACCACTACTACCAACTCAAATACGAACCAGCAAAATACCTCTCCAACAAACCCTTCTGTACAACAGCAGAACAGTGTGGAAAAGGATCAAAACATTAACCACCGTTTTACCTGGAATATGGAATACAAGCCGGACACCATCAATTACTTGAAAGTGACCCCGACCTTTGCTTACGCAGGTACCAATACGAACGAAAACGATGCGGTTAGCTTAACCAGGAACGGAGCTGTTTCATCGGCCTATACTTCTGCCACTAATGGAGATTCGCAGGCGCCTACTTACGGGTTTACTGCCTTATTCAACCACCGGTTTAAGCATCGCCGCAACTTCAGTATCAACTTTACAGTGAGCTCTGCACCAAGCTGGGCCTACCAGAACCCGATCTATGACTTTACAGCAGGAACGGCAACCGCACCTGCAAACCAGGTGATCAATACCTACAGCCGTACGACAACTTATGGTACAACATTATCATTCTTACAGCCTATAGGTAAATTGTCTTACCTGGAGTTTAATTATGCTTTCAGCCGTGCAATAACCTCTAACAACAAGCAAACAGATACGCTATACAACCCTACAGCATTTACTTTTAGAAGTGATAGTGCGTTGAGCAACGTTTATAACTATACCTTTATGACCAACAGGTTTGGTTTGAACTATCGTTTTATTGAGAAAAAGTATAACTATACTTTAGGTGTTGGCGTTCAGCCGGCAGTGTTGGATGGTAGTTCGCCTGTAACAGGGGTGCAAACGCATATTAACACATTCAATGTTATCCCTACAGCAAGGTTTATCTATAACTTCTCAAGGAGCCAGAACTTTAGCGTTAACTACAACGGATCGAGCAGTACGCCAAGCTTCTCGCAATTGCAGCCGGTAATTGACTTTTCAAATGCCTTATACCCGGTTGAAGGTAACCCTAACTTAAAGCCTCAATTTACGAACAATGTATCGTTGAGGTATAACAATTTCAGCTTTGCTACAGGTAACATTTTTTTCATAAGCATGCAGTACCAGGCAATCTCTAACTATGTAGCTACCAATACAACTACTTTCCCGAAGGTTTATACACCAGACCCACGTTTTGCGAATACCATCTTGACGCAGTATCAAAATGCTGATGGTTACAACAACACATCGGGACAGGTAACCTGGGCAAAGCCATGGGATAACAGAAAGTATACGCTTTCATTACGCGGTACCGTTACTTATACCCGCGGCGTTGGTTATTTAACAAGTATAGATTCTACCACCTATGCAGCAAGCACAGTAGAAGACATTTCAAAGAACCTGCAATTTACACCGCAGGTACAGTTCAGGGTTGATATACCGGATGTAATTGATGCACAGTTGTTAACTAACTATGCTATTAACAAAACAACTAATTCTATTTCAAATCCTTTGGTTGATGGATCATCAAACGTTAGAACCTGGAACGTGGGCTTAAACGGCAAAAATTACTTCGGTGACTGGACTTTTAGTTACGATTATTCAAAGGCTACCAATTATGGATATGCATCTTCACTAAAAGTAACTAATCCTAACATTCTTAACCTGTATGTTGAGCGCCGTTTTATGAAAGATCACAGGGGTACTATCCGTATCTCGGCATTCGACTTATTTAACCAGAATACCGGTTACACTTACGCTTCAACACCAAGTTCAATTACAGAATCGCACGTGAACAGGCTTTCCCGCTACTACCTTGCAACCTTTACATTAAGGCTGCAGAAATTTGCCGGTAAAGTACCAACACAAGATAATGGCGTACGAGGCTTTAGAAGACAAGGTCCGGGTGGTCCGGGTGGTGGCCCAGGCGGACCTGGCGGCGGCGGTCCTGGTGGCCCAGGCAACGGCCCGGAATAACCTTAAAAGAAAAGCTCTCTGTTTTGCAGGGAGCTTTTTTTGTGTCTGTACTATGATTTTTAGGATGAGAGGATTTTAGAACATATTCATCTTCACCAAACTTAGTGATTCAAAAATCCCTCCGCTACGATTTATACTTCTCCCACCAGCGCGAATTAAATTCCTTTACTTCAGTTGGTTCACCAGGTTGCGGAACAAACAGTTTAATTTTTTTGGTTTTGCTGTAATCCATCAGCTTTTCTATGGGCTCATACCATGCGTGCGGGGCGAGGTTAAATGTGCCCCAGTGTATAGGCATCATTATCTTTCCCTTTAGGGCGAGGTGCGCATTAGATGCATTGTCGGGGCCCATGTGTATGTCTGGCCAAAACTGGCCATAGGCACCAATTTCAAGCATGGTAAGGTCAAATGGCCCGTAAGTGTTTCCGATATCTTCAAAACCCGGGAACCAGCCGGAATCTGCCCCAAAAAAAATATTATGCACCGGCCCCTTGATCACAAATGACGACCATAAGGTTTCGTTACGGCCAATAATACCCCTGCCGCTGAAATGCCGGGAAGGTGTGGCCGTTAAAACCACGTCGTCATCTATCATTATACTATCGCCCCAGTCCATTTCATGGATGAAGTTGCGTTCTATGCCCCATCTTTCCAGGTGCTGCCCTACGCCAAGCGAGCAGTAGAAAGGGATCTTACTCCCGGCGAAGAATTTTATGGTCTCTTTATCCAAATGATCATAATGATCATGCGACTGGATGATGGCATCCAGATGCGGAAGCTCGTGCAATGGAAGCGGCGGTTCAAAAAATCGCTTTGGCCCCATATTGGTCAAAAACGAAGCCCTTTCGCTCCATACGGGGTCGGTTAAAATGCGTTTCCCATCTATTTCAATCAACAGGCTCGAATGGCCTATCAAGGTTACCCTTAAGCCACTTTTAGGTGCAGTTTTATAAACAGATGCATCTGTTTTAAATGGCCCGATTGTTTTTTTTGGCGTGTTTTCGGCTTTATTATTAATATGCTCCTTTAGTATGGAAATCATTTCCCCAAACCCAGGCTCATGTGTTTCAACAGGGTTTTGAAATTTTTTACCCTTTTTTTTCGCACCGTTAAAATTCATAATAGATAAGTAAACAGGTATTGAATACCTTTTGTTGCATTTACGGGGTATTAAACGCAATTAATAATTCTAAGCAAACAGGTTTAAAGAGAGCCTGTATGCATGGCACTAAATATAGACAAACTATTTTTTAAAAAACGATATGGCCAGGTCACAAAACTCCAGCAGGGGTTGTGGCAACGTATTTTTTACATAAGGATGTGTTGCGCCAAAGGTATGGTCGCCGCCTTCAATTACATGATATTCCGCATGGGGGTTTGCTGCCTTCAATTCTTCTGCATGGCTTAGCGGAACAGTTGGGTCTACATCGCCATGTACTATTAACCATGGCTGTGTTATTTGTTTAGCCTTACCAATGATGTCCAGTCGCGCCGGGTGTTTGTCCAGGTCATCCAGCAGGCTCACTTTTAAAGGCATCTGCTGCCCGGTTCGTTTATTAGGCATGTAAGTAACGCCCTGCAAGCGCCATTGCTCTTCAATTGCTTTGGGCCATAAATTTCTAAACCCCGATATGGAAGCCATGCTTACCAATTTTAGTATGCGTTCATCTTCGGCTGTTTTTATGATACTGATACCACCGCCCATGCTATGGCCTATCAGGTAAATACCATTTGCAGCCGGTATTCCCGAACCGCCGCACGCAAAATCAATAACCGCGTGCAGATCCTGCAGTTCCATCGAAAAAGTGTTATCACCAAAGGCAATCAGGTCGGCAAAATCCAGCGGATGATCGGCAGTAGTGCCGTTATGAGAAAAATTAAATTTCAGATACCGGAAACCATTTAAAGCGAAGTAGGCTGCAACCAGGTTATGAGTGCCCCAATCCTTAAAGCCTTTAAAACCGTGTGCAAAAACTACCAGCGGCGCATCCTTAAAATTATCGTCGTAGGTAAGGTCCATCAGCATGCCGCGCCCTTTTGCTCCCTGGATATTAAAGTTCTGTTTCCTGATCATCTTGCTGATAAATTTTACTTTTAAGCATTCACTGCCTGCCCTGGTTTGCTAATGGTGTTTAATAAAAGTGCAATCAATATAACTAATATACACCCAATAGCGTTAAGCCACAAATAGGCCACTATTTTAAAATAGCCAATTATACAAATCAGTATTTCGGTAAAAACAGCCGCTGTAAAAACGGCGGTCCCTTTTACTTTTTTAATGTAGAAAGCCACCACAAAAACGCCCAGTATAGTGCCATATATATAAGACCCTAATTGATTTACAAACTCCAGCAGGTTGCCTACTTTGCTTGCGTATAGGGCCATCATCACACATACCAATCCCCAAAAAACGGTGGCAAGGCGCGATGCGTTTAAATAATTACGTTCGGAGGCATTGGGATTGATGGTACGTTTGTAAATATCGACCACCGAGGTTGATGCAAGCGAGTTTAATGCACTTGCGGTTGAACCCATGGAGGCAAGAAAGATAATTGCTACCAATAAGCCGATCAACCCTCGTGGTAAATATTGCGTAACAAAGGTAAGAAATACATAGTTGGTATCATCTGGGTTAGCCTTTGGGTTGTTGTGCTGCATTACAGCAATCGCTTCTTTACGGATATCGGTTGCAGCCTTATCCGCCTTTTTTAAATCGATGGCAGCTTTATCAACCTGTTCTTTATTATAGGTATCAAAAGCTTTTACAAGGGCGTCGGCTTTTTGTTGTCTCTGCCCAAGAGCTTTGCCATAGTCCTTTTCGAGCGTGTTATATTTACTTGCCAAAGTGCTTTGTTTTACCTGCCTTACCTCATACTGGTTAAAGAACATAGGCGGTTTGTTAAACAGGTAAAAGGCAAATACTAATACCCCTATCAATAAGATCAGAAATTGCATGGGTATTTTGACCAGTCCGTTCATAATAAGCCCTAATCGACTTTGCCCAATGGAGCTACCCGTTAAATAGCGACCCACCTGGCTTTGATCTGTGCCAAAATAGGAAAGCTGCAAAAAGAAGCCGCCTATTACCCCGCTCCAGATGTTATAGCGGTTGTTAGGGTCAAATTTCCAGTCGATAACATTCATGCGGCCCAATTTGCCGGCCAGTTTTATGGCATGGCCAAAATGTACATTGTTTGGCAGCAGCACTACCAGCATAACCCCTGCAAAAAACATCCCTAAAAAAATAATGCTCATTTGCAGCAACTGCGTGTAAGAAACCGCCTTGGTGCCACCATAAACCGTATAAAAAATTACCAGGCCGCCAATAAAGAGGGTAGTGTAAACGATATTGATATTTAATATAGTAGATAGTATAATGGATGGCGCATAAATGGTGATACCTGTAGATAGGCCGCGCTGCACCAGAAACAGAAAGGATGTGAGTGCGCGGGTTTTAAGATCAAAACGTTGCTCCAGGTATTCATAGGCGGTATAGATCTTAAGGCTGTGAAAAATGGGTACGAATGTTACGCAAAGCACAATCATGGCCAATGGCAGGCCAAGGTAAAATTGAACAAAGCGCATTCCGTCTGAGTATGCTTGCCCTGGTGCCGATAAAAAAGTGATAGCGCTGGCCTGTGTGGCCATTACAGATAAGCCTACGTGATACCAGGGCAACGAGCGGTTGCCCATAAGATATTGGTCAATGTTTTTGTTGCTGCCGCTTTTCCAGATACCATATATAACAATGGCCAGCAGCGTTACTGCAAGAACAATCCAATCGGCTATGCTCATTCAAAACAAATGGTGATGAGCCAAAAAAGAAAAATTAACAGAACCAGCCAGCCCGTAACGAGGGCATAAAACTGGTTCCAGCTATGAATAAATGATGGTAAGTCCGGATCAGGCTTTGTCTTCATGGCCTTTAACAAAAACATTCAGGAAAAAGGCTGTGAACAATAAACCAAAAACACCCATAATAAGTACCCACATAAATCCGCTTTCAAGGACAAGGCCGGTAAAAAGACCGCTTGCTAAACCAACCAGGTAATAAATGCTGTTGTAGTTTTCTACCTCTTCTTCGTGATGATGTTGCATGATTAAAATTATATATGTTGCAAAGTTATAATTATTTGATAACGGATACCTAATTAGCCGACTGATTTTTAGGATTGCTCAATAAATTTACAAATAGCCTGTAAGCACCCGGTACACCTGCTGGCAACTGCCTGAAAAAAGCCAGCGATGTATAAACAAACCTGCCCTTTCCGTAATCACAGCTGATCAATGATCCGTTGTTTGGCGCTTCGCCCGGGTCATTCATCTGTAAAACCGTTTTGTATTGCGGGTCAATATCCGTTACAAAATAAAGGCCTCTTTCTTGTATCCATCCATTAAAGTCGGCCTGTGTAATTTTGTTTGGAAAATTAAGTAAAGGGCTCTTACTATCTAAAATAGTAACCGGGGCATTCTCGTCAGTGACCCTTTCGTTAACAGGACGAAAAGGGTAGGGGCCGATTTGTTTTACCAGTATGCCGGCGTTATTATTATATTGAACTACCAGGTTGCCGCCATTTTTTACATAATCCATTAATTTTTGGCGCTCATAAATTAATCGTTCATTAATATTCCATGCACGCACGCCGGTAATGATAGCATCGTAAATAGAAAGGTCGCCGTTTAGTATTTCATTTTCTGTAAGCTGATGCACATCATAACCCACCTGCTTAAGTGCATCAGGTACCAGGTCGCCGGCGCCGGCTATGTAAGCTATTTTTTTACCGGCAGTTTTTAAAGCGACATCAATGAGCTTTGCCTGCGCTGGCGGGAACAGCGTTATATTTGGTACATGATCATATCTTATGCGCTGTAAGCCTACAGAAAAAGCTTTGCCGTTGGCAGTAGTTACTATTTGTAGTACAGTTGTTTTAGGTTTGTTATCTGTTGGGCTGATAGTATAAGTAACCGTCCATTCATCCCCTTTAGCCTTATCTTCAAAATTGAATTTTTCAGGGCTTATTTTCCATCCGTCAATCGGCTTTATTGCTACCGTTCCGCTGCTTTTGGTAAAGCTTTTTAGTTTTACCTGTACCTGATGCGGGGCATCACTGTTAAATACATAATCTTTGCTTTGAATGGTGGCCGTAACGGGCGGCGTTATTTCCAGCGGTTGATAAACTTCACCCCTAACCGGATCGGTGTATTTATAAACCAGCCGTCTGTAATAGTGTATTGGTTTTCCATCAATTACAAATTCAAAATCTATACCGGCCAGATCCGGGTTTTCGGGATTGCCCACATCGTTCTGGTTCGGGATATTAAATGAGCCAAGGGAATGCGCAGTTTCAAGCCAGTAAGGCTGGGTTATTTTTGCCGCGATACAATTGTTGCTGTATGATTGTAACTGGTTAGCCGGGATAAGTTTGCCGCTATTGTTAAGTGACAGGTCGTAATGCGCAATCTTGTCTTCATCGGCGGGTACGTTATCGGCATGCTGTAAAAGCGTTAAGCCGTTCAACGAAATGTTTAAACCAAAACGACTGATCACTTCAGAGCGGATGCTCATCTGATCTCCTGCAGCATAGGTGGGCTCTGCCACATAAGCCTCGAACCATAAACCGGCGCAGGCAGCTATCAATTGCTTTATTTCTTCTGTTTTCTGAACACGCCAATATTCATCGTCTACCTGTTCAACTTTATCAAGTAATTTTACCAATGCCGATACGGATACGGCAGGGTCATTCACTTTAAAGTTTTTCTGGATATCTTCTACCGCTGTTTCTATATCTGCGCCGCCTTTACCAGTTCGTTTCCACGAGGTGTTAACGCCATCCATCAGGTCGGCTTTAGGAGCATCACCTAAAATAGTTTTAAAATACTCAAACGATTCGCCGCGCTGTGCAGCAGAACCAAAACCCTGTGTTTTATGATTAGAACGGCTTTCGGCTGCCAGTTCGCCATATCCCTTACCAATTATGCGGTTATATACCCCAACATCTACCTTAAACTGATCTGGGCGTATGGTATTGTTGTTGCCAAAGCTAAAGGTGTTCCACAACAAGCGTTTTGCCTGCCATGGTTTTACAAATGCAAGTTGTTCGGGAAAGCGCTTAGGGTCGGCAGCGGCGGTAAATGCTTCCTGGGCTATAATGGCCGATGAGGTATGGTGGCCGTGGCCGCCTTCGCCTGTAGTGGGGAACCTGCATATGATAACATCCGGCCTGAATTTACGGATAACCCAAACCGCATCGCTTAAAACTTTTTCGTGATCCCATATCTTCAGGGTTTCATCCGGTCCTTTAGAAAAACCAAAATCATTGGCTCTGCTAAAAAACTGCTCGGCACCATCTACTCTTCTTGCCGCTAAAAGTTCCTGCGTTCTTATCAACCCCAAAAGCTCGCCCTGTTCGCTGCCCAACAAGTTCTGGCCGCCATCGCCGCGGGTTAAGGACAGGTAACCGGTGCGGTAATGTTTTTCCTGTGCAAGGTAAGCCAGCAGGCGGGTGTTCTCATCATCAGGGTGTGCCGCAAAATACAACACGCTGCCTAAAACATCCAGCTTTTTTAAATCCTGCTCAATAGTAACCAGGTTAGCGGGTGGTGCGGTTTGTGCAAATACCACAGGGGGGAATAGCAATAAGAGGGCAGCAAGTATTACGCGGTTCATAGTAAGCAAATATATTGAAAAGTAAAATGCAGTTTTTGCTGTGTATCAATATTTAAACATTACAAAAACATAAAATAAAGCTGCTTGTTAATCGATTGATTAAAAATTTGTCATTGAATATCAATATTTTATAGGAAACTGTAAAAAACATTTCCGCTCAATCAATCGTTTGATTAACTTTGCGGTAGAAAAAGCAATGGATAAAGATAAAATAGACAAGAAAGACCATATCCTTGATGTTGCTGAAAAAGTGTTTTCAGACCATGGATTTGACGGCGCATCGACCAGGATGATATCCGGCGAGGCTGGAGTAAATATGGCTATGCTTAATTATTATTTCGGATCAAAGGAAGGGTTGTTCCTTGCCATTTTTGAGCGAAAAATTTCTTCTTTTCAGGAATTACTGCAGAACATAGGTAGCGATGAAAGTATTTCGTCATGGAGCAAGCTGGAAAAATGTATTGATAACTATGTAGAACGTATTATAGTTAACAACTGCTTTCAGAAACTGATAAACAGGGAACTGTCTATGAACAAGCGCTGGGACCTTACCGATAAGATAACGGAGATTCTTATGGTTAACGTTCACGAAATAAGAAAGATACTGGAAGAAGGAATTAAAAACGGTAATTTCTTAAAGGATACAGATCCGCAGCTTGTTATTGCAACCATCTTTGGTACAAAGAATTATATAATTAACACACCTAACATATCAACCTTAATGCTTGGGCACGATATTCGTGACGAAAAGTTTTTAGAAGAAGATTTAAAGCCCAGGATTAGAAAATATATGAAAACACTTTTAAAAGCTTACTTAGTGAATGAAAATGACAACGCAAAATAAATCCATCAACCTTTACCTGTTTAGAAGCGTGGCGGCTGCGCCTAAGCGTTCTTTAATAGCGGTATTATTTTTAACCATGCTGTTTGGAAAGGCAGCCATGGCGCAAGACAGAACGTTAACACTAACCGAGGCAATTAAGCTGGGTATTGATAACAGCAAGGTGCTAAAGCTATCAAAAGCCAAAATAGACCAGGCTGTATCGCAATATGAGCAAGCTAAGGACCGCGCATTGCCAACCGGCAGCGCAAGCTTTGGTTATGACCGAGCCGAAATACCGGCTAATAAATTAGCTTTTGGTACCGAAAGCTTTGGTTTACCAAAAAATGATAACGCTTACCTGGGTACCTTAAGCATAAATGAAACTATTTGGCAAGGCGGCAAATTAAAGTATGCGCGCCAGTCTACAGAGTTGCTAAGCCAGGTATCACGCCTGGATGCAGATAACGACAAAGAACAGATAGTTTATGACGTTATAAGCCAGTACTACAACCTTTATAAGGTGCTTAAAAGCAAAAAGGTGGTAGAACAGAATTTAAATTCTGTAGATCAGCAGATCAAACAATCACAAAGATTTTTTGACCAGGGCCTTGTTACCAAGAACGATGTGCTTCGCTTCCAGTTACAGCGCGCCAATATAGAGCTGAATGGCATAGACCTGGAAACTAACCGCAAGATCATTAATTACAACCTCGATGTTTTATTGGGATTGCCAGAAACTACGCAGATCTCGCTTCCGGATATTAACGGTAATGATAAACAGGTTGCAGCACTCAACAATTACATAGATACGGCACTTGTTAACCGCGATGAGCTTAAATCGCTTGATGTAAGAGCTTCTGCGTCTGATATTAATATTAAAGATATAAGGGCTAACATGCTTCCATCACTTAATGCATCCGGCATGGCTTATTACGTCGGCATTGCTGCTAACCCTTGGCCAAAAAGCGGTAATTATATTACGCCGATAGCTTTAGGTATTAACCTTTCATGGAATTTCTCAACCCTGTGGAATAACAAGAATAAAGTGACTGAAGCTAAAATTCAGCGCGAGGAAGTAACCGATAACAAAAATATCACCATTGATAATGTTAAAAGAGATGTAAATCAAAGTTATCAGAACTACACCATGTCTGTTGATAAGATAAAGCTTTTGCAAACATCTATTGATCAGGCAAACGAAAACAATAACATCTTAATCTCTAAGTACCAGAGCAACATTGCTTCGGCGGTTGACAGGGCAGATGCCGAAACCTTGCTTTACCAGGCGCAGATAAACCTGGAGCTGGCCAAGGCCGATGCAGAGTTAGCTTATTATACCCTGATCAAATCTACCGGTAAACTCACTAAATAATTAAAAACCTTACAATACAAACAATACATACAATGGCAAAGGCACAAGAAACACAGGAAAATGAAGCTCCAAAAAAACCAAACAGGGTACTTCCAATTATATTGGGTGTAATACTTGTAATTGGTATTATTTTCGGGATAAAAGAATATATATACTATGGCAAACATGTTGATACAGATGATGCGCAAATAGATGGCGATATAAGCCCGGTTGTTGCCCGCGTAGGCGGTTATGTTGACAGCATTAACTTTGAAGAAAATACGCACGTTAACAAAGACCAGCTGCTGGTAAAAATTGACGACCACGATTACAAAGTGAAGTTAGAGCAGGCAATGGCTGCACAAACCGGTGCAAGCGCGAACATTAACGTAGGCGAATCGCAGATATTTGTAAATGCTGCAAACTCTGCAAGCTCAAAAGCGCAGGTTGCATCGGCAGCCGCAAAACTGGATAAAACCAAGAAAGATTATGACCGTTACGCAAACCTTGTAAAAGATGGTTCAATTACCCAACAACAATTTGACCAGGCAAAATCTGATCTTGAAGTTGCACAGGCAAGCTACCAGGCTGCAAAAGACCAGTACAAAGCTGCTCAGGACCAGGTTAGCGCCACTAAAAACCAGTTGAACGTTACCCATACAGGTGTAAGCCAGAAACAAGTAGATGTTGATTACGCTAAGTTGCAATTGTCATATACTAGGGTTTTATCGCCTGCAAGTGGTTTAGTATCTAAAAAGAATGTTCAGTTAGGACAGCTTGTACAAGCCGGACAAACTTTGTTTAACGTAGTAAATGATAACAGCATTTACATTACTGCAAACTTTAAAGAAACACAGCTTGATAAAGTACGCGACGGTCAAAAAGTAGAAGTAGATGTTGATGCTTACCCTGAAATGAAAGTTACAGGAACAGTTTACAACTTTTCGCCAGCAACAGGCGCCAAATTCTCTTTATTGCCTCCGGATAACGCAACCGGTAACTTTGTTAAGGTTGTACAGCGTGTACCTGTTAAAATTAAAATTAACGCCAGCAAAGAGGACTTAGCTAAGCTACGCCCGGGCATGAGCGTTAACGTTTCTGTAATAGTTAAAGAATAATACAGTTGACAGCTGCTGTTGGAAGAGAGTATAAGCAGCTTTTATTCTGTACTTAAATAAATAAACATGGCTGAAACTGGCTTTAAAAAATGGATCATTACTATAACGGTTATCACGGCTTCTTTGCTGGAGCTTATTGATACCACCATAGTAAACGTATCCCTGCCCTATATACAGGGTAATCTGGGCGCAACCCTTACGGATGTTGCCTGGGTTGTTACCGGTTACTCGGTAGCGAACGTTATTATATTACCTATGTCGGGCTGGCTGGGTAGTTTCTTCGGTCGTAAAAATTATTTCCTGGGTTCTATCATACTGTTTACTATCGCCTCGTTTTTGTGCGGTAATTCACATAGCCTTACCGAGCTGGTAATGTTCAGGATCTTACAGGGTGTTGCCGGTGGTGGTCTTATATCAACCTCGCAGGCTATCCTGCTGGAAACCTGGCCACGCGACCAGGTTGGTACTGCAACCGCTCTGTTTGGTTTAGGTGCGGTAGTAGGCCCAACAGTAGGGCCAACTATCGGTGGTTATATTACCGACCACTTTTCATGGCAGTGGATATTTTATGTAAACATACCGGTAGGAGCGGTAGCGGCATTTTGTGCTTACACCTTTGTGCGCGCCACGCCACGGGATGGAAAAGGTAAAAAGATTGACTGGTGGGGTATTGCACTTCTTGCTATTGCAGTAGGAAGCTTACAAACCATCCTTGAAAAGGGCGAGGACGAAGACTGGTTTTCAAAAACATACATTCTTGTACTTACCATAACCGCAATTTTAGGAACCATAGCTTTTATATGGCGAGAGCTGAGCATAGAGTACCCTATTGTGAACTTCAGCATTATGCGACATCGAAGTTTCTCGGTGGGGATGTTTACATCCTTTGTATTGGGCTTTGGTTTGTATGGTTCAGTTTTCGTGTTTCCGGTATTTTGTCAGAATCTGCTCGGCTTCTCGGCACAGCAAACGGGCGAGTTATTATTCCCGGGCGGGGTATGTACCATTATTATGATGCCGTTTATAGGTAAGGCGCTTAACGGCGGTATACCTGCGCAGTTTATGGCTACGCTGGGCATGTTCTTATTCTTTGTATTTACCAGTATGTTGAGCCACTCCACATTAAGTACCGGCCAAAGCGATGTGCTTGTGCCGTTGTTAATACGTGGTGTAGGTATGGCCTTATTATTCGTACCGCTTACAACGCTTGCCATTGCCGATCTGAAAGGGCCGGAAATAGGGCAGGGAACGGGTTTAAATAACATGATGCGCCAGTTAGGCGGTTCATTTGGTATCGCCGTATTAACTACTATTATACACATACGTACCAGCGTACACCGTAATAACCTGCTTACAAACGTTAACCCTTACAGCAATGCATTCAACCAGCGACTTAATCAGTTGCAACAAGGTTTTATGGCCGATGGTAAATCTGCTATAGATGCCATGCACATGGCTTACGCAGCAATTGAAAATGCCGTATCCCGGCAATCGTTATTGCTAACTTATGACGATGCATACTGGATCTCGGGCTTAGTTATGTTGTTTTCTATACCGCTGCTTTACCTGCAGCCTTTTAAAAAGGCAGTTGCCATGCCTGCCGATGCACATTAATATATCGATATAAAGTAAAAGCCGTTTCATTTTCACTGAAACGGCTTTCCCAAAAAACTTACAATTAATTTTATCAGCGCCCCGCAGGCATAATTACATTGAACTACTGATGTAATAATATTCTGCGGATGTTTAATCTATGCCATAAATTTACGTGTTTTCACGGTAGAAAAACAAATTTTATTTATTAACAAAAGCTTCTTAAATGAAGAATAGATGAAAAATTAACGGTGCTGGTAAAAATTAAATGTTGATATCTGTAAATTCTTCTAAGCTAACTTTCTTCTTTTTTGAATTTTTCTTGTTATCGTATTTTACATTATAGATAAATACGTCCTCTTACAAAATGAGATGAAATTTCGGGGAAATTATATCAAGTGCGATTAAATTTATGTATTTTAACGTAAAACTGACTTGGTTTATCGATTTTTTTAAAATAATCAGTCTTAAATAGGTTTAATGTATTTGTAAATTATTAATTTACGTGACAAAACCTATTAACTGATGTCTAAAACTTTAAACGCTTTATTGCTGAGCTGTTTTTTGTTGGCTTTTTTTACTGAAGCGGCAACTGCCCAGTCAGCTGCCGATAGTAGTGTTTATAAGCTAACCATCACAAATCTTACCAATCAATTTAATCAGCAAATCGGCGAATCCTCACGTCTTTATAACGGATTTATTTACAAACCCTATGATGCCTTTATAAAAGGCAACGCTTACCTGGACGATGTTACTACTTTTAGAAACGGATCTGTAATTTATGATGGCGAAAGTTTCGATAACGTATTGCTTAATTATGATCTGAATACCGACCAGGTGATTGCATCGCTGGATGGCAGGCTTTACCGCCTGCTTAGCGACAGGGTAACAAGCTTTGATATATCTAACAGGCATTTCATAAAAATAACAGACAATAAAAGCGGTATTAAAACGGGCTTTTATGAACAGCTGTACAGCGGCAGATCTGAAGTGCTGCACCGGCAGGAAAAGTTAATGCATACAGACAGGAACCGTGGCGAACTGGATAGCTATTTTGCCCCTGTAAACGATTATAAGGATTATTATATAAAAAGAAACGGCAGGTATTATAAGGTTGGTGACAAGGGCTCTGTTTTAGATTTTTTTAGCGACCGCAAAAAGGAGATAAAGCAGTTTATGAAAGCAAACAACGTACAGTTTAACGGGCTTTACGAGCAGGCATTGGTTGCCATAGCTAATTTTTACGACCACTTAAGCAACTGATATGAAGAGATTTTACATCATTATTTTTCTTTTGCTTTTATTCAGCTATACCTTTGGCCAGGTTCATGCCAAACTCATCAGTGTCGATTATCATGATGCTACCGTGGCCGATATAGCAAAAGACTTGTCGTCAAAAACAGGTTACCGTTTTTACTATGAACCTAAGCGGTTTGATAGCCTAAAAGTTACGCTACAATTAAACAATGTCTCGCTGTCCACCATACTTGCCAATGCTTTCGTAAATACTAACTTTCATTACGCTATAGTGTCGTCAAAACTACGCGTATTTTTAACTGAAGGCAAAGCGATTGATACACATATTGCTTCTGGCTATTTTAAGCCAGGGCCGGCAGACGAAGAACCTCCGGTAGTAATATATGCCAAACCAAAAGCGCAGCCACGCAACAATATAGCCGCTGTTGCCGCGCCTGTATCAACATCTTCGGCATCTATTGGTACCGCAGAAAACAAGCTATATAGTATAGGCATTAGAACAAATTCTATCAAACCCGGCAATTCTATTTTGTCAGGATATGTAAAAGATTTAAAGTCGGGTACTGCAATTGCCGGTGCAACTGTTTCCGTGGCTGATACCAAGATCGGCGTGGTTACCGATCAGTTTGGTTATTATACATTATCCATGCCCCGCGGAAAAGCTACACTGCTGATAAAAGGAATTGGCATGAAAGACACAAGGCGGCAAATAGTGTTGTATGCCGACGGCGAACTGAACATTGATCTGCAGGAACAGGTAACCAAATTGCGGGAAGTAAAAATCTCCGCTGATAAGGTGGCAAACGTTCGCAGTACAGAATTAGGGTTAAGCAAGCTAAGCATTAAAGATATTAAACAAGTGCCTGTTGTTTTTGGCGAAGCCGATATATTGCGAGTGATACTCACCTTGCCCGGCGTACAAACCGTTGGCGAGGCAACTACAGGCTTTAACGTACGCGGTGGCGCGGCAGATCAGAATCTTATTTTATTAAATGGTGCTACCATTTATAACCCAGCCCACTTTTTTGGATTTTTCTCGGCCTTTAACCCTGATATTGTGCAAAATGTTGAGCTATACAAAAGCACGATACCAGAAAAGTACGGAGGCAGATTATCATCCGTTCTGGAAGTGACCGACCGTGAGGGTAACAAGAAAATGTTTACCGGCTCTGCCGGGATAGGCCTGCTTACCAGCAGGCTGAATATAGAGGGGCCGATAATTAAAGATCAAACCTCCTTTATTTTTGGCGGCCGCACAAGCTATTCGGATTGGCTGCTGAATTTATTGCCAGAATCTTATAAGCATAGCCACGCATCTTTTTATGACCTGAACCTGGACATTAGCCACCAGATTGATAAGAACAACAATATTTATCTTACCACCTATGCCAGTAACGATAACTTTAGGCTAAACAGCGATACTACTTATGCCTACAGTAATAAAAACGCGAATATAAAATGGAAGCATAATTTCAATAATAAGCTTTTCGGCTTGTTTATGGCCGGATACGACCATTACGGCTATGAGGTATCGAGCACGCAGGTACCGGTTGACGGTTACAAGCTAAACTTTGGCATAAATCAGTCGGACTTAAAAGCTGATTTTACTTATTACCTAAGCAATAAGCATACGCTTGATTTTGGTGTAAACTCCATTTATTATAAGCTAAACCCAGGCAACGAGCAGCCTGATGGTGCCGCATCGCTTGTTGTACCTGATGTAATACCAACGGAACGTGCGTTAGAAAGTGCCATTTATATTGGTGATAAATATGATGTTACCCCAGCCTTTTCTATCAGCGCAGGCTTGCGTTACTCCATTTATAATTACCTGGGTGCACAAACCATTGATCAATATGTGCCAAACCTTCCGCGTATACCGGCAAACGTTATAGATAGTACCACTTACGGAAAAAATAAACTGATCAAAACCTATTCGCATCCCGAAATAAGGGTTTCTGCAAGGTATAACCTGGAAGATGATATGTCATTAAAGGCAAGTTATAATACGCTTGCCCAATACATCCACCTGTTATCAAACTCAACAGCCATATCGCCCATAGATGTTTATAAATTGAGCGACCCAAACATCAAACCTCAATATGGCAACCAGGTATCATTGGGCCTTTTCAGAAATTTAAAGGATAATACCATAGAAACTTCCGTAGAGGTTTATTACAAGCACATAGATAATTACCTGGATTATAAAAGTAGTGCTAACCTGCTGCTTAACCAGCATATTGAGCAAGATGTATTGAACACGCAGGGAAAAGCATACGGTATAGAGTTTTCATTAAAGAAAACGGCTGGCAAGCTAAATGGCTGGATCAACTATACGTACTCACGTACCTTTTTACGGCAGGACGACCCTAATGCAGGCGAGCTGATTAATAATGGCGCCTTTTACCCGGCAAATTATGATAAGCCGCACGATTTTAATTTTGCCGGTAATTATCATTTTTCGCACAGGTACAGTGTATCCCTAAATGTTGTGTACAGCACCGGCAGGCCTATCACTTTACCGATAGCTAAATACTACGCTTACGGCTCGGAACGTGTGTATTATTCTGACAGGAATGCCTACCGGATACCGGATTATTTCAGGTCGGATTTTTCTTTGAACATTGATGGCAACCATCGCTTAAACCAGCGTTTTCATAACTCATGGACCATTGGTGTTTACAACCTTACCGGCCGGCAAAATGCGTATTCAGAATTTTTTCAGGAGCAGGGCGGTGTAATTAACGGGTATCAGCTATCCATATTTGCAAGACCTATTCCGTTCATCAATTATAATATCAGGTTTTAATGAGACCGCTGAACTTACAAATATCAACAAAGCTTGGATTGATTGTTTTACTGCTTATTGCATTGCATGTTTTTTCGGGATGTAAAAAGCAAATACATCCGGCAATAACAACTTCGCAAACAAGTTATCTTGTTGTACAGGGAAATATCGTACCCGGCGATAGCACTGTTATCAATATCAGCCGCACGGTAAAACTATATGACAGCGTTAACTCCCGGCCAGAATTAGGGGCTAAAGTGAGTATAGAAAGTTCTACGGGAGAAAGCTTTCCATTGCTTTCAAAAAATAATGGTGTTTATGTCTCTGCGCCCATCAATCTGCTGCCATCTGCTACCTACAGGGTAAAGGTTGTTACAAGTAGCGGAGGGCAGTACGCGTCTGATTATGTGGCGGTTAAAAATTCCCCCGTTATTGACAGCATAGCAGCAGCCCCCGGCAGCAACGGCTTAAGCATTAACGTAAATACACATGATTATGCCAACAATACCCATTATTATCGCTGGGAATATACAGAGACGTATATCATTCGTACAGAATACAATTCTAAATTTATGGTGCTTAACCAGGATACGGTTGTGCCGAGGCCTGTAAGCCAGCAAATAAATCAATGCTGGATAAGCGATACCTCCAGTACGATAGTTTTAGGTTCTTCAACCAAATTAGCGAAGGACATCATCACTAATCAAACTATCTTACAATTGCCCCCTACATCAGAAAAACTGCATATCCGTTACAGTATTCTGGTTAAACAATATGCTCTTACTACCGACGCTTATAATTATTTCACTTTGCTAAAAAAGAATACGGAACAATTAGGAAGCATTTTTGACGCACAGCCATCATCGCTTACGGGGAATGTTCACTCGCTTACCAACCCTTCAGAACCGGTTATAGGTTATGTTACAGCAGGGGCTGTACAGCAGCGACGCATTTTTGTTGATAATGCTGTTTTGCCTGCTTCCTGGAGTGCTATCTTACCGTACGGTACCTGCCAATTAGATATGCTGGGCTATCACGTTTTGATATCCGACGGCCCCCCTCCATTATATGAAAATTATGTAAAAGACCTTATCTACACCGGGATAGAGATTCCGGTAGACGAGATTGATGGCGGATATAGTGCAGCTTTTCCATATTGTGTAGACTGTACATTAAGGGGTGTTAACAAGCCTCCCTCATTTTGGCAATAAGATAGCGATTTATGAAAGTAAGGCCATTTACATTATTGCTGATCATAACTGCTGCTTTAGCCGCTTGTAAGAAACAAATACGCCCGGCGGTTATCTCCTCACCAACTAATTATCTTGTTGTGCAGGGAAATATATCCATGGGTGATAGTACAATCATTTACCTGAGCCGTACCGTAAAAATATACGATAGTGTTGCTTCTACACCAGAGTTGAATGCGAAGGTTAGTGTAGAGAGTTCTATAGGCAGCAGTTATCCGCTTACAGCAAAAGGTAATGGTACCTATATTTGCGCCCCTATAAATTTATCTCCGGCAGCAACTTACAGGGTAAAAATCATTACAGGTAGTGGCAGCCAGTACGCATCAGATTTTGTAGCGGTGAAAAATTCGCCGCCTATTGATAGTGTAAATGCCGCAATTGGCAGCAATGGGTTAAATATTAACATAAACACGCACGATGATGCAGCTAATACCCATTATTACCGCTGGGATTATACTGAAACGTATATTATCCGGATGGAATATTACTCTAACTATATGCAGGTAAATCATGATACGATATTTTTACGCCCGGCAGATCAGCAGATCTATCAGTGCTGGGTAAGCGATACATCAAGCAACATAGTTTTAGGTTCATCAACCAAACTGGCAAAAGATATTATAAGCGACCAATCCATTCTACTATTACCTAGCACTTCAGAAAAATTGCATATAAGATATAGTATCCTGGTTAAGCAATATGCACTTACCGCCGATGCTTATAACTATTTTACGCTTTTAAAAAAGAATACTGAGCAATTAGGAAGCATTTTTGACGCTCAGCCATCATCCCTTACAGGGAATATCCATTCCATTACCAACCCACAGGAACCGGTTATAGGATACGTTACGGCAGGCGGCGTGCAGGAGCAGCGCATATTTGTTGACAATAAAGACCTCCCATCTTCATGGATAGCGATATTGCCATTTGGCGGCTGCTCGGCAGATACGCTGCTTTATGCAAGATTTATCCCAAGCAGGTCAGATCCTTCGAGCGGCCTGGTTCAAAGGGAAGTGCATGATCTGCTGTATTCGGGCGTAAAAATTCCGATAGATAAAGTCGGCGATTATCCATCCGGTGGTTTTACAGGTGCGTTTCCGTATTGTGTGGATTGCACGTTGAGAGGAGTGAACAAGGCGCCTTCGTTTTGGAAATAAGATCAGTTAATATAAAATGATTGTTATGAAAAGAACTTTTTATGTATTGGTATTTATAACACTACTTGTAAAGAGTGCGATAGCGCAGGAACTGCCCGAGCTTCAGAATAATTTTAATACGATGGTTGCCAGTTCCCCGCAAGAAAAGGTATTTATCCATACAGATAAGAACGCCTATACAGCCGGCGAACTGCTTTGGCTTAAAGCGTATGATGTAGACGGCATTTATTTGAAGCCACTTGCGATAAGCAAGGTTTTATATGTAGAGTTGATTGATGCTGATAAAAACCCGGTTTTGCAAGCTAAAATAGCAATGAGCAGCGGGGCTGGTAACGGAGCATTGAGTTTACCTTTAAAATTATCTACCGGCAACTATACGCTTAGAGCCTACACCAGTTGGATGAAGAACTTTAGCCCCGATTTTTATTTTTCAAAACTGATAAGCATTATTAACCCGCTGAAAAGCCCCGAAGAAACAAAGAAAAATATTTTGAGCGATGCAGATGTTCAGTTTTTTCCTGAAGGAGGATCATTGGTGAATAATTTGACAAGTGTAGTTGGTGTAAAAATTTCGGATCAATATGGAAACGGCCAGCAATTTAAAGGCGCAATAATCGACCCAAAAAATGATACACTTGTAAGATTTGCCTCGTTAAAATATGGAATGGGAAAATTTGCTTTTAAGCCGGAAGACGGAAAAAGCTACCAGGCAGTAATCAGTTTTAATGGCCGATGGATTCGGAAGGAGATGCCGGCGGCAAAAAAGCAGGGCTACGTGCTTGCACTAAAAGACGACGGATCAGAAAAATTAAAGGTTACGGTATCTGCTAATGCAGAGACTGGTACTGTTTATCTTTTTGCCCAAAGCAAAAGCGTAATTAAGCTGGTAGAAAAAGCAGAAATGAGCAATGGGATTGCCGGGTTTAATTTAGATAAAGGTAGACTTGGTGACGGCGTAACGCAGATCACTATTTTCGACAAGGAGAAACGCCCCGTTTGTGAGCGTCTATATTTTAAACGACCAGCAAAAAATTTGGTTATTGGCGCTGCCCCGGATTCTTCATACTACACCACGCGCAGAAAGGTTGAATTGAAGATAGATGCCAGGAGTGAAATTAACAGCCCTGTATCTGCAGATCTTTCGCTGTCTGTTTACAAACTCGATTCTTTGCAATTTCCAGATGAGGAAAATATCCAGAGTTATTTTTGGCTAAGTTACTACCTGAAAGGAAAGATAGAATCCGCAGCATATTACTTTCAAAATACTGATGCAACTGCTAATGAAGCATTGGACAATTTAATGCTAACCCAGGGATGGAGCACTTTTAACTGGAACGATGTAAGCTCTGGTAAAAGGCCGTCGTTTGCCTTTGTGCCGGAGCTTGTTGGCCCTATTGTGACTGCAAAAATTACCGAAAGGCAATCAGGTAAGGCTGCTGCAGGCATTAACGCATTTTTAGGCATACCTGGCAAAAGTGTGCAGTTATATGCAGCCAAAAGCGACCAATATGGAAAATTGCTTTTCAACATGAAAAATTTTTACGGCCCTGCAGAAGTTGTTGCTGAAACTAATACCGAAATAGATTCCACTTTTCGTATAGAAATTTTAAGTCCGTTCTCTGAACAATTTAGCCAGGAGAAATTACCTCGCCTGGATATCACCGAAAGCCTGAAAACTGCCTTTGAAGAACAAAACGTAGCTACCCAGGTGCAGGAAACCTATAGCGGAACTAAAATGAAACAATTTGCCGACCCGCATGCAGATAGTACCGCTTTTTACGGACATCCATACCGCAGCTATATTATTGAAAACTATACGCATTTTACTACTACCGAAGAGGTGCTGCGAGAATACGTGAAGGAGGTAAACATAACACACGTGCGTAATCAGTTTCATATAAAAGTATTGAATGGCCTGAATTACATAAGTGACCACGACCCGATGGTATTGGTAGACGGTATACCCTTCTTTAATATCAATAAAGTTTTTGCCGTAGACCCGCAGAAAATCCGCAAGCTTGATGATGTTCCGTATAGCTATTACTTAGGAAGCACGCAGCAGGACGGTATCTTTAGTTTCACCAGTTACAAAGGTGATTTTGGAGGCGTAGAGATTGACCCGCATGCAGTAATTGTTGATTACGAGGGATTGCAGAAAGAAAGAATATTTTATTCGCCCGCGTATGCAACCGCGCAGGATTTGGCAAGCCCGGTACCCGATCTGAGAAATGTGTTGTACTGGTCGCCATCTGTAACAACCGGTGCCGACGGTAAAAAGGCCGTGTCGTTCTACACATCAGACGAAGCAGGGTATTATATTGGCGTTGTACAAGGCGTAACAGCTAGCGGAGAAATGGGATATAAAACGTTTAATTTTATTGTAAAGCCTGATTTTGAGGCACAAATAAAAAACTAAAAAAGGTATTTAAACGAAGTTGAAAAAAAACTTGCGTAATAAAAAATGGTGCGTATATTTGCATTCCCAAACGGGAGGAGTGGTAGTTCAGCTGGTTAGAATACATGCCTGTCACGCATGGGGTCGCGGGTTCGAGTCCCGTCCATTCCGCTAAATCAATATTAAAATTGAGCAAAACCCTTCAAATGATATCATTTGAAGGGTTTTTTGTTTTTAGGCCACGCCAAATTATTCATTAAAAGCCATAATTCTGGTGAGTAATTCGGTGAGTCGATTAAAGCCGCTCAATGACTCACCAGAAACACTTTAACTGTTTGACAGCCAACATTTTCAGCGAGTGAACATCTTGTATTCAAATGATGAGAAAATTAATTTTGTTTCACTATTAATCCTCATTATTATGAGAACAAATGTCAATCTGCTTTTTTATTTAAAAAAGCCAAAGAATTACAAAACCGGCATAATGCCAATTTATTTACGCTTTACAGTTGACGGACAACGTTCAGAAGTCGCAACCGGTCGGGAATGCGATCCCGCGCGCTGGAATTCTAAATCAGGCCGGTCTATTGGCACTAAGGAAGATACCCGTGCGTTAAACAATTATTTGGATACGCTTCAAGCACGTGCATTAGAATATCATCGCTTGATGACGATTCATGACGAAATGATTACCGCAGAATCTTTACGTAACAGGTTCACAGGAAAAGTAGAAAAGGCCAGAACGATAGTTACCGTATTTGAAGATCATAATCAAAAAATGAAAAGTCTGGTCGGGCAGGAATTTGAAAAAAGTACATTGCAACGATATGTTACTTGTCTGATGCACGTAAAAAATTTTATGGAATGGCAGTTTAATATATCAGATTTACCCATTACTAAAATCAACTTTGCATTTCTTAACGATTTTGAATATTACCTGCGAAGCGTGCGCAAATGTGGTAACAACTCCGCTATCAAGTATATCAAGAATTTTGGAAAAATAGTTCGCATTTGCATAGGTAACGGCTGGTTGACTGTCGATCCCTATATCAACTATAAACCGAAAACCCAAAAAGTCCATCGCGTTGCCCTAACCAAAGAAGAAATTAATGCTTTGGCTGAAAAACAAATAACTATAGAACGTTTAAAATTAGTCAAAGATATTTTTCTTTTTAGTTGTTACACCGGCCTTGCCTATGTAGATGTCAGAAAGCTAAAAAGATCCGAAATTATAAAAGGGATCGATGGTGAAAATTGGATATACACTAACCGCCAAAAAACAGATACATTATCACGAATCCTTTTACTTCCGCCCGCGTTGGCGATTATACAAGCTTATCAGGAGCATCCCCAATGTTTAGCTGACGATTTCCTGCTTCCGGTAATGAGCAATCAAAAGATGAATGCTTATTTAAAAGAGATTAGCGATCTGTGCGGTATTACAAAAAATCTTACATTTCATATCGCACGGCACACATTCGCAACTACTGTCACATTAAATAACGGCGTTCCTATAGAAAGTGTCGCTAAAATGATGGGACATACGAGTATTAAAACCACGCAGATATATGCCAAAGTAATGGATCATAAAATAAGTTCTGACATGCAACGGCTAAGAGAAAAGCTTGCAGTTGGTCAATTCCAGTAGGCTACGGTTAATTTTCGGGAATAAGTTATATTCAAAGGTCACAAATTGTGACCTTTGAATATAATAACAATATCAATCTTGAAGAGCTTTAAAAATGCATATACCCCCCTCTCTTCAGAATATATTTTAGCATTTAACCCCCTTCTCTAAGTAAACTTAAAATTTTATAAGTTTACTTTTGCAATTGAAAGTAAATTAAAAATTTTATAAGTTTACTTTTATAAATTATGGAAAAGATACAAATCGAAAAATTTTTATCCGGTCATTCAGAAAAAGGAATGGCATATAAATACTTTCTTCCTCATAAAATCAATTTTCAATGGCAGTGGTCGGATGCATCTTTAAATACACTATTGGAGAAAGCCTCTATTAAATTAGGCGAATTGAATTCATTTGCCAAGCTAGTTCCCAATATCGATCTGTTTATTCATCTGCACGTAACGAAAGAAGCGGTAGTTTCAAGTCGAATAGAAGGTACTCAAACAAACATGGACGAAGCGCTACTACCTATCGAGGAAATCAGTCCTGAAAAAAGGAATGACTGGGTGGAAGTTAATAATTATACGCAAGCACTAAATAATGCTATAAAAGAATTAAAAGAGCTACCATTGTCTTCAAGATTACTTAAAAAAACACATAATATCTTATTGCAAGGAGTAAGAGGTGAACACAAAATGCCGGGAGAGTTTCGGAGAAGTCAAAATTGGATTGGAGGAAATTCACTTGCTGACGCTGCATTCATTCCACCAGCGCACAATTACGTCGATGAACTAATGGGAGATTTAGAAAATTTTCTCCACAATAAAGATATAGATGTCCCCGCCCTGATACGGGTAGCGATAGCTCACTACCAATTTGAAACAATACATCCATTTTTGGATGGTAACGGTCGTATCGGTCGTTTATTGATCCCTTTGTACTTAGTGAGTGAAAAGATTTTGGAAAAGCCGTTGTTATATCTTTCAATGTTTTTTGAAAAAAATAAAGGACTTTATTACGATAATTTAACCAGGGTTCGAGAAAAAAATGACCTTTTGCATTGGTTAAAATACTTTTTAGTCGGTATAGCTCAAACTTCAGAGTTAGCCGTTCAAACCTTATCTCAAATACTTCAAATTAAGGAACGTCGCGAAGCTCTAATTAAAAGCAGTTGGGGAAGGCGTAGCGCCAGTGGGTTAATTTTACTGGAGTATTTATTTCAAGAACCTGTAATTCGAGTAAAAGCTGTAGAGCAAGTTTGTGGTTTAAGCACCAAGGCCGCAAATGATTTGGTAAGTAGTTTTATTGACAGCGGTATCTTGATAGAAGTTAGTGGTCAAACCCGTTATAGGGTATTCGTATTTCAGGAATATTTAGAGATGTTCAGGTAATAATATATCCTTTATTGACTATTAATAGCAGCAAGCGAGGCGGCCTGAGAAACTCGTGCCGCCTGCCGCTGCTACTTGGCGGTGCTTAGGGAGCGGTTTTTTCTTTAATGAATTGCAGATATACTTGCTCAATCTTATCTATCAGCATTTCAACTTTATCTTTTAACAGCTTTACTGATTCTTCATCAGGCTTGAACTCATTTTTATATCTGGTTTCGGAATATCCTGATTGCAATAGATTGAATAGCTGCACACCTTCAGTGGTGTTGAGTTGCAGGAATTTTTTGATCTCTTGCGTAAATAGCAATGTCATCTTGATCATCTTCGGAAGATTATGGACGGTTATGCGATAGCCCAATACAGCGCGAATAATCCCTATCAAACTACTCTCGGTAGCCTGATGTAATGAGAAAAGCGCCAATGTATAATTGTTGTCCTCAATATACCTCACCGCACCTTTCATGAACTCCTTGCCTTGTATGCCCCATCGGTTCCAATCTTTTTCGGCTTTGTCTAACCAAATTTGATCATCAATAGCATGTGCGCTTAACGATTCCGCCTCGGAAGCCTTGTACAGATTAATACTTTTGTAAAGCGTATTATGCCAAAAACGCTTTTCCGTTTTTAATCCCTCTGTAACGGTAGCCATCTTATGAACCATAGCGAATACTGTTCCCAGGAAGCGGCAGTTATCTTCAATCTTATTAGCAGCTTCATGTTCGGCTACCTTTTCGCTGTCATTTATCAATATCAACAGGAAATAAATAGAAGGTTTGGAAATTTTCCCAACAAAGTAGATCATACTTACGCCAGGTATCCGCTCAACAATCAAATCTTTTATTTTTTCGACGATTGATTTTTGTTTATCGGATAACTGAGGATTAATGTCTTTTAACTGTGCGACATCTTCAGTATCTATCGCTTCGGTAGGTTGATCATCTTTGCCTCGTCCCCATGACTTATGAGTAATTGTCTCATCGGCTTCGCGCTGATGGATAAGCCATGCCGCAGAATACAGCTTACGGATATTTTCGTATACTTCTATGATCTCACCTGCCATCATCGTCTCGTCAGCGGCGTTGTTATACAGGGCAGTATGCAGCCATTCGTGCAAATAATCGCGGTATTCCTGCGGACTGATCTTTTTGAAACATTTCTTTACCGCCTTGTAAGGATTGGCCAGCTCCTGCGCTGATAAGTTCTTCGGAAAGTAAATCCAGTCACTTTTCTCTTTTGTGATTTGCTCCTCGGTAATATCTTCCAGGCGCGGCCATCTATCCTTATTCTTTAACAGTAATAAGTGTAAAGCTTCTATTAGTTGTACGTTTTGATCGTAGATAAACAAAATGTGACCGGCGCCATGTTGGTCTTTATAATATTTATCATTCAATACATAATAGCGCCATTCCTTCAAATCTCCACGGTGATCTTTAGGCCAGCCCGAGCTAAAGAAATTTATAACTACCTTTAAAGGATTCATTACCTCACTGAAGCGGAGATGTTTGGGATATTGCTCCCAAGGTGCGATGTTGCCAAGATATGTGCCCATGATGTTTAAACTGCCATTGTTGACAGTAAGACAAAGGACAGCAGGCAGTTATTTCTAACCTATTCCTACCCTTTCTAACGAAGAATAATATCAGGATAAATTATGCTTGTTAAAGCCAGGACAAACAGGTAATTTCAGATTTCAATTTTTCATACATTTGCTTAAATAACCGTTTTTATCATGAGCACAACTACCGATACACCAAAAAACATTCATCAGGGCCGCAATGTGAAACGCTTTCGTGAGATGCTTGGCCTAAAGCAAGAAGCACTTGCTTTGGCGTTAGGTGATGATTGGAGCCAAAAACGGGTTTCGTTAATGGAAGGAAAAGAGGTTATTGAGGAAGACATTCTTGCTCAGGTTGCAACTATATTAAAAGTTCCTGTTGAAGCAATTAAGAACTTGGATGAAGACAGGGCTGTACAAATTATAGCTAACACATTCAACGATGAGGCTGTTGCGTATGCTCAATATTATAAATGCAATATCAATCCAATGGAGAAATGGATTGAGTCTTTAGAAGAAGTTAAGCAGTTGCACGAGGAAATAAAAAAGCTCTATGAGAGGTTGTTGGCAAAGTGATTAAAAATAAATGTATTAGTTGAATATGAAAACCTCTGAAATTGAAATGCCTTATCGTGAAAGGATGTTCAGGTTTCCAAAAGACCCTGAACTTGCTCAACTTGAAAAAAAGTATGAACCCTATTTAGACTTGCATGATCTTGAAGAACTTTCCGAGTTATATGATATTGTACAAGCAGCACCAAATGAAGCAATCACAGGCAGATTGATTTGGACAACACAGCGTGACCTACCAATCGATTTAAAGAAAGATATCATAGCCATTTACAGCAGGTACTTCATAGAATAGCAATTAATAAGCAAAGCCTATTTTCACGTCATTAAATCTTTAATGTCATGAAAGTAACTCTTAGAAAAAAACCGCTAACCAAAGGCCGCCATCGCCTAGTACTTGATTATTATCCTCCCATAGTAAACCCAACTACAAACAAAAAGACAAGGCAGGAAAATCTAAAGCTTTTCGTTTATGATCAGCCATCATGCCCGGCTGAAAGAACTCATAATCGCAAGACGATTGAACTATCCAATGCGATATGCGCCACACGACAGCTGGATCTTCAAGCACAGCTTCATGGCCTCACACCTAACTTTAGGAAGCAGCAAAGCTTCGTCGCCTATTTCAGAAAACTTGCTGACCGTCAGCGCGGCATGAACCGCCATAATTGGGATAGCAGTGTTCGTTACTTTCAACTATTTGCTGGAAATGATATAACCTTTGCTGACCTGACTCTGTCACTTTGCGAGAACTTCAAATGGTTCCTGCGTAATGAGCCTAAACTTCGGGAATCAAGGCGCGGTATCGGACATAACAGCGCCCTCAGCTATTTCAATAAGTTCCGGACAGTACTCAAACAAGCTTGGCGGGAAAAGCTAATCAGCGAAGATTTGCATGACCTATGCCCCGGCTTAAAGGAAATTGAAGCCGAGGTAGAATTTCTGACTATGCATGAATTGCAGCAGCTTCTGCGTACTCCAATAGATAATGAACTTTATAAACGTACAGTACTGCTTGGCATATTGACGGGCCTTAGATTTTGTGACATCCAAAACCTTACCTGGGGCAAGGTAAGAGGCGACCTTGATAATTACTATCTGCAATTCCGGCAGCGTAAAACATATAAACCTCAGCATATATACATCTCGAACCAGGCGTTTGAATTATTGGGAGAACGAATGAATCCCGATGTTTTGGTCTTCCCTAAGCTTAATTACAACACAGCCAGGGATTTTTTAAAAGAATGGCCGCGTCTGGCAGGCATAAATAAGCATCTTACCTTTAGCTGCTTACGGCATACCTATGCCACTTTACAACTTGACCTTGGCACTGATATCTATACCATATCGAAGTTACTAGGCCATCGGCATTTAAAAACAACGCAACGCTATACACGCGTAATGGATAAGGCAAAGAAGGACGCATCAAACCGCATTGTACTCGACTTGTAAATATGATGCGATTGGGAATTCGCCTGTCTAATTTGCCGTTTACTGTACACACGAGGGCATTGCACCGCTTAAACAACCGCAGCCGGAAGCAGGGAAATTGTCAAGGGCAACGGCGATAGCCGTTGTTTATGTACCCTTGACGATTTCCCTGCGCGGGTATCTTTGTGAACGCGGTGCAGTGACCGTTTTCCTTATGTGCGCTGGAAGGCAGGCGTGTATGAGGAACGAATACTTGCCTGCGTGCGGCGGCGAGGCTGGCTGCGGAATGGAACCCGGCGCGAAGTGCGGGGTGCAATGCAGCAACCTGTCGCAGCCGCATGATTTCCTATAATTACATGGAGTATCCCTGGCTCTGATCGTTATCATGACCATAGCCGCGGCCTCTTTTTCTTCGTCGTCGGTGACTGTCATCCTGTGCGGGTGCGCCGCCCATAGATTGACCACCTCTCAACAAAGTATCAATAAGACTGGCACCGTGGCTGTGACCTTGCTCAATAACAACCCTGTTAGCCTGCTCAATGAGGCTAAGTTCTTTCACTTCCTCTTTCTGCTCATAGGTACCGTGCTTAAGCGTATTGGCGTACTTAAATGATTCTTTGACTTCCCGGTCATAATTGAACATTCGGTCAAATAAAGCTTCAGATATCTGTTTAAAAGCAACCCGATCAAATTGCCCGACCTTTTGGCTATGGGCAGCATTTTTTCCTTTAGAATTGTTGAGCGGGCTGAGCTTAATGCTATTGCTTGCATCCTTGCGGCTAACAATGATCTGAACATGCATTTGTTCTCCCGGCTTTATATCGCCCTTAGCCGCCTTGCCCTTTCTTACCTCCAGGTCTTTATAAGTATAATAACGGTTCTGCTCCAGTTTACCATAATAAACCAGGTCTTTGTTGTCATCGATACCATTACGCTTGAAGTTCTTAGCATAAGCATCCATAACTAAATTGGCATAGTCTTTCAGATAAGCTTTTGTGCCTTCTGTTCCATAGCGTTCTTTCAGATACAACAATTCCTTTTCACTCGGACTGATATTGATCAGAAAGAACTTAGCATCGTCTTTGGAAAGCTTAGCCACATTATTATCAATACCCTGCCTGACTTCATAAGGCTGAATGTGACTGCGATCATGGCTGAACCAATATTCCAGCTGATAGTATTGATCAAGCTTTTCAGCCAGCCGGTTTTCCTTTTCCAGATAGGCGACCAACTGGCTGCTGCTGCCCTTGTTATTACCCGTCTCGCTCTTGGTGATATTGATATGCATACTCGTTACGTTTAAATCTGTTGCTTCTTATGGTATCATTTACAAGTTATTTACCTGTTCCCGAGTAAAGCGCATCAGTTCATCCTTATCGATTTGCTTACTGAGCATGGTCATCTTTTCACGCTCGGTCATGTAATGTTCCAGGATACCGCTGAAGCGTTTCTTTAACTTGTTCTTATCAAGCTGCGCGGTATCCAGCTTACTCAGGTAATCGACGACCTTGGCAATTGCAAATACTTGCCCATCATAAGATTCTTTTTGCTGTTTGTTATGCGCGATAATCTGCTTGTTGAAATACTCAATGATCTGCCTTTGCGTAGCGCCCAAACGTTCACCGTCTTTCTTGATCGGTATCAATAAGTCCTGCTCCTGCGTTTTAATAAAAGCCACGATATTATCGGTCTTTCGGTTAATTGCGTTTTTCAGGAGATCATCATTCAGGTCTCTCGGATCTTTCTTGGTTTTGAAGAAATAATCTACCATATAGGTAAACAAATCCAGCTTTGACAAGCCGCATTTATTAGCGACAGTTTGCAGCTTATTATCTGTTCTCTCTGAAAACCTTATCGTCTTGTTATTTTCATTTGTACCCATTATTCACCCATTTTCATTGTCTGGTATACCGCCAGGTATACTGCTTTCCTTTTCAATTGTATAAAGTGGGGGGCAAAGTATACCATCGGTATACTCAAAACCGCCTCAGCCCCGCAGGGCGAGCGGAAAAAGTCGGGTGCGCCCGACTTCCGCTCGCTCCCCCATAAGATATCCCGATAGGTCGATCCATAGATCGGTCGATATAGCAATATCCCTTTTCATCATGATCTTAAGATTTGCCAGTCGGCAGGCCAGTAGACCTGGCTGCCCAACTTTGGGTGGTAAGACGGCTGGTAGCTGATATAGCCGTAAGTATCCAGCTCCCTCATGCACTTATGGTAGGTAGCTACTGATGCAATTTTGCTGTAAGCCATCAGCGCCTTACGTGTAATAGCAAAAGGACTGGCAAAGCCGCTTCGCTGCCAGTGGACGAACAGCCCGGAAAATAAGCTGACATGCGTCGCATTCAGCCGCTCGTCCTTACTTATGTGGCGCAACAGTTTCGTGTACCCTGCAAGCGCTGGTGCTGAAATTGCTGTCTTCATTTGACGCCTCCTTCCAGCAGCCTGTTTATGTCTTCCAGCTTATAGTAGATAATGCTGCCGATGCGAGTAAAGCTAAGTGTACCATTGATGCGCAAATTCTGTAATGTGCCTGGCGAAATCTTCAGCAGTTTCCTGACCTCGTTGCTTTTCAGCCATTTCTTGGATGCGCTCTGCCCGTCGAATTGCACAAGCTTTTCGATCTCTGATAGAAGCCTGCTTTCAAACTCCCTTAAATCTTCTTTGGTGATGATTTCTAAATTCATTCTGCCCTCCGTGTTTTAGATTAATGTTAAACCGGTTCGCGGGAACGATCATTTGGATTCCCTTGAACGCAATGGCTCAAAAATCGGGGGCAAAATGGCGAAATGAATGACCAATGGTGGCGTTTGGTCAGATTTGAAGCGTAAAACGCTATTTCTTGTCCTTAGGGACTATTTTGAAAAGCTTGTCTTCTTCGTCAATATTAATATACTTGGCTGGTTTGTCGTCTTTATTAGCCGGGTAGTAATTATGAGCAGTATCAATAGAGATGTCCTTATCGCCGTGTTTAAAATACTTGGCGATCATTTTGTACCATGGGCTTTGGCCTTGTGAGCGGGCGAGTTTATTATCATTAGGTAATTTTAAATCCTGAATTTGGTGTACCAAATCCATGAACGCGGCAATCCCGCCCTTGCTTAATACAATCTTTTCACTGGCATCATATTTAGTTGCTTCTTTCAGTTGTGCCTCCAGCATTTCAATCTTGTTATTTAAGCGGTCTATCTCACGGTCTTTCTCTGCAACTACTGATTCAATTGGTTCAAGCTTGTGCCAGCGGTCAATGGTTTTAAAAAAGCTTAAGAATGCTTCCAACTTCTTGACGCTTGCCATGTGATTGGGATAACTAGATGAAAATGGATCTTTCTTTTTATAATGATCAATACGATTGATCACAAGATCTGTTACATGATTAAAATGCCGTTCTTCCTGAGCTGGAAAGCTTAATGAATAGTAATCATAGTGGAAGTAGTAATATGGCTCGTATTCTTCTTCCTCCAGGTGGTAAAGCTTCTTCAAAAAGAAGTTGTCGGCTAAACCTTTGTTAACGATGGAAAGGAGATAACCAATTTTTTAAAAGAGCCAGGTGATGCAGACGGCGTAAATCTTTTCTCCAAAAAAATTTTGATCGGTAAAATACCTTTTGACCGTAAAATCAATGACATTAGGCTGCAAACGAGCCAACAAATCATTGATTTTGACGAACTTTTATTAAATGGGGGCATTGAACCATACCTTGCTGATGGATCGATTGCGGAATTGTTCGATCCCTATACTTTCCACTTGCACCAGGGAGATGCAATTATTGGCGTTTGGGTAATTCTTTTAGGTAAAGAGAATAAAAAGCATTTCATCAGCTCTATTAATTGTGATCATATTGCGGTTTTGTTAACATTTGCTGTGTTATCCGTCAAAGCGAATGAAGAAATTGAAAAGCGAAATGAAGAGAGAGAAATTATCCAATCTCTTAACATTGATTTTGCAACAATCCGTGAGAAAAAAGACTTATTAAGAATTGTACATCACAAGCTTAAAAGTCTTTTCAATTTCCGGCACCATTGGGTGGCTACGGTAAATGAAGATGATCTTACGATGAGTACTTTTATGCAGGATACGGAGTCAAATACCAAGTTCCATCCCAAATACAAGCACGTAACTTATGCAAAATACACCATAGCCGATCAGATTTTCAACAAAGTAATACTTGCGCGGGAACCCCAGGTTTTTGATTTGGAACAACTGATAGCCCGCGAAATTATACCGGAGTATCTGCAAATAAATTATGAAAGTGGTATCCGGAAAGTTGTGATGCAAAGCTTGGAAATAGCCGGACGGTTTATAGGGGTTTGGACGTTATGCCTGGGCGAAGATGACGATGTAGACCAGCGATATATCAATATTGTTAAAGATATTGCAAATCAATTTTCTATTGCTGTTGGCAACATAATAGCCAATGAAACCATCCGGGCCAGGCAGCATGAACAGGACTTACTGTTGAAGCTGAGTTATGATATCACCTCTATAAAAGATAGGACCGGTCTTCTTCAGGTGATTCAAATTAACCTGAAAAAATTGTTTGATTTTAATAGCATCGCGATTATGGTTTTAAATAATGAAGACCATACACATGATATATTTCTTTCCACTGACCCGGGATTTACGAGAGAAAATTTAGCGAGGTATAGTAATGGTCCTGTCCGGTTCGATTATAACGATGGTTATTTTAATAAAGTAATGGCAGCAGATGGCATTCTGCACTTTAAGCTTGATAAAATTGCTGATCTCGCTAAAGAGCGCCCCTGTTTGCAATACCTTGTTACTTCAGGAGTCAGTAAGCGGATAGGCATTGCATTAAGAGATGATAACCGCAACATTGGGGTGCTTTACATTAACCTGGAAAATAACGCGGATTATTCAGATCATGAATTAGAGCTTATTAAAGGTATTTCTTATCAATTATCTACTGCCGTATCCAATATTCTGGCAAATGAAGAAATTCAAAAAAGGGAAAAGGAAAGGGATTTGCTTTTGTCACTAAGCGTTGACATCGCATCTGTACGCAACAACAGCGAATTGCTGAAAGTAATTACTCAGCGGTTAAAGTATTTGCTGAAATTTTCGCATACCATTGTGGCAGTCATTAATGAAGATTCTACGGTAAGCAGGTTCCTTCGTGATCCGGACGCTAAATCTACTTTTCATCCCCAATATCTTCAGGCCAGCGAAATGAGGTATCCTATTCAGGATGATATATTAGATAAATCCATCCTTACAGCCGAGCCATTGCTTTTTAATCTGCAGGAGCTATTTAATGCACACGGCGAATTGCCTTTATACTTGAAAATAAACTATGAATCCGGGTTGCAGAATCTCATCGTAATCCGCTTCGCAAACGGTGATGGTGCTTTCGGATTTTGGTTACTTCTTTACGAACAGGATGTTGTATTGGATGAAGGGAACAAAAATCTGATCAGGGGCTTAGCCCATCAAATTTCCATTGCTGTATCAAACATTGTTGCTAATACTGAAATATCGAGGCGGGAAGAAGAAAAATCAAGATTGTTAGCTTTTAGTAATGCCATTGCTTCGGTAAAAACAATCAGGCAAATTTCTACGATAATCAACGCGCAATTTAAAGAATGGGGAATCATAAAAGGGTATAGCATGCACATTATTGATGATAATAAATCTACGCATAGGCCTTACTTATATGATTCAACCGCAGAATGGACAAATTTTTCCAATTATGATGCGTTAGTGAGTGGTGTATTTCCTATCAATGACCATGTGATGGATGTCATGATTAAGGCTGGCAAGCCGATGATGCACAATATAGTTAAGTTAAGTGCGATGAAAAATCCGCCGGAGTATATTCAGTATTGGAGAGAAATTGGATTGACAGAAATCATGAGCATCCCGGTTAATTTGGGAAATGAGTTGATCGGCATTTTATTTCTTGATCTTACGGATTCATTCAAAATGCTTCCGGATCAGCTTAATCTGTTAACGAGTATTTGTTCACAAATGGCCATAGCCGTCTCCAACCTTTCGGCTAATGAAAAAATAAATAAACAACTGGAAGAGATCAATCAATATAAAAAGCAACTGGAGGAGGAAACCATTTACCTGAAGGAAGAAATTGAAACTACTCAGAATTACGGTGATATTATCGGTGAAAGCCCCGCTATAAAGAAAATATATAAGTTGGTTTCTCAGGTAGCCCAATCAGATAGTACAGTTTTAATACTTGGTGAAACAGGTACAGGAAAAGAATTGGTTGCCAGAGCTATTCACAATGACTCTACAAGAAAGGGTAAATTGATGGTTAAAGTAAATTGTGCAGCGCTGCCGCCCAACCTGATAGAAAGCGAATTGTTTGGACATGAACGCGGGAGTTTCACAGGCGCAACTGAACAACGACTTGGAAAATTTGAGTTGGCCAATAACAGTACTTTATTCTTGGATGAGATTGGTGAAATGCCTCTTGATTTACAAGTGAAATTACTTCGAGCTTTACAGGAAAGAGAAATCGAGCGGGTTGGCGGACGAAAGACCATTAAGGTTGATGTAAGGATCATCGCTGCAACTAATCGCAACCTTGAGGAAGAAGTTGCTGAGGGAAAATTTCGAAGTGACCTTTATTACCGCTTAAATATATTCCCCATTCGCTTACCGGCACTTCGTGACCGCAGAGAGGATATTCCTCTCTTGGCGGGCTATTTTATTAAACGGTTTGCGAAAAAAGCCGGCAGACGGATCACGACATTCAGCAACCGTGCCCTGCAGGATATAGTGTCATACAATTGGCCAGGCAATATCCGTGAGCTAGAACACCTGATTGAGCGCAGTGTATTACTTTCAGAAGGGGATACTATCAAACAGATTGATCTTCCTACAGCCAGGCGAACTATACAAATTATTGATCCGGACGAATTTTCTTTAAAGACAATAGATGAAAACGAACGCGACCATATTCTTAGGATTTTGAAACATTGCGGGGGGAAATTAGCGGGCGAATCCGGTGCTGCCAGAATACTTGGTGTGCCAACCGGCACCCTTTATTCTAAGATGAAAAGGCTCGGCATAAACCGAGGACATTCCTGAAAAAATAAAAAAACAGGTAAAATCACGCTTTTGTAATCAGGATTTTATTTGGGTCTTAATTTAACATAACATTTTATTCATTATCACCATTAAATACAATTTATATGAAAACACCAATTAAGGTAAGCCACGAACAAATTGCTTTGAAGGGCAACTTCGAAACATTTACACAAAACATTGAAGTTATATTGAACAGATTGAATCCAGATTGGTCTATTAGATTATTAGACGATCCGGAAGCCGTTAGGAAATACTTGATTGAGGTTGCGGGCGATACAGGCCTAATGATATTTGGCCAGCAAGAACACGGAAAGCTGTTGAATATTAAAGGTAAACCGAGAAAAGCAATTCAGTATTTGATCGGCAATCCGCTAACAGCAGTTGAAATGACTCAGTATGATGTACGTGCTGCATTATATGCACCCTTACGAATTCTTGTGTATGAGGGTGACGATAGTATCTTATATGCAGAATACGATCTTCCTTCAACCCTATTCGGTCAATTCGAGAATTCCGATATTTTGAAAATCGCTAAAAAATTAGACGAATCTATTCTAAAGGTTATCCTGGCGGCAGGCAAAAATAACTAGTCAGTAATTAATGAGGAGGCGATATGAAAATAGAATATGGTTTGCGTAGAATAATAGCAGAGCAAGTAAGTCGAGGATACAAAGATGAAACTTCTAAAATCTACTGTCAGTTTTTTGATTTTAACATCGGTTAATATTATCCAAAGCGGAGAGTCGGATGTTTGTAGTGTCCTAAACAATTAGGCAATTAAAATCATGAAAAAGCTATTATTGTTCTTATTTGCTGCAGTTGCAGCTACTGTAATGTTTTCATCTTGTAAAAAGGATGCTGTTAAACTAGTTGCAAAAAATTATGTTTTGGTTCATGGTGCCTGGCAGGCGCCATATGTATGGGATGCAGTAAAAGCCACCCTGATCAATGAAGGAAACAATGTTACCGTAGTTGAACTTCCCGGACATGGAAGTGATCAGACGCCGATCCCAGCAATTACTTTAAACCTTTACGCTAATACAGTAATGAATGCAATTTCAAAAATCGATGGCAAAGTTATCCTTGTAGGCCATAGCCTGGGAGGCATGATAATATCGTCTGTCGCTGAACAAATGCCATCCAAAATTGAGAAATTGGTATATCTATCTGCTTATCTGCCAACCTCCGGGCAATCACTCCTTTCCCTTGCATTAACCGATCAGGGTTCTATGCTTGGCGGCGAGGTGAACGGCACTAAAATTCTTGATGTTGATACCGTTCATGGGACATTGGATGTATTAAAATCGCAAATTGCAAATGTTTTCATTCAGGATGGTTCAGCGCAGGCGCAAAATTTAGTAATTCAAAATTATCGTATAGAGCCACTGGTGCCATTCGCTACTCCGGTAACACTTACATCTGCTAATTTCGGGTCGGTTACAAAAGTTTACATCAAAACATTACAGGACCGCGTAGTTTCCCCAGGCCTTCAGGACCGAATGATTGCTACCGGAAACGTTAAAACCGTATATCAACTGAACACCAGCCACTCATCCTTTTTGGTAAAACCAGACTCGCTGGCAACACTGCTCACTAAAATAGGCCAATAGCTTAATGCAAAAAAGATTAATACTGCTTCATAAAATGATTCTTGCAACATTCGATTTGTCGCAAGAATCGTTTTCGCGTTTAAAAAGATGGCCGTTCTGTTTATGACAATAAACACGCAAAAACGGGAGACAATTAATGTGTGAAGTACATAAATCTATCAAAAACCAACATGTAATGCCAATGGAGCAAAACCACCGTTCTCCCTTTTTACACTCGAAAGTGCCAAGCAGAAGTTGAAATGGCACAAGATCCTGGCATAGCAAAGATCCTGTAAATGTTACCCTTAACAAGTCTTTCGGAAAACGTAAACATAAATTGCTGGACTAAGATTTCTTGTTAAAGAAAAAAACACCTGAAAAAGACCACCCAGAACTGCTCATTTGATTTACAGCGTCAATGTCATTTTTTAAAATTATTAACGCTATCTAATTTAGTTATTTCGTTAACCTTGCTATGAGTTTTGAAATCTTTTTTTGGTTCCGTGTTTATCGTGATAGCTTGTTTATTGAAGGATTTGTAAATAGCTTGTAATCTACATAAATGTTCGTTGTTTGTTTGCGCTTTTGCATTGCTAACTATCGCAAAAAAATAAAAGCAATTATAATTTTAACGTTGTTTAAAATATTTTTTTAAAAAAGATAAGAGTTCATAACGTAAGGGCGTTAAATAAATATTAAATTAATAATCACGTTAATTGAACTGAAATAGGAGGGACAATGAAATGGCTGTTTTTAAAGCGATAACGGCTATCGTATAAATTATTTAGATTAAAAGGGAGAATCGCAATAAGATCTGATTTTCATGCATTTGTAATTTGATACAATGCTATGATTGCGGCGGTAGCAATTAAAAAGCCGAGTAAGATTAAAATCACCTCTTTACGTTGATTTTTACCTTTTTTTTCCTTTTCCCTTTTTATTCTTCTTCTTATAGACCGTTTTTTTACTGCCCTATTTAAAGGATGGTACTTCTCCGGCTTATATATAATTATCTTCTTTTTTCGAGTTGGTTTGTGTTGAGCCAATGGTTAAGTTTAAAGAATGGATCAAATATTGATTAGGTAACGTTATTCTCGGTATCTGATAATCGTTCAAGCAAAAAATTCCGTTACATTCAGTGCAGCAAAAATGAAAATGACTTTTTAAGTCTGCTGGCGACAGGTTGTTCTCATTTTGCAACAGCGCATAGGTAGTGACATCTTCTACACCGACTACTCGATGAATAACACCCAAAATTTCAAATGATTTTAATGTTCGATATAGGGTTACACGGTCAATTGCATTATCAGTAAATTCTAATATTTCATTGAAGGTCATGCACCTGTCGGACGTCAATAATGCTTCCAGCACTTTCAGTCTTGGCAGAGTAAGTTTAAGGCCGAAACTTTTTAGCTTTTTTTTTGATCTTGTTTAAATCCATCACTTCAAGTTTGTCTCTTCCATTTTCAAATAGCATTGCAAGAAATACTGGCTTTCTATTAATACGGGTGCCCCTGAACGTAAAAATTAAGGCCGGCACCCATATTAAATGCTAAAGCATTAGAAACCGAAGTTGATGCCTAAGGTGGTTTGTGCTTCAGAAATTGGCTGCTTGGTATCCAATCTTCCGGCATAATTTACCCGATTTGTATTGGTTATTTTTATACCCGGCGAAGCAACAAAGTTTTCCTTTAAAACTAGTCCAATTTTTTTACCTACTTGATAGCGCAGGTCCGCGCTACCGCCATAGGCAAAAGCTGTTGCTTTAGAACTTAACTGCGAAAATTGGTAGGGTATATCAGCGTCGGTGATTTTAATATCCATTTCCGGCGTTGAAAAGCTTTTTATGATACCTACATTGGCCCGCAGGTCAACCGCGAATTTACTGAAGAAAAAGGAATATTGCGGACCAACAAGAATATTCAGATTACGGTAACGGTTACTTGTAGATGCAGCCCCTGTGTCAACGCCAAAGGCATCCTGAAAACCTGCTGCCAGCATATGCGCGTCTTTAGCATTCAGTTGGCCTTGGTCTTGATAGGATATCGTAGCGGCGACAGCCCAATGGCTTTTGTGAATGTACCAGGCCCCGTCAAGCCCGATGGTATATCCGGTTTTGGCAAAGCCTGCTTTGTTATTGATGGTTCCATCAAGGAAATCTCCAAAATCTGACTTGGCAAATTGAGCTGTAGGAACTGAAACACCGCCAAATACACTCCAATAACTGCCTGGCGTTACCTGGGCTTTGGCGGTAAATGCGAATAATGTAGCAAGAAATACAATGGATAAAACTATAATTTTTTTCATTTTAATCGGGTTGATATTATTGAATAGTGGTGATAAAGTTTACGTCAAGGTCGGAAGAACCCGGCGCAAAGGTGCCGTTCTTCGCATTTGGCTGGTGGCGTAGCACCCACCGTAAGTTGCCGGTACTTGCAGCGCCAGTAGTAAATACACTGGTTAAACCCACCTGCATTGGTGGATTATTGGTATCAAGATCCGTTCGGGCTATAGTAAGGTTTAATGGTGCTGAATTTGGCGTAACCGGAGTGCCGGGAATATAAGGTGTCGTATTGCTGATCATCGGTGCCGTAGCTATTGGCGTAGGTTGATAAAAGAACAAATGATAGTTTTCTCTTTGCCTGATCTCATCAGATACCACAAAAACAGGTTTCTGCGTTTGATCCAGCATATAAACCACGCAATTGTATTTTGTATTAGCCTTTAAGGTTAGCTTAGTTGAATCAACTCCCGTTACATTATTATTATTGTCCAGAATAAAAGTGTAAGTACATGAAGTTGTATCCGCCGAATTGGCTTGGTTAGTAAACTTCAGTGAAGCCTGGGTGATGGTTTCATTAGCAATGTTGGGTTGCACGGCTTCCTCTTTTTTGGAGCTGCAGCTGGTATAAATAAGTGTTGTTCCTAACAGCACATATACCGCATGTTTAAATTTGATCATGTTGTTTGTAATTTAATTGTTAATTGATTTGTTATTATTTGTTAATATTTGAAATGGTACCCGTAGCCTGAAAACGATGTTCCGGCCCGGTTCATCCGCGAAATAGCGAAAGCGGTCCAGGTAATCCTTATAAGCTACATTAGTGAGGTTGGTAGCTGCGATGTCTATGTCCGCGTAGGTTTTATTAATATTAAGTTTAAACCCAATATGCGCATCGATCAAGTTATAAGCGTTTGGAGGCGGGGCAAAATCATAGCCAGCAGGTACATGATTTTGTTTAGCAACAAAAATGTCGTCCGCGCCGATCAGGAAGTGTTTGAAAGGGCCTAAACTGCCAAAGTGGTAAATGATGCCATTTTGCAGGCGCATCGGAGGGGTGTAGATTTGGTAATCATGAATGGTTTCATTCCAGGCATAGATCAAAGAGGATTTCGAAATTACATCCAGGGAATCCGCAGGTTTCACTTTAATACCCAGATCAATTCCGCGAAAATTTACGTTTCCTTGCGTATACTGGAATTTCAGTAATTCACCGCCCTGCGAATGATAGAATTGACCTGTGGGTTCTTCAAAGATGAAATTATTAATATGGTTATAATATCCTTCCAGGTCGATATTTAACCAATGCGTAGCGTAATTCAATTGGAGATTAAAGTTATTTGCCTGCTCAGTCTTCAAGTTAGCGTCACCTACTTCGAATTCAGCTAATGATGCATGTACACCATCAATGTAAAGCTCATTGATGGAAGGCGGACGAAATGCCGCGCTGTAATTGCCGGTCAGCTTCAAATTGTCTGTAAAATTGTAAGTAGTCCCCAGTGTAGCGCTTGTCCCTGAATAATGCGTGGTCGTTACATCTATTCTGGCAGCATTGGCATCGAAGGCAAATGCGCGCAACCAGCGATAATCATAGCGCCCCCCGGCTTCAAAAAGCCATTTTTTATGTTTATATTTTTCAATAGCATAAGCTCCGCCATCATAATCGACAAAATTTGGAATCAGGTATCCATATAGCCTGATATTTCCCTGGTTCATTCCGGTAGCGCCTACAGACCCGGAAAATCCTCCGCCATCCTTGTGTTCATAATTTAAATCAAGGGTTGAAGTGTGGATCTGCAAATAAATGGCTGGATTGAGACTTGCTGATAAAGACAACTCTTCATATTCCGTGCGGGTATTGACCTGGTAGGCATATTGAACATCCAGTTTACTGCTATCACTAATGTTATAAAACCCTTTTAATTTCGCTGTTGAGTGATCTACGGTTTGGTAGGGTCTGTCTATAAAATAGCTAAAAGGATAAGTTGTAGGTGGGTTAGCCTCAGAAATTCTCATAAGTATATCAGAATAAGAGCCCACATCCGTACCAAATTCTATCCCGATCTTGGTATAAAAATTACTATAATAGCCTTCAATGCCGTAATTTCTGTGATAATACTGTACCGCTGCAGAGAAGTCGCTTTCCAGCAAACCTGTATTGCCTAGTAGATAATTGGGGGTACTCACATCACCGGATCGCTTGAAAGTACCTTGTACGCGATAACTGAGGCCAGGTAATTTCTTTCCCAGCGCTCCTTCGAGCATTGCCGAAAAAGCACCAAGCCGGCTGTTGGTCATGCCAACGGCGTTCACTTCTCCATCCATAACACCTGTATCTGCAGGTAATGGCTTTGGATTTACGGAGATCACTCCGGCAATCGCATCTGCGCCATAACGGATACCATCCGCTCCCTTAATTACTTGTATCTGGTTGGCAATAAAAGGATCGACCTCTGGTGCATGTTCCTGTCCCCATTGCTGTGCTTCCAACGCAACACCATTGTTAAGAATCAAAACACGTGAACCTGTCAAACCATGAATAACCGGCTTTGCGATGGAAGGACCGGTCTGAAAGGTGGTAACTCCGGTGATCGATTTTAATGCATCACCTAAGCTAAGCCCTCGGGTCTGATCTAACTCACTTCCTTGTAAAATGGCAACATTTAGTGTAGATAGTTGCTTATGGGCCGATACCGTACTTTGGATATTAACCTGACCAAGTGTTTGCAGTGACGGTGATAGCAAAAAATTTATACGCTGGTTGTCATTAACCGTTATTGTGGTATCTAAAGAACGATATCCAATATATTGACACCGTAGCCGTAACAAACCTCCTGGCACTACCAACGAAAATATGCCGGCTTTGTCCGTTAGGGTCACGCCGGTGCTACCAACAGTTGATAGGGTGGCACCCGTTAAAGGTAAGCGGCTAGCCATATCGGCGACTTTTCCTTGTAAGGTATATGATTTTGATGTCTTTTCTTGTCCGTAGACAAGCGCGGGTAATAAAAATATAAACAGGAAAAGCCTGGTCTTCATTCTATAGTTATTGAAGAAAATGATTACGCAAAACCCTGCTCCATCACTGCATTGCCTGCAATATGGATCAGCGCCCTGATGTTGGGATAATAAAGGATCAGCCTGGCCGGACTCCTGCTCAAAGCCTGTTTGCAACACTGATATGCGCAGACAAACGTTAAAGTGCTTTGAATAGACAAGTTAACACCGAGTTATTCTTCGGGCATATATAAACTTAGTTTCAAAACAGTACGGCCGGAAAGCTGATAACGAAGAAATACTAGGAAATTGGCGGTGAACGCCCTGCGGAACGGACAAGTGCCAGGCTTAAGAAGTTATAAGCAAAGTGAACATAAACAAGGGTAGCCGTTAATATAGGCGCCACATGCATCTGCTGATGAAATACCAAATGGTTGAAATTCATCGCATCACAAAGCTGGCATTTTTCCGTTATTATTTGTTGTGAGGAATTGTGGAATTTAGTATGGAAACCATCGTTAACGTGTTTGTGTCCATACAACATAGACTGCCCTGCGATGAAAATTATCAACAGCAGCCGGGAGTAAATTATATGAAACGTGTTTTTTTTCAACAGCGTTGATGGGTGTTAAATTATTGGTAAAATAATTAAAATTTAATGCAACAAAGATGCAATGAAAATTTGAACATTGTAGTATTTAATTTGTAAAAAAAATATTATAAAGTCTTCTGGCACCTATTTTTTCTTATTAAAATGGTTTCGGTTTTTGGATTCTTTGCTAAATTGTTAATTGCTTACAAATGTAAATGATAGCGAAAAGGAATATCTGAATTTGAAGGTTTACTGGCTAAACGTCCTCTTTAAAAGACATAGGTGAGGTTGCATTTTTAGGTGTGTATCTACTAGGGCTTTTGCGACCTATCAAAATGATTTTGAAGATGTTATGATAGATCTTGACCGTGGTACTCTTTACAATATCTTGAGTGTTTTTGAGAGAAAGGGCTTTGAATTTGCGAATTGGGTAAATGTTGATATGGGAAGGCCATAATAACAGTTCAATTGATTTAAAAAACCAGTAACTTAAAAGTTGTCATTTTTTTATAATTCTTTAAATAGCTGTCCAATATGTCGTCCCGATTGCCTAGCGAGGGATCTTTTACATAACCTGGCAAATAACAAGGCATCCTAGGGACACGCGATGTTGGGCTGATTATAAATAAACTTAAAATGAAACCGATACCATCAACAGCAGAAATATTATTTCTCAAATTGCTCAATGAGCCTGTTAATGAAGTTTGGATAACCTGGGCTTATGAAATGCTAATTGCCGGTTTTGACACCGAAAATCTGATAATGCTTGCTGGAGAAACAGCACCCTTTAACCAGTTTGAATTACAGAGATTGGCCGAAAAGACATTACGGGAACTAAACCTGAAATGGGATGACCACAAAATTGTTTTCAAAAATTATATCTGTTATTTAATCAAATTAGCACTTAGTGGAAAGAAAAGCTTAAATTATGTTTTAGCCAATTTTATAGAATTTTATATAAGCAGAAATTATAATTTAGAATTTCAAGACTTTGCTTTTTTGTATTGGGCAAAAGAAGATCTAAATAATTATGGTGATCAATATTAGTGGAACGATGTGACGAAAGAAAATATTGATACAGTGATTTTTGAGTATTTTGAAAAGCGAAATAGCGAGTGTGTAGAAACAGACTAAAGTGCTTGGAGGATGTAACAATTAGCCATTAACCAAGGCCCTAAGCTTTATTCACGCCAGTTGAGCTGCGTACGTTTCCGGTTAAATCGTTTGATCACCTGCGTCAACCTCGCCGGTTTTTACCTCGCCAGCCTTGCGGTAACTGGCCAGGATAACGCCTTTGGATGTGGTAATGCTTTCTATAAGCGTTAAACTTCGAGGGAAAGCGTTATCATCAAAGATCTTTTTGCCTTTGCCTAATAACAAAGGATGGATCTTCAGCTGGAGCTCGTCCACCAGGTCATGCGCCAGTAGCGTCTGAACCAGTTTGGAACTGCCCCAGACCGTAATGTCCGATCCCCCGGATGCTTTCAGTTCTTTAACATCTTCCACGCTGGATATGAACACCGTGTTTTGCCAGTCCGAGTGGTTGCGGCTCGTCGACAGCACATACTTGGTCATTTCATTAATTCCCGGCCAGGCTTCTGCATGAGCCGGCCAGTAAGGTTCCCAAATGTCAAAAGTCTTTCGGCCCAGCAGCAGGTCGCCTGGCTTCATCTGCTCCTGCTGCAATTTGCCGTAAGCATCATCACCGAATGGCGCAACCCAACCGCCGTATTCAAAACCCTCGGAAATATCTTCTTTAGATCCGCCGGGCCCCTGCATAACCCCGTCTAACGAGATCATGGAAATCACGATCAACTTTCTCATAAAACTAAAAGGATTCAGCCTCAAAATCGTTTGCGTGAATTATTTCAATTAATTACTATTTAGTATTTTGTGCGGAAGAGTATAGTAGGCGATATAACAAGTAGTAATTGTGCTTTGCCTATACGTAATATTCAGCGCCGGGATGGTATTTCATTTATTTAAATAATTAATGACAGATCAACGCATAAAGGTACAAGTCTCCTTTAATAAAAATTTTTGTTCAATACTTGAATACTTTTTATCAGCTGCATTTACAACATCGACTAACACCATACTTAAATATTGGGGATGCGATGGCATTTACGAGCCTGTAATAAATGAACAATTCACAAACAGAAACATTACAACCATAAAACAGGTGACAACCAAAACATGGATAGGTGTAGATGGAAATAGCCAATATGATATGATCATAAAATTGGGGCGTCGTTCACGACGGAAAGCATTGAAAGGGTTAGACTTGGTAGACTGCCTGCCAAATGTTGAATTTGCCGATTGGGTAAATGTTGATATGGAAAGGGCTATAATAGCAGTTCAATTAATTTAAAGATTTATTAACTTAAAAGTTGTCAATTTTTATAATTCTTCAAATAGCCGTCCAATATGTCATCCCGATTGCGTAGCGAGGGATCTTTCGATGTGACATAGAGATTGTTTGAACTCAAGCGAGACGCTTAAACCGGCGATGGGACAAAAATTGTTTACAGGAGTAATTTAAGGAGATAAGATAGCTAAATACAAAAACCGCTGTGGGAACAATAAAAGCCATATAATTAAACATATATAAAGGCACATCACTTAAACGGCCGATGATAGGCGTAACTAAGAGTATAAAACATGAAAAATCAATAAGCAGGATTTTTTGTGTTCTTGTTTTGTTCCAGTTGCGAAAAATAAGAATCAGCCCTGATGCAGCCATCAACGCAAATACCTGATCTATATAGCCAAAATTAAAAACTGAAAACAGAAGCCAAAAAAAGAATGGTATGCCTATCATTTGCCCCTTTAATATAATTAAAAAGTAGGTCGCAATAGATATAGACCGGTAAATTTTCAGGAATCGCATCGTTTTATCAAATGTACAGATATCTAAAGACTATATATCTGCTCAATACCAATCGCATCCACAAAACCTACTTTTCTAACGCGAGAATAACGCACGCCCAAAAGGCTTCTCGTGATTTATCCGGATAATTGAGGATTGGTTTTATAATGTTTGTAAATTAGAGTGATGAAATTTAGTGACGTTACTAATTTGAACGTAAATCTTAGTCCTTTGCAAAGCAGGGATAGGTTAATTATTAATACGCTTCAAAGAAGTTCGTTAGTTGTAGAAAAAACGGAAAAGCAATTTATCGGGCAGGTAAATGAATACGGTTTTAAAATAATTTCGGCTACAGCTTTTGGAAGTTTATGTATAGCCGAAGGGCATTTCAAACAAAATGATAACACCACCAATGTGCAAATAATTATGAAAATGAATAAAGTATTTTTGTATTTACTAACAATATGGTTTGTGTCACTGACAATAGTTATATCATTTTTCTCAATAAAAAACGCCTCTTTATCATCCTTTGTGATTCAATTTTCTTATTTAATAATTGGCGGAATGATTTTTAGCATCCTTTTGAATTCTGCTTATTCAAAGTCCCGAAAAATCACCTTAGATAAGATCGAGACAATATTAGCGAAATAATTACCTCTGGTGATTTCGTATAATCTTGAGCCCGTTATCCTACTGGCGGGAATAACGCACGCCCAAAAGGCTCCGTATAATTATCCGCGTACTCTTTAAGCCCACTTCACACTTGTCGCATCCGCTTTAGTTACAAAAAAATACATCAAATACCACTTATTAGAAATAGATTTGAAGCCTAACCATCAAACCAATAAATGAAATCTATTGCCCTATCAATGCTGTTTTCGGTTTTTGTTTTATCAGGTATTGCCCAGGTAAAGGAAGTTGACATCAGGAACGGAAATGTAGTTTTAAACTTTACTAAAGAAACAGCTAATAAAACTAAAGGGCCTTTTACCATATTGAGGGCCAGCGGGCGCTGGGGGAAATATGAAACCATCGGCACTACTGCTACAAGTTCTTTTGTTGACAGATCTGCCAAAGGAAACCTGTATGATTATTATTACCGAGTAATTGATGGTAACAGGCAAATTGCTCAATTGAGTTTAGAAACTTGGCTTTTTGGAGAAAATGTTTACATATACAGCCCTTACGATAATACAGATTCTATTGGTAAGGAGGTTAATGGCATTCATGACCAAATGTATGATAAGGAATTTAGTCCTAACCGGTATACTATGTTCTTTAAGCCGGGCGATTATAAAAAGGCCGGTTTGTTAAACATCCCGTATTACGTACAAATAGCTGGGTTAGGGAAAACTCCTTACGAAGTGGAGCTGTCAAACCTACAAACGCCTCCTCCTTTCCGTAAGGGGGATAATGGTACGGTTACTTTCTGGCGTTCTGCCGAAAATCTTTCCGTTATAGGCCCGGAAACTTATAATGAGAACGAAACTTTCAAATGGGCGGTATCTCAGGCAGCACCACTGCGCAGGATCTACTCTACCCGTGTAGTGCGCTATCAATGGGGTAACGGATGGGTAAGCGGCGGCTACACTGCAGATTGCGATTTCCAGAGCGCGGCCGGCTCAGATCATCAGCAGCAATGGTATACGCGTAACAGCTTCCTAAACAAGGGACGGGGTGAGTTTAAGGAAACCAAATACAATTATTGTTTTCAGGGTGTTGATTTAGGCGCGGGCGCAGATATAAGTACCTATCAAAATAATTGGGACAAAGGCGGTAATGTTACAATGATACCTAACACACCGGTTATCCGCGAAAAGCCGTTTTTGTTTATCGATAAAGACAATCGCTATAAAGTATTCCGCCCTGCCTTAAAGCACGACCATAAAGGGCTTTCATATACTAAAACCAACATGGGAGATGGCGAAGCGATAGATTTGCTGAAAAGCTTTTTTATAGTTAAACCGGGAACAAGTGCGGCAGAAATGAACAGGCAGCTTGCTGCAGGCAAGCACTTACTGATTACGCCTGGCATGTACAAGCTATCTGAGCCCCTGCATGTTACTAAACCTAATACCATTATTTTGGGGCTTGGATATGCCACTTTGATACCCGATGAGCAAAATTCTACATCAGCCATTGTGGTTGATGACGTTGACGGCGTTACCATTGCTTCTATATTATTTGATGCGCATTACAGTTCACATAGCCTTATCCAAATAGGGCAGGGGAAAAGCAAAATCAGGCACGATAAAAACCCAACGCTATTAGCTGATCTTTTTTTCAGGATTGGCGGGTTTCGCCCGGATAAAGTACATGTGGACCAGGCAGCGGTTGTTAACAGTAACGACGTTATCGGCGATCATTTCTGGATCTGGCGGGCAGATCATGGCGTAAATGGAAGCGTTGGATGGGATATTAATACCGCAGAAAACGGATTGGCAGTTAACGGCGATTATGTAACCATGTATGGCATGTTTGTAGAGCATTTTCAGCAGTACCAGGTTTTATGGAAAGGTGGATATGGGAAAACTTATTTCCTGCAGTGCGAAACGCCTTACGACGCACCTTACCAGGCGGCTTACAAGAGCGAAAACGGCATCCGCGATGGTTATGCAGCATATAAGGTTGCAGATAATGTTAACCACCACGAAGCCTGGGCATTTGGTATTTATGATGTGCTGGTTAACGAGATCAGGATAGAAAGCTCGGTTGAGGTACCAGACAAGCAAGGTATCAAACTGCACAATATCTGTAATAATAGTTTATCAAGTCCACCAAACCGGGGCATAGGGTTTGTAATCAACAACATTCAGAAAAGTACTTACAATACGCATAGGGATAATCGCACTTATGTAGTTGATTTTACAGGCAAGAATACTGAGTCTGCAAAGTAAATGAGGCGCTTTATACAGAATTGATTCCGTTATACATTTTAACTTGCAAAAAAAGGGAAGGAACCATATGGCATGGATGAGTGCCTGGATTCCTTCCCTCGAAATATCGGTGTGACTTATTGATACAATGAGCGCTGTATCAAAATTATTTTTAGTAATACCTTATATGTTATTATTTTGAATGAGGACTTTACCTACCTATTTTAGTTAACAATATCGCAACCGAATCTGGTTTTACCAGGAATGAAGAGTGGCTGGTATTTAATTGATATACTGTTTTTACATTACCGGCTGCAATCATCCGGTCTTGTAGAGCCGGAGATACCACACGGTCTTGTAAGGTTTTGATGTAAACCTTTTCTACCGAGCCAAAATTAGAAGCAGTTAGAGTTACCGGAGTAACGAATGGAACTAAAGGTTCAACACGATAATTTTGCAGTACGAGGTTTTGAGCCTGGGTTGAACCATCCTGTATAAACACATTAATTATCTGGCTGTGAAGTACATCAATAACTCCTTTATTAGTATCTATATTAAGTGTAGGTATTCCGTCAATGTTGCCTCCAAGCGCTGAACCGGCGTCGGTAGAAGCAAGGTCAAATAACGATTGACCAGAGGTTGGCAAGTAAGCAGACAGATACACCAACTTTTCTATTTTTGAAGGATTTTGCTCCGCAACAGCAGAAATGATCATCCCTCCTAAGCTATGGCCTACCAAAATAACTTTGCCGTCCATATTTGAGATGGCACTCATTACTTTATCCCTGTAAGCATTTAAGGTTACCGCAAATGGCGGAGTTTGATCGCTGCCATGGCCCGGAAGTTCAACAACAGTTACATTATTGCCTTCGTTAATCAGGGTGGCTTTTACCGCATTCCATACATAAGGAGCCTGCCATGCGCCGTGTACCAATACGTAATTTTTAGCAACGGGTTTTACATCGTTTTTTTTTGAACAAGATGAGAACAAAAAGGTAGCAGTTGCTACAGTAAATAAAATTAAAATAATTTTTTTCATGATTTAAGATGCCTAATTGTTTAGGACATGACAACATCCGCTTATTCGCATCGCAAAAGTTTAACCCTGGTTAAAATCGAAAAGCAGTTTTTAAAAAAACCAATCAAATACCCGCGAAGCAACCAATACCCTGATTGTTGAGTAATTGTACTATTAACCAACATCCGAGATTGGTATGCGCTATGATTAAAATTGATATTTTTATAACATGATAGAGAATAATACGGAAATAGAATTATTACGGAAAGTTTTAGGATCTGCGGGTATGAAACCGGAAGCATTTGACCTGTCACTGCAGCACTGGAAATTAAAACAGTATAAAAAAGGTGAGTTTTACAACGAATACAAAAATGTATGTAAGCACCTCGGTTTTGTAATCAACGGCGTATTTAGAATTTACCGGGTAAACAACGATACGGGTGAAGAAAAAAATATGCTGTTTTTTACCGATAAACAATTTGTAGCCTCCTATAAAAGCTTTTTAGCCCAAACAGCATGCGATTATTATACAGAAGCGATGGTTGATTCGCTGATATTGTATATACATGTAGATCATTTAAATGAACTTTATAGCCAGTCACACCAATGGGAACGATTTGGAAGAATTGTTGCCGAAACAGCTTTTCACGAAGTGATGGTAAATACCGAAGGATTTCTTTTTAAAACGCCGGAGGACCGTTATCGGGAAATGATGGAAAAACATCCTGATATTTTTAATTCTGTACCGCTTTATCATATCGCCTCTTACCTGGGTATACAAGGCCCGTCGCTTAGCCGCATCCGTAAAAGGATGGTTGGAAGATAATACATATTAAATGCCGGCAATTACTGATAGTAAAAAGCCGATGAAATTTTTTTTCATCGGCTTTTTCGATTTTAACCTGGGTTAAAGTTATTGCTGCGGCATAGCCCGATGTTTGTCATGTCCTAAACAATTAGGCATTAGCAAACATGAAAACAACAATAATTATGATGGCAATGAGTGTACTAGGTTTTACTGCTCAAGCCCAAAAAACAACTAACCAAAATTCTAAAACCATTGTGCTTGTTCATGGCGCATGGGCAGACGTATCTTCTTGGGATGCAGTAGCACCGTTATTAAAAGCACAGGGTCACGAGGTTATTGCAGTTAACCTTGCCGGCCACGGAAAAGACAACACCTCTGTTGCAGACATTACTTTTCAAACTTATGTCGACCAGGTAAAAGCTGCTATCGGTGATCGTAAAAATGTGGTTTTGGTAGGCCACAGTTTTGCTGGACTGGTTATAAGCCAGGTAGCGGAAGAAATCCCTTCGCAAATTAAAGAACTGATTTTCCTTGCAGCAACGCTGCCGCATGACGGCGATAGCCTTTTAGGGCTTGCCCAATCAGATGCCGGTTCACATATCAGCAAGTACCTTACTGTAGACAAAGAGCATGGCGTAGCAATTATTGCTAAAGATGGTGCCGCAGATGTTTTTGCTGCCGATGCACCGCAGCAGGTTCAGGACTACATTGCAGCTAATGTTAAAGCAGAGCCGTTAGGCCCTCTGGCTACACCGGTTCACCTGACTGAAAAGAATTTTGGCAGCATCAGAAAAGTGTATATCCACACTGCAAATGATCATGCCATCAGCTATCCTGCACAGCAATATATGGTAAGTCACAGTAAGGTTGATAAGGTGTACACCCTGCAAAGCAGCCATACACCATTTATCTCCATGCCTGATAAACTTGCTGCAATTCTGATTGCTGAAAGCAAATAATAATTGATATCAAACAATAAATTCTTTAATCATAAAACATAAAAAAAATGTCACAAAATTTAAACAAGAGTAACTCAGCGTTTACTCATGAAACAATTCCTACTGCCTTTATAGATGTTAAAGGCACAAAATTCGCTTACCGTTCATTTGGACAGGTACAAGGAATTCCGGTTGTGTTTTTACAACACTTTACCGGTACCTTGGATAATTGGGATCCGGCGCTTACTAATGAACTGGCTAAAACACACCCCATTATTTTATTTAATAACAAAGGCGTTGGCAGCAGTGAAGGCGAAACACCGGCTACAGTAGCAGAAATGGCAAATGATGCCTATGATTTCATCAATGCATTAGGTTTGGAAAAAGTATATTTACTTGGTTTTTCATTAGGTGGTTTCATTGCCCAAAACCTGGCAGCAAGATACCCTGAATTGGTAGCCAAATTAATTCTTGCAGGCACGGGCCCTACAGGCAGCGAGGGAATAACCGAAATTGTAAATGTTGTAACTGCAGGTATGTCTGATGGTCCCGCGAAAGTTTTGAGGAACATATTCTTCACAAAAACTAAGAATGGTGTAGAAGCCGGCGAAGCTTTCCTGGAACGTTTACAATTAAGAAAAGAGAATCGCGATACCGCCACTTCAGGAGCAACGGTAAATGCACAGGCAACAGCTATTGTTACATTTGGTTATGAAAAAGATCCTGAATATCAGCAGCTGCACAATATTAAACAGCCTGTTTTAATTGTTAATGGTACTAATGATTTAATTGTACCATCTATAAATTCATTTACCCTTTCACAGCACTTAATCAATTCAAAGCTTGTTTTATGGAGTGATTCTGGTCATGGCGCTCTTTTTCAATACAGTCAGGAGTTTGTAAGAGAAGCTAACTCTTTTTTAGCTGGTGAATGAGATAGTCCGTAATCAGTACAGACTTATACGTTACAACGCATGCTGCGTAAAAGAGGCTGTCTCTAAATGGCAGTCTCTTTTCTTTTACAATATATTTGTATAAAACTGTTTATGAGATAAGGTGAGTTATGAAACCAAAAATAAACGTTTTTTTTAAGCCTCACATTACATGCCTGCAAATGCTTATGTTTTCTCTCTTAATAAATTAATTACTGGCTTACTTTTGCTTTCTCGGTTTTTCAGTGCGGCAGATAATCGTAAGTAGGATAAAATTCTGTATCAAAGGCACCCCATGCGCCTTTTTCTATCGAGGTGTTCAGATCCCTTAACTGCGCTGCGCTTATCTTAACCGTTACTACCTGGCCAACACCCATCATTACATACCAGCTAACAATTCTTGCACCTTTTGGCGGGAACATATTGCCGAACTTGTTCTTCTTCTGGATAGCCTGCAACGAATCGAGGTTCTTATTTTGCTGATGTTTGAGAAAGATGGTGATCATTACCGAATCGCCTTCGGCCTTAGCCTGGGCTTTACTTTTCAGCGTAAACAAACTTACAAGCGCTAAGGCGATGAGTGTGATTTTCATTTTGCAGCTTTTACTTTATATTTCAACCAGAGTACGCCGTTAGCTAACTCTTTTACGTCTTTCAGTTTCATTTCGGTTACGGCGCCGGTTTCAAAAACTGTAGTCGCGATGGTAGCGTCTGCCAGCGGCAAAACCAAAAGGCTTAATTCATTTACTAACCCAGCCTTCATCATGGCGCCGTTTAAATGGCCGCCGCCTTCCAGCATCAGTGTTTTAATTGGAAAATTAGCCGCAAGTTTTTCTAACGCAAGTTTCAGGTCGATCTCTTTTTCGCCTGCAAAAAGATAGGAGATACCCAGCTGCTGCAGATAATCGAGATAAGATTGCGATACCTGCATGGTTAAAATCTCAATCAGGTGGTCGCCGTCAATATTATTTTCCTTCCAGGCCAGCTTACCGCGGGCATCAATCGCAATGGCAAATGATTCTGCATTTTGTGGTGCAATAAAATCGTCCGCTTTTTTTGCTTTAGGGCCTTTGTGCGTATAGGTACCATCGGCAAAGTCACGCTCCATGGTAACCCTGCCGCAAATCCATGCCTGGCTTTTATATTTTTTATGGATCCTTTCATATAGGCCGGTAGCACTCTTGCCTGTTTTGGTTGATGCCCAGTTTTTCGATAGTATTTTACCATCTACCGAGCTCATCATGTGGCAGATAACGCTGATCTTTTTTTGCTTGGCAGGCATGTTATTTAACAATATGGTCGGCCACTTTTTTAACGGTTTCTTTTTTAAAGCCGGTTTTACTGCTAATAATGCCTGATGCAAGGTCTTTTGCTTCGTCTTTTAATTTATGACGGATAGATTGTATTGTTTCACTGCCGCCTTCTGTTAAAAATAAATATGCTAAAACACCTGCTGTAATGGCACTTGCCGCTGCAATTACTATAACGCTGGTATGGTCTTTTTTTTCGAATGGATTTTTCATATAGGTTTAACAGCTTATTTAGGCACAAGTTTGCACGAGGTGTTATTTGTTACTCCTTAATAAATAAGGGCGGCAGGAATAATATCCAACCGCCCTTATTCAACTATTCAAAAGATGTTTATGCTACTACCGGCAATGAACCACCATCAATAGAATAAATAGTGCCTGTGAGATATGAGGCAGCAGGCGAAACCAGGAAGTGAACCAATGAGGCAACCTCATGCGGCTCGGCCATTCTGCCCATTGGGATGCCGCCAACCTGCGCCATTAATTGCCCAAAAGCTTCTTCAACTGTAATGTTTACCGAGGCTGCATAATCTGAAATAAACTTTTCCATTGGCGGCGTTTTGGTAGCCCCCGGCGAAACGGTTAATACCCTTACACCCTTGGTAGCAAGTTCGGTTGCCAGCGATTTACTGTAACTGTTTAACGCAGCTTTAGATACGGCATAAGCCATATTTAATTTCCACAACGGCTGCCTGCCCGCTACTGATGAGATATGGATGATAACGCCGTTTTGTTGTTTAATCATTTTAGGCAGTAAAATCCTGTCAAGCCTTATGGCGGCCAATAAATTCAATTGCAGTTCATTCTCCCAATGTTCGTCCGTTAAGGTACTGAATCCTCCTTGAGGCGTAGTTAAGCCGCCAACATTGTTAATCAGGATATCTATGCCGCCAATTTTTTCGTTGATTTCCTGTTCCAGTTTAGCTACATCATCCGGCTTGGTTAAGTCGGCTGCAATGAAATGATGATCTGGGTTGGGGTCATTAGCCGCGTTACGTGCCGATACGATCACCTTAGCGCCTGCCTGAGATAATTCATCTGCAATTGCCCTTCCAATACCTTTAGTGCCACCTGTAACCAGCACCCTTTTGCCTTGCAGGTCTGTTAGAATTTGTTTGTTTTCCATTGTTATTGATTTTATAATTCTGAATTGATTGTTTCAAAATAAGATATGTGTTTCGTTTTTGTTGATTCTGAATTGATTGTTTCAAAATGGTCAAAAAATTTTTATTTCGAAATCTGTTTGATAAAATACTGGGCCATCTTTTTGATCTTAGCTGCGTCTTTATGCAAAATGTAGGATTCATACCAGCCCGTCCAGGTGCTGATAAAATAATCGGCAAGCAGTTCGGGATCTTCCTCGTCGGCTATCTGGCCCTCTTCCATGGATTTTTTTATAAGGGAATACAAAAAGCGATAGTTATAATCGCTGTCGGCTTTCAGAATATCTTTCACCCGCTGGTCATTGGTAGCCACTTCAAAGGCAGTTTTTACGGCCATACAGCTATGGTCGCCTTTTATTATTGTATCTACAGCAGCATGAATATAAGTAACCAGTATCTCAAACGCCGAACCACCGCTGGCCAGCCGTTGCTGAATATCCTTTACCCTAAGATCTGTATAATGCTTAACGCAGCGTACAAACAGCTCCTGCTTATCACCAATGGTATTATATAAGCTGCTGCTATTAATTTTCATGGCATCCGTTAAATCACGAAGCGAGGCACCATTATAGCCCTTTTCCCAAAAAACTTCCATCGCTTTTTGGATAGCCTCATCTTCATTAAATTCAACGTTTCTTGCCATTTGTTTTATTACGATACAAAGCTAAATTAATTCTGAAACAAACATTTCAGATAAAAGTCATTTTTAAAGATGATGGTTTTAAGATATGTGTTGATAGTTCCACTGGTTAGGCATTTAAATATTTGTAATTTTAATTCTGAAATAACGCATCAGATGAATTATAAGATAACATTTTCGGAGATGAATAAGCTGGCTATGAAAGCCAACTTAAAAAAACCCAAGTTATCCTTAGAAGATATGAAGAAACAAGTTTCTCAAGTAATGAAAGGCTATAATTCAAAAATGAAAAAAGGCCAATTTTTTAATGAGAATTGATTTTTAGAGCATAATAACAATTTTTGCTTTGAGCCGTACACGCAAGCAAATTGAGCCGTGCACGTAATTTCTTATAAACAAAACCGGCGATCTTTGTTACGCTAAATAAAGGCATATCAACTATGAAAGAGCTAACAAAAATAAAATTAGGTAATAACGGTCCGCTGGTTTCTAAACTTGGTTTGGGTTGCATGCGCATGTCGTCTGTTTGGGGAGGCCCGCATAGCGACGAAACCGAAAGCATTGCTACCATACATGCAGCTTTAGACAGCGGCATCAATTTTTTAAATACCGGCGATTTTTACGGCGCCGGGCATAACGAATTACTTGTAGGTAAAGCTATCAAAAACAGGAGGGACGATGCCTTTATCAGCGTAAAGTTTGGTGCTATTTTTCATAACGGGCAGTGGCTGGGTTTAGACCTTCGCCCCATTGCTATCAAAAACTTTATCAACTATTCTCTTACCCGTTTGGGTGTTGAAACAATTGACCTTTATCAACCATCAAGGATGGATAACAGCGTGCCGGTAGAGGATATTATAGGCACCGTTGCCGACCTGATAAAAGAAGGCAAAGTACGTTATTTAGGTGTTTCGGAAATTACCGCCGATCAATTGCGCAAAGCAAATAATGTCTACCCGGTATCTGCCCTGGAAATTGGTTACTCGCTTGCTGACCGCCAGATAGAAGCTGATCTGCTGCCCGCTGCAAAGGAATTAGGGATAACCGTAGTGGCATTTGCCAATACAGCCGAAGGTTTACTTACCGGCGACATGAAAGCACCGTTACCGGCAAATGATTATCACAGCCATTTCTCACGTTTCCAGGGAGAGAACCTGGTTAAGAACCTGGAAAAGGTGGAGGTATTAAAGCAACTGGCAAAAGATAAAGGCGCAACCCCTACACAATTAGCTATAGCCTGGGTAAACACCCAGGGCGATCACATAATGCCGTTGGTGAGTATGAGCCGCAGATCGCGCCTGCCCGAAAACATGGCTGCAATGGATATTGTATTTACGCCCGAAGAAATGAATGCCTTAAACACTACTTTTGCAAGAGGCGCTATACTTGGCGGCACTTACTTACAACGCTAAATGATCAGTCCAGAGGAGATACTTCCAGGGGTAATATTTTACTCTTACCTCTCTGCCGGGCGGAAAGAGAAAACTTGTTTTTGGAACCATCATACGCTGATATTACAGGTTTCCGGGCAATTAACCCTGGAAACTGCTGCTCAAAATATTTCTATGCGCGGGGGCGAAATGATGCTGATCGGCAAAAACCAGATTGGTACGCTTACCAAAACGCCGCTGCCCGGGGCCAACTATGAAACCATAGTGATCTCGCTGCAGGAGGATCTGTTACGAAAGATAGTACTGGAAGAAAAGCTGGAGGCGGAACGAAAATATGTAGGTCCGCCAAACCTGTTGATCCCGCCTAATGAGTATCTGCAGGGTTATTTCCAATCTGTTGTTCCATACGCTCGAAGCTCTGGTGCGGAGATGACAGACGAAATGGGCATCCTGAAGGTGAAAGAAGGCGTTAAATTATTACTGCTTGCCTTACCTGGGCTGCGTAACTTTTTATTCGATTTTTCAGAACCTCATAAGATCGATCTGGAAAGGTTTATGCTCAGTAATTTTCATTTTAACGTTCCTATAGAAAAATTTGCGCAGCTTACCGGCAGGAGCCTGGCAGGTTTTAAGCGCGACTTTCAAAAAATATTTAACATGCCACCCCGCCACTGGCTGCAGGAAAAGCGCCTTACAGAAGCCCGCCACCTGATAGAAACAAAGCACAAAAAGCCATCTGCCATTTATCTTGATCTTGGCTTTGAAAGCCTTTCTCATTTCTCGCATTCGTTCAAGAAAAAATTTGGTAAAACGCCTACAGAATGGGTGTAAGTTGTTTCAATATCAAAATGCTACCACCATTCAAGCGGGAAATTTAACTCATCGACAGAGCTGATTACTTTAGTTGGTTTAAAGGCATAATTATTTACAGTTTTCTTTTCGGCAATGCCGGATAAAACTAAAATAGTTTTGAAGCCCATATATAAACCGCCAATAATGTCGGTTTCCATGGTATCGCCCACTATTGTAGTATCAGCGGGCTGCAACCCCATGTATACGCTGGCCGAGCGTAGCATTAAAGGGCTGGGTTTGCCAATAACAAAAGCTTCGCGGCCGGTGGCTTCCTCAATCATTGCGGCGGTTGCGGCAATACCCAAATTATTCCAGCCCGATTTACGGGGAGATGGGTCTCGGTTAGTAGCGATAAACCTGGCACCCCCAATGATCATGTCTACCGCCTGCTTAACCATTTTCAAAGCAAAATCCTGGCCCTCGCCAAGAATTACAAAATCCGGTTCTGTATCAACAAGTTTAATATCGCTTTCTTCAAGGCATTTAACCAAACCACCGCCACCTAAAACAAAGGCCTTGCTGCCGGGAAACTCATCTTTTAAAAAGGAACCGGTTGCCATTGCGCTGGTGTAAACGTGTTGTTCCTCAACCTCTATACCAAGCCTCGCAAGTTTTTCTACCGCTTGTGCCGGGGTGCGTTCGCTATTGTTTGATAAGAATGTGAAGTTGATCTTTTGTTCCAAAAGGCGTTTAACAAATTTGTCGGCCCCCTCTACCAGCGTATCTCCTGTGTAAATTACACCGTCCATATCTATCATTAATCCTTTTTTATTCATGCGCTCTTTTTGGAATTTATAATTCCTTTAATGGTTTGATTTATTGTTTTTTACACCTTTTGCTCCAATATTCCGGGCGATAAATACATTGCCGCTTTCCGGGTATTTTGGTAATTGTTCTTCTGTTAAATTTTCCTGTGCCGTTGTTATGATCAGATCGTTTAAGTCTGGGCCGGCAAAGCAGCAGTTGGTTACATGCGGCACCGGTAAATTAATTACATCGCTTATGGCCCCGGTTACCGGGTTGCACCTGATAACTTTGGCGCCGCCATATACGGCTATCCAAAGCATGCCTTCGCTATCAATGGTGAGCCCATCCGGGGTGCCTTCATCTTTTGAGATCTCAAAAACAACTTTGTTAAATACCAGTTCGCCTTTTGCTTCATCGTAATTAAAGGCCTTTACATCGTGCGTTTCGCTGTCTACAAAATACATCGTCCTGGTATCATGGCTCCAGGCAATACCGTTGGGGATGGTAAGGCCGGTTATCATTTTCTGTAATTTGCCATCAGGATACAGGCAATTTAAACTCCCGGCATGCAATTCGGCTTTCATGTGCATAACGCCAAACCACAAGCGGCCCTGCTGATCGCAATAGCCGTCGTTACATCGGTAGTCGTCATTGCCAAGTTCAATATCGATCACTGGGCTGGTGACCCCGCTATCAAGGTTAAAGGCAAACAAGCCGCCCTGCATACCCAGTAAAATATGACCCGACTCATGCTCCACAATAAAAGATGCCCGCCGGTTAAGTTCCCATTTTTTAAGCTTGCCGGTTTGCAGGTTCAGCTCATATAGGTGGCTATGCTCAATATCTACCCAAAGTACACTTTCACGTTTGCTGTGCCAAAAAGGCGATTCACCAAGATAGCAGGCTGCTTTGTAAAGGGTTTCAACCGGTATATTCTTATCTGATGGCATTGTTGCTGGTAATTAATTAGTTGTGTTACAAAAAAGGGTAAACGGAAATCCGTTTACCCCTCATCATATTTTTACAGACTATTATTTTAAACTGTCGTGAATTTTATTGATCGCATCCAGGTGTGTCTGAACAACCGGAGCAGTTTTTGCAGCAAATGCCTTAAGATCAGGATCAGTACCGCTGCTGGCTTCGGCCTGCATTAAAGCAAGGGTTTTTTTATGGCCGTCTATCATTGCGTTTACATACGCCATATCGAAATCTTTACCGCTTAGCTTGCTCAGGCTGTCGCTTTTTGCCTGGTGCTCCGCATCAAGTGCAGCTGGTAAAGTCATTTTTTTGTTTTTGGCGATGGTCATCAGTTCGGCGTTAGCTTTGCCGTGGTCCATAACCATCATATTGCCAAATTCTTTTATTTGAGCGTTTGAACTTTTAGATGCTGCCATTTTTCCCAAGGCAACCTCGGCCATGCCGCCTACTGCCGCTTTGCTGGCAAAGGTAGTATCCGGCAATGCGTTTGCTTTAGATGTATCTACTTTGGTTGTTGTTGCGGTACTATCGGTTTTAACTGTAGTAGTACTGTCTGTAGAGCCGCTGTTTTTATGTGAGCTGCAAGCCTGGAAACTGATAGCTGTTACGGCCACAATGGCTAATAAAGGAAACTTTTTCATTTTTTTATTTGATTAATAAGAGTGTTAAGGGGAAATGCTGAAAAACAGCATGTAAGTTCAACACCATAAATGGTTTAAAGTTTTCCTGCAATTGATTTATAGGAAAAATAATATCGGAATAATATAAGCATTTCACTTCCCATTTTTACATTGAACAAAAGCAGCGGTTAATTACTTTTTAAATGGCTTAAAATTTCATTGATGGAAAACATAGCGCCGCATATAAATTCATCTGCAGCACCGTAATAAATTGTTAATTCATCATCATTAACTACATGCCCGTTCGTAAATACTACATAACCAAAAAAACCACTTAACTCGTAATTTTCTGTCGGCACCATAATTGGTTCCATTGTGCGTGATATAACTTTTGACGGATCTTCCAGATCCATTAAAAAAGCACCAAGGCAATATTGGTTTTGTGCATTAGCACCATGATAAATTTCCAGCCAACCATTTTTGGTTTTAATTGGAGGGGCTCCGGCACCAACACGCTTGCTATCCCACATGTTGGGCCGTGTTTTTAGTATGCAACGATGGTTTCCCCAGTGAATACCATCTGTAGATTCAGCAAGCCAAATATAGTTGCCACCAATTTCAACGCTGCTTGGCCGGTGCAGCGCATAAAGTTTTTCATTAATTTTTTGCTCAAATATGGCGCAATCTTTATTATGAGGTGGCAGTATCATGCCTTGTTGCTCAAAATTAAGCCAGTCTTTAGTGGTTCTTAAGCCTACGCCTACCCCGCTGTCTGACACTGCGGTATATGTAAGATAATAAGTGTCTTCTATTTGCGAAACTCGGCAGTCTTCTATTCCAAAAAGCTCGAGATTTCCGTTACCGGCTATCCTTGAATGCTCTGCAGGTTCTATAAAATGAATACCATCTTCGCTGTTTAATAAGCGAAGATGCGACATGGTTGTAAGATAGTCCAAGCCCTTATATTGTATAACCCTTGCATCAGTTGCAACAAGATCAGGATCGTTCATCGAAACTTCAATTATTTCAGTATTGCCGGTTGCGTTTAAAACAGGGAAATTAATAGACCCTTCTTTTTTGCCGGTAGTTTCAGCAACGCGTACCAAAAGCCAGGTTTTATTTTGATACCTGAACACACCTGGGTTAAGCAGGCTGATGACCTGAAGGCCGGTGTTACTTGGTTTTATATCCTTTGGTAAAAGCAAAGGGTTTTGTGGAAAGCGTTTTGCCAAATCCTTCATGTCCGGATAACCAATCGAATATGATTATGTTTCTAATTAAATAATTATGTTAATTAAAAAACAATCCACATTGGTAAAAGTTATTGCTAAACCTTTATTGGCGCCATCCGACGCGTTCTCGGTGTAAACATTAAATCGGTAAAAGATTAAATTAGTTACAATGAGTACACTTTCTCCCTGGGCTTATGCCGTAAAAAAGTTATTTGAAAAGCAAAACCTGCCACTATGCTTTGAACATAAAATTGATAACTATGTGATAAAGGTGCACAACCTTAACAATAGTGTATGGCTTGTTATAACCTGCCCTGAAGGGGCACAGGTAGTTCTGAGGCCGGCTTATGCTCCAAACGATCAATTACAAATTGAAAAGATCACAAGGGATAAAGACTGTATAATTGTTTTTGTTTCGGCAGAAATAGGGCTATATGAAATAAAACTGCAATTTCCAGATCCTGAAAAGCCTTTAATCAGATACACAACAACGTTTAAAGCAAATGAACCGATACTTGTTCCATTTTGGCCAAGAGATATGGTAATTACCGGCGCCGCCGGAAGCGCGCATGATACCGAAGGAAGCATTTATGTAAGCCAGGTAGGAACCCGTTCCGGTTTACAATATTTTAGTATAGACAAGCCTGCAAATGGCGCGGTGCTATACTTTCAGAACCTAACGTCTCTGAACGATTATGCCCGGGAAACCGAATGTTCTTTGGGTAACACAGTAGGTGGAACATGGCCCGAAATAGGATTTGCGTTACCGCCAACCTTGAAGGGTAAGCCTATCCCGGCAAATCAGAAAATTATCCTATCTGACGCATTTATTGTATTTAGCCCTGATAATCCTGAAGATGATTTGCAGCAAGCCCGTCAGTTCCTTGATTTATTGGCATGCATTTATCTTTATCTGCCTAAGCCTGCCACAAAGTATTATGACTGGCTGGGCATGGTAAACATTGGTTTACACGATCTGGAATTTAGCCATGGATGTTGGTCGCACGGTGCCGGGCAGGATTATTTGAATGCCTATGTGGCGGATTATCAAACCCCTCCTGAACTGATGGTACAACTGGCTGTTATGCTGCCTTTAACCGATTACCGCGATTGGTGCCAGGCAGACCTGCCTGCTATTATGAAAATAAAAAATGGTCTGGATGCTTTTTATAGTAAAGAACTAAAAACGGTGGTGCGCTTTCTTCCAGCCTTAGCCGGCCAGCTTAGCGGTAAGGAAGAGCAATTGAAGCCAAATGTAATGGATTCGTGGTATTTGCATCATCCGCTTTTAAATCTGGCGCGTTTAGCTATACGCGGTGATAAACAGGCAAAAAAACTTTTTGAGGATTCGTTAGACTTTACTATCCGCGTTGCACATCATTTCAAATATGAATGGCCTGTGTTATATGATATGGAAACGCTGGAAGCCGTAAAAGCAGAGACCCAGCCGGGCAAGGGCGGCGAAAAGGATGTTGCCGGCCTTTATGCATTGGTAATGCTGCATGCTTGGCAATTAATTAAAGATGATAAATATTTAAAAGAAGCAAAAACAGCAGCAAAAACATTGCAAGGAAAAGGGTTTGAACTTTTTTACCAGGCAAACAATACTGCTTTTGGTGCTAATGCCATGTTATGGCTTTATAAGGAAACAAAGGAACAGCTATATCTGGATCTTACCTATTTATGCATTGCCAATATTTTCAAAAACTTTCAACTGTGGGAGTGCGATTATGGATATGCAGGCAATTACCCAACTTTTTTCGCTGTATTTCCCTTGAATGATGCGCCTTATACCGCCGCGTACGAAGAACAGGAAGTTTTTGCAGCTTTACACAATTTACTTTTATATGCTGAAAATGAGGATTTATTACCTTCTGTTTCTTTACTTATTCCTGAGTTTTTAAAATACGTTTTGCACAGGGCACCATATTATTATCCGCCAAATTTGCCTGATGAAATGCTGTCTGATGAAATAAAAACCGGGCAGGTAGACCATAAGCTTTGGATTGCTATAGAAGATATGCACGATGGCTGGGAAAAGTCTGGCACCGTAGGTCAGGAAGTGTACGGTGCCGGAGTAGCTTTTGGCATTATTCCAAGGCACTTTTACAAGGTGCCTCATGAGGATTTTATCATCTACCTTGATTATCCTACATCGGGTTTCAAAGCTGATAACGGTTCTGTAAGCTTTCGGGTTAAAGGCGATGAACGCCTAAGCTGTCGGATGCGGATTATTAGTCCTGATAAAAATAAACTGCCTGCATTTACTGTCACTGTTAATAAAGATATTATGAAAGGTGAATTGTTTGAAAACGACGACCTTGAATACACCATAACAGGGAACCGGAAAATTAAGGTACACTGGAAATAAAGAAGGCGTTCCTATTCTACTGCGCCCTTTTGCGTTCGTCTTCACTTGCGGTGCTGCGGCTGCGGGAAGCGGCTACATTTTTACCAAAACGATACGAGAAGCTTAAGCCTATGGTGCGGCTTTCTAAATGGTGAAAGAAAGCACTATGTTGATCGAGATAGTTAATGGTAATGTAATTGCTGTTGGTATTAAATATATCGTTTGCCGCTAATTTAAGCGTGCCCTGGCCTTTAAGTACATTTGTTTTAATACCTGCATCAACTTCAGAGTTATGGTTTGCGCGGTAAATTCCCTGTATACCCGGCCCGTTATAAACTCCGCTGATCTCGGCCTTTAAGCCTGTTTTTGCATCTACAGTGAACGCCTGCTTCAGCGTAGCATCATAAGAGAACAAATGATAGTTATAGCTGCTGGTTAGGTAGTCTGATTTTTCCTGTTGTACATATGCCTCGCCTAAGATATTTATGTCCCACAATTTTAATGGCTGGAATGCTGCCGAAGCACGCAAGCCTGTATTTACGCTTAAACCAAGGTTGGCCTGGGTGCCGTAATAAATTTTAGTTGTGTTATCCTGTATGTTGATATTGGTAAAAACATCGTGCGTGGCGCTGTAATAGCCGGTAATATTGTACTGCTGCTTGTAAGTGTAGCTAAGCTCCAGGTTTTGTACAAAGGCAGGCTGCAGGGCCGGGTTACCCACATAAACATTATATGGCGAAAAATATCGCTTTGCGGGGTTAAGGCGATTATACTCAGGCCGCTCTATACGGTAGGCATAATTAAACTGCAGCTCATTATCGTCATCAAGTTTGTATTGCAGAAACAGCGTAGGGAAAAGCTTAAAATAGTTTCGCTTGTTTAAAGAATCCAGCGTGATGGAGTAACCCCTTGTGCCGGTATATTCGCCGCGCAAACCGGCCTGTATAGTCCATTTACCAACTATGCCGGATATGCTGGTGTACGCGGCACCTGTTTTTTCCTGGTACAAAAAATGGTTTGAATTTTCGGTTACATCAGTCAAAGTCGCCCCGTCGCGGTTGTAATAATCAAAATTATTCTGGCTGCGGGTACTGCTGTATTTTAAGCCCGAGGTAAGGTCCCAATGCCCAAGCAGGTGATAGTTGTAATCTGCCTTGGCCGAATAAATATCTATATGCTGTGAACTTGGGGTATAAATATGAAACATGTTAGGCGTTTGCGTACCATCTGGTAAAAAGGATACATTATCGGCAAAGGCATTGCTGCGGCTCATGTAAGGCGAGTAATCGGCATCTATATTTAAGCTGCGTTTACCCGAATCCATTTTAAGGTTGTAGTTAATGTTATAGGCAAACTGATTCCCGGAGTTGGCGGCAAAATTATCTGTCTTCAGGGTTGAATCCAAAGTGAGCTGCCTGTCGGTAACCCGGGTAACCGTATGGCCGTTGGTGGTACCGCTGCGGTTGTTTCCGGTTACTAAAAAGCCTATTATCTGGTTTGTTGACAACTGGTAATCGGCCCCTAAACGGTAGTTATAATTGTCAGACTGGTAAACATTGCGGTTAGGGCTGCTCCATAGCGAAGTGCCGTAATCAATATCAACATCATGATCCTGAAAAAAGTGCCTGTGCGTATAACCGTAGCTGCCATAAACGTTCAGTTTATCTTTACGGTAATTGAATGTTGCGCTTGCATTATAGTTACTGTAAAGGCCTTGTGTAAAACCACTGTTCACGGTAACATTTAATCCTTGTTTTTTAGCTTTTTTTGTAACGATGTTAATAATGGATGCACCCTCGGCCTCAAACTGCGAAGGTGGGTTTGAAAAAACCTCGATGGAGGCAACCAGGTCAGACGGAAGGCCCTGCAGATAACCTGAAAGGTCATCTCCCGAAAGGTTGAGCGGCTTGCCATCCATATAAACCTGTACGTTTTTACGGTTTGCCATAATATCATTACTGGCGTTTACCTGCACGCCGGGCGCCTTGGTAAGCGCTTCCCAGGCGCTGCCGCTAGATGCTATGATGCTGTTCTCCACGTTAAAGGTAACCCTGTCTACCTTGCGTTCTATCAGCGGTTTGCGTGAGGTTACCGTAACCTCCTTTAACTGTTTGCTATCAGGCTGCATGGTTAATAGCACACTGTCTTTAGGTAATTGAACGTTTATTTGCGTTGGCTGGTAACCAACCAGGCTTGCATAAATGGTATAACTGCCGGCAGCAGGATAACTAAGGGCGAAATTGCCCAGGTCGGCAAAGCCCGAACCTATCTGCTTGTCGCCTTTTTTCAAGATAATGGTTGCAGCATCCAGCGGATGGCCGGCATCGTCTTTTATTTTACCTGTTAACTTTAATTGCGCCTGTGCAAAAAAAGGAAGGGCTATAGCAAGAAATAATAGTTTCTTTTTCATGCTGCAAACCTACTTCAACGTTAAGTTAAGGCCGGTTAAGCAATGTTAAACAAGGTTAAATCGTACCGGGGTGCTACCGGGCATGCATAATTATCATCAACTTCGTATTATGAAATGGTTTACAAACCGCTACGCTTACTTGTTGGTAGCTTTGGCTATGCTGGCCAGCGTTGCACTGCAGGGAGCGTGGCTCTTTCAGCTTTTTAGCGCACAAAAGATCCAGGTAAGGCGCGACCTTGACCAGGCTGTTGCCAGCGCGGTGCGCCAAAGTGATTACCTGAGCGTTGCCCACGGCCATGAGAACAGCGTGAACTTTCGCAACTTTTTTCTTTCGTCCGAGTGGCTGCAGATCAAGCAGGCATTTACCCATCTGCGCGACCGCCATTTTGGGGGAAGCTTTAGCTCCAATATAAAAAACGACAGCACTATTCTTACCATCGGCATCCATATAGCAAATGATAAGCCTAAGGTAGGGCACGGGCGTATTATCCGTACGTATGACGAGGGGGAAAGCTATGAATCGGTATTAGCTGCGGATAAGCGCGACCTGATACGGATGGACAGCCTTGTAAAAGCCGAATGCTTACGGGCGCAGCTTAATGTGAAAACCTACCATGTGCTTTACAGCTATGAAAGCGGTAAGCCCGAAACATTTGCCAGCTGGAAAAAAGCCCAAAGCGCAGATTATCGCAGCCAGTTGTTCGGCTATAACCTTGATTTTTTTCTGCATACCTACCAGTTGGTAGTACAATCTATCAATAACGTTGTATTTTACCGGATGCGGTATTACCTGCTATCGTCTTTACTGATGCTGCTTTTAACCGGGGCTGCCTTTATTTTTCTTTTCAGGATGATACGTACGCAGCGCATGTATACCCAGGCCCGGATAGCTTTTACCGGCAATATGACCCACGAGCTAAAAACCCCGGTATCTGTTATAGAGGCCGCCCTGGATGCCATTACACGCTACCAGCTTACCCGCGAGCCTGCCAAGCTGGAAAACTATATCGACATCAGCAAAGCCGAATTGCAGCGACTAAACCTGATGATCGATAAAGTGCTCAGCCTTAATCAGCTTGACCATGGCGAAGTCAAGTTACGCCCCGAACTGTATGACGTGCAACAGGGGCTGGAAAGCGTGGTATCATCTATGCGCTTGCGCAACGGGCAAAATGCAGCCATTCATTACACCCCTGCCAAAGAACCCTGTTTTGTAGACGGCGACCCGGTGCATTTAACCAATGTATTTTACAATCTGATAGACAACGCCTTAAAATATACTGGCAACGATGCCATTATCACCGTAAACTGCAGTAGCGATATGGATAAGGTATACATCAGCATACAGGATAACGGGCCGGGTATTGAAAAGATGTACAGGGAACGTGTTTTTGAACGCTTTTTCAGGGTAAGCGATAACCCCAATGTGCATAACGTAAAAGGATCTGGCCTTGGCCTCCATTACGTTAAACAAATTGTTGAGCAGCATGGCGGCAAGATCCTATTGCGCAGCGAGCCCGGGAAAGGCAGTAACTTTATTATAGAATTACCAGCATACCATGAAGTATAAAGTATTATATGCCGAAGACGAACCTACGCTGGCGCAGATAATAAGCGACGGGCTGGCAAGCAGCGGCTATGAAGTAACGGTAGCGGCCAATGGCCGCGAGGCATTAAAGTTGTTTCAGATTGACCCGCCGGATATATGCGTGCTGGATATTATGATGCCCTTAAAGGATGGCTATACCCTGGCCGAAGACATCCGGAAACTGAACAGCGGCATCCCTATTATTTTTTTAAGCGCAAAGTCTTTAGCCGAAGACGTAATTAAAGGCTTTAAAAGCGGCGGTAACGATTACCTGCGCAAGCCGTTTAACATGGGCGAACTTTTGGTGCGGATGGAATCATTGTTAAGCCGTTTTGGAACCACGCCATCATCAGATGAACTGGCACCCACGCGCGAGGTATTTGGCGCCTGCGAACTGGATAGCGTAAGCCAGCAACTCACAACCCCCGAAACTACCTACACGCTCTCGTTTAAAGAAACAGCCTTACTTAAATTATTACTGGAACACCGCAATAACCTGCTCCAAAGGCAGGTGGCCCTCCTGAAAATTTGGGGCGACGACAGCTTTTACAACGCCCGCAGCATGGACGTATTTATGTCGCACCTGCGCAAAATGATCAAAGACGACCCCAGCGTACAGCTAATGAGCATCAGAGGAGCAGGGTATAAATTGATATTTTAAGGGGAAAGAAGGGATTTACAAAACAAAAATGGTAAAGGCCATTTGACGATTCAAATGGCCTTGTTATTCAATTAACATGGTAAACTACTTCATGAGCTTCCCATAGGGTTGGAACCTCAAGCTTGTGTGCTAATTTTTCTAAAACAGAAATAGGTACTACCGCATCCCGATTCTTATTTTGGTTTACCAAGTTTTGATAAGATACCTCTACGTAAACAATTTTCACTTTAGCTTTATAAAGCATAAAAAGATCAATTAGCTGAGTACGCATTTGGGTTGTAGTATTAGTTGCATTCCAAACGAATGATTGTTGCTTTCTAAGATAGATACGGGCTTGTTCTTTGGCTTCCTGTATAATTTGCCCGTTACCGGTCTTGTCGGTCGTAGAGATGCCTTTTTTTAATCTCATATCATCTAACGAAATCACCTGCCAGTCGGAATAATGCTTTTTAATGTAACTGTCTTTTCCTGCTCCGGGAAGTCCGCTCATGAGTATAACTTCACATTCCGGTTGTTCAAAGGGTTCATAGTTGGGATATGCGTTTTCGTGTTGAAGGTAATACATTTTAGCTTTTTCGGATGTGAATTTGATGGCTGCTCCCCAGCAATTGTTTTCCTGACAAAAGGCTTCAAAGCAATCGATACGGTATAGCATGTCTGCCTGGTCAGCGCAAAAACGTCCATGCATATCTGCCCGTGCAAGTAGTGTTAGCCATTGCGTGTTTACTTCCATGCTTACTTTAATCAAAGATTTCAGGGGATCTGGTTTTTCAAAAATCCAGATTGGCAGACCATGATATTTAACTAAAGCTGAAATTTGTTCGCGTATAAAGAACGGAGCCATTCCGTCTGTGTATAGCAATCGCCTTGTAAAGTGAGCTCCTTTACGTGCATGGCCATGTGAAGTAATACTCCCATCTAATTCTATAACCGTAGTACTAAACTTTTCTACATCATGCAATAAAGCTGCTGTCCACAATATTTCACGATCCTGAGCAGGCATCATTTTGAAGGCCGAATCATTGTCTAGCGCTTCTAACACCATTTGCGTGTGAACCGCAACATTGCCTTCTGCGTGATAACGAACATCCTGCGGTACATCATTCATGCGTCTTATCCAATCGTATTTCTTTTCGAGATGATGCCATTCTTTATTTTCACTAAAGGTCCACATAGTCACTCCTTTCGTTAATAAGCATTGCGCGTTTCCAATTTCTGGTCCAGTGTTGGTTTGTTTTTACGTGCCCCTTTTTTACATATTTAAATACATTTTTTGCAAAGTCGGTAACAGGGTAGCTGTTTGCATTGCGGGTTACAATACCTTCCATTACCGTTGTTTTTTGATCGTAAGTGTCATATGGATCAAAAGTGCCTGCGCCGTTGACCAAAGTTAAAATGTCGGTCTCAAATGTTTTTCGGTCAACCGGCATACTTTCTTTTTTTATGACTGGTACAGTCGGCAGATCAAGCATATTGGCATAGAACTGAGTTTCCTCCCAACTAAGCCAAAGATTGTTTTCGCGTACGCCAAATACGTAGTAATGATGTTGCAGATTACGGTATTCTAATGAGTGAATTGCATATAAATTTTCTCCAAAAATTTCTAATTCCCCAAGATCATATTTGACCATTTGCCATAAACGCCGCAAGCTTTCCGTCCAGGGCGAAACTGTAGGCGCAGCGTGTGAGCGCGCAAAAACGCCATACTTCGATAAGCAATTATTTTCACCATCTAATTTTTCGGTGTGTATTATATTGGGGATACGCTGTAAATGTTCCCAATAGTCGTGCGCTATCCTGTCATCGCTGCTAGTGCCTGGCGAAAATGGATAATGATAGGTACGACCATATTTTTGTGATATAGCCATGTTTGTAAGAATAAATTAACAAATAGATTATCGCTTCCTTCCCGGAGAAATGGGAAAGATCATAAATAAATTATGCGCAGGCGATTACATGACTCAAAATTTAAAACGTTATTATTGATACAAATATAAACTCTTTTGTACTAAGTTGTATAACAGGTTATTTGAATTCTCAGATGTGGCTTTGACAAATATTGAATAAATTTTTAAGAGTCATTTTACCATCTTACCCTTTAACCCCTACCTTCGCTACATGATTGAACAAATAAGCACCTTACTTAGCAGCCTAAAAAGTAAAACCATAGTGTTTGCAGATGTACTGCAATTTATAGATAGCCGTTATCAGTACCAGCCTACGGCGTTTAAAAATGGAGAGGCTTATAATGAGGCTACACAAAACCAGGGCAGTGCAAGGGTTTTTGCTTTCGCCCGATTGAATGATTTGAGTAAAGAAGATACGCTGGCACTATTTGCAGAGCATTACCAGGCGGTATTAGCGCACCCGGATGCAGCAGATCATCAAAATATAAGGCAGTTTATAGCTCACGGCTGGCCGGGCGTAGTTTTTGAAGGTGAAGCCCTGCAGCCCAAATAGGTGTTTAAGTATCAAATGAATACAAGTGTATGCGAAGGGAAATCACAATATTCGCATACACACTCATAACACGTACAACAGGCAACCCGCAATAGGCAACCGATACTACCGCTGTCTTTCTTCCCGTCTCCGGTCTGAAGATTCTTCTTCCGATTCTCCTTTTTTCCAGTAGGATACTACAGAGTAGTCGCTTTGTGGCCAGGTTAATTCTTCTTTAAAATAACGTTTCAGGTCTTTCGCTACGTCATATTCGGCGGCTGCGAATACAAAGCGTTTCGCTTCAGGCAATTTTAATCCCCGTACTGTTTCGCTCAGCCTGCTTCCTTTTTCAGGTGCGCGATTATGCAGCCATTGAACGCTTAGGTTGGCTTTTGAGTTTAATGCTATCTCATCTTCTGCGCCATATACTTCTAAAACGGCATGCACCTTAACACCGGCAGGCAATTGCTCCAGCATACACCCGATGACCGGCAGGGCAGTACTATCGCCTATTAAAAGGTATTCGTTTGCCTCCGGGAACAAGGGTTTGCTGCCATCCTTCATGGCAATGCCTAAAGTGCTGCCCGGCATGGCGCGGTTAGCCCAGTAAGATGCCGGGCCGTTATCGCCATGGGCAACAAAATCTATCCATAATTCTTTATTTGCAAAATCAATATTGCGGGTGGTATAAGTTCTTCTTGCATCTTCTGCGCCCTCTGCAGGAATAAAGATCTTATTGTGCCCGCCGATCTGGGCATTCTTAAATAGTTCACCTTGTTGATCCGTCATCGCAAATTTAATGCGGATGTAATGTGGTGTTACCAATACTTTTTCCTTTACGCTAAAAATGGAATGGATACGCTGTTTTATCCCGCTAGCTATATTATTATTCGTCATATTATACTTTATTGATGGGTGCAAAATTCGGTATTGAAAAGCAGCCGGCCAATGGCTTATTCAGGGGAATGATTGGACAGATCGGGGTTTAACCTTTATGCGCTATGTTCAAAGTTCGATAAAGAAATGCATAGGTAGTTACGTTGCTAACCTCCCCAGTACTTCTTTGGCATAGGCCTTGCCAATGGGGATGATAGTTTTGCCAAGTTCAATTTCTATGGCGGTATAGGCTGTAATTTGATTAAGCGCAATAATGTACGACCGGTGTACTCTTAAAAACTGGTCGGCTGCCAGCTTTTCTTCTAATGAGGTAAGCGTTTGGTAGGTAATGAGGGAACGATTTTGCAGATGAATTTTTACGTAATCTTTTAACCCCTCGATGTAAAGGATTTCATTCAACAACACGCGCACCATTTTTTTATCAGATTTTACGTAGATAAACGGCACTGTACTTTGTTCCGTTTTTACAGCTTGCTCCGTTTGCCAGGTACTGTTCAGTGGCAGTACTTTATCAACCGCCTGGATAAAACGCTCAAAAGATACCGGCTTCAATAAATAGTCTACCACATTCAGCTCATAGCCCTCCAGCGCAAATTCGCGAAAGGCGGTGATCAGGATCACTGCGGGCTTCTTTTTTAGTGTGCGCAATAACTCAATGCCCGATAAGCGTGGCATGGCAATATCAAGCAACAAAAGATCTACCTGTTGTTTCTCTAAAGCGTTGTATACCTCTATACCTATAGAACACATGCCCACCAGGTTAAGGCTCTCTATCTGGGAAACATAATTTTCAATAATGCCCCTGGCTATTTCTTCATCATCGGCAATAAGGCAATTTATCTTTTTCATAACTCAAGTTTAAGGCTTATTGCAAATACTTCCTGCTCTGCACACAAATTCAGTTCATATTTACCCGGGTAAGTAAGCTCAAGCCGGCGTTTCACATTCTGAAGCCCCAGGCCGCCGGCCTTGTTTTGGCTGCCCGGTACAAAGCTATTTTCAACACTTAAAAGAAGCAATTTTTGGGTGATATTAATGTTAATGGTTATCCATCCCTTGGCATCAGATATACTGTGTTTAAAGGCATTTTCTATGAACGGCAGCAGGATAAGCGGTGCTATCATTTTCCCGCTTATATCGCCGGAGTATTGAAAGGAAAGCTCCAGGCGGTCGGCAAAACGGGCCTGCTCTATGCCAATGTAGTTTTCAAGGTGGCTGATCTCGTCAGCAAGCGGAACTTTGTTAGCCTGCGCCTGGTAAAGTACGTAATGCATTAAATCCGACAGGCGCAATGCGAACTTGGCGGCTTTTTCTGATTGTTTAAGGATAAGCCCATATAAGGTGTTTAGCGTATTGAAAAAAAAATGCGGATTGATCTGCGCCTTTAGCAAAGCCATTTCTGCGGCAAACTTTTCCTGCTGAAGGTCGCGCAGGTTTCTTTCCCGCTCATAAGCATTTCGCATCAGCTGGATAAGCATCGTTACCGCAATTAAGGGGCAGGTCTCTAAGGATAATCTTAAAATCCTCACAGGTATCCAGAAACTTTTGTTCTCCATTGCGTAACGCACAGGATTATGAAGCTTTTCCCAGGGGATGATGAAGACGTGGGTAAGGAGCCGGGCCAAAATGCCGCCTGCCAGCAGCAATAGCAACAAGGCAATTGCATAGCGCACATATTTTTGCCGGTAATAGAATAGTGGCATCAGTACGTACAGGTTAAAGTAAGTGAGCGCAATATTTACCGGCAGGGTGGCTGTAAACAAGGCTCTGCCGGGTTGAAAGGTAAGGGCGTCTGTATTCTCCCAGCCATAGCTAACAGCCTGGTAGAAAATATAAGCCAGCCAAAACAACAGGTGCGGAATTGCTGCCTTGAATTTTGCCTGCCGGTTAGTTGTCATTGTCCAAAATTGATTAATCTTTTATAAAATTGCTGCTTTTTTCGACAAACAGCCGGTTTTAAACCGTCTACTTATTATCCTCACCGCTTTTCCGTTAACGGCTGGGGAAAGTTTGTCTGCGGTTGCAAAACTTTCGTTCATCTAAAAACCCCAATTACAAGCTTTTATCGTTTTTACTTTGTGGGTATAAATTAAAAAATAATGAAAATGAAACCGTTTTTAAAGGCAGCCGGGTTAGCGGTATATTTACTAACTGCTTGCCTGGAAATGGCGCATGCTGCGATAACAGACAGTACCGATTATGTGGCCATATTAAAAAGAAGTGCTCCTTATCATCATGGAGAGGATCAGAATTTCCCGGCTTTCACTTACCAGGCTGCGAATGATCCGCACCTGGCCGACCTGCGTAAAACTTATCACCTCGATTCTGTTGCAGGTAAGGGAAGCGAAACAACAAAGGTGATTCGCCTGTTGCAATGGTTTCATGACCAGGTACCGCACGATGATGTAAAACCTTTGGATGTATTAACTGCAAAAAATATTATAGAAACTTACCGCGGCACTAAATATGCCGCAGGTTGCTATCCATTGTCCATCGCCATGAATGAAATCTTTTTATCTATGGGCATTAAGTCGCGTTCTGTGATATGTTTTTCCGCTAAATATCCGGTACCAGCGGGAGGGCATGTGATCAATTCGGTTTATATAGACTCTCTGCATAAATGGATATACATAGATCCACAAGAGAACGCTTATATTAAGGACGAAAAAGGAAATTTTTTAAGCATTATGGAGGTAAGGGAAAGATTGATAGATGGCCGCCCGCTGGTGTTGAACGCAACTGCAAACTACCATCACGTTCCCGACAAGAAAGAAGTTTACCTGTACCAGTTTATGGCGCAGCACCTTTACCGGATGATTTGCCCTGTTAACAGCGCTTGGGATTCACAGACCAGGGAAGATGGAAAAACACTTGAATATGTAGAGTTGCTGCCGTATGGTGCGCAGGAGCCCGCCATAGATGGTTTTGAAACTAAAAAGCATCAAAATTACCTGGTTATCAATTACCATACAAACGATGACGCTCTTTTCTGGCAAAAGCCATGATCCTGTAAATGTCACAAACAGTTGCAAGCCACGACTATTTGTTCCGAAGCCTTATCTTTGTTTTAAGCGTTATATAAGATGGAAGAAACTTTAGGCTTACTGGAAAAGATAAGGCACCATGACAAGGTATGCATTGCGCTGAATGAAAATTGCACCATTGCCTTACCGGATGATGTAATAGAAGTTTTGCGCAAGCCGCATCGCCTGTCCTTTTACTATTTTCAATACCTGGAAAAAGGTTCCGCAACATTTAAGTCGGACTTAAACGAGTTTACCATTAATGATGGCGAGCTGGCCTTTGGTTTCCCAAACCAGATCTTTACCAAGGTGCCTTACGATAAAAATATGCCGCAGTATGCACTTTCGTTTGATGAGCAAACGCTTAGCCTGCTGCCCGGCTTGTATCCGTTTCTGGTAAATCCGTTTAATGTAAATACCATCTCTTTTGATCTTCCCTCCCGGCAGCGGGTAAAAAACCTGCTTTCGGGTTTATTTCATCTGCTTCATTCAGGTGCAAAACAGAAAAAGGCGGAAGTTATCCTGGCGCATTTGCATACGCTGCTAACAGAATTCAATACAGCTTATTTTGAACAATACCAAAGCCAGGATATTAGCACCAACCCCAAACTTTCGAAATATATTGCCTTTAAGCTGGCGGTAGAAACCGACCTCGCCGGGCAGCATGATGTACAAAGTATTGCCGAAAAACTGGCACTCACATCCGGCACCTTATACGGTATTGTGAAAGAGTATGCCGGCGTATCGCCAAAGGAATGGATCACCAACCGCCTTATGCTGGAAGCCCAGCGCAAATTGCAATACACTAATACCTCGGTTAAAGAACTGGCCTATGAACTTGGCTTTAACGACCCAGGATATTTTTCACGCCTGTTTAAAAAAAGCACCGGCAAAAGCGTAAGCAGTTACCTTGCCGATTTACAGGATTTGTCCCGCAATTAAAAGGATTTGTCCTCACCGCCGGTTTCCGTACCTGCTACCTTCGTTTTTATAAACAAAGCGAAAAGTACATATGAAATCAGCATTAATAACAGGGGCCAACAAAGGCATCGGCTTTGAGACAGCTAAGATCCTTGCCCAAAAGGGCTACTATGTTTACATAGGGAGCCGCACTTTAGAAAATGGACAATCAGCCATAGAAAAATTAAACTCGGAAGGCATCAGCAACGTGGAGGCTATTCAGCTTGATGTTACCGACCAGGAATCTGTAACCGCAGCCCGGAAAGCCATTGGCAAAAAAACGGAGGTTTTGGATGTGCTGATCAATAATGCGGGCATCTCCGGCGATTTTGAACAAGCTGCCCTTAAATCAACCGCCGATGAATACCTGAAGGTTTATGACACCAATGTTTTTGGAGTAGTGCGGGTTACGCAGGCGTTTATTGATCTGCTTAAAAAATCGACCGAACCGCGTATTGTAAATGTGAGTACCGCTATGGCTTCGCTTACATTGGCAGCAGACATTGATGGCGATAATTACCCAAAAAGGTTTGTGGTTTATCAGTCGTCAAAGTCGGCGTTGAATATGTATAACGTAAACCTGGCCTATGAACTTAAAGGCACTGCGTTTAAGGTAAATGCGGTTTGCCCTGGTTACACGCAGACCGATTTTACCGGCCACCAGGGAACCAGTACCCCCGAGCAGGCCGGGCAACGCATAGCTAAATATGCATTAATAGACCAAAACGGCCCCACCGGCAAATACTTCAGCGAAGAATACTTCCCCGAGACAGCTTGCCCTTGGTAAGACTTGCAAAAAACAGCGCTATGGTTTCGTGGCGCTGTTTTTTGTTGGTTAAGCTGATAGTGAAATGCTAAAATTGCTTTTTGAGCTACTAGCCTTTTTAAAGCAATACTGCTTTAATAGTTTTCACAGGATTCCCCCGCTCCAGTGTATTATGCTGCATCCATTGATTATACTGTGTGGCCATTAACAGATCCGTTTGCAAAGCCATTACCTTTTGTTTTAACCTTTCAAGGCAAAGCTTTTTGTTTTCCAGTTGCGAGCGGCTATCCATTGCCATTACCTGCAAACCGGTGGGCAGATGAAAGCCTCTAACCGCTGTTTCAACCTTATTTACGTTTTGCCCTCCCGGCCCTGCCGAGCGGCATGTTTCCAGTTTTACATCACTGGTATCCCAGGCTGGTAATAGGTTTACATCAAATACTGCAACGCCTGCAAACCAATTTTTGCGTTTATGTAATTTACGGTAAGGGCTTTGTGCAATCCATCGTATTGTCCCTGCCCATTCTTTTATAAAATGTTCCAGATCATTACCGGCAAGCCGCATGGTACAAGATTGCAGCGTACCGTTTAATTCACCTGCTTTATCTTCCAGTACCTCTATAGTTATTTCTTTTAATTGGGCTTGCTCTATGATCATATTTTTTACGCGGGTTACAACCCGGCAGCATTCTGCCGGGCCCTTGCCAGCGGTAATCTGTATTATTACTTGTTTCATTGTCTGTTAGTTTTTATGCATCCTCACAATGCGCGGAAAAAATTTACCTTCTATCTTAACAAGGTCACGCTGGGCACTTATAACTGTTTCAATATCTTTATAGGCCAGCGGATTTTCTTCAACGGTACCTCCTATTAAATTTACATCGGCACTAGACAATAGCTGTTTCATGGCCGATACCGTCATACTGTCTTTAGCGCTTTGCCTGCTCATTGCCCTTCCTGCACCATGCGATGCTGAATTTAAGGCGTCTGCGCAGCCTTTACCAAAAACAAGATAAGCAGGTGTGGTCATGCTGCCGGGTATGATTCCCAGTTCGCCTTTGTGAGCAGGTGTTGCACCTTTACGATGAATGATCACCTCCTTGCCGTCGGCAGTTTTGTCTTTCCAGGCAAAATTGTGATGGTTCTCTACTACATAATGCGCTCTTAATCCTAATGCTTTTAGCAGGTTATAATGTATACGCTCATGGCAGGCACGGGCATAATCCCCGGCAAAATTCATAGCGAGCCAATATTCCTGCCCGGCGTCGCTGTCAAGGTCTAACCACGCCAACTGTTGCGCATGTTTTGGCAGTTTGCAGGTATTCATTGCTATTTGTGTGTAGTGCCTTGCAATTGCCGACCCTAAACCCCTGCTGCCCGAGTGGCTTAACAACGCGGTATATTTTTTAGCCGGTAAACCTAAGGCATTACCGGTTAAAAGTTCAATTTCACCAAATTCAACAAAATGGTTTCCATTTCCCGACGTACCCAGTTGCCTTACAGCTTTACCACGCAGCGGCCGCAGGAAAGGAATTTCATTAAATAAAGAATGGTCTAAAACTTCATGTTCCTGCCTTGTATCCAGGCCGCCTTCCATGCCAAAATGCGTGTGCTTTTTTAATGCTTGTTTAGCCTGGTATTCGAAACGTTTTAAATAGCCATCATTTTCGTCTATGATGGATAATGCCATACGGCAACCAATATCCATTCCCACCGCATAAGGAATAATGGCATTGTTAGTCGCCAACACCCCGCCAATAGGTAAACCAAAGCCCATATGTGCATCGGGCATTAAAGCGCCTTGCACGCTTACAGGTAGCAGGTTTGCCAATTCCATTTGTTTTTTTGCGGATAGCTCTATGTCTTTTGCACCGTAGGTTTTACAAAATACAGGCTCTTTTCTCAATTCAAAGGTTTGAAATACAGGCTCTTTTGTTTTGCCAATTATTTTTTCGGCTATTTTCTCTGTTAATTCATTGTTCAGAAACGCTTGCGGATTTTCCTTTATATCTACAAGCAGTTTAAGCAATTGCTGCTTAGTGTAATGTTTAAAATTTTTACCGGCTGTACCAATAACCAAGCTTCTTAGCTGATCATCATGATAACCGATAATACTCAGATCTTTTGTTTTTAAATTGCCCATTGGGTTATAGTTCTAAAGCCAGGTAACCCTCTTTACCGGCATACCTGGGAATGTTTTTAATTTTGTTAATGTATTTGGCCGGCTCGTTAAACCATCTACGCCTACGATAATTGCGCCCGTGTGTTAAAGCATGAATGCGCGGCCATAAGTAATTATTTTCAATATGATTATCTATCCAAGCCAGTTCCCGTTCTAACACTAAGTCCAATTGTTTTTTATGGCTTACCATGTTGGGCGTAATCTTAAGCGCGTATCGCCAGGGTTCAGCAAAAACATATTTTACCTCTGTGCGCCTGGTTTTAATATCATAAAGTTCTGTACGCTCAAAACAAGCTTTTTCCTCGTCAGTTAACTTGTAAAATCCAGAATGCCAGTCGTAAGCGTTTATTTTGCGCAGCAATTGCTCCCTTGGTACATAACCATACCGTCTTCGGCGGCGCTTTTTTCGTTTAAAGGATTTATCAGCATCATATTCAACAGTGTTTATCTTTTTCAGCAAAGTTTCATAGAATCCAGCCCTGGCATCGCCGTTAACGTCATCACGAAGTACAAAAAATCTCTTCCAGCCGCGCTGGTAAGGGTGTTCAAGTGGTATTAAAGGCAAATCGCTACGCTCTTTTAAAAGCGCTTTCTGGCGGTTGCTTAATTGTATCAGTTGTTTATCCCTGTCGGTTTTTACAAGCCGCTTTTTTAGCCGTGCAGATTTAATACAGCGCGGCCATTCATATTGGTCCATACGGACATTTTATTAAAATTATAGATTGGATCTTGATCTCTTTTCGTCCTTTAGGAAGGATATACCCTTTTAGGAGTGCTCAAAAATCCACAATGTACAGGCAAAACGATACACCGGTTAAATAGGTAACCGTTCAATTATTAAAATAATAAAAGAGATAACCTGCCTGTATCAGGCAATGAGCGAAAGGGGCGATATGTAAATGTGCTCTGTCATGATTCCTTGATATTAAATAGTTAACAAATCAGGAATTACGAACAAAGATAATATTTTTTTTTAAAAACAAGTAAAAATGTATTTTTTGAGAAGAGTGTTTGGTCAAATTCACTTAATCGTAATTAGCTTTTTAAGAAATTGTATACTTTTAAATATGTTTCACCGAACCTTTACGCCGGTTATAATTACAGTTGCGCTATTTGTATTTCTTTTTAGTGCCAATCAAGGCCAACTTATTAATTGGCGTTTCAATAATATTTTAAATAACCACACAGCAGTTAAAGACACAGACATGAACGCTATTGATACATTTTGGCGCTGGTTTAAAACAAACAATAAATCTTTTTTGACCCTGAACGATAAAGATATATCTGACAAGGAAAAAGAAAGGAGACTTGACGACATGATGGTTCATCTGCATGCATATTGCGATCATCTTTATTTTGAAATGGGTGGCATGCCAGGTGAACAGCAGGAATTGATAATAACAGCTGAAGGGGATAAAAACTACTTCGACATGGTTGACAACTTAATTAAGAAAGCGCCGGTGATTGACAACTGGAAATTCACGGCCTTTATGCAATCTCGCCCTTTGGATTATACCAGTAATTACGAAGATGTTGAATTAAAACCCTTGAAAATGTGGTTTCTGCCTTTAGACAGCAAATCTAAACCGGATCTGATAGGTTTACGGGTATGCATTCCCAATTATGACAGTGTTAAGGATAGTAAATGGCTGCAAGCTGCAGTATATAAGGTTCTTGACGGTGCCCTTGGTGAAAAGATTTTTGCTTTAGATATAAATTACGTAGAAATAGGCAATTTACCCGAAGACCCAGAAAAACAAGGGATGATTGAGCTGAAAGATTTATCAAAATTTGTAGCATGGAAGAAACGAAAAATCAATTCACAATAATCATAAATAAATTACCAAATAAAGATATTTCTTTATTAAACACACTTTGCCCAATCCCGTTTTTTTACAGGTTTAAATTAAACGGATGATGTTCCGCAATTAAAAATATAGTTTTCCCGTATGGACTTGAACTACAATATTCTGAACCAAAACCAGACGTGCTGCCATTGCATCACGGGAAAATAAAATAGCCGGTACAGGACTCGAACCTGCATGCCATACGCCTCAAAAGGCGTACTCCCTACCATTTCGGGCACCCGGCTATTTAGTGGAAATAACGGGACTTGAACCTGTAATTAGCACCGTATAAGGGTGTTGCTGTAGCTAATTGAGCTGTATTTCCAAATAAACGTAGGGTAGCCCGGACTCGAACCGGGAACCTCCTGCTCCCAAAGCAGGTAATCTAAACCAATTGATATACTACCCTGAAAATTGCCTCTAAAACAAAAAATCCCCTTAGTTTATCTAAGAGGATTCAAGTATTTGTTTATGTTAAAGTCAATACATAGTTCATCCCCTCTGATAAATCAGTTGCGGTTTTAAGCTTTGTATCGTTGTTGTAATCATGGCACAATATACAATATTATTTTTAAATCAAGAAATTTTCTTTATTTTTTATTTCTTTTACAAATTTGTTGAAACGACGCTGTTTTAAGCAATCTGCCTAATGCATCATTATGTAGCTTAATTATTTGGTATAGCGCCGGCTTTAGCAGATATTTATAAAACCAATTATCTGCTGCCATGAAAAATATCTTATTAACAGCCCTGCTGTCTGCTGCCTGCTTTTGCAGTCGCGCGCAGGATGCACTGGTGCCAACGCCGCAATGGCGCCCTGTCTATCACTTTACACCTGATAAATATTGGACGAACGACCCTAACGGGCTTATTTATCTTAACGGTAAGTTTCAATTATACTATCAGCATAATCCCTTTGAAAATAAGTGGGGCCATATGAGCTGGGGCCACGCCGAAAGCACAGATCTGGTGCATTGGAGGCATTTGCCCACAGCCATTCCCGAAGTGGTGACAAAGGATACTACAACTTATATATATTCGGGTTCTGCTGTGCTGGATAAAAATAATACCAGCGGTTTCGGTAAAAATGGTAAACCACCACTTGTAGCCATTTTTACTGCCGATATGCCGAAGCAGCAAAAGGAATCGCAGTTTATAGCTTACAGCAACGATAACGGTATGTCGTACAAGCTGTATGCAAAAAACCCGGTGATCGATCTTGATAAGCATGATTTTCGCGACCCGAACGTGTTTTGGTTTGAAGGCACCAAGCGCTGGGTAATGACGGTTTCTATGGTGAACGAGCACCAGATCCGTTTTTATGAATCAAAAGATTTAAAGCACTGGGAAAAGCTAAGCGACTTTGGCCCGGCGGGCGATATCAAAAACGGATGGGAGTGCCCTTCGCTTATCCCGTTGCCGGTAGATGGTAATGCTAAAAATATTAAATATGTGCTATTTGTATCCAACTTTGGCGATCATGGCCCACAGATGCAATACTTTGTGGGTGATTTTGATGGTAAGACATTTAAAAACCAAAAAGCGAATGATACCAGGCTTCGGGTAGATTACGGTGATTGCTTTTACGCGGCAATAGCCTGGCGGGATGCCCCTCAAAATAAAAAGATCCTTTTAGGCTGGCTAACCAATGGTAAACCGGAGACTTACCCCTGGAAAGGGCAGATGTCAATTCCGCATGACTTATTGTTAAAAACTACGCCGGATGGTATCAGGTTATTCCAGAATCCTACAACAATCATCAGTAATTCACTTGCAAAATATGCGAAAGGCACGCCACTGCTTAAAAGGGATATTAAAGTAAATGGAAAACTGCAACTTTCTGATGCCTCACACATCAACAAAAACTCTTATTGGATAGATGCATCCTTTAAACCAGCTAAAGGCTTAAAAATGGGTTTCTGGGTTGCCGGGAATAACGATGGCTCTAAAAAAGTTGAGATTGCTTATGATGCCGGTAAACAGGAAATATATGTGGATTGCAGCGGCACCGAAAGCGCCAATAAAGATCCGCATAACCTGTTGCTTACTGCCCCGCTTAAGCCTGCCAATGGGATGGTCAGGCTGCGCATACTGGTAGACGGTTCATCGCTGGAGGTATTTGGCAATAATGGTGAACGGGTGATCTCAACCATGATCTATCCTGCCGGTGATGCTACTAATTTATCCGCATTTTCAACCCAAAGTGCAGTCATCAACGAATTAAAGATCTGGGATATGAAATAAGATAGTGTTTCCTATAGCTTATATTCAGCAACATTACCGGCGGGTACTTACACTAAGTGGGCCGCCGGTGTTTTTTTGCCAATACTGTTAATGCCTGTTATTGTTTAATCTAAATGATTTTAGCATTATTGTATAAATTATAGTCTGAACAATCTACTACACTATCATGAAAAAATTTTCTAAGAACTTTTTCCGGATGGCATTCTTAGGCCTGGCCGCATCTGCCAATGCACAGGTTAAGCAATTGCCGGCTTATCCGCTAATAAGCCACAACACCTATTTCAGTATATGGTCTAATACCGATAAACTGTACGATTCACCAACACGCCACTGGACAGGTAAAGAACAGTCGCTGCTGGGGATGATAAAGGTGGATGGCCAGGTTTATCATTTTATGGGTAATGCCGATCCTGACTTGAAAATTGTATTGCCTGCTGCAGATGAAGAAGCTTACACCGCCAGCTACCAGGCAGAAACAGCACCTGAAAAAGGATGGGAGCTGCCCGGCTTTGATGATAAAGGCTGGAAAACCGGCAAAGGGCCTTTCGGCGATGATCGTGCTGAAGGCGGTACCAAATGGACCGGAAAAGATATATGGCTGCGCCGTAAATTTACCTTGAATGAATTACTGACCGGAAAGCTGATACTCAAAAATTACCATGACGATGATGCCGAATTTTTCCTGAATGGGCATCTGGTTGCAACGCAGCCCGGCGCAAACGGCGATTATGAAATTATTACCTTACCTGCTGATGCAAACAGCTTTTTAGTAAAAGGCGAAAACGTATTGGCCATACATTGCAAAAACCCGGTTGGGGGTAGCATGATTGATGCAGGTTTATCTGAAGAATTAAAACATGACCTGTTTGCAGGAATCAAATCAGCCGAACAAACCAGTGTAGAGGTAATGGCTACCCAAACCGTTTATCATTTTACCTGCGGCGCGGTTAAGCTTAAGGTTACTTTTACTTCTCCGTTGATATTAAACGACCTGACGCTTTTATCCAACCCGGTATCATACATTACTTACCAGGTACAAAGTACAGACGGCAGCAAGCATGATGTTAGCATATTTACCGGCGCAAGCTCAAACATTGCGGTAAACACATCTTCTCAAGCTGTTGAAACATCGGCTTACACATCGGGTGGGTTGCATGTTTTAAAGGCAGGTACTGTTGAGCAACCCGTTTTAAAGAAAAAGGGAGATAATGTACGCATCGACTGGGGATACATGTATGTAGCCGCCGCGGATGCCAAACAATACATAACGCCGCAGGGGAAAGCCGTAAGTTCTTTTACCGAAGGTGCAGAAAGCGGTACCGAAAAGGAAGGCAAGCAATTAATGCTGAATACGGTGCTTAAATTCGGCAGTGTAAGCGCTGCGCCTGTTTCGCACTTTCTGGAAATTGGTTATGACGAATTAGAGGCTGTTCAATATTTCAATGACAATCTTAAACCATGGTGGCGCAACACACCCGGTGCAACAATGGACAAAGAGCTGGCTGATGCTTCCAAAAACTATGCTGCGGTGATAGCAAAGTGCGATGCGACTGATAAAAAAGTTTATAGCGATGCCTTAACAGCAGGTGGTAAAACTTATGCGCAATTATGTATTATGGGTTACCGCCAGAGTATTTCTGCACACAACCTGGTTAAAAGCCCCAACGGAGAGATCTTATGGCTATCAAAGGAGAATTTTAGCGGTGGCTTCATCAATACGGTGGATGTAACTTATCCTTCCGCTCCGTTATATCTTATCTACAACCCTAAGCTGATGGAAGGTATGCTGAACGGTATTTTCTACTTTTCAGAAAGTGGCAAGTTTAAACACGATTTCGCGGCTCATGACCTGGGTGTATATCCTTTAGCCAACGGCCAATTATATGGCGAAGGCATGCCGGTTGAGGAATCTGGAAATATGATCATTCTTACTAACGCAATTGTAAAAACTGAACATAACCCGGAGTATGCCCGCAAGCACTGGAAGGTACTTACCACCTGGGTAAATTATCTTGCCAATTTCGGTCTTGACCCGGGCAACCAGCTTTGTACCGATGATTTTGCCGGTCACCTGGCGCATAACGCAAACCTTTCTGTAAAGGCGATAGTTGCTATTGGTGCTTATTCGCAAATGGCGGCTATGCTGGGTGATGCAAAAACTGCTGCAAAATACCATGCAATGGCTGCAGACATGGCGAAGAAATGGATTGTAAAAGATGCCGCCGGTGATCACTACGCTCTTGTTTTTGATAACAAGGATACCTGGAGCCAGAAATATAATATGGTTTGGGATAGGGTGTTCAAGCTAAACCTGTTCCCGCAAAGTGTTTATAATACTGAGATAAGTTATTACCTGAAACACCAGAACAAATTTGGTTTACCGCTGGATAGCCGTAAAACTTATACCAAGTCCGACTGGATCATGTGGACAGCTTCTATGACAAACAATCAAAAGGATTTTGATGATCTGATTAAGCCGATTTATAAGTTTGCCGTTGAAACACCATCGCGCGTGCCATTGAGCGACTGGCACGAAACTACAGACGGCAAACAGGTAGGCTTCCAGGCGAGAAGCGTTGTTGGTGGCTATTTTATGAAAAGTCTGCTCATAAAAATGAAGTAATTGAACACTAAAATGATAAAAAAAATTTTGTACCTGCCACTTCTGTTACTGTTTTTTATTTCAACAGTAAAGGCACAGCAATCAGAGGTAAAAACGTTTACGAATCCTATACTTCTGTCAGGGGCCGATCCGTGGGTAACTTATTACAACGGCAATTACTACTACACTAACAGCACCGGTAAAAACCTGGTAATCTGGAAAACCAGGAATGTGGTAGATATGAAAAACGCAGAGCGTAAAGTGATCTGGACACCGCCGCCCGGCCAAAAATATTCGAAGGATGTTTGGGCGCCCGAATTGCATTACCTTCGGCATAAATGGTATATGTACTTTGCTGCCGATGATGGAGACAATGCGCACCATCGCTTGTATGTTTTAGAAAATCCATCAGCCGACCCAACAACCGGCGAATGGACATTTAAGGGCCAGATAGGAGATGCCACCGATAAATGGGCTATCGATGTATCGGTATTTGAGAATAAGGGCAAATTATACATGATATGGTCGGGCTGGGAAGGGGATAATAATGGCGAGCAGGATATTTACATTGCCAGGCTTAAAGATCCGCTTACGGTTGAAAGCAAACGTGTAAAAATTTCTGTTCCTACTTATTCATGGGAACGCGTTGGCGACCTTAGCGGCGCAGGTAATCCGCCGCATGTAAATGTGAACGAAGGGCCTGAAATAATAATGCATGGCGATAAGCTTTTCCTGATCTACTCGGCAAGCGGATGCTGGACAGATAATTACGCGCTGGGGATGCTTACAGCAAATGCCGCAAGCGATCTGCTTGATCCCAACTCCTGGAAAAAATCACCCGAGCCGGTATTTAAACAATCGCCGGAAAATGGCGTTTATGCCACAGGCCATAATTCGTTTTTTAAATCGCCTGATGGCAAGCAGGACTGGATACTGTATCATGCTAACCCGGCACCGGGGCAGGGTTGCGGGCAGGAACGCTCACCGCGGGCGCAGCAATTTACCTGGCATGCCGATGGTACGCCAGACTTTGGTATCCCTGTGAAAACCGACGTCCCTTTACCTGTTCCATCCGGAACTAAATAATCTTATACTGATGAAAACAATCAAATTCACACTCGCGCTTTTATCACTTTTTGCTTTTCAAAACTTGTTTGCGCAAAATCAACCCATAGGCAAAGTATGGACGGCAGAGCGAGCCAACGCCTGGTATGCCAAACATAAGTGGATCAACGGGTCAGACTTTATTCCAAGTTCGGCAATTAACCAACTGGAAATGTGGCAGGCAGATACCTTTGACCCTAATACGATAGACAGGGAGCTTGGCTGGGCCGAAGGAATAGGATTTAATACCATGCGCGTGTTTTTGCATAGCGTTGCATGGAAAGAGGATAAGGCGGGCTTTAAATCGCGCGTGGGAAAATATTTAGCAATTGCAGATAAACATCACATCCAAACCATCTTTGTTTTCTTTGATGATTGCTGGAACCCTAACGCTAAACCGGGTAAACAACCGGAGCCAAAAACAGGTATTCACAATTCTGGCTGGATGCAGGATCCGGGCAGGCCTGTTACCACCCCGGCAGAATATAAAGCGCTGCATGATTATGTAACTGATATATTGAACACCTTTAAGCACGATAACCGCATTTTACTATGGGATCTGTATAACGAACCAGGTAACAGCAATAAAAAGGAAGCCTCCTTGCCACTGCTTGAAAAGATCTTTGCATGGAGCCGCGAGGTAGCTTTAGATCAGCCGGTAAGTGCAGGTATTTGGGATTGGAGCTTTGAAAAGCTAAACGCCGTGCAGTTAAAAAACTCGGATGTTGTTACTTACCATGATTATGAGGCGCCCGAATGGCACGAACGCGTGGTACATCTGTTAAAAGCATATGGCAAGCCGGTGATCTGCACCGAATACATGGCAAGGCCGCGTAACAGCACTTTTGCCAATACAATGCCTATGCTTAAAAGAGAGCATGTAGGCGCCATTAACTGGGGATTGGTAGAAGGTAAAACAAATACCAAATATGCCTGGGACAAACCGATGCCAAATGGCGGCGAACCCGAAGTTTGGTTCCACGAGGTTTTTAGAAAAGATGGAAAGCCGTATCGCCAGGAAGAAACCGACCTCATAAAAAAACTGAATGCTGAATAACGAAACTTAATTCCAAAAAGAAAGCCCACCGATTTTTCGGTGGGCTTTCTTTTTGGATCGTTTAGATTACGAATTGGCTGTCCATCCGTTCGACCAGCCTTCGCCGGCCGCAGATGAATCTTTTATCATCTTATCGAACTTAACGTTTTGCGACGGTGTAAGCACTGTTTTGATCTTTTTTAGTGTTTCGCGTCTTAACGGAGCAAGTTTAATAGCCATTTTGCTGTTATCGCCATGCTCTTCAGTTCTGATCTTTTCAAATTCGCGGGCCGATTGGTCATATATATCGGTTACCTTAACTGTTTGCGAATTACTTAAATGCAATTTTTCCTGCAGTTCTTTAGCTTTTTGCTCGGCTGTTTTTGCTGCCGTTTTGCTTTGTGCATGGCCGGTTAATGTAACAACCGTTACCAGGCAAAGCATCATAAAAAAGTTTTTCATAGCTTTTGTTGATTGAAAGTTTATGTGAATGGTTAATAATATACTAAGATACAATTAAAGCGAAAATGTTTGCATGTCAAATTAATTTGTATATTGTGTTAATTATAAACCACTGGATTATAGATGTCGACGATTACTACAGAGGCTGGTCTGCAAATGTCAAGTGTTGCAGTACCGGAAAGGGTACTGAATAAAAAAAAGGGTTTATCTCAAAATGCTTTGCTTTTTTGGGTTGGTTTTTCTCTGTTGCTATTACCCGGTTTAATTAATGCTTATTTACTGATGCCGTTTCCCGGCAGCCAGAATATTGAAGCCATTACTTTCTGCTATTATCTCGAAAAAATAATCACTCCTTTAAGGTTAGCAGGTGCTTTGGTACTTGCCATTTACCTGTTTAGATACTTCCCGGCACTAAGCCGAAAAAGACAGCTTCTGCAGGGTGGTTTAATCTTAGCGGCACTCATCAGTTTTTATTTCACTGATTTTGAATATAAGGCCGAGCGGATGTTTGAAGAGCCGAAGGATGTTAATTTCGCTACGGCGTGGCATAATAAGGTTCCGCTTGCCAACCTTGTTATTGGGGTAGTGCATAACGGCGTAGCAAAAGCTTACCCAGTTATATATTTAGGTTATCATCATAAAGTACAGGATAACGTAAACGGATTGCCAGTGGTGGTTACATATTGTACCATGTGCCGCACGGGCATGGTTTTTAATCCTGTAATAAACGGCAAGCGCGAAAATTTTCGCTTGGTAGGTGCCAGGCATTATAATGCCATTCTTGAAGATGCCAGTACAAAAACCTGGTGGTACCAGGCCACCGGCATAGCCGCAGTAGGCCCCGAAAAAGGCAGGCAGCTGCAGGAGTTACCCTATGAGCAATCTACCTTATCAAACTGGTTAAAACGTTACCCATCATCATTGATATTACAGCCGGACGCAAATTATGAAGCCGGTTACCGCGAACTTAAAAACTACGACCGGGTACAGGCGGTTGACCGTGATTCTACCCTGACTGATAAAGATGCGCTTGTAAGAAAAAGCTGGGTGCTTGGCGTAAAAATAAATGGCAAGGCAAAAGCTTATAATTGGAGGAATTTAGTGAGCGTACATGTAATTAATGATTCATTTGCCGGTACTAACCTCTTAGTTGGTGTAGAATCTGATAGCCTGTCTTACCATGTATGGCAAAATAGTGTAGATGGCAAGGCGCTTCATTTTAAAACTTATGGTAACAATCAGCTTACCGATGCAGAAACATCATCAGTGTGGAACTGGGAGGGAACCTGCTTATCGGGCGTTAACAAGGGGAAACAATTGACTACCGTAAAGGCTTACCAGGAGTACTGGCATTCATGGAAGCATTTTAACCCGGCTACGCTTTACAGCGCGGAGTGATGGCTTTACTATAAAATTCATTTCTTAACCTACTTTAATTTTAATTGGTGGTTAATGCGGTTCCTTTGCATTACACTAAAAATTAAATACATGACACAATCTGTTGAAGAAATGATAGAAAAGTATGTTTCATCATGGAACAATAACCACCTGGAAGAATTTAAAGCTGCCTTTGCAGAATGCTGGGCCGCAGATGCTACTTACACCGACCCCGAATTTGAGCTGGTAAAAGGCGTGGATGGCATTGCCGGGCTTGCAGTAGAATCGTTAAAAAGAATACCTTCTCGTAAATTTTATGTGCTTACACAGCCAGAACATCATCATAAGGTGGGCCGTTATACCTGGAAAGTAGTGCTTCCCGAAGGAGAAAAAGAAGGATTTGATTTTTTTGAGTTTAACGATCAGTTTCTCATCACCCGTATTGTAAGCTTTTTTGGATAATATCTTAGTATGGTCGTTTTCTGAACTTAATAAGTAGGAAATCAACTAAAAGCCGCCTCTTTATATTCTAAACAGGTGGTGTTATCTTAGTAAAAATTAATTATGCACAATTTGATCTTCTCTAACTTTGCATTGCATGTTAATCTGGATGCAGCTGAGATTGAGCTCGTAAAAGCAAAGCTACAGTATCAAAAAGTAAAGAAAAGCAAAACGCTGCTGCACTCGGGCGATGTCTCCAGGCATGTATACTTTGTAGATAGCGGCTGCTTACGCGTTTACAATACGGATAAAGAAGGGGGCGAGCATAACATTTTATTCTGCCCGGAAAACTGGTGGGCTACAGATATCGCCGGTTTTTCGGCACAGATACCTGCCTTTTATACCATAAGCGCGCTGGAAGATACAGGCGTGTTTTATTTCACGTACCAGGGTTTAGAGCAATTGTATACAGAGGTGCCAAAAATGGAACGCTTTTTTCGCATACTGGTTCAAAATGGCTTCAGTTTATACCAGCGGCGTATGACGGCTAATTTGTCAAAATCTGCCGAGGAGCATTACGAATTGTTTCACCGTTTGTATCCCGGGCTTGAACAGCGCATTGCTCAAAAGCAAATTGCATCTTACCTGGGTATTACCCCGGTTTTTTTGAGCATGATCCGCAAAAGAATTACGCAGCCGCGCGGATCCCGTTAAAGGCGCTTATATTAGCGTATCATTTGCCGGATATGCTTTTCCATTTCAGAGACAGATTCCCATTATTAAATCCCATCCTTGATAAATACAAGGAGTTTCAAAAGCGGGTGGAAATGCCGGCTAAAACTGTTTTGCTGGATGAGGGCACTGTATCGCAGCAATATATTTATATAGAAAAAGGCTGCGTGCGCCTGTTCTTCAATAATGATGGCAATGATAAAACGGTGCAGTTCTTTTTTGAAAATGAAGGCCTTACATCCTTTGAAAGCTTTATCAATAATGCACCCAGCTTTTTTACCATCGAAACCATAGAACCATCTGTTGTATACTTACTGCCTAAGCAATATGTGCTGCAGTTAACAGATGACTTAAGCCGTGAGCCGGAATTAGCTAAATTGTTGTTCCAGGCATCCGCCCTACGGCAAACACACTATATAAACGAATTTGTATCCTTTATCCGCGATACGCCCGAAGACCGTTACCAAAAGCTGTTAACCGAAAGGCCGCATATTATACAGCGTGTACCGCAGCATTATATTGCCTCTTACCTGGGCGTGAGCACCGTACACCTAAGCCGCATAAAAAGCAAGCTGGCCAAAGGAAAACCACACTTTTAAAGTTGATAACATATGTTATCGCCCCCGTGCTGCAACTAATCTACCTTTGTTATAACAAATAAAAAAAGATGAAAGCAGCAGTAATGTTTCAAAAAGGGGAACTTCCTCAATATGTTGATTTTCCTGGACCGGTAGCACAAAATGGCGATGAGTTATTGGTACGCGTAAAGGCCGTAGCCATAAAACACCTGGATAAAAGCCGCGCCAACGGAAAGCACTATTCCAGCGAGGGACAAAAAGATAGCGGAAGGATTGTAGGCGGAGATGGCGTATGCGTATTGGATGACGGGACAAGAGTTTACGGTATGGCAGTAAATGGAATGGCAGCAGAGAAAGCGATAGTCCATAAAGACAGGATAGTTAAAATACCCGATGGGCTGGACGATGTTATAGCAGCGGCACTTCCCAACGCGGTTATCGGTTCGGCAATGGGCTTACGCTTCAAGGCGGATATACAACCCGGCGATGTGGTATTGATCAATGGCGCAACCAGTTTTACCGGGCGCGTTGCAGTTCAAATAGCTAAACATTATGGTGCTAAAAAAGTGATCGTTACGGGCAGGAACCAAACTTCGCTACAGTATTTATTGGCTTTAGGGGCTGATGAAGTAATCTCCTTAAACCAGGATGATGAATCTTTAACAAAACAGTTGAAAGACATCCATTCGCAGAGCTCTATCGACATAGTGATTGATTATTTATGGGGACATACGGCAGAAATAATATTGGGCTGCCTGAAAGGCGACGGCTCGTTTACCAACCGCATCCGGTATGTATCCATCGGCAGTATCACAGGCGACCTGATCCAGCTTTCTGCTGCTAACCTGCGCAGTGCCGACCTGCAGCTAAGCGGATCTGGCCTTGGGGCATGGTCTAAACAGCAGGTAGGTTTATTTTTTAGAGAGATCCTCCCTGAAATGTATCAACTGGCGGCTGAAGGGAAGCTTAAGGCAGATACTATAGCCGTAAAACTGCAGGATATTGTAGAACTTTGGGAATTGAATGTTCCCGGCGGTAAGCGCCTGGTGACAACTATTTAAAGTCGTTTTGTGAAAAAACGCGAATGATTTTAATGTAGCGGGTTTCATAATAAGGCGTATGAAAATCTGTTTCTACCACGCCGTAACCCTTGCCCGATGTCGCGTGCATAAAACGTAATGGTTCGCCGGGCGTTGAAGAGATGATACCCATATGCCCTACTATTCGCTGCGTACTGTCGGTGCCGGTGAACAGGATCAGATCACCAGCCTTTGCGTCTTTAAGCGAAATTGGGCGTTGCACGGCAGTAAAGTCTACCGAGGTGCGAGGCACCATTATACTAAAGTGGTTAAAAACATAAGTGACATACCCCGAACAGTCGAAACCATGTGCGGGATCTTTAGAACCATATTGGTAAGGTGTACCTACCAGTGAGCAGGCAAAATTTACCAGATCGGCCGGGCTTGTATTGCCGGTTTCAATGTGCGTGATGTGTTCGGCCTGGTAGGAGGTAAGTTGTCGGGAAGATGTGCCCGGTTTATCGGTGCAGGATAAGGCCGTAAGTAAGAGTAATAAATATCCTGTTTTAATCAGTCTGTTTAAATACATAAAGCAAACGGCAGGGACAGATCAGTTAAGCAGAGTAGAATACTGATCGCATCAAAAACAAAAGTATCCTGTTGGCCACACTCTAACCTACAGGATACTCTTGATTAAAATTATTTCCTGAACATGGAAACGATCCAGATGATGATAATAATAACTACAATTACGGCAATAATGCCTACAGCGGCACCAGCCTTAAAAATTCCGGCAATAGCAGAGCAGCTGCTAAGGCACATAACAAGTAAAATGGCGGGTAAAAAGTATAGCTTTTTCATGGATTTGATGTTTTGAATTTATATAATAACCAAAAGCCATAATTGTTTTGTTACCGCATATTTTATATTTAAAATGCGGCCGTTATAAAGCAAAAAAGGCTGCTTCAGGGTAGAAGCAGCCTTTCTGTATAAAGCGTTTACAGATCAAACTGTCATGATATCTTTTTCTTTCGCTTCTGATAGCACATCAACCTTAACAATATAGCCATCGGTTAATTTTTGAACTTCGGCTTCGCCGGTTTTCATTTCATCTTCAGAAACACCTTCCGATTTCAGCTTACGTATTTTTTCGTTCGCGTCCTTACGGATGTTACGAACGGCAACTTTTCCGGTTTCAGCTTCGGCCTTGGCTTTTTTCACCAGGTCGCGGCGGCGCTCTTCTGTAAGCGGCGGTACATTAATGCGGATAATTACACCATCATTCATAGGGTTAACACCCAGGTTAGCCTCTTTAATAGCTTTCTCAATTGGTGCAAGTAATGATTTTTCCCAGGGCTGTATCACTATGGTGCGGGCATCGGGTGTATTAACGCTGCCTACCTGGCTCAAAGGCGTAGGTGTACCATAATATTCTACAACAATATCATCCAGCATAGAGGGGCTTGCCTTGCCGGCACGTATTTTTTGTAGTTCGCTGTCGCAATGGTCAATAGCTTTTTCCATAGCGGCGCGGGCATCAGTAATTTGCTTTTTAACAAGTTCGCTCATCGGTGTATAGTTTGCCGCAAAAATAGTAAAAAGTATTTATAAATTGTTGCGTGTGTTCGGTTGTCAGTTGCGGGTTGCCGGTTGCGTGTGTTGGTTGTCAGTTGCGGGTTGCCGGTTGCGTGTGTTGGTTATCAGTTGTGTGTTGCCGGTTGCATGTCGTAATTTTGTTTGGAACGACTATCTTGTCGCACTTGTTTAAAAACAATAGTTGGAGAAGTCAATGCATAAACGGCGCTAAAGCCATACAACTGGCAACCCAAAACCGACAACTTCCCAAACCCTACTTTTCCCCCGGAAATTGCTGCGAAGTAAGCTTTTCGGTTGCGTAGCCCATCTCTTTGCAGTGTTCTACAATTTTGCTGTAAAGGGCTTTGTCCATTTCGGGTTTGCGGCTCATGATAAAGAGGAAACGGTGATCCGGGTGGCCTACTACTACCCATGAGTAATCATCGGCCAGGTCTACTACCCAGTAGTCCACCTTAATGGGCCAGATGAACTGGGCTTTCATTTCGCCGTTGGTGGCATTATTCTTATCCGGAAATATTTTAGATTTAACGGTTTTGATCTTTCCTTCGTCGCCATCCTTGCAAGTGGTAACTACATCAAAGTAGCCATCGTTATTTAAGGTATAATGTGTAGTGGTTTCACGGCTGCCCTTATCAAACATGGTAGGTATGGAATACATAGAATACCAGGTGCCGGCAAAACGCTTAAGGTCTACGTGGGTAACGGTTTTGTTTGGTGCGCTTCCTGCAAAAAGCGAGAAAAAGCTTATGAGTGCGATGCAAATCGTTTTCATAGTTGAGATATTGGTTATCTTAATTACGAGAACAAAATTTTTACAGTTTGAAGTATTCTTTTAAGAAGTAAGAAAATTGAATATAAAGCAAGTTTTTAGTTTAAATGACTAAAAACCTGCTTATACTATTGGAGAGGGAAATTTATTTAACAAGTGTGCCTATGGCATCGCCACTGGCTATTTTCATAAAGTTGCCTGCTTTGTTCATATCAAAAACAATGATGGGCAATTTATTTTCCTGGCAAAGGGTGATGGCTGTCATGTCCATTACGTTAAGCCCTTTGTCATAAACTTCCTGGAAAGTTATTTCATCATAACGGGTTGCTGATGGGTCTTTTTCAGGGTCGGCGGTGTAAATACCATCTACACGGGTACCTTTTAAAACAACATCTGCCTTAATTTCAATGGCACGCAATGATGCTGCAGTATCGGTTGTAAAATAAGGGTTACCTGTACCGGCGCCAAAGATCACAATCTTGCCAACTTCCAGGTGGTGCATAGCACGCCTGCGAATGTAAGGCTCGCAAATCTGTTCCATTTTAATAGCCGACTGCAAACGGGTTTCTACCCCAATGCTTTCGAGCGCGTTTTGCAATGCCATACAATTGATAACCGTAGCCAGCATGCCCATATAATCGGCCTGTGCACGTTCCATGCCTGATTTTTCGGCACTTAATCCCCTAAAGATGTTGCCGCCGCCTACTACAATGGCAATTTCAACACCGGCATCATATACACCTTTAATATCCTTTGCATATTGCAATACCTGGGTGTTATCAATACCGTATTGCTGGTTGCCCATAAGTGATTCGCCGCTTAATTTTAAGAGGATTCTTTTGTATTTCATGTATTAATGCTTGTTTCTTTTAAGAAAATAAAGGAAAAAGGAATGCGCTGTATGGTTATTATCTTATTTGCTTTTGATAATGCGCTTTTCATCCCTGGTAGGTTTTGGCAAAAATAGGCAAATATAATTACTGTTAAAATTTTATAACTATTTTGTTATGTGATTGCCCTTAAACACGGTACCAAGTACTTCGAAATCTGTATTGAAGATAATGAGGTCGGCATCATAACCTGCGGCAACGCGCCCTTTTTTGTGCATCTTAGCAAGCTGCGCAGGATAAAGCGAAGCCATATTAATAGCCTCGGCCAAAGGGATACCCACGTGTTCAACACAATTTTCAACTGCCTTAAGCATGGTAAGGCAAGATCCTGACAGCGTACCATCCGGCATTACATAGCGGTCGCCGGTAAACTGGTGCTGGTACGTGCCTTCGGTGGCAGCGGTAACGGCATCGGTGATCAGGAACAGTTTATCACCCAGTTCGCGCTTGGCCAGGCGTACCATTGCAAAGTCGACGTGAATACCATCGTTAACAATGCTGGTATACGGCTTTTCTTCAAAAATGGCAGGTATATAGCCTGGTTCGCGGTGATGCATTTGCGGCATTGCGTTAAACAGGTGCGTAACTGCCGGTATCGGGTTATTTAAAAAGCTTTTCCCCTGCTGGTAAGTAGCATTGCTATGCCCTGATGACAGGATAATGCCATGGTCATGCAGATAGTCGATCACCTCCTGGTCCTGCAGCTCCGGCGCTATGGTCATCATTTTAATAACACCATCGGCCATGGATACCCAGCGTTCTACCTCTTCAAGCGTGCCCTTTTTTATCAGTTTTGCAGGGTGTGCACCTTTTTTTATTGGGTTAAGGTATGGCCCTTCCAGGTGTAGCCCCCAAAAATTACCTTTGCACTTTTCTCTATAAATCTTTGCAGATTCAATGCCCTGTTCAACAATTTCTACGGTGTTGGTGCCTATGGTTGCAAAAAAGCCGATGGTACCCTGGCTTAACAGGTCGTTCTCCATACGCTCCAGCGCTTCAACTTCGGGGGTGCCGGCAAATAGTTTACCGCCGCTGCCATAAATTTGCAGGTCGATGAGTCCGGGTGCCACAAAGGCGCCGTTAAGATCCACACGGTTTACATCATCCGGAATGGCGTTTTCGTCCGTAATAGCAATAATGGTATCGCCGGTAATTAAAATTACTTTACCGCCGGTGATCTGCCCGTCTGAAATTAATTGAAGGTTGTGAAGTGCTGTTATCATATGCCCCCTCTAAATCTTCCCCGGCAGGGGAGACTTTTAAATTATGGTGAATAATTAAATTTCTTTCTCAGAACCCTTTCCATTGGAGAGGGCAGGGTGGAGGGTTCATTCCCTCCGCAATACAAAGCCCTCCTATTAGGGGAGGGTTTGGGTGGTGCTTACAAAAAAAATCCCCCTCGTTTTTAACGAGGGGGATTAAATATTTAAGCTCCTAAAGCTACCCGCTTAAAGGCGGTTACTGTAAGGCCTTTCTCAACGGTGGCTAAGAACTGCGAAACGCTCTTAGATGAGTCTTTTACAAACTCCTGGTTAAGTAAGGTAGAGTCTTTATAAAATTTATTAAGCTTACCTGCTGCAATTTTCTCAACCATTTCTTCTGGTTTTCCTTCAGCACGGATCTGCTCTTTAGCAATTTCAAGCTCACGTGATATGGTAGTTGCGTCAACACCATCTTTATCAATAGCTACCGGGTTCATAGCTGCAATTTGCATTGCAACGTCTTTACCAGCTTCTTCGGCGCCTGTTGCATTGGCGCTTAAAGCAACCAATACGCCTAAACGGAAGTTACCATGTATATAAGCGATAACTTTTTCGCCTTCAACAACCACATATTTAGAGATACCGATCTTTTCACCAATTTTACCGGTTCTGTCAATGATTGCATCGCTGATCTTAATACGATCTGCGTCGGTATCAACAGAAAGCTCTGTCAATTCTTCTAAAGTAGCCGGTTTAAAATCAACAGCAGTATTAGCTATCTGATTAGCAAAAGCAACGAATTCTGCATTTTTAGCAACGAAATCTGTTTCGCAGTTAAGTTCAACAATAACACCGAATTTACCATCGGCTGATGCACGAGCGATAACAACACCCTCGTTAGACTCTCTGTCCTGGCGGCTTGCTGCTACTTTAGCACCTTTTTTTCTTAAAAAATCGATAGCTGCTTCAAAGTCGCCGTTTGTTTCGGTCAAAGCTTTTTTGCAATCCATCATTCCGGCGCCGGTTTGCTGGCGCAGTTTATTAACGTCGGCTGCAGATATTTGTACTGTAGACATTGTTTTTTGTTTTATAGATGAAAATCCTTGAGGGTTATAAGCTAATGCAAAAGTAAAATCATTAATTACAACCCGCAACTGTTTATTGTTATATTAAAGTTAAGGGCCTATTTGTTATAAAGGTTGCAGTGTTATAAGGGCAAAACCGCTACAACTCCTGCAACCTTTTATAAAATATAGATTACTCTTCTGTACCTTCAGTTGCTTCTGCAGCATCTTCTACAGATGCCTCAATTGCAGCTTTACGGTTTCTTTTGCCACCTTCGGCAACAGGGCCGCGTTCCGCAGTTTCAGGAGCGTCTGCTTTAGATTTGGCTGCTGCCGCTTCTTTTTCAGCTTCGTCTTCTTTTTCGCGTTTACGCTCGTCCAAACCTTCAATTATTGCCTGGATAATGATACCGGTAATCAATGAAATTGATTTTGTAGCATCGTCATTTGCAGGGATAGGGAAATCGATGTTTGAAGGATCAGAGTTAGTATCAACCATCGCAAAGGTTGGGATATTTAACTTTAATGCTTCAGATACAGCAATATGCTCTTTCTTAACGTCGATAAGGAATAATGCTGCAGGCAAACGGTTAAGATCAGAAATACCACCTAAAAGGCTTTCTAATTTAATACGCTCACGCTGAATCATCAGGCGCTCTTTCTTAGAAAGGTTGCTGTAAGTACCGTCTTTAGTCAATTTATCGATGTTTGACATCTTTTTGATTGACTTGCGTACGGTAGCAAAGTTAGTTAACATACCACCTAACCAACGCTCGGTAATGAAAGGCATGTTTACGCTTTTTGCATACTCAGCAACAATATCTTTCGCTTGTTTCTTTGTAGCTACGAATAATACTTTACGTCCTGATTTTACAATTTGTTTTATAGCTGCAGCAGCTTCTTCAACCTTAGTTAAGGTTTTATTTAAGTCGATAATGTGGATACCGTTACGCTCCATGAAAATGTACTGAGACATTTTCGGATCCCATTTGCGGGTAAGGTGACCAAAGTGTACACCAGCGTCCAGTAAGTCCTGATAAGTTGTTCTTGCCATTTTGTTGTCCTCCTTTGATTAACGTTTACTGAATTGGAATCTCTTGCGTGCTTTCTTGCGTCCTGGTTTTTTACGCTCAACCATACGGTCGTCGCGGGTCATGATACCTTTTGCACGTAAAGCCGGTTTCTTTTCAGCATCAAGTTCAACAATTGCTTTTGCTATGGCTAAACGAACGGCTTCTGCCTGTCCTTTTACTCCGCCACCTGCAACGTTTACTTTAACATCATATTTACCTGTAGAGCCAGATACTTCTGTGCTTTGGGTAACAATGTATTGTAAAGGCAAGGTTGGGAAATATTCTTTGTAATCTTTACCGTTAACGATAATAGCGCCGTTGCCATCCTGTAGGTAGATGCGTGCAACAGCAGTTTTTCTTCTGCCCGAAGTGTTAGTTGTTGGCATTTTTCTTTTCTCCTTTAAAAATTAAAAGTTAAATGGTTGTTGGGTTTTGTGCAGCATGAGGATGTTCTGAACCTGAATAAACATACAGATTGCCAAACAATGCTTTGCCCAAACGACTTTTAGGTAACATACCACGCACAGCTTTTTCAATTACGCGCGTTGGATGCTTTGCCATTAACTCCTTAGGAGAAATGAAACGCTGACCACCCGGATAGCCGGT
>CAXSZR010000008.1:0-129756 GCA_964242385.1 uncultured Mucilaginibacter sp.
ATCCTTAGTAAGCATCTTAGCATCCTTTTGTTGTGGTAAACCAAAGTTCTTACTTGTGATGCTTACTTCTTTATCCTTTTATAACTCGCAACTTGGGTTAATTAGTTTTTAAATATTTTGATTGAAAAGCCGCCTGTTACGGGCGGCTTTTGTATTTTTACACCCTCAATCAATTATGGAAAACAAACCTGTAGCCCGCAAGCTTCGCCTGTTGTCTCAACTGATGGAACTTCATAACGAAAATCCGTTTAAAGTGAAGTCGATGGCGAATGCTGCCTTTAAGGTGGATAAACTTCCCTATCCTATCGCTTCAAAAACTACCGCCGAGATTGAAAAAATTGATGGCGTAGGAAAAAGCATTGCTGCTAAAATATCAGAACTGCTGCAAACAGGTACCATAACAGATATTGAAGATCTGCTTGCTAAAACACCGCAGGGTGTTGTAGAGATGATGGGCATTAAAGGCATAGGCCCTAAAAAGGTTGCAATCATTTGGAAAGACCTGGGTATTGAAAGTGTTGGTGAATTGTATTATGCCTGCAATGAAAACCGCCTTGTTGAAGCAAAGGGCTTCGGCTTAAAAACAAAGGACGAAATACGCAAAGTAATTGAATTTAACATGGCCGGTAACGGCAAATTTCTTTATGCTCAGATAGAGTTAGAAGCTATTCAGCTTTTTGAGCAGCTTACAGCATTATTCCCTGAGGGCCTGGTTCAATTTGGTGGCGAGTACAGGCGCTGTTGCGAAATAATCAGCAAACTGATTGTTGTTATAGGCAGCCGCGACCAGGAAATAGCCTTTAACACTTTAATGCAATCGATGGTAATTAGCGATAAGGAGGCTAAAGGAAAGTCGATATTTGGTAAGCTGGAAAACGGCCTGTCTGTTGAGCTTGTATGCGTAGAAAAAAGATATTTTTATCAGGAACTATTTACGCAGACCGGTGATAGTGAACATATTGAAGCGATATTAAGGAAGGCAGTTGATACCATTGACCAGCCTGTAAGCGAGGAGATGGTATATAATAAAGCCGGACTTGAATACATACTTCCCGAACTGCGCGAAGGAACCGTATTTATAAAAAAGGCAGAGGAAAACAAGCTGCCCAAACTGATCAATCATCACGATTTAAAGGGCACGCTGCATAACCATAGTACCTGGAGCGATGGTATTAACACACTCGAAGAAATGGCTAACCACTGCCGTAACGAATTAAAACTGGAATACCTGGGTATTTGTGATCATAGCAAAAGCGCTTTTTACGCCAAAGGATTAAGTATTGAAAGGGTGTTGCAACAGCATGAGGAAATTGACAGCCTGAATAAAAAGACAAGCGATTTCTATATTTTTAAAGGTATAGAATCTGATATTTTAAACGATGGATCGCTGGATTATCCGGAAGAAATATTAAAACGCTTTGATTTTATAGTTGCTTCGGTTCATTCCAATTTGCGGATGGACGAAGAAAAAGCAACCGCCCGCCTTATTAAGGCGGTAGAAAATCCGCATACTACAATATTAGGCCATCCAACCGGCAGGTTGTTACTAAGCCGTAATGGTTATCCTATCAACTATAAAAAGGTGATTGATGCATGCGCGGCTAATGGAGTTGTAATTGAAATAAATGCTAACCCGCTGCGGCTCGACCTTGATTGGCGCTGGCATCAGTACGCTCTTGATAAAGGTGTGTGGCTGTCCATCAACCCGGATGCACATCGTATAGAAGGTTTTAACGATATTAAATACGGTTTGCTCGCTGCCAGGAAAGGTGGATTATTTAAAGAGCAGTGCCTTAATGCGCTATCGACACAAGAGATCAAACAATTTTTTGAGAAAAAGAGTTCATCGGTGAACGTAACAGACACAAACTAAATATTCCGTAATCACCGTGGCGCCAAATATGCTTATTAATAAAGTAAAAACACTTCAATCTTCCCCAAAAACACCGTCTATACTGGTTATAGGCGATTTGATGATAGACCATTATATTTACGGGAATGCGTCGCGGTTATCGCCGGAGGCACCCGTACCTATTGTAAATGTAAAAAATGAGTCTACTACGCTTGGCGGTGCAGGCAACGTGGTACAAAACCTGGTTGCTTTTGGGGCAAACGTAAGCATTGCGGGTGTGATTGGTAACGATCTCTCTGGTAAACAACTGGTTGAAATGCTTGAAAGTGAAGGTGTAAAAACCGGTTCTACCATTAAAGATGAGGCCCGGCCTACTACTGTAAAAACCAGGGTGCTGGTTGGCAGCCATCAACTGGTGCGTGTTGACAGGGAAATTACCGATGCAGTTAACGGAATTATTGAAGATAAGCTTATCGATAAAATTACCGCTGATATTGATAACGCCGACATTATCATCCTGTCGGACTACAATAAGGGGCTTTTTTCTCCTGCACTTACGCAACGAATTATTGGCCTTGCCAATGAAAAGAGTAAAAAAGTAATTGTTGATCCAAAAGGATTGAATTACGAAAAATATAAAGGTGCTTTTATCATAAAGCCTAATCGCAAGGAGCTTGCTGAAGCCGCCAAAGCAGAAAAAATAAGCAATACTGCCGATATGGAAAATGCGGCTAAAACCATATTTTCATTAACGGGTACCCCCTATCTTATCGTTACATTATCTGAAGAAGGCATTGCTATCGTTACCGAACAGGGCAGCCAATTGTTGCCGGTAAAAGCAACCGAAGTTTTTGATGTTACGGGTGCAGGCGATACCGTTATTGCAACCATCGCTTACTTCATAGCACTCGGCTTATCGGTAGAAGAGGCATGTGAACTGGCTAATTATGCTGCGGCAATAGTGATAAGACACATAGGCAGTGCTACTACAACCATTGCCGATATTGTAAAAGAAATGGATAACAGACAGACGCTTAAATAATATGATCAAAACAATGGTTATTGGAGAACTGAACGATCACCAGCAATTAATTAAAAAGGTGATTGAACTGTTATCGGATGATATAGAAAAAGCCTGCGCTTTGGTATGCGAAACCTTGCAAAACAATAAAAAGGTATTACTTGCGGGTAATGGCGGCAGCGCAGCCGATGCTCAGCATATCGCAGCAGAATTAAGCGGTCGTTTTGTTAAGGAACGTAAAGCCTTACCAGGCATAGCACTTACTGTAGATACATCTGCACTTACAGCTATTGCCAATGATTATGGTTACGAGCATGTGTTTTCACGACAGGTAGAAGCACTTGGCCAGCCGGGTGATCTGTTTATAGGTATATCAACCAGCGGAAACAGCAAAGGAATACTCAATGCGCTTGAAACGGCCGAAAGAATTGGTTGCAAAACACTGGGTCTTTCAGGTCGGGATGGCGGCAAAATGAACGAAATTTGTGGACTGAATATAGTTGTACCTTCAGATATTACTGCCCGCATACAGGAAATGCATATTCTGATAGGTCACATAATATGTAAAGCGGTGGATGATCTATTTTAAAGTCAGGTAAACATAATGAGAAACAATTTAGAACAAACACTGCTTAATAAAATTTGCGACTTGCAAACTTTAAAAAATAAGGTTGCCGCCTGGCAAGGTGTTGGCAAAAAAGTAGTTTTCACCAACGGGGTTTTTGACCTATTACACATCGGTCATATTACCTACATGGTAAAGGCTGCTGAATTGGGCGATAAATTGATCATTGGGTTAAACGCAGATAGCTCTGTAAAAAGGCTTAAGGGTGAAAGCAGGCCGGTAAACGATCAAAACAGCAGGGCATTTTTGCTTGCCGCCTTATTTTTTGTGGATTGCATTGTTGTTTTTGAAGAGGATACTCCGCTTAATCTTATCTCATATCTTTTGCCCGATATTTTGGTTAAAGGTGCCGATTACAGTATAGACAATATTGTTGGCGCTAAGGAAGTCATAGCTAATGGCGGCGAGGTTAAAACCATTACTTTTGTGGATGGATATTCGTCTACAAGTATTATAAAAAAAATAAAAGGAGATCAATAATTGCAAAAAATGGTTAGTGAGCGCTGCAACAGGATATTTGAGGAGACTATAAATAACTATCATATTTTTAATGATATAGACAAAGTTTACCAAAACCCTTACGAAACAGGCTCTTTCGAAAACCTTTTATATACAAAATGTTGGATAGATACGGCGCAGTGGCACATGGAAGATGAAGTGCGCGATCCATCTATCGCACCGGCAGATGCACTAAAATGGAAACGCCGTATCGATGCATCAAACCAGGAGCGTACCGACTTGGTGGAAGATATAGACAGTTATTTCCTAAATCTTTATAGAGACGTAACGCCTAAGGCGTCCGCAAAAATAAATACAGAAAGCCCAGCCTGGGCCATAGATCGCTTGTCTATACTGGCGCTTAAAATATTCCATATGCGTGAGGAAAGCAGTCGCACAGGGGTAGATGCACACAGTTTACAACAGCGCAAAAATAAACTGGCCATTCTTTTACAGCAGCAAACTGATCTATCGCTCGCTATAGACGAATTGTTGCAGGACATTGAAAACGGCGACAAATACATGAAAGTATACCGCCAGATGAAAATGTATAACGACCCGGAGCTTAACCCTGTACTGTACAACAGTAAAAAGTAACATGCCTGGTCCGCAGCACATACTGGTTATCCGTTTTTCGGCTATGGGTGATGTAGCCATGACTGTACCTGTATTAAAAGCACTCTTAAAGCAAAATCCGGAAATTACAATTACCTACGTATCAAGACCCGGCTTTGCAGATTTCTTTGACGATATCCCGGGGCTCACCTATTTCCCTGCCGACATTGATAAAAAATTTAAAGGCTTAAACGGCCTGTTAAAATTATATAAACAGCTTAAAGATTTAGGACATTTGGATGCAATTGCAGATCTGCATGACAACTTGCGATCCAAGGTTTTGAGAAAGCTTTTTAGATTAAGCGGACTAAAGTACGCTTACATTGATAAAGGCCGTATCGAAAAAAAAATGCTCACGCGCTATCCCAATAAAGTTTTAAAACCACTCAAATTAACAACTGAACGCTATGCAGACGTTTTTGGTAAGCTTGGTTTTCCTGTTCATTTAGATCAGAAACTGGAGCAAAAACCTATAATTGAAAACGATGCAGTAAAAAGTATAGCGGGTGCTAAGTCGCAGCCCTGGATAGGCATCGCGCCATTTGCGAAACATAAAGGAAAGATCCTGCCACTCGAAAAAACAGAAGCGGTTATTCAGTCGCTGAACGAACGCAACGTTAAAATATTTCTTTTTGGCGGGTCTGTTTTAGAGGAAGAAATTTGTGGGCAATTGGAGTCGAAATATAAAACCGTTGTCTCACTGGTGCGCCGCTTAAGCATGGAGCAGGAACTTTTGCTCATCAGGCAATTAGACGTAATGATGAGTATGGACTCGGCGGGAATGCACCTGGCATCGTTAGAGGGGGTGCCTGTAGTATCGGTATGGGGCGCTACGCATTATTACGCAGGCTTTTTAGGTTACGGACAGTCTGAAAACAATATAGTTGCCGATGATATTGAATGCCGCCCGTGTTCTGTATATGGAAATAAACCCTGTTTTAGAAAAGATTACGCTTGCTTAAATAATATCGACCCTGCTGCTATAATCTCCAAAATTAAGCAGTTTATCAGTTAAACTATTGATAATTAATGGTAAATACCTCGTATCTAATTAAAACAATTTGTATAAAATTGCCTTCATTTAAATAGCATATTGTTGTATTTTGTGAGTGCTTTCCGTGATGGTGTGAACAGAACTTTCGCGGTCAACAGGTATATTTCTTTAAACATTCATTGCCATGAAAAAATTATTACTTATACGGCACGCCAAAGCAGAAAAAGAAACCGGAGCGAAGGATATAGACCGTCCGTTAAAATATATCGGCATCCAGGATGCTGCCTTCATGGCCGATCGTGTAAAAGAAAACGACCTGGTACCGCAGCTGATCGTAAGCAGCCCCGCGTTACGAACTAAAACCACTGCGGAGATTTTTGCAGATCACTTTTCTTTACCCGACCCTACCTTAAACAAAGCTATCTACGAAGCAAGTTTAAAAAGCTGGCTGCAGGTAATCAATCAGTTACCCGAAAATTTTGATTCTATTGCGGTTGTTGGCCATAACCCAGGCGTAAGCCAGATACTCTATTATTTAACCGGCGAAGCAAGAGAAGTACACACCTGCACTGTTGCTGCAATTGAGTTTGATATAGAAGACTGGGCGCTTGTAACTAACGATAGCGGTAAACTTATATACTACAGTTCGCCTAAAGAGTAGTTGTTATTCAATATCAAAATTTCAAGAAACACAATAGGTCTTACCGGGCAACGATCTGATATAACCCTGCATTTCCATATTTAACAAATTCATAGCCAATAGGCTGGTAGGCATGTTTGCATGGATGGTAAGGTCATCTATGGCTACCGGGGTATTGTACTTCTGTAATATATTTAAGATGGCACGCTCATCTGCAGTGAGATCTATAGGAAGCACATACTGTTCAATAACAGGCTTTGCAACATCCGCTTTTTCCCAGCCCATACTATATGCAAGATCCGCCGCGCAGGTTAGCAAAGCAGCTTTATTATTCCTGATCATAAAATTACAGCCTTCAGAAAAGTTGTCTCCTACCCTGCCCGGAAAGGCAAAAACATCACGGTTATAGGAATTTGCAATCTCGGCGGTGATCAGGGCGCCGCCTTTAATGCCGGCTTCAACCACTATGGTAGCATCGGCCATGCCTGCAACTATGCGGTTTCTTTGCGGGAAATTTTCACGATCTGGCACCGTTCCGGATGGATATTCTGTAAGCAACGCGCCATTTTCAATCATTTTTTCAGCTGTTGATCTGTGCTGCGCCGGATAGATCCTGTCCAATCCATGAGCCAATACTCCAACGGTAGATACGTTATTTTTAAGGCACTCTTTATGAGCGGCGACATCTATACCAAGCGCCAGTCCGCTCGCAATTACAATATCATATTGCTTTAACTCTTCTACCAGTTGCCTGCATAATTGCTTACCGTAATCGGTTGCATTGCGTGTACCTACAATACTCACCACATGCTTCGCATTGAAATTTGCATTGCCTTTTGCATATAACAGTACCGGCGAATCGTTACAATTTCTTAAACGTTTGGGATATTTGGCATCAGTATAAAACAGCACGTCTATCTTATGATCTTCAATAAAACGAAGTTCTTTTTCCGCAGCACGAAGCGCATCATCAAAGTTTAACTGGCTGATGGTTTTTTCACCGATGCCGGGTACTTTGAGCAATTTTGATGGCGATGCCTTGAAAACATTTTCGGCTCCTCCAAGATAACTAATGAGTGATTTAGCCAGCGAGGGGCCTATATTTCTAACAAACGTTAAAGCAACCTGGTGATGTAGCGACATAGATTTAAGAACCCTAAAAATAGAAATTTTGCGGCGGATTCCCGTTCAAAAATAGTTTCAGAAATGCTGATTCGATTAAATTGAAAGGTTGGCTTAATGAACTTAAGCTTTAATGTAGATAACCTGCTTGGTATCAAAAAACTCTTCTTCAAAATAATTTTTAAGGTAAAATTGCTTAACCTTTAACCCCGACTCGATAATTTCCTGTTCAAGATCGCCGCCTTTAAGGTAAAGCGTACCGTTTGGCAATGTATTCTTAGAGTCCTTGCTAAACTTTCCTTTTACCCACGGGTAAAAATCTTTTAGCTGCGTTACCGCCCTCGATACCACAAAGTCAAATTTCTGATTAATATTTTCGGCCCTGTCGTGCTTCGCTTTTACATTGTCAAGATTAATGGCCTGTGCAACTTCGGTCACAACTTTAATTTTTTTACCGATAGAGTCGACTAAAAAAAACTGGGTTTCAGGAAAAAGAATAGCAAGCGGTATGCCGGGAAAACCACCACCCGTACCTACGTCTAATACATTTTCGCCGGGTAAAAAGCTCATTACTTTTGTTATACCCAAGGAGTGCAGCACGTGCCTCTCGTAAAGCAGATCAATATCTTTACGGGAAATCACATTGATCTGGTTATTCCAGAAGTTATAAAGATCTGGCAGCTGGTTAAACTGCTGTAATTGCTGATCTGTAAGTGAAGGAAAATACTTTAATAAAATATCAGATGTCATCCCTGTTAAAGCGATTAATGATATTTCCAAGCAGATACCTGGCCCTAAACAATTGCGCCTTAACCGTACCCAATGGTAAATCAAGCTGTACGGCTATTTCTTCATATGATAGTTCATCAAAATAGCGCAGTGTTATGAGGTTACGGTAGCGTGGCGGCAAACTTTCTATCAGCTGTTTTAGTTCCTGCGTCTGCTGCTTTTTTATGGATGTTTCTTCGGGGTTTAGTACATCGGCTTTGATCTGCAGCTGCTTTTCTTCACCGTCATCGTCCATCATACCGTGAATGGACATGGTGTTCAATTTCTTCTTTCTGATAAAATCTATACAGTTATTGGTTGCAACTCTAAAAAGCCAGGTACTGAAAGCGTAATCAGGTTGGTATTTTTCCAGCTTTTCAAATGCTTTTGCAAAGGTTTCAACAGTAAGATCCATTGCATCTTCCTTATTGTTAACCATTTTAAGCACCATAAAGTATATGGAGTCTTTGTACCTGTGCATCAGATCGGCATAAGCTTTCTGATCTCCCTGGCGTGCTTTAACCACCAGGTGAAAATCATTCTTTGCGTTCTCGGTAAAATTTGAATTTATTTCCATTGAGAAGTTTTTAAAAAGGCACCAACCAGTCCAAAAGTATTTAAGTAAATATAGTAAATCACATCAAGAATCGGCAAATACCAAACCATATCTTTTGAATTTAACCGTTTAAACAGCGTGCTATATATTATAAGCTGAAAAACCAGGCGGAATAAAAATACGCTTAAAATCAGCAAGGGTTCTACCCTTAACGCAAGGCAAACGATAAACAAAGCGTAGAACATTAAACCACTTACCGCATCAAGAGTAAGCCAGTTTTTATGTTTGCGTTTATATAATTTACCGGCGCCCATGTGTCGCCTTTTTTGCCTGAACCAGCCACCGAAAGATGTTTTTGCATCTGTAAATACAAAGGCATCCGGGTGAATTTCTATTGCCGTATTCTCTGACGTAGCGTTTTGATTTACAAAGAGATCATCATCTCCTGATAGGATATGCATGTGAGCCGCAAAGCCTTTTGCACTAAAAAAAAGTGTTTTGGTATAAGCCAGATTGCGCCCTACACCCATATAAGCACTGCCATGCAATGCTGCGGAAAGATAATTTATAGCCGACTTAACCGTTTCATACCGGATAAGCGGGTTCAAAAAATTACGCATTCTGTTATAAGGTGAATAGCCGAGAATAATTTGCGTGTTATCATTAAAATTTGATGCCATGCGGGTTACCCAGTGCTCTGAAGCAGGTACGCAGTCGGCATCGGTAAATAAAAGATGCTCGTTTTTAGCAGCTTTTATACCCAGTGTTAATGCAAACTTTTTACCGGTTTTAAAACGATCATGCTCTGTTATGGTAACCACTTTAAGCAATGGGAAGCGTTCCTGCATTTCAGATAACAGGTCGTCAGAGCCATCGTATGAGCAATCGTTTACAACTACTACTTCGTAATCCGCATATTTCTGGTTCAGGATGGCGGGCAAATTTTTTGAAAGGTTTTTAGCTTCGTTGCGGGCACTTATAATAACAGATATAGGCACACCCGGTGCAGGGAGATCATCGGTTAATACGTAATCTTTAAGCCCCTTCTGGTTTGTTAGTAAAAAATAAAGCTGGATAATAAAGCAAAGCAGGAACAGAACAAATAATGCCTCTTGTAAATATGTTTCCAAAACCAGTAATTATAGTGGTACAAATTTGCTCATTTTATGTCAATATAATTTCAATAAGTTGAAAATGTGGAAACAAGTATCAAATGTGGAAAAGCCTTAATAACCTTTAAAATGCCATTAGAGAACGTTCTGTTTAATATTTAAGGTATTTTAAGTTTCTGCGCAAATGCAGGTACTATCGCCTTAACAACAATTAATTATGTTAATTTTGCATCCTCAAAATGAAATTCAATTTAACAGCGCAGGATAAACTCTCAAAGGCAAGGGCGGGCGAAATAACAACCGATCACGGAACGATACAGACACCTATATTTATGCCTGTAGGCACAGCAGGTACTGTAAAAGCGGTACACCAGCATGAGCTAAAGGATGATATAAAGGCTCAGATCATACTCGGAAATACTTATCACTTATACTTAAGGCCAGGTTTAAATACGCTTGAAAGCGCAGGCGGCCTGCATAAATTTAACGGCTGGGATCGCCCTATTTTAACCGACAGCGGCGGTTACCAGGTATACTCATTAACAGAGGTACGTAAAATAAAGGAAGAGGGTGTAACCTTCCGCTCGCACATAGATGGCTCTAAACATTTGTTTACGCCCGAAAATGTAATGGATATCCAGCGTATTATAGGAGCTGATATTATAATGGCCTTTGATGAATGCACCCCCTACCCTTGCGAGTATGGCTACGCCAGAAAGTCGATTGAGATGACGCACCGATGGTTAAAACGCTGCTGCGAACGCTTTGATAGCACCGAGCCAAAATACGGCTATAGCCAAACGCTTTTCCCTATTGTACAAGGATCGGTCTATAAAGATCTGCGCATAAAATCGGCAGAAACCATTGCCTCTTACGAGCGTGAAGGGAACGCAATTGGCGGTCTTTCGGTAGGTGAGCCTGCTGAAGAAATGTACGCCATGACAGAAATTGTGTGCAATATATTACCGGAGCAAAAACCGCGTTATCTAATGGGCGTTGGTACACCGGTCAACATATTGGAAAATATAGCCTTAGGCATAGATATGTTTGATTGTGTTATGCCTACGCGCAATGCACGCAACGGCATGCTTTTCACTAAAGACGGTATCATCAATATAAAAAATGAGAAGTGGAAAAACGACTTTTCGCCTATTGAGAATGATAGCGACCTGTATGCAGACAAGGTATATTCAAAAGCTTATTTAAGGCACCTTATACACTCTGGCGAGATACTGGGTGCGCAGATAGCCACGCTTCACAACCTGCATTTTTACCTGTGGCTGGTTACCGAGGCCCGTAAAAAAATTATTGAAGGTGAGTTTTATAACTGGAAAAGTATAATGGTAAACCGATTAGGACAAAGGCTGTAATGAAAGCTATTTTAGATTCATATTTAAAGGTTATTGACTGGTATATTATAAAAAAATACCTGGGCACCTTCCTGTTTACTTTGGGTATTTTTATAGTGGTAACCGTGGTGTTTGATATATCAGAACACCTGGACAACTTCCTTAAAAATCACTCTACCATAGAGGAAATTGCCTTTAAATACTATGCAGGCTTTATTCCATTTTACATGAACCTGCTATCGCCGCTGATCAATTTCCTGGCGGTAATTTTCTTTACGGCTAAAATGGCTAACCAAACAGAAATTGTACCTATATTGAGTGGCAAGGCAAGTTTTAACCGGTTTTTAAGGCCCTATTTTGTTTGCGCTACCTTGATATTCATAGTATCTCTTTTTGCTAATATTTACCTTATACCTTATACTAACAGGCTTAAAATCAGCTTCGAAAATTCGCACCAATTTAACGGGGACGACCCTACAAAAAGCGAAGTTCACATACAGTTGGACAAGCATACGTTTGTGTACGTACAGTCTTTTGACAACAGCATTCATACCGGTTACCAGTTTATTTTAGAAAAATTTGACGGCGACCAGTTGAGGGAAAAGCTTTGGGCCACCAGCGTAGTTTATGACTCTGTAAGGCGTGTTTGGACTATGCGCGACTATACCGTTAAAACCATAAACGGACTTAAAGAGCATTATTATAATAGCCAGGGCAAGACAAAAGACACTGTTTTAGACATGCGCCCTACTGATTTTATTGTGTACGATAACCAATATACGGCCATGTCAACCCACGACCTGAGCAAGAATATTGAGAAGGAGAAAATCCGCGGCACCGGTGCATTAAAAGAAATGGAGTATGTAAAATTTCAACGTTTTATATACCCATTATCATCCTATGTACTTACTTTAATAGGTGTTTCTATATCCTCCAGAAAAGTGCGTGGCGGTATCGGGCTGCCTTTAGGGATAGGCATTTTTCTTTGTTTTACCTATATTGTAGTAGACAGATTTGCATTTGTTTTTGCGGTAAAAGGAAACATGCCACCCATTATCGCTGTCTGTATTCCTAACGGAATTTTCGGCTTGGTAGGCTATTATTTACTCACCAAAGCCCCTAAGTAATGGAGGCTAAAAGCGGCCATCCGGCGTTTAACAAAAACCTTTTTTTACTGCATTGCACAGTGGTGGTTTGGGGCTTCACGGGTACGCTGGGAAAGCTCATTTCAATACCTGCAATTGGGCTGGTTTGGTATCGCGTATTGATCGCTTCAGTGTCTTTATTGATATATTTTTTTATTACGAAATCGCAATTTAGAGTAAGTAAAAAATCGCTTTTACAACTTGTGGCAAACGGCGCTCTTGTAGGCGGCCATTGGATCTTATTCTTCGCTTCCATCAAATTATCTACCGTTGCGGTAACACTTGTATGCCTCTCATCTATCACGTTATTCACCGCAATTTTTGAACCGCTCATCAATAAAAAAAATATATCAAAGCTGGAAATACTGGCCGGAATATTAATTGTTTTCGGCATCGTGTTAATTTTCAAATTTGAAACACAATACACTAAGGGCATCGTTACCGGGCTTGCGAGTGCGGTTTTTGCAAGCTTGTTTTCTATCTTTAATTCCAAGTTAGTTCAAAAGCACCAGGCACAGGTGATAGCATTTTATGAACTTTCGGGAGCTTTCTTTTGGATCACAATTTTCCTTTTTGCCACCAATGGTTTTAACAAATCCATCATACCAACCAGGTCAGATATTGCGTATCTTTTACTCCTTGGCATCGTCTGCACATCGGTAGCATATGTAATAGGTGTGTATGTTATGCGCGAGCTTTCTGCTTTCCGTGTGGCGCTCGTAACCAACCTCGAGCCGGTTTATGGCATTATCATAGCCTTCATTTTTTTTGGTGATCTTAATAAAATGACGCCCGGTTTCTGGGCTGGTGCCGTGATAATTTTATCCACTATTCTGCTATTTCCTGTTACCCAAAAACGCATCGCAAGGCGACAAGCGAATGCCTGAGTTTACCTACTCACTTTTGTTAGCAGGTTCTAACCGGATAACAACTACTGCCTTTTTTCCCACAATTACACTATCCTAAAGATAAAACCCTCAATAGGGGCGACGCATCGTTCACGATACATTGCATTTTAAGCCCGTTTAAGACACCCTCATTTTCATATACACTTTCTTATTACCCAACTATTTTTAAGCGTTCCTGAGGCAATTTTCAACCTCAATTAAAGTGTATCGATCCCACAAAATTATTTTTATACAGATAAACCTTATTTACAGAAAAAATATAGAGATTTTATAAAGATTTATTTCAATTTTAAAATTACTAATTCAAATTAAATAATTAAAAATCAGTTATTTATTAATTTTAAATAAATATATAATTTATACAAAATCAATCCGAACAAAATCGAAAAACTAACTTTTTTAGTATTTATCATATTTTATGGTCGTTTTATTAGATATTTATTTTTAAATCAATATAATTATGTAACACATATAAACAAAAAATTCATTATTACATTTTTGAAATATTTCAAATACTTAGTGTATCGAAATTCTATAATTAAAGAGATTATAAAAGTCAAGTTTAAAAGCGCCATGCATGTGAGAAGTTTTTTGAAAATCTTTTCAGAAAGGTTTTGGAGGATTTGATGAGCCTGATTGAGCAGGCCGTGGTAACTGTGATGGAAATCGAAAATTCAATTTGATAAACTACAACTCTTCTGAGGTATCCATTTAAAACGGCTGTCGGTTTTTGCTTAAAAAAATTTCTTGAAAACTCCAGCGATAGCGATTTTGAGTTTCATTCCTGATAACAAGATTCAAGTGCATCAATCTTACTTTGACAAGTTTTGATCAGCCTGATTTTTCCAAACAATATTAAAACCTGATATTGCGCTATACGTTATTCTTAAAGCTTATGAAATTTAAAATGGGATTTGCATTGGTCGCCCTTATACTCGCTGTTTTGATATTATCAGAAAATCAGCATGCAATAAACGTCGAAATTTTATGGACTCATTTTTTATTGCCGGCGTGGTTGCTGATGTTTCTTTCAACAACCGCTGGGTTTATCTTAGCTTTTATAATTCGCCCATCAAGAAGACAAAGAGTTCCGGATCAGGATTATCTCCACGATGATAATTACAAAACAAATTCCAATACACTAAGTCAGGAAGACAAAGACTACATAAACTAATCTGCATACATATGAAAACAGGATTTATAGGCCTTGGAAACATGGGCCTGGCAATGGCAAAAAATCTGCTTGCCGAAGGCCACGAATTGAGGGTGTACAACCGTACCCAATCTAAAATAGATGAGCTTGGCGAAGCGGGCGTAACCAAGTGCCAGACACCAGCCGAAGCTGCTAATGGTGTGGAAATTTTAATAACCATGCTGGCAAATGATGAGGTATTAAAAGAAACCATTTTAGGTGATGAAGGTACGCTGAAAAGTCTTCCGAAAAACAGCCTGCACATTTCAATGAGTACTGTATCGCCAGAGACAGCGAGTCTACTTTCAGACAGCCATAAGCAAGCAGGAAATTTATACGTATCGGCACCTGTATTTGGCCGGCCGGAAGCAGCTGAAGCGAAGAAGCTTTGGATTTGCGTTTCGGGTTCCACACAGGCAAAAGAGATCGCTAAGCCGGTACTTGAAAAACTGGGACAAGACGTAATTGACTTTGGTGAAGATGCGGGCGGTGCCAACGTTGTAAAAATTGCAGGCAACTTTATGATCATGTCGGCAATGGAAACCATGGCCGAGGCTTATACACTTGCAGAAAAGAACGGCATAGACCGCGAAAAAATCGCCGGCTTTTTTGGCTCCACACTATTCAACGCACCCATCTTTCAAAACTATGGAAAATTGATAGCAGCCAAAAAGTATCAGCCGGTAGGCTTCAAATCTGAATTAGGCCTTAAAGACGCCCGCCTTGCCTTCAAACTATCGCAAACAAGTGAAACCCCTATGCCATTCGCAACAATCGTTCACAACCGCTTATTAACGGCCGTGGCAAAAGGCCATGGTGCTACAGACTGGGTAGAAGGTGTGAGCCGCGGCGTGAGTGAAGACGCGGGTGTGTAAGAGCGTGGTATTGAGCAGGCGGGTTGAAGACAAGAATCAAGATGCAAGAGCCAAGAATCAAGATGCAAGAGTGAAGAATAAGAGGTAACGAAAATCAAGATGCAAGAGTCAAGAATCAAGAGACAAGAATTAAGAGGCAAGAGATAAGAGTGGAGAATTAGAGGCAAGAACGAAAATCAAGAGACAAGAATCAAGAAATTTTGTCTCTTGATTTTTTATAATCTATGTCATCTCGAACGATAGTGAAAGAACTTTATGAAAAGTTTCCGCAATGCTTATCCGACATGCGATGCGTCTAAGACCTCTCCCTATGGTGGAGATGACATATTCGGTATTCTATGGAATCGTAATTGTAATTTCGTAACCCATGAATTTCTTACAAATCCCAAAACACCTGGTTATTTTCTTCAAGATGGCTTAAGTCGGGTGTGTTTTCAAATACGCCGAAAACAGATGCGCCGCTTCCGCTCATGCTGGCATAAATGGCTCCGGCTTCGTAAAGGGCGGCCTTTACTCCTCTTATTTCGGGATGGTTCTTAAAAATAGAAATTTCAAAATCGTTTTTGATATATTTCTTCCATTCTGTCAGCGGCAATGATATAAGCTCCATCAAAGAATCTTTTGCAGGTGCCGGTTTCACGCCACTGTAGGCCTCACCTGTAGATACGTGAACCGGTGGCATTACCAGCACTATTTTATAATCAGAAAGATCAAGCTTGATGGGTTCCAGTTCATCGCCCTTCTCAAAAGCAAACATGGGTTGGTTCTTTACAAAAAAGGCACAATCGGCGCCCAGCGCACGGGCATAATCCATCATCTTTTCGTCCGGCAAACCCAGCTCAAATTTTTGATTAAGCAACCGGATAAAGAAAGCTGCATCGGCCGAGCCGCCGCCGAGTCCGGCGCCAATAGGGATATGTTTGTGCAAATGTATTTTTACAGGCGGCAGATCGAAATCCTTTTTCAGCAGGTGGTAGCCCTTAACACAAAGATTGTCTTCCATCCGCCCGGGTATCTCCAATCCTGTCGACTCAAAACTTAGCACATCGCTTTCTACTACCTCAAGGGCATCTTTTAGTTTAACCGGGTAAAATACCGTTTCGAGGTTATGATACCCATCGGGGCGGCGTTCAATTACGTTTAAACCGATATTGATTTTTGCATTTGGAAAGATGATCATCAGGGCAATTAAGTTGCAGGTTAATTATGCTATCTACAAGGGTTATAACACTAACCCTTGTCTGCAAAGTTAGCAAGCAGAATGATTAACACCGGTTGTATTTTTGCACATCAATAGGTATATGTAAAATAGATTATTTTTATTTGCATCTATCTTTGATCGAGGTTGCGCGTTTTTATATCGAAGTGCAATTGTCAATCAACTTAAATAACCCAACAAGATGAAACAATATCTCGACCTGATGAGGCATGTGATGGAAACCGGCGCGCAAAAACATGATCGCACCGGCACGGGTACGCTAAGCGTTTTCGGCTACCAGATGCGTTTTAATCTTAAGGACGGCTTTCCGCTGGTGACAACAAAAAAACTTCACCTTAAATCTATCATACACGAGCTGATTTGGTTTCTGACCGGCGATACCAATATCAAATATTTAAAAGATAATGGCGTGCGCATCTGGGACGAATGGGCCGATGTCGATGGAAACCTTGGCCCCGTTTACGGATATCAATGGCGATCATGGCCTACTCCTGATGGCGGCCATATAGACCAGATAAGCCAGGTGGTTAATCAGCTAAAAAACAACCCCGACTCCCGCCGTATTATCGTATCTGCATGGAACGTGGCGGATGTTAATCAGATGGCACTCCCACCCTGCCACACCCTGTTTCAGTTTTACGTTGAACCGGCTGATAGATCAAAAGGCGAAACAAAAGGGAAACTTTCCTGCCAGCTTTACCAGCGCAGTGCCGATATTTTTTTAGGCGTTCCCTTTAACATTGCTTCATACGCCCTGCTCACTATGATGATGGCACAAGTTTGCAACCTTGATTGTGGCGATTTTGTACACACTTTTGGCGATGCCCATATCTACAACAATCATTTGGAGCAGGCTACACTGCAGTTAAGCCGCGCACCGAGGCCGCTACCCACCATGAAGATAAACCCTGACGTTAAAGATATTTTCGGTTTTAAATACGAAGACTTTACGCTGGAGAACTATGACCCATGGCCACACATTAAGGGCGTAGTGGCGGTTTGATAAATTATTTGTTAAATTTGTTTATGACAGTAACGGAAATAAGGTATGAGATAAAGAAAAAAGTGGATGAACTTCCGGAACACTCTTTGGAAGACCTCCTTAGTCTTATCAAGGAATTACAAAATTACCCATCGGTAGATATCGCAAGCGTTTTTCAATTAAAACAAATTATTGCCCAAAACAGATCCTTGCTTGAAAAACTCGCTCAATGATACACAATGACATTGCGATTTTTTTACACAATTTACTTATCGATGAATTTGGCGGAAGTAGAGGTACAAGAGACCAGGCAGCATTACACGCTGCCTTAAACCGGCCATTTGCAACTTTCGACGGTATAGACTTATACCCTACTCCAATCGAAAAAGCTGCAGCTATATTTGAAAGCGTTATCATTAATCACCCTTTTATCGATGGCAATAAACGAACAGCCTATGTATTGCTTGAATATCTGTTGATGAACAAGGCAGGCTTAAGATTGCAAGCTACACTTGAAGAAAAATACAAAATGACGATAGCAGCAAGCGCCGGTGAGATCAGGTTTGATGAAATCAAAACCTGGATAACTTCTAAAATAATTTAATAATGACCCTTTCCTCAATAGTAGCTATTTCAGAAAACCATGCGATAGGTAAAGACAATAAATTGCTTTGGTATCTGCCTAATGATCTTAAACATTTTAAAGAGATTACCACCGGGCACACGGTTATCATGGGTCGTAAAACATTTGATTCGGTTGGCAAGCCATTGCCTAAGCGCCGTAATATTGTAATAACCCGGCAGGCAATCAGCATTGAGGGTTGCGAGGTGGTTGATTCAATTGATGCTGCGATAGCGCTTTGTAAAAACGAGGACGAAGTGTTCATTGTGGGCGGTGCAGAGATCTATAAACAAGCTATGCCCCTCTCCAACCGCATTTATTTAACCGTGGTTCATAAGTTTTTTGATGGAGATAGCTTTTTCCCTGACATTGATAAAAATGATTGGTTAGAAATGTCACGTGAAGATCATCAGCCGGATGAAAAAAATAACCTGCCTTATTCTTTCATTACTTACCAGCGTAAATAGTTAAATTAAATTCGACAGCTCATTCAATGATGATAAACTGTATTAATGTGGTTGATTATCAATAAATTATATTAAAGATCGGGCAATTCCATACCTATCTCCTCACAAGGCAAAAGCATACAAATTCCATTTAATTTTGTTTTAATTAAAAATTTCATGCTTAGGAAATTTTATTAGATTTGCCGTCTTATTAAAAAAGCTTATAAACTAATTAATTACATATTATAATTCACAATGCAAGGTAAAGGGGTTGTTAAATTTTTCGCCATATTACTGGCAATCGTATGCTTATACCAACTTTCATTTACTTGGGTGGCCCACAAAGTAGAGAATGATGCAAGGGAGCATGCCAAGGGTGATACTACGAAGGAAAAGGCCTATCTGGATTCTATTTCTACACAACCGGTGTATCCGATATTCAAACATGATTATCAATACGTAAAACAAAGAGAACTTGCGCTCGGCCTGGACCTTGAAGGCGGTATGAGCGTTACCATGCAGATCTCACTGAACGAACTGGTAAAAAAATTATCTAACAACAACGTAGACCCGGTATTTAACCAGGCGCTTGAGGCTGCAACCAAAGATGCAATTACCAGCCAAACGGATTACATTACCCTTTTTGTTAACGAATATGAAAAGCTTAACCCTAACGGAAAGTTAGCTTCCATATTTGCAACCCGCGATAACCAGGACCACCTGAAGTTTAACGCTACCAATGCCGAGGTTGAAACTTACCTTAAAGACCAGGCAAGCGTTGCGGTACAACAATCATACACTATCCTTAATACCCGTATAGACCAGTTTGGTGTTGCCAACGCAAACATACAGCTGCAAAAAGGTACAGACCGTATTTTAATTGAGCTGCCGGGCGTTAAAGAGCCGGAACGCGTTCGTAAATTATTATCTGGTTCTGCCAAGCTTGAGTTTTATCAAACTTATGATAACAACCAGGTTTACCAGGTGCTTACCAATATTAACGGTGTAATAGCTGCCAAGATCAAAGCTGATAAAAAAGATACTACAAGCGCTGCAACTAAAACAGCAGCAACTACAACCGGTAAAGACACCGCATCAAAAGGTGCGCTTTCATTACTTAACAAAGTACAAAAAACAGGCACCAAAGATACATCAGCTGCCGCTGCAAACAGCAAATCTCAGATTGCCGATCAGTTCCCGCTATTTAATGTTTTGAGGCCGATGATGTACCAGGGCCAGAATGGCCAGCCTGAATTAGGACGTGGACCAATTGTAGGCCATGCCGAAGTTAAGGATACTGCCAAAGTAAATGCTTACTTGCGCAGCCCCGAGGTAAAAGCTATCATCCCGCAAAGCATGAAGTTTTTATGGTCTGTTAAACCGGTTGATAAAACAAAATCATTTGAACTTTATGCCATTAAACTGGTAGGTGCAGAAAATGGACCGGTATTATCAGGCGATGTAATTAACGATGCCCGTAACGACGTTGACCAGAAAGGCAGCCCTGAAGTTGTGATGGTAATGAACTCAGACGGTGCTCAAAAATGGCGTACCGTTACTGCCGCTGCTGCTGCCGACAGGCAAAACTTACAATCTGTAGCCATTGTGCTTGACGATAATGTTTACTCTGCTCCGGTTGTACAAAATGAAATATCTGGCGGTATATCTTCTATCTCTGGTAACTTTACCGTTGAAGAAGCGAAGGATTTAGCCAACGTATTAAAAGCCGGCCGTTTGCCCGCCCCTGCTCATATTGTTGCAGAAGCAGTAGTAGGCCCATCCTTAGGCCAGGAAGCAATACATGCAGGTTTATTATCAAGCTTAATAGGTTTGCTGGTTGTGCTTGTATTTACCATTGCTTACTATAACCGTGCAGGTACCGTTGCGGTAGTTGCCGTTATCATAAACATATTCTTCCTGATGGGTGTGCTGGCCAGCCTTGGTGCAGTTTTAACCATGCCGGGTGTTGCAGGTATCGTATTAACGCTGGGTATTTCTATCGATGCCAACGTATTAATCTACGAAAGAACGCGTGAGGAGCTTGCACTTGGTAAATCATTACGCATAGCTATCAATGATGGTTTCAGGCATGCAATGTGGTCAATTCTTGACTCAAACATCAGTACCTTCCTTACAGGTTTAATCCTGTACATATTTGGTACCGGTACCATACAGGGTTTTGCAATCACATTGATGATCGGTATTGTAACGTCATTGTTCTGCGCATTGTTGATCTCAAGGCTGATATTTGAATTTATGCTGGGCAAAGGCTGGGATATTAAATTCTCAAACCCATGGAGTTCACATACCTTCAAAAACGCAAACTTTGCTTTCGTTAAAAACCGTTTCAGGTTCTATATTTTCTCTGGCGCCTTTATCGTTGCTGGTTTAATCTCTATGGTTACACAGGGCTTTAACTACGGTGTAGACTTTGTAGGTGGGCACAACTATGTAGTGAAGTTTAATAACCCTAACGTTACTACAGAGGATGTAAGGCAGATTGCCGATAAACAACTGGGCGAAGGTAACGAGATCAAAACCTTTGGTGCCGACAGGTTAAGTATTACTACCAAATACCTGATCAACGATAACAGCCCTAACGGGGATGCCAAGGTAAGAGAGGCTTTGATTAAAGCACTTAGCACCAACCCTAAAACGCAGATTACAGCTGCCAATATAGTTAGTTCACAGAAAGTTGACCCAACCATTGCCAACGGCCTTAAAAAGTCGGCTGTGTTAACGGTAATATTTGCCATCATTATCATATCGGCTTATATCCTTATCCGTTTCCGCAAATGGCAGTTCAGCTTGGGTGCAATGATTGCTACCGCACATGACGCATTAATGGTACTCTCTTTCTTCTCGTTATTTAAGGATGTGCTGCCATTCTCGTTAGATATAGATCAATCCTTTATAGCAGCTATATTGACCGTTATAGGTTACTCTATTAACGATACAGTGGTAGTGTTCGACCGTATCCGCGAGTTCTTAAGCATGAGTAATTCAAAATCTGACGATACCAAGGTAGTTATCAATAACGCTATCAATAATACACTTAGCCGTACCATTATTACAGCATTAACCGTATTGCTTATCCTGTTAGTGTTATTCCTGTTTGGTGGTGATGTGATCCGAGGTTTCTCTTTCGCATTGCTGATAGGAGTATGCTTTGGTACTTACTCATCCATCTGCGTGGCAACGCCGGTTATTATTGATTTTGGAAAAAACGACCTGAAATAAATTAGGAATTAATAATTTCATAAAAATGAAAGCCCCGAAGAACATTCGGGGCTTTTTTTGTTTACTTATAAAGCAAACATTCTTAAAAGGGATGTTTTAAACTTTATAAAGAAATTGACACATAATGGATACGAAAGACAATTCTAAATTTCCTAAAGTTGTAATTGTTGGCGGCGGCTTCGGCGGCTTGCAGGTAGCCAGTAAACTGGAAGATAAGCCAGTAGATGTGCTGATGATTGACAAACATAACTACCACACCTTTCAGCCGTTGTTATACCAGGTTGCAACCGGTAGTCTTGAAGCCGATTCTATAGCGTTTTCCATCAGAAAAAACTATGCAGGACAGAAAAATTTCCGTTTTCGCATCGCGGAGTTAAATAACATAAATACGGAAAAAAACACCATCGATACCACCATAGGCGAGATAGCTTACGATTACCTGGTGATAGCAACCGGCTCAACTACCAATTTCTTCGGCAATAAGGACATTGAGCAATATGCCATGCCCATGAAGTCGATCCCCGAGGCATTGAATCTGCGGTCAATGATCTTACAGAACTTTGAAGAGGCCGTTTTAACAAATAATAAGGAGGACCGTGAACCTTACCTTAACTTTGTATTGGTTGGTGCCGGCCCTACCGGTGTAGAGCTTGCAGGAGCCCTTGCAGAGCTCCGTAACCACATATTGATGAAGGATTACCCCGAACTCAATAAAGAACACATGAACGTTTACCTGGTAGACTTTATGCCGCGTACGCTGGGAGGCATGTCTGAAAATGCATCGGCAGGTGCACAGAAGTTTTTAACCGATATGGGCGTGCAAATATTACTGAATGCCAAAGTTGAAAGCTATGATGGCGCAGAAATAAAATTTGCAGATGGCAAAGCGATAAAAACTAAAAATGTTATCTGGTCGGCAGGTGTAATGGGTGTCATTCCAGACGGTGTATCTAAAGATGTAATTGTAAAAGGTAATAAGATTCGCATAGATTCTGCCTGCCGTGTAGACGGTACGCCTAATGTTTTTGCAATTGGCGACGTGGCAGCCATGATCACCGACGAAACACCAAAAGGTCACCCTGGCGTTGCACAGGTTGCCATCCAAATGGGAAACCAGGTTGCAAAAAATATTTTAAAAATCATCAACGGCGAACCGGTGGATCCATTCAAATACTTTGATAAAGGATCACTGGCTACTATTGGGAGAAATAAAGCAGTTGCCGACTTAGGCAAACTTAAATTCCAGGGATTTTTTGCATGGCTGATATGGATGTTTGTACACCTGGTATCGTTACTGGGCTTTAGAAATAAAGTAGTTGTATTTATAAACTGGATAGGCAGCTACGTAACATATAATGGCGGCGCCAGACTAATAATCCGGAAATTTGTTAAAGAAAAAGTCGCAGAAGAAACCAATCTCCCAAAAAGCGATTAATTTTTGGGCAATGGTTATTAATATATTGGTTTTAAAGGCGTAAATAAAATGTTTACGCCTTTACCATTTTATAGTGCCATATGCCGGCTTCTTCAAATTCAGGACCTGTTTTTACGAAATCAAATTTCTCGTACAAACCTGTTGCCTGGATTTGTGCATGCAGGTATATGTATTTGGCATTCGCAGGTAAATCGAGCAGTACGGCTTTAACCATTTCCTGCCCTATACCCATACCCCTAAACTTCTTTAGCACGGCAAAACGCTCCAGTTTATACCCTTTATCCGTTTTGCGCCATCGGCAGGCAGCAGCAGGTTCGCCATCTACCGTAGCTAAAAAATGATTGGAAACATCTTCATTTTCGTATTCCAATTCGGGCGGGCAATTTTGTTCATTAACAAATACTTCCCTGCGAATAGCAAATATCTTTTCCAGCTCGGCAGGATCGTTAGTCCTTCTTACCGTTATGTTTAGTGCGGGCATTTAAATAGGAATTTCTGGTCTGCAAATTCTGCAGTTTAATCTGGTTATTCTCTTCAGCTGCATCGATTGAATGTGTACAGGTAAGGTCGTCTTCCTTTTCGGCAAGTTTGGCCAGTTGTACATAAAACTTATGTAAATGATCCAATTCCTTTTCTGTAAGATCTTCGATATCGACCATTCGGTTACTTGAACCCTGGTGTGAGGCTATCAACTCGTTCAATTTCAAGTGAATTGCCTTTGAATCTTTATTTTGGGATTTTTGTATCAGGAAAACCATTAAAAAGGTAACTATAGTAGTTCCTGTATTAATGATCAACTGCCAGGTATCCGAATATTTGAATATCGGCCCGGTCACGCCCCACACTATAATCACAACTATCGCAACGATAAAGGCAGTTGAACTACCCGTAGCTATTGTCGCCCAGTTAGCGAAACGCTCGAATAGATTTTTATTATTCTTATTAGTCATAAAACTTTTCTTACAAAACTAAAAAAAAGCGCCAATGTTTAACCATCGGCGCTTTTGTGACATCTTTATCACATAATAAAAGTATTATATACCTATAACCGGCAGGCTTGTAATTACCTAAAGGTACCGGTTAATTTTATTATAACTTGCTGTTTACGTCCAGGCAATTTAAATCGGCAAAGGCAGATTTTAATCTTTTAACAAAAGTATCTTCACCTTTACGTAACCAGACACGCGGATCATAATATTTTTTGTTTGGAGAATCTTCACCTTCCGGGTTACCAATCTGGCTCTGTAAATAGCCTTCTTTTGATTGGTAGTAATCTTTAATTCCTTCCCAGAAAGCCCACTGCATATCAGTATCGATATTCATTTTAATGGCACCGTATGAAATAGCTTCCCTTATTTCTTCCTGGCTTGAACCAGAACCACCATGGAATACAAAGTTGATAGGTTTTTCGGCAGTAAGATTAAATTCCTTTTTAACATACTCTTGTGAGTTATGCAGAATAACCGGCTGTAATTTTACGTTACCTGGTTTGTAAACACCATGTACGTTACCAAAGGCAGCAGCAACGGTAAAACGAGGGCTTATTTTAGATAGTTCTTTGTATGAGTAAGCTACGTCTTCAGGCTGGGTATATAAACGTGAACTATCAACATCAGAGTTATCTACACCGTCTTCTTCACCGCCGGTAACACCAAGTTCAATCTCTAAAGTCATGTTCATTTTTGACATGCGCTCCAGATATTTGGCAGATATTTCAATGTTTTCATGCAATGGCTCTTCAGAAAGATCCAGCATGTGCGATGAAAATAATGGTTTTCCTGTTTCGGAAAAGAATTTTTCGCCATGATCAAGCAGGCCGTCTATCCATGGTAAAAATTTCATGGCAGCGTGGTCTGTATGCAGAATCACCGCTACGCCATAATGCTCGGCAAGCAGGTGAACGTGTTTTGCAGCAGATACTGCTCCAAGAATACAAGCCAGCAGTTTTGAATTATCTAATGATTTGCCTGCATAAAATTGCGCACCACCGTTAGACAATTGAATAATAACCGGAGAATTTACCGCTTTGGCTGTTTCCATAACGGCATTTATTGAATTTGTTCCAATAACATTTACTGCCGGTAAAGCAAACTGGTGCTTTTTTGCGGCTTCAAACAGCTCCTGCACTTGATCGCCATGCAGTACGCCTTTATAATCTTTTAATTCCATGAGCTTTATTTTGCGCTCCGAAGGTATAATTTAGATGTGATATTTGGGACATTGCAAACCATATTTTTTGCAAAATGTATCAAGTTTGTGCTGTTTATCTGTAAGTTGGCACTAAAATGCCGCAATTATAACATCTCACCTATCATGTGTAAAATATTTCGTTACTTTGTATTCAATTTTGAAAGAGTTAGATACAGATATGGCTTGGTTTAAACGTGAAACTAAAGGGATAATTACAACCACTCAGGAAAAGAAAGAAGCACCGGATGGAATCTGGAATAAATGCCCTGAATGTAAGAAACCCCTTCACTACTCTGAGCAGGTTGAAAACCAATATGTTTGCCATTATTGCGGTTACCACCTGCGCATAGGCTCAAAAGAATACTTTTCTATTTTATTTGATAACAACGAGTTTACAGAACTATTTACCGATTTGCACTCGGGCGACCCTTTGCATTTTGAGGATACAAAAAAATACGAAGACCGCCTGAAGGAAACCATGGCTAAAACCGGTTTAAAGGATGCTATAAGAGCTGGTACAGGCAAAATGGGCGGCCAGGATTTGGTTATTGCCTGTATGGACTTCAATTTTATTGGCGGTTCTATGGGTTCTGTAGTGGGCGAAAAAATCGCACGCTCTATAGATTATAGCTTGGAACACAAAATTCCTTTCCTGATGATCTCAAAATCGGGTGGTGCGCGTATGATGGAGGCTGCATTTTCATTAATGCAAATGGCTAAAACATCGGCTAAACTGGCTTTATTGTCGCAGGCTAAGGTTCCTTACATCTCTTTATTAACAGATCCTACTACCGGTGGTGTAACAGCATCATACGCTATGCTTGGCGATGTTAATATTGCAGAGCCGGGTGCATTGATAGGCTTTGCAGGCCCAAGGGTTATTAAAGAAACTATCAAGAAAGACCTCCCTAAAGGTTTCCAAACGGCAGAATTTGTGCAGGAACACGGCTTTCTTGATTTTATAGTAGACCGCCGCGAAATGAAGGAAAAACTTTCGTCGTTCCTGAAGATGATGGCAAATTAACCTTTTTAAGTTTCAATATAATAAAGAAGCAATCCCGGTTAGAAAATTAAATTTCTATAGAGATTGCTTCTTTTATTTTTAGCAGAACTTACTCTGCCGATTATTTGAAAACACCGGCATTTTGACCGGTATCCCCGTCTACTTCTTTACTTTTCTTCTTAAAGTTCGGGCCCTCTTCTCCGGTATTATCTTTGCCTAAAAAGTTACGGCTCTTTGCATCGCCGCCACGGTTTATTTCAGCAGCGCTGCTTTTTTCTGCATTTGAGAACGGCTTGGTGGCATCGTCCTTATCATCTTCTATCTTTTTATGCAGACGATCATTTTCGGTATTCATAATGTTTTATTTAAGTGTTAAAGCAGAAAGGCTATCTTTTATGATAACCTTTCTGTAGTATATTCAATAAAAGAAACGGATTACCGCTTATAAATTATTTTCGGTTCCAGGTTCGTGGCTAATCATTCTGCCGGTTGTACGGCCATGATTGCTTGGTCTGAAATCTGTTTCAGCTATACCTACCTTTGGAAATTCGGGAGTTGAAGGCGGAGTAACATCTACTTGTTCGCTGTACGAAGCGTTACTTCCATCCTGCTGTTGCTCTTGTTCTATTTCGTGCGGGTAACCCGATTTTTCCTGTTCAGACTCTCTTTTCTCAGGAATTTCATTCGGACGATAACGTTCCGGACGTTCCTCATTATTCCAGTTTTCTTGATTATTTGAGTTCATGATATTTTAGTTTATTATAAGTTAACAAATCCAATATCCATGCCAAATAATTTCCTGTACTGAAATTTAATTTCCATACGCCAAAAGCTGTACAAACTGAAGAATCATGTACTAAAAAGGGGGCGGATTGTGGGGGTTGCCGGTTGTGAGGTGTATTGTCTCTTGTGTCAACGGTTACGGAATTGCCGGCTCATTAATACATTCATCATTATAAAAGTGTATTCGCATCACACAACTGGTAATTAAAAACTAGCAACTGAAAACCGCCAACTGGCAACTGAAAACACACAACAGACAACCCACAACTGGCAACAGATTACTAAGCATTTACGAGGCAAAGTTCTTTTACCTTGGCAACTGTATAATCAATTTCTTCTTTTGTAGTGTATTTCGAGAATGAAAAGCGAACTGACGGCCTTGTTGTGCTGGCGCCGATAGCGGTAAGTACATGAGATCCTATATCAGAACCCGAACTGCAAGCACTGCCTCCGGAAGCGGAAATACCGGCAATATCCAGGCTGAAGAGCAGCATATCTGCCATTTCCATTTCCGGGAACTGTACATTCAACACAGTATAAAGGCTTTTATCGGCATCGGTTTCACCGTTAAAGGCAACACCGGGAATGTTTTCCTGCAACTGCTCCATCATATAGGTTTTAAGTGATTGTATATGCTGCCGGTGCTGTTCCATTTCGCCGTAAGCCAAGTCAAGCGCTTTGGCAAGGCCGGCAATACCGTAGATATTTTCAGTGCCACCACGCATATTGCGTTCCTGTGCACCGCCATAAATAAATGGCTTTATTTTAATTCGGTGGCTTATATGTAAAAAGCCAACTCCTTTAGGCCCGTGTAATTTATGTGCAGAACAAACAACAAAATGCGCCTTTAGCTTGCTTAAATCATGTTTGTAATGGCCCATGGTCTGCACCGTATCACAATGATATATGGCGTTATAAACTTCGCATAGGTCGCCGATTCTTTCCATGTCTGATAGCGTACCAATTTCATTATTGGCGTGCATAATGGAAACAAAACTACGCTCGTTGGTTTTCAGCAATTCTTCCAGGTGATTGTAATCTACATTTCCTTTTGCATCAATATTAACGAAACTCAATTTGATGATACCCGCTTTTTCCAATGCCTCAAAGGTATGAAGCACGGCATGGTGTTCTATGCGGCTGGTAATGGCATGTGTGATATTATGATCGATAATACCACAGCGGATGGCTGTATTATCGGCCTCGGTACCACTTGATGTGAAAAAGATCTCGGCAGGCGAAGTACCCAGCAGGTTTGCAATTGTTTTGCGCGATTTCTCAATAATGGTGCGTGCCTCTCTCCCATGAGCATGAATAGATGAAGGATTTCCGAAAGTATTTTCCAACACCTGTACCATAGCTTTGGTTACTTCCGGGTCGAGGGGCGTAGTAGCAGCATTATCTAAATAAACACGCATATTATTTAATACATTTATTAGTAGTTTGTTGATACACAAATAAGCATAAGCTATACCTGCTTATCTAAAACCAATTAATTAGTCGTTCAGCTTTAAAATTTCCTTTATATCGGCAATCATTTTGTTGGCTATATTATTAGCCACTGTTTCAGAGTTACCTTCCGAATAAATACGAATAATAGGCTCCGTATTTGAACGGCGCAAATGTACCCATTCTTTGTCAAATTCTATCTTCAGGCCATCGATAGTTGTATAGGGTTGCTTTTTGTACTTTTCTTCTACTTTCTTAAGCAATGCATCAATATCCATCTCTGGTGTAAGCGTTATTTTATTTTTTGATATAAAATAACCTGGGTATGTACTTCTTAACAGGGAAACCGCTTTACCAAATTTTGCCAGGTGTGTTAAAAATAATGCGATACCAACCAATGCATCCCGGCCGTAATGCAATTCGGGATAAATAACCCCGCCATTGCCTTCGCCGCCAATAACGGCGTTCACTTCCTTCATTTTATTTACCACATTTACCTCGCCTACCGCGGCTGCATGGTATTCGCCGCCTGCTTTTTCAGTAACATCACGTAAGGCGCGGGTACTGGACAGGTTTGATACCGTATTACCTTTATTATTTTTTAAAACATAATCGGCAACGGCTACCAGTGTATATTCCTCGCCAAACATGTTGCCATCTTCACAAACAAAGCAAAGCCGGTCAACATCCGGGTCAACGGCAATTCCTAAGTCGGCGTTTTGCTTCAATACGGTTTTTGAAAGCTGCGCCAGGTTTTCGGGCAGCGGTTCCGGGTTATGCGGGAAGTTGCCATCCGGCTCGCAGTAAAGCTCATGTATCACTTTTACGCCAAGCGCCCTCAATAATGCCGGAACAAAAATTCCGCCTGTTGAATTTACAGCATCTATTACTATTTTAAAATTAGCCTTTGTGATGGCTGTCACGTCTACAAGCGGCAAAGCGAGGATCTTATCGATATGATCCTGCAGATAATTATTATCGCTGTTTACCTTGCCAAGGTCATTTACCTCTGCAAATTTAAAGTTGCCGTTTTCGGCTATTTCCAATACCTCTTGGCCATCGGCGTCGTTTATAAATTCACCGTTGGCATTCAATAACTTAAGGGCATTCCATTGCTTAGGGTTATGGCTGGCTGTTAATATAATACCACCGGCGGCGTTTTCCAATGGCACCGCTATTTCTACAGTTGGTGTGGTCGATAAACCAAGATCTACCACATCTATACCCAGCCCCTGCAAGGTGCCGGTAACAAGACTGTTTACCATACTGCCTGAAATACGCGCATCGCGACCGATAACTATTTTGTTTTTACCGGATCTTTTAACGGCCCAGGTGCCATAAGCCGATGTAAATTTTACTATATCCAATGGTGTAAGGCCCTCTCCCACTGCACCGCCTATGGTACCACGTATACCGGATATTGATTTAATTAATGTCAAGGTTTGATATGTTTATGTCGCAAAAATAAAAATATTTAAACGAAGCCTTATACACTTACATTGTTTTAGCGCATCATTTTAATGTTCTATATTTGGGCCGCTTACAATAAAATGCTGCCAAAACTGTTTAAATGCGGTTTGATGATCCCGTTGCCATCGTGGTCAAAGCTGAATAATAACTATAAATGCACAACACAATTTACCGGTAAAAGCCAATGCCTGATTTTTTGCTACAACTCGACCGGCATTTATTTTATTTTATAAACCATGATATGGCAAATCCTTTTTTCGACTGGATTATGCCCTATCTGCGTAACCCTAAATTCTGGATTCCGCTTTATGTGTTTATCGTAGGCTTTTCGTTTTGGAAATTTAAAAAAAGGGGTCTTCTGATCATTGTTTTTATTGCCCTATCGGCAGGCTTTGCAGATTTTACAAGTGCAAGCATTATTAAGCCGCTGGTTGCAAGAACAAGGCCTTGCAGGGACACCATTGTCTCAAAAACAGATATTAGCCGTGTGGGGTGCGGAACAGGGTATAGCTTTCCTTCTACACATGCTACAGACCATTTTGCAATGGCCATTTTTATGATACTGATCTTTTCTCCTTTTTGGCGGTGGGTATGGTTCTGGGGAATACTATGGGCAGGCACCATTTGCTTTGCGCAGGTGTATGTAGGCGTGCATTTCCCTATCGATGTTATTGGAGGAGCGATATATGGCGCACTAACGGGCGTTCTTTTCGCCTGGATCTTTAAAAAGGTCGATCAAAGGATTCTGATCAAGCAGGCTCAATAAGCAAATACCTTTTAAATAAAAATCCCAAGGCTATTCACCATGGGATTCAATATCTATAAAATAAACAATAAGCTAATAAGTCTTATTTACCAGCTGCCTGTGCTAAAGCTGCGTTGTTTTTAGCAATCTGGCTGTGTTTTGGCTCAGCAGAGCGGCTTCCTGGCTCCAGGTTAGTAGCTAACTTTAAAAATTGTACTTCAAGGCGTGAAGTAGTTTTATTTTTCCTGTCTTTTCTTTTTAAACGAGTAACACCCATGTCTTTGTAATTTAAATTTTTTTAATCCTGAGGTCGGGAGCGGATTCGAACCGCTGTAAAAGGTTTTGCAGACCTCTGCCTAGCCACTCGGCCACCCGACCATTTTTCAAGGTTGCAAAAATAGTAATTATTTGCAGGCTAACAAAATTATTAAATGATTTTTCGGCTTAGTTCTGAACAAAACAGCGCGGTAGCTATGGCTACATTCAACGATTCTGCCTTACCCCTTCGCGGAATAGTTACCGCCTTTGTGATAAGCTTCTCAATTTCGGGCCGCATACCATTGCCTTCATTACCCATTACTATCAGGCCCTCACTCCCAAATTCGGTTTCGTAAATGTTTTCACCATCCAGCAAAGCGCCAAAAACCGGTAGATTTAAATTTGGCAAAACAGTTTCCAACTCGTTATAATACAGATTGGTGCGAGAGAGCGAACCCATACTGGCCTGCACTACTTTAGGGTTAAAAGCATCTACCGTATCGGGCGAGCAGATAATATTTTGAATACCAAACCAATCTGCCGTACGGATGATGGTGCCCATATTGCCCGGGTCCTGCACACCGTCTAAAACAAGCGAGAACTTATCTCTTAAATTAATGCCCTCCAATGGTGGGTGCAAGGGTATGTGAACAAGCGCTATAACCTCTTGCGGGGTCTTCAAACTGCTTATTTTTTCGGCTTCCGTAACAGAAATATTATATAAGTTTATTTTTTGGGATAAATTGAGCATTTTTGGATCAAATGAATCGGTATAATAAACCGCTTCAATCCGGTAAGCAGAATTAATAAATTCAATAACTGATTTAAAGCCTTCAACCAAAAATAAGCCATTTTCACGGCGCTCTTTTTTTTGTTGTAATGACTTTAATAAACTGATCTGAGATTTTGAAAGCATATATAAAACCTTATGGTTATTGCCTTACAATATTAAGTATTCTTCTGCTCTTTATAGTTTCGGGCTGTAGTTTAACAAGGCGCCTCAAGGGCAACCAGGCTTTGGTACGCAAGTTATATATTAAAGGAGTTGATAAGGAATTTTCTGATGCTGCGCTAACTTATGTAGATAAAGAGCAGCAGCCTAATAACGTAATAAACCTGCAGATCTATTACCTGTTCAGTAAAAACGGCAAAAGAGACATTGGCGAGCCGCCCGCTATATTGGATAGTAACCTGGTAGAATTTTCACGTACGCAGATAGAAATGTTTCTGCAAAACAAAGGGTACCTGAAGGCGAAGGTAACCGATAGCATCGCTGTAAAAAAGAAAAAAGCTTCTCTTACCTTCAAGGCGGTTGAAGGCCCCATGTTTCGCATCCGCAAAATTGAGGATACCATTTACGATAAAAAGGTGAAAGGCCTTTACGATGTTAACCGTAAGCGTTTTTCACATGTACAGCCCGGCGGCAGGTTTGATATGGACAGCCTTGCCTATGACCGCGATGAGTTTTACCAGGTAATGAAGCGTAACGGTTACTTCGACTTTTACAGGCAATACATCACCTTTACTTACGATTCTACTTTCAGAAGCAGCGTGGTAGATTTAAAGATGACGATAGACAACCCGGCAGGCAAAACATCGCACCCGGTTTATACAATTAACAACACGCTTATTACCATTGCCAACAGCCAGGGCGCTACAAAGGGCAAAGCTGATACCATACAGGTAGATTCGCAGTTCAGATATGTAGACTTTTCACATCGCTTCAGGCCGCATACGGTAATAGACTACGTTTACCAGCGCAAAGGCCAGTTATACGATGTGGATAAGCAAATACTTACAACCTCGCGCCTGTCTGAACTAAACGTATTCAGGAACGTTCCCAACCCTGTTTATACAAAACTGCCGGATAGTACCCACAGGCTTGATTCCAAGATAGATATAGTACCTTTAAAACGCATGGCCGACCGTGTAGAAGGTGAGTTTCTGTTTAACGGTGGCCGTTACGGTTATAACCTTGGCAATACTTTTACCGATAGGAATGTGTTTAAAGGTGCCGCTATTTTGCAGATAAAAACCAATTGGAGCGTTTTATTTGATAATGGTAATGATAAACTTAACCCCAACGGTATAGAAAACCAGGACCTGCGTATTGGTGGTAGCTTGATCTTTCCTACTATTTTGTCGCCTTTTAATTTTCCTTTGTTAGGTAAATTCGGTGTGCCACATACCACGCTTTCATCCAATTACCAGCTTTTTTACCAAAAAGACCTTGTACACCGTACCAGTTTTATCAACTCTATCACTTACGATTTTTATGAAACGGCACGTAAACAGCACACCATTACACCATTTTACTTTGAATTTTCGCGCGGTGTAATAGATTCTGCTGCCCGAGCCGATCTTTTATCAAAGGACCTTTATTCATACATAAAACTGATTGGCCGTACGGTTTACACTCCCGGGAGCCAGTATACCTTCCAGTATAATGCCATAGAGCTTAACTCATTTTCTAACTTCGTTTATTTTAGGGGAAGCGCCGATGTAGGCGGTAACACCTTTGCGCTGCTTGCTAACTTGCTAAACACCCATCGCGACTCTACCGGTGCCCGTACTTTGGGTGGCCGCGCCTTTTCACAATATGCCAAAGCAGAAGTCGATCTGCGAATCTATCGCAGCCTGGGTGGTGAAAAACAGTTCATTTTCAGGTTAAACCCGGGTATAGGCATACCTTTTGGCAATAGTAACGACCAGAACTGGGTGTTTGAAAAAGAATTTTATACCGGTGGCGCAAATGACATGCGTGCATGGCTGCCGCGTACCCTTGGACCAGGTCAGTTTAACAGGGCAACTTTTTATGGGCCGCCAACCCCGGCAGGGGCGCCTGTATTAAATACCGGCGATACCGAAAGGCTTCAGTTTAAATACCTGGACCAGTTTGGTGAAGTAAAGATCATCTCTAACATAGAGTATCGTTACAAATTAATGGACGACTTTTTTGGAACGAAATTAAAAGGTGCATTGTTCATAGACGCAGGTAACGTTTGGCGCCTGCATAAACAACCAGACCAAATAAATTCCGAAATAAGGCTTAACAATATTCTACAATCATCGGCAATGGACATTGGTACCGGTTTGCGTTTCGATTTAGGGTTCTTCGTTTTCAGGCTGGACGCTGCACTCAAATTTAAAGACCCGCAGTTTAACGGATCGCAACAGTGGGTACTGATAGATCACTTTAACGAATTGTTTAACCCTGGCTCTTTTAAAGCCAATTATAAGGCGGATAACAGCGGCGATACCTACAACTTTTTGCAGCTTAACTTTGGCATAGGCATGCCGTTTTAATATGACTATACTTTTTAATTTAAATACTACTGTTATTTAAAATTAAAAGGGTGTTTGCCACTCATAAATTTATACATTTAGATAGTGATAGTGCGTTAGTTAACGGCATTTACGCTTTGCCTTTGTATAAATGAGATCTGCTTACTTTAAAAATTTCCTTTTCTTTTTCTCAGGTGCGCTTATGATTGTATGTGCAGCCTCCTCATGTACCAAAAAAGATTTCATCCATAATAAAAACACTTCCAGCTCAGGCAGTGACAGCACTGTTGCAGCGATGGACACATTACCTTCATTTTACAGCCCATCGGGTGTTGCGCTGGATGCGTCTGGCAATATTTATGTTGCAGATTATGGTAATAATATGATCCGTAAAATAAGTACCGACGGCACTGTAAGTACACTTGCAGGCAGCGGCACGCAAGGAATAATTAACGCAACCGGCGCGTTGGCGGCATTTAACCAGCCTACAGGCATTACTACAGATGCCAGCGGGAATGTTTACGTAGCAGATGCCGGAAACAGCGTGATCAGGATGGTAAGCCCATCGGGCGTGGTTACCACCTTTGCGGGAAGTGATAGTACCGGTTTGGTGAATGGACCGATAGCTTCTGCTGCTTTTTTCAGTCCCGAAAGCATCAGCATAGATGCAAGTGGAAATTTTTATGTAGCAGATGCCGGGAACAACCAGATTAGAAAAATCAGTAATGGCCAGGTAACCACATTTGCCAGCAACGGTGTTGATACTTTACAAACTGGCCTGTTTGATGATCCTACCGGTATTGCAGCAGCCCCCAACGGGAATATTTACATAGCTAATTATCTGAATAATAATATCTTGTCTATAAACCAAAGCGGCGCTGCAAGCCTGTTTGCGGGAGCAAGCGACGGAACAAGCGGGGCTGCAAATGGAAGTGCGTTATCAGCAACTTTTTACTTCCCAAATAGCGTAGCTGCCGATGCATCCAATAATATTTATGTATCAGACGCGGTAAACAACCTGATCAGGAAGATCACTCCCGATGGCACGGTAAGCACGCTTGCGGGCAGCGGTACAGCGGGCGCGGTTGACAGTACAGGTACCGCAGCATCTTTTAACGGCCCTGCTGGTTTAGCAGTAGATGCAGCGGGCAATGTTTATGTAGCCGACTCAAACAATAATCTTATTCGTAAAATAACGCCTGCGGGCGTGGTTACTACCGTGGCGGGTACGGGCCTTGCAGGTGCAAAAAATGGTAAGGTGCTGGCAAGGCATAACAGACTGCTGGCCTCCCGGGCGCTGCGACTTAATATTTTTTCCAGAAAATTTGCGGTTAAGAAGCGCGCGCAATAATCAAAAGTATTTATCAATTGCAACACCATAAGTAAAAATGGAATTATCGCTATGCGTAATATTCATTTTGTTATAGGTATAAGTTGTTGTAAGGCTTATCCATTTACGCAATTTTAAACCAAGGGTGGTGGTAGATTTTACAATGTAGTCATCTCCGCGCGAAAAGGAATTTTGAAGGAAATGGGTACCATCCAGCGTAACAATATCTTTTATATTAAAGTGCAACTGTAGCCTGAAAGAGTTTCGGTAAGTATGATAATTTAAATTAGTTAAATCGTTTTTATCGTATAAAACACCGTCGCTTAAATTTATGTAGGCATTTTTTTTGTCTAAAACGCTGTAAGCCCCTCCCGCACCGGCCTGTACCTCGTTATTAATTTTTAACGAGTAGCTGGTGTTATAATTAACCAGCCCCCAGTAATAAAAGTGCGGGATGGTTTCATAAAGGTTATAGAAAAGCGTTGATGAAAAATCATTATTGGTTAATAGCTTATTGCTCTTGCCATAAACGTAGGTATTAGATAAATTAAAGGTAGACGTTTTGCTTTTGTAGCCCATATTAAGGGCATTATTAAGCAAATAGGTACCAACCCCGTCGGTCTCGTTTACTGAGCCGGTGGCATTTAAATTTACATGGTAATGGGTGGTATCATTAAATTGTGCGTATGCGCGGTTAAGCCCAAGGCAAATTATGAAGAAAAGTAATTTTTTAAACATCAGCTGTAGGGGTCTGTCTGTAAGTTTAAAAACGTTATGCGCAAAAATTGTTTGCCCTAAAATTTACAAAAGGTATCTAACAACATAAACAGAGACTAAATGGCAGGTTTGCAATAAAATAAAAAGGTCCGAAGAATATTCATTCTCCGGACCTTTTTAAAGTTTTTTTACCTTTTATATTATAAATAAGATTGAAGCAGTTGTGCCTTTGAGTTATGACGAAGGCGCATCAGTGCTTTATCTTTTATTTGACGAACACGTTCGCGGGTTAAATCAAATTTCTCACCTATTTCTTCGAGCGAATGGGCAGTTGTACCACCAAGGCCAAAGAACAGAACAATAACTTCACGGTCGCGATCGGCAAGTATGCTTAACGAGCTTTTGATCTCTTGTGACAGGGAATCAGTCATCAGATCATTATCAGTTGCAGGGTCGCTGTTTTGAAGCACATCCAGTAGGGTGTTTTCCTCGCCGGCAACGAAAGGTGCATCCATAGATACCTGCCTGCCTGCATTCTCCATTGTTTCTGAAAGCTTTTCTACAGATATTTCCATATCCTCTGCCAATTCTTCGGGCGTAGGCTGGCGTTCAAACTGCTGTTCAAGCTTGGATGCTGATTTGTGGATCTTGCTTAATGAACCGATCTGGTTAAGAGGCAAACGTACAATACGCGACTGATCTGCAATAGCAGATAAGATAGACTGACGAATCCACCATACGGCATAAGATATAAATTTAAAGCCTTTGGTCTCGTCAAAACGGCGGGCCGCTTTAATTAAGCCAAGGTTACCTTCGTTTATAAGATCACCAAGGGTTAAACCCTGGTTTTGGTATTGTTTTGCTACAGAAACCACAAAACGCAGGTTAGTTTTGGTTAAACGCTCTAACGCAGCCTGGTCTCCTTCACGTATTTTTTGCGCAAGTATCACTTCTTCCTGAGCCGTAATTAAATCTACTTTTCCAATTTCATGCAGATATTTCTCAAGCGATTGTGACTCGCGATTTGTAATAGATTGGGTTATTTTAAGTTGTCTCATCTTCTTTAAAAATAATTAGTAGGGCAAATAATGCGAATTCCTACCTGAATAGTAGTTTTACCGGACAGTTTTGATTATGTAAATAAAATTATACAGCCCGTGCGCTTTAATGTATTAATTAAATAACTAACGGCAACAACCGGAAAAAAATTATAACAGGTGTTATTAGTAGGTAAAGGAGTGGTCGATTTTGATTTGCTTTGATTGTGCAAATTTAATTAAAGAATTGTTAACGGCGTGTAAAAGATTTTACTAAAACCAAATTGGTTTAAGTAAAATCTTTAAATCCTGGTATTGCTACCAGATCAGTTCCGTATAACAGGAATCAATATGCAGGAGTATTACTTATATCGCGGTTGTGATCGCGTTTTCTTTTAACGAAAATCAGTAACGAGCATATGGAAATCATAAATATAAGAGTTGCCTCTACAACTAAATGCTCATGAGGAACATTTATGGGCTTATTTGCTAATAAAAAACCAGCATCAGGCAACACAAATCCAAATAACGGAAAACAAAGAAACAATCTGAATATAACTAACTTTTCCATAATGTTAAACAATTTGATAGCACAATATCAAAATACTGGAAATTGTTTTACATTAAATAAAAAAACTTTACTCCTGCTTTATTTTTACAGAAGTTGCAATTAAGCGTCTCCAAAAATTGCAATTAATATGAATAATGAAAGCTAAACTCGTGTTATAACCTTACTTAATACAATACTAAACCATTAAAAAAATCACTTATTTTGTTAGATCCCGATGTTATGATTCATTTAAATTTAAATCTTTTGAAAAGAGTCTCGCTTTTATTTTTTCTCCTTGCTGTTTTATATAGCCATTGTGCACTTGGCCAGGCGTTTGAGGGGGAAGTTATCTATCAAAATGCCTTTAAAAGTAAAATTCCTGTTCTGGCAGATCAACAGCTTTCTGCTATGATGGGTAACACGCAGCACTACTTTATAAAAGGTGGTAATTACAAGTCAGAAAGTAATGGCACTTTTGTGGTGTGGCAGCTTTATATAAATGCCGATAACAAGATCTATAATAAATTTGCCAGCTCAGAATCTATTCTCTGGAATGATGCAGCTATAAATAAGGATTCAGTTATAAATGTAGAAATAAACAGAGACGTAACTGAAGTGGCAGGTTACAAATGCGACGAACTCGTTATGACCTGCAAAAGCGGGATACAAAAATATTATTTTAACGCAGGGCTTGTGGTAGACAATAAGCTGTATGCTAAACATGCCGCCGGTAACTGGAGTGTTTACCTGGCAAAAGCCAATGCTTTACCTTTAAAAATTATTATCGATAATGACAAGCTTACCATGATAAGCATTGCTACAGAAGTTATACCTTCAAAATTAGATGCAAGCAAGTTTACACTTCCTGCAGGCATCAAGGTTGAAAAAAGTCCTTTTTAACTGTAGGCTGTTACCTATGATGCTAAAAAATATTCTTTAAGCCATCGATAATGCTTTCAAAAAAAGTAGGCACGCTTAGGCCGTTATGATAATTGAAGTAAATAAAAATTCCAAAAATAATAATGGCTATGATAATAAACCTCCTGAACATATATGCCAGTAAGAACAGGCCGCAAGGTATGGCAAGCAACAAAATAGCGCTGATATGAAAGGGCGTTAACTTATCATCGTGCTTATATATATAATAGAGTATGCCGTGGCTGCCGCTTTCGTTGTTGTGCTTGGCATAAAGAAAGGTTGAGCGGTCAATTTTATGGTGGTAAAAGGCAGTACCTTTATCAAAAGACATTTCCTGCTCAAAGCCATTCATAGTAAAGTTAAAAACACCGGTAACGTTTTCTTTAATATTTCCCATGCCGTCGGTTGCTACTATGGCTACTTCACTCTTTGCAAAAGGGTTTTCCTTTATTTCAAAATGATTGATGGCCATAGATGTGGTATCGGCAAAAGCAAAACCAATTGAAACCGCTGTAATATAAATTAAAAGAAATAGTTTTTTCATCAATATGAATGCTTTAAGGCTGTATAAAAGTAATGAATTTGTGAAACATCTTGCCGAAAAGATAAAATAGCTACAGATATTGCAACCCGTTTTATTTTATAATTGCCGCTTCAATAAACACTGTTTAAGCAGACGGATAAATTTTATTAATGAACTAAACTAATATCATTTTATTTATCTAAGATATACAAACAATGTTTACCATTGGATGTAATAGAAAAAACTATATATCGGGCACATAAACCGGATTTGAGAATATTTTATGAATGAATTAAGCATTGTTCTTGGGGCTAACCGTCCGGACCTGATAAAAGAAGATACATTACCTGCACTTTTTCGCAAATCGGCACAGGAGTACGCAGATAAAACCGCACTTATTTTTCATGAAGAATCGCTTACCTATGCACAACTGGACGCATGGAGCGACGATGTTGCTGCCTATATTGTTAACCGGGGTTTGGGGCAAAATCCGGCTATCGGCGTTTGGTGGCAGCGCGGTTTAGAACTCCATGTAATTATTTTGGGAATTGTTAAAGCCGGTGGCACTTACGTACCGGTAGACCGTGAAATACCTGCCGAGCGTGTAGAGGTAATTTTACAGGAAGTGAGCGCTGCCGCATGTTTCAGCATGCAACAGCTTAATGTAGATTGCCCAATGCTAACTATCCCTGCATATCAAAGCTATGCCACCGGGAACCGCCAACTACCAAACGGGCCGTCGCCCAATGATTGTGCTTATGTATTGTATACATCGGGCAGTACCGGTAAACCAAAGGGCATTCCCATCAGCCACAAACAAATCTGTCATTTAATACGCTCAGAGCAAACCGTTATCGGGATAAAGCCAAGCGACAAGGTATACCAGGGATTCTCGGTATCTTTTGATATGTGGTGCGAAGAAACCTGGATCAGTTATTTTGCAGGGGCCACCTTGTGGGTTGCAGATAACACCACATCAAAAGCAATAGATGAACTCAGCAACACGCTTAAAAAAGAGAACATAACCATTTTACATGCGGTGCCCAGCCTGCTTGCCGTAATGGAAGACAGCCTGCCATCATTAAGACTGGTAAATGCCGGTGGCGAGGCATGTACGCCGCAAGTGCTTGCCAAATGGAGTAAGGAAGGGATTTCGTTTTTTAATAGTTACGGCCCTACAGAAACAACGGTTACTGCAACCATGGCAGCCCTTAAGCCCGGCGATCCAATCATTATCGGCCAGCCGTTGCCTAATTACAACCTGGCCGTGGTTGATGAGACCATGAACATTTTGCCTATGGGCGAAGCAGGCGAGCTGGTAATCACCGGCCCGGGCGTATCATCGGGCTATGTGAAATTACCTCTGCTTACCAAAGAAAAGTTTGTTGCAAAGCCTGCATCAATGACAACCTTACCGGGTGAAACAATTTATCGTACCGGTGATATCGCTGTGATCAATACCGACGGAAGTGTTGATATGCACGGCCGCCTGGACGATCAAATAAAACTGCGAGGCTATCGTATAGAGTTAGGTGAAATAGAATCTAAATTAAATGCCATAGCGGGCGTTCGTTCTGCCGCCGTTGCCGTAAAAAAAGACCGGGCCGGGCAGGAACATTTGGTTGGCTATGTAGTTACCGAGGGTTTAACCTGCATAGAAGAAAACGTTTTCCGCGCCGAGCTGGCAAAAGGCTTACCTTCATACATGGTGCCGTCTGCAATTATGGTACTGCCGGAGATGCCCCGCATGCCCAGCGGAAAAATTAACCGTAAAGCTTTACCGGTACCGCCTTCCTTATCGGTCGAACTAAATAGTGCGGCAGAAACGCTTGATTTAAATGCCCCTGCGTCGGAAAGGATAATGGCTGTTTTAAACCGCAATTTTCCAAACCGTAACATAGATCCTTCAATGGATTTCTTTACAGACCTGGGCGGCCATTCTTTGCTGGCAGCCGGTTTTGTATCGCAGTTGCGCAGGGATGCAGGTTTGCCAAACGCGTCGCTTAAAGACGTTTATATTAACCGCCCTTTAAGCAAATTGATAGACGTTTGGAGTGTAAAGGCCGAAGCAAAAGAAAAACCAAAAAGGATCTTTAATAAAGTGCCGGCGATAAGGCACATCACCTGCTGGGCAGCCCAAACAGTAGCCTTATTGGTTATTTATGGGCTTTTTGCCTTCCAGATCTTTATTCCTTACCTGGGGTATTATTATATAGATCAGGAAACCAACAATGTCATCTACTCTATTATGACATCGTTGTTATTGTTTTCGTTTATACCGCCCATTTTCACGGTGCTGTGTATCAGTACTAAATGGCTGGTTATAGGAAAAATGAAAGAAGGCGACTATCCGCTTTGGGGCACATATTATTTTCGCTGGTGGTTTGTTAAAGCGATGCAGCGCCTGTTGCCTGCACAATTTTTAAACGGAACACCCCTTTACCCGGTTTATCTGCGTGCCATTGGTATGAACGTAGCTGCTGATGCGCAGGTAAGTGATTTTACCTTCGGGGCTGAGGACCTTATTACCATCGGCAGTGATGTAAGCATCAGCTCAAAAACAACCATTAATAATGCCTACGTTGAAGATGGCATGCTAAAATTAAGGCGTGTAACTTTGGGGGATCATGCTTATATAGGCAGCAGCGCCATTATAGCAGGCGATAGCACTATGGAGGGCTGGGGTGAATTGCAGGATCTTAGCTTTTTACCGGCAGGGAAAACCATTAAACAGGGCGAGGTATGGCAGGGAAGCCCGGCTCAATTAAAAGAAACCAGGTCGGTTGATGATTTGCCGCAGCCTTTACCGGTGTCTGCCGCTACCCGCAGAAAGTACAAGCTGATTTTTGGACTCTTCATTCTCATATTTCCTTTCATCATCTTGTTGCCTTTACTGCCAACCATTATCACCATCAACAAGCTGGATAACGCAGCCGATGATTATGATTTTACCTATATGATAGGCGCACCGCTGCTGGCATTGGTTTATATTATTCTTTTTGCTGCAGAAACGGTTTTGCTGACACGCTTATTACAGCGGGATGTTAAACCGGGGCGCTATCCAATTTACAGCATGTTTTATGTACGCAAATGGTTTGCAGATCAGCTAATGTCGTTAAGCCTGGTGGTGCTGCACCCTATTTATGCTACCGTTTACGTGGCAGGTTTCTTCAGGTCTTTAGGGGCGCACATAGGTAAGGATACAGAGATCTCCACCGCCAGCAGCGTAACCCATCCCCTGTTGTCAATTGGCGATGGTGCTTTTGTTGCCGATGCGGTTACCCTTGGTGAAGCCGATGTGCGTGCACAGCAATTGATTTTGGAGAATACAACCATAGAAAATAACAGTTTTGTTGGCAACAGCGCACTTATACCGCAAGGTTATCATTTAAAAAGCAATATGCTTATCGGCGTGCTTTCTACCCCTCCAGACCAGCAGCAGATGGCTGCAAGCGATGCGAGAGACTGGTTTGGCTCGCCCGCTATCCCGCTGCCGCGCAGGCAGGAAAGTAACCCTTTCCCTGCGGAGTTGACCATCCATCCGCGTATAAGTTTAAAAATAGGAAGAAGTATAGTAGAATTTATCAGGATCATACTGCCGGAAAGCGCTATTATATGCTGCTCTATTTTATTTATTGCCTACGGACACGACCTGGTTACAGAAGAACCATTGTGGAAAATAATTCTTTATTTCCCCTTCTACTACCTGTTTTACATGGGTATCCCGGCGTTTTTATTAACCGTGCTGCTTAAATGGGTATTTGTAGGCAAATACAAACCTAAACAAATGCCTATGTGGAGCTGGGGTGTTTGGAAAAGTGAAGCAATTACTTCTACTTATGAAGCATTGTCCATTCCATTTTTGCTCGACTTTTTGCAGGGTACACCATGGTTACCTGTGATAATGCGCCTGCTGGGTGTAAAAACCGGTAAACGTGTTTTTATGAACACTACCGATATTACAGAGTTTGATATGGTAACCATATGTGATGACGCAGCCCTTAATACCGATTGCGGACCACAAACCCACCTGTTTGAAGACAGGGTGATGAAAGTTGGCTACGTTAAGATAGGTGCGCGCACCAGCATAGGTTCGGGTACTATCATCTTATACGACAGTGAACTGGGCGATGATACCAACATTGATGCACTATCGTTGGTGATGAAAGGCGAAAGGCTGGCCCCTGCCACCGATTGGACAGGCAGCCCGGTTAAACCAGCATAATACAATTCATTTAATTATTTTTTATGACTGATTTGTAGCCAATTATAAAAACAACAATGAAATAAATATAAAGTCTATAGGATTTATAGTTTTTATATGTATGTTTGTATCAGCAAATCGTTCTTTTGTTGATGCACTTATCCAGAAAGACTGAGGGAAAGGCCCTTTGAAGTCTTAGCAACCTGTACTGATGAGTAAAGGGTGTTGTTGAAAGTAAAAAACTGAAAGCTTTTACATAAAACACAAACCGGTACTTAAGTTTAGTAAAAGGTGCTAACTCCTGCTCCGTTAAACCGGGGAAAGATAACGTAATACTACCTCCTCTTCGGCATGTATAAGTGATTAAATAGTTTTAAATAAAGTCGCGTGACCGAGAGGATAGGTGGGAGTCTGCAAAACCCTTTACGGCAGTTCGAATCTGCCCGCGACGTCAAAAAAGAATTTACTGATCCGGAATTAAGCTTCTCTGCGCAGATGTAAGCTACTGAATCAGAATTACTCAAATTTCTTGGTTTACAAATATGATATGCCCCTTAACTGGGGCTGTTCATTTTTAAAGGGTTCAAAACCGTCCTGCGCAAGTTCACAGCTTACTTTCATGGAGGTGAACAAAATGTCGCCAAAAATATTGGCAATGGCTGTATCAGCTGCATCCCTGCCTGTAGCAATTTTAACAAGGCCATTAAGCGGTACCAGTTTGGTAGCATCAAACAAAATCCATTCGTTGCCTATGTAAGCTTCAAAACAGGCATGAAAATCGGGCGGTAGTAACTGGTAAGCGTAGCCGGTAAAATATCGCGCAGGTATGGTAAGCGCCCGGCACAATGCTATACCCAGATGAGCAAAATCGCGGCATACCCCTGCCTGCTCGGTAACAGTGTCAAAAGCTGATGTTTGCGCATTGGTAGATCCGCTTAAATACTGAACATTCAGGTGTATCCATTCGGTTAAGGCTATTACCTTATCAAAAGGATGATCTATATAACCAAATAGATTATGTGCCAAACGGTATAACTTGTCCGATTGGCAATACCTGCTGGGATAAAGATATTTTAAAACACCAGGATCCATTTGGGCAACCGGCGTTTCGTCAACCTGGCTCAGTTCCTTTATCTCGTAACAAGTATCAACAACAGCTTCATATTTCATTTTGATATTCTGCTGCTGTTCAATTTCTACCCTTAATAAACGATTGTTGTTCTGATAAGAGATCTCTTCCGTTTTTATGTAAGGTTCAATAGTAAAGTTTTCGCTGATAATAGTTTGGTGCTGCGTTCTTTGTGCATGGATATTAAGGATCAAAGTGCCGGGGGCAGAAGCCGTATATTCCATTTCGGCAAGAACGTTAAATTTCATTATGCTGTGTTATTGATAAATGTTTATGGTAAACAATTTGAAGGCGAAAAGATTTTCCTTAAACGCTTTTAAATAACTGAACTCAGTATTTAGTCCAGTTTGTCAAAAGCGGCATCCATCCAGTCTTCAGATATATGCCCTAAAGCGGCCTTTAATTCCTCGGCCCATTGGGTTGAAATATATTCCAGATCTTTCTTTTCGTAACGCTTTTCAATGATGTGGAAGCTATCCTTTCTGTACAGCACCACGTCGATAGGGAAATCAACATTATTAGAACTAACCCGTGTGGAATCGAATGAAAGAAAGCCGGTTTTGAGAGAAAGCTTAAGGCTTGAATTTTCGTCCAGGATACGGTTAAGGATAGCCTTCCCATGCCCAGAATTGCCAATGATCACATAAGGAGCACCCTGCCCCAACTCTACCCAGTTACCTTCGGGATATAAAAGAAATAGTTTATGCTCTTCGTCATCGCGCAGCTGCCCTCCTATCACTGTATTCAGATCGAATTTAAATCCGGCTTTTTCAAGCGCTGCCTTATCCTCCTGGGCTACCCGCTTTACTTGTTCGCCAAATGCATTTACGGCTTTGTACAACTTATTATATTCGGTGGTTTCCATCAGCTCGTTAAAATAAACAAGCGCTTTATCACGCACAGATCGTAAACCACTTGTCATTATAAAAAGTGAAAAATGATCCTTTTGCTCTATGGTGACCTTTTTTTTGATGGTAGTATCAGTACCCGATGTAATGCGCGTATCGGCAATGGCAAGTAAGCCTTCTTTAACTTTTATTCCTAAACAGTAGGTCATTTATTATAAAACAGATAATTACAACTTGAATCTAAAGCGCCCAAAATAACCATTTAAGTTGATTTGAACGGGAGGTTGTAAATTTAAAGCAAACATTTTCTGTGGCTAAATATGCCACCTGATAAAGTTAGTTAAAGTACCTACAAGCTCTTTGATATAGGTATTCCATCCGCCAAGCACCACCGCATCCGGAAGGAATTGATCAAGAGTAAATTGTGCTCGTGCAGAAGTAACATTACACGCAAAAGGCACAACGTTCATATTTGCATTTTGAAATATAAGCAGCGAACGGCGCATATGGAAACACGAGGTTACCAATATGTAAGGACCAGCCAGGTGCTTTGATTCCAATATTTTTTTTGAAAAGGCCGCATTTTCCAAGGTGTTGCGGCTGTTGCGTTCTACAATAATGCAGCTATCCGGAACACCGAATTGCAGCAATTGCATTTTTACCCAACTACTTTCGCGAAAGGAACCAGGCCTTAAATCGCCATTACCGCCGGAGATTAATATATGTGAAATTTTGTGTGTAACAATTAAGCGTAAACCTTCTATGAATCTATCTGCAGCACCATTAAAGAAACCATGCCCATCCGGGTCGGCAGAGCTAAAGCCACCTAATACTATTGCGCAGCTATAAGTTTTATTTGCAGGCAGTGCTGACGGCTGTACATCCCAGTGATTTGTAAACGTATTATACAGAAATGGATTTGAAAAAATTAACAAAAGTACTAAGCCACTCAAAAAAAACCTTCGCTTTAAAATCGGCTTTTTAACAAATGCAGCGATTAATAAACAGGCAACAATCCAGGTAAGCGGCAGGATAAAAATGAGCAGTACCTTTGAGAAAAAGAAAAACATCAGAAATTACTTTGGGCTAAAATACAAATCTAAACCTATGCTTCACCGCCTTGATTTAATTTATCGAACATAAATAAAACCCCGTAAATAGCGGTTAACTACTTACGGGGTTCACTATACTATCAATTTAAAGTTGATACTATGTATCTATCCTTGCGTACTTAGCATTCTTCTCTATAAAATCACGACGAGGGGCTACTTCATCGCCCATTAGCATAGAGAATGTATGGTCGCATTCTGCTGGGTTTTCAATACTTGCGCGTTTTAAAGTACGGGTTGCAGGGTTCATGGTTGTTTCCCATAGCTGTTCTGCGTTCATCTCACCCAAACCTTTATAACGCTGTATGTGTACGCTGTCTTCTTTACCGGCACCTTTAAGGCGTTGAACAGCGGTATCGCGCTGCTCTTCTGTCCAGCAATATTCCTGCTCCTTACCTTTTTTAACCAGGTAAAGCGGTGGAGAAGCGACATAGATATAACCGTACTCAATTAACTCTTTCATGTAACGGAAAAAGAATGTAAGGATCAGCGTGGTAATGTGCGAACCGTCCACGTCGGCATCCGTCATGATTACAATCTTGTGATAGCGCAGCTTGGTTAAATTAAGCGCTTTATCATCCTCCGGCGTACCAATGCTTACGCCAAGGGCGGTAAACATATTCTTTATTTCCTCGTTCTCATATATCTTATGCTCCATAGCCTTTTCTACGTTAAGAATCTTACCCCTTAACGGCAAAATAGCCTGAAACTCCCTGTCGCGGCCCTGCTTGGCAGTACCACCCGCCGAGTCACCTTCTACCAGGTAAATTTCGCAAAGTGAGGCATCGCTGTTAGCACAATCAGATAGCTTGCCCGGTAAACCAGAGCCACCCATTACGTTTTTACGCTGAACCATTTCGCGGGCTTTACGTGCAGCTGCACGGGCAGTAGCCGCGAGGATCACTTTGTTAACAATCATTTTGGCTTCGCGCGGATGCTCTTCCAGGTAGTTACCTAAAATTTCGCCCACGGCCATATCAACGGCACCCATTACCTCGTTATTACCCAACTTGGTTTTGGTCTGTCCCTCAAACTGGGGCTCGGCAACCTTAACAGATACTACCGCCGTTAAGCCCTCGCGAAAGTCATCACCGGTAATTTCTACCTTCATGTTCTTTAGCAAGCCTTCTTTATCGGCATACGCCTTTAAAGTCCTGGTAAGGCCTCTTCTAAAACCTGCAACGTGTGTACCACCTTCAATAGTGTTGATGTTGTTTACATACGAGTGCACATTTTCTGAATAGGTATCGTTATACTGCAATGCCAGCTCTACCGGTATGCCTTGTTTAATCCCTTCCACGTAAATAGGCTCGGGGATCATGGCAACACGGGTACCGTCCAAGTATTTTACAAACTCACGTAATCCGCCTTCTGAGAAAAATTCTTCACTTATAAATGATCCGTCTGCATTTTTTTCACGCTCATCTGTTAAGGTAAGCCTGATACCTTTATTTAAAAACGCCAATTCGCGCAAACGGGCTGCAAGCGTATCAAACTTATATTCAAGGGTAAGTGTAAAAATCTCCGGGTCGGGCTGAAAAAACTGGGTTGTACCAGTTTTGTCACTTTCGCCAATCACCTTTACATCATATTGCGGTTTACCTTTTTCGTATTCCTGCTGAAATATTTTGCCTTCGCGGTAAACGGTTGTTTTCATATGTGTTGAAAGCGCGTTAACGCAGCTTACGCCCACACCATGCAAACCACCCGAAACTTTGTAAGTATCTTTATCAAATTTACCACCGGCGTGAAGTACGGTCATTACAACCTCCAGTGCCGATCTTTTTTCTTTTGTATGGATACCGGTTGGGATACCACGGCCATTATCCTGAACGGATATTCCGTTGCCCGGAAGGATAGCTACTTTAATGGTATCGCAATAGCCGGCAAGCGCCTCATCTATCGAGTTGTCAACAACCTCATATACCAGGTGATGTAGGCCTTTTACGCCGGTATCGCCAATATACATGGACGGCCGCTTACGAACCGCCTCCAAGCCTTCTAAAACCTGTATATTATCTGCTGAATAATTAGATTTGTCCTGATTTTCTTCGCTCATATTTATGCTAAAACAATAACCTTCAAAGTTACTTATTTAAAGCCAAACTACCGCCAATGTTAATAAATATGCCACTATACAAACATGGCAAATACAAAACATTAGGATACTTGCACTGAAAGTATATCTTTGTGAAAATTTAAAAAAAGTAAAAATATTCTGTGTACGTGTACACCGGCAATCAATTTAAGAAAATGGGAATTAAGGTTTCGACTCTAACAAAAGTTACGTTCGGTTTATTATTATCAGCAAGCATTATAGCCTGCAACAAACCTAAAACAGATGAAAAGGCAGCCCCGGTTGTTGTTCCTGATAAAGCAACTATAGTATACGTTAATCAGGATACTTTGCTGGCAAAATACGAGTATGCGAAAGACGTAACCAAAAGCATGCAGGATAAAGGCAAAGCAGCCCAAAGCGACTTAGGCGGCAGGCAACAGGCTTTTCAGCGTGAAGTTAGCGAATACCAGAAAAATGCCGGAACTATGTCTGCTGATCAGCGCCAGTCTACCGAGCAGCGTTTACAACGCGAGCAGCAGGACCTGCAGGGTTATCAGCAAAATGCAAGCGCCCAGTTCCAAAACGACCAGGCTACCCAGGCAAACAAAGTTTATGATAAAATTGCCGATATAATTAAAGCTTATGCTAAAGAGAAAGGCTACAAAATGGTCTTAACTTATTCTAAAGCTAACCCAACTGTTATATATGGCGATTCGACATTAGACGTAACTACTGACGTTGTGAAAAGACTTAACGACGCTTATACTAAAGACAAAAAATAAGTATACTGTGCTTTACAGTATAAAACAAATTTTTAAAACCCTGGCCCGCAGCCGGGGTTTTTAATTTAGCAATATGTACAAACCAGATCATGAAAAATATATGGCCATGGCCATTGAACTGTCTGAAACCAATGTTAAACAGTCTGCAGGCGGGCCATTTGGTGCCGTGATTGTAAAAGATGGAAAGGTAGTGGGCAAGAGTGCGAATAAGGTTGTTGTAAACAATGACCCAACCGCCCACGCTGAAATATCTGCGATAAGGTTAGCCTGTAAAAAATTAAAAACGTTTGATTTAAGCGGCTGTGAAATTTACACCAGTTGCGAGCCATGCCCTATGTGCCTGGGCGCTATTTACTGGGCGCATATAGATACGGTTTACTATGCCAATACAAAAGCAGACGCAGCGGCAATTGGCTTTGACGATAAGTTGATTTATGAAGAACTGGAATGTAAAATGGATTCGCGAAAGGTTCCGTTTATACAACTGCTTAGGGACGAAGCGCAGGGGGCCTTTAAGCTTTGGGAACGTTCTGAACTAAACAAAACTGTATACTAAACTTAAAAAGCATTCTCCTCACCCTTTGCCGAATTACGCACGGTTAAGAATATAATTTTAAGATCAAGCAGGAAAGACCAGTTTTCCAGATACCAAACGTCCGCTTCTACACGCTGCAACATGGCATCTACGGTTTTGGTTTCACCTCTAAGGCCGTTTATCTGTGCCCAGCCGGTAATTCCCGGTTTAAGAAAGTGCCTTACCATAAACCTGTCGATCAATTGCGAATATTGCTCGGTATGGCTTATCATGTGAGGACGTGGGCCTACTACAGACATATTGCCTTTTAAAACGTTAAAAAATTGAGGCAACTCATCTAAACTGGTTCTGCGCATAAAGCCGCCTATTTTGGTTATACGCTTATCGCCGCGGGTTGCCTGCTTCTTATCAGAGTCGTTATTCACAAACATGCTCCTAAACTTGTAGCATTTAAAAGGGTTGTTATCGCGACCTGATCTTACCTGTGTAAAAAACACAGGCCCCTTCGACTCTGATTTAATTAAAATCGCAAGGATGGGGAATAACCAGCTAAAAACAAAAATTATGATAAACATTGAAAAAGCTATGTCAAATAGCCTTTTAATCATTCTGTTCAGCAAGTTTTCGAGCGGCTCTGCACGCACGGAAATTACTGGTATATGCCCAAAATTCTGAATATAAGTTGGTTTCTTAGCGTAGTCAAAATATTCAGGTACAAACTTAAAGCGAATAAGATGCTTATCTGCATCAAGCATCAGGCGTTCAATCGTTTTTGACTGGGCAACCGGCAGCGTACAAAAAATTTCGTCTACCTTATTAGCCATTACATAGTTCATGCAATCGTTGGTGCTGCCTAAATACAAGCCGCTTTCTGAAAGATTGATAGGGTTATCGTCAAAAAAACCAATTGTATTATATCCAGAATCCGGATTTTGCTGAAAAAAGTTAAAAAGATCGCGCCCAATGCGACCGGCGCCTACTATAATTACATCCCTTTTGTCAATAAGTGATCTTCGTTCGCTTTTGCGGAGTATAAGAAAAATAAGCTTCCACAAACCAAGTAAAAATCCAAAGAGAGCCAGTGAATAAAATAAGTATTGCCTTGTTATAAAATAAGCATCGGTACCTATTAAAATGAGAATCGTAAAACAAATAAAGCTTAAAAAAAGAAGATAGGTTTTAATTACAACCTGATAAGTTTTAATAGAGTCTTTGTTTAATACCTTTTCATAAAGGCCCATTATGTTGGCAGACAATAACCAAATCAAATTAAAAACCAGAACAATAGGTAGATAGCGCCTGTTTGTAGACCAATATAAAGCAGCTTTATCCTCAATAAAGTATGTAGATATCATACTTATATTAAGGATAATATAATCAGTTGTTAGGTTTAATGCTTTGAAAAAAGTAGTATGCCTGTTTATCATTTAACACTCAACTTAAAGCTTAACGCTTTGTTTACAAAACGTTGTTCTTTTTTCTTAAATAACTGTGAACTAAATTGAATAAAAATTAAACAGACCTGTAGTAAAGTTTTTTTGCATAATATTAATTTTTATAAGGTATGGTTATATATCTTATAATATATACGTCAAAAATATGATTTTTTCTTAAACGATAAAACATATTAGTGATAAATTAAAAAAACTTAATGTCAATGAATAAGAACTGAAAGCAGTTGCCGATTAATCAAAGAAATCGTCTTTCAGATCGTCTATTTCGCGGCGGTCTTTTTTAGTAGGTCTTCCGGTTCCGCGGTCGCGTTTCAACAGGGGGCTATGAAACATTGACTTAAATGCATGTGTTTGTTCAACAGGTGTAAGGTCTTCATAAAAACCGACTACGGTCTTTGCATCTGCACGTTGTTCCAGCAGTCCGGTAACTTTTAAAACCTTACGTTCAATGCCTTTTGATATTTGGTAAGTTTCACCGATTTTTACTTCGTGCGAGGGTTTGATGTTCTGGCTGTCCAGCTTTACCCTGCCTGCCTTACATGCTTCTGTAGCCAGGGTACGGGTTTTAAATACCCTTATGGCCCATAAATATTTATCTATTCTTAACTTTTCCTTCTCTGGCATATCTATGTTCAAAATTACAAATATTTATAAAAATCAACTTAATGCACCTTATTTAAATATAAGTTACACATTAGCTGACCCTGAGGACGGTCAAATTCATCTAAAATTATTTAATTTGCCTAAATTTTTATTCACTGATGCAAGATCACAAAAAACTAATTGAAGAAGCCTGGGAAGACAGGAACCTGCTTAACTATAATGAATATATCATAGCCATTGAAACTGTTATTGAACAGCTTGACAAAGGCGAATTACGCGTTGCAGAATTGATTGGCTCACGCTGGCATACCCACGAATGGATCAAAAAAGCCGTTATACTTTATTTCCCTATAAGGCATATGGAAGAAATTGAAGTAGGCCCATTTGTTTTTCATGATAAAATGCGTCTGAAAACAGATTACGCCAAAACCGGCGTTCGTGTTGTGCCGCATGCAATAGCCCGTTATGGTGCGCACCTTGAAAGAGGCGTTATCATGATGCCATCGTACGTAAATATTGGCGCATATGTGAGCGAAGGCACCATGGTTGATACATGGGCAACTGTTGGCTCATGCGCACAAATTGGCAAGCATGTTCACTTAAGCGGTGGCGTTGGCATTGGAGGTGTTTTGGAGCCGATACAGGCTGCACCTGTTATAATTGAAGACAACTGTTTTTTGGGTTCAAGAGCAATTGTAGTTGAAGGTGTACACCTGGAATCTGAAGTGGTTTTAGGCGCAAATGTTGTTTTAACGGCATCTACAAAAATTATAGACGTTACCCACGCCGAACCTGTAGAATATAAAGGAATTGTGCCTGCACGTTCCGTTGTTATCCCAGGGTCGTACACTAAAAAATTCCCTGCCGGCGAATATCAGGTACCGTGCGCGCTGATCATCGGCAAAAGAAAAGAATCTACCGATAAAAAAACCTCATTGAACGACGCCCTGCGCGACAACAACGTTGCTGTTTAGGTAAATTATAAGATATTGAGATATGCGGCCCGGGTAAGTTTTTACCTCAAATAGCATATCTCAATCCTGATTTCCCCAAAAAATGAAGATCCTTGTAAGGCTACCCAACTGGTTAGGCGATGGAGTGATGAGCACTGCATTTATTAACGCGGTGAAGGAAATATACCCCGACGCTGACCTGGATATCATTATCAAAAAAGAATTAGTCGGCATTTCTCCATTTATTGCCGGAGTGAATAAAGTCCACACATTTTCAAAAAAAGAATATAAAGGACTGAGCGGGGTGTATAGATACGGCAAAAAACTCCGCACCGAGGGTTATGACCTTGCCTTTAACCTTCCAGCTTCATTGTCGTCACTTTTAATGCTATGGGCAACCAGGGCAAAAAAACGCATTGGTTTTAGAAAAGAAGGCGGCATATTTTTTCTTACCAACGCTTATCAAAAGCCTGGCGGCCTGCATCGTGTTGATGAATATTTATCGTTACTAAGCCATTTTGCCGGGCTATCCGTACGCGAAAAAAAAGTTTGGCTTAGCGTACCGGATTCTAAAACGAAAACAGGCAGGATACTTGTCAACTTTAATTCTGAAGCTTCATCCAGAAGGATGCCGGTTGAAAAAGCAAAAAGCGTGGTGAACCTTATTACCAATACCTATAAACATGCAAAACTTACTTTTATTGGCTCGCCAAAAGAAGCTGCTTTCATAGCCGAAATTTTGAATAGCCTGGATAATCAGGATCGCATTGAGAACCTTGCAGGTAAAACAGATTTGCAAAGCTTATGTGTCCTAATGGCTGCATCGCCGGTAATGTTAAGCACAGACTCTGGCCCCGCACACCTCGCTAATAGCATGGGCACACCGGTAATTGCCTTGTTTGGTGCAGGAAATGAGCATAACACGGCCCCTTATAACGAACAAAATCTTACGGTATTAAGGTACGGCAAACTTAATTGCGAACCTTGTGTAAATAATACATGCAAACTGTACGATGTACCAAAATGCATGCAATTGATAGAGGAATTACAGATCATTGATGCTTTGCGTGTATATTTGCCCTATGCTTAAAGAAGAAGTTGCCAAAGCCTTAAAAGTTGTGCAGGAAGGCGGCATTATCCTCTATCCTACCGATACCATTTGGGGTATTGGCTGTGATGCCACTAACACCGAGGCAATTAACAAGATTTACCGGTTAAAACAACGTGACGAAAGTAAAAGTATGATCATTTTACTGGATACGGAAAATAAACTGGAAAGCTACATCAGCGATGTAAATCCGCTGGCTTATGATTTGATAGAATATGCAGAAAACCCGCTTACCCTTGTAATGCCGGGTGCAAGAAACATCTCCCCTGCCTTGATCAGCAGTGATGGCAGCGTGGGTATCCGTGTATCTAAATATCCATTTTGCCAGCAATTGATACAACGCATGCGCAAACCTTTGGTATCAACATCTGCCAATATAAGCGGTAAACCCTCACCCCAATATTTTTCTCAGATAGATGAAGAAATTATAAACGGAGTAGACTATGTGGTAGATATAGACCAGCAAAGTATGGAAATAAAAACGCCATCGACCATAATGCGCCTTGCGCCCGATGGCAAGTTTGAATTTTTAAGAAAATAAAAAGCAATTTCCCATTTACTATTAAAGGGTAATAACGAATAAATAAAGTAAAGCGCTACAAACACATGAGGCAGCATCTGCAACATCCTGTTTTTAAAGTATTATCTGAGCTTACGTCCACACAAAATATCCAGGCGTATGTAATTGGCGGTTTTGTACGTGATATTTTTTTAAAGCGCTCATCAAAAGACATTGATGTTGTAGTTATTGGTAACGGCATTATCTTTGCCGAAGCAGTTGCAAAAAAACTTAAGGTAAAGCTGGCCGTTTATAAAAACTTTGGTACGGCCTCGCTAAAGTATAATGACCTTGAAATAGAATTTGTTGGCGCCAGGAAAGAATCCTACCGTTTAGACTCGCGGAAACCAATTGTAGAAAACGGGACGCTGGAGGATGACCAGAAACGCCGCGATTTTACCATTAATGCACTGGCAATATCCCTGCACCCGGATACCTTTGGCGAACTGCTCGACCCCTTTGGCGGATTGCAGCACCTGGATCAAAAATTAATTAAAACCCCGCTAAATGCCATCGAGACTTTTTCTGATGACCCTCTGCGTATGATGCGCGCCATAAGATTTGCTACGCAACTGGATTTCAAAATAGACGAAAGTGCAGTTGCTGCTATAAAAAGCAACATAGATCGCATCGGGATAATTTCGCAGGAACGTATTACCGATGAATTAAATAAGATCATTCTATCGCCAAAACCATCTATAGGTTTTAATTATCTTTTTGATACAGGATTATTGCATAAGATCTTTCCCCAAATGGTTGCGCTTTTTGGAGTTGATTATATCGACGGCAAGGGGCATAAAGATAATTTTTACCATACGTTACAAGTGCTTGACAATATTTGCTCAAACACAAATGATCTGTGGCTTAGGTGGGCTGCTATACTGCATGATATTGCCAAACCTGCCACAAAACGTTTTGAACCTGGCCATGGCTGGACCTTTCATGGGCATGAAGATCGTGGCGCGCGGATGGTTCCAAAAATTTTCGCTCAACTGAAGTTGCCGCAAAACGAAAAGATGAAATTTGTTCAGAAAATGGTTCAGTTACATCTTAGGCCAATAGTTTTAGCACAGTCAATTGTTACAGATTCGGCAGTGCGGCGTTTACTATTTGATGCAGGCAATGATATTGAAAGCCTGATGCAGCTTTGCAACGCCGATGTAACCACTAAAAACGAGTACAAGGTTAAAAAGTACAGGCAAAACTTTGACCTTGTTAAACAAAAACTAAAAGACGTTGAAGAACGAGACCAGATACGCAACTGGCAGCCACCGGTAACAGGCATAGATATTATGCAGCTTTTTGGAATTAAGGAAGGTCGCGAAGTTGGTATAATAAAAAATCAGATTCGCGAAGCTATACTTGAAGGTGAGATACCTAACATTAGGGAAGCCGCTATGGCATACACAATTTTAAAAGGACAGGAAATTGGCTTAAAAGTTGTAGATAACGATTTGCAAAAATAAAGGTGAATGTCTTTTAATTTTGCAAACGTAAAAAAACGGATACACGAAGCTAACATTCTGCCTTCCGGAATTTAAATTAAACAACTTTATTAAATTTGTAAAAATATACTAAAATGGCGCTATACAGGTTCAGGGTTACTTTTGAAGATTACGACGATGTGATAAGGGAAATCGATGTGAAATCCAATCAAACATTTGAAGATCTTCATAAAGCTATCCATAAATCAACCGGTTACACATCAGAATACCCTTCATCATTCTATATAAGCAATGATCAATGGACAAAAGGGGAAGAAATTACTTACATGCCGAACCAAAGACGGATTGACCGCGGCGTTGCGCTGATGGACAAAGTAAAACTGCTAAGTTACATAGATGATCCGCATCAAAAGTTTTACTACACATTCAATTTCGACCGCCCATTTGATTTTCATGTAGAACTGATGAAAATTATCCTGGAAGAAACTCCTGGAGTTACTTATCCTGCAGTAATTAAATCTGTTGGCGAAGCGCCTAAGCAATTTGGCAATATCATAAATACTCCTGTCGCTCCTGCAGGTGAGGACGAATTCGACTTTCTGAACGAAATGGGAATCAGTGAGGAAGACACGGAAGATTTTTCTGAAGTTCTGGATAGCGGCGAAGAGGAAGAAGAAGAAAAAAAACTGGACGATGAGGGAGAAGAAGATGATGATGAGTTTGGAAACGAATTTGGCGAAGGCTTTGACGATGACGAAAAAATGTCGCACAGCGACGATTATTAATCGCTGTAATAAATGACTGATGGTTCATTGAACATAACAGAATTGTCTGGTGAACTATCAGTCGTTAATAACACCTCCAAAACTAAGACGCTTATAGTAATTGCGGGCCCTACTGCAATAGGCAAAACCGCTGCTGCTATAGAAATAGCAAAACATTTTAATACAGAAATCATCTCTGCCGATTCACGTCAGTTCTACCGTGAAATGACGATAGGCACGGCTAAACCGAGTGAAGAAGAACTGTCTACAGTTAAGCATCATTTCGTAGGCTCAATATCTATTATAGAAAACTTTACTGCCGGAGACTTTGAAAAACAATGCCTTTCACTGCTTAATCAGCTCTTTGAGGTACACAATAAAGTTGTTTTAGTTGGCGGTTCTGGCTTATTCATTAAAGCCGTATGCGAAGGATTTGATGAATTTCCGGAAATACCGCTCCAGATAAGGGAACACTTAAACAAACAGTTTGCCGAAAATGGCCTTGCTTTTTTACAGGAAAAGTTGAGTCTTGCAGACCCGCTCTACTATCAGCAAGTTGACCAACAAAACCCGCAACGCCTTATAAGGGCACTTGAGGTATTTGAAGCTACCGGCCTGCCCTATTCATCTTTCAGAAGATCGAATGAAAATAAACGCCCTTTCAGTATCAAAAAATTTGGAATGGATATGCCAAGGGAGAAATTATACGAGCGGATTAACCAACGCGTGAATACAATGATGGATAATGGCTTGCTGGAAGAAGTGCGTTCGCTTTTACCTTACCGCAACCTTAATGCGCTTAACACTGTTGGTTATAGCGAAATATTTGATTACCTGGGCGGCACTATAAGTTTAGAGCGTGCCGTAGAACTTGTAAAACAAAATACCCGGCGCTATGCAAAAAGGCAATTAACTTGGTTTAGAAAAGACCAGGAAATGGTGTGGATAAAGGCGGATAGTAAAACGTTGATAGCCGACATGCTATCGGCTATCAACCAAAATATTATTCTGATAACAGGGTTTGAAGATAAGCTCCGTAACCGCTTTTAATATATTTTGCAATAAGCACTTTAAGCTGCTCATCGCCAATAAAGCCCATTCTGTAAGCTACCTCTTCTATACAACCAATTTTAGTAGCCTGGCGTTTTTCAATTACACGTACATATTCTGTTGCATCGCTTAAAGAATCAAAGGTTCCGGTGTCAAGCCATGCCGTACCCCTGTCCATTACGCCTACCTGTAAATCGCCGTTTTGCAGGTAGATCTTATTTACATCTGTAATTTCGTATTCGCCGCGTGGAGAAGGTTCCAGATTTTTTGCAATTTCTACTACCTTATTATCATAAAAATAAAGGCCTGGTACCGCAAAGTTAGATTTCGGTTTAAGAGGCTTTTCCTCGATAGAAAGTGCCTTGAAGTTTTTATCAAATTCAACCACGCCATATCTTTCAGGATCGGCAACCGGGTATGCAAAAATTGCAGCGCCTTCCACATCATTAAAACTGCGGATCAGATCGCTGAAGCCCGAACCATAAAAAATATTATCTCCTAAAATAAGAGCTACTTTTTCATCACCAATAAATTCCTCGCCAATAACAAATGCCTGGGCAAGGCCATTAGGCTTTTCCTGTATGGCAAATTCAAATTTGCAGCCCAGTTCACTTCCATCGCCGAGCAAACGTTTAAAGCCAGGGTTATCTTCTGCGGTTGTAATGATCAAAATTTCTTTTATATCTGCCAGCATCAATACAGACAGTGGATAGTAGATCATTGGTTTATCATAAATAGGCATTAATTGCTTACTTATGGCTTTTGTTATAGGATAGAGCCTGGTGCCCGATCCTCCGGCTAAAATTATTCCTTTCATGAATTTATTGCTATTTTAAGATATTAAGGCAGGTTATCAAACTATCTCTCCAGTAGGGAATGGTTATTCCTAACTCTCTTTTAATTTTACTTTTATCCATTACAGAATATGCAGGGCGCGTCGCCTTGGTTACATATTCGTCGGTTCTTACAGGTGTTGCTTTTACTTTCGTACCCGAAATATCAAAAATTGCCCGGGCAAAATCATACCACGATGCTACCCCTTCATTACTATAATGATAAATTCCATGGGCAGTACTTCCGCTATTTATGATATGTAAGATGCATTGCGCCAGGTCAATGGCATAGGTTGGAGTACCTACCTGGTCTGCTATAATTTTTAACTCGTCGCGCTCAGCCCCAAACTTAAGCATGGTTTTAGCAAAATTATTCCCAAATTCCGAGTAAAGCCAACTGGTGCGAAGTATAAAATATTGTTTTAGCGATTCTTCAATTACCTTTTCACCATCAAGTTTCGTTTTCCCATAAACGCCTATCGGGTTTGTTTCGTCCGTTTCTGTAAGCGGGCGTGCCTTATTTCCTTTAAAAACAAAATCTGTAGAAATGTGGATCAGCGTAGTGTTATATTCAGCACAAAGCTTGCTGATATTTTCAACACCGGTCTTATTGATTGACAAGGCAGCATCATAATCATCTTCCGCTTTATCAACCGCGGTATATGCTGCACAATTAATACAGTAAGTTGGCTTGTATTGTTCAAAAACAGCTTTCAGCGCATTTGCATCTGATATGTTTGCTTCCTTTCCAGGTAGGAAGTATATATCTGAAATACCAGCCTTATCTGCAACATCTTTTATGCAATGCCCTAACTGACCCGAGGCACCTAAAACAATTATATTATTCATTCCTGCTTTTATACTGATATGTATTTAATAAGGCGGTTTTAATGTCGGCATAAAAATAATCATATAATTGGCATTATTGACTTTAATAAACTCAATTGACATAAATTCTTCCATCCATTCCACCACATATGCCTAAAACAGCTATTAATAAAAAACTTATATTTAACACCGTTTAGCAGCAGATAATTTGGCAATAGGCAACCCCTCGGCAGTTATAGTTTACAGGCTTGGCAGTATCGGTGATACCGTAATCGCTTTGCCTGCATTTCATAAAATAAGAAAAACATTTACAGATTCCGAGATTATCCTTCTATCTAACCGACCGGTAAGCGCACAGGCGGCACCATTGGAAAGCGTTTTAGGAAGTGATTATTTTTTTAATCAAACCATTAACTATCCTGTTGGTACCAGGAGCTTAAGAGTATTATACGAGCTGGTTAAACAAATTCGGGCTACAAAGGCCAATACGCTGATATATCTTGCAGGCGCCGGTAAATCACCTACATTAAGGGCATCTCGCCGGGCTGTTTTACGGGATAAAATCTTTTTTAGACTTGCTGGAATTACCGAAATTATCGGCCTACCCCTATCAGATGCAGATCATCAGCTCCAGATAAATGAATCTACAGGCTTTTATGAATGGGAAGCTAAAAGATTAGCGAGGCGCATTTCCGCCCTGGGAGAGATTGAACTTAAAGATAATAGTTATTGGGACTTGTGCCTGACTGAAACTGAATTGAAAACCGCAGAAGATGCGTTAAAGCCTTTGTTAAAAGACAAACCTGTTTTTGCCATAAGCACGGGTACAAAAAGGCAAACCAACGATTGGGAAGAAAATAACTGGTTAAAGCTATTGAGCGAATTAAAAAGCAAACTCAATGGATGGCAGCTTATCATTTTGGGCGCTAAACAGGATAGTGCGCGCGCCGAAACAATATTAAAACTTTGGGGTAATGCCGGTTTAAACTTGTGCGGGCAGCTATCGCCCAGGGTTTCGGCGGCGGTTTTAAAAAAAACGCGTTTGTTTATAGGGCATGATAGTGGCCCAATGCATCTGGCAGCCTGTGTTGGTGTACCTTGTATTGCAATTTTTTCTGCCCGTGATCTCCCGGGGCAATGGTTTCCGAGAGGAGAAAATAACAAAATATTATATCACAAAACCGATTGTGCAGGCTGCGGCTTGGAATTGTGTATTGTGCAACAAAAAAAATGTATTTTGTCCACTACTGTTCACGAGGTTATCGAGTCAATAATGCAGATAGTAAACGCTGATAGACAAGCAACGCAATTACCGGCTATTTAAAGGCGAATGAAAATATTACACATCATCGGCAGTATGGACCCGGCCAGCGGTGGCCCATGCCAGGGAATAAGGAACAGTGATGAGGAAATGAATAGACTGGGGTCTAACAGAGAAGTAATAAGCCTTGACGATCCCTCGTCAGCCTTTCTGGGAAAGGATAGCTTCCCGGTTCATGCACTTGGGCCGCCAAAAACTTCATGGAAGTATACATCTAAATTGAAACCATGGCTTATTGAAAATGCAAGCCGGTTTGATGTAATTGTAGTAAACGGAATATGGCTTTACTCAAGCTTCACAGCATTAAGAATTATACGACTTTTAAAAAAAGATTCAACTCAAAAAGTTCCGAAATTATTTGTGATGCCTCATGGCATGTTAGATCCCTATTTCCAACGGGCAGGAGGCAGGCGCTTAAAGGCCTTAAGAAATTTTATTTACTGGCACCTGATAGAAAAACATGTTATAAATAATGCTGATGGTATTTTATTTACCTGCGAAATGGAACTCCAGCTTGCGAAACAGACCTTTGCCGGATATTACCCAAAAAGAGAAATAAATGTAGGGTACGGCATTATGCCCCCTCCTATATTTTCGGAAAACATGCAGAAAGCCTTTAAAAAGAACTGTGCTGGAATTGGAGACAGACCTTATTTTTTATTTTTAAGCAGAATAAATGAAAAAAAAGGAGTTGACATATTAATAGAAGCTTATGCAGCTTTATTAAAGAGAAAAGATTTGAAAGTAACGATGATTCCCGCATTGGTTATAGCCGGGCCCGGTATAGATACACCCTATGGGAAAAAGATAATTGAATTAATTGATCTCAATCCCATTCTGCAAAATAACTTATTTTTAATAAGTATGCTCACAGGCAACGCAAAGTGGGGAGCACTGCACGGTTGCGAGGCTTTTTTACTACCCAGTCACCAGGAAAACTTCGGTATTGCCATTGTTGAGGCTATGGCTTGTAAAAAGGCTGTTTTAATAAGTGACCAAGTAAACATATGGTTAGAGATCAAAAATGCAGGGGCCGGCATTGTTGTACATGATAATTTAGAAGGAGCTAAAGACTTGCTTGATCAATGGATGAATATGCAGCATTCAGAACAGTTGGAAATGGGTTTACGGGCCTATGGAGCATTCCAGAAGTTTTTTAACGTTAAACACAACGCGGCTGTTTTTTTGGAAGCACTTTCCTCATAGTTTTGAGTACATTATAAAAATTGCTTATGAAGCATGCAAAACAGTTTTTGTTTATTATAATTGTTGATTGAAACAGCTGCATTATTTTTTCGATTAAAATTGCCCCGATTTTATTTGCATTTACCTGGTAGGCAACTGTTTTAAATAGTTAAAATTTATTATCCGGATGATTAACGATGATACCCACACAGGGCCTTCATTTTCTTTTGGTAATCGGCTGGCAAGATTTATTTGGAACATAGTTAACTTACTATTTTTTAGATTTTCGCCGGTTCCGTTCTTTGCCTGGAGATCTTTTTTATTAAGGTGCTTTGGGGCAACAATTGGAAAAAACACCCACATATATCCAGGCGTAAAGATATGGGCTCCATGGAATATTAACATTGGTGATGAATGCGGGATAGCAAGTGGTGTTAAATTGTATTCACAGGGGTTTATAACTATAGGTAAAAGAACAGTAATATCACAGGGAACTAATTTGTGCGCAGGTACTCATGATTACAAAAAGCCGGGATTTCCGCTGGTAATTAAACCTATTCATATTGGCGATTATGTATGGATAGCTGCGGAAGCATTTGTTCATCCGGGCGTTCAAATTAATAATGGTTGCGTTATTGGAGCGCGTGCGGTTGTGACTACTAATATGCCTGAGTGGATGGTTTGTACCGGGCACCCCTGTAAGCCTGTTAAAACAAGGGAAATGGAAAATACGTACAATAGTTAATGACATTTGCACTGGATCTTACAATTGCAATACCTGTTTTAAACGAGGAAAAAAACCTGGGAGGTTGCCTCGAAGCCATAGGATCTGATTTTGCTCAGCAGGTGGTTGTAATTGACTCGGGCAGTACAGACAGCACCTGTCAGATTGCTGAAAAATACGGTGCAGAAATTTTGCACTTTAAATGGGATGGTTATTTTCCCAAAAAACGAAATTGGTTTTTAAGGGAACATACACCCAAAACCAAATGGATTTTATTTTTAGATGCAGATGAATACATCACACCCGAATTTAAAAAGGAAATAATTAAAAAATTAACCAATGAAACTTATGTTGGCTACTGGCTTGATTATACAATTTATTTTTTAGGAAAACCATTAAAGGGCGGTTATCCGCTGCGTAAGCTGGCTCTTTTTGCAGCTGGCGCCGGCGAATACGAAAAAATTGATGAAGAAAGGTGGAGCAAGTTAGACATGGAAGTGCATGAGCATCCGATATTGAACGGCCCTGTCGGAATGATTGCAAGTAAAATTGATCACCGTGATTTTAATGGTATTCATTCTTATATTGCGAGGCATAACGATTATTCGGATTGGGAGGCCGAACGATTCTTAAAAAACCATATGCTAAATGATAAAAACCATTTGACATGGAAACAGAAATTTAAGTACCGTTTAATGCAAAGCCCAGCCATAGGAATTTATTATTTTTTTGGTGCTTTTTTTCTAATGGGTGGCTTTCGCGATGGAGCAAGAGGCTTTGCGTTTGCGGTTTTAAAAATGGCATACTTTACGCAGGTTTATATTAAAATACAGGAAAAACTGATTCTTTAATAAAATGAATTGGTTTTAACTTTAGTCGGAATCTAGAAAATCAAAATAAATATCAAAAATTGTAATCTGATGGCTGCTCGTTTACATTGAGCAACTCGTTGAATATGAAGTCTAAAAATATTCTTTTAATAGGCCATAATTTTTCTCCGGAATTAGTTGGAATGGGCAAGTATAACGGCGAGATGATTGACTGGCTTGTTAGGGAGGGTTATGATTGTACCGTTATCACAACCTTTCCTTATTATCCTTTTTGGAAGGTGCAGGCACCTTACAAAAATCTTTGGTATAAGAAAGAAATAAAAAAAGACCAAAACAGTAATGCTACCTTAACAATTTACCGCTGCCCGGCTTATATTCCTAAAGACCCAACCGGTAAACGCAGGGCTGTACAAGATTTTTCATACTGGATCTCGAAATTTGCATTGGTAGCCAAACTTGTTGCATCAAATAAAAAGTTTGATCTTATTATTACGGTAGCTCCTCCGTTTCATCTTGCATATTTAGGCTTGCTTGTAAGAAAAATTACCGGCGGAAAATTGCTATATCATATTCAGGATTTACAGATAGAAGCTGCGCGGGATCTTAAACTTTTTTCTAATAAAAGAATTCTTACAACATTATTTCGGGCAGAACGCAGCATCCTTAAAAATGCAGACCATGTTAGCAGCATTTCTGCAGGAATGATTAAAAAGATAAAGCAAAAAGTTGACCGCGATCTTATTTTCTTTCCGAACTGGGTTGATACAAATACTTTTTATCCGTTAAACAATCGTGAGCAGCTTAAAGCCAAATGGAATTACCTTCCGGATGATATCATCTTTTTGTATTCGGGTGCTATAGGGGTAAAACAGGGTCTCGAGAATCTTTTAAAAACTGCGGCCGAGTTAATTAATGAAAATCATATTAAATTTATAATATGCTCTTCCGGCCCATATAAACAACTTTTACAAGAAGAAGCGGAAAAGAAAAACTTAAACAACATCAGTTTTTTGCCTGTCCAGTCAAAGGAGTCGTTTAACGAATTTTTGAATTTAGCCGATATCCATCTCGTAATTCAAAAACCCAATGCTGGCGACCTCGTAATGCCTTCTAAGTTGTCAACTGTGTTAGCTGTAGGCGGCGTTAGTCTGGTTACGGCATCTCAAGGCACTTCATTATTTGAATTAGTTACTGAAAACGATTTTGGATTTATTGTTGAACCAGGAAACCAAATGTTACTTACGCAGCAAATAACATCAATAAAGTTAGATGACAACTGGCAATCAAAGCGTGAGAATGCTTACAATTACGCTATAAAATATCTTAACCAAGACAAAGTGATGGGCGATTTCGTAGAAAATATCCTTTCAAAATAATAAATCTTTATTCTTAATCACTAAACCCTGGCAGGTAAAGATCACCTATTATCAAATCATGATTAAATACCTTTTTTAGTGATTACCTTATAATCAGAAATATTTAAGTGTTGGCTTAAAAAATATAATCTATCTGATCTTTGAGAAGATTACCTATTAAACTACGCCGGCAATACTTCCCTTTTTTAGTTTAATTTGAGATCGCTGAAAATTGGTTTATGATCAGACCATTTTCTTTGAACGGTTTGATAATTAAGCACGTCAAATTGCTGGCTTGCAAAAATGTAATCGATGTGAAGCTTAGGGAATGTGCTGTAATAAGTTGTTCCCATTCCGCTGCCTTTTTCAGTAAAAGTATTTTTCATTCCATCTCCAATCTCATTTACAGAATAAGAAATAGGAGTATCATTAAAGTCTCCGGTAACTATATATGGATAAGGGCAATCTTCCATATGTCTTTTAATCTTTTCAGCCTGGTAGCTGCGTATCATGAACGCCGCATTTAATTTACTTTCAATAAAGCCCGATGCTTTTAAGTTGATCTTACCGCTAAGGTACTTTCGCTTTTCCGTTTCAAGCATTTGTACAGCCGCCAGGTGTACAGCGTATATACGCAGTATTTTGCTTTTATATTTCACATCGGCGTAGATGGCCTTTGTCCCAAGCATATTAACAGTTTGTACGCTTCCGGTGTCGATTATAGGAAATTTTGAAAAAATCACAATTCCGGTTGCAAACCATGGGTTTTTCTTTGAAAAGTCTTTCATGTAAAACCCGGTTGATTTAAACGCATCTTTTATCGAATCAATTACTTTAACACTGTCGTTTTTACGAAAGTAAAACTCCTCCATATCTATTATGTCGGGCTGTTTAATCGTTATCAGTTTACAAATACTGTCTAAAATTGGCTTATCCTGTAGTTTATCTATCCCTCCCATTTCATGCACGTTGTATTGCATTATTCTAATTGCCGATGCAGGCTTAATTCCAATATCTGATGGCATTCTAAAACCAAAATTATCTAACAACACATTAAGGCCAATCAATATAGCTAAACCCGATATTAATGAAAATACCCTGATCCTGAAAAGCCATCCTATTACAAACAAAAGGTTTACAAGAAAAAATATTTGATAACAAAATCCTAATATGGCTATAAAAGAAAACTGGCGGGGGCTAACATATGGTGCAAGGTAACTTAATAGTAGCAGTACAGCCGCTATCACGTTAACGGCAAGCATAACCTTGTCTGGTATATTTAATGATCTCTTGTTTTTCTTAGTATTTTTTGGGGGCATAAATAAAATTTCGCTTTTAGATAATTCCCCTAAAGTAGATATTTAAGCTTATCGGTAAAAGTTGCGGGCTTATATTTATATGTTGATTAAGATTAACCACTTTTATTAACAAACTAAAAATTTATCGCCGACTCATTATTTAGTAATCTTATTATATTTACAAGCAAAAGCTGTTAGTGAAAAATTAATAAGCAATGAAGGCCTGGATCAAAAGAAACTATTACAGATTTATTTATCGAAAAAAAAATGTAAGGTTTGGCCCTAAGGTATTATTAAACACTAAAAACCATTTTGAAGGAAATAATACTATAGGAAAGCACACAGAAATTGCAACTTGTCATATTGGATTAGGAACATATGTTTCTGATAATTCAATAATCAAGTATGCACGTGTTGGCCGCTTTTGTTCTATAGGCAGCAACGTTCATACCGGGTTAGGCAGGCATCCTTCTAACACCTTTGTATCTACCCATCCTTCCTTTTTTTCTACTAAACAGCAGGCCGGCTTCTCATTTGCAAAACACGACATATTCGATGAACATGTTTTTCTGGACGCTGAAAAGAGGTACGTAGTTGAAATAGGTAATGATGTATGGATAGGAAGCAATGTTATGATAATGGACGGCATAAGCATTGGGGACGGTGCTATCATAGCCGCCGGTGCAATTGTTACCCGCAATGTTTTACCTTATGCAATAGTAACGGGTATTCCTGCAAAACAGCTTAAATTCAGGTTTTCAGAAGATCAAATAAAAAAACTGCTCGCCTTAAAATGGTGGGACTGGGATTTTGCCGAAATCCGTTCTAAGAGTCATCTATTTAGCAATATAGATAAGCTTCTTGCTATGTCATCAAACTAAACACAAATTCACAATATCACTTAAAATGAGTTTTTTAAAGAGAATAGACATTTTTTATATAGTTACCCTGCTTTTTTTGCTGGTTTCTGCAAATGCGAACTTTCTATCATCGAGCGATATCTGGTGGTCTGTGATACTTGTATTTATGATATTGGTGGCTATAGGAAAAAAACTTCTTTTACCACAGGACCTGAGATTTATATCAATTTTTTCGCTGGTATACCTGGTAATTGTTACCGCACGTGATTTGGCCATTAATGGGCTTGGTGCTGATTACCTGGTTAGTGAAGCGGTATTTTTAGTGAAATTTATTTTTATGGCTTTTATCTATTGTACCATTTTAAAAGATAAAGCCGCCGCTTACATCGTTAATGTAATGGTTCATTTAACCTTGCTTTCTTTCTTCTTTTATTTTTTCCAGCTGCTTGATCTTGGCGATTACATTTATAAATACTCCTCGGCACTTAATCTGCCTTCCAATAACTTTATCCCAGGGTATACCAATTTCCTTCTTTTTACCTTTACCAAAGGGGTACATGATTATAGTAACTCTGGCTTCGTTTGGGAACCGGGATCATTCGGTTGTTTCCTGATCATTTCACTTATGCTGAATTTCTTTCTTAATAAATTCACTTTTGATAGAAAGTCGAACATCTTGCTGTTTGGAATAATAACCACTTTTGCTACCACCGATTATCTTACGCTTTTGGTTCTTTTATTCCTGGTTTACAGATACAGGGTTAAGAAATTGAACTTTGTTGCGGTAGCTTTTTTACTGGTTGCTGTTGGGATAATTTTTGTGGTGCCAATACTAGGTAACAAAATAGCTGATACTTATTACGAAGATATGGACGACTTAAACCGCCTTAAAGCGCTTGAAGTCTTCTATCATCACAGAAACATGCAAATTCCATTAAACAGGTTTTCGAGCATGGTATATATATTTAACACCTTTGGCGCCAACCTTATATTAGGTGTTACAAATAAGTACGAAGTGATAATGAACAAGGCTTATAGCATCAACATATCAAATGGCTTGTTCGACTTTTTAGCTAAATTCGGTTTGGTAGGGCTTATCGGCCTTTTATATCAGTATGGCAGGTTTTGTTTGGCCTATGTGCTAAAGATAGAGTTTGTTATTTACTGTATAGTTATGCTGCTTGTAATGGGCTTTGGCGAACCGGTTTTAATCCTTCCCCTTTTCCTGATGTTTATCTTTATACAAAAAAAACAAACCGATTTAGATCCGCGCGAAAAAAAGCGGAAAAAATCAAGAGGTTTGCACGGATCGGCTAACATAGCAACCAAATAAGATATGGCCAAACTCGGGCTAGTAACGGTATTGTTTAAATCTGACGATGTTTTAGAAGATTTTTTTAAAAGCATTTCCCTGCAATTATTTACCGATTATCATCTTTATTTAATAGATAATTCACCGTCTGAACAAACAGATGCATTGCTTAATCAATCTAAGGGGCAATACAACGTAACAACCCTTACCCACATAAAAAATCCTGAAAATTACGGCGTTGCCAAAGGAAACAATCAAGGCATAGAATTAGCATTAAAAGATGGCGCAACGCATATAATCCTTTTAAATAACGATATAGAATTTGATCAGCCCTTTTTGTTTAACGAATTAATGGACTGCGCTATAAACAAGCAAGAGGATATTGTTATCCCAAAAATCTTATACCATGGTACCCGTAAGATCTGGATGGCAGGCGGAAAATTCATTCACTATAAAGGGACATCTGCTACCATTGGAGACATGCAGGAAGATGCTGAAATATACAATAAGGAAAAGCACTTTGACTACGCTCCTACTTGTTTTATGCTGTTAAGCAGGAAAGTATTTAATGAAATTGGAACCATGGACGAGAAATATTTCGTATATTATGATGACAATGATTTCATAATACGCGCTGTAAACCATGGCTTTAAAATTTACTATCTACCCAAACTGGAGGTTTTTCATAAAGTGTCGTTTAGCACGGGCGGGCATGAATCTTTGTTTTCTATCTATTACTTAAACCGAAATAGAATTTATTTTATCAATAAGAGCTATTCCTTTCCATTAAAACAGATAGCACTGGCACACACACTTGTAACAAAAAGCATCAGAGGCATTCTGTATGATAAAGCAAGGAGAAATAAATTGATTGAAAGTTTTAAAGATGGATTTAAAATGAAAGTGGAATAATGTTGCTTACTCATAACGATAGCCTGTATAAATGAAAAAAAAGGTATTGATTACCGGTGGAGCGGGATTTATTGGTTCCAATCTGGCTTTGAAATTAATTGATAAAAATTATGAAGTCACTGTTTTGGATATACTTTCAGAACAGATCCATGGTAATGATCCAGACACTACCTCTCCCCTGTTTTGCTCAATTAAAGATAAAGTAAATTTTATTAAAGGTAACGTTACCTCAAAAACTGATTTAGCAAAAGCATTAGACGATCAGGATATTGTAGTGCACTTTGCCGCCGAAACAGGTACAGGCCAATCCATGTACCAGATAGAGCATTACACCAATGTGAACATAGTTGGCACTGCACTTTTGCTTGATTTGCTGGCAAATAACAAGAAAAAAGTTTCGAAAGTTATAATTGCATCTTCAAGGGCGGTTTATGGGGAAGGTAAATACAAGAGTGAAGAACTCGGCTTTGTTTACCCATTAACCCGCAAGGATAACGACATGAAGGCTGGTAATTTCGAGCCTACATGTCCGGGTTCTGTTTCGGCTTTGCAAAAAGTTGCAACCGACGAAGAAGCTAAATTACATCCATCCTCGTTATACGGCATCACCAAGTTAAACCAGGAACAAATGGTGATGACAATGTGCCCTTTAATGGGCATAAACGCGGTTGCATTCAGGTACCAGAACGTTTACGGGCCCGGGCAATCGTTATCAAATCCTTATACCGGCATCTTATCTATTTTCTCGAGCCTGATAAAAAACGAAAAAGCCTTAAACATTTTTGAGGACGGAAAAGAAAGCCGCGACTTTGTATTCATAGACGATGTTATTGATGCAACCATCGCAGGAATTGAGATGGACGAAGCGAATAACGAAGTGTTCAATGTTGGTACTGGGATTCCCATAGAGGTAAATAAGGTAGCGGCAGAACTGCTTTCTTATTACAAGCGCGAAGTACCGGTGGTTATATCAGGAAACTATCGCCTGGGCGATATAAGACACAATTTTGCAGACATAACTAAAATCACCTCGAAACTTGGCTTTACACCGAAAGTTTTTTTTGAGGAAGGAATTAAACAGTTTGCAAACCGGGTAGATAAACAAGCCGTTCCTGTTAGCAGTTTCAGCGAATCGATAGAGGAAATGAAGAAAAAAGGACTTTTTAAATAAAGGAAGCCGTTGAGAATTGTAATAACAAGTAACGATTTTAGAGTTTATTGGAAGGGACGGCTACATTTTCTCAAAAGCTATTTAGCTGCTCACAAGATTGATTTGCATATTGTGGAACTTTTTGGAAAAGGCTCACCTTATGCGTTCGACGCCTTTGACAATGGTAACAAAGATTGGTGGCATTGCTTGTTTCCATCAAAACGTGCAGATGAACTTACAACACAGCAAATTAAAGACGGCTTTTTTTCTGCACTGGATGCCTTAAATCCGGAAATAGTTATTGCATCGCCTATTACTTTTTTTGCCGGCGCCTTTGGTTTACGCTGGTCAAAAAAAAATAAAAAGAAGTATGTAATGTTTGACGATGCCAAACCGCTGCAGCAATTTAAACGCAATCCTGTAGTTACCTGGGTTCGTAATCTACTCACCAGTCAGGCCGATGCGCTTTGGCTCCCTACAGACGATTATAATGACGCATATCCTGCAGTCGACCGGAAGAAAACGCTCTTTTTTTACGGTTACAGTTGTATTAATAATGATTTTTTTAAATCCCAACAGCCCAAAAGATCAGACAACAATATTATTCTGTGTGTAGCGAGACTTGTACCGGTAAAAAATATTGCGAACCTGCTTAAAGCATGGGAAATAGTTGAACTGCAAAACAAAACCTATCAATTACAAATTGTTGGCGACGGCCCATTAGCCAACGAATTAAAAGCGTTAAAAAAAGAGTTGAATTTAAAAAATGTAGCTTTTAGCGGCGCGATATCGTACAATCAAATCACAACCTGTTATCTTAATGCGGATGCTTTAGTTTTACCGAGCCTTTCAGAAACCTGGGGACTAGTAGTAAATGAAGCAATGGCTTCAGGGTTGCCGATAGTATTAAGCAATAAGGTGAATGCTGCACAGAGTTTGTTAAAGGAAAACGTTAACGGGTTCAGCTTTGATCCGTGTGATACAAAAAAAATGGCGAGTGCGTTACTCAAGTTCATGGCAAAAGATGCATCAGAAAAGCAAGCCATGTCGTCAAGTTCTTTAGCTATTATCAATGACTTAAATTACGAAAACATGGGAATGCAATTAGTAAACGCATTGCAAACCATTAACGGGAAGAAGTTCAGGAAGCCCAGTATTACCGCTTCAGCAATTACAAAGAGATGGAATGGGAAGCATGACACTTCCGCATGGAACACCTTATAAGCAGCGTAAAATGGATGCGACAACCGGAAAAATAGAATTTCGAAAAAACAACTTCGACCTGCTCCGTTTATTGGCTGCAACGCAGGTAATTGTAGACCATTATTTTCAGCATCTTAATATCCCGATCAGTAATTTTTCAACTAAGCTGCTATATCTGTTTCCAGGTGTACCAGTTTTCTTTGTCATCAGCGGGTATCTTATTTCCGCATCTTATGAACGGAATAGTAAACTGACCACTTACGTACGAAACAGGGCGTTGCGTATATTTCCCGGGCTTTGGACATGTATTTTTGTAACCATTTTGGTGTTTACTGTAACAGGTGTAAGCTTTTCTAATAAAGAAGTTGTCGCTTGGTTACCAGCCCAATTAACGGGATTTATATACACACCAAAATTCTTATCGAATTACGGTTTTGGCTCCTATAACGGCAGCCTCTGGACTATCCCATTGGAATTACAATTCTACATACTTTTACCCTTCTGCTATCTTATAACCCCTAAAAAGAGGACTTACTACTGGTTGCTTCCACTCCTGGCCTTATTTATAGGATTAAATTTAGTAAGCAGTAATCTGAATTTTAGTCCGCAGGTAAACAAATTGCTATCATATACTTTTATTCCCAATTTCTATCTTTTTCTAACGGGTTTTATTTTACAGCGATCTAACATTTTCAGATCAGCCGCAATCTATAATAAAGCTCCATATTGGGTTATCGCTTATATCACATTTAGTCTACTTCTTCAGGATCACATGAATTTTCCCGCCTTTTTAGTACTGAAAAATTTGCTGTTATCCGTTTGTATTATATCAATGGCCTATAGTGCGCCAGGCTTAGCAAAAAAGCTTCTTAAAGACAACGACATTTCTTACGGCATCTACATTTACCACGGCCTTATCTTAACCGTAATTGTGCAGGAAAAATGGGCAAGCAGTATTAATCTTTTCGAAGTGATATTATTTGCCTACGCTTTTGGATATTTATCGTGGATTGGGATTGAGAAAAGGTTTTTGAGGAGGAAGGAAAAAAAGCTTATTATTTAAATTAAATCTACACAATAAAACAAACACGACTTTTTTTAATTTATTACATTTATATCAAGTTTCATTTTTGACATTAGTTAAATTAACCCCATGAAAAATAAAATTTTTGTTCTACTTTTCCTTTCCACATTCTTAAGTTCATTTCAAGTGACCCAAGCACAAAAACCCAAGTTGGTTAATCGGACAAGAGAAGGAATAATAAAATACCTGAATACTCTAATTAAAGATAGTTGTGTCGCTGTAGGTCAACATTGCCAGGATGGAATAAACACCCCTATTGGATATAACATGTACATAGAAGGTTTAAAGAAAAACTCAGGCAAATATCCAATGCTAATAGAAGTAGAATATGGTTATACTGCTCATAATAATTTAGATCTGATTAACACCTTTGTAGCGAAGCAATGGAATAGAGGTGGCTTGGTTAGTATATCATGGCACGCTGACAACCCTTGGGAAGATGGTTATAATTGCAGGTTTAACTCCAGGACAAATAAAGACATAATTGATTTCAATAAAATTATTAAGTCTGCTCCAGAATCAAGCGTTAAAGCAAGTTATAGAAAAGAGCTAATGAATGTGGGAATGGCCATAAAAAAGCTGCAAGATGAAGGTATAACAGTATTATTCAGGCCATTTCATGAAATGAACGGATTTTGGTTTTGGTGGGGCGCTAACGATAAAGATAACCCAACAAATGTTCAATCTTTTAGGGCCTTATGGAAAGATATCTACGATACATTTACTGTTGATTTGGGTCTTCATAACATTGTATGGATTTATGGGCCTAATGCTACTAATAATACGACCGCACCGATAGACGCCATGTACCCCGGAGATGAAATGGTAGACGTTGTTGGATTAGATATCTATACAAGTAAGCCAAATATAAAAAAGGAGGATTATTCAATTCTAAAGATGTATAGAAAACCTATTGTTGTTGCAGAAGTTGGTACCACAAGAGAAGATTATGGGAAACTTGACGAATTACAAATGGCTAAAGATTTAAGAGGTAAAGCTGCTTATTTTTCGCAATGGAATGGTGGGGTAACAGCAAAGATAGGAATAATCGACAATTTAAACTTTCAAGAATTGATGAATGCACCATTCGCCATTGTAATTCCTTAGGTATTATTACCTAAGGATTTTCGAACGGATTTTTGTATCTACCCAATTTTTCTTTTAAAACGTACCCAAAAAAAGACATATCTTCTATTAAATACCTTTTCCATAATCGTTTAGGTTCTTTAATTAATCTGTAATACCATTCTAAATGGTACTTTTGATAAAAATAAGGAGCTCTTAAAATATGCTTTGCTTCAAAATCAATTGTTGCACCTAAAGCCATAAATAACTTCGCATTTAATAGCTTGTCTTTGTATTTAATGATCCAGTTTTCTTGTTTGGGTGCACCTACCCCAACTATAAGAACATTTGCGCCAGAATTATTGATAATATCTATAATCTTGGCATTTTCATTGTCATCCTTTTCAAAACCCATAGGAGGCGAATAAGTTCCAACTACTATTGGCCATCCAATTTTTTCATTGATTATCATTTGAGCTTTGGATGCCACTCCTTCTGCAGAACCAAGTAAAAAAGCTTTTATGTCTTTGTTGTTTTTATGATATGAAAAATAAGCCGGCAAAAACGACGAACCTGGAATTACCTCTATAAAGGGTTTATTTAAAAACCTTGCTGCCAATGCAAGTATCTTACTATCACAGATAACCCAATCAGCCTTAAGATAAGAATTGTAAAAAGCCTTGTCCTTTTGTAATTTAACCAGATGATCTACATTAGGCGTAAATAATACGCCTTCACTTAAGTTAGCAAGAAGATCATTGATAGAAATTGATAAAATAGAAATATTTAATATTCTGTTTTTATTCATTTTTTTCGACAATAATTGTTTATTGCTAAGTAAGTTTTCAATTGACATATTAAATACTTTGATAAATCTTGTCTAAATTACCCACAAAATCACGGGTATCATATTCCATTTCAATAGTTTTGCGTGCTTCAATAGATAAACTTTGTAAAAGTTCGGGAGCATTCATTATATCAAATAACTTCTCTGATAAGTATTTACCATCATATTTCCGGGTAACTATTCCATTAACACCATCTTTAACAACTTTAATCATAGATGCTTCGTTGGTTACTACCGGTACTAAACCTGCAGCCATAGTTTCCAACAACGACATCGGTAAACCCTCACTATGTCTTGATGGGAGTAAAAAAATATCGGCGCCGGCAATAATGTTCAATTTTTCCTCACCAGATACAACACCTTTAAATTCAAAGTCAGATCCCATTATTTTTTCAAACTCACTCACTAATTCCTGAGCTTTATCGCCACTACCACACAAAATAAACTTAAATTTTTTTTTCAAATACAATTCCCGAAAAGCGTCTAAAACATCGTCTATACCTTTACTTTCAGTAATTCTGGCTAAATACAAAATAACGTACTTTTCATTGTAGCCATTTTCACGGTTGTTAACAAAGCCTTTAAATTCTATTTGTGATGTGTCTACGGCATTTAAAAGAACTTCTGCCTTGTCAAAAAAATAATTTGTTTTTAAAACTTCCTTTTCAATTTCGCTTAGCACTAAAATCTTGTCACTCTTTGATAAAATTATTTTGACCAAAAAGAGTATAAGAGGGTTTTTTGCTGGTATCATCAGCGATTTACCGCCATGTATGTGGAGTAGAACTTTACGCCTGCATAATTTAGATATAACGACCAATAACGAATCCCGTATTATTCCGAGTGTATCAAAAGGAATGTTTATATGAACAATTTCAATATCATTCCGTTTAATAAAAAGAGGAAACTTAATTAAAAGTTTAAGCTGCCTTAAAAGCCACTTTAAATTTTTCCTTTTATTTCCATCTCGATATCCAACTTCGTAAACGTGGTATTGATTATCACTAAGATTCACAATAGTTGATACCACTGTTGATATACCGCTTACAACAATTTTAGGATCTAAATTTTGTGATGTGATGGCAATTTTCATTGTTTCAATAAATATTGATAAATATACAATTATGCGCTATAAACGGCTGGCATAATATCTCACCCTAATAATTTATAATTATAAATTATTAATATTCTAACTTTAAAACAAGTTAATGATTTAAATACTCTTTAAGTCAAATCAAATAGCGTAAAGTTTTTCGTAATCCAAATTCATTCTATGAGACGAATAATTATTTGATACATGATCATATGCATCATTAACCATGTTGCGAATCAAAATATTATCATTTTGTTTAATATGCATAATTTGATTAGAACAATCATTAGCATCTTCATTTCGAAAGCTAAATCCATATTTTCCGTGTTCAATCAATTTTATCGGCCCATCAACAGATGACACTAAACAAGGTAACTTAGCAGCCATAGCTTCAATTACCGTTAATCCAAATCCTTCATATCGAGAAGGCTGAACTAACAAATCATAATATTGAAGGTTGTTATATATCCATTCCCTATTTTTGCTTCCCAAAAAAGTAATGTGAGATTCAAGTTTATATTCTTTAACTAAGTTTTCTAAAAAATTTAATGAAGGACCAACACCAACAAAATCTAAATACACATTCTTGATTTTACGAGAATTAACAAGATTATTAAGTGCCTTTATCAATACATCCTGTCCCTTTTTTTCGTGAAGAAGACGACTAATCTGTATGATTTTAAATCGGGTTTCATCTTTTGGGCTATCTTTAGGAGCTATTAATTCCAGGGGTACGCCGTTGTTTATTAATACAGGTACAATTTTCCCTAAACTTCGCTTTAATATATCCTCTTGCACAGCTTCAGATATAGCTACGTTTACGTCAAATTTTTCTAAGCCTTTTAGCGGAATTTGAACGTCGTGGATGGTATGAACTTTTTTTGCTTTAAAAAAACTAATTAACGATATCGCAGTTTCATTATGGCAATGGATTACATCAGGTTTTATCCTATTAACCAGTCTAATAAATTTTAATAATTTGATTGGAGAAAAGGAACCAGGCTTACGATTGATCAGATATAAATTCGTCTCAACAGGCAAAGCTTTAACCATAGATTCATCTATAAGATCATTAAATATAATTACTGATACTTTATGTGATTTTAGCTGATCCCTCACCAAGTCTGATAATAAGTATTCAGCCCCGCCGGTTGTAAATGAAAAAATGAAGTGAAGTATTTTCATAAATACTTAAAAAAACTATTGTTTGTTAAATTTTCAAAATACTTTAATTCCTTTTGATAAGATAATTTTGCCATTGTTTACTTGTACCCGAGCAGTAAGTATTTTCATGCAACGATTCTATTAATAGAAACAATGCACTATCTTCATTTGGATCCTTTTAATTGATTTATCTTAGATTTTAAGACAACTGAATTATAGGCAAAAAAGCTTAATCCATTATTATTCAGCATTCTATACATTGATACCTTTAATCCAGATTCCGCTAATTTTTCTATTAATGTCTTATTGCGGGCTTTTTCCTTTAACGCAATTCCTAAAATAAAAGCTTTTTTGAAATGGCCTATTAGCTGTTGTTCTTCCTTAAATTGTATAAAATCCTCTCCGTAAAGAGTTATAAATTGATATAAAAAATTATAATTATTATGTAAAGCCTGTCTATTATCTAAATAAGCTTCTTTTGTTAAAGAATCTTGTCTGTTCCTATCTCTATTTGTAACAACACATGGAATAAATAATTGCCTTTCATTTTTTCTTAAAATTCTTAACCAATTTAGCGATTCGTATAAGCGGTATTCTTCAAAAAAAAGCTGACCATCAAAACATTGCGGCTTTAAAACATGTACAAAATCTCCACCTACTCTATTTGTAATCCAATCTTTGAATGCATACTCTTTAGCTTTTTCCGGCAAGCTACCGTCAGATAACCTGTCGCTCACGTTAAATAGGTAATGATCAAAAGAATTATTATCCTGGATGGCCTGATATGCATTTCTCAGGGCATCTTCATGTAAATAATCATCGCTATCTAAAAATAAAATAAATTCTCCTCTAACCTGCTCAATACCTCTGTTACGGGCGTAATTAACTCCCTTGTTATCAGAATAGGTGATAAGATTTACATTAGAGGCGTTTTTTACAGAATTCTGGATCAAAGAAAGGGTATTATCAATAGAGCCATCGTTAACGATAATTAGCTCGTAGTTATCAAATTTTTGCATAAGAACACTTTCTATGCACTTTACAATACAATCTGCCCTGTTAAAGACAGGAGTGATAATACTAAAAAAAGGATTTAGCGCCATAATTAAAACGTTTCTGTAATCATGTAAACCTTGTCAGTCTTTTTTAAAAAAATACAAAATATTGTCAAAAAGGTAAATGCATGTGTCTTTGTTGAAAGGGAATTATTGATACTTGCTACAAAAAGTAAGGTAAATAATACAGGTATCAACGATGATTTGTTAAAATACTTAATTTGCTTTGAGGCATAAATTACCATTACTAAGAGTAAAACAGCCGATACATAAATACCAAACCTGGTTATCCATACAACAAAGTAGTTTTCCATTGTGGTTACACCACCCTTTTTCATTAATACCCCTGTAGCGGCTTCGCTTAATCCCCATTGCAGCTGGTCATCATCCATTTTTTCTACCAACCCTAAAGTCCTCACCCTTTCTAACGCACTATCGTCTGTAGACATGTTAGCCTTTTGGATAAGCCTATCTCCAAGAGATGTATTTAAAAGAATAACGAAACCTACTCCCAGGGCAGCTATTACCGCTATTAAATTGCCGAAGCCCCCCTTTTGTCTTTTCGAAAAAACACCAATAATTACGCTAATTACAACACCTCCAACAATACCTAAAGTTCCGCCTCGTGCTCCACAACACAACAACGTAACTATGGTCATCAAAAGAACTGTCATTTTGTGAATTGGCTTATCAAAGTAAAAATATAATATAATGCCCATTATAGACATTATAAGCGCATTATTTAAAGGGTGCCCATAAAATCCCGATGCGCGAAAATCCGAAGAGTCGTCGGGCAGTTGTCTTAATATTAACCGATGTGTTACTTTTTCAATCAGGGATAAAACAAAATTTGAAATGAAAGTAAAGATTAATAATGGTCTGAACTTCTCGATAATTCGTTGCGGTGTATAAAGAAATAGAATAGAAATTACGGGTGGTGTTAATAATGCATCAATTATAAACGATACACTACTTAATCGATTCAGCAGAAAAAGATATATAAATAACGTTAAACAAAGACCTATTAACATTAATTCAGCATTACAGTTTACCTTGAGCTGCTTTATTTTTAACTTTCCCTTTAAAAAGAAAAAAAATAAAATAAATATGCTAAGATATGCTACAGGATGAATTTTAAAAATAGATACTGCTTTTTCATCTGTGTGAGCATACCCTATTAAATTTAAAAGGTTATCATCAAAAAATAATACAAGAATTAAAATTATAAATGTCCAAAATTTATTCATAACCTCTTAAACGTTAACACCTGTTTAACAAAATAAGCTTTTTAAATTAACTCAACTTATCTGTTATTTCAGTAATACTTTTTATCCCTAATTCCTTTAAAAATTGGTTGGCTCTTACCTTACTTGAATGTTTTTCAACATATTTTAAACACTCCTTTATTACCACATCTTTGTCGAGCGCAATTACATGATTAACTTCTATAATTTTTTCTATAAACTCCTTTGCGCCAATTACACCATAAGCGTATTTAAAAGGTTCATAATCATTATGATTTTTTTGGTAAATAACAGGTTTTCCCAAAGCTAAATATTGATAGTATTTATTATGATGATGATAAGATGATACCTCGTCTATTTTATCAATCATGATACATATATCCCATTCTAAAATTTCTTTAGGTAATTGCTCAAATGGTATTAACCCACGGTAATCAACATTCGGGAATTTAATTATCTTGCTTAATAGAGCATCTTCTTCGCTGTCTCTTAAATAATCAACTTTCCCTGCTAAAATAAAGTCGAACATAGGTAATCCGCTAATTACATCATGCAGCAGTTGCACATCAGTAGCCTCCATCAAATTGCCTGCAAAACCTATTTTGAATTTTGAATTTGTATTTATTTCCTTATTCCCTAACATAGCAAGTGAATGGAAATTCCAAATAGCTAAATCAGCACAATTTGGCCAATAAATCACTTTACCCCTAATTCTGCCAAAATATTTATTTATATAAGAGTCTCGTAATTCCTTAGCGGTTGTAAAAACAAAATCGGCGCTTTTTAACAAAATTTCTTCCGACTTTTTATCTAAACGCATTTTGTGGTATGGATCACTTAAGATAAAAATTCGCTTTCGCTTCTTAAAAAAGTCGATCAAAAAGGATTCGTTTGTAGTTGTGAAACATACAAATTCAAAATCCAGCAGATTTTCTAAAAAGAACAGTTTGTTTATATAGAAATTGATGAAATTCAAAATCCATATTTTCTTGAGCAACGTTAAAGGAAAAAAATTATAAAATGAACAAACCTTTATTTTATCAGAAACATTATTTATTTGCGAACGCTTCCAAAATGAGTATACGCACATTACAGTGCAAGCGGGCGTTATAAGTTCACTAATTGATTCTATAGTTGCTCTTCTGGTAATTTGTTTAAAATTATTGGTAGAACAGAAAAAAAGCAACTTATCTTTCATGTGGTTTAAGATTACAAAATTACAACCGTACTTAAAATCCTTTTTTAACAGTATGATTTAGAAAAGAAAATTAACTAACGGCTTTCCTTAACCTAAAACGGTTGAATAAAGAGCCTAATTGGTATCTGGTTTCAAATAATATGTATAAAAACATACCGGTTAAAGTTACATTTCTAAGCAAATCCAGATGAAAGTATACCGATGACCACAAAAAAAGCGAAAATGCAATTTTACCGAACCAAAATTTTATGCATTTCGCAGATTCAAATTTTAACGTTTTAATATATACGTAAAACACGTTGAATGTTAAGACAAACACAATAAAGAACAATGAATAGAATTGCGCAATTCCAACTAGTGATTTAGTAGCACCTACAACTATGCCAGTTATTATGAAGGCAGCTGTTATCCAGCCTGATATCATAAACTCTCGTTCTTTATCTGCAAGGACTAACATCTGGCCAATAGTATTAGTGAGTGTTTGTGTAAAGATCAATATTCCAAAATAGGGTAAAAATTCACCTACTTTAATCCATTTCTCTCCCCACAAAAAATGCACAAGTTGATAAGGGTATAAAACAAGCACTACTACTATGGGAAATGCTAAAATTTGAATAGTTTTTAAAACAAAATAATATTCCTTTTCTATATCCCCGCCTTGTTGTCTCAATAATTTCATGCTTGGGAACAAAACGCTGGTGAATATTCCAGTTATAAAATAAATTGGTAGCATTAATAAATTATACGCTCTACTATATAGACCTAAATCGGTACTACCAAAATATTTTCCAACAATAAGATTATCCGCATTTCTTGACCAGTAATTGATGGCATTAAATCCTATTACACTGCCTATAAGCTTCTTGGTATAACGGAACGCAGTTAGAATATGAGCAAATGAATAAAGTTTAAAACCTAAACGCACCTTCCATTCATAACATATTGCAACTATAATAGCACTAACAATTTGGGGGATAATCAATGCCCAATAACTAAAGCCCAGGTAAGCTAAGGTTATATTTAATATCAACATAATTATTGTTGAAAACAATGTCACCTTTCCGATAAATGCGAAATTGAGTTTTTTAGCTAAGACTGCGCCCTGAGTAAGACTAAAGCTCTTTACAATAAAGGTAAATGCAAGAACTAAAGTGGGAAATATCAACCGGTCGTTTTTATAAAAAATTGAAATTGGGTATGCTAAAATTACTGTAATGGTAAATAAAATGAGGCCTAAAATTATGGATAAATTAGTTAATACTTTATGATATGTATGCCCATAATCGCTTCGAATTAATGCGTAAGAAAGGCCTCCGTCAGAAAAAACTAAAATAAAACCTGTGAATACCGTTATTAAATTTACCAGTCCGTAATTATCGGGTGTTAACACTCTGGAAACAACCATTGAGGACAAGAAGGTTAGTGCCTGCGAGAAATAACTATAACCACCGGCAACTAAAATATTTTTAAACAAATCTTTCCTAAAGCTCATAAAACTCCCGTACAGTGAATCTCATAATCTATTAAGATAATTCGATTTTGTTTTTTAAAATTTAAACGTTAAAACCTGCTTAATACACTCTTAAGCCTATCACCGAAAGTTTCTTTAGATTTTTCGGCATATGCGTTATACGCGCTGTTCCCATATCCATAACTATAACTGTAGCCATAACCATAACCAGATACGCCGCGTTTAACGCCATTAAAAATGATAGAGAATTTAGGGAAACGACCGGCCTCATTAATTTCGTTTGCAAATTCCAATTCATATTTATGGGTATAGCTTTGGCGTACTACATAAAGTGATACGTCTGCAACACGAGCTATAATTAAAGCATCTGTAACAAGGTGAATTGGAGGGGAGTCAATTATAACATCGTCATAGATCTCTTTCAAGGCATTGATCAAATCATCGAGCTTTTCCTTTTCCAATAGCTCAGATGGGTTTGGCTGTATGGCACCGCATCCTAAAATGTCGAGACCAGGTATTCCTGAAGGCTGTATCAATTGCTGAAGATCAGAATGCTTTCCGGCCAGGTAATCGCTGATACCTGCATGTTCGGCAGATAGTCCAAAATTTACAGAGATCTTAGGTTTACGAAGGTCCATCTCCAACAATACTGTCTTTCTAGAAGCATAAGCCAGAGTAACGGCAAGGTTAGAGCTTACAAAACTTTTACCTTCACCACTCACGCTCGAGGTAAACAACGTAACCCTCCCTTTGTCATTATTAGCATGTAAATGAAACAAATTAGTACGGAGAACCCTAAATTGCTCACCGATGGCGAATTTGCTACGCCCCTCAGTAACCACAATTTGTTTATCGGTATCCTGGTAAGCCAATTCACCTAAAATCGGGATCTCGGTTTCATCTTCAATTTGTTTCCTGTCTGTAATGAGATCATTCAGGCTTTCTCTCATGTAAAGTATACCTGCTGCTGCGCCTAATCCTAATATTAAAGCAACCAAGTAAACAACAACTCCTATAGGCCATTTCACTTTACCTGCGTGCGCATCATCAATAATCTCTGAATCTGAAATAGAGGATGCAAAACGTAACGCAACTTGCTCACGCTTTTCTAACAAAAAGCGGTAAATATTGGCTTTACTGTTGTTGTACCTTGATAAAGCTGCATATTCCTTATCCTGACCTGGAACCTTTTTCAAAAATCCCTCAGCATTACTTAAAATACTTTGAAGTTGCTTTTTCTGTTCCTGTAATGCTGCTTTAGTACTTTTTATTTTCTCAAAAAAATTATTTTTTAATGTACTTAGCTGTTGATTATTAGACACTAATAAAGGATTTGTCTCTGGTACTGACCCAGATAATTCATCATGTCTTAACTGCAGCGCCGTTAACTTATCATACATGGCACTTAAACTTGGATCTAATGACATTGTAGATGGCACCGCAGGTACTTTACCGGCCCCTTCTGAAGAGGCTGCGTATTTTTCAAGGCTGGCAAGAATTCCCATTTGTACCTGCACATCATTCATGTTCTTGATGTTTTCCTGCCTAATATGCTGATAAGTTATCGCTTCTGTATCAATATTAACTGTAACTCCATTTTTGATTTTAAACTGCTCAATTTGTCTTTCGGTAGAGTCTAATTCCTTTTTTAAGGAATCCAACCTGAAATCAATAAATTTTAACGTTTTTTGAGATAACCTATTTTTGTCTTCAATGGCATATTGAAGATACAATGCCATCAAAGAATTTAAAACATCCTTGCCCCGCTGCGGCACATCATCAGAGGTTGTAAGATTTACAAAAGGTGCGTCCTTATTTTCCAACTCAACTTTGATACCCTTTTGAAGACCGTCTGAAACTAAATCGGGATCAGATACGCCTATAGAGATAGTAGAATCAACATAGTTATCGATATTGGGAGTAGTGGTTAATTGCCATGTACCGAAACTACTTTTAATGGGCGAGGAAAAGCGATAGTTCTTTTTCTCACCACTTTCGTCTTTATAAGAAAATGAATTATGATCGCCGATGGTAACTTCAATTTTATCACCCTGTGGAGATATATCACCGTTTTGTTTTATAAATTCAAATTTGACCGGAGACTGTTTGTACAAATCCTTTTTTGACAAACCATTTTTTTGCGTATAGTTAACCCATAGTTGTAATTGATTTACTACCTGGTATATTAACTTTTTTGACTGCATTACCTCAATTTCATTTTCTACGATGATAGGCTTGTTAATTGGATCAAGCTCCTGTTCAGTGGAACTTTGATTTACGGTAAGAGACGCTGATGATGCAGTAGGAGCCTTAAACTCTAACGTTGCAACAATTGGATAAACCGGTTTTGCAACTTTCAAATAAAAGTAACCTAATACCACTGTTATAATAGCACATAAAACAAACAGCGGCCAATGAAATAAATATTTCTTTATGAGATTACCTGTATCAGAAGATGGTTCGCTTCCGGTTAATGGCAACGCCAGGGTAGTAACTTGAGATTTTTGCTTGCTCATAATAAACGCAACGATTATTTTCTTTGGGTTAAAAAGATGGCTATAATTGAAAGTGCAGCAAGTATTAATGAAATTCTTGCAAGTGCAGAGTCTGATGATGCAACTTTATCATGATTAGGCTGCACATAGATCACGTCATTGTTTTTAAGGTAGTAAAAAGGAGAATTAAATATCTGCTTTGAAGTAAGATCGAGCGTTACATACTGTCTCTTTCCGTCAATTTCCCTGATAAGCATTACATTTTTGCGAAGGCCAGTTGTATTTAGATCTCCGGCTTGTGCAATACCTTCGGATACAGTTATCTTTTCATTTGTAATAGTATAGGTGCCAGGGTTTTTTACATCGCCTAAAACAGAAATTTTAAAGTTTTCAATCCTGATGTCAATAACAGGCTTAGTTAAAATTTCTGAAAGTTTCGAGGATAAATCGGCTGAAATTTGCATGGTAGTCATTGCACTTACCTTAACAGAACCTATCATCGGAAGATGTATATTTCCATCATTATCAACCAAATAACCGTATACAGCATTTTCGGCTTGTCCGCCTACGGTTGTATTATTGGTAACGGAGTTAACCCCACTTGGGCGCTCAAGGTTATAATTGAATATCTGATCCGCCTCGCGATTCATACTTGTAACGTGAATTGCAAGCAGATCGCCGGGTTGAATCGTTAACGGGGTAAAGTTGTTTATCTTTTCCGTTAACACGCTGTCCCGACGGACGTCCTGAAAATAAGGAACGTTTTTATAACTGGTGCAAGAATAATTGAAGAGCGTTGTGACAAAGAAGATTATCAGAAAGTATCTTAACTTCATATTTGGACTTGATTTATGACTGATGGACTTATAAATGTTGAAATAAGGTAACGGTATTTTTTATTTGCAATTAAATAAAAAAACTTATTTTTTATTGCAAATTCTTAATTTTAAATGCGAAAATAATAAAATAAACTCAACTTTATTAAATTTAAAATATTTAATTATAAGCATTTTTGCTTAATCTGTAATAAAAGATTTATTAATCAAATATTAACTTCGCAAAACAATTATACCTTTAAAACATAATCGATTTCACTTTGTATAATATATTAAATAATGTAATAGCTAACGCAGATGACCTTGGTTTAAACCCTTCTGTAAATAGCGCTATATTGTTTTGCTTTAATAATGGTATTATAAACAGTACGTCGTTGATGACCAACACTTACTATTATGATGCCACGGTTAAATTTATTCATGAAAACCAATCAATCATTAACATTGGGGTGCATGTTAACTTAGCTGAAGGTAAACCAGTTACAAACTTTGCTGCAGATTTTTATCTTGACAATAATGGTAACTGGGACATCTCCAAAACCAACAAAAAAATTCTTATATTTAATAAACACACAATAACAGCGTTTAAAGGGGAAATTTTTGCCCAGATTGATAAAGCTATTTCTTCAAACGTTTCTATCAATCACCTCGACTCTCATTATCACCTGCATACCTTACCTGGTTTTTATCAGATCTTTATGGAAGCTGCAAAGTATTTTAAATTAAAGTTGAGATTATCGCAAACTTACAACGAGGGCAATCAATTTAAATTCCTGTATCGCAGGTTTATTAATAATCAAATTATAAAGAACAATCTTAACTATTCTTACCATTTCGAGACAGCCAGCCACTTTACCTTAACCCGAGATAGTAAGATCCCGGTTAAAATGGTGGAAGTAATGCTGCATCCTGATTTTGATGCCTCCGGTAATTTAACAGATCACTATGATGCTGTTGAAATGGAACGGTGGTTTTCATTATTAAAGCAGCAGCTTTAATAAATAATTAAACTTTTACCAGCGAATCAAAATGGTTAATGTTTAGCACTGTATCATTTATATGGTCCTTAGATGAAGCACCAAACAATATCGATTCAATATTAGGTAAACTGCAAACGTATTCCATTGCTTCTTTAGATGGGATAGCACCTGCCGCCAAAACCTGCATTGCCATTACCCTTACCTTTTTCGTAGCCAACGTCTCTTCATAAAGTTCCTTCCCGCCCGACATACGAAAACCTATTTTGTTAATAGATGTACAAATTATCGGGTTGTAAATACCCCCTTCTTCAAGGACGTTTAAAAGTTTGGGCATATTCATGGTGATGAAACCAGCTTCGGCATTATATTTCTTTTTCACATAATGATGAAAAGAATATAAAATATCTTTCATACCAAGGCCAAGCAGCAAATCGGTAATCACATTTTGAATCCAGATAACCGGCGTATTTACACCGCGAAACATTTTCATCTCGGCATCTATTAGTAACTCCAGGATGGAAATAAAATCTTTTGATATAAAGGCCATCCCACCCTTAAACATTGAGTTAAAAAAATTCCCGGGAATATATTGTTTCAAAGTGCCTACATAACCCAACTCGGTAACCGCGTTTGCATATTTATGCGCATACGGCATACATGGATATATTTTAAAATCCTGATATTTAGATGGATTGTTTCTAATATGTTCACAAATATTGGCTATGCGATCATGCGTGGTACACATAAAGGTATTGATACCGGCCTCCATTGCATAATCAAGTGTTTTGATAATGGCAGCATCATCTTTAAACTTTATTGCCTGCGCTCTTGCTTTCTCTTCAGATATATGATTGATTGCAAAAAACTGGTTATCGCCAAAAATTATCCTGTCCATTTTCAAAAATTATTAGCGGCTTTTTTAATCAAGTCTATAGCGTTATCCGTTAACCATGCGCTCTGAAACGTATTAATGTTATTTGGAACTTCTCCTAAAGCAGCTTTCACAAAATAATCTATTTGCGAAGAATATTCCTCGCCTCGCAGATAAAAGTTAACGTCGTCGGTGAGGTCGGTTACATATTTTATGTTCCACCCTTTTTCATAACCTTCGGGCGTATTATTGTCTTTAAAATAAACCTTTAGCTCGTTCGAATCGCATATAATTTTTCCCTTACTGCCTAAGATTGTCAATGAGGTTGACATAACCCGATAAGTTTCATCACTCCAATTTACTGACAACATTCCTGTTACTTTATTCGACAATTTAAGCATTGAATATACTGCATCATCAACTTTTTCAGAATATATCGACTTTAAAATACTATCTGACACCGATGTTATGGGTGCAATAGTGTAATTAATCAGATCAATCATATGTGATGCATACTCCAAAAGACATCCCCCACCCTCTTGCGGCTCTGATCGCCAGGAATATGTTTTTTTCTTAGTGACAACCGGCCCGTAAGATTCGCCCTGAAAGTGAAATATTTCGCCTATTGCGCCTGTATCCATCAGCTTCTTTACTTCCATAAAGGTGCCGTTAAATTTATTATGATAACCAACCTGATTAACAAGTTTGTTGGCAGTGGCAAGTTCAACCAGCGGCTTACCTTCTTCCGGGCTTAAACAAAAAGGCTTTTCGGCAAAAACGTGTATATTATATTTTAATACATCCAATATCATGGGTGCATGCGCTTTAGTAGGCACACATATAAAAACAGCATCAGGCTTTACCTGCGTTAACATTTTTTTATAATCAGTAAAGCATGGAAAAGGCGAATATTTTCCTAATACATCAATTACCATTTTAGAGGTATCACAAACACCAACTACCTGCACTTTATCATGAGCCCCAAGTATCGATAAATGAGATATGCCCATTTTTCCAGCACCTATTAATGCGACTTTAAGCATTCTCTAATTTCTTTATTCTTAAAGTTAATAAAATCACTTCCTTAAAAAACCTAATTTGGTTACTAATATTTCTTCTAAATATCTCGGGTCTAACAAATATCCTTACTAACCACGCCAGCCTCAATTTGTACCAAAAAGGATTTATTGCTTTTTGTGTACCTGCAAACCAATCAAACACATTTCCTATAGAAATAATAAGACCGGTATTTAAAAGGAGCTTGTGTTTAACTGCCCACTTTTCCTGCTTTGGGCAGGTCATGCCAACAAATAATATATCTGGCTTAAATTCATTAATTACACGCACCATTTCAGCATTTTCACTATCAGTAAATTCTGGCTTAAAAGGTGGCGAATAAAATCCGGCTTCCATACCAGGAAAATCGTTGATTATCCTCTTCTCAATTTTTTCAAGAGTTTCAGGTGAAGACCCTAAAAAAAAAATCCGATGATTATTCTTTGCGGCTCTTTGTATGAAATGGTCAAAAACATCCGGCCCCTGGTTTCTTTTAATATTTTCTCCCTTAAGCATAACAGATGCTAATGCAAAATAAACACCATCTAAAACAAGGTAATCGCTATTTTCTAACGCCCGGAGAAATACTGGATCTTTCATCGAAATTCCGTACGAGTTGGGGCTGATTGTATTAATTACCTTTGCAGGCACGTTATTTACACCAATCAAATCCAGATTATCAGAAAAAATATTAAGTCCTAAAGTTTTTACGTATTTCGCTTCTGCCATATTTAAACCAGGCACTAACCCCTTATTCTTCTAAAAACATTTGAGCCTTCAAAGCTAATTACCCTTTTTTCTTTGAAGTTTCTAATTTCAAATAACGATCAAAAACACGTTACATTCATTCACAATAATAATATTAAATTTTTTAATCCCCAGTAACAAAACCCTTGTAAATAAAATTCCCGCAGAATTATCACAAACAAAAGGTTGTGCAACAACTATCCTTAGAATAATTATTTAAATAGAATGCAATTACGTTTATTGTTCTTTAAATCTACTTTCTATTGAATAATAAATGTAGCAACTTTTTTACAAACAATCTTGTCCTATACTTACGGTGTAATACACCTTTTAGTTTTACTTTTTTTTTAAAAAAAATTGTAGAATTTACGTTAATAAATTTGAGGTTTTCAAATCTCCTATTAACTATTACCGTTTTAGATAAGAATTAACAATTGTTATTACCTTTACCTCCACAAATAGATTCTGCGTAACCAGCTAAATGATAGCGAGTTTTCATTCCATTTTTAAATCCGGTTTAAGCGCGATGATGATTTTAATCGCATTAACTTTAAAAAGTTCCTTTATCGCCAATTTTTCTGCTTTGCAAACTGAAAGCCATTCTAAATTTAATGGCCCTAAAAAAAACTTCAAAAAAACTTCCCCTATTGTTCTTATCGGCATCCACAACCAGATAATAAGCGGGCTTGAAATTGACAGTTCAGCGGCTATAGCTGTTCAACTAAAAAATTGCAGTAACATCACTATACGCAATTGCAAAATAATTTCTGCGAAAGGAAACGGAATAGATATGTTTAATTGCAGTAATATTACTATCCAGCATTGTTATATGGAAAGTATATCGACAGCCATTTATGCTTTAGAATGCAAAGGAATAAAAGTTTTAAATAACGTTGTAAAAAACGTAACAGGGCCTTTTCCACGAGGGCAAATGGTTCAGTTTAATGATGTAAGCGGCGCCGGGAATATGGTTTGCAACAATAGATGTGAAAACATATTAGGGCAAAGCTATCCTGAGGATGCTATAAACATGTATAAGACTAATGGAACAGCTCAAAGCCCGGTAATCATAAAAAATAATTGGATACGTGGCGGGGGCCCAAGTACCACAGGTGGCGGAATAATGCTAGGAGATAACGGAGGCTCATACCAAATAGCCGAAAATAATCGGCTTGTTAATCCCGGGCAATACGGAATGGCTATATCCAGCGGGACCAATATGCAAATCTTGAACAATAAGATCTATAGCAAAAAACAAACCTTTACTAACGTGGGCTTATATGTATGGAACCAATATAAAGATGCCTGTTCCATGAATATTGTTAGAGGTAATGTTATCAACTGGACAAATGCTTCAGGAAGTTTGCATAACAGTTGGAATAATGGAAACTGCGGAAAAGTAACGGGTTGGGATACAAATACTTTTGATGCTAAAACCGATTCAACTATCTTACCCGTTGTTTTAATTGAAAAACGATAACACGGATTAAGGCATGCTTTCAGCTATAAAAATTAAAGTGAAAAATTTTTGGCATGCCGGCCACAATCGCTCATCGGGTATAAAAAAAAACATCCTTTACTCTTTTATAATAAAAGGGCTAAGCATACTTGTTAGTTTTATACTTGTTCCCATCACAATTCATTTTGTAAATACCAGCCAATACGGTATATGGCTAACCATATATTCTCTTGTTGCCTGGATAAACACTTTTGACGTAGGCCTTAGTAACGGATTAAGGAATAAATTGGCGCATTCCATAGCAATTGGGAAAAATAAAGATGCGACTAAGTATGTTAGCACGACTTATGCGCTGCTTGCCTTAATTGGGATTGTTTTAATCCTGCTATTTTTTACATGTTCTTCTTTTTTAAACTGGGCGCAGTTGTTGCACCAGCCAAATGATAATGCAAGTAATATTAAATTTATAATTGACTTAACCTTTGTACTTTTTTGCATCCAATTTATACTTCAACCTATCAATAGTATTCTAACAGCAACGCATCAACCTTTTAGGGCTTCGCTTACTTTATTTACAGCACAAATAATTACACTGTTTTTAACTTTCGGACTTTCACATTATACCAAAGGTAGTTTGTTAATATTAGTGATAATTGCATCTGGAGCACCGGTAATAAGCATGCTTGTTTATAGCATTTATTATTTTAAGTCGGCATTGAAAGCATTTGCTCCTAAAATCAGTGCTATTGACTTTGGCTCATCGAAAGGGCTTTTAAATTCTGCGGCTGTTTTTTTCTTTATCCAGATAGGCGCGCTGGTTCTTTATGAAACAGATAACATTGTTATAAGCAGCGCTTTAGGCCCTGCAGATGTTACTACATTTAATATAGCCTTTAAATATTTTTCGATCATTACAACCGCGTTCAGTATCATTCTTACTCCCTATTGGAGCGCCTTCACCGATGCCTATGCTAAAAAAGACTTCGAGTGGATCAATAATTCAATCAAGAAACTTCGAAAACTATGGCTTTACTTTTCTTTAGCCGCTGTTTGCCTTTTATTTCTTTCAAATATTTTTTACAGGATCTGGGTAGGCAAAAACATTCCTGTAGCATTTACACTGTCCTTAACCATGATGGTTTATGTGATTGTACAAAATTGGATGGTCATCCACTCTTATTTGCTTAACGGAACCGGTAAGTTAAAAGTACAGCTTGTTCTAGTTATAGCCATGGGCGTTATAAATATACCGCTGTCAATTTACCTGATCCACAAAATAGGAATGCAAGGTACTACGTTAGCAAATATTATTGTAATGGCATTTATGAGTATCGTGATCACTTACCAATGTCGGCTTGTTATGAAGAACAAAGCAACAGGAATCTGGAATAGTTAGCCCGATTACACTTAAAACCTAAACAATTTTCTCTTTCTCAATAATTCTCATAAAATTATCTACATCAATAACAGTTGGCTCCCGGCGCGCAGCAGTGTAATTGGTAATATTTTTATAAAACTGATCGTCGCAGTAAGCGTAATAGTTTAGATCAAATTGATTAGCCAAACTCCAATAGTCAGTTACAATAAAATCAGCGCCAAATATTTCTATCACTGTAGTGCCCGGCTTGCAGAAAACGAGATTGGTGAACCCGGCGCCGTGTAAACCTACAATTATCAATGCGTTTGCAAAAAGTTTTGCCTGCTGCTTTATTGTATAATTTTCGAGAAAAACTTCTGTAAACCCGAGGCTGGCTAACCTTTCAACTAATTCTCTTTCCTGAGGCGAGGAACGTGCCGAACGCCTTCTGGATAAATAAATTCTTTCATAAACTGCTATATCTTCCTCTCCTTTTAAAAACGTTTCCTTTAAAAATGCCCCTTCGGAGTATCAAATATCACATGGTCTGAATTTAACGCGGTAGTTGCAAACGGAGGGATGATCATTTCATTCGCTTGAAAATGGGGATATTCTTTAATGTCGAACCATTCCTTAAAATTGAAACCAACATCTTTTAAACCACATATGATTCAGCATTGTATGATGCTTTGCCGTCACTGCAAACTATCGAATATTCGTGCATATCTACGCCATTCTGTTTTAACCAGTAAAATCTTGAAATATGGTCTTTAAGCCAGTGAAAATAGTTATCAGTTGCTACCCTGGTATCTATTACTACTACTTTATCAAACTTTTTTAACGGCGGTAACTTCCATAAATACAGGGATTGATGCAGGTGGTAATAATTTTCATTCCGAAGTAAGGGGCATGGAAAAAGATCTTATCATCATCAGTTATTACTGTACCATTTAAACCACCCAAATAACGTGCATCTTTAAATATATAAGTTGCCTTTTTTAAAGTATAAACACTTTTTAAGCTATTAAACTTTTGAGCTACCAATGCCGAATTACTACGAACAGGCTTTCGTAAAAACTCCTTCTTCTCGCTAAATAAAACCTCCTTTATTTTATTAGATGAATTTGATTTATTGTACGCTTCTATATTATGATAAATACCCCGGGGTGGGCCAAAATATTTTGAATTGCCCGGAAGGTGCTGCAAAAAGCTGAACGAATTTTTATAAAAACTTAAGGCCCAAAAACGATACTTCGATACAGCCGGAATATATTTTAACAACAAAATCTTTACCCGGGCCTTTATAGACAACATTGGTATATGAAGATCTAATTCAGGTTTGCAGGCGTTTCGGTATCATCAACCTTTAATGCCGCTATGGACAGGCCACCCATTATAATGGAAAAACCGAGCGCTGTTGGTTGCGCCCATTGTCCTTGTGCAACGGCCTGAAAACTCACGCTCACCATCATCCATGGTAAAAGATCGCTTTTTAACAATCTTTTAAAAGACTCTTTCAAGAGTTTTACGCAAAAACTGAATCTTAATACTATTGCTGCAATGCCCAATACAGCTCCCATCTCACCAACAAGCCTTCCCCACTCCCCTTCCGCTATCAAAAACTCATCTGCATGGCCTACCAGTAGCTGTGCACCGGCATTAGTTCCCATTCCTATCCCAAAACCCCAGAATGATAAATTTGGCGTTTCAATCTCTTCAAAAAAACCGGCAGATAGCCTGTTCCCGATGGTGTTTTGTATACCGCCTTCGCTATCGCTTGCGTTTGCAAAGCGGCTGGTTAACGCATCAATAGCGTTTGAAAAAAAGCTTATCTGGGATAAGATCATTAAAATAATTGCCACCCCGAAAAGCGCACCTATCATTCTTCCTAAAAATTTAGGCTTACGGATTATGGAAATAACGGCAAATATGATTGACACCCCTACCTGGAAGAAAAGATTACGGCTAATTGAAAGCGGGATGGCGAAAATAAGTGCAATAGTACCAGCCAAAAGTAACCTTCTGTTTATGAGTTGAGGGTTTAGCCAAAAAAACATAACAAAAACACTTACAAAGCCGAAAAACTGGGTGTTTCCGGTTGTGAAAGAAAACGTGCCGGGCGGCCTGTAATAGCCTAATGCCCCTCCGTTAAAACCTCCTCCTTGTGTATCGCCCCCAATGCCGCGGTTTATATAGGCGCTTTGCGGGCTGTAAAACTGTAGCGCGATAAGTATAAACATCGGAATGGCAAGAATCACTAACATCCTGCCCATCTTTACAACATCTTCACGAGTAAAAATTCTACCTATCAAAAATATCACCGGAAAATGAAATAAAAAAATTCTGGCTCCATACAATGCTACCAGCAAGTTTCCGTGTCCTAACAAAATGGCGGTAAAAATGCTTATAATTGTAATGATCGACATACCCCATAGATAAATGTTAGATGGGAATTCGTCATTTTTCCAGGCAGAGAAAAGCAGCCAGATGGCAACAGGATCACGTACAATTAAAAGAGGTGTGGCTAAACCAGGCAAAACCCATTTACGCAATGCGCCTTCAAAGATCAGAAGGAAAAAATATACCCAGATGCCTTTTTTTAATTGCTCGCGTATTTCTTCTTTGCCCATAACGTGAGCCCGCGGGTTCTTATATTTATTTATAAGCGTTCCGTTGTTTGGGGCTTCTATAAGCGGTTCAAAACTGGGCTCCATCTATTAGAAATAGCGATAAAGATAATTAATTATTTTTTATTAAGGCGCTTACAAGCTCGGTTGCATATGCCTGCCAGGGCCTTTTGCGGGCTGTTTCTATGGCAGCCTTGCTAACACTTTCCAATTGTTTTGGGTTATGAAGTATGTTTTCTATCGCCTCGCGCAGCGCAGCGGTATTGCCGGCGTTGATCAGCCAACCGTTCTCGCCATTATTTATAAAATCGGCACCGGCGGTTCGTTCAGTGGTTATTACGGGAGTTCCCTGTGCCATTGCTTCGCTGATGACTAAACCAAATCCCTCAAAAAGTGAGGGAAAGAGCAGCACATCATGCTCTTTCATAATTTTTAAAATCTGTTGATGTGGCAAGCTTGGAATCCAGTGATGCTTTGCAAGCGCTTCGTTCAAGGGTTTGCAATTTTCAACTGCTTTATTACCAATTATAGTGAGCTGTATCTTATCCTCTAAGCCCTTAACTGCTTCAAATACGTCGGCTATTCCTTTTCTTTGCGAAAGCCCCCCTACAAAAATCAGCTTTAAGGGTTTATTTGCGAAGAAATTAACCGAGTAAGTTCTTTCTTTATCAACCGGAGGAAATCCATATGGAATAACATCCACCTGCGGCAGATCTCCCGAGAAATAACTTAAAGTCGACTTCGTAAAGCTGCTTGCAACAAATATTTTATCCGCAAGTGCCAGCTCATGATCTTTCCGTGCCAGTTTTTCATCTGAGTCTTTAAAGCCCGGTAAGGTAACAGCCCAATCCGGCCAGCGTTCCTGCTCATGCTGCAGATACGCCCTCGCAGCTTTCCAATAGCCGATAGGCAGATCATAAAAGCGTTTAATGCCTAAGTGTTTAGCAGCTTCAAAAGTAAATTCCGCACCATCTTCGTAACAATAAACCCCATCTGGCTTTTTGTCATTCAATTCGCACAAACGCTTTGCAACATCTTTATCTATCTTTCTGTAAACGGCATCAACGCTTGCCTTACCTACCTCGTGTTGCGTAAATCGCTGCAATCCGAAGCGGGGTAGTATTAATCGGGCCAATTCTAATAATGGATGGGTATGTACTAAATTTCCGGCAACCGGATAGCTACGCCTTAAACACTCCTGCCTGATACTTACAGGCATTAGTTTTAACCAGGATGCATCAGGGTTGACTGCAAGAGACGTATGAAACTCTTCGAGCATACCCTTTTCGGATAGCTCGTTAATTAAAGCCCTTACAAATTGATTTCCGGTTGGATGAGATACAACTATCTTCATGCGTTATAGCGTATTTGGCAATGCGCCAGCGGATTTATGCTTTCCAGACAAAAGGGTTTTTAAACTTTGCAGCAGCCAGCCAAAAAATTTGCTCCATATCGGCCTTTGCTTTTCTAAAACAATTCCTAAAATTCCGGAAACAACTAAAACCGATAAAATAGCTTCCCAAAGCTGGGCCATATCATTTAACCTGTATCCAAAAATGCTTCGCCATAAAACCAGCAGCGGAAAATGCAAAACGTATAAAGGAAAAGTAAGATCAGCAACATAACGTATTCCGCTTGTTACCGCGGAGTTACCTTGTTTTACCACTCCGGTGGGCAGTATCCACAATGCTGCTGCTACAAATAGGCCAATTATCCAGTCGGTAAAAAACTCATTGGCATAATACAAAGGTTTATAACCTGTTTTAAACGGAATTGAAGGGACAAATTCAAGAGCAAACCAGCCTAAAATAAGAGACAAGATCACAAGTATCCAGGAAAACTCATCTGTTAAACGCGGCCTTGGAAGGCTGTATGCCCAATAGCCTGACAACCATATGGGCATCATGATCAATATTTTGGGACCTGCGATAACGCAGGCTAACAACACTAATATCAACGACACCCAACTCTTTGAACGGAAAAACCACAGTCCGAAAATTGCATAATACCAAAACTCAAAACTAAGCGACCAGAGCGATCCATTAAGAGGCGGGGCCGCGGAAAAGAACCATACTTCGTTGCAAAAAAATGCAGATAAAGCATATCGCAAACCCGTAAATCCCCGGGAATAAAGGTTCATCATTGTGGGATCGCGATGCGATATAAAAAACTGGATAGCTCCCGTAATGACCAATGCAGGAATTACCATAGCACATAAGCGGCTCAGGCGCGCCCTTGCATATTGTAACTTGCCCCTATTGTTGCTGATAGTGGTGTGCGCAATAACATATCCCGAAAGCACAAAAAATACGATCACCGCAGCGTGCGAGGGTTCACCGGGTTTACTTTGATCGTGGGCTTGAGTTGGGAACCAACGGTCAAATGCATGTATGTAAAGCACCGTTAATGCAGCGCAAATGCGCAGGACATCAAGAAAAATACTTGAAGAACCGGAAATTACACGCGCTTTACTTTGCTCCATTAATTAAGTTATCAATCCCAAAAATAAAATTTAAATGAATAAGGGCTTCAATTAATTATTTTACGGTAATTTATATTTCATTTTTGCCCTACGGGTCACAATTATTTGATGAAATCCTTTTCTGAACTAAAAAGAAATTTAAAGAAAGATTTTACCGGCTTTAAGTTGCTGAAGATAGCCATATTGGGTGATTCTGCAACGCAGCTGCTTACCCAAGCCTTGCGTGGAGCAGGCTATGAATATAAGCTTGACCTGCAAATATGGGAAGCGGATTTTAACCAGATAAATCAACAAGTTTATAATCCGCAATCAGAACTTTATGAATTTTTGCCAGACGTAGTGGTAATTTTTCAGTCATCACATAAGCTTTTACAGCAATATAATAAAACAGATGAAGCATTGTACTCAGCATTTGCAGACAATGAACTTGACCAAATAGAAAGCCTTTATAAAGCGATAAGTTCAAAGCTGAATGCAAAGGTTATTTTTTATAACTATAATGAGATAGATGATGCCGTTTTCTGCAACTACGCTAATAAAATTGAACAGTCGTTTTTATTTCAGTTGCGCAAGCTTAATTACCGGTTAATGGAATTTGCGTCTCACAGCGCCAATTTTTACTTGTGCGATTTATCGTCCATGCAAAATCAGCTTGGAAAAGCCGCCATGTATCAGCCTGCCATATATGTAAATACCGACATGACGCTAAGCTTAGAGGCTTTACCGGCAGTTGCAGATAGAACGGTTGCAATACTAAATGCTGCCTACGGCGCATTTAAAAAATGCATTATAGTAGATCTTGACAATACCTTGTGGGGGGGAATAATAGGTGACGACGGGATTGAAAACATTCAGATAGGTAGCCTGGGAATTGGGAAAGCCTTTACAGAATTTCAATACTGGCTTAAAAAATTAAAGAACAGGGGTATCATCCTGGCGGTTTGCAGTAAAAATGATGAGGCGGTTGCCCGTGAACCATTTGAGAAACACCCGGAAATGGTGCTCAAAACAGATGACATAGCCATATTTGTAGCTAATTGGAACAATAAGGCCGATAATATAAAGCAAATACAAGCCACGCTGAACATCGGGTTTGACTCAATGGTGTTTTTGGATGATAATCCTTTTGAGAGAAGTATGGTACGGGAAAATATACCCGGTATTACCGTACCCGAGCTACCGGAAGACCCGGCCAATTACCTCGAATACTTATATACTTTAAATCTTTTTGAGACCGCTTCAATTTCTAACGCAGATGCGGATAGAACCTTACAATATCAAAAGGAAAAACTGCGTTTAGCGGAGCAAAAGACGTTTATAAATGAGGCCGACTTTCTTAAAAGCCTGCAAATGGTTTCGCTGGTAGAAGAGTTTAATAAATTTAACACACCGAGAGTTGCCCAACTTTCACAAAGGTCTAACCAGTTTAACTTAAGAACGATAAGGTATACTGAAGAAGACATCAAAAGATTATCCAAACAAAAAAATGCCTGCACTTTTGCTTTTTCGCTTAAAGATAAATTTGGCGATAACGGGTTGATCAGCATCGTTGTTTTAAATGAAGAAGACGATAAAACCATATTTATAGAAACCTGGCTCATGAGTTGCCGTGTTTTAAAAAGAGGTATGGAAAATTTTGTGCTGAATACAATCGTTTCCTTCGCGAAAAACAAAGGCTATCAATATCTAAAGGGTGAGTACCTGCCAACGGCAAAAAACGGAATGGTGAAGGATCACTATAAAAACCTTGTTTTTACTGAAGTTGAAAATAATTGGATATTAGACATTTCAGATTTTAAAGAAAGAGGATCTTTTATAAGTGAAGAATAGTCTTAAATACGATTGAACGCATCTTTTAAAAGAACAAGGTTATTTTCTCCAAAATACTTTTTCCGCGCTATCTCTAATTGCCTTTGCATTATCGTTAATTTCAGTAGCTCTTCAAGTGCGTCAAAGCCCGCTGCCTTTTTTGTAGATGACCATATAGTACCCAAATGGGTTGTATTTACATATTCGGCAAGTGTGCTATCTGCAGGGCCATGACCTAAAATGGGTCGCCCGGCCTGCAGGTAACTGCTTAACTTGGTAGGCAAGCTGGTTTTTGAAAAAACATGTAAAGATTTTTTAAGCGGATACATGGCGTATAAAAAATCGCATTCAGAAAGTTGCGGCAATATTTCCTTTTCGGGCAGGGTATCGTAAAAAGAAACATATTCTTTCAGATCTTGGGGCAAATCATTTTCGGTTAGGTGGCAGCCCCACATTTTTACAACGGGTTGCCTGCCTTTTGACTTGGCAAATAATGAAAATACCGAAACGAAACTTATAAAGTCGTCCCTATCATATACAGAGCCAATATGGCCGGCAATTATTTCATCCCCCTTATTTTGATATAGTGCGGCATCATAATTAATTGATTCTACAGGCAGGTAGCGATGACAGACAAAACTTTTAATACCCGACAACTGCCTGTAATAGCTTTGCATTCCATTACTTATCACATCTACAGACGTTACTTTTTTAAGCGCTTTAATAGTCAACTCATTTGCTTTGCGGCCCACAAAACGGTAGCGTACCGAACGGGCGCAAAGCGCACCTGCCCAATCATCATGTACTGTCATATGAACCGGGCGATCCTGTTGCCTCGATAATTCGAGCGCCAAGCTTATACCTTCGTTATGAGAGATGATCCAATAAACATCGCATTCTATTTCCTTTAACCGGGTGGTCAGATGATCGATTGCCGGCACATTTTTGTCAGACAACATTTTCCAGGTTTGCCATACATCCTTGACAAAACTGCCGCCCATCACAGAATCACCAAGCCAACCATCTTCATAACCGCTTTCCGGCTTGTTGCCGGTGTAATGCCACTTAATATCAAAGTCGGTAAGATTTGGAATTAAACTTCGCAATATCGCCCCACCTCCACCAGTTAATGGCGAGTGTGCAGTAAAAAGGCAGATCTTGCGTTTCTTCATTTTATGCTTTTAAAAGCGAGTTAACCAGCTTATTTTCAATGTCCCATACTGTATTCCCCGCAGGCTTTTCACGGCTATTTACACAATGCTCAAAATTACCTTCGTGATAAATTACAACTCCCTGCGGCGGCGGCAATTTCAATGCTCCTTTCGGCGTCCACGATTTTGAAAGGGATATAACCTGCAACCCGTGATTAAGCATGGCTGCTACAGATCCGCTTTTTTCAATTACTGCCGTAGCAGTCGCGCTGATGCCAAAAGTTGCATCAGACAAAATCTCCGACACTTTTTCTTCCGTCTGCTCGCCTAAAACCCCGGCAAATAAGCCCTGACCTTTCCAAGCATTTAACCAGCGCTCTTGCTCAGGCCCGCAGCGGCCTATAAAAGTAAGCGTTACAGGTGTCTTGTGTTTGTTTGAGTATATGGCTGCCTCTTTTGCAAAAGTTTCTATTGGCGCGCTGCTATGTATTAAGCCGAATACCACGAAAGATATTTGATTCCTGCCAAAAGTCTTTTGCTTTACATTTACTACCGGTATGTTACCAAACAAAGGCAACAATTCTGCTTTATAACCAAGCGCTTGTAAATATCGTTGATACAACGCTGTTTGTGTATGCACAAGCTTTGGATTCAATGTTTTAAGCAGGTTCTTTATGATAACTTTTTGCAGCGATCCCCATACGTGTAACTTAAATGATTCCTCTTTTGCCATTCCTACCCATAATTCGTGGAACATAATATGCCAGGGCTTTTTACTGTTAATCGATAGCAGGGTTTTGGCTAAGTGTAAGGGTAAGCCACGCTTATGAAAACCGAACGGAACAAATTGAAGACTAAACCAATCAGCATCAATATCTTTTACCCACCGTTTAACATCATTTATCCATGCCTTTACAGGCATCTGAGATGGAATACGCATTAACGGCGATCCGCTATCTGTTAATAACTGTTTCTCTGTTGTAACCTGATTTACATATTTGTCATTTATAGCAAGAATTGCTGCGTAGTTTCCATTATTATTTATTGCTTTGGCCAAGTGGCGCGTGTAATCGCCAACACCATCCTTTCCAGGTTCAAGACAGCTGCAAATAAATAATATCTTCATCCGGAGAAATTAAGATCAATTACTGAAATAAACGCCTGTAAGATATCTTATATCTGAGATCGGTACTGCGCATTTTTATCACCTTGGCGGGGCTGCCTGCAACAATGCTGTAAGGTGCAACGTCGCGCGTTACTACTGCCCCTGCGGCAACAACTGCGCCTTTACCGATTGTACACCCAGGTAAAATTATAGCCCTGCTGCCTATCCATACATAATCGCCGATGGTAACCGGGCCATCCCGTCCAACAAAATCTGCTGAATCAGGGTCATGGTCGGCGGTTAATATCATTACCTCCTGCGAAATGGATACATTTTCGCCAATGGTAATACTGCATTTATTATCCAGCCTGCATTTCCCATTTATCACGGAGTTTTCCCCGATTGAAAAGTTGCCGGCACAATCAAAAGTACAATCCATAAATAGGTTTGTACCCTGCCCTACCTGATACTTCATTACCTTTTTATAAAAAATAAGCCGCAAGGTATGGCTTGGTGTGCGCGATACCCAACGGTTACAGATAAAAAGCCTCAGTTCAGAAAAAAACATTTTTAGCTACTATTTTCAACTTTCCAGAACCTCGCCTGCAGATGCAACATATTAAATTTTGCTTCGGCGAGTTTTTTTGCATTATAAGACAATGTACTGCCGGTTTCAACTAAACTTAAAACAGTTTGTGCCATTTCATCAGCATTTAAACTGTTACAGCTTGCTGCTGCATTATATTGTTTAAGCAGTTTGCTCGCTGCGCTATCTTCGGGACCATGATATAATATTGTTCCACCTCCACCCAGGTAACCTACCATTTTAGTTGATAAGCTATATAAATAAAAATCCGGACGGGTGAATTTAATCGGAAGGTACAAAACCGATGCAGCATTCAATTCATTCTTTAACTCAGCATCGTTCAGCGTTACCGCTTTATATTCAACTTCAAACGACCGGTTATTCAAAAAATCGATATTCTGGGTACCTCGTAACAATAATTTAAATGATAAGCCGCTAGTTGCAAGATTGTCCAGTGCGTCGGCAAGCGTTTTAAACAGGGGAACATAATCTATATGCAGCAACCCTGCAAAATAGATAAGATAAGGTTGTTCAGCGTCATGCAGCGGCTGAGCTATCTCTGCATCTGTAACACCATCTGTAATGATCTCATATGGTTTATCACCGAATTGCGCCTGGTACTCTTTTCCATATTCTTCCGAGATTACCAGACGCCGGTCTGCCCTGTTCCATAATATGGCAGCATCCTCTCGCGTAGTTTGCGTAGTTGAGTAATGATCATGGAATGACACCCACAAAGGTTTAGCAGCAAGAAATTGATCGTTGCAAAGCGTTGCCGCAAAACGGCCATGCTGAATGATATGCACTACATCGAATTGAATTGCACTTGCTGCTTTTAAAATGTTTCTCTTCGTAGCTGCTCTAAAAAGATTATGCCTTGCCCAGGTAGCACAATCCCTTAAATACCAGCGCATCCATTTATAAGCGAGTAGCTTTGCGTAAACTACATGCTCTTCAATCGGCCCTGTTTGTGGCTTGGATGGATTTTCGAGTACTGACAGTGATACTACGTGTTTTTCCCTGCCCTGGTAAAGCCGGCGTAAAATACGATTACCGCCACCATTTGAATATAGAGAAAACGGGTGGTAAGAAAGTATTTTCATATATCAACGCAGCCTGATCCTAACTTAAATTCCTGTTTAACAAAGCTTCAGCTATTTGCCTTATAGTATCTTCCAGACTAAGGGTAATGTCCCAGTTAGGATAATGGTTTCTCATTTTAGTGAGATTTGATATATAGCATATGTGATCGCCGATACGATTTTCGTCTACATAGCTGTAAACCTGCTTTTTACCTGAAAATTTTTCGGCTATAGCAAAAGCCTCCCATATAGAACAGGAATTATCCCTGCCGCCGCCAAGATTATAAACCTCGGCAACACGCGGCGCTTGTATAAAAGCATTTATAAAAGATGCAACATCGTATGAGTGAATGTTATCCCTTACCTGCTTTCCCTTATAACCAAACACTTTATATTCGCGCCCTTCTAAATTGCACTTAACAAGGTAGCTCAAAAAACCATGTAATTCCACACCCGAATGGTTAGGCCCCGTAAGGCATCCACCACGCAGGCAGCAGGTGGGCATATTAAAATATCGACCATACTCTTGCACCATAACATCTGCTGCAACTTTTGAAGCACCAAAAAGCGAGTGCTTGCTCTGGTCAATAGGGAAATCTTCAGTTATGCCATCGGCGTAGGATGCATCTGCATAATCCCAGCGGTTATCCAGTTCTTTTAACGCTATAGTATTTGGGCGGTCGCCGTAAACTTTGTTGGTAGACATATGCACAAATGGCACTTCGGGGCAAGCCTGGCGCACTGCTTCCAAAAGATTGAGCGTGCCTACTGCATTGGTGTCAAAATCATCAAAAGGTATTGTTGCTGCCCTGTCATGTGAGGGCTGAGCAGCTGTGTGAACTACGGCATCGGGTTTAATTGCCTGTAACAATTCAAGCACTCCTTTACGGTCGCGGATATCCAATTCATGGTGTTGAAATGATTTGCCCAATTTTTGAGCCAGGCGGTTTTGATTCCACCGCGTATCACCCTGCGGACCAAAAAAAACCGCACGCTGGTTATTGTCTAATCCATGTATCTGCCAGCCAAGGGATGCAAAATATACGCTCACCTCCGAACCAATCAAACCCGAAGAACCGGTAACCAATAATTTCTTTTGTAAATGTGTCATTTCAATAGTAAGGAACAAGGACCGAAACAGGGCAACAAAATACTAAAGATTTTTTACATTGCCCATCAGGTATTCACAACCCGGTTCCAGATAGCCTTCATTGGCAATGTACCTGTTTCAGCTAAAACAGTTTCGCGCGCATTTTTTAAAATTGACTGGGTTTGGTCTTTGTCTTCAATTGATTTTCGTAAATCAGCAGCCGATATATTAGGATTTGTTATAACGATAGCAGCGTTCCTTTTTTTTAAAAACTTTACCATAGCTGCGTATTCAGGCCCTATAGCCAAAACAGGGATTCCCGATGCAAGGCATTCGCTCATCTTGGTAGCTATATTAAATTGCGACATGTTGCGCATTTTTTCCGTAAAACTCATGGGTAAAAGAATTGCGCTACAAGTTTTCATTGTCGACAATACTTCTTCAGGCCTTAGCCGGCCCTTTAGGATTACGTTATTTGATGGCAATTCGCCAGGAAGTTTTTCGATGTTAGAATAAATATGGAGCTGTATATTCGAATGGTTTATGGAATTAGACAAACTTTTTAATACATCATGTTGCCAGGCCGCAACTGCCCCGAAATAGCCAATTCTTAACGGAAGTGTATTATTAGGATTATAATGAAATGTGGCATCAGACAAGTCAGCAGGCCCAAACAATACGGTCGATTCAACACCAAACTCTTCTTTATAAAATTGCTGCATAGTGCTGCTAATCACAAACACATGCCTGGCTTCCCGTAAATGTTTCGCAAAAACCGCTTTTACCTCTTTAGGATAATACCATTTATTGTCTTTAAAACTAACCAAATGATCATCCATTACCCAGCTTATGTAAGCTATGTTACGGCGCTTTTTCAGATATTCAAGTGTAAGCAAAGAACTTAGCCCCTGCGGACAGATTAGTGCATTTAAAACCCGATTTTTACCTAAAACTTTGTCTATGAGCCTTGCCGATTTTTGCACGTGCAATTTACCCATTAAACTACTGCGGAATATTTTTGCAGAAGCGGTACGGCCAAGTAATTTTCGCGCAAAATCGCCTTCCCAAAATGAAAACAAATTAGTGCTTTTTTTAAGAAATCTCTCTGTGGGCGGATAATCGGAAGCAAACCGGTTGGTGTGAAAAAAGTGATTGATGTGCACCAAATCTTCGCCTAAAACACGTTGCAGGGTTAAGCCGCCGCCATGATTGTCGGATACGGACATTTCTGAAAGATAAAAATCGAAAAGCATGTCTTTATCGGCCTATATATTTATCCCAAAACTCCGGATGTTTTGCCCAGGCATGGCAACCCAGCGGCAATTCGCCTTTGTTAACTTCTAAAGATCTTTCCAGGTTATATTCAAAACTAAATTTCAAAGCACTTAAAGGGTCGGCTATGGTGAACCATGGAAATAATTGCGGTATAATTTCACTCCAGACCAAATCTTCATTCAGATGGAAATCGTCAAAATAAAAGCTAAACTTACCTGTTAGAAAAACCTCGAAGCGGTTTTTAGTAATGCCATTAAGCCATAAACGCAATGGCCTAACCGGCTTCAAAAACAACCGGTACAAAAACCAATGAAGTCTGTAACTTTTCATTCCGTTTAATGCCTTAACGCACTTTTGTATATTCCTGACAGAGAAACCGGAATTACAGCCTGTAATAAAATCAGAACCTTTATCAGCAGCCCAATAGCCTTCAAAGAATGGGGCTCCGATAAAATCAAATTTGAAAGCACCGGCACTTTCAAAGTTTCCGTTAAAAATATATGCATCCAGTTCATAGGTCAGCATATATTGGTATTTTACAAACAGCGTATAAAAATCCAGGCTTAACTTCATCTCGTTATAAGCCTGTACAGATGACAACCAATCCTTTTTTACCGCCTTTAAAATCAATTCTGGAAAAACGGATATGTATGCACTTATATCCATTCCCTCGGGATAGATCAAAAAAACGCTAAAATTACTCAAATGCTTTTTGCAAGCCAATAAGGATATTTTCTCGTCTTCCGCTAAATCCGGTTTGTGAACAGGTATAACAACACAAAGATTTACAGCTCCTGCCATACCTATTTTAATAATAAATTAAGCCTGCGGCGTGCCTTGATTTTAAAAAGATTGATTGTGGCTTTTCGCGTGAGAAAGCTTTCATAAGAACTGCCATCGTTATAAAAGAAAGCTTTTTCAGTTTGTTCAATAATACTTTGGCTAAACCTGTTTTTAAAAACGCGAAACTGGATGTATTTATTAAGCAAAAGCTCTTTAAACCTTTCTGTACTTATCAACTGTTTTTGTTTAAGCGCGTTCAGAATTGCTAATTCTTCAATATAATTATTGCCAGTGCTATACATTTTACCGCTTACATCTTTAGCATGATTACGGAAGTAATTGAGCACCCGCCCCGAAACAAATACATCGCCCTGCACAGCCATTTCTATGTAAAACAACCAGTCGCCGCACATTTTAAAAGACTTAAAAGCCTTTGATACTTTGAGATAGCTATCCTTTTTAAATAGCATCATACTGGCATTCCATATAGTACAACTTTCTGCCAGGTAGTTCCTGATATAATTCTTCCCGTTTATGCAGTCCGTCAATTTGTGATGTACCGATACTTTTTGTATGTCGTTAAAGCCATTAATTACATAGGTTTGTGCATAACCCAAAACGCATTCCGGATTATTTTTTAGTCCGTCTGTTAAGGTTTGCAGCAGATCGGGTTCGCACCAATCGTCACTCTCCGCTATCCATATATATTTACCAGAAGCCAGTTCTATCCCTTTTTCCCATTGATTGAAGGTAGAACCGCTATTTATTTCATTAAAAACTATGTGACTAACTCTTGGGTGCTGACGGTATAATTCTATTACATCCAAGCTGCTATCTGTAGAAAGATCATCCAATATGATCAATTCAAAATCCTGGTATGTTTGCTGTAATATGCTTTCTATGCGCTGTATAAGATAATCAGCGTGGTTATAGTTGGGAATAATTACCGAAACTTCAGGCATTTTTGTTGCTCCAGATATTGCTTAATTGTTCAAAAACCGGCTTTACAGGAAGTTCTCTTAGATCACCGTCGTAGTAAAAAATATACTTGTCTTTATTGTCTTTAAAAAAACCTGAATAAGGCATATACCTTTCAAAATTTCGATAATTACCTAACAAGATAAGGCTTTTAATTTTACAAGCGTTTGCAAAATGAGCGAAAGCGCTATCTATGCCGATGAAAAAAAAAGCTTTGCTTATTACCAATGCATTTTCCTTTAAGGTCAGCTTTCCGCAAAAATCTAAAAACCTTTCGGACTGCTTGCTTATAACACCTTTTAAACCTATTTCAATTATATAAATATCAGGATTATTATTTAAAACGTCACTAACCAGCGCATTCCAGTTTTCGGCCTTCCAATCCCGCAAAAAATCGTTTCCTGAAGTATGCAGAACAATAAATTTTTCGGGTAGATTTAAATTATTTGAATGGTCAAAATTAAAGTGCAAAACGGGTGTAACATCATCCGATATTTCCAACCCTGCTGATTGCGAAAAAGTCTTTAATAAATTACCGTAGTGATAATAATTGTGGATGTCAATATTTTTTGCGTTTGGGTTCTTCAGCTCCAGTTTATTTAACGGACAAGGCTTTCCATCCAGATGAAGATCAATAACCCGAATCTTCTTATTAATCAATTTTTTTAGGATTATCCATTCACCAAGGTAGTTTACAGTAAGAACTTGATCTACATTTGGATTTTCTATTAACAGTTCTTTATACTTTTCTGTCACTACCCAAAACAGATAAATACCAGGGTCCTGCTGCTTCAAATAATGTGCGACCGGCTCGCACGCAACTATATCTCCGATATGTTCTGTTAAAGATAAAACTACTATTAATCTGGATTGGTTTTTTGCAGAAAAGGCAAGCAACCTGTACAGGTTTTTTAAAACGACCCAGTATTTGTTTATATAGATATATTTAAAATATCTTAACTTTTCAAATAAGCGGCTCATTTAAATATTTCATATTTAGGTAGTAAGACACCTATATCCGTCCCCTCATAACTGGCCAGTTTAGTGCCGGCGTCTGTAATGGAAAATCTGCAAATATCTTTTAGTAAATGAAAAGACCGCTGATGCGGGATATGAATGTTTACCACCCATGAATAAGCACCTGAGGCAAGCATTTCTGCCGGGAACTCGAACGTTAATGTAGTATCACGCTCATTACGGTCTAATAAATGGTCGAACAAGCGTTCGTGTACAGTAAAGACTCTAAAATCACGCTGGCTAAACAAGTTCAAAGCAACTTCAATAGAAGGGTTGTAGTCATTAAAAACCATTTGAACCTTCAGTCGGATTTTCTCGGCAGTACTAAAAACATCCCGTATAGCACCGGTTTCATCTATCAGTTCAACTGCTTTTAAATAATAGGGTAAATTACCGGTAATTTCATTCAGGTAAAATGCGCCTGCTGGGCCTACCACAGTTTCCTTGGTTAAATAATGATGTACGGCCTTTTCCGGCGATTGATCGTAAACTAAAGTGCCATTTTTTAATACTATGGCCCTGCTGCAAAGCTGAATTACACTGCCCATATTATGGCTCACAAACAAAACCGTCCTTCCTTCGCCCCTGCTTACCTCACTCATTTTGCCCAGGCATTTTTTTTGAAATTCGGCATCGCCAACAGCTAACACTTCGTCAACAATCAATATCTCGCTTTCAAGATATGCTGCAACTGCAAACGCAAGGCGTACATACATGCCGCTGCTATACCTTTTAACAGGGGTATCTATATATCTCTCAACGCCAGAAAAATCTACTATTTCATCAAATTTACGCTCAATTTCCTTTTTACGCATTCCTAAAATAGCGCCATTCAAAAAAACGTTTTCTTTACCGGTGAGTTCAGGATGAAAGCCGGTTCCTACTTCGAGCAGGCTGGCAATACGGCCGGCAATTTTAATATTACCCTTAGTTGGCGAGGTAACACGGCTTAACACTTTTAACAAGGTACTTTTACCCGCTCCGTTACGGCCTATAATGCCTACTGCCTCGCCTTCTTTTATTTCAAAGTTTATATCCTTTAAGCTCCAAACAATGTCACTACTACCTTTAATACTGCGGTCGTTAGTTTCGCCAATCTTTAAAAATGGATCTTCTTTGCCACGTAATAACGACCACCAGCGATGAATATCTTTACTGAGCGCACCTGTGCTAAAGTCGCCTAACTGATACGCTTTAGATAAATTTTCAACCTTAATTGCAAAGTCACTCATTTATTAAACGGTATCAACAAAATTCTTTTCAACTTTATTAAAGATTATAAGCCCAAGTATAAAAATAATCAGGCTGGCTATTACGCTGTATGCAAAAGCGTAAGGATAAAACTGCCCTGTTCCTAAGAACCCATATCTAAAGGTTTCTATAAGGCCGCTTACCGGGTTACATGCTATAATACTACGATATTTTGCAGGTGCTGCCGCTAAAGGATATATCACTGGCGTTGCGTACATTAATAGCTGCATACCAAAAGTAACTATAAACGCAAGATCCCTATACTTGGTTGTAAGGGCAGTTACAATTAAACCAAGCCCAAGCCCCAGTATTGCCATCAGTAAAATTACTATAGGAAATAATAAAACTATATAGTTAGGTTGTATACGGTTACCAAGCAAAAGAAAGTACACAAGTAAAACAGCAAACAATATAAGCTGTATGGCTAATTTAACCAGGTTTGAAAAGACGATGCTTACCGGCATAATTAAACGAGGGAAATACACCTTGCCGAATATGTTTGCGTTGTCCCTAAAAACGGTAGAAGTTTTAGTTAAGCAATCGGAAAAATAGTTCCAGGCAACAGTACCCGCCAAGTAGAAAAGAGCCGGAGGGGCACCATTGGTACTTATTTTAGCCAGGCGGCTAAATACTACTACAAATACTATTGTTGTGAAAATGGGCTGTATGAAAAACCAAAGCGGCCCTAATACTGTCTGCTTATAAAAAGAAACGAAATCGCGCTTTACAAGCAGCCAAAGCAAATCGCGATAATCCCACATGTCTCGCAAATGAAGATCGAAGACACTGCTTTGAGGGCCGATCTCCAAAACTCTCTTTTGCGATGTATGTTCATTTACCATATTTTTTAATCGCTCACCAATCAGATTTCAGTTTTAGACGTTTATAAAATTGATTATTCTGATGTAAAGCTTACAGAATTTGTGGTTAAAAATTAATTCGATACTGCTTTTTACTTTTTACCTTTAATTTTCCCTTAAGCTTTTTCTGCTTAATATCATCCTGGGTGTAACCGTAACCATAACCGCCTCCATAACTATAACCGTAGCCGTAGCTTGAGCCATAACCGGCACCACCTTTTAATACTCCCCTTGATTTAAGGCCGTTAAAAACGATGTTAATATTAGTTAACTCTCTATTAACGTATAGTTGTTCAACTAATCCTAAAAAGTGTTTAGGGGTGTAATTATGCCTAACCATATAAAGACAAGCGTCAGAATATTTGTCTAAAATTTTTGCATCAGTAACAAGGCCTACCGGAGGCGAGTCAATCAATATATAGTCAAAATCTCTTTTAAGTTGATCTACTAATGTATCCAGCTTCCCATTTAGCATTAACTCTGTAGGGTTGGGCGGAATAGCACCGGCAGGTAAAATACATAGATTCGGGATTTTTTTAGCCTCCATAGACCTTTGGATATCCTCATACGAAGCCAGGCCGGCAAGATATTCGCTAATGCCTGGTTGTTGTTGTATATCCAACATCTTGCTTACTTTAGGTTTACGTAAATCAAACTCCAGTAAAACCACCTTCTTTCCTGTTAGTGATAAGCTTACAGACATGTTCACACCCATAAAGCTTTTTCCCTCTCCAGATATAGACGAGGTAAGCAATATAACCTTTCTTTCACCGTGCAGGCCTATGTAATTTAATGAGGTACGCAATGCTCTTAATTGCTCTGCAATGACGGTACGTTTACCGTCTTTTATAACAAGTGCTTCACCACTGTCATCATGCATAATTTCGGCAAGAACTGTAGCACCGGTTTCTTTTTCGATATCTGAACGGAAAAGCACCTCTCGGTTAAACTGTTCTCTAATAAGTACAAATGCAACACCCAGGAACAAACCTATGGCGAGACCAATAAGGTAGATGTTTATGGCAATTGGCTTGATAGGCGAACCGCCACTTTCGGCATAGTTTACCACTCGGCTGTCAGCTACCGCAGATGCATAAGAAATTTCAGCATCTTCCCGTTTCTGAAGTAAAAACGTATAAATGGCATTCTTAATACTTTGTTGGCGTGTTATCTCCAATAATTCCCGTTCCCTTTGCGGCACTTTTTTTAACATACCGGATGTTTGATTGATCTGACTTTGCAAACTGTTTTGCGATGCGATCAAGTTTACACGCTGGCTGCGTATGTTTTCTAAAAGGCTTGATTTAAGCTGAGTAATCTGTGCTTGCAAAGCGGCTATAGCAGGAGAATTTTCGCCCGAAACCTGGCGTTGGCTTTCTAAAGTAAGTTCGGCCGTATAAAGTTTTTCTAAAAGATTATTCAATACGATGTCGGTTACACCCAAAGTAGCCGGGACAATACCGGGGTTATCAGCCTTTTTTTGAATGTATTTTTCAATCTCGTTCAATACATCTAATTGTACAGTAATCTGTGATAATGATTGGTCTTTTGTTTGAACATTATCAAGGTAAAGCTTACCCTGGTCGGGCAGGCTTACAATGCCTTGAGCGCTCTTATATTGCTGAAGATTACCCTCAACATCAGTAAGATCTTTGGTTACGGTTACTAAACGGTTATTAATAAAATCAAGGGTATTTGCTACTGTCTTATTTTTATCGTCTATACCTGCTTTATTGTAAACATGTATAAGGGAGTTTAAAACATCCTCGGCCCTTGCCGGTACCTGGTCTGCCAGCTTCAAACCGATAAGCGACGATTGCTTGGCTGCAAGTGCAACACTTAATGCGCCTAATATTGCATTTCCGGCTGCTTTAACCGACCGGATCTGTAAATAATAATTTTCTTTAGCAGATGATTCAGAATATCTTTCTATCTCAGCAGTTGGCTGAATTATAAATTGACCATAAGGAGTAGTTACCGGAACCTTTAACGGATATTTTATTTTACCAATAACAACGTAATTCTGAGCTATATATTTAAAAGAGATTGGAACGTTTGGTGAGTTTAGTAACTGATCGGGGTTTAACGCTATAAATTTCACAGGATTTGGATATACCATTATATCACGAAGCGTCCCTTTGCTGTATACCTGTGCATAAAGACCCATTTCTCTGGCCACTTCTCTTACCAGTGTTCTCGATTTAAGTACCTCTATTTCATTTTCAACCGTCTTTGCCGAGTTACTCGTTACACCTAGGGCTTCCAAAACATTAGCATCGGTGGCGCCGCTCTTTTGATCTTTTAGTAAAATAGTGGCATTTGCTTCAAAAATAGGCGTTTGATAATGGATGTATATAAAGCTTATAAGCAGAGAGGTGAAGATGGTAATAACAAATATGGGCCAGAAGGGCAAGTAGCGAAAAGCAATAACATTTAAAGCGTTTTTTGAGGACGAATTATCAAAAAGATTAGATGAGCTATTCCTTTGGTTAGTAGTTGCCATTACTTAATGTTTAAGAAATTGAACGTATATAACCAAGAGCAATGATACTACGCTGATTCCAATTGGTAAAAGTTGTGTGAAACGATCGGCTGTGGCTGCCCTGGCATTATTAGGCTCAACATAAATAATATCCTCGTTTTGAAGATTATATATTTCTTTGTCAAAAAGCTGGTCATTATTTAGACTAAAACGTTTGTAATAGCGCTTTCCGTCTGTTTCTCTTATCAATAAGATATTATTTCTACGCCCGTAGGCTGTTAAATCGCCCGCTTCGCCCAAAGCTTCCGGTAAAGTTATTTTTTCGTTAGGCACAGGTATTACCCCTGGCCGGGCAACTTCACCAAGCACAGTAACCTTGTAGTTAAGCAACCGCACTATCACAATAGGATCTTTAGCAATTTGCTTGCTTAACAATTGGTCAGTTATCTCTTGTGCAAGTTGTTTTTTTGTAAGCCCTTCAGCCTTCATCGAACCAATTAAAGGTAGTTTTATCATGCCACTTTCGTCAACCAGGTAACCGCCCAGGGCACCTGTAGCAGATGCACTAACACTTAGCGGGTTAAGCAAGTGAACTATAGCTTCGTCAAGCGTTGATATATTGATTTGCAGTTCGTCATTCTTATTGATCTTAGTCTCCAGGTTCAAAGGATGTATTTGAGATACGCTGTCTCTCCTTATATTATTGAAATATGCTAACTGTTTTGACGATACACATGAATTTAAACTAAATAGCACTGCAAAACCGCAGATCAAAATATATAAACCAAAATTTGTTCTCGTAAAGATCTTTCCCAAGCGATTTAGATTAAGTTTAATAAATAGCCATTTGCAAATTTAAAATTTAAAAATTGCTGCACAATGGTTTTTAATTTTTAACATATAATATTTATAATACGCTTTTTTTAAAAAAATGGCATTTATCGGCTGGTTTATTAATCCTGTTTCGTCGTAAAGCTTCTCTTTAAAAAACCTTTAAATCTATTTTTTGTAAGAGTCATATTTTTTAAAAAATATTGCGTGTAAGCCGCTTTTTTATTAAACAAATCTTCTGAAATATCTGCTGATCTGATATATAAAGGGATCAAAGTTTTAGTAATATATCCCTGAAAATGAAGTGTGTAGAATTTATAAGGCTTACCGTTATCCTCGCTATCAACAACTTCTCCACATAAAGCATAATCAACCTGATCAATCTTTTTAATTTTGAAAGCTTTACTTAGTTTGTAGCTGTTTTTAAACCCGTTATATGATACATTAACGTTAAAGTCGAAACAAATATTTTCACTTTCCAAAGTAAACAGATTTAACGTAGCCGGCTTTGTTTTAGTTCGGAACACGTCAAGTAAAATCATGTCAGAAAGATTGGTATTGTCGTAAAACTTTCCTTCCAGGGTATCGCGCAAAATTTGGTTTAAGCTTTTCGGGTCGTTATAAACGCTTAAAGTAAATTTGCAAAACTCATCTATCAGCTTTCGGTTCCAGAATGAAGAGTGGCCCGATGTAATGCTGCTACCCAAGCCATCTTCAAAATACATCATAGAGCCATCAAATTTATCCTTAATGTATTTATCAAACACGGGCTTTAGGTCTTCAGAGATTAGTACATCGCAATCGGCATGAAAGAAATTTTCGAAGTTTAGTTCTTTAGCAACCACGTTTATGATAAACCACCTGTCAAAGCATGCCTTTTCAAAGGCGTACTTGTTTTTTGAGTGATGCTGATATACCTTGTCGAAATTTGTTGTTGCATCAGCATACTTTCTTATATCGATGCAGTTATAATGTTTTAAAGTGTCTGATAAATTGTCTGTAAGGATGTAAATATTTTCTCTGCCGTTCGATATTTCCGCCTGCCGCAATATCTTGTCGAAGAATAAGCCTTTTTGGCTCCCCTTATGAAAAAAAAATATAGGCAGGCTGGTGGTTTCCATCAACTTACAGTGAAAGCCCGCAGGCTATTTGTTATTTCTAAATTCGGTTTATAAGGGCCTTGGTTGCCCTTGCAGGAATTTTTAACTAAGCTTGACCCATGGTGCCACCAAAGTTCATTGGGAAACCTGTAGGGTCCTGCTGCATTTTAATGCCACCATTAGCAGCCTCAAACTTTTCTATATTGTCTTCAAGTGCACTTAACAAGCGCCTTGCATGTTCTGGCGTTAATATAATACGCGATTTAACTTTCGCTTTAGGCACACCCGGCATTACACGTATAAAATCAAGTACAAATTCAGAATTTGAATGGGTTATTACTGCAAGGTTTGAATATACTCCTTCCGCAACCTCTTCTGATAATTCTATATTTAACTGGGTTTCGTTTTGTTCTTCCATGCTGCTAAAATAATTAAAATATAACTCAATTATAATCTGCCATCAACCATATCCCTACTCAAAACAGCCTTGGTATCAAATACAACAGAAGTTTCATTTAACAGCCCTTTCAAATTGAGACTTAAAAATTCTGTATGCGACACGGCAAGAATCACCACATCATATAGCTTAGCCACATCAAATGGGTCTTTCAGCAATTTCAATCCAAATTGCTTTTCAACTTCTTCGGGGCGTGCATAGGGATCATATATATTTACCTGCAAACCAAACTGCTGTAACTCATTATAAATGTCTATTACCTGCGAGTTACGTATATCGGGGCAATTTTCTTTAAAAGTGATACCCAGCACCAGTGCGTTTGATCCTGCTATGCTAAGGCCTTTTTTTATCATCAGCTTTACAACCTTATTCGCCACAAAAACGCCCATGTTATCGTTAACCCTTCTGCCCGATAATATCACCTGCGGCGAATATCCTAACGACTCAGCTTTATGTGCAAGATAATATGGGTCGACACCAATGCAATGGCCGCCTACAAGGCCGGGTTTGTATTTTAAAAAGTTCCATTTGGTAGCTGCCGCTGCCAGTACATCGCTCGTATCTATCCCTATCAGATCGAAGATGAGGGCAAGCTCATTAACAAAGGAGATATTTATATCGCGCTGGGCGTTTTCAATGGCTTTAGAAGCCTCTGCAACCTTTATAGCCGGTGCTTTATAAGTACCCGCAGTTATGATAGAACCGTAAAGTTTATCGATATATTCGGCAACCTTTGGCGTAGAACCTGAGGTAACTTTTATAATATTGGTTAACGTATTTACTTTATCACCGGGGTTAATCCGTTCCGGAGAATATCCGCAAAAAAAGCCTTCATTAAATGTTAAACCTGAAAATTTTTCGAGAACAGGAACGCAATCTTCTTCCGTACAGCCCGGATAAACGGTCGACTCGTATATCACAATGTCATTCTGTTTAAGTGCTTTCCCAACAATTTCAGAAGCATAAAGTAATGGCTTTAAGTCGGGCGATTTAAAATGATCTACGGGTGTAGGGACGGTGATTATATAAACGTTGCTGTTATTTAAATCAGCCGGATTAGAAGAAAAGGATAAGCCGGTTTCCCCGTCTGTTGCCAGCACAAAGTTTAATTCATCTAAATCTGCCTCGTGCGTATAATCGTCGCCATTTAATAAAGCTTTTATACGCTCGTCATTAATGTCAAAGCCCAGTACCTTGTATTTTTTAGCAAACTCAATAGCAAGCGGCAAACCCACGTAGCCCAAACCCACTATAGCGATACGTGTATTTTTTAAGTCAAATTGATCCATCTTTGGTTAAATGGTATTCTTTTGTTGATACGCAATGGCGTAAAATAACAAAAGCCTTTCCGTAACCGGAAAGGCTTAGTTCGATTTAATTTTTATAGCTTAAACTTCTGCTTCTTCAGCTTTTGAAGCCATCAGACGATCAAACTCTTCCTGAGAACCTACGCGGATATTTTCATATTCACGTAAACCGGTTCCGGATGGAATAAGGTGACCAACGATAACGTTCTCTTTAAGACCAAGCATTAAGTCTTTCTTACCTGCTATAGCTGCTTCATTCAGTACTTTGGTTGTTTCCTGGAATGATGCTGCAGAGATAAACGATTTGGTACCTAATGATGCCCTGGTGATACCCTGAAGGATAGGGCTTGATGTTGCAGCGATAGCATCACGCACTTCTACCAGTTTTAAATCTTTACGTTTTAAAACAGAGTTTTCGTCGCGCAGCCTTCTTACTGAAACTATCTGCCCAGATTTCAAAGTATTTGAATCACCTGGGTCGGTAACTACTTTTTTATCATAGATATCGTCGTTTTCGAGCATGAAATCCCAGCTATCAACAGCTTCTCTTTCAAGGAAACGGGTATCGCCCGCATCTTCAATAGATACTTTCTGCATCATCTGGTGAACAATCACTTCAAAGTGCTTGTCGTTAATTTTCACACCCTGTAAACGGTAAACTTCCTGTATACCATTAACCAGGTACTCTTGCACGGCAGCAGGACCTTTAATTGCAAGGATATCGGATGGTGATATAGAACCGTCAGACAGTGGCATACCGGCTTTCACAAAGTCATTATCCTGTACAAGGATGTGTTTTGACAATGGTACAAGGTATTTCTTAATTTGCCCGTCTTTAGACTCTATGGTGATTTCACGGTTACCACGTTTTACGCCGCCTAAAGTTACCACACCATCAATTTCTGTTACTACAGCAGGGTTTGATGGGTTACGTGCTTCAAACAACTCGGTTACACGTGGTAAACCACCCGTAATATCTCGGGTTTTACCGGTTGAACGAGGAATTTTAGCAATTACCTGTCCGGTTTGTAATTTATCACCTTCGTCTACAGCAATGTGTGCACCTACCGGGATGTTGTACCCTTTTATAATAGTGCCGTCTTTTTCGGCAACCTGTATAACCGGGTTTTTAGTTTTATCCCTGGTATCGATAATTACCTTTTCACGGTGACCAGTCTGTTCGTCAGACTCTTCACGGAATGTAATACCTTCCAATACGGCTTCAAATTTAGCAGTACCGGCAAATTCAGAGATAATAACCGCGTTATATGGATCCCATGAACAGATCCTGTCGCCTTTGGTTATTTTGCTGCCATCTTTTACATACAGGTATGAGCCGTATGGAATGTTGTTGGTAACAATAACCTTGTTAGTACCCGGTTCAATGATACGGAACTCGCCAGAACGACCTAATACCACATCAACAGCTCCGTCTTCGGCGGTGTTAAATGATACCGTACGTACGTTTTCAAACTCAATCACACCATCAAATCTTGCATTGATCTGCGATTCTGCAGCAATGTTTGATGCAGTACCACCCACGTGGAAAGTACGAAGTGTTAACTGTGTACCCGGCTCACCGATAGACTGTGCAGCAATTACACCTACAGCCTCACCTTTTTGAACACGTTTACCGCTGGCCAGGTTACGGCCATAGCATAAAGCACATACACCACGCTTGCTTTCGCATGTCAATACTGAACGTATCTCAATACCTTCAAGCGGTGAATTTTCTATCTTTTTAGCAATTTCTTCAGTAATATCCTTGCCGGCACCTACCAACAATTCGTTAGTGATAGGGTCAAGCACATCGTGCAGCGAAGTACGGCCTAAAATACGGTCATACAATGGCTCAACAATGTCCTCGTTATCTTTTAAGGCAGTTGTGAAAATACCTCTTAAAGTACCGCAATCAACCTCACCAACAATCATATCCTGAGCAACGTCATGCAAACGACGGGTTAAGTAACCAGCATCCGCTGTTTTTAACGCCGTATCTGCCAAACCTTTACGGGCACCGTGGGTAGAAATAAAGTATTCCAATACCGAAAGGCCTTCTTTAAAGTTTGATAAGATCGGGTTTTCGATGATCTCACCGCCTGATCCTGATTTCTGTGGCTTGGCCATCAAACCACGCATACCTGCAAGCTGACGGATCTGCTCTTTAGAACCACGGGCACCGGAATCAAGCATCATGTAAACAGAGTTGAAACCCTGATTATCAGTCGACAGGATTTCCATCACATTCGCAGTTAAGCGGTTGTTGATACGGGTCCAGATATCGATGATCTGATTATAACGCTCGTTATTGGTAATAAAGCCCATGTTGTAGTTACCCATAACCTCTTCAACCTGTTTAGAGGCTGTTTCGATAAGTGTAACTTTTTCAGCAGGGATGTTGATATCTTTAAGGTTAAATGATAAGCCACCCTGGAATGCCATTCTAAAGCCCAACTCCTTAATATCATCAAGGAACTGTGCGGCGCGCGCCATACCGGTAATTTTTACTACTTCCCCAATAATATCACGTAATGATTTTTTGGTAAGCAATTCGTTTATATAACCTACTTCTACAGGTACATGCTGGTTAAACAACACACGGCCTACGGTAGTATCAATAATTTTATTAACTATATGACCGTCTCTTTCTTTAACATTTCCTTTAACTTTAATAAAAGCATGCAGATCAAGTTTCTTTTCGTTATAAGCGATAATTACTTCTTCTGCAGAGTAGAAAGTTAAACCTTCGCCCTTTACAACGCGCTGTGCATCTGTTTTACGGCCTTTGGTTATGTAATACAAACCAAGCACCATGTCTTGAGATGGAACGGTAATAGGCGTTCCGTTGGCAGGGTTAAGGATATTGTGCGATGCAAGCATCAGTACCTGGGCTTCCAAAATTGCTGCGTTACCAAGTGGTACGTGAACAGCCATCTGGTCACCGTCAAAGTCGGCGTTGAACGCTGTACAGGTTAACGGGTGCAATTGGATCGCTTTACCTTCAACCAGTTTTGGCTGGAATGCCTGGATACCCAATCTGTGCAGCGTTGGCGCACGGTTTAGTAATACAGGGTGTCCTTTCAGTACGTTTTCAAGGATATCCCAAACCAATGGGTCTTTACGGTCAACAATTTTCTTAGCTGATTTTACTGTTTTAACCACACCACGCTCAATCATTTTGCGGATGATAAATGGTTTAAACAACTCTGCAGCCATATCTTTCGGTAAACCGCACTCGTGTAATTTAAGGTTAGGACCTACAACAATTACCGAACGTGCCGAGTAATCCACACGTTTACCTAATAAGTTTTGACGGAAACGGCCTTGTTTACCTTTCAGAATGTCTGAAAGTGACTTTAAAGCACGATTACCTTCTGTTTTAACAGCATTTACCTTACGTGAGTTATCAAATAACGAATCTACAGCTTCCTGTAACATACGCTTTTCGTTACGTAAGATAACCTCTGGTGCCTTGATCTCGATTAAACGTTTTAAACGGTTATTACGGATGATTACACGGCGGTAAAGGTCATTTAAGTCGGAAGTAGCAAAACGGCCACCTTCCAGTGGTACTAAAGGACGCAACTCTGGCGGAATAACCGGAACGATCTTAACGATCATCCATTCCGGGTTATTTTCTATCCTTGTTTTAGCATCTCGGAAAGCTTCAACCACCTGAAGGCGTTTTAAAGCTTCGTTTTTACGCTGCTGTGAAGTTTCGTTAGCAGCCTGGTGACGCAGGTTGTAAGAAAGATCATCAAGGTCAAGTCTTTTTAATAACTCTTCCAAAGCTTCAGCACCCATTTTGGCAACAAATTTCTGAGGATCTTTGTCGTCCAGATACTGGTTTTCTTTTGGAAGGGTATCTAGTACGTCAAGGTATTCTTCTTCAGTAAGGAAATCCATTTTGTTGATTCCGTCACCTTCTTTAATACCCGCTTGTATAACTACGTAACGCTCGTAGTAAATGATTAAATCAAGTTTCTTAGTTGGTAAGCCCAGTAAATAACCAATTTTGTTTGGCAATGAACGGAAATACCAGATATGTGCAACCGGAACTACCAGGTTAATGTGGCCCATACGCTCGCGACGTACTTTTTTCTCGGTTACTTCAACACCGCAACGGTCGCAAACTATACCCTTGTAACGGATACGTTTGTATTTACCGCAATGGCATTCGTAATCCTTAACCGGACCAAAAATACGCTCGCAGAATAAACCATCACGCTCAGGCTTATAGGTCCTGTAGTTGATGGTTTCCGGTTTTAAAACCTCACCGCTCGAACGTTCAAGAATAGATTCTGGCGAAGCTAAACTGATAGTAATTGTGGTGAAATTACTTTTGATTTTATTATCCTTTTTGTAAGACATAGTCTCCTTTGTTTTTAATTGTTGAGTTGATTAAGTGAGTGGTTATAGTGAGTGGTGAATGGTTAGAAGATTAACAACTTACTATTCACCACTTGCTATTCACCAACTTATTCTAACGTTATATCCAAACCTAAACCTCTTAATTCATGAACCAATACGTTGAATGATTCAGGAACAGACGGAGTTGGCAGGTTTTCGCCTTTAACAATGGCTTCATAAGTTTTGGCACGGCCGATAACATCATCTGATTTAACAGTTAATATTTCCTGCAGGATGTTTGAAGCACCGAATGCTTCCAATGCCCAAACCTCCATCTCACCAAAACGCTGACCACCGAATTGTGCTTTACCACCCAACGGCTGTTGTGTAATTAACGAGTATGGCCCAATAGAACGTGCGTGCATCTTATCATCAACCATGTGGCCCAGTTTAAGCATGTAGATAATACCTACAGTTGTCTGCTGGTCAAAACGGTCGCCGGTTAAGCCGTTGTATAAATAGGTACGGCCAGATTCAGGCAGATTTGCTTTCTTAATCCACTCTTCTACCTCTTCGTGGCTTGCACCATCAAAAATAGGAGTAGCGAATTTAACGCCCAGTTCTTTACCAGCCCAGCCCAATACGGTTTCGTAGATTTGCCCAAGGTTCATACGCGAAGGTACGCCCAGCGGGTTAAGAACTATATCAACCGGTGTACCGTCCTCAAGGAAAGGCATATCTTCGTCACGTACAATACGTGCAACAATACCTTTGTTACCGTGGCGGCCCGCCATTTTATCACCAACTTTAAGCTTACGCTTCTTAGCAATATAAACTTTAGCCATCTGAACAATGCCTGATGGAAGCTCGTCACCTACGCTGATAGCGAATTTATCGCGGCGGTAAGCGCCAAGCTCTTCGTTAAGCTTAATATTATAGTTGTGAAGCAACAGTTTGATAAGATCATTCTTATCCTCGTCAGTTGTCCATTTAGTTGGGTTAACGTTTTCGTAGTTAAGCTCAACTAAAATCTTCTGCGTGAATTTTACACCTTTAGGCACTAAAAGCTCTTTGTAAACATTGTAAACACCTTGTGATGTTTTACCGTTAACAATCTCAAATAACTTTTCTATCAAAGTATTTTTAAGATCTTTTACTGCTTTATCATGCTTTGTATCTAATTTATCAAGCTGTGATTTTTCTTCGGCTTTTGAAGTTTTCTTGGCACGTGAAAATAACTTGGTATCGATAACCACACCCGCAATAGATGGAGGCGTTTTAAGCGATGCATCTTTCACATCACCTGCTTTATCACCAAATATGGCACGTAACAATTTTTCTTCCGGAGATGGATCAGATTCACCTTTAGGAGTGATTTTACCAATCAGGATATCGCCTTCTTTAACCTCGGCGCCAACACGGATAATTCCGTCTTCGTCAAGGTCTTTAGTAGCTTCTTCAGATACGTTTGGAATATCAGGTGTTAATTCTTCCTCACCGCGTTTGGTATCACGCACTTCCAGTTCAAATTCTTCAACGTGAAGCGAAGTAAATATATCCTGAGATACAACACGCTCAGAAATTACAATCGCATCCTCAAAGTTATAACCCTGCCAAGGCATGAAAGCAACCTTAAGGTTACGGCCTAATGCAAGCTCGCCATCTTGTGTAGCGTAACCTTCGCAAAGCACTTCGCCTTTAGATACCCTCTGCCCTTTTTTAACAATTGGCTTCAGGTTCATAGTGGTGCTCTGGTTGGTTTTCTTAAACTTGGTTAAGCGGTAGCCTTTTACGTCACCATCGAAAGAAACCAAACGGTCAATTTCGTTACGGTCGTAACGGATCTTTATCTCATTAGCATCAACATATTCAACTATACCATCACCTTCGGCATTGATAAGCGTACGTGAATCTTTCGCAACACGGCCTTCCAAACCGGTACCTACAATCGGCGCTTCAGGGCGCAATAAAGGTACTGCCTGGCGCTGCATGTTCGAACCCATCAGGGCACGGTTAGCATCATCATGCTCCAAGAACGGAATAAGCGACGCAGCGATAGAAGTGATCTGATTAGGTGCAATATCCATTAAATCGAGTCGTTCCGGCTCAATGATCGGGAAGTCACCTTCAAATCTTGCTTTTACCTTTGGTGTAGCAAATTCGCCTTTATCGTCATAAACTGCGTTGGCCTGGCCAATGGTTTTACCATCTTCGTCCTCAGCAGATAAGTATATAACAGGTTCCTGCACTTGTACCTTACCTTCAACCACGCGTTTGTACGGTGTTTCGATAAAGCCTAAATTGTTGATCTTGGCGTGAACGCATAGAGACGAGATCAAACCGATGTTCGGTCCTTCTGGTGTCTCAATGGTACATAAACGGCCATAGTGTGTATAGTGTACGTCACGAACCTCGAAACCTGCACGCTCACGAGACAGACCGCCTGGCCCAAGGGCTGACAGACGACGCTTGTGCGTGATCTCTGCCAGTGGGTTGGTTTGGTCCATGAACTGAGACAGCTGGTTGGTACCGAAGAACGAGTTAATAACAGAAGACAATGTACGTGCATTGATAAGGTCTGTAGGTGTGAACACCTCGTTATCACGAATGTTCATACGCTCGCGGATGGTACGTGCCATACGGGCTAAACCTACACCAAATTGTGCATATAACTGCTCGCCTACTGTACGAACACGACGGTTTGACAAGTGGTCAATATCATCCACTTCAGCTTTTGAGTTGATCAGTTTGATCAGATATTTAACAATGGCTATAATATCCTGCTTGGTTAATACCTTAGTCTCGTCGCTTGTTGTAAGTTTAAGCTTACGGTTAATGCGGTAACGGCCTACATCGCCTAAGTCATATCTCTTATCAGAGAAAAACAAACGATCGATGATACCACGTGCTGTTTCTTCATCAGGTGGTTCGGCGTTACGTAACTGGCGGTAGATATGCTCAACCGCTTCTTTTTCTGAGTTAGAAGTATCCTTCTGTAAAGTATTATATATAATGGTGTAATCACCACTGGTAGCAGCATCTTCCTTGTTAAGGATAATGGTTTTTACACCTGCATCAATAATCATATCAATATGATCATCTTCAAGCACGGTTTCACGCTCCAGGATAATTTCGTTACGGTCAATAGAAACTACTTCGCCGGTATCCTCATCCACAAAATCCTCTACCCATTTCTTTAAAACCCTTGCAGCAAGTTTACGGCCGATGTATTTCTTAAGGCCAGATTTACTTACTTTAACTTCGTCGGCAAGTTCAAATAATTCTAATATATCTTTATCAGAATCATAACCAATTGCACGAAGCAGGGTTGTTACCGGGAATTTCTTTTTACGGTCAATGTACGCGTACATAACGTTGTTAACGTCTGTAGCGAACTCTATCCACGATCCTTTGAAAGGGATAACACGGGCCGAATAAAGTTTGGTACCATTGGTATGGCGGCTTTGACCAAAGAATACACCTGGTGAACGGTGCAGCTGCGATACAATAACACGCTCTGCTCCATTTATAACAAATGTACCTTTTGGGGTCATGTAAGGGATGGTACCTAAGTACACGTCCTGTACAATGGTTTCAAAATCTTCGTGTTCCTCGTCATTACATGACAGGCGAAGCTTGGCTTTTAAGGGCACACTATAAGTTAATCCGCGCTCAATACACTCTTGTATATCGTAACGTGGCGGATCAATAAAGTAATCAAGAAACTCCAAAACGAAGATGTTCCTTGAATCTGAGATAGGAAAATTTTCGGCAAACACTTTAAACAGCCCTTCTTTATAGCGGTTGTCTGAGGTTGTTTCCAATTGAAAAAATTCCTGGAAAGATTGCAACTGAACATCAAGAAAATCAGGATAATCCAATACTTTCCTGCTGGTTGCAAAATTTACTCTTTGATTATTTTGGTTTGCCAAGGGATTATAATTTTAGTTTACTAATGTGTAGACGTAAGAGGTGAGATCTGAGACGTGAGATATAAATCTCAACTCCTTATCTCACAACGTTCTTATATTTGAAGTTTGGACTAATGCAAAAAAGAGCTTAACTAAAAGTCTCAAATCTTACATCTAATATCTCAAATCTCCTAAAACGGCAATAGACCCCGACCTAAATGGTCGGAGTCTGATGCTATATTCGTGTTGGTTAACTTATTTAACCTCAACTACTGCTCCGGCTTCTTCTAACTGTTTCTTTAAAGATTCAGCTTCTTCTTTGGTAATACCGGTTTTAACTTCTTTAGGAGCGCCGTCAACTAAGTCTTTGGCTTCTTTCAAGCCAAGGCCAGTTAAGTCTTTCACTAATTTAACAACTGCTAATTTAGCGCCACCAGCTTCTTTCAGGATAACGTCAAATGCAGTTTGTTCAGCAGCAGCAGGAGCAGCATCATCACCGCCAGCAGCAGGTGCAGCAACAGCAACAGCTGCAGCAGCAGGCTCAATGCCATACTCATCTTTTAATATCTGAGCTAATTCGTTTACTTCTTTTACTGTTAAGTTTACCAACTGTTCAGCAAACGCTTTTAAATCCGCCATTTTATTTTAAATTTTACTTTTAATACTTTTTGTTTTTTAATATCCGAAACTTTTAGGCGTTCGGTTAACCTCTTTCCTGTAATGTTTTTACAACGCCGGCTATGATATTTCCGCCTGATTGCAGGGCAGAAACAACATTTTTCGCTGGTGATTGTAATAAACCGATGATCTCGCCTACCAGTTGTTCCTTTGTCTTTAAGTTGATCAAAGTATCAAGCTGATTGTCGCCTATGAAAACTGCCTCCTGAATGTAAGCAGCTTTTAAAATCGGTTTTTCGCCTTTTTTCCTTAACTGTTTGATCAGTTTTGCCGGGGCAGTACCTGATTTAGAGAAAAGGATTGATGATGAACCTTTAAGTACATCAAAAATCGGTGAGAAATCGCCACCGGCTGCTTCCATAGCTTTTTTGATCAAGCTGTTCTTTGCAACCTGCATCGTAATTTCGCTTTCAAAGCATTTACGACGGATGTCATTGATTTTTGCAACTGACAGATCTGATGTATCGGTAATATAAAAATTACCGTAGTCTTTCATCTGTTCAGTAAGGGCGATTACTAATTCGTGTTTTTCTTCTTTAGTCATGATTTAGATCCCCGCTACTGTTTTAGTTTCAACTTCAATTCCTGGCGACATAGTTGAAGAGATGTGAATACTCTTAAAATATGTTCCTTTTGCTGCCGAAGGTTTTAATTTTGAAATGGTTTGCAATACTTCCAAAGCATTTTCATAAATTTTATCGGCAGGGAAAGATACTTTTCCTATTGAGGCGTGAATGATACCGGTTTTATCAACCTTGAAATCGATCTTACCACCTTTAACCTCAGTTACAGCTTTACCAACTTCTGGCGTTACTGTACCTGATTTAGGGTTAGGCATAAGGTTACGCGGACCTAATATACGGCCCAAACGACCCACTTTAGCCATAACACTTGGCATAGTGATGATAATATCAACATCAGTCCATCCGCCTTCAATTTTGGCAATATAGTCATCCAAACCTACGTAATCTGCACCTGCATCCTTTGCTTCCTGCTCTTTGTCAGGCGTGCAAAGCACTAATACGCGTACAGTTTTACCGGTTCCATGAGGTAAGGTAGCAATACCACGCACCATTTGATTGGCTTTACGCGGGTCTACACCTAAACGAACATCAATATCAACAGATGAGTCAAATTTAGTATTGGTGATATCCTTTACCAAAGATGTAGCATCTTGTAATGAGTACGATTTGTTAGCCTCAATTTTGGAGAGTGCCACTTTTTGATTTTTTGTTAATCTAGCCACTTTCTTAAACTGATTTTAATTTTGTATTTAGGATTTCGGATTTTGATTTCAGAATTTATTCTTTGTCTGTTCCTTGTCCAAAACGTTAATGATCGGCCTCCGTTTTTCAACTTCTAAAACCGAAATTGAAATTCGAAATCCGAAATTAATTGTTAGTTCCAGGGAGCTGTACCTGATACAGTAATCCCCATGCTGCGGGCAGTACCTGCAACCATTTTCATGGCCGACTCTACTGTGAACGCGTTCAAATCAGTCATCTTATCTTTGGCAATTGCCTCAACCTGATCCCAGTTTACATTACCAACTTTTTTACGGTTAGGCTCTGCCGATCCGCTTTTAAGGCCTGTAGCCTCTAAAAGCTGAATTGCAACCGGAGGGGTTTTAATGATAAATTCGAATGACTTGTCAACGTAAACAGTAATAACTACTGGTAACACTTTACCAGGTTTATCCTGGGTACGTGCGTTAAACTGCTTGCAAAACTCCATGATGTTAACTCCTTTTGCACCCAATGCTGGGCCAATTGGAGGGGAAGGATTTGCAGCGCCGCCTTTAACCTGCAGCTTCACCATTGCACCGACTTCTTTTGCCATTTTTAATTATTTAAATTATAACTCAATGTTAGTAAGTGGAAGCTAAGTAACATTTAAGATTTTTTGATTTCGGATTTGGAATATTCCATTTCGGATTTAACACCCTCAAAAGCAAAATCTATATTTTTAAATTCCCTGATTTCGAAATGGATATTTTGAAATCAGAAGTTCACTATTCTTTTTCTACCTGCATGTAGTTTAGTTCCAGTGGGGTACGGCGGCCAAATATTTTCACCATTACCTTTAGCTTCTTCTTCTCTTCGTTCACCTCTTCTATCACACCGCTAAAGCCATTGAATGGGCCATCCATTACTTTTACACCTTCACCAACATAATAAGGCACATTCATCGTTTCGCCCTGTGCAGTCATCTCATCTACTTTGCCTAAGATACGGCTAACTTCTGATTGACGCATAGGGATAGCATTACCTGCCTTGTCGCCTAAGAAACCAATTACACTATTTATGTTTTTGATAATGTGCTCAATTTCGGCATCAAGTTGTGCTTCCATTAACACGTATCCAGGTAAAATATTGCGTTCTTTAGCAATCTTTTTACCATCGCGCATCTGGTAATATTTTTCTGTAGGTATCAATACCTGCGGAACCAGGTGCGTAATACCCAGGCGGCTTATTTCAGTATCAATATATTGTTTAACCTTTTTTTCCTTACCGCTTATAGCCCTAACCACATACCATTTTAATTGATCACTCATCTTTATTGCGCTTTCTATTAGGTTAGTGATTTATAAAATTGATCAAGCAGGAAATGGATGCTCTGATCCATTACCAAAATAACTATGGCAATAATAAAAGCAGCCACTAAAACCAAAACCGCGCTGTTTTGCAGTTCGCGCCAGGTTGGCCAGGTTACTTTCTCGGTTAACTCGATGTATGACTCTTTTATATATTCAGTTACGTTAGCCATTTGTATAATTTGCTCTATGCACGGGAACAAGGATTCGAACCCTGATCAAAGGTTTTGGAGACCTCTATTCTACCGTTGAACTATTCCCGTTTATTACCTTAGCCCCAAAAAGACTTTCTTTTATTAACAAAGTACTTAGCAATTAAGCTAAGTACTTTGCGTTAAATTAACCCTAACTTAACCTTACTCCGTTTAGGAGTTGGCGGGTTATTTTAAAATTTCAGTTACCTGACCAGCACCTACTGTTCTGCCACCTTCACGGATAGCGAAACGTAAGCCTTTTTCCATTGCGATAGCGTTGATCAGCTTTACAGTGATGGTAACGTTATCACCAGGCATAACCATTTCTACACCTTCTGCAAGGGAAATTTCGCCGGTTACGTCAGTTGTACGGAAATAAAACTGAGGGCGGTATTTGTTGAAGAATGGAGTGTGACGGCCACCTTCTGCTTTTGATAATACGTAAACTTCTGCTTTGAAATCTGTGTGAGGAGTTACTGAACCTGGTTTGCAGATAACCATACCACGGCGGATATCAGTTTTCTCAATACCACGTAACAATAAACCTACGTTATCACCTGCTTCACCACGGTCAAGAATCTTGCGGAACATCTCAACACCAGTTACAGTAGATTTTAAGTTTTCAGCACCCATACCCAGGATATCAACCGGATCGCCAGAGTTGATAACACCACGCTCAATACGGCCTGTAGCAACAGTACCACGACCAGTGATTGAGAATACGTCTTCAACCGGCATAAGGAATGGAAGATCAGTTAAACGTGGAGGGATTGGAATGTAGCTGTCTACAGCGTCCATTAACTCCATGATTTTTTCTACCCATTTTGGATCAGCATTTAAGCCACCAAGAGCAGAACCCTGGATAACTGGGATATCATCACCTGGATATTCGTAGAATGATAATAACTCACGAATTTCCATTTCAACAAGTTCTAACAATTCCGGATCATCAACCATGTCAACTTTGTTCATGAAAACAACAAGCGCAGGTACGCCTACCTGGCGAGCTAACAGGATGTGCTCACGGGTTTGAGGCATAGGACCATCAGTAGCAGCGACAACAATGATTGCACCATCCATCTGAGCAGCACCAGTAACCATGTTTTTCACATAGTCGGCGTGACCAGGGCAGTCAACGTGTGCGTAGTGACGATTTGCAGTTGAATATTCAACGTGTGCAGTATTAATGGTAATACCACGCTCTTTTTCTTCAGGAGCAGAGTCAATTGAGTCAAATGAACGGGCTTCTGATAAACCTTTGTCAGCCAAAACTTTTGTAATAGCTGCGGTAAGGGTTGTTTTACCGTGGTCAACGTGACCGATTGTACCGATGTTTAAGTGCGGTTTACTGCGGTCAAACTTTTCTTTTGCCATGATTATATTTAATTATTGTAGGTTAATTTATACTTAAAAAACTCTTAATAAGAGCCAACAATGGGATTTGAACCCATGACCTCTTCCTTACCAAGGAAGTGCTCTACCCCTGAGCTACGTCGGCTAATGTTCGGTTGCCAGTTATCAGTTGCCAGTTTGCATTAACTGCCAACTGTTTTACCGCCTACTGCCAACCTCAACGAGCGGAAGACGAGGTTCGAACTCGCGACCTATAGCTTGGAAGGCTATCGCTCTACCAACTGAGCTACTTCCGCTTTAATTAAGTTATGGTTGACAGTTTTCAGTTAGCAGTCCGCCAGCTGATCTTACTTTTCCCAAAACCTTTAATCAAAGTTAGCAGCTTATTGCTTACAGACAGCTTAATGCAGACTGCAAACTATAAACTGCTAACTTTAAATGTGGGGGGAGAAGGATTCGAACCTTCGTAGCCGAAGCAACGGATTTACAGTCCGT
>CAXSZR010000009.1:0-87683 GCA_964242385.1 uncultured Mucilaginibacter sp.
ACGTGGGAGAGTAGGTCGGCGCCAAATCTTATCAGCTCCATAACCCTTCATCCAAAAGATGAGGGGTTTGCTGTTTTATAACACTTCCGCTAATCTTTCCATAACTCCCCCCAGGTAACCGAAATCCCGTTCAGGCCGCGCACCTTTCGAGCGTAGATCTTTTAGGCCTAATAAATGCTACCGGTATTTGATCTGTAAAAGGACCAGCGAGTAAGCTATTTCGTTGGTATTCTTTAATTGCTTGATATCCAAATTGGCTCCGAAGGAGCCAATATCGGTAGAGAACACCTCCACCTAACAGTTGCAAACGTATGCATGTTAACCCGCCTACATTTTTGCAGTCATACTATTAGACCGCACCTACGGAGCGCGAATAAACTAACTAGCGATTATATTGCTACTAATATCTAATCATTACGGAAACTAGGGAAAAGAACAACTATACACCAACAGTTGAGTGTTGTACCTACAATATGTAGGTAATATATTGTCTCACATTCGGTAGTATTACATATTCAGGAAGCGCGAGTAAATGAATTTAATTATTGCTACCGGCATTGGATCCTATGAAAGGACCGGAAAAGGAAAAGCTATATAGCAACGGTTGCGTGTTGAAGGTACTATATGCAGCCAGTATGTTGTCTTGCATTCTGTCTACGTTATGCTTCCGCAAAGCGCTACTAATTAAATTGATTGATGAAGAGATTGACGGCCATGAGACCCATGAAAACGTGTGGTTCGCACTCGCTATCGGTAATTGCGCAATATGAAAGATGGATCCGTAAGAATCTATATTGGTAGAAAATCACACCAAAATAGCCATAGGTAAGATAAATTATGTAGTGTGCATTTTTACGAATAAACGCTCTTAAACTTTGCGATTAATCATAAGATAAGCAAAAAGATCAATCCTGTGCTATAAGCTCAACCAAATCAAATGATAGACATTTATGGTAAAAAATAAAGAATGATCCCAAGCCTATTCAAACACCTTATATAACACCCAGTCATTGGTTTCAAAAACACGTTTAAGTTTAAGGGCGCTGTTGGCACTCTTAATTACCGGTACGTATTTATTGTTAAGCTGTGTATAGCCCGTTACTTCGTTCTTTTCTGTTGCCAGTAAGATGTAGTCGTCGTATTTATCCGGCGTTTCTATAGCGCTTAAAAATACGCCTTCCTGGTAAGGTAAAGTTAGGTGATGAATATCGTTGGTAAAGGCAACTACCGGATAGGCAATAGCATCGTCTACCAGCACATGAGAGTCCTGCGGTAAATGATTCAAGTAATTGGCAAGATCACGGTTTTCATCCTGATCTTTAATCACAGTGCGGTCTTTCACCAAAGCGGTAAAGGCCTGCTCTTCAATAATAGGTGAATTTTCAAGAAACCAATATCCTGTATATAATTGTACCAGTGTAAGCACGCAAACAACAAGCTTTAATAAACCCTGGTTTCTGATTGTTTGGGACTTATAAAATATGCATAGTAAAGCCAGCACCAGGAATATAAGGTAATATTCATAGGTTAAATATACTTTATCGTATTTGATGTGCAAGAACTCTACAAAAGCAAAAGGCGTAAGTAAGGTTAATATTTGGTTGGTACTGCTGCTGAATAAATATATGGCCACCAATATAAGCGGACAAAACATCAGGATCTTTGCGGATATGAGGATTGAAGTTTCTGGTAATTGATTCGCCGTATGGGTAGACAATTGATCAAAGCTCAATTTATCTGCAAGTACCGTCCAGGTTGCATAGGGGCTTTGGTTAAAATAATCCAAATCTTGTGCATGGGTTAAGTTTAGCAGCTTATAACATACAATGCAAGCCAGGGGCAGTATAAACAGAATTATATAAAGTGCAAATGTTTTATTGATCAGCTTACGGCGCAGCGAGGGGTTATTAAAACTTATAAATAGTCTGAAGATTGATTCCTGTTCGCTCAGATTTAAACTCCTGATGGTGATTACCAATACCAGCGGAATAAAGAACAGTGTAAGCCAGATAAATTTATAATCGCAGAAAATTAATATCACGAGTGAGATACTCGCAATAGATACGTGAAACGTAGTGTTTGAGCGATAGAATTTAAGCAGGTTAAAAAAGAAAAGGAAAAAGAAAATTAATACCAACGATATTGATTTACCTGAACAGGCAGCATATATAATACCGGGATGAAACAGGAATATGATCAATAAGATCATTAAATAAAACACGTCGTTAATCCTTTTAAGGAGCGATACAGCTATGATATGAAACAGAATGGCCGTACACACCGCCGAGGCTATTACCGGGGCAAGTATGCTGTTAATGGCAGAAAAAATAAACGATGCGTAAAATGGCAGCATTGGTGCTGTTAAACCCATTACCTTTAACCGGTTACCTAAACCATAGGTTACGATCTTAGATTTTTCAATATAAAACAGCGCTTCCTGGCTTAAGTAACCAAGCCTGTTTAAATATATACCGCCCAGCAGGTAGTAAACCGCCAGCAGTATGGAAATAAGCAACAGATATTTAGACTGATCTCTCATTTAACTACGTTTGTAGGAGTGTTAACCTTACTTAAACCATGCTCCGTTTTTTCCCAGTAGAAAGGTTTTACAATTAGCTGGTACAAACCTTTAAAAGCCGCTATAGAGTGCATAAGCCAGTAAACCGGGTTTGCTATTGAGAAAAGGATCAATTCATAAAAACGCCTCTTAAATACAGCCATCATATTGATGTAGATCATCAGGATATTTCCCACCATCAGGTTGAAAATTGACATAAACAGTACCCAGTCTGGGAACAGCGTACGGATAGACGACAAATCGAATACCAGGTAGCTAATAAATATGGCTAATAGAAAAGGATAAATTAAAAATGTAAGCGGTGTAGCACCGATAAAGAAGTTAAAGCCTAAAAAGCCTTTCCAGCCCAGTTTTTTCCAAAGGGCAATAGGATTACGCATATGCACCAGGTAGGTTTGCATATAGCCCTTAATCCACCTTGAACGCTGGCGAATCCAGTTGATAGGTTCGTTATTAGCTTCTTCATAAGTGGTAGAGTTAACTACAGCAATTTTATAACCTTTTGCGTAAGCGCGCAGGCCTAAGTCGGCGTCTTCTGTTACGTTGAATGGATCCCAAGCACCTAACTCAACCAGGTTCTCCAGTTTGAAGTGATTACTGGTACCACCCAATGGAATCGGGATATCCAGCGTATCTAAACCAGGAAGCATATAATCAAACCAGTATGAATATTCAAGCGTGAACATCCTGGTAAGGAAGTTCTCGTTACGGTTAAAGTAATTAAGCGCACTTTGTATGCAGATAAACTCTGAAGGCAGTTTACCAAACATCGATACAATCTTTTTTAACTGGTCGGTATCCGGAATGTCTTCGGCATCGTAGATGGTAAGGTATTTACCCCGGGAAAAGTGCAAACCGTAGTTACAAGCCTTAGGCTTGGTTTTAGGCATGTGAAAAGGTACAACAACAACTTCAAAAATAGCGGGGAAATCAAGATTACGTACTGCATTCAGCGTCTTATCGTCATCTTCCTCTATCAATAATTTGATGTCGAGTTTTTCACGTGGATAATCCAGCGCCTGCAAGTTCCATATTAGCTTCTTAATCAGCTTGTCTTCTTTGTATACCGGTAATAAAATGGTGTATATGGGAAGGTCATCTTCTTTCAACGCACGGAGATCATCTTTGGTAACTGCCTGGTGTAATTCAAAACGCGAACCGACAATAGCCAGGAACAGTTTAAACACAATTGCAATGAGAAAGAAAAAGCTAACTATTACGTTTATAGTAATGGATGTATTTTTAAAGTTTACAACCAAGCCTATTACTATCAGCGCCAGCAAAACAAAGAAAAATACCAACTGGCCAGAAGAGAATGTGATGAAGGCAGAACTGCTTGGGTCGCGGTTCAGTAATTCAAAAACAGATGATTTAACATATTTATCGCCCAGCAATTTGTGGCTCATCCAAACGATGTCGAGATCTGATGCCAGGATAATTTCGGGTTCGCAATCGTACGTAAAACGAATAAAGTCTATAAACAGCTGGTTGCTCGGGTCGGCCATAACCGTAATAACACGGTTATTTTCTATACGCAAAGGCATTGCCACATGCTGATCTGCAAACTTCAATTCTATTTTGCTAAGCACATCAGAATCAAAAGAGAGATCCCTTATTTCGCGGAATGCATAACCTGCATTTGATAGCGAACGCTCATAGTTTTTACGTGATATATAACCGAAGTTGAGCGCTATCTTGATAAAAGACAACCCCGATCTGGCCGATAGATCGTCGATCTTCTCCCGGTCGTTCCGGGTAATAAAACCGTCATTAATCAATAGTTCGGGGATTGACATATTATTTAAATCAATTATAGTTTAGTGTGTTAGGCAGCGTTAACCGGTACAAGCCGGTTAACGTTTGCAATATTTTAAAAAACTGGTAGTGTAGTAATATTAGTCGTTATACATATCCTGTGACCTTTGCACTCTTGAGCGCACAAACAGGAATGATAACAATATAAGAACTAAGATGCCTAAAAGTATGTAAAGGTTATAGCTGTCCCAGAAGCGTGTAAGCGGGCTTTTGGTTTCTACATATTCCAGGTTATCACTTGATTTATTAATGTTGAACAGATACTTATTGGTATTAACATCTGTTACGCACACGTTGCTCGATAGTGTAGACAGCTGCTCTGTAATAGACTTTGATGCTGCAAGGAATGCCTCGGCAGGGTGCGAACCTGTAGCGGTAAACACCAGCGTTGCATTGTTGCTGCGGCCATAGAATATCTGCGCAAGGCCTGTAGCTGTGGTATCAGATAAAGAGTATACCACTTTATTGTTATCTGTATTGTACAAGCGGAAGTTCTGGCTGAATTTAACCGGAGCATCAGGAAATTCCTTCATCAGCGGATCGTCTTTATCTAAAAGAGCGATGATGTTATATTTTTTAAGATCGCCTGATGGAACCTGGTCAGAGTAAACAAAATCAGGGAAGTTATTTGCGTTGATATTGTTGTTCAACTCATATATAATTTCACCAATTGCACCTGGAACATACTTAGCCTGGCTTTTTGATATTACGATACGGGTTGTACCGGCATTAAATGCTTCCGGATATTGGTAAAAGCTAAGATCGCTTGAAATGAAAGGGTTTTTGGACTCCAGGTAAGATTTATCAACGTCAACAACCCCAAAGAAGTTAATGAAGCTGTTTTTACACTCGCCATTGGTAGGGAAAAACCTGAACTCAGATTCAAGGGTGTTGTATTTGTGGTGCTGGTAACGGTTAATTGTTACAGAGGTATTTAACTTGCCCGATGCATCCAGTTTCTCACTGCTGATCAGCTGTCCATTAAGGTAAATATTAAAGTATCCCCTATCGCCCGGGTTAAGGCCGCTGTAAGTACCTACAAAATGGATATCAACTTCTTTCGGTGTAAAGTTAAAATCGCTGTTTTTAAAGGTATAAGAGTTTTTAAGTGACCCGATACCTGATAGAAAATCGCTTGCGCCGCCAACTTGTTTAAGCGTTAATTTAGAACGGTTGGCATCAACTGTTTTGAAGTAGGTATTCTGTGCCTGGTCAATTAACAGGTAATCGCCAAAGCTTGAGTTAAGAATGTTAACGTTACCAAGGGTGGTAATAGCTTTTTCATAACCTTCATCGTCGCCACCGCTAATGAATAAAACTTCTGCAGGAGAGGTTTCGGTAGCTAAAGTTTTTTGCGCTACCATTACACCATTTTGGTTTACCATTTGGGTAACAGTATCTACAGAGGTACCGCTTGTTTTTGTAAGGTATAGGATACCTTCATTAGCTTGAGGGGTAACTTTAATTAAAGAACGTTTGTCTTCTGGCAAAGCGCCCATATTACCAACCTGAATATAGTTTTTTACGCTATCAGGAACCGAGCCGGCAGCAAAAACGTCAATTTTCTTGTTGGTTGCTTTTTTAAGCCTTGCATATGCCCATGCTACAGCCTTTAAGTCATGCAATGATGGATCGGCAGGATATACAATTGCTCTTTTTGTTTCAAAGCAGTTGCTGATGTTTACGTCGCTTACACCCGTTTTGTTATTTCTTAAAAGGGCAAGGTATGAGTAATCCTTAACCTTAAGCCACATGGCCGGGTTATCAAGGTCTTTACAAATGTCGTCGCTAACGCTTAACAATGTCTTAACCTGTATTTTTAGGAATTTATCTGTCGATAAGTTATCGCGTGTTAAATTAATAGAAACCTTTTGAATGGAATCTTTAGTAAGGCGTGAGCTAAAAACCGGTTTATCATTTAAAATGATATTGATAAACGAATGTTCTTTTATTAAAGCCTGTGATGGCTCAAAATATAAAACAAGTTTACTTCCGTTTATTTCTACAGATGGGCCAATTTTAACATAGAAGGAACTTGCGCCGCTCATTCCATAAATTGCGTCGTCGTTATGTCCCAAAGATTTAAAAGATACAATACTCTGAGCCAATGATGCCTTACTGAAAAGAAATACAAGGGCTAATAAGGTTAAAAATTTGTTCATTGGTTAGCTATTATTAATTTATCACGTTAAATTCTACTCTAAAATAATTTCCGTTATCGTCGCTTCTGTAAACAAGCTCTCCGCCCATTTCCTGGGTCATTAGTTTTGCTATTGAAAGCCCTAAACCTAAACGATTTTCTACATTGTGGGTAGCTTCGCTAAGCGTTTTAAGCTTGTTAAACATAATGTCAAGTTCATGCTGGCCTATAGAAATACCTTCGTCTATGATCTCAAAAACAAATCGCTGGCGTTGTAAACTTGTTATCACACGCAAATTATTATTTGTTTGCGAAAATTTTATAGCGTTTGACAAAAGATTCTGAAACACCTGGCCAACAAATACCTTGTCGAGGTGTACGCTCAAAGGTAATTTTAATATATTATCTATGAGATGAATATTTTTCATCTGGGCCGTTTCGGCCAAACCTCTAAATACCTGTAAAGCTTCTGCATTGATATCAAAAGTTTCGAGGTTAAATTTCATTTCAGGCGATTCAATTTCCTTAACATCCATCAGTTTGTTAAGCAGATACTGCATTTTTTCGGTCGACTGGGAAATGTAACCGATCAGTTCCAATTGATCTGAGCTAAGGCGGTAATCCTCATCTTTCAACATGTTATTACTCATCACGATAGAACCAACCAGGTTTTTAAGATCATGGCCCGCAATATTGATGAAGCTGTTTTTCTGGTTATCCAGTTTGCGAAGCTGCTCGTATTGGGCATCTATAATGGTTGTTTTTTCGCTGATCTCCTGGTTTTGAGCTTTTAGCTGATCGTTTGATTTGCCGATGACTATTTGCGAACGGATATCGCGTTCTACTATTTTATAACGCGCGCCCGGCACAAGGCAGGATATTAAAGCTATAATAAAGAACACCTGTGCACCGTTAGCAATCACAAGATCTAGGGTATAGGTGCTGAATAAATTGAAAAAAAGTACAAGTAGAAAAAATGCTAGCAAGGTATCTATAACTGCATTTACCGGCTCCCAGAAAGCCTGCAGGTTAAAGAATAAAATAATTGCAGAGAAAAGAAGGTAGTAAATATTCATCTGCTGAATCTCAACTACATTACATAAAATAGCAGAAGTTGCAGCAAGCAGAAAAAATGTGATGTGAAGTAAATAGCGATAATTATAATTTTTTCTTTGAAAAATGTTGTATAAAACGAGTATAATTAAATCGGTGATAACACGGATAATGAAGAATTGCAGCCAAAGGGCATTCGCAAAAATAAAATCAACGATGCTAAAAAGCGGGTAAATAAAAATTACCGTCCAAATAATGTTATTTGTCTGGTACCAGCCTTTTTTTAATGTCTCTTTTAAAAATTCTTCTTTTGTTATTTGAACAAACATTATTTGTTTTCTTAAATTATGATAAGATTCTGTTATCTATTAATTTAATTACTATAAAGTAAATGAAAAATACAAAAAGCAGGTAAACTTAATTATGAACATTTAAACATCTTATGCACACAAAACACTTAATCAGCAAGTTAACATCTTTTAGTGCGAAAACGATATTGATAATGTGGTTGACCTTAATTTCATCTTCCATTATAGCAAAAAGCAATCCAACCGTTCCACAGGCACGTTTAACCGCCTTTAAAAGAGCCAAAAGCCTTGATAATGGCATAAGCGTATCATGGCTCGAGCAAACCTGGAATAGCAATATTTTTAAGGAAAAAGCCCTAAAATCTTCAGATTTCCAACTTTTAAAGCATTTAGGTTTCAAAAGCGTAAGGATACCTGTTGCCTTCGAATACTTTGCATCACAGCACATCCCGGTTGAGCAAATTTTTTCCCAAATTGATAATATTGTTAAGCAATGCAGTTTGTACGGGCTAAAGTTGATAATTGATTATCATGGCGGCGGCTTTAATGATAATAATTACAAAGACGAAACAAAAACCATAACCAATACCTGGTTAACCATAGCTAAAAGGTACAGGCAGGTAAATGCCAATGAACTGTTTTTTGAGCTTTACAACGAACCACCGCACATGGATCCTCAAATATGGAAGGATGCCGCCTACAATATTGTTAATGCTATCAGGAAGGTTGACAAAGAACGAACGTTAATAATTGGAGCCTCCAACTATAACAGTATATATGAACTGAGCCGCTTTGTACGGCTGGCAGATGAAAATGTTATTTATACGTTTCATTTTTACGAACCTTTTTTGTTTACGCACCAGGGTGCAGCGTGGGCAGGCGACCAGGAAAGCACCGTTGGGATCCCTTTTCCCTACAGCGCAAATAGCTTTCCTGCACTTAACCTGAAAGCAAAAAACACGGATGGTGAAAAAAATTATGACAAATATGCCAAAGATGGTAATGAACAATCAATTAAAGATAAGTTACAGATTGTAAAAGGCTGGAGAGATAAATACTATGTTCCTGTTATCTGCGGCGAGTATGGTGTATACAATAAATACGCCGATATTGATAGCCGCTGCAGATATATGAAAGCTGTTCGGCTTGCACTTAAGCAACTGGATATCCCCGGCATGATATGGGACTATAACGATAATTTTTCTATTTTTACAGGCCCCCCTTCTATGGCCAACTTACCTGATTGTATGAAAGATGCGATAGGCTTTATTAGGTAAAAATGTTGGATTTTAATAAGTTTTTAAATCGTACCTTTGCACACTAATCAGTTAATATGAGATTTTTTGAAGAACAGCGCCGTGAGGTGATGAAGCATATAGAAAAATTCATGCTTGAAAAAAAGGATGAATACCTAAAGCCCATCGATACGATCTGGCAACCATCTGATTTTTTGCCCGATTCTTCGCGTGATACGTTCTTCAGCGAAATCAAAGAATTGCAGGAAAGCGCCCAGGGCTTATCTTATGATCTTATTGCTGTTTTAATAGGCGATACCATTACAGAAGAGGCTTTGCCAACCTATGAATCATGGCTTACCATGGTTGAAGGCGTATCTACAGATGAACAGGGCGGCTGGATGCAATGGACACGCCACTGGACAGGCGAAGAAAACCGCCACGGTGATCTGCTCAATAAATATCTTTATCTTTCAGGCAGGGTAAACATGCGCATGATGGAGATATCAACGCAATACCTCATATCAGACGGTTTTGACATTGGCACCGGTGCAGACCCTTACCGCAACTTTATATATACCTCTTTTCAGGAGTTGGCTACAAACGTATCCCACCGCAGGGTTGCATCGCAGGCAAAAAAACATGGCGATACGCTGTTATCTAAAATGTGCGGTGTAATTGCAAGCGACGAGGCACGCCATGCAAAAGCTTACAAGTATTTTATCCAAAAAATATTTGAGGTTGATCCTAATGAAGCGATGCTTGCTTTTGAAGATATGATGCGCAAAAAAATTGTAATGCCTGCGCATTTCTTACGTGAAGTAGGTTTAAAAATAGGACAGACATTCGGTCACTTTACTGATGCTGCACAACGCCTGGGTATCTACACTGCAATTGATTACGTAGATATTTTAAAGGAGCTTTTAGAAGACTGGAACGTAGACAGCGTTACAGACCTTAGCGAAACCGGTGAAAAGGCAAGGGATTATTTAATGGCCCTGCCGGCACGTTTGATGCGTGTAGCCGAACGTATGAAAAACCCTATGCTTGAGTATAAATTCAGTTGGATACACGGTTAAAATACTATCCAACCATCTAAATACAAAACGCCTTTCTGCTTGCAGAAAGGCGTTTCTTTTATCCCTCGAGTTTTAAGGTTACTTTGCCATCTTCGGCCAATTCTTCAAACAGGGAATTAAGTATAGATTCTACTGTAAGGGAATTTACATCATCTACATAATGCTCCGAGCGGGTGATCCATAACTCTTCGCCCTTTATTTCAATCTTAAACAAAAAGCCTTCGTAAATGGTGGGCTCAGAAATTTCAACGTGTGTGCCCTTGTTTTCTGTAATAAAGTGTATTTCCGATTGCCTTTGTTCTTTAAATAAAGGATTCAGCTTTTGCTGAAGCAGGTCGGTAAGCGCATTATTGGTTATAGCTTTATGGATATTAAGAATTTTCATGATAGCAGCATTTTATTTAATTACAAGGCATCATGTATATTGTTTCACCGCGCATAAAAGAACAAGTTTAACGCTTTCATTTTGGGCCTAAAATTGCTTAATTAGTCATAACAAAAATCTGCTTTATGAAATATAAATTATTAGGTCGATCTGGCCTTAAAGTTTCCGAGTTGTGTTTAGGAACCATGGGATTTGGTACCGAAGGTGGCTGGGGCGCCGATAAGGAAACCAGCTTTAAAATTATGGATACCTACGCAGCCGCAGGTGGCAATTTTCTGGATACGGCCAATATTTATAAACTGGGTACCAGCGAAAAAATTATAGGTGAATATCTTGCTAACCACGACAGGGACTATTTTGTGCTTGCTACCAAGTATACACTGAAAGACAATACCACAAACCCCAATGCATCGGGAAATAACCGTAAAAATATGATGCGCAGCGTGGAGGAAAGTTTAAAACGTTTAAAAACGGATTTTATAGATGTTCTCTATCTGCATATCTGGGATGATATAACGCCAATTGATGAAGTTTTACGTGGCATGGACGACCTGATTAGACAGGGAAAAATTGCCTACGCCGCTATTAGCGACACGCCGGCCTGGGTTGTAGCTAAAGGTAATACCCTTGCCGAACTAATGGGCTGGAATCAATTTATTGCCTTACAGGTAGAGTACAGCCTGCTGGCGCGCACACCCGAGCGCGAACTGATCCCGATGGCTAAACATTTTGGGATGACGGTTACGCCCTGGGCGCCTTTAGGTGGCGGTGCGCTAACAGGAAAATATCTGCGCGGCGAACCGGGACGAATAAAGCCGGAAAGTAACCGCCTTAATGAGCGAAGTACAGGCATCACTAAAGCAGTAATAGAAATTGCAGATGAACTGAATGTTTCGGCGGGCAACGTGGCTTTAAAATGGTCAATGGAGCAAGGCTTTTCATGTATACCAATTGTTGGGGCAACCAAGGTAGATCAGCTTATAGAAAATCTAAAAACTTCCGACATTAATTTGAGTGCCGCGCAATTACAAAAGCTGGATGAAGTGAGTGCAATACAATTAGGTTTCCCCGGAGACTTTTTTAAAGAAGAAGCGGTTAAGACAAATTCCTTTGGCGGCTTTTATGATAGATTAGAGAAAAGATAATTGAATGGGATTATTTTTCTAACTATTTGTCTTTAATTAACTGTGATAAGGCTTAGGCGTATTTCGAATATCACATGTTATAAAGATAGTTTGAACAAACATTTCTGCCTACCGTGCTCCCACGCAAATTTACTGCGTGATTTCACGTATTTTAAATTGCGGTTTTTACGCAAGTTTTAATTTCTAAATACTGTTTAATGCGCATTAGTTTATTGTTTAACTAATGCGCATTTTTAATTAATAGCTGTTAGCAGATGAAAACTCCTGAAATGGAGCATACCCGAAAATTATTTTCGAAACCAGCCATTGTTTATACTATATCAGAAGATATCCTGCACCTCACAGATGTGTGATCAAACAAAAAATCCCCGTTGATTTTAATTAACGGGGATTTTTTGTTTCAGTATGTAAGAACTTATTGTTGTTCTTCCTCTTCAGGCTTTTTGCTTTCGCCTCTATTGTTTTTGTCAATGATCTTGATCTCGTTTGCTTCGGTATCGTAATCAACTTCCATTACATCACCTTCGGTAAGCTCACCTTTCAAGATTTCTTCTGCAATCGGATCTTCCAGATATTTTTGGATGGCTCGTTTTAGCGGACGGGCACCAAATTGCGAATCATAACCCTTTTCGGCAATAAACTCTTTGGCTGCAAGTGTAAGCTCAATTTTGTAACCAAGCTGATGAACCCTGCCAAACAATGATGCCAGCTCAAGATCGATGATCTTAAAGATCTCGTCTTTACCAAGCGAATTAAACACAATCACATCATCAATACGGTTCAGGAACTCCGGAGCAAAAGCACGTTTCAATGCATTTTCAATTACACCTCTTGAATGTGAGTCTGCTTGCAATGCTTTAGCATTGGTAGAGAAACCTACACCCTGGCCAAAGTCTTTCAGCTGCCTTGCACCTATATTTGATGTCATGATGATGATGGTATTCCTGAAATCCACTTTACGGCCTAAAGAGTCAGTAAGCTGTCCTTCATCCAAAACCTGCAGCAATATGTTAAATACATCCGGATGGGCTTTTTCAATTTCATCCAGTAAAACTACTGCATATGGCTTACGGCGTACCTTTTCGGTTAACTGCCCGCCTTCTTCATAGCCTACATAACCCGGAGGCGCCCCGACTAAACGGGATACAGCGAATTTTTCCATGTATTCGCTCATGTCAATCTGTATCAGCGCATCTTCGGTATCAAACATGAAACGGGCAAGTTCTTTTGCAAGCTCTGTTTTACCAACGCCTGTAGGGCCTAAGAATATAAATGATCCAATTGGCTTTTTAGGATCCTTTAATCCTGCACGGGTACGTTGTATAGCGCGGGTTAGCTTTTTAATAGCATCTTCCTGGCCAATGATCTTGCTGCCAACAGTACCTGCCATATTAAGCAGTTTCTGGCTATCAGCCTGGCCTACACGTTGTACCGGTATGCCGGTCATCATAGAAACAACTTCGGCAACATTATCTTCAGTTACAGTGTAACGTTTTGATTTAGTTTCTGCTTCCCATATTCCTTTGGCTTGTTCAAGCTCTTCAAGCAAATGTTTTTCAGTGTCACGAAGTTTTGCTGCCTCCTCGTACTTCTGGCTGCGTACTACTTTGTTCTTTTCTATCTTGATCTGCTCAATCTTTTGCTCGATATCCAATATATTTTGCGGCACATGGATATTAGTTAAGTGTACGCGCGATCCTGATTCGTCTAAAGCGTCGATAGCCTTATCCGGTAAAAAGCGGTCGGTAATATAACGTGTTGTTAAGTTAACACAGGCAGCAATTGCTTCCGGGGTATAAGTTACACCGTGGTGCTCTTCATATTTTTCTTTGATCCTGTTCAGTATCTCAATGGTTTCGTCCGGTGTTGCAGGTTCAACCATTACTTTCTGAAAACGGCGGTCAAGCGCACCATCTTTCTCTATGTACTGGCGGTATTCATCCAGCGTAGTAGCGCCAATGCATTGGATTTCTCCGCGGGCCAATGCCGGTTTGAACATATTAGATGCATCCAGAGAACCTGAAGCACCACCCGCACCTACTATGGTGTGGATCTCATCGATGAACAGGATAACATCCGGAGATTTTTCCAATTCGTTCATTACTGCCTTCATTCGTTCTTCAAACTGGCCGCGGTATTTTGTACCGGCAACCAACGAAGCAAGGTCAAGGGTTACCACGCGTTTGTTGAACAATACACGCGATACTTTGCGCTGAACAATTCGCAGTGCTAAACCTTCGGCAATGGCAGATTTACCAACACCCGGCTCACCTATTAATATAGGATTGTTCTTTTTACGGCGTGATAGTATTTGCGATACACGCTCAATTTCTTTTTCACGACCAACAATTGGGTCAAGCCTGCCATCTTCGGCAGCTTTGGTTAAATCGCGGCCAAAGTTATCAAGAACAGGCGTTTTTGATTTAATGTCTGATACCTTCTTAGGCTGGCTGAATGATTCCTCTTCTTTAAAGTCATCATCGCCACCGGTTGGTGATCCTGGCATTTCGTCGGTAACATCGTTTTTGTGCGATTCTACCTCACTCTTAAAAATTTCGTAGTTAACATTAAACTGCATTAATATCTGCGATGCAATGTTATCCTCGTCGCGAAGTATAGAGAGCAGCAAATGCTCGGTTCCTATTACGTCGCTTTTAAAAATTTTGGCTTCCAGGTAAGTGATCTTCAGCACCTTTTCTGCCTGTTTGGTTAAAGGTATACTGCCGATATGTACATTGGTGCCGATGGTACCTTTTACAGCGTCTTCAACAGAACGACGCAGTTTGGCGGTATCCACGGTTAATTCTTTTAATAGTTTAATAGCTACGCCATCGCCGTCACGAATCAGCCCAAGCAGCAAATGCTCCGTACCTATATAGTCGTGGCCAAGGCGCAAAGCTTCCTCTCTGCTATACTGAATAACATCCTTAACCCGTGGCGAAAATTTAGCTTCCATATATATCCTTCCGATTTTATGAACGTCCTAATGTATTAATTTGTTTCAATAATCACGACGCGTTGTTTTACACTTATCAACAATATTATTGCCAAGATTTTAAGTTAAGATTAAAGCAGACATTTAAATGATACACCTCCCGATGACCTAAAACTTAATAAAGCAATTTTAAAAATAAAACACACAAATACAACGGTATTTGCAAAAAAAACAACAAAAGGCATTTTTTTAAACTAATTACCCAAAAGTAAAACGTGTCGTGCCTTTTTAAATTAAGTTGTGACAATGGCAGACATATTAACCACCTTTATGACATTACGGCATTACCAAACGTTATAATAACGTTAATTTACTACGATGATTGTGTTATTAAAGTTGCTAATAGTTTGACTAAGATTTAAAAGATTTTAGGATGGTAGGATTTGATCAAGGTAAACGTTAAAAATTACAAAATGCAAATAATCCTAAAATCTATTAATCTTTAGAATCATAATAAAGACGAAAATCTTTCAATCTTAAAAATCATAGTAAAGACACGATAAATAATTAATTTAGCCTTTTAACAGAAATAAGCTACAAACACAACATATGGCAGACGAAAAAATTATTTTTTCAATGGCGGGTGTAAGTAAAGTTTACCCACCACAGAAAACAGTTCTTAAAAATATATACCTATCATTTTTTTATGGCGCCAAGATTGGCGTTATCGGTTTAAATGGCTCCGGTAAATCATCTTTGTTAAAAATTATTGCAGGCATTGATAAAACCAATATTGGCGAAGTGGTTTTTTCACCGGGGTATACGGTTGGTTACTTAAGCCAGGAGCCGGAGCTCGATGCGGAAAAAACCGTTAAAGAAGTGGTGGAAGAAGGCGTAGCCGCGACAACTGCCTTATTAAAGGAGTACGAAGATATCAATGAGAAGTTCGGCCTGGAAGAATATTACAGCGATGCCGATAAAATGGATAAGCTAATGGCTCGCCAGGGTGAGTTGCAGGATAAGATAGATGCCGTAAACGCGTGGGAAATTGACACTAAACTGGAAAGAGCGATGGATGCACTTCGCTGTCCTGACCCTGATACCAAAATTTCCGTATTATCCGGTGGCGAGCGCCGCCGTGTGGCCTTATGCAGATTGTTATTACAAGAGCCGGATGTTTTATTATTGGATGAGCCTACCAATCACCTGGATGCCGAATCTATCGACTGGCTGGAGCAGCACCTTAAGCAATATAAAGGCACAGTGATTGCCGTTACGCACGACCGTTATTTCCTTGATAACGTAGCGGGATGGATCTTAGAACTCGACCGGGGTGAAGGTATACCCTGGAAAGGTAATTACTCATCATGGCTGGATCAGAAAGCCAAACGCCTTGCACAGGAAGAAAAGAGCGAAAGCAAACGCCAGAAAACTTTGGAGCGCGAACTGGAATGGGTTAGAATGGGGCCTAAAGGTCGCCATGCAAAATCAAAAGCTCGTTTATCCAATTATGATAAACTGGCTTCGGAAGAAACAAAGGAGAAAGAAGAAAAACTGGAGTTGTTTATTCCGCCAGGCCCGCGCCTTGGCAATGTGGTAATTGAGGCTAACGGCGTAAGCAAATCTTATGGCGACAGGATTTTATTTGATAACCTGAGCTTTTCTTTACCGCCTGCAGGTATAGTTGGCATTATCGGCCCCAACGGAGCCGGTAAAACTACTTTGTTCCGTTTAATCACAGGGCAGGATGAGGCAGATGCGGGGACATTTAGAGTTGGCGAAACTGTAAAACTTGGTTATGTAGACCAGATGCACGATGACCTTGACCCTAATAAGTCTGTTTGGGAAAACGTAACCGGCGGCCAGGAAACTATTCTTGTCGGCAATAAACCTATCAACTCAAGGGCTTATGTTTCCCGTTTCAATTTTAACGGAGCAGATCAGCAAAAGAAAGTAAATGTGCTATCAGGCGGTGAACGAAACCGCGTGCACCTAGCTATCACTTTGAAAAAAGGTTCGAACGTTTTGCTGCTGGATGAGCCTACAAATGATATAGACGTAAATACGTTACGATCATTAGAGGAAGCATTAGAAAACTTTGGCGGATGTGCCGTTGTGATCAGCCACGACAGGTGGTTCCTCGACAGGATTTGCACGCATATCCTTGCTTTTGAAGGCAACTCGCAGGTTTACTTTTTTGAAGGTAATTATTCAGACTATGAAGAAAACCGAAAAAAACGCCTGGGCGATGTTGCTCCAAAACGTATCAAGTATAAGAAGTTAACAGTGTAAGACAGCTATTTAATATTAGCCTTAATTTCTCGTATTTCTTATTTAGATGGAGAAGTCTTCCACGGGAAAAATTTCAAGCAGGCGTTTAATTGTATATCAAATTTGATTTACAGTTAAACGCTTTGCCATACATAAGCTATGCCTAACATTTATACACAAATACATGTTCAATGTGTTATTGCCGTAAAATACCGGCAGTCGCTCATTAGTACAGAATGGCAGGATCAATTACATAAGTTCATAACAACCACCCTGCAAAATTATGGACATAGAATGCTGGCTATTAACAGCATGCCCGATCATTTGCATTTGTTTTTTGTGTTTAAACCTAACCAATCCTTATCCGATTTAATGCGGATTATAAAAAACGAATCGTCCGCATGGATAAATGATAAGCAGTTTACGAAAGCCGTTTTTAAATGGCAGGAAGGCTATGGCGCATTTTCTTATTCGCGTTCGCATGTTAAAGCCGTAATTGATTATGTGCTAAATCAGCAGGAGCATCATCGCAAACGAACGTTTTTAGATGAGTATCAGCAGTTTTTAGAGCAATTTGAAATTGACTATGAAGAAAGGCATATTTTTAAATTACCTGAATAGTCCCCCAAAAAAAGAGCCACCCAAACCGGGTAGCTCTCTATAATAACGATAAAAAATTTTACCAAACCTTAACTCTCAGGCTGTCCGGGCGGTACATTTTGTCGCCGGGTTTTATCCCGAAAGCGTTATAAAATGCTGGCATATTTGATAACGGGCCATTTACGCGGTAAAGCTCTGGTGAATGCGGATCGACACTGATCAGCATGCGTGTTCTTTCGTCCTGGTTTTTAATGCGCCAGATTTGTGCAAAAGCCAGGAAGAAGCGTTGGTCCGGAGTAAAGCCATCTATTTTAGTATTGCTTTTACCTTCGGGTGTGTTTTTAAACGCCTGGTAAGCTATAGCCAGGCCGCCAATATCAGCCAGGTTTTCGCCTTGAGTAAGTTCGCCGTTAACGTGTACATTGTTCAAAACAGTATATTGATTATACTCATTTATCATAACACCTACGCGCTTTTTAAATTCTGTAGCGTCGCTGCTAACCCACCAATCCTTTAAATTTCCATCTTTATCATACTGGCGACCCTGATCGTCAAAGCCATGGGTCATCTCATGACCTATCACTGCTCCAATACCTCCGTAATTAATGGCATCATCAGCATCTTTGTCAAAGAAAGGAAATTGCAATATTCCTGCCGGGAAAACGATCTCATTAAAAGTTGGATTATAATAAGCGTTAACAGTAGGCGGAGTCATACCCCATTCGGTTTTATCTACCGGCTTATTAACCTTCTTAATCATCTCGGCATAATTGTGCTTCGCAATTGATTTCTCATTATTAAAATAAGATTCCTTGCTGATAGTCACATCGTCATAAGTTTTCCATTTATCCGGATAGCCTATCTTTTTAGTAAAGGCACTCAATTTATCAAGAGCTTTCTTTTTTGTTGCAGGGCTCATCCAGTCCAATTTTTCAATGCGGGCCTTGTAAACACTTTGCAGGTTATTCACCAGATCGAGCATCCGTTTTTTCGCATCAGGCGGGAAGTAATCTTTCACATAAAGCTGGCCTAATAATTCGCCCAAACCACCGTCAACATTGCTTGCCATTATTTTCCAACGCTCTTTCTGTTGTTTTTGTCCGCTTAAGATCTTTCCAAAAAAGTCGAAATGAGCAGTCCTGAAATCATGGCTCAACAAAACCGCCGAATTGTTTAATGCGTCAAAAGTGGCCTTATCTTTCCATACAGCAATAGGCTGCGATTTAAGCAGGTTGTCAAGCGCTTTAAAATAACCCGGTTGCCCAACAAGTACAGTATCGGTACTTAGCTCCAGGCGTTTAAAAACACCTTTCAGGTCAATGTCCGGCATCTGTTGCTGAAAGGCTGCTGTGGTAAGTTTGTTATAATTTTTTACCGGGTCGCGCAATTCTACCGGTGTTTTGTGCAATTGTGCAATAGCCGTTTCGAGTTTTAATATTCCGGCTGCTTTTTGGTTGGCTGCAGCGGTGTCCAACCCGGTAGCCTTAAACAGGCGTGCAATGTATTTTACATACTCTGCCCTGATCTTTACCGAAGCTGAATCCGTTTTAAAGTAATAGTCGCGGTTTGGCAGGTCTATACCGGTCTGATCAAAATGCGCCACGTTTTTATTACTGATCTTATCATCGGGCGATACATAAAATCCCAGCAGGTCCCCTTCGCCATCTTTATAACCATCTGCTTCCAGGTCTATCAGTTGCTTATAATCGCTAACGGCATTAATTTTTGATAGTAAGGGTTTAAGTGGTTCAAAACCCAGCTTATTCATAGCAGCGGTATCCATGCCGCTTTTGTACAGGTCACCTACCTTTTGTTCTATGCTTCCCGCGCTATTGTCTTTAGCGGATACGTCTTCTAAGATTTTGTGCAGGTTTTTTGTGTTATCATCATCAAGTATGTAAAATGATCCCCATCCGCTTTCAGAAGCAGGGATCTGCGTTTTTTTTGCCCAGTTGCCGCTGGCGTACATGAAAAAGTTGTCGCCCGGTTTAACGGTGGTGTCCATGCCGCTTTTGTCAAAGAAAACGGTTCGTGCCGGGGCTTCCGTTTTATGATGACAGGCTGAAATTGCAAGCGTTGAAGCCGCAAGTAAAACGTATCGGTTTAAATTCATTAGTTTAAATTTTTTTAAATATAGTTGTATTAAGCAAATGTTAAAATAAAGCCTTAAAAAAAGGGACGTTATCTATAAGACAGCTATCGCGCGGCGCTGTTACACCTCTTGTACAACTTGTTAATATTCAGCAAAATGTTAACAAATAAATTACATGTTATTCATTTTTATATGGAAGCTTATCGCTTATTTTTATAGACCCAAAAGGTCAGCTATAATTTAACTCAAACATATAAATTATGACCTGGAGAAAATTTAGCGGCGAGATCATACAATCTCCTATCATCGAAGCCGTAGAGAAAGCAATTGAACGTGAGTCGGGCCTTGGGAATAAGCTTAAAGTTTGTATCGGTACAGATTCGCAGGTAAAGGGTAGCGTTACCGATTTTGCTACCGTAATTGTGTTTTTAAGGGAACAGCGCGGAGGTTTTATGTTTATCCACCAGGAACGCACTTCGCAAAAAATGAGCATTAAGGAACGTATGCTTACCGAGGTTCAAAAATCTATCGACACCGCTTACAGCCTTTGCGATCTGTTAGACCTGTATGATGTGGACCTGGAGGTACATGCCGACATTAACACCAACCCTATGTTTAAATCTAACCAGGCTTTGCACGAGGCCATGGGTTACATATTAAGTATGGGATTTGTATTTAAGGCAAAACCAGAAGCCTTTGCCAGTTCTTACTGCGCTAATAAAATGGTTCAGTAAGCCAGTTCAGCACTCAAACTGACGTGGTTAAATTTGATATTTATATCAGATAAAGGATTTTCTACCCTCTCGAATATCGGTTTGTTATAGCCCGAAAAACCGGTTAATAGGCTTGCCAGCACTTCAACAATAATCTCAGCATCTTTATTGTGTTAAGCAAAATTGCTTTGGTTGATTAATAATTTTCGAAAATCTCCTTACCTTAAACTTTTATTTTAGAATAACATTTACCTAAATGCAAATTACAACGCGCCGCGCAACTTTAAATGATCTTGATGAACTGCTAAACTTTGAACAAGGTATTATTTCTGCGGAACGTCCTTTCGGCGATACCCTGAAGGAGGGCGAAATTCACTATTATGATCTTGCCGACTATGTAATTGACCCGGGAACTGCGGTTGTTGTTGCCGAAGCCGACGGTATTGTTGTAGGTTCGGGTTATGCACGCATTGTTGATTCCAAGCCGTTTCTAACGCACAGGCAGCATTGTCATCTTGGTTTTATGTATGTAAAGCCGCAATACAGGGGTAGGGGAGTTAACAATGCTATTTTAAATTCATTGAAAGAATGGGCTTTGGAAAGGAATGTACCCGAGCTACGATTGAATGTTTACGCAGAAAATCAGTCTGCCATTAAAGCCTATGAAAAGGCTGGTTTCTCTGCTAACCTGGTTGAAATGCGGATGGAACTAAAAAAATGATCAAATGAACGTACTTATGAGAAAGCTTTTACCAATGATATTACTTTTTGCCGCGCCGCTGCTTAGCAATGCGCAAACAGACACCACTACCGTAGCTAAAACCGGCGCAATGGCTCCTGATTTTGAATTTAAACGCTCTAAAACCGAAAAGGTACATTTAAGCGACTATAAAGGCAAACTGGTGCTACTTGATTTCTGGGCTACCTGGTGCCCTCCCTGCCGCGAAGAGTTACCACGGGTAGAAAAGGAGATATGGCAAAAATATAAGGACAACCCGAAGTTTGCCTTGTTCGCTTTTGCCCGCGAAGAAGGGTGGGAAAAAGTATTGCCTTTTAAAGAAAAGAACAATTACACGTTTTTAATGTTGCCTGATGAAAACCGCAATATTTACAAGCTCTATGCCACCCAGTTTATCCCGCGGAATGTTTTGATTGATGAAGACGGAAAGATCATTTATCAATCGATGGGATATTCTGATAAGGATTTTAAAGAGCTGCTTGATGTAATTGCACAAAAGCTGAAATAAGAAAGTGAAATCATACCAGTTAAAAACAGAACAACTAATACCGATAAGCCTGGATAAAGCATGGGACTTTTTTTCGTCGCCGCTTAACCTGGCGAAGATCACGCCTAAGGAAATGAAATTTGTTGTGACATCCGATTATCAGGCTGATACCAAAATGTACGAAGGTATGATCATTACTTACAAAATATCACCGCTTCTGGGTATCAAGATGGACTGGATGACAGAAATAACTCACGTACGGGATGGCCAGTATTTTGTAGATGAGCAGCGTTTTGGCCCCTATGCGTTATGGCACCACGAGCATCATTTTAAGGAAGTGGAAGGCGGCGTAAAAATGAACGATATACTTACCTATGCTATCCCATACGGGCCTATCGGCAGGTTAACCAATTCGGTTTTGGTTGGCAGGCAGGTTAAAAAAATCTTTTCCTATCGCGAAAAAGCAATAATTGAAATGTTTGGTACGCTTTAGGCATTGGTCATTGAAGTCATTGATCATTTGGCCATTTCACTTCATTGGTCACTGGCGACGTGCATTAATTTATAACCATACATAAACAATAAAAGGGACTTACAGATCCCTTTTATTGCTTTTAAATACTATGACGTTCAAAGTTAGCGATAATCTAACCTGTAAATAAATGCTAATGAAAACGTAGCGCCATCGCCGGTGTTACGGCCGGTTAGGAATTTACCACCACTTGCAAATAATGAGATTTCGCGGGTAAAGGAGTGCCCGTAGCTTAAAGATGCCTGTACAAATGAAAAGTCTTTATTAGCCTCAAGTATTGGTGAAAATCTTTTGTCGTTACTGTAAGAGTTGATACCGCTCACGGTAACAGAAACCTGGTTTTCAAAATCCTGATCAAGCGTTACACCGAAGGTGCCGCTATAACGGTTCTGGATAGGTCCGTTAGAACCGTAATATTGCCTGATCCCGTCAGATGCGTTGAAATAAGTACTCGCGCTACCTAAGTGGCCAGTGCCGGAAATGGCCAGTTTTCCTTCAAGCCCTGTTTCGCCATAACCAAGGTTTGGTTTGTTCACATATAAGGGGGTGATAACAGTTCCCTGCAGAGACACATAATATATAAAATCAATATTAAAAAGGTAATACCTTAAGCCGGTTTCTAAATCGGCAAGGCCGCTTGTGTTACTGGTAGGAAAATTTTTCTGGCTGTACGTGCTGTAAACATAAGGCAGGGTAGCTACCAAAGCAAACCGGCGACTAATACCATATTCTGCATAAAGTGTTGCGCTGTAAGAACTGTACTTGCCATTATTTGCAAATGGCTTTTTTGTACCAACAGAATCCCATTGTTTATTGGCAAAGAAATAACTTACAGACGGCGAAATCAATAACCGGCCAGGGCGCGTGGGGAAACCTCCATCCGCATAAGCAATGCTTTGGGCAGTTATAAATATTATAGTACAGGCTAAAACAAATTTTGTAAAGGTTTTTAATAGGCTCATTTATTTTAATTTAAAATAGTGCAAAGGTATCGCGCATCCACCGGCCTTCGTATATTTCATACTTTATCCCTATCTCGTGGCCCAGATCTCTGAAAACGATCATATGCTTTTGCGATTTAATATTATTATAAAGTGTGTAAACATGATTAGGCGGCGCTATATTATCTACTAATCCCAAACCAACCAGGGTTGGGCAAGCAAGATTGGTAGCAAAGTTTTTAGCATCAAAATAATCAAGATTATTTAACACTTTATCGAATGTTAGCCCCGGCCTGGTATCTACATATTTTTTCATGTCGATAATTGGCCAGTCAACTTCATGCTCAAGAGTACGAACGTCACTTAAAATGGGGTTCGCAGCCGAGCAAAAGCTTATACGTTTATCAAGCGCACAAGTTGCAACCGCCAGGTAACCACCTAAGCTGCCGCCTGCCGCAATGATGTTATCATGCCTTAACTCGGGGCGCGAATATATAAAATCAACAGCGCGTACGCAGTCCATCAGGGCGCCTCTCATTACATATTTATCCTTATCTTCCAGGTTAAGCAATATATAGGTATCTCTGCGCACATCTATCACATCTTTGCTATTGCCAGAGCCACGTATATTTAGTGTAAATATTGCTATATCAGGGTCGGTACCAAACATTGGTTTAAGGGTAACCTGGTAACCTGGCAGACCCAGCAGTACAACAAATTTTTTGTTCTTGTTGGTGGTTTTAGGTTCTGTAAGCCAGCCCCGAACGGTCATATTACCCAATGATTTCATTTCCACCAAAAACACCTTACGGCCATCTTTACTGGAATCGGGCATTTCTGTTACCTTAAAACGGGGGCGTACTTTATCAAGTTCGGCACGTGTTTGCGTCCAGAAGGCATCAAAATCACGCGGTTTATCATATTGCGACCTGATCTCATCCGGCTTTATACCGAATGCTTTACGGGTAGTATCATCATAATCAGATACGTTAACCATAAAGTTAATTTTGTAGAAGCCAGGTTTTAAACCCGGGATAGAAAAATCATAACTACCTGATCCCTTTGGTCCAATGCTTACTTTGACGGAATCTGATCTTAATTTTTTACCGGCCTCGGTAGTAACTATATAGGATACCTTGCCTGTTTGCGAAGATGCGAGTGAATTATTCACTTCAAAAGTATAGGAAGCAGTAGAGCCAAAGATACCGTCCTTACTGTGAGGCTTTAAAACGGTAGAAACTTCGCCATCCTTACCTTGTGCAAGCACCAGGTTAGTGCTTTGAAAAGCAATGAGGAAACAAAAAACTGATAAAGATTTAGTAAAAAGTTTTGTCATATTACCCTGTAATATTTTACCTAACGGTATAACCAAGCCAGATTTTGATACCTATTTCAAGCAGTAATTAAACCAGTTTTAACTGATTTGATCCATTATGGCTATTTCTATGCCCGAAACGTAAAAACACGCAACTAATTTTACGAATATAGTTTTCCTATCGCATTCATAGTTAAAATATTTTCATTTCGGAAGAGAAAGAAAACGGGTAAAAATTTCCGGGTGTTGAAAATAGGGGTAAATTATCAACACTTTTTTCCTTGCGGAGAGCTAAGTTAAGGTATTCTGAATTTTTCGCGCAGCCAAACGTTCTGAAAAATAAAATAATTATAATCTACCTCGTGTGTGGAATTGGGAACGCACACAAATTCTTTATTTTTAGTACCTATACGATTAAACAGCGCCATGCTACAGCGGGGCGGGCAAAACTGGTCCAATAAACCTATACCCATCAATACCGGGCAATGTACCATGGGTGCGAAGTTTTGAGGATCGTAATAATCAAAGGTTTTAAAAAACCTGTCCCAGGTAAAACCAGGGTGAATCTCATTATATTTTCTAAATATTTTAAAAGGAAATACCTGCTTGTCGTACGAGGCGCTGATAGCAAAGTCATCATGTATATCAGCATACAGTGGCACCTGTATAGTCAGCGCTTTTATTCTTTTATCCAAAGCAGCGGTAATTAGCGCCAATGCGCCCCCCTGGCTGCCGCCTTCAACAAAAACCTTATCGGTGTCAATTCCTAGATTGGCATGCGAGCAAATAAAATCAAGCCCGCGGATGCAATCCATGTAAACCCCACGGTAAATGTATTTGTCTTTGTTTTCGATGTTTACCAGGCAGTAATTATCCGTACCTACATCCACAACATCTTTACTATTACCGTTGCCCCTCACGTTCAGGTCAAAGGTGATAAAGTCATCGTTGTCCATGTTGGGTTTAAGTGCTACCACGTAACCCGGCACACGATAATGAATAGGGAATTTTTTACCATCTCGCGGTATTACCAGCCAGCCACGAATCAGCAAGTTGCCATAAGAACGCATTTCAACGGAGTAAACCTTTTTCCTTTCGGTTGATAGATCCTGCCGTTCCAGTACGCGGTAGTCTGGCCGTACTTTTTCCAGCTCCAGTTTGCTCAGCCGCCAAAATTCGTCAAAGTCAGCAGGCTTATGTGTTTCTGATGTTATCTTTTCGGGGTTTACGCCAAAAACCTTTCTTACGGTATCGTCATATTCAGGCAGGTTAACCATAAAGCTAACGCGGTAAAAGCCGGTAGGTTGCGGTGGTATTTTTATCGACAGGCTTTTTGAGCTGCCACCCCGCAAAGATAAATGCACAGAATCGGCAGATACTTTTTTGCCTTCGTCTGTAGTAACTATGTAAGAGAGGCGGCCGTTTTGAAAGTTATCGGTATTATTTTTTAGTTGGAGTTCATACTTAACCGGTTCGGTACTTTTAAAAATGGCGTCTTTGCTTTGAGGCACTGGTTTTAAAATAACATCGCCTGTTTCTTCGGTAACGGCAACAGGTTTAGTGGTGCTTTGCTGTTCTTCCTGGGCAATAGCTTTGCCTGCCGGTAGTATCAGCATAAAAGCAAAAATAAATAGTATGATGTATCTTGCCCTAACCATATTAAAGTTTAAAAACCGCTACTAACGAACCACCATAACCAACACCCGTATTTAAGCCGATTGGCACGTAATAACCGCCGATGAATACCGAACACCTGCGGCTAAACTGGTGGCCGAAATTTAATTGAGGTTTAAAGAATGCGTAATCACGCTCTGCGAAAATATTGCTGTTAAATGTTTTATTCGAGCTGAATGATCTGAAACCAGAAAGGTCTAAACTTATCTGGTTGTGCCAGCTTATCGGGTAACCAACGGTAACTAATAAACCTACCTGATCTGGCCCCTGGTAATTAAAATATCTTCTGTACGAAAGTTCTGTATTAAAGTAACCTTTATCTGCAAAAAACTTTGGCAGAGCGCCGCAATACATCAGTTTTACTTCTGTTCCGTAATCGCCAAGTCCTAAGGCGGTATTGCCATTAGTATTATTGTATAACGGCACTATGCCTGAAACCTGCACAGACAAAAAGCGAACATAGTGAAAGTTGATAAAGTTATAGCTAAAGCCCGCCACCAGATCGCCGGCACCCTGGTTAATGATGCTGTTGTTTTTGCTGATGTTGTTAACCTGGTACAGAAAAGGCACAGTAGCAATAAAATCAAGCCTGCGGGTTATGCCGTAACCAAGGTAAAGATTAAGCGAGTAGGAGGTAAAGCCGGTGCCGGGCGCTCCTTTTATAAGATTGCCGTTAACATCATAACGGTCTGTTTGCCTGTAATAGGTAAATGAAGGCACTACCAGGTCGCGGTATTTACCTATCGGGAAACCCGCATAAGTTCTGTAAGGGATAATTATAGCAAATATCCACGCCACACAAACCCAAACTGCAGACAGTTTTTTCATTCAAGTACTAAAATCTGTTATTACTATCCTTAATCTTCTATGCCTTTTGGGCGCGGCTGGTATTTTACCAGAAAGTCAGACTTACGGATGTAATGATTCAACGGTTCTTCAATGTTTTTAAATAAAACGATTGAGATGCCGTTTAGTACGATAAAGATGAATAAAAGGTTTAGGCTGTCGTATTCAAAAGGCGAGTGCCAATCCACTCCCCACTTGTCATACAGGGTAAAAATGTAGTTGTTAAGGCTGTTAAAACCTGTGTGTATCAAGTTATATAGCCAGCCTAAATGTATCAGATAAAAGATATAGGAGCTTTTACCAAGTAATTCTACAAAAGGTAAAGCAAGTATATTTTTAAGGGTAGAGCTTTCTGTTAGCAGCCCGTAGAAAAATAAAGCGATTGCAATACAAAGTATGTAATTGTTGGTGATGATGCCTACCGGGCTTTCCAGGCCGGCAGCCCAATGCGGCGGAATAGGCTGCAACGCCATTACAAAAACGCATACAAACATCAGCACAAAACCCATATAAGTGAAATGTACCTTATTGGTGCGGGTAAAACCTTTTTTAATTACATACCGTGCCAGTTGTATGCCTACAAAAAACTCAAAGCACCTGCCTAAAAAGGTAAACAGGAACATAAAAGTAAAGTTGCCAAAGAAACCATGCCAATTAATATTCCTGAAAATAAGCACCAGCAAAATACCCAATAAGGTAATTATAACCGGCTGGATATAAAATTTATTGTATTTTTTGGCAATAAAGAAAGCGATAGGCGCCGAGAAATAGAAGCATTCCTCAACGGTTAAAGACCAGCCCTGCGCTATACCGGTATCCCAGAATTGGTAAAAGAAACCCCTTACAAAAGTGATATTTAAAAACATAAGGGCGATAGGATTGCCGCTGCCCTTTGTGATAGCCGGATCTTTAGTGAAATAGTAATAAACGAAAGCTGCAACAGTTAGCAAAAAATACATAGGATAGATCCTCGCTACCCTGTTTTTTAGATACTGCTTAAACCAGTTGGTGGTAAGATGAAAACTGTTGTAATACCTAAAGGTGATAAGAAAGCCCGATAATACAAAGAAAATGGTTACTCCTATGTGAAATTCACCTAAAAACCGTTGAATGATCAACGGAAAACCACCATCAAAAATATATGCGAAATGCGAGATAAAAACCAGATAGGCCGCAAGGGCGCGTACACCTGTTAGTGCAGGAATATAATTTTGAAGCGACTTTTGTGACAAACCAGTTAAAGTATTTATTACACCACTAAGATATAAATCATTCGCATAATTCTATAATCTAAAGGCAGATCCCTGTATTACACCGCGGTTAAGTATTGTTTTATCTATATAGTACTGTATCTCAGATTTTTTTAAACCCCAGTTGGGTGCTATCAGCAGTTCGCGGTCGCTAAGGCCAAAAAGGCGCTGTATTACAATATCAGGCCTAACAAGCGGTAAAAGCTCGCAAAGAAAATCGGCATAATCTTCCAGCGAGAATAGTTTAAAGGGTTCGCGTTTATATTTTACGCCCATAACAGAACCTTCTACAATATGCAGGTGATGAAATTTAACAAATTTAATCTGCTTAAAGCGATTGATCTCATCGGCATAACGCAGCATCATCTCGCGGGTTTCCCATGGGAAGCCGAAGATGGTGTGTACGCAAATATCGAGCTTGCTATTTTCAACCAGTTTAAGTGCCTTGATCAGATCATCATGGCTGCAGCCGCGGTTAATTTGCGAAAGGGTATCGTTATAGATTGATTCCATACCCATTTCCAAATCTACATCAAAGCGATCGGTATAGCTTTCCAGCAGCGCAATTTTTTCAGCATCTATACAGTCTGGCCGAGTACCTACCGATAGCCCGACAATATCTTCCGTATGGTAGCTCAATGCCTCGTCATAGAGCATTTTTAAATAATGGGCCGGGGCATAAGTATTGGTATTGGGCTGGAAATAAATAATAAATTTATCGGCCTTGTTACCGTTCCGGGCGCGTTCTATACCCTGCATTACCTGCTCACGAACGGATGGGTTTTTGCGGGAAACAGAAGGTGTAAAAGAATCTACATTACAATAAGTACAGCCGCCAAAACCCTTAGAGCCATCGCGGTTAGGGCAGGTAAAGCCACCATCTACAATTACTTTAAAAACCCTTTGGCCGTTGTATTTTTCGCGCAGCCAGGGTCCGTAATTATTATAGCCCTTTTCCCATTGTAGCACCGGTGTGTGTATTTCCTGCATTGCGGCAAAGATACTAAATATCGGTCAATTAGCTCTTTAAAGATCATGACAGCTGAAAACGGTAAGATTTAATTTGTCTAAATCTGCGCTTTTGTTTACAACTTTTATGGGCCATTGCGGTTATGATTATTTAGGTTTGAAGCCTGAATAAATTTGGAACAGGAAATTTTTAATGCATGTATTGGTACGAAGATGAGGTTAAACACCTTGAAAATGATGTATCTGCCTTAGGTTACGAACCCGAGACGCTTTTTTACGGAAGTTCAACTATCCGTTTATGGGCAGATATGTACAGCCACTTTAGTGAACAAAAGCCCGTTAACCTTGGTTTTGGCGGTTCTACGCTGGCCGCTTGTGTGTGGTTTTTTGAAAGGATTATGGCTAATTATAATCCTCAGCGCTTGGTAATTTACGCTGGTGATAATGATTTGGGCGACGGCCGCCATCCCGAAGAGGTTTTTATATTTTTTCAGCAACTGATGGTAAAAGTTACAAAACGTTTTGGTAATATACCATGTTACTATATATCGTTAAAACCAAGCATTGCACGCTGGAATTTGGCAAGCGTTTTTAAATACGCCAACAGCCTTATACAGGAAGAAATAAACGCCAATGCAGGTAACTGGCATTATATTGATCTTTTTGATAAGATGCTTGATGGAGACGGAAAACCTAACGTTGAAAACTATGCAAATGACGGTTTGCATTTGAGTGAAAAAGGCTACGTGATTTGGGAACAGGCAATAAGGGAGGCAATTTTGGCTTAACATTAACCTTTGGTTTATTTTAAAGTAATATTTACTAAGGATATTTCTACCGGAACAAGGCCCAAAAATGAACAGAGAATATCACAAATGGCATAGCCTGGCTTTAGGCCGGGATATGGAGCTTTTAGTTTTTGGACACGGTGGTAAAGCAATACTGTTTTTCCCAACGCGGATGGCGCGCTTTTATGATTATGAAAATTGGGGTATCATAGCCGCCCTTTATGAAAAAATAGAAGCCGGCGAGATGCAGATATTTTGTGTGGACAGTATAGATGCAGAAAGTTTTTATAACAAAGAGTTAACACCTGCAGCCCGCATTAAACGGCACATGCTGTATGAAAAATACTTGTTAAAAGAAGTACTGCCCTTTATGAAAAAGAAAAATAAGGGCAACCACATTATAGCAGCCGGTTGCAGCATGGGGGCATACCACGCAGTTAACCTTGCCCTGAAACACCCTACGCTTTTTAAAAAAGCAGTAGGTATGAGCGGCAGGTATGATCTTACCCGGCAAATACAGGATTTTAACGATCTTTTTGGTGGTTTTCACAACCAGGATATTTACTTTAATATGCCATTGCAGTTTATAGCTAATATGCACGATAAAACGCTGCTTGCCGCGCTGCGAAAGCTGGAGATTATCCTTGCCATTGGCGAGACCGACCCTTTTATAAATAATAATAAAGAATTCAGTCAATTACTCAATAACAAAGGCATTCCGCATAAATTGTATATCTGGCAGGATTATGCTCACCGCCCGCGATACTGGCGGCAAATGGTGAAGCTTTACCTGTAGTGTTTCTTTTTATTTTGTCGCCTTGCGGCTAAGTGCTTACATTTACTTTATAACCGGTAAATCTTTTATATGGCAACAGTAGGTCACAACGCACCGCAAAATATCACACCCTTTTTATGGTTTAACGGGGGAGTGGAAGATGCTTTAAAATTTTATACCGATGTATTTCCCAATTCGGAAATTGTGAGTCAGCATCGTTTGCCAGCCGAAGTTCCGGGCCAAAGTGGTAAGGTATTGACGGCAACGTTCAGGCTTAACGGGTTAGAATTTATGGCAATTGACGGCGGGCCTGCTTTTAGCTTTACCATGGCCATTTCATTCTTTGTAAAGTGTGAAACGCAGCAAGAGGTAGATCATTACTGGGAAAAGCTTTCTGCCGACGGTGGTAAGACCAGCCAATGCGGATGGCTTACAGATAAATTTGGCGTAAGCTGGCAAATAGTACCCAATATACTTGGCAAACTGATGTACAGCGCCAGCCCCGAAAAAGCAAAGAACGTAATGAACGCCATGCTAAAAATGACTAAGCTTGATATTGCCGGGTTGGAAGCGGCTTATAAGGGGTAGAATAATGCATATTTAATTCAATGCCAAATTTATATATTATAGCAGGTTGTAATGGCGCAGGAAAAACCACCGCAAGTTTTACACTTTTACCTGAAATGTTAAACTGCAAAGAATTTGTGAATGCAGATGGAATAGCAGCAGGCTTATCTCCTTTTAACCCTGAAAGCGTTGCCATTGAATCCGGTAAAATAATGTTAAACAGAATCAAAGATTTATTAGCAGCCGACGTCGATTTTGCTATTGAAACTACTCTTGCAACAAAAAGTTATGTGAACACCATTAAAAAAGCTCGAAGTAACGGTTATAAAGTAACATTAGTTTACTTCTGGCTGAGTTCCTATCATGAAGCAATACAGAGAGTAGCGGCACGAGTTAAGAATGGAGGCCATCAAATCCCGCATGACGTAATAGAAAGACGGTATGCAAGAGGTTTGTATAATTTGTTTAATCTGTATTTGCCGATATGTAATTATTGGTTGATCTTAAATAATATGCAAACACCATCTGCGCTGGTCTGCTCAGGCGAATTCAATTTGTCAGAAACAATTTACAATAACGATATTTGGTCGGAAATAAAAAAAACCATGTAATGAGCATTAAGCCGGAAAATTTAGAACTTCAAAATAAAATTTTACTCGGAGTACACTTGGCTCAAAAAAAATTACTTATCAGTAGTGCGGAAAAGGATCTGAACCTGGTAATAGCAGACAAGTTTGGCAATGTAAGCCATGTGCCGGCTAAAGAATTGCTTAAACAGTTTATTGAACTATTGCCAGATATTTGATTTAGGTATTTGCAAATTTAGCTATGAGCCTTGAAATAATTGAAGACGAAGCTTTTGTAAAAATTCCTGCCAGCAGGATAGAAGGCAGTAAAAACGCTTTTGAAAATTGTACTTTCACCAACTGCGATTTTTCAAATGCTCATTTTTATGCCAGCGTATTTACCGGCTGCCGGTTTGAAGGTTGCAATATGCATTTGATAAGCCTTTCTGAAGCGGGATTGCAGGATGTTAAATTTAAAGACTGCAAACTAAGTGGTGTTGATTTTAGTAAGTGCCGCGATTTTCTCTTCGAGGTAAACTTTGAGAACTGCATCCTCGATAATGCTATCTTTTTTAAAAGGAAAATAAAAGGCACCATTTTTAAAGATTGCTCCATGATGGAGACTGATTTTACAGAAGCCGATCTTACCGACGCCAAATTTCTCAACTGCAATTTAAATCGTGCGTTTTTCGACAGAACTATCCTTAAAAATGCCGATCTGCGCTCTTCCTACAACTTCACAATCGATCCCGACAATAATAACCTGAAAAAGACCAGGTTCTCGTTACACGGCTTGCCCGGCCTGTTAAGCAAGTATGACATTAAAATAGAAAATTAAACTGCTTTTCGATAGCTATAAAACTCGCCTTCACTTAATTAGCGCTTTATTATTTTTTCGTTTTTAGAGTTTCTCCCACTTTGCTGTCACTTATTGTCTTTTTCTTCCACTTTTTAGCTCAATCTTTTCCACGTAGTGTTTTAATGTTAATTAAAGCTGGCTTTTTGCGCCAATTTTAGTTTGTAGACTGCCGTTCAAAAAAATCTATAGAACTAAAGTTATATTTTATAATAATCTGTTTATTAGGATATTGTGTGCTTTTTGCTATGGTTTGCAATCGGACTATTACAGCTAAAATTAATCCACAGCCATATTACACAAGTGTTAATAACTTAAGTGGTAGAAAGTGGTAGAAAGTGGTAAAACTATCCTAATTTTACATTGCAAAAAAAGTTAGAGTTATTAAATGTCTCATTTAACCGGCGAATTTGAGTGTAAACTGGATAATAAAGGGCGAATGATGATCCCTTCCGGCCTTAAAAAAAAGCTTCCAGAAGCTGAAAAAGAAGGCCTTGTGATCAATCGTGGCTTTAAAAAATATCTTGTTATATACACAAAGCAGGAGTGGGACAAAAAACTTGATGAACTGAGCAAACTTAATCAATACGAAAATAAAAACATAGAGTTTATAAGGTATTTCACCCGCGGGGCAACAGAATTAAGTCTGGATGCAGCCGGTCGCGTAAATCTGCCGCAATCGTTACTTGATTATGCGGCTATTGAAGGCGATGTGGTGTTAACCTGCCAGTTAAATAAAATAGAGGTTTGGGACAGAAAGGCTTACAACGCAATGATTGATAGTGAGCCGGATAATTTCGCAGCCCTTGCCGAAGAGGTAATGGGCAGCAAAGCTAAAGGAGGCGTAATATGAGCGAATACCATACTCCCGTAATGCTGAAGGAATGTATTGATGGTTTAAATATTAAACCTAATGGCACTTATGTGGACGTAACCTTTGGTGGTGGCGGCCACTCCCGCGAAATTATAAAGCATTTGGGCAAAAACGGCAGGTTGCTCGCTTTTGACCAGGATGCAGATGCAAAGCAGAATATCATAAACGACGAGCGTTTTGAATTTATAGATCAGAATTTCAGGTATCTGAAAAACTTTTGCCGTTTGCACAATGCAGTACCTGTGGATGGGATCCTGGCAGATCTTGGAGTTTCGTCTTACCAATTTGACCAGGCAGAACGAGGTTTTTCTATCCGTTTTGATGCCGAACTGGACATGCGTATGAACCAGCAATCGGCTCTAACCGCCAAGGAAGTGGTTAATACTTATACTGAAGCAGATCTGCACCGCATTTTTGGTATTTACGGTGAAATTCAAAATGCAAAGTCGCTGGCCAATACCATAGTTACAGCAAGGTTAAATGCGCCGGTGAACACCATTGCCGATCTTAAAAATATAATTGCACCGCGCATCCCTAAAGGGAAGGAAAATAAATACCTGGCGCAGGTTTTCCAGGCGCTACGCATTGAAGTTAACCAGGAGTTGGAGGCTTTGAAAGATTTTTTGAACCAGTCGGCTTCGGTACTGGCATCTGGCGGCAGGCTTGTAGTAATGTCTTACCACTCGCTGGAAGACAGGCTGGTAAAAAACTTCATTGCTAAGGGAAAGTTTAGTGGTGAATTGGAAAAGGATCTATACGGTAATGACAACAGGCCGTTTGACCAGGTGAGCCGGGGAGCTATAACCGCAACGGACGACGAGATAAAAGAAAATAACAGGGCCAGAAGCGCCAAATTAAGAATAGCAGTAAAAAAGTAATGAATAGGCTACGCACACAGATAGAAGAAGAGGAAGCGGAAAAGGAGCTTATAGTGGAGGAAAAGCGTGAAGCGGAATTTCCGGATAACTTTTTAACGCAATTTTTTAACAAGGGTAAAATCAACTCTGAGTCTGCAACGCGTGCATTGCCTTTTGCGTTTTTTATTGCCTTTTTAGGGATGATATATATAGGCAACATGCACCTGGCCGAAAAAAATATACGTGACATAGATAAAATAAGCAAAGAAGTTAAAGAGCTAAGCTGGGATTACAAAACAGCAAAGGCCGAGCTCGCTTTCAAAAGCACATTAACACAAGTTGCAAAACGGGTGGATACATTGGGAATAAAGGAAGCCATGCAGCCACCGCAGAAAATTACAGCAGAGGAGGAACAGAAATGAGTATAAGAACCAACATACTGGTAAGAATTTACCTGGCTTTTGGCCTTATAATGGTTTTTGCCGGGGCGGTAATTGTACAACTGTACAGGGTGCAGTTTGTGCAAGGCGCAAAATGGCGCGCAATGGCGGCAACGCTTACAACCCGTTACCAAACTGTTGAAGCTGCACGCGGTAACATCTTTTCAAATGACATGAGCCTGCTGGCTACATCGGTGCCAGAATATGAGCTGCATATGGATATGCTTGCAGGCGGCATTGCTGATGATCGCGTTTTTGATGAAAAAGTAGATTCACTTGCGCTAATGCTTTCTCAATTATACCCTGATCGTACCGAGAAGGAATATTCAAGACTGCTGCGTAATGCGCGTAAAGATAGCTCACGCTATCAGCTTATAAGGCGCAGGGTTAGTTTTCAGGAACTTAAGAAGATAAAGAAGTTTCCCATTTTTAGCATGGGAAAGTATAAAGGCGGCCTTATTATAGTAGAGCAGAATGAGCGTGTGCGGCCTTTCCGTTCACTTGCGGCCCGTACCATCGGGTATAAGAACGATAACGTAAAAAATGCAGTGGGGCTTGAAGGTGCTTATGCAGATTATATAAACGGCGAAAGCGGCAAACGCCTGATGCAGCGTGCTGCCGGGGGCGTTTGGATACCTGTTAATAACAGTGATGATGAGCTTGCACCAAAAGAAGGAGCTGATATTATCTCTACCATTGATGTAAATTACCAGGACGTAGCCCAGGATGCACTCAAAAAGCAACTGGTAAAAACCCAGGCCGACCATGGTTGCGTGGTTTTGATGGAAGTAGCTACCGGCGAGATCAGGGCGATTGCCAATTTTACACGTACCAAAGACGGTGATTATCAGGAAAAACTTAATTACGCAATAAGTGACGCGGCCGACCCGGGATCGACATTTAAACTGGCCACTTATATGACCCTGCTTGATCAGCGCAAAGTTGATACAAGCTCAAAAGTAAATGCCGAGGGTGGTAAATATAAATTCCCTAAGGGGCCTACCATTACCGATACGGAACATGATAATTATGTAATATCTGTAAAACGCGCCTTTGAAGAATCGTCTAACGTGGCCGCGGCAAAACTGGTTTTTCAACATTATGCCGATGATCCGTCAGAGTTTACAGACAAATTATACAGCTATCATTTAAATGAAAAACTGGACCTGCAAATACCGGGGGAAGGTACACCGATTATAAAAAATCCTAAAAGCCGCAGCTGGAATAAATACTATACCCTGCCCGAAATGGCTTATGGCTATGAAATGAAGGTTACGCCGCTGCAAATGCTGGCACTTTATAATGGTGTAGCCAACAATGGTAAAATGATAGCGCCAATACTGGTAAAAGAAATTCGCAGGCTGGGAAACACGATTGAGCAATTCCAGGCAAGGGTTATTAATGAAAAGATCTGTTCAGACCGTACGCTTGGCAGGGTTAAAGGGATGCTGGAAGGAGTTGTTTCTGAAGGTACCGGAAAAAACATCATCAAAAATTCCTTATATACAGCAGCGGGTAAAACAGGTACTGCGCAAATAGCAAACGGCTCATCAGGGTATGGTGTAAATAAAACTTACCAGGCTTCATTCTGCGGATATTTCCCGGCAGATAAACCTAAGTATTCTATGATAGTGGTGATTAACCATCCTACACAGGGAGACTACCTTGCGGCTAAAGTTGCCGGCCCCGTATTCAGGGAAATTGCCGACAGAGTTTACGCCAGCGACTTGGATATGAACCAGGCAACCCCTGCGCATTTTGCAGGAAATGTAAACCTGCCGCAAGTAAAAACCGGCGACGTAAAAGCGCTTAAACAGGTATATACCAAACTGGGTGTTAAGCCATTGTATGCATCAAACAGCAGTGTGGGCAACAGTGTTGACACCAGTAACGGTATACCTTACGAAGATATTAAATATAAAAGCGGCATAGTACCAACAGTAACCGGCATGGGCCTTAGCGATGCGCTTTACGCTCTTGGCAATGCAGGCTACAAGGTAGTTACAAGAGGCAGCGGCACGGTGAAAAATCAGTCTGTTACCGGCGGTAGCACGATACCAAAAGGATCAAAAATTACAATTGAATTGGAATGAAGTATTTAAGCGAAATAATTGAAGGTTTGGCCTTTACTGAATTACAGGGAAGCGCCGATATGGAAATATCAGCCATTGCGTTTGATTCGCGTAAAGTAGTACCCGGCTCCCTGTTTGTTGCTATAAAAGGCACGGTGGTTGATGGGCACGATTATATTTTACAAGCCATTAGCGATGGTGCCGTAGCCGTTATCTGCGAAGAACTGCCTTCACACGTTACCGGCGAGGTGGATTTTTTGATGGTTGCCGATTCGTCTGTTGCTTTGGGTATTGTATCTGCAAACTTCTATGATAACCCATCAACTAAGTTAAAACTGGTTGGCGTTACCGGTACAAACGGCAAAACTACTATCGCTACTTTACTTTACAAGCTTTTCCGTGATCTTGGATACAAATGCGGTTTGCTTTCAACGGTAGAGAACCAGGTGAACGGGCAGATTGTTGCTGCAACACATACCACACCCGACCCGGTAGAGTTAAACAAGCTGCTAAATGAAATGGTTGATCAAGGCTGCGACTACTGTTTTATGGAAGTGAGCTCACATGCCATTGCGCAGCACCGCATCAGCGCCTTGAAATTTACAGGCGGCATATTTTCTAATTTAACTCATGATCACCTCGACTATCATAAAACCTTTGATAATTACCTGAAAGCAAAAAAGGCATTTTTCGATGGTTTGCCTGCAAATGCTTTTGCGCTAACCAATGTTGATGATAAGAACGGAAACGTAATGCTTCAAAATACAAAAGCCCATAAAAAAACATATGGACTTAAAAGCATGGCCGATTATAAGGCCCGTATTATGGAGAATGAATTTGAAGGCTTGCTTTTGCAAATAGACAGCGAAGAAGTGTGGTTTAAAATGGTTGGTACTTTCAACGCTTATAACCTGCTTGCCGTTTATGCTGCTGCGATGTTATTGGAGCAGGATAAAACAAAGATATTAACCAGCCTGAGTAAGCTTACCGGCGCCCGCGGTCGCTTCGACTACCTGATTGCACCTAACAAGGTTGTAGGTATTATAGATTATGCGCACTCGCCCGATGCGGTACAGAATATTTTAAGCACCATTCATGATATCCGCAAGGGTAACGAAAAGGTAATAACTGTTATAGGCTGCGGCGGCGACCGTGACAAAACCAAACGCTCAATTATGGCAAAAACTGCCTGCGAATGGAGCGACAGGGTGATCCTCACATCAGATAATCCGAGGTCTGAAGATCCGGCAGCAATCATCCGCGATATGGAAGAAGGGGTAGACCCTGCATTTAAACGCTACACCGTAAGCATCATCGACAGAAAGGAAGCCATTAAAACTGCCTGTATGCTTGCAAAGCCAGGCGACATAGTATTGATAGCCGGAAAAGGCCATGAAAAATACCAGGAGATAAACGGAGTAAAAAACCACTTCGACGATATGGAAGAATTAAGCGCTGTTTTCAAATTACTGTTATAACGGATTTGCATATTAAATAAAAGACCAATAAACACCTATGCTATACTATCTATTCAATTGGCTTAATAAAAATTACACTATTCCTGGTGCGGGGGTGTTTCAGTACATCACTTTCCGTATGGCTATGGCTGTAATTACGTCTTTGATAGTAACTACGGTGTTTGGTCGCAGGCTTATAGATTATCTGCGTTTTAAACAGGTAGGAGAAACAGTAAGAAATCTTGGTTTGGAAGGGCAAATGCAAAAAGCCGGTACGCCAACAATGGGCGGCATTATCATAATATTAGGTATCCTTATCCCAACGCTGTTATTTGCCAAGTTGGGAAATATCTACATCATCATGATGCTGGTAACTACCATTTGGTTAGGTGCAATTGGTTTTCTGGATGATTATATAAAGGTTTTTAAGAAAAATAAGGAAGGCCTTGCGGGTCGTTTTAAGATCATCGGGCAGGTAGGGCTTGCGTTGTTCATTGGTTTTACCATGTATAGCAACAAGGATATTATCATCAGGCAGGAAGTAAAATTGCCCGTTAAGTATGATGTGCCTGTAGAGTTTCACATGCGCGGCAACACGCCGGTTTATACACAGGATATCCGCTCTACAAAAACCACCATGCCTTTTTACAAGAACAATGAGTTCGACTATGGCAAGGTGTTAAAGTTTGTAGGCGCATCTACAGATCATTACTCGCTGCTTGTATTTATGTTCTTTGTGATTATCATCATCACGTTTATATCTAACGGGGCAAACATAACCGATGGTATAGACGGCCTGGCAACGGGTACATCGGCAATAATAGGAATAACCTTAGCCATATTGGCGTATGTATCAGGTAACACCGTAATAGCCGATTACCTGAACATTATGTACATCCCTAATTCTGGCGAGCTGGTAATTTTTGCCGGTGCCTTTGTGGGGGCCTGCGTAGGCTTTTTATGGTATAACTCATACCCGGCACAGGTATTTATGGGCGATACCGGCAGTTTAGCAATAGGAGGGATCATAGCGGTTTTTGCCATCATGATCCGTAAGGAATTAATGGTGCCATTGCTTTGCGGAATCTTCGTGGTTGAAAACATTTCGGTAATTATCCAGGTGTCGTGGTTTAAATATACCAAGCGCAAAACAGGTAATGGCGTAAGAGTTTTTTTAATGGCGCCGCTGCATCATCATTATCAGAAAAAAGGCTTTCATGAAGCTAAAATAGTAACAAGGTTCTGGATCATAGGTATTCTGCTGGCCATAATAACCTTTGTAACATTGAAATTGAGGTAACAGGTGGAAACGAACAAAAAAATAGCAATTCTTGGAGCCGGCGAAAGCGGGGTAGGCGCAGCATACCTGGCGCAGCAGCAGGGCTATGAAGTATTTGTGTCTGACTTTGGCGCTATTGCAGAAAACTACAAAAAGCAACTGCAGGAATGGAAAATCCCTTTTGAAGAAAAGCAACATACCGAAGCGGAAATACTATCGGCAAGCGAGGTGATCAAGAGTCCTGGTATACCTGAGAAGGCGCCTATGGTAAAAAAATTGCGTGAGCAGGGTACCCCGGTAATATCTGAAATTGAATTTGCAGGGCGATATACCGATGCAAAAATTATAGGTATAACAGGCTCAAATGGTAAAACAACTACCACCAGCCTTACTTACCACATCCTTAAAAATGCCGGTTTAAATATAGGCCTGGCGGGTAACATAGGTAAAAGCTTTGCTTACCAGGTGGCAACAGAAAAGTTTGACTGCTACGTGCTGGAGTTAAGCAGCTTTATGCTGGATGACATGTACAGGTTTAAGTTTGATATAGCTATCCTCTTAAATATAACGCCCGACCATTTAGATCGCTACGAATATAAAATGGAAAATTATGTGGCCTCAAAATTCCGCATTGTGCAGAACCAAACCGCGACTGATTATTTCATTTACTGTGCCGACGACCCTGAAACGGTGAAAGGCATGCAGGGACGAAACTTTGCCGCGCAACTGTTGCCTTTTTCAATAGAAAACAAATACGAGCCGGGAGCATATCTCGAATCAAACAATATTATCATAAACACTCTCAAACAAAACTTTCAAATGTCAATCAACGATCTGGCCCTTCAGGGTAAACACAATATTTATAACTCTATGGCATCTGGAATTGCGGCCAAAGTGCTCGAGCTCCGCAACGAGTCTATAAGGGAGAGCATGGGCAGCTTTAAAAATATTGAACACCGGCTGGAATCGGTTGGCAAAATATCAGGCATCAGCTTTATAAACGACTCGAAAGCTACCAACGTAAATTCTACCTGGTACGCTTTAGAAAGCATGACATCTGATGTGATATTGATACTTGGCGGTGTTGATAAAGGCAATGATTACGCTATGCTTAAAAGCCTGGTTAAGCAAAAGGTGAAGGCCATTGTTTGTTTGGGTAAAGATAACAGCCGTATTCATGATGCTTTTGAAAGTGTTGTGCCGGTAATTGTAAATACAGATTCGGCCCAGGAGGCGGTACAGGTATCTTATCACCTGGCAAAAAAAGGCGATACTGTTTTATTATCACCGGCATGCGCCAGTTTTGATCTGTTTAAAAACTATGAAGACAGGGGCCGCCAGTTTAAACAAGCGGTGAAGGAACTGTAGATTGTTAGATTCAAGATTTTCAGAGTCGAGAATCAAGAGACGTTAATTCAGAATCAAGAAACAAGAATCAAGAGCCAGGATAGGAAAGAGAAAAAATCGGTGTAATCACCCGTAATCGGTGTAATTAATATAAATCGGTTTAATCACCATTAATAATTAGTGTAATCACAATAGCATGAACAAGATACTCAATAATACGAAAGGCGACCGGTGGATATGGCTTATTGTTATCCTGCTGTCAATGATCTCATTACTGGCGGTGTATAGTGCTATTGGTTCGCTTGCTTATAAAAAGGGTGTGGGTGCCGAGTCTATCTTAATGAAACATTTGGCTATGCTGGTTGCCGGTATTTCGCTGATGTATATTTCGCATAAGATCGATTACCGGTATTATCGCGGTATTTCAAAACTACTGATGATCATCACCCTGCCGCTTTTGCTATATACGCTGGTATCTGGCCACCATGTAAATGATGCCAGCCGCTGGATAGCTATACCGGGTACCGGCTTAAGCTTCCAAACTTCGGATCTTGCAAAACTTGCCTTGATCACTTACCTGGCACGTACGCTCTCTATAAAACAAGAGAATATAAAGGATGTTAAACAATCTTTCATACCCATTATGGGAGCCGTTTGTGTCGTTTTTATACTGATAGCATGGGCAAACTTATCAACCGCGTTGATGCTGTTCGGGGTAAGTATTTTGTTATTAATAATGGGCAGGATCAGCATAAAACAAATTGCGCTGGTTTGTGTGGCAGGTATGTTTTTATTAGGATGTGTAGTGATGCTTGGTCCGCGGCGCCACATGTATATGACGCGTATCAACACCTTCTGGCACCCGGAAAAGGCAAACCAGGATAAATTACAACAGGCTAATCATGCCAAGATCGCTATTGCTACGGGTGGCTTATTTGGCAAAGGCGTAGGCAACAGCGACGAGATCAACAGCCTGCCCGAAGCATATTCGGATGAGATCTATGCAATTATAGTGGAGGAATACGGTATGCTGGGCGGGATAGTATTGATAGGCGTTTACATATTTCTGTTATACCGCTGCATAAAAATTGCTACCAAAGCACCTAAAGCATTTGGTACGCTACTGGCTGCTGGTTTAAGCTTCAGCTTAACCATACAGGCATTTGCAAACATGGCGGTTGCAGTAGGATTAGGGCCGGTAACGGGTATCCCTCTGCCTTTGGTGAGTATGGGTGGTACATCTATACTTTTTACCAGTATAGCATTTGGCATTATACTTTCGGTAAGTAAGGATATTGACGAACCTAAAAAGATAATTGTTGGCGAAATACGTGAAATGGCGGCTTAACGGCTCGTTTTCGGCATTAAATTAATAATTGAAAGAATAAATGGAACCAGGTAAAAGAATCATCATCAGCGGCGGCGGCACAGGCGGGCATATTTTCCCGGCTATTGCAATTGCCAATGCACTGAAAAAACTTAATCCTGCTACAGAGATTTTATTTGTTGGCGCTAACGGCCGCATGGAAATGGAAAAAGTCCCGGCGGCAGGGTATAAGATAATTGGGCTCGATATCCAGGGTATACAACGTAAGTCTATCTGGAAAAACGTGCTGTTTCCGGTAAAATTGGTTTTAAGTGTTTTAAAGGCTATACAGATTATAAAAGATTTTAAACCCGATGCAGCTGTAGGTGTAGGTGGTTATGCTTCGGGGCCGTTATTATACGCGGCATCATTAAAAGGCATTCCCTATTTAATACAGGAGCAAAACTCTTACGCGGGTGTTACCAATAAATGGCTTGGTAAAAAGGCCCAGAAAATATGTGTTGCGTTTGATGGTATGGAGCAATTTTTTCCGTTCGAGCGTATCATAAAAACCGGTAACCCAATCCGCAGGGAGTCGGTTAATATTGCGGGTAAGCATATGCAGGCGTTGGAACTGTATAACCTGTCGGCATTTAAGAAAACAATTTTAATAACCGGCGGCAGCCTGGGTGCGCGCACATTAAACAATAGTGTTTTGGCAGGGCTTGATAAATTAAAAGCGGCAGATGTGCAGATCATCTGGCAAACAGGCAAAGTTTATTATAAAGCGATCACTGAAAAGATGGGCGAAAACTTTCACGCCGATTTCAGGATAGTGGAGTTTTTAAACCGTATGGATCTGGCTTATGCCGCAGCTGATGTAATAATCTCCAGGGCCGGCGCAGGCACCATAGCAGAACTTTGTGTAATCAAAAAGCCGGTATTGCTGGTACCATCGCCTAACGTGGCAGAAGATCATCAAACCAAAAATGCGCAGGCACTGGTTGCAGATGAGGCTGCAATTTTTGTGGCAGATAAAGATGCTGAAGAGCAATTGATTGATAAAGCCATAGCGCTTTTAAACGATAAAGAGTTACAAAGAAAACTAAGCGACAGCATTGGCAAACTGGCCCTGCCCGATGCCGATGAAGTAATTGCAAATGAGGTATTTAATTTAAGCAGGTAGCATGGAACTGAGCAACATAAAACGGGTTTATCTGATAGGTATCGGCGGCATAGGCATGAGCGGCCTGGCCCGGTATTTTCATCACCTGGGCTGTGATGTTTGCGGCTACGATAAAACATCTACAGAGCTTACAACCGAATTGCATAAAGAAGGTATGGAAGTGGTTTTTGAAGACCGGGAAGACCTGATCCCAACGGCTTTCAGAACACCGGACGAGGAAACGCTGATTATTTTTACCCCTGCAGTTCCTAAGGATTCGGCTATTGTTAATTTTTTTAAAAATGCCGGTTTCGAGCTTTTTAAACGCTCGCAAGTGTTAGGTATCATCAGCAAGGGTATGTTTACTGTTGCTGTTGCGGGTACGCATGGTAAAACAACAACTTCTACCATGATTGCGCATATCCTGAAGGATTCTGGTAGAGACTGTTCTGCTTTTTTAGGTGGTATCTCCACAAATTATCAGAGCAATGTGCTTTACGGTAAAAATAACATAGTTGTTGTTGAGGCCGATGAGTACGACCGCTCGTTCCTTACACTGCATCCGGATGTGGCTATTATAACATCAATGGATGCCGATCACCTGGATATCTACGGCGATCATAGTCATCTAACAGAATCATTCAAGCTGTTCGCTTCACAAATAAAACCGGGTGGCAAGCTGATCCACAAAATAGGTTTGGCACTTGATAGCGGGTTTACCTACGCAGTAGAAGCGGCCGCTGATGCAAGCGCTAACAACGTAAGGATAGAGAACGGCGATTTTTATTTTGATTTCAATAACGGCAGTGTTCAGTTAAAAGATATAAGGCAAGGTGTTGCAGGCCTGCACAATATTGAAAATGCAGTTGCCGCAATAGAAGCATGTTTATTGCTGGATGTAGATCCGGAGGCGATAAAAAGCGCTTTGGGGTCTTTCAGAGGGGTAAAGCGCAGGTTTGAGTACATTGTTAAAAACAACAACCATATTTATATAGATGATTATGCGCATCACCCGGAAGAATTGAAGGCCTGTATCAGGTCGGTTAAAAGGTTGTACCCAGATAAAAAGCTTACAACCATTTTTCAACCGCATTTATTTACACGTACACGCGATTTTGCCGATGACTTCGCAGAGGCGCTCGATCTGTCGGACGAATTAATCATGCTGGATATTTATCCGGCCCGCGAATTACCTATTGAAGGTGTTAATGCCGAAATGGTAATAAATAAAATGCAGCTTACAGACAAACGCAAGGTAAGCAAGCAGGATGCAGTAGAAATAGTAAAAAATGAAAAACCGGTGCTGCTGTTAACAGTAGGTGCCGGGGATATAGACCAGTTGGTTCAGCCGTTAAAAAGCGTTTTGGAAAATGTTTAAAAAGCCGGTTTGGAAATACCTTTTTATCAGCCTTGCAGTATTATTCTGCGCAGGCGGCCTTATTGCACTCATGAGCTTTATTGAAATAAAGAAAGCCGAAGTAGTTTGCAAAGAAGTGAAAGTGTACATACCCGGTAACCAGTATTTTATAGACCGGCAGGAAGTTGATAAGATACTTTTAGTTAACAACCAGCCGCTAAAAGGTAAACGCATGGAAAATATTAATATCCACGCGCTTGAAAATAAATTAAAGGCAAACCCATTTATAGAGTTTGCAAAGGTATATACCGATATGGATGGCATTATAAACGTAGAGATCAGTCAGCGGCAGCCGGTTTTAAGGTTGATAAACCGCTTTGACCAGGATTTCTACGTGGATCAGCATGGTTTAAAAATTCCATTGTCGCAAAACTTTACCGCGAGGGTGGTGGTAGCCAATGGTTATATAGATGAGTTGTTTGCCAACCAGGTTGATACGCTGCATACGCCGGTGGCCAGGGAGTTGTTTAAAACTGCTGATTATATAAGAAAAGATTCCTTGTGGGATGCGCAGATTGCGCAGATCTATGTTAACAAGGATCATGAAATCGAGTTAATACCAAGGGTGGGCAATCACCGCATATTGCTGGGCGATGCCGATTCGCTTGATAATAAGTTTCATAACCTGCTGGCTTTTTACAAAAAGGCGCTGCCAAAGGTTGGATGGGATGCTTATAAAACCATCAACATCAAATATGCTAACCAGGTTATCGGTATAAAAAAGGATTCGCTTAAAACCAAAGCGACGGGCAAGGATACAAGTAAAGTGACTAAGGATACATCTCAAATTAAGAACTAATATGGACAAAAGCTCAACTCATGAAAAAAGTTCGCCGATAGTAGTGGGACTGGATATCGGTACTACCAAGATATGTGCTATTGTAGGACGAAGGATTAAAAACGGAAAGATAGAGGTATTGGGTATTGGCAAGGCAGAATCTGCCGGCGTAACCCGGGGCATGGTATCTAATATTGATAAAACAGTACAGGGAATTACCCTGGCAGTTGATGGTGCAGGCACACAATCAAACGTAGAGATACGCGTGGTAAACGTGGGTATTGCAGGCCAGCATATTAAAAGTTTACAACACCGCGGTTTAATTACCCGTAAAGATACAAACTCTGAAATTTCACGTAAGGACATAGATAAGCTTATTGAAGATATGTATAACCTGGTGATGCCCCCGGGCGAAGAAATTATCCATGTGCTGCCGCAGGAGTTCACCGTTGATAACGAGCCGGGCGTAAAAGACCCAATCGGTATGGCGGGCGTAAGGCTGGAGGCTAACTTCCACATTATCTCAGGGCAGGTAACTGCTATAAAAAACATTGTAAAATGTGTAAACAAGGCAGGCCTGGAAAGCCAGGAACTGATACTGGAACCACTTGCATCTTCTGAATCGGTGTTGAGCGACGAGGAAAAAGAAGCAGGTGTAGTATTGGTTGATATTGGCGGTGGTACCACAGATGTTGCCATATTTCATGAAGGTATCATTCGCCATACAGCGGTAATTCCATTTGGTGGTAACAGTATTACCGAAGACATCCGCGAAGGCTGTTCGGTAATGCGTAACATAGCAGAGCAGTTAAAGGTACGTTTTGGTTCGGCACTTGCCGATGAGAACAAAGAAAACGAAATAGTTTGCGTTCCGGGCTTACGAGGCCGCGAACCCAAAGAAATTTCGGTAAAGAACCTGGCCTTTGTAATACAGGCCCGTATGGAAGAGATCATAGAGCATGTTTACTATGAAATCAAATCATCCGGCTATGAGAAAAGGCTTATTGCAGGTATTGTAATAACCGGTGGCGGTGCGCAGCTAAAGCACCTGGCGCAATTGGTTGAATACGTTACCGGCCTTGACTGCCGCATCGGTTACCCGAACGAGCACCTGGCAAAAAATGAGGTTTTACCAAAAGGCACGTACGAAGAATTGCAAAGCCCTACGTTTGCCACCGGCATTGGCTTACTGATAAAAGGCATCCAGAAAATGGAATATGACGAGCATACGCTGGTGCGCGAAGATGTAAAGATCACCAAGCCTAAATACAGCGAAGACAAGAAATTTGGCTTGTTGAGCAAGCTGGTTGAAACAGGGAAAAGATTTATAAAGGACGATATTAAAGACGAAGATTTCCTTAAATAAGGCGTTGTTTTTCAATTTTATTCACATGTGGCTATCTTTCCACATATTGACAAATGTGGATAAAGCTTGTTGAAAAATTGCTACTATTACGATACAGAAATCTGAATATTCATCAATTACATATAACTGAAAACAAGGATTATGCAGTTTGAGATGTTAAAAGAAAAGTCCTCCATCATTAAAGTGATTGGTGTTGGCGGCGGCGGTGGTAATGCGGTGAACCACATGTACAGGCAAGGAATTACCGGTGTGGATTTTATTATCTGTAATACCGATGCGCAGGCTTTGGAGCTAAGCCCGATACCTAACAAGGTGCAATTGGGTGCAAGCCTTACCGAGGGTATGGGTGCCGGATCAATTCCCGAAGTAGGAAAAAACTCGGCTATAGAAAATATAGATGATATTAAGCTGATGCTTGGCACCAATACCAAAATGCTGTTTATTACAGCAGGTATGGGTGGTGGTACCGGTACCGGTGCAAGCCCTATTATTGCCAAGGCAGCCCGCGAAATGGATATACTTACCGTGGGCATTATAACCACGCCATTTGCTTTTGAAGGTAAGCGCCGTAAAATGCAGGCTGATGCCGGTATGGAGGAGTTTAAAAAATACGTCGACTCGTATTTGGTGATCTCTAACGACAGGCTGCGCCAGATTTTCGGTAACCTTACCTTAGGATCGGCATTTGCGCAGGCAGATAACATTTTAACTACTGCTGCAAAAGGTATAGCTGAAATTATTACGCTACCAGGTTACATAAACGTAGACTTTAAGGACGTGCGCACTGTAATGAAAGACAGTGGCGTATCCATAATGGGCAGCTCGGCGGCAGATGGTGAAAACCGTGCGCTAAAAGCGGTGGAAGGTGCACTTGCATCGCCATTGTTAAAGGATAATGAAATTGAAGGCGCGCGCTACATTTTGCTAAACATCAGCTCCGGCAGTAAAGAGGTAACCATGGATGAAGTAACCATAATTACCGATTACATACAGGAAGAAGCCGGTTTAGCTGCCGACCTAATCTGGGGTAACTGCATAGATGAGAACCTGGAAGACAAAATTTCGGTAACTATCATCGCTACAGGTTTCCAAACCAAGGATGAGCGTGAAAAGGAGCAAAGCACCAAGAAAGTAGTATCTATGCTGGTACCTGAGCCTCAGCAGCAAAGCAAACCGCCGGTAAATGAGTTTATTAACCCGGTTAGGGTGAATGCACCTGCCGAGCCGTATATGAAGGCTAAGGAAGAAACAAGGGTTAAAGAAGATATTAAACAAACCGGTTTATTTGACTTGTTTGCACAACAGCGCACCGAAGAGCCGGTAGTTATGAGGCATAACCTGATCCCGGATGAGCCGGTAGGAGCAGAAAACGAACCGTCTGACGTGCCCGAAATGACTTTTAAAGTGGTTGAGCCGGTTATAAACCTGGAGCCGCTTAAAGAACAGAAAGCACCGGAGCCTGAAAAGGAACCCGAAATACAGGCGGGCGCTGATGATAACAAAACAGACGAGTCGATTGAAGAGCAACTGCGTAAATCGCGCGAGCGTATTATGCGCTTAAAAGACCTGAGTATGAAACTGCGCAGCGGTAACAATTTACAGGAAATGGAAAACGTTCCGGCTTATAAACGTAAGGAAATAGCCTTGCAGCAAACGCCGGCATCGAACGAGAGCCAGATCTCACGTTTTTCTTTATTACCGGATAATGAAGGTAATACCGAGATCAGGAATAATAATTCCTTTTTGCACGATAACGTAGATTAATTTAGATAAAAAGAATTAAATTTAGGGACGGGTTAAAAAGCAGTAAGCTTTTTGATCCGTCTTTTTATATAAAGGCATTTAAATTTATACTGTCATAGCCTGTCAAATAAGAATTATAGGCTATTCTAAAAAGTAATAATGTCGGCATAAAATCGTTTTAACGGCTATATTTGCATTAAATTAAATAAATCGATTTTGGATCTATTCAGCAAGATATCAAAAAACATGGGCGGGCCGATAGGCCAGCATCAAAAGTGGTCGCATGGGTATTTTTCTTACCCTAAGTTAGAGGGAGAGATAGCTCCGCACATGTATTTTAACGGCAAAGAGCATTTGGTTTGGAGCCTTAATAATTATTTGGGCCTTGCTAACCATCCCGAAGTGCGTGCTGCCGATGCCAAGGCCGCTGCCGATTTCGGTATGGCTTACCCGATGGGTGCGCGTATGATGTCTGGAAACTCCGTTCAGCATGAAACGCTGGAGCAGGATCTTGCCGCCTTTGTAGGAAAAGAAGATGCTTATCTGTTAAATTATGGTTACCAGGGAATGGTATCGATCATAGATACACTGGTTGACCGTAATGACGTTATTGTATACGATGCCGAATCACACGCCTGTATCATTGACGGCGTAAGGCTGCATATGGGCAAGCGTTACGTATACCAGCATAATGATATTGCCAGTTGCGAAAAACAACTGGAGCGTGCAACTAAACTTGCCGAGCAAACCGGCGGGGGTATCCTGTTGATCACCGAGGGTGTTTTTGGAATGTCTGGAGCGCAGGGTAAGTTGAAAGAGATCATCGCCCTTAAAGAAAAATACAATTTCCGCATATTGGTTGATGATGCACATGGTTTTGGTACCATGGGTGCTACCGGTGCAGGTACACACGAAGCGCAGGATTGCGTGGATGGTGTCGACGTTTACTTCGGCACATTTGCCAAGTCAATGGCCGGCATAGGCGGTTTTGTTGCTGCCGATAAATTCATTATTGATTTTCTCCGCTATAATATGCGTTCGCAGATTTTTGCAAAGGCGCTGCCAATGCCGATGGTAGTTGGATTACAAAAGCGTTTCGAAATGCTTAAATCTATGCCCGAGTTACGTGAAAAACTTTGGCTGGTAGCCAATACCTTACAAAAGGGTTTAAAGGAATTGGGCTTCAACATTGGCGTTACCAACACCATGGTTACCCCTGTTATACTGGAGGGCGACCTGTTTGAAGCAACTGCACTAACCCGCGACCTGCGCGAGCATTATGGTATTTTCTGTTCTATTGTAGTTTACCCGGTTATCCCTAAAGGATTAATTATATTACGTTTGATACCAACTGCTGCACATAGCCTGGAAGATGTACAGCGCACATTAGAAGCTTATGCAGAAATGGCCGAGAAATTAAAAGCCGGTTATTATAAAGAGAATAAACTGGTTGTATCAGAATTGACACAAGCTTAATAAATATCACAACAACTTATTATTAAATCCCCTTCGGTAATCCGGCGGGGATTTTTATTTTTACCGTATATCAATTACAGATTACATGCTTTCCCGAAGAAATTTTATCAAGATAAATGGCGTAACAACAGCCGGTGTTGGTTTAGGCTTAAGACCGCAATGGTTCGCTGCGGCAGCTTTTGAAAGTAAGCGCCCTAAACTGGCCGACCGCAAATTCACAAGTAAAGCGGTAGAGGCAACCATAAGCCGTATAAAAGCCGCTATCAAGGACCCTGAACTTGCCTGGCTTTTTGAAAACTGCTACCCAAATACGCTGGACACTACCGTAAATTATTCGGTGAAGGATGGTAAGCCTGATACCTTTGTAATTACCGGCGACATATTTGCCATGTGGATGCGCGATTCATCTGCGCAGGTTTGGCCATACCTGCCTTTAATTAAAGAGGACGCGGAACTTAAGAATGTAATAAGAGGTGTGTTGAACCGCCAGTCTAAATGTATCCTGATAGACCCGTACGCCAATGCTTTTAACGAAGGCCCAACCGGCAGCGAATGGGATACAGACCGCACCGATATGAAACCCGAACTGCACGAACGCAAGTGGGAAGTTGATTCATTATGCTATCCCGTACGCCTGGCCTATAACTACTGGAAACTAACGGGCGATGGCAGCTTTTTTGATGAAAACTGGCATAAGGCAGGTAAGGTAATTTTATCAACCTTTAAAGTACAGCAGAGAAAGGAAGGCCGCGGTCCCTATCATTTTCAAAGAAGAACAGAAACAGCAAGCGATACCGCTCCTAACGGCGGTTATGGCAACCCGGTAAGGCCTGTTGGCTTAATCTGCTCCATCTTCCGCCCGTCTGATGACGCTACTATTTATCCGTTCCTTGTGCCGTCTAACTATTTTGCAAAGTTGAGTTTAAGCCAGCTGGCAGAAATGTACAGCACTATTGCTAAGGACAACACTACCGCTGCTGCGTGCGAAGCGCTATCTAACGAAGTACATGAGGCATTACTTAAATATGCAGTAGTACAACACCCGGTGCATGGTAAAGTGCTCGCTTACGAGGTGGATGGTTACGGTAACCATTTGTTTATGGACGATGCAAACGTGCCCAGCTTACTGGCAATGCCTTACTTAGGTACTTTACCGGAAAGCGACCCCATTTATCAAAATACGCGTAAATTGGTGTTAAGCGATAGCAACCCTTATTTCTTTAAGGGTACCGCTGCCGAGGGTATCGGCGGCCCGCATGTAGGCATGAATTATATATGGCCAATGAGCATAATTATGCGGGCCTTAACATCAACTGATAAAGAGGAAATAACCAGATGCCTCAGGTGGTTAAAGACTACCCATGCCAATACAGGTTTTATGCATGAATCGTTTAATAAAGATAATGCGGCTGATTTTACGCGTAAATGGTTTGCCTGGGCCAACACTTTATTTGGCGAATTAATTATAAAAGTTCACAAAAACCACCCCGATATTCTGGACAAGGAAGTATAAAAGCTGTTTTACTTTTAGCATGTTTAATTATTCGTTAAGGGGGTAAGGTGTGCCAATTTTAAACTATTAATTTATTAATCATAATTGAGAAAATAATTGTTCCTTTTGCGCGATAAGTACTGGTTATAATTATCAAATACCGGGAAATGTTTTTAAAGAGAATCTGTATTTATTCTGATTTTGAAAGCAGCATAATTGATCAAAATGTGGAAAAAAACCGCTTTTAAGGCACTTTTTTTGGTTGTCAAAAATTTTTATTTAACAAAAAACATTTTAGATTAGCTTTATAAAAACAATAAACCTCAATTTTAAAAGGAGTAACTGAAATGAAAAAATTTGATGAAGTAAAAGAATTAGTAGCATCATTGGAAGCAGATGCCGACAAGTTTTATAACAAAGGTAACAGCGCTGCTGGCACCCGTGTTAGAAAAGGCATGCAAGATCTTAAAAATTTAGCTCAGGCTATACGTTTAGAAGTTCAGGAAGCTAAAAACAAAGCTGAATAAGCATAAAGAAATTCTACTTTATCTTTAAAGTATGAAAACCCGCCCAAGTTTTTTTGGAGCGGGTTTTTATTTTCCCTATCAGGCGGTAAGTTTTTCAGTTTCGGCGGCTATACGCTGGGCAATAGCAGCGCTTACAGGCACCAGCGGTAAACGGAGTGCTTCGCCGCAAACGCCAATGTGTTTAAGCGCAGATTTTACGCCGGCAGGGTTGCCCTCGACAAACATCAGTTTGGTAAAATCTATCAGGTCGTTATGTGATTGCCTTGCTTCGGCATATTTTCCTTCCAGGCATAAATTGGTAACTTCTGCCACCTTTTTTGGCAGCGCATTACCAGTTACTGAAATTACGCCTACAGCACCCAGTGCCATCATAGGCAAGGTAACCGGGTCATCACCAGAGATCATTAAAAAGCCCTCAGGTTTATCGCGCATGATCTGGTTGATCTGGTCGAAATTTCCTGAAGCTTCTTTTAAACCGATAATGTTGCTAAAGTCTTTCGCCAGTTTAACTACGGTTTCAGCATTTACATTGCTGCCGGTGCGGCCGGGTACATTATATAAGATTACAGGCAGCGGTGCGGCTTCTGCAATTGCTTTATAGTGCTGATAAATACCTTCCTGTGTTGGTTTGTTATAGTTAGGGCTTGCCGATAAAATGGCATCATAGCCATTAATATCAAACTGTTTTACCTGCTCAACCACTTCCAGTGTGTTGTTGCCGCCAATGCCTGCAACTAAAGGTACACGCCCGTTAACTTTTTCGGTAGTAAATTTCCAAACCTGCTTTTTCTCCTCATTGCTCAAAGTGGCGCTCTCGCCGGTTGTACCTAATGATACCAGGTAATCTATCCCGCCATCAATTAAATAATTCAGCAGCTTGCCCAGCCCTTCAAAATCGATCTGGCCATCTGCCTGAAAAGGAGTAATAACAGCAACCCCGGTTCCGTGAAATTTGTTCATGCGTGTAATTAAAGGCTGCTAATATAGCAAATAGTATAAAGTTCTGCTGTTCAAAACCTGCGTTTTTATGGTTTAAACCACATTAAAAGCCCAGACTTAAACGTATCGCCGATTTGATATTACTATTGCTATTGAACGACGTGCCATACATCAGCCTGAAATTAAGATACTGCAAGCCAAAGCCAAGTTCCGTGTAGTTTTTTATGGTAGGGGTAGAAAGATAGTTTATGTCTACAATCTCCTGTAGCTTAAACTTCCGTATCAGCGGAATCTTGTTTAAGATAAAACCCGAAAAGTTTTGCTCCAGATGCCCCTCAATATATTTGGTGTAAGTGCTAAAGGTGTAATAATTTAAAAGCAAAAAGCTATCTAAGCCGCTTTTTGAAAAGAATACTTCGTTGCCTGCAAACTGCTTGTAGTCGGGATAAAATATACTGTTGCTGTTTAAAAACTTACCTGCGCCTATGTAAAAGGATGTATAACCTAAAATGCCGTCGTTTATGTTTGATTGTGATACGTCGGCGGCAAGCAGGTCATAATCTACATCCGATCCAAATACATTTTTAATGCCTTTGGTAAAGGTTAAGCCAACGGTTGGATAAGGCGACGGCAGATAGCGTTTACCATTTGGATAGGTTTCATATTTATCGCTGAAATCGTATGTGGTTCTGACGGTAATTTTAAACGATTGGTTATCGGGAAAAAGCGGCACGTCCTGGTTAGGTACCAAGGGATTGTTGGACGTATAAGTATGATTACCCGGACTAAAGAAACTATATGAGGATGCGTTCGACAGCCATTTTCTGTCCGCAAACTCCGCGCCTGCGCTTGCCTGCCAGCCACCAACAATGCGTTTATACAAAGTTGCCGACACGTATTGCTTCTGATAAAATTTCTCGTAGTTCTGCCTTTCAAATAAACTGTAAAGCGAGTTAATTAGTGGCGAAATAGGATTGGTTTTATTAAGGTCTACAATGTCTGACCCCGCATTAAGCCCAAGGGTAAATGACCCGGCAGGGATCACTGTATTTATGCTCCCGGTAAACTTTTTATTGGAAAAGCCATATCCTGCTTTGGCGCTTACCATGAGGTAGCGGTTATTTAATGAGTCTACCTTTTTGCTGAATGTGGCTCCGTACCCTAAAACGAAACCTTGTACCGTATTAAACTTAATGGAGGCAAGCAGCGGATCGAGGTAAAAATAATTATGCTCATACCGGTTAACATGCCTGTAACCACCGAGCAAAAATTTAAGCGCATCAAATTTATTGTTCACGCTGTCGAGCGAATCAAGGTACACTTTCGATTCCCTTTTTTTGGCGAGTACAGCTTTCTTCGTGTAGTCGGTTTTCTCTTCGTCTGTTAGCGGGATAGGGCGTTCTTTTTCCCAGTAGGCACTATCAACCTTGTTTACATCTTTACCGATGCGTAAAATTTCTTTAAACTCTTTTTTGTTGAAATTGGGATTAAGATCATAGTCTTTATAGATGGATACAAAATAGCCGCCAATTTTAAAGCCAAAAAGCCCGCCTGTAAATTCAAACTTGATGGACGATGGCATCCATATCTTGGCGTTTACCGGGAAAAACTGCTGGTTTATTTTAAGGGTATCTACAAAGTTTATGTTCTGCTGTTTGGTGATCCGCAGATCGAGCCCGTAAATGCGCCAGTCTTTTTCAAGGATGTAGATATAGCCCTGGAAACAGGCATCATAAATGCGTTTAGGCAATACCTGGATCTTATCGATGGTTTCGCCATTCTCTGTTGAAAAGCCGATGTATTTATAATTGTAATAAAACAGCGCGTTATCTGCTATAGGCGATATAAGCGGACGATTGCTTAAGCCCTGCCACTCCTGCATGTTCTCATAAAAGTTCACCTTCATGTCTGATGCCCGGTTATAGCTGAAAGCCTTATTACTACCCGACACTTTGGAAGAGATCATCTCCTCATGCACCTCGTTAGGTTTCTTAAAACTATATTTAGACTCCGATTCTGACAGGTAGATTATACCCCTGCGGTTAGAATCAAGGCCGTTTTCCCTTGCTATTTTCTGCACATCAACCCCAAGAAACTTTTTTGGTGCTGCCAGTAGTTTTTGCAGGCCCTTTATATAAATATCGCAGGTGTAGGCATCTACCTCGTTTAAATGCGCCTTGCGGTTCTTTATAGCCTTGCGTATAATGGCATAGGCCGGGTCTTCGCCGCCTGCCTTTATAATCACATCGCTTAGCTGGTAGGTTTCGGTTTTTAATATGATGTTCTCCGTATGGTTTTCGGTGAGGTTAAGTTTAAGGCTCTCTTGCCGGTAACCTACCGCTTTAAAAATAATTTCGTAATTACCGGGCTTTAACTGTAGCGTGTATTCGCCATCACTGTTAGCGGAAGTTCCCCTGGTGGTGTTTTTTACATAGATGTTTGCGAAGGGAATAGGCTTGCTTTGCTTATCTGTAATTTTTCCGTTGAAGCTGATATCCTGCGCAAAAGCTGTAAAGCCAAACAGGATAAATAAGGTTACAGGTAAAAGGAATTTCATAAGCAAGCGTTTACTGCTAAGATGAAATTTATTGACAATAGTTACCAGGTTAAATTTGTTAATTATTGTTAAGCGTAGCAAAGTTTAAACAGCGGCTTTAATGCGGGATATTAGTTCTTCCTGTTCTGCTGCTGATAGCAGATCACCTTCATATTTCCAGCTATTTTGGGTATCCAGCGTAATTTTTCCAAGGTAATCTGGGTTCATGTTATCGGCTAGGTCGGTATTTTGTTCTTCAATTTCGAGCGGCTCAGTGAATAAAACGGATTCTTCACCAAAGCCATCTTTATAAAGTTTGTAAACACCGGTGTCGATCAAACTATTGCCCTGCTTTTTCAATACCGGCTCAACAATGATATGTCTTTTGCTATCGTCTGCATCGTTAAGGCTTACCTGTAAGGGATTGATCATGGCTATGCTGGGTTTATGAATCTATTACAGTAATTATGGGCCTTTTGTTTGGCATTATTGCAGCATCTTCATCAAATCGCTGTCGCTTATGATGGGCACGTTCAGCTTTTGCGCTTTTTCAAGCTTGGCTGGGCCCATGTTGTCGCCCGCAACCAGGTAATTTAATTTTGCAGATATGCTACTCAATATCTTACCGCCGTTTTGTTCAATAATGTCCTTTAGCTCATCGCGCGAATAACTTTCAAACACCCCCGAAATAATAAATGTTTTTCCGGCCAGGCTTTCACTTGCCAGCTCAATTTCCTTCTCTTCAATGGCAAACTGCAAACCTTGCGCCTTTAACTTTTCTATTTCCTCCTTATGTTGCTCATCATTAAAATAAGCCTGGATGCTGAGTGCAATGCGTTCACCTATTTCTTCGGCAGCTATCAGTTCCTCAAAAGTTGCGGTAGAAAGTTTATCTATATTCTTGAAATGTACGGCCAGCTTCCTTGCCACCGTGGCGCCAACATAACGAATGCCCAGGCCGAAAAGCACTTTATCAAAAGGCATTTCCTTAGACTTTTCAATGCCATCCAGCATATTATTGATAGACTTTTCGCCAAAACGGCCCAAACGTTTCAATTCGTCGCCATGGTCATGCAGCTTGTAAATATCACTTATGCGTTTTATAAAATCTTTCTGATAAAGGGTTTCAATGGTTTCATCGCCCAGGCCTTCGATATTCATGGCTTTGCGATTAATAAAGTGCTGCATTTTACCAACTATCTGCGGTGGGCACCCATCCTCATTTGGGCAATAAAAAGCAGCCTCTCCTTCTTTGCGAACCAGGGTAGTATCACATGCCGGGCAGGTAGAACGGTAAGCTATAGGTTCGGCGCCCTCTTTGCGCTTATCTAAATTAACGCCGGTAATTTTAGGGATAATCTCCCCGCCTTTTTCCACATAAACCCAATCGCCCTCATGCAACTTCAGGCGAAGTACAATTTCATCCGCATTGTGAAGCGTAGCGCGTTTAACGGTAGTTCCTGCAAGCTGTATCGGTTTTAAATTAGCCACCGGGGTAACGGCGCCGGTACGGCCAACCTGGTAGCTTACGCTTTGCAATTCGGTTTCAACTTCTTCGGCTTTATATTTATATGCGATAGCCCAGCGTGGCGATTTTGCAGTAAAACCCAGTTCGTGCTGCTGCGCGTAGCTGTTTACTTTTATTACGATGCCATCAATATCATATGATAGATCGAATCGGTTTTTGTCCCAGTGATTAATGAAATCAAAAACTTCTTTTATATTACTGCAAAGCCTGCTATGCTCGTTTGTATGGAAACCCCAACTTTTTACAGCCTGCAAGCTTTCCCAATGAGTTTTAAATAGCGGCTTATCGGTGTATAAAAAGTATAAGTAACAATCCAGCGGTCGTTTTGCCACCTCGCTCGAATCCTGCATTTTTATGGTACCTGATGCAAAATTACGCGGATTGGCATAGGGCACTTCACCGTTTTCTATGCGCTCGTTATTTAGGCGTTCAAAAGCTTTAAGGTGCATAAAAACTTCGCCGCGTATTTCAAAGTGTTCGGGAAAATTGCCTTCGCGCAGTTTTTTTGGTATGGTATTAATGGTGCGCACATTTGTGGTAACGTCGTCGCCCTGTATTCCATCGCCACGGGTAACGGCCTTAACCAACTTGCCTTCTTCATAAGTAAGGCTCATAGAGAGGCCATCGAACTTTAATTCACATACATATTCAAAATTATCACCAATCGCCTTGCGGATACGCTGATCAAAATCCTGCAGTTCCTGTTCGCTATAAGTGTTACCCAGCGAAAGCATGGGCCATTTATGTTTTACGGTAACAAACTCTTTGGTAATAAAGCCCCCAACCTTTTGCGATGGCGAATCAGGGTCTGCAAACTCAGGAAATTCCTTTTCCAGTTTGGTTAACTCTTCCAGCTTTTTGTCGAAATCAAAGTCGGCAATGGTAGGCATCGCTAATACGTAATAATTATAATTATGCTGCTTTAGTTCGGCAGAAATTGCTTCGATCCGGTTCTTTGCTTCTTGAGGAGACATATGGCGAAGATAATAATTTGCTTGCTGATTTACTGTTTAAACTAAACCGTTTTGTTGAGGTGAAAACCAGGTCAACTAATTCCACGCAATGTTTGTGATCTGTTATATAATTGGGTATAAATACGTTATGAATAAATTAAAAAAAATAATTAAACCCTGTAAGCCTGTTAATGTCTTAATAACAAACAGTAACAATTAATACTTATGAAAAAGATCACAAGAGTTTTCGCGCTGTTAATAGTTGCAACATTTTTTGCAGCAGCGCAAAGTAAAGCACAGGAAATTATTGTACGTGAAAGGCCAATTCATCGCGGGCCGGTTATTGTGCGCCCGGTTGCACCTTCGCCACGCCACGTATGGGTTGCAGAAGAATGGACACCAGCCGGTAGTGCGTATACTTACCGTGCAGGCTACTGGGCATTGCCACCACGCCCGCGCGCAGTTTGGATAGCAGGCCATTGGGGCCATCGCCCGGGTGGTTATGCCTGGATACCGGGACATTGGAGATAACAAATTATCAGATAGTGAAAAGGGGAGGAGAGATCTTCCCCTTTTTTATTATAAAACGAGTAAAGCCAGGCTCTCAACCCCGGCACTTACTCAAATCAGCATTATCATTAATTATACTCGCTGTCTTTTACGGATATATGCTTGGTATGGTTACAAAAAAACTCCCGGCGGTGCGGGAGTGAAGCATAAATTAATACAATAAACTTAAAACCTTTTATCTGTTAATAAAGCGTTTTGTGCCTTATCATATTGATGCTGGTTTTGATAATAAAAAATACAGGCACTGCCTGAATTGCGATACCGATAATTGCTAATGTACTCATAATGATGCTGATTTGAGAGGGAGTATGATTTAACAATTAGTTCAATAATCGTACCCATTTATGCAAAATGGCCCCTGTTTGATAAAAAGGAATAAATGGCAATCACCGACTCAAAACATAGCCAGGTAGATGTGTAAAAATGGGAAATAAAGTGCTTAAAATGAGTATTTTAATACACCTTTTGTTTTTTAAAAAATTATGCCAGAAAAATTAAAAACTTGGTTTGTGCAACCGTTAAATCTGTAACAACCACTTTGAGCTCTTGTTTTAACTTTCGATTAAAAAAGACTACTATTTGATTAAGAATTTTGGATTAAAAATAAAACGCTTAATCAGCATTAAGAATGTACTTGCTAAACAATCGATAAGTTAATTGCAATTGCTATGCCTTAAATGTTTAAGCCCAATTTTGGCAGTTGTTTTTTAATGTGAATCGATACTACCGCCCTTTGAAAGCATGGCTTCCTTAATGTATTTTACAGGGGCGCTGCCATAGCTTAAAAGTTTCTCGTTAAAATCTTTCAGCTTATATTTGTCGCCAACTTTTTTCTTGTATTCGTTGCGAAGGTCTGTAATTTCCTTGTAGCCGGTGTAATAACTATCTAACTGTACGCTGGTTACAGTTACACGTTTCCATTTTTCTTCGGCCTCTGCCTGCTGCTGAAATGCCTCATGTACCAGCATTTTAAGAGCATCCTGCCTGGAAAGGTTTTCTGCATGCACACCATAATCAAGAATGGTATTACAAACCGAACGCAAATTCCACTTGTACCACATCAGCCTCATTTCGGGCTCGTCGGCGTCATAGCCATTGTCAAGCATCATTTCTTCGCTGTATACAGCCCAGCCTTCAACCATTGCACCATTACCCAAAATAGATTTGATCATGCTTGGCGCTTTGTTGGCATAAACCAGTTGCACGTAATGGCCCGGGATAGCCTCATGGATGCACAATATCTGCAGGGTGTAGTTATTATACTCCCTTAAAAAGCTTTCCGCTTTTTCTGCCGACCAACCAGCAAGGCTGCCCACGTTAAAATATGAATTACCCTCTTTATCATAAGGGCCAGGCGAACTCATTGACGCCGATGCGACACCAGCCATATAACCCGGCTCTTTACGAATGATCAATGGTTTAGATGGATCGAGCGTAACCAGGTCTTTTGATTTTACAAAGGCAGTCAACTTAGGTATGATACCCTCAATGGCCGCTTGAAATTTTTCTGGCGCTACATGTTTGGCAGATATGGTATCTATCAGTTTGGCAACCATTTCTAACGAGTCGGACGGCATTGTCTTTGAGCCAAAATACTTAGGCCATAATTTCTTGCTCACCTGTACCATAGAGCGATGGATATATTTTTTGCGCTCGTTAGCTGCATTGAACACTTGTTGGGCTGTAGAAGCCGACTGTATATCGTACTTGAATTTGTCTTCGTAAAGTTCCTTACCCAGCCTGAAACTGCGCGGATGATCGTTCTTCAGGTTTTTTAGCCACTCTGCATAATTCTTTATCGCATCTGAAGATAGTTTTGCCCTGTCAAGGATTTGTTTTTGCTCGGCTGCCGGTAGGTTGCTTTTTTTAAGGGAATCTTCCAAATCTTTCCCGAATACGCTTAAGCCACCCAGATGCTGTTCTGTTGCCAAAGATGTAAGCTCGACCACCGGATTTTTAATCTGTTTCTGTGCTTCTTTGTAATAGGCCGGAACGTTTGCCATTTTCTGATAAAAATTTCGCAGTCGTTTGGCTAAAGGTGCATAATGTTCATTAAGGATATAAGCGAACGTACCAATAACATTGTAAGACGACGGGTCCCACTGGTAATCTCTTAAGGTTTGAATGCGCCACTGCATCGATTCCATCTGGTTTTCCATCATGTGGTAGTCCATCCGGTTTACATCAGAAAGCGAATTAACATCAAAGCGGCTGAGCGAATCGGTTTCCACCTTTGTAAAGTTCAGGAGCTTTTCCCTGTTTTTGTCGTCAGGTATAAAAAGAAGGCTATCGTACTTATGATAACCGACAGAAGTGGCCCAATCCGGGTTTAATTTCCAAAGTCTTTCAAGGAAGGAATTTTTATAAAGTGTAAAGGCGCCATCATCTTTGGCAAAATTAGGCCCGGCCGAACCATCTTTTTTACATCCTAAAAATACAGTTGTTAAAATTATGGCGGTGTATAGCAGCTTTTTAATCACGGGGTATGTCGGTTTTCCTTAAGATTATAAACTTAGAACTTTTAGCCGAAAAAATATAATTTTTTAAAGACGAGAAACAAGAGCTTTAGAGCCGAGAAACAAGAGCCAAGAATCAAGAGCCAAGACCTTTAGAGATAAGAATCGTGTGACAAGATAAGAGCCAGGACAGGAAGTGAAAAAATAAGTTCCTTGATAACTTTATTATTGATTTTGTTTAATTGCATTACTTATTAAATATCTGTCCTGATTCTTGGCTCTTGACTCTAAAAGTCTTGACTCTTGGTTCCAAATGTCTTGATTCTTGTATTCAAAACACACGATTTCTGGAAGCGGTCGCTTGGCCATGCCGAGTGACGGATATTTTTCGGCGTCTCGCCGATTGTATAAACAACAGCCAAAAGCGGCCGAAGGCCGGGTAATAGTCGTCACTCGGCAGAGCCAAGCGACCGCGGAACTTATTTATTGTCGCTTCCTGTCTTGACTCTTGGCTCTTGCATCTTGATTCTTGATCAGTTCTTGATTCTTGTTCCGAAACACACAATTCCCACTTGCTTTTGTTGTTTTGTAAACTTTTATCAAGATGGATAGTCAACATAAACTGATAGTAGCAGAGTTAACCAAGTTATTACTTGGCGGTACTGCACATGCTTCTTTTGCAGATTCTGTTAAAAATGTAAAGCCAGAATTGCGTGGTGTAAAGCCCGAAAATATGCCTTATAGCATTTGGCAATTGGTAGAACATATTCGTATTGCACAATGGGACATGCTGCAGTTCAGCAAAGATGCCGATCACAAATCGCCTAACTGGCCTGATGATTACTGGCCTAAAGAAAGCGCACCTGCCGACGACGATACCTGGGAAAGTTCCATCAAGCAAGTTGCTGCCGACCTGGATGAATTTATTGAACTTTTAGAACATAGCGACATTTACCAGAAATTGGAACACGGCGATGGGCAAACCATCCTTCGTGAGGCACTACAAATTGCAGATCATACCTCTTACCACACCGGCGAGATCCTTGCTATAAGAAGAATGCTAAATGACTGGAAAACAAGTTGAAATTTAATTTAAAAACGCTGGTGGCAGTAACCTGATTATTTCACTTTTGTAACAAAGTCTACTGTTGCTGTTACCAGTTCCTTTTTTAGCGGAAGGCTTGCATCGCTGTAAGTCGCAATGTTTTTAGCTGTATCAGCAGGGCCTTCTTTTAAAATATGGCTCATGTCTTTAATCGTTAAATAAACGGCATCAGACTTTGCTTTCTTGAGGCGGTCGCCGTTATCTACAGCTACCTTAACATCGGCAGTTCCCTGTAAGATTAGTATAGGCGCCTTCATTTTCTTGATAACACGCAAAGGGTCATACCTGCTCCACGACATAAGGAAAGGCTGTACAGAAGGCCTTGCAATAAAATAAAGGGAAGGGTCTATATTATCAGTGGTTTTGCCTTTTTTAAGGCTGTCCATAATGGTCTTAAATTCATCAGCCCAAAGTTTAGGCTTGGTTTTCATTTCATCGGCCAGGATTTTTTCGCCTTTGTCGGCGTAACCATCTGCCAGTATGATCCCCTTTACCGACTGATTATCATAGGCAGCTATCATGGCTACCAGCGAGCCTTCGCCATGGCCAAACTCTATAACTTTTGAAAATCTTTCATCTTCACTCAGCATGTTGATCAATGATACGGCATCATCGCTATAATCTTCAAAGTGCAGCTGCGATTCTTTATTGATACTTACGCTTTCGCCTACTAAACGCTTATCATAACGCAGGGAGGCAATGCCTTTTTTACCAAGATCATTTGCAAGCAGTTTATATGAATAGGCCGATACGCCTGTTTTTGCATTATTACCATTACGATCTGTTGCACCGGCATCTGCCACAATTAATACCACCGGAATTTTACCGCTTGCATTTTTAGGTACTACCAGCGAGCCCGAGATAGAGCCCGACAAGGTTTTTAACTTAACCGGCGATTCTGTAAGCGACGCGTCAAGGGCAACATCCTGTGCAAATGTTTTAAGCGTTAAAAGTAAAGCGGTTGCAAAAAGCGTAAACTTCTTCATTTAAATTATATTTCTGGGTGGGGTGTTATCAGGCTTCGAAAATACTAAAAATTCAAACAGGTTTATTGCCCATTTTAGTTGTTGTAATGCCGCATTTTTAACCTTTGTGTTTTGCGTTGTATTTTTGACATCCCATTTACTATTGCCCTCAAACTTTTTTAACGCTTTGGTATTTATTGAGGTATGCCTTTAAGTACACAGATCATCTGGCTTTTTGTATTAGCAATCCCCATTGCCTGTATAGCGTGGACGGTTACCCATGAAGAAGTTTTTAGGGAACCGCGGGAGTTTTGCGTAGATAAATCGCAAAAAGGAAAAAGTATTGTGGAGCGAAAATTCTTTTACCTTTTTACCTGCGAGTATTGCTTTAGCCATTACGTAACCGTGCTGATGCTTTTTCTCACAGATTATAAGCTTTTACTTACCGACTGGCGCGGTTATCTAATAGCAGGTTTCGCACTGGTATTTATAGCCAACGTATATATGAGCATTTTTGGCCTTATCCGTATTGATATTAAAAAGGTACGCCTCGAAACCAAGCTCGATGAAAAAAAGATCGACGAGTGAAGTTTTGATTAGCTCTTCTCAAACAGTTCGGGCTTATAGCGCATTGCCAATAACCCACTCGCTTTTTCAGGATCTATTTCGGCAGTTATAATTCCGGGTTCACCGTAAGGCTGGCTTGCAATGCACTTGCCGTCTGGAGCTATAATTGACGATGCGGCTTCCTGGTATTGGGTAGCGTAGCCAACGCTTGCAAAATAAATAGTGTTTTCCATCGCGCGCATCATCATGGCCTTTTCGTAATACGGGCTGTTTTTGTCCCCCCATTCTTTAAGCTGTACGCCGCCTGCATCACTTCCTGTAAAATGCGGATGAAATACAACTTTTGCTCCCTGCCGTGCGGCCCAGCGTACCAGTTCGGGGTAACGAAAACCTTCGTGGCATATAACAATTCCAAATTTTACGCCCTGTAATTTAAAAATGTGCCGATCCGTGCCGGGAATAAACATTTCATCTTCTGACGGGTCGAGTTGGTTTTTGGTTTGGTGGCCCATTATCTCGCCAAATGCAGATATGACATAGGCTACATTTAAAATGCCATCGGGATGCGGCCAGTCCATCGGTAAAATAATGGCTATGTTATTTTCTTTTGCAATTTCGCAGGTGCGTACCAGGGCAGCCTTTAATTTCTCTGGCGAGTGTGGTTCAACTTCATATTCTGGCATTCGGTAACCCGGCAGGTATGATTCCGGGAAACACACAATAGCGGCTTTTTGCGCAGCGGCTTCTTTAACCAATGTTTCTACCTGTAATAAACCATCGCTTATAGATCTCGGAAACGGGGGAGTGGCTAATGCTATTTTCATAACAGAAATGCTTAGTATTAATGCAAGCAAAAATACAATTTTACCTGGCCGGATACTTGTATTAAGGCAATGAAAATACTCCCCTAAATCTATAGATAAACATTAAAGTAAGGCTTACGAAAAACTATTACCTACATTTGCTGCACATCAATTTTAAGCATGTCGGTAATAGTATTTACTGTAATTATACTGCTCGGTTCTTACTTTGCGGGCCTGCTGGGGTCATTAACCGGCCTGGGCGGCGGGGTGGTAATTATTCCGCTTTTAACGCTGCTGCTTAAGGTTGATATTCACTACGCCATCGGTGCCTCGCTGGTTTCGGTAATAGCCACATCATCAGGGTCTGCAGCGGCTTATGTAAAAGAGGGTATTACCAATATGCGGCTTGGCATGTTCTTGGAAATTGCCACCACTTTGGGTGCCATGTGCGGTGCTATCCTTGCCTCTTACACACCCACACAATATATTGCCATTATCTTTGGTGTTATACTTATCATCTCTGCTTTGCTATCCCTTCGTGAAAAAAAGGAGCAGATAGTAAAACACACTAACCAATTTGCCGAAAAACTTAAGCTTAACAGCAGCTACCCAACCGCAAACGGTACGGTATCTTATAGCGTAAACAAAGTGGGCGGTGGTTTTTTAATGATGTTATTTGCCGGTGTTATTTCGGGTTTGCTCGGCATAGGCTCGGGAGCCTTAAAGGTAATAGCAATGGATACCATTATGCGTATTCCGTTTAAGGTCTCTACTACAACCAGTAATTTTATGATAGGTGTAACAGCATCTGCCAGTGCCGTGGTTTACTTACAGCGGGGTTATATAAATCCTGGTTTATCTATGCCGGTGGTTATCGGGGTGTTGTTCGGCGCATTTACCGGGTCAAAAATATTGGTGCATACAACATCGTCTGCCTGGCTGCGCTGGGTATTTGCTATAGTAGTTACTTTTTTGGCAGGGCAAATGATCTATAATGGCTTTACCGGCAAAATTTAAAACAGATGGGAAAGTTTAAAGATAAAGACATACAAGGCCTCATAGGGCAGGTGCTGTTGGCAGGAACGGTTATTTCTATCAGTATTGTTTTTACAGGCGGAATTTTTTATTTATACCGCCATGGCCATACCGTTGCCGACTATACAAAATTCAAAGGTATCCCGGCATTTATCCGTGATTTTTCTGGCATTGTAAAAGGAATTGCAGACATCAAGGGGCAGGCAATTATTCAGGCCGGCATTATATTACTTATTGCAACACCAATCTTACGCGTTATCTGTTCTGCAATTGGGTTTGCGCTCGAAAAAGATTATATGTATGTTGGTATTAGTGCGCTGGTGTTGTTTATTATATTCGTTAGCACCCTAAGCGGCCACGCCGGGTAAATTAATTGGAGTTAGATCTGGTACGGGTTTGCTCTTCCTCATTACCCGTGCGGTGTACCAATGATTTTACCGATATTTTTCCAAACCTGTAAGTAAAAGTTAGCCTTGCAACCTGGCTTTCCTTTTTATCCATTACCGTCATATCCAGCCCATCAAAATTGGTATGGCTGCGGTCGCGAAGGGTATTAAAAACGTCAAACACGCTTAATTTAAGGCTTCCACGTTTTTCAAAAAGTTGCTGGCTTAAACCTGTTGACACATAATAATTGGCCTTAAACTGGTTTACGCCGTAAAATGTAGGCGACTCGTACCTTCCCGAAAGATCTGCAGTCAGGCCTTTGGTAATAATAAAGTTTTGCGTGCTTTGGAAAATAATATCCTGCGTGCCTTTATCAAGGTAACCATTTTGCGGGTAAGATACATAACGCTGGTAAGCAACGTCCAGGTTAAAGCTGGCGCTCCACCACTTTGTTATCTGGGCTGGCGTGTAAAACCGGATGCCGTAATTATAGATCCTTCCTAAATTTTTATTAGTGCTTATGTTTACCTTAGTGGTATCATCCTGCTCGTAAAAATTAAAGTTGTAAGCATCTGTAATAATGCTGGCGTACAGGGTGGTTACCATCGTTTTGTTGTAATTGTAAGAGAGTTCCACATTGTTTGAAAACTCAGGCTTAAGGCTTGGGTTGCCGGCACGGTAATCATATGGGTCTACATAATATACAAACGGGTTAATCTCTTCGTAATTAGGTCTTTTTATCCCCCTGTTATAGCTCAGGCTAAACTGGTGTTTATCATCCTGGGTATAAACCAGCAAAGCGTTAGGAAAAAGATCGGTGTAATTGCTATTCACTATTTTTGCCGATGTAAGTGAATTTCCCTTTGCAATGGTTTGCTCGGCCCGTAAACCTGCGGTAATATCAAACTTATTTATTTTATTCTGATAGCTTACATAAGCGGCGTTTACATTTTCGTTGTAAACAAAGTGATTGCTAAAATTTGGGTCGCTCTGGTAAACGCCGTTAACCAGCGGGCCAAAGATCAGGTCGTTGTTACTAACGGCGTCGGTATATTTTAATCCGGCATCCAACCTGGACGTTTTCGAAAGGGGGTCGGTAAAATCAACTTTCGATAGCCATATATGAATGTTTGATGGTGATAAGTTTTGCAGCATCAGGGGGCTGCGATAATCGTTACCCGCTGCGTCATCAAAATCGTTGGTGATATATTCTTCCGAGCTGCGGTTATAGGTGTAATAGTTAAAATTGGCCGATAAGGTTTTACCCTTATCATCCAGTTTTCCGTTATAGTTAAGATTATAGTTTATCCTGCTGATGTGCCTGTTAAGGTTAGAGTGGGTATAAATTACAGAATCGAGCGCTCCCTGGTTAGCAATGTGAAGATTATTATCCTTCACAAAATTATCATTCGCGATGATACCATTTACCTGGAAACCTATTGTTTGCTGTGACGATATAAAATAATCCGCCCCTCCGCTAAAAGTGTTGTAGTGCATTTTCTGCACCGAGTTGTAATCTACGTGGTAATTGCTCAGGTCGTTATTAAAATTAATATCACGGTCTGAGGTAAAATCATGAAAGGTTTTATTGTCTGTGTAATTATAACTTCCAAATATGTTAAACTTTTGGGTACGGCTATTTAATACCACACCGGCAGAACTTTTGTAATATTTACCATAACCGCCGGTAGCAGTCACGGTAGCATTGGTGCCTATATTACTCCCTTTTTTTAACACAATATTGATGATGCCCCCGGCAGATGCATCTTCTTTTGCAGAGCCGGCAGTAATCAGCTCGATACGATCAATGGTATTGGCCTGCATACCTCTTAAAATAGCTACCAGGTCTTCGCCTGCAAGGTTGGTTGGTTTGCCATCAATAGTTATGAGTGCTGCCTGGCGGCCTATCATGCTGATGGTATTGCTATTATCAACCCTTACACCCGGCGATTGCCTCAAAATATCAAATGCGGAATTTCCTGCCGCCAACGTGCTGTTTGAAAGATTAAGAATTACTTTGCCGGGCCGTACATCAACCTCGGGCCTGCTGCTGGTTACCGATACCTCATTTAATTCGCTGGTGAGCGGCTGTAATGTAATGTCGGGTGCCGTTACAGTTTTACCGGGCTGTAAAATGTAGGGGCCGCTGTAGGCTGTTTTGCAGCCTACGCAGGTTATACGCAATAAATAGCGGCCGGCGGTGTTGATGTTTATTTTAAACCTGCCTGTTTTATTTACCAGTGTGGCTTTTACAACGCTCGAATCACGGGCTTTTATTAAAGATACGGTTGCAGTTTCGGCAGGTGAGTGATTTTCTGTTAATATACGGCCTTCTATACTTAACGGCACAGACTGAGCGTACGAGCTACAGCATAGGCATACCAGGAAAGCGGCGGTTAGGCATCCGAATATTAACTTCATTAAAACAGGTTTGTAGAATTTTTACTATATACTTGTCTTTAGATTAATTTCGCCCCAAGATAATAACATTTATTAACTTGCTAAATATAATTCTTTAACAGATTATTAATACTTCAATCCGTTTATTATGAAGTTGTTACTTTGTAAAAGCTTTATTAAGCGATAATTATAAAAAACGAAATACGATATATAAGGAAGATTTTCAATATCATCCTTAATATCAATTACTTAAAACCAAAAAATCCACTGGATATGGAAACAGGTTACCCGCAGATCCGAACGGTTAATGTAACTAGGTATGTGACACCGCTGCGTGAAGGCGGCTCCCTGCCTGCCATTGCCGGGGCGGATGACGACTTTTTATATGTTCTTAAATTCAGAGGTGCAGGCCAGGGTGCCAAAGCGCTCATTGCCGAACTTATAGGAGGAGAAATTGCACGCGCCCTGGGTTTACGCATCCCTGAAATTGTTTTTGCCAATTTGGATGAAGCCTTTGGCCGTACCGAACCGGACGAGGAAATCCAGGACTTGCTAAAAGCAAGTGTAGGCCTTAACCTTGCATTACACTATCTTTCAGGCGCCATTACATTTGATCCAAATATTACCCGGCTCGACCCGATTACAGCATCTAAAATTGTTTGGCTGGATTGCCTGATTATGAATGTAGACCGTACGCCACGCAATACCAACATGCTTACCTGGCATAAAGAATTATGGCTTATAGATCATGGCGCAGCCTTGTACTTTCATCACTCGTGGTATAACTGGGAGCAGCAAGCAGTTAAGCCCTTTGTACAGGTAAAAGACCATGTATTGCTGCCGCAGGCTACCGCTCTTAATGAAGTAGATGTAGAACTGAAAACAATATTAACCGAAGAGCGGATCATTTCTATAGTGAACCTGGTGCCGGATGAATGGCTTACCGGCGAAGCCTCTTTTAATTCACCGCAGGATTACAGGGATGCCTATATAAAATTCCTGCTTACAAGGATACAACATTCTGAAATTTTTATAACCGAAGCCCAAAATGCAGCAGAAGCACTTATTTGAATATGCGGTGATTCGCGTGGTGCCAAGGGTTGAGCGTGAAGAGTTTTTAAATATCGGCGTAATTGTCTATTGCAAAAGGCCGGAATTTTTAAGCGTTAAGTTTTTGCTGGATGAACGCCGCCTGCAGGCATTTGCCCCGTCGCTTGATCTGGAAGAATTGCAGGAACACGTGCATTCATTAGAGCGCATTTGCCTGGCAGATAAAGATGCCGGCCCGATAGGCAAGCTGGATGCGGCATCGCGCTTCAGATGGTTAACGGCTACCCGGAGTACGGTAGTGCAAACTTCAAAAGTGCACCCGGGATTTTGTGGAAACGCACTTGATACGCTCGAAAGCTTATTTATTCAGATGGTTTGTTAAACCTGTATCGGTATAAAGGGAATATGTAAAGTGAAAGTGGTTTGCTCATCAGTAGAGTTTACCTTGAGAGAGCCGCCGTGCGCCGAGGCAATTTCAGAAGCGATGAACAAACCCAATCCCAGCCCTTGCTGCCCTGGTTTTATCTCACCACGTGAAAATGGCTGAAACAACCGCGCCATTGCTGCATCGGGTATTTTTTCGCCGTTGTTGGTTACAGAAAGTGTAAATTCCAAGGCAGTACTTTGGGCCTTTACAATAATAGGAGTGTCTTTGGTGCCGTGCGTTATGGCGTTACCCAGCAGGTTTGAAAAAAGCTGGCCAATGCGCTTGCCATCGCAACTTACCTTAGCTTCCAGGTCAAATTCAGTTGTGATCACCTTGTCGGGCCACACAATACTTAACTCGCCTATTATCTCATTCAATACCTTTTCAACCGGTTCGTTATCACTACGGTTAAGTATAATACCCTCGCCTAAGCGCCCACGGGCAAAGTCAAGCATGTTATCTATCAGGTTACGCATCCTGAAGGAGGCATCCTGGATAATATTTGCCAGTCGTAAAACACGATCTTCAAGCGGCATGCGCAGCATCAGTTGGGCAACGTTCATTACGGCACCAACCGGATTAAGCAGGTCATGGCCCAATATTGCTATAAATTGTTCGCGCAGCTCGGCGGTTTCTTTCTCTTCAATTAGTTTTTTGTTACTATCGGCAAGTTCTTCGGCCGAGTTGAGATGAAAAGAAATAAGATCGGCAAACAACTTAAACATGGTAACTATTTCCTTACGGCTAAGCACATTGGGTTTTGGGTCAATGGCGCATAACGTGCCAAAAAAGCTGCCGTCCTTTTTTACAATAGGGATGGAAATATAACTTTGGAAGCCGTAAATAGCAGGCGTATGATGAGATTTAAAATACTCATCCTGGGCAACATAATCTATAATTACGCCATCGCCGCTCTGCCTTATCTCATTACAAATAGTAGTTTCCAGTTTTAGTTCACCACCAGCAACAAGCCCGAAATTGATTTCGTCACGAACGCTGCACGCAACCCATTTTGTATCTGTAACACGGGCAACTGCAGAAAAGCCCATACCGGTTGTACGGCACACAACTTCCAGTAATTGTGGGATGATAGGTATGCTGTTAATTAGGTCAACATCAGCCTGGATATCTATTTTCTCGCTCGACACTGTGAAGTTGGATTTAAGTGCAAATATAAATTATATATTAAAAGTACATTTATATTTGATTTCATTTATAATGGTGAGCAGATTTTTACAATCGAAAAGTCAGGCTATGGGTATTTGAAATAAAGTAAGTAAGCCTGCATATCCGTTTTTGCAATTTGTACATTTGCGGCAGCAAACTATGAGTTACAAAAGTTTACAGGCTTGTGTTGCCGATCTTGAAAAACATGGCCACCTGGTACGTATAAAGGAAGAGGTAGATCCTTACCTGCAAATGGCGGCCATACATTTGCGCGTGTTTGAAAACCAGGGGCCCGCCATACTTTTTGAGCGGGTAAAAGGAAGTAAGTTCCCGGCGGTGTCTAATCTGTTTGGAACGCTTAAGCGATCAGAATTTATTTTCAGGGACACACTGGATAAGGTAAAAACATTGGTTGATCTGAAATCTGATCCGCTAAAGGCAATAAAAAATCCGTTTAAATATGCCGATGTGGCTTTGACTGCCTTATCGGCTTTGCCGATGAAAACCGGCAGCAATGCACCTGTCAGTTTCGGAAAGTGCAGCATCAGTGATTTACCTCAGATTGTAAACTGGCCGCTTGATGGTGGTCCCTTTGTTACCATGCCGCAGGTGTATACCGAGGATGCTGATAAGCCTGGTATCATGAATGCCAACCTGGGTATGTACCGCATACAGTTGGCCGGAAACGATTATATCTTAAATGAAGAGATCGGCCTGCATTACCAGTTGCATAGGGGTATAGGCGTGCATCAAACAAAAGCCAATGCCAATGGGCAGCCATTAAAAGTAAGCATATTTGTGGGCGGCCCACCGGCGCACCCGGTTGCCGCAGTTATGCCCCTGCCCGAAGGGCTTTCTGAAATGACATTTGCCGGCGCACTTGGTAACCGCCGTTTCCGCTATTTTTACGATGAAGAAGGTTTTTGTATTTCTGCGGATGCCGACTTTGTGATAACCGGTACTGTAATGCCGCATGAAAATAAACCTGAAGGTCCTTTCGGCGATCATTTAGGTTATTACAGTCTGATACACCCGTTCCCGCTTTTAAAGGTGCATAATGTATACCACCGTAAAGATGCCATCTGGTCGTTTACGTTAGTGGGCAGGCCACCACAGGAAGATACCAGTTTTGGCGCTTTAATCCATGAGATAACGGGTTCTGCCATCCCTAAAGAGATACCCGGCCTGCACGCTGTAAATGCCGTTGACGCAGCTGGCGTACACCCGCTGCTGTTTGCCATTGGAAGCGAACGTTATACCCCTTATTTAAACGAACGCAAACCGCAGGAAATCTTAACCATTGCCAATCATATTTTTGGCAAGGGGCAATTGAGCCTGGCAAAATATCTTTTTATCGCTGCAAGAGAGGATGACAGCGCATTGAACGTGAACGAGATCGGCAATTTTTTAAAGCACATATTGCAAAGGATTGACTTAACCCGCGACCTGCATTTTTATACTAATACCACCATAGATACGCTTGATTATAGCGGGAATGGTTTAAACTCTGGCAGTAAGGTAGCTATTACCGCAGCCGGCGAAATAAAACGTGAACTTTGGACTGAATTGCCTACCTGGTGCCAACTGCCCCAACCGCTGGTAAATTACAAAATGGCCATGCCGGGCGTATTGGCTGTTGAAGTTCCAAAAAATATCAAAACCAGCGACCTGCCTATCATACTCGAAATTTTGCAGGAATATCTGGGCGATAAAGAACTGAATGGTTTGCCTTTGATGGTGCTATGTGATGATGCGGCCTTCACTGCGCAAAACATTAACAATTTTGTTTGGGTAACATTTACACGCAGCAACCCCTCGCACGATATTCATGGCATTAATAGTTTTACTGAACATAAACACTGGGGCTGTAACGGGCCGCTTATTATAGATGCCCGTATTAAACCACACCATGCACCGGTACTGGAAAGAGACCCGGAAGTAGAGAAAACTTTAGATAGGATGGGTGAAAAAGGCGGAGCCCTGCACGGCATTATTTAACAATTAACATGTACTTCTATTTAAAATACACGTGAAAAAAAATTTATATCTCATTATTTGCCTGCTAAGCATCCTATTTTCATGCAACAAAAGGCAGCAGCCTGTACCGCATTACACCATTTCTAAAGTTTTTAAAACGGATACGCTTACTACTATCGATTTGCATATTACCAAACGCATGCCGCTGAGCCAGCTTTTGCTGATAGCCGGAAAGGTAAAGGCCGATAGTGCAAAGATTCAGAACCTGGCTATTCATTACCTGCTGCCGGGTAACGTAGATATAACATCGGGCGAAAATAGCTACTATGCCTCAGCACGGATCTTGAAAGAAAACCAGGTGACGGCCTTCGATACGCTGAAAGATAGTAACGACAATGTTTTCAGGATTAAAATTTTTGGACTTGATAGCGCAAAGGTTAACCAACTGCTGGCGCTTGAACCAAAAGAAATTAGCGGGAAAAAGATTTTAGGTAGATTTATTGACGATTATAATCATACGGTGATCATTCCATTTAATGATCCGCTCGATAAAAAGGGTTCATTGTATATAGTAGAAGTTGATTCATCTGCTAAAGTGGTTTCTGCCACTGTCCCGATGAAGGCAAACGATGGTATAGAAAAATGGCTGGTAACCCAAAATGGCGATTACATTACTATCAAAGACAGCATCCTGGCCCAATATGCGGCCGATGGATTTGGCATTCCGTTTAACAGCATTAAGTCGGGGATTTAAAACACTATTTTATTGTGAAAAGGCTTAAGCCTTTGTCAGAAAGAAATGCTGTAGCAGGGTTATAGTTTTAAGATCATAAAACGCTCCTGCCAATAGTTTTTCGCGTGCTTCGTCAAAGCTCATTTCTATCAGTTCTATGTCTTCGCCCTCGTCTTTGAGGCCGCCGCCTTCTCCTGTTTTGCTTTCGGGCGAGTAGTTGGCAAAATACAGGTGTACAAATTCTGTGATACCTCCGGCAGATGAGTAAGCGCCTGCAATTTTGGTTAAGTTGGTGATGCTGTATCCTGTTTCTTCTTCCGCTTCACGATGAGCAGTATCCTCTGGCGATTCATCTTCGTCTATGATCCCTGCGCAGGTTTCAATCAGGTAGCCACTATCGCTTCCGTTTAAAAATGCAGGTAATCGAAACTGTTTTGTGAAGAGCAGCATCTTTCGTGATTCGTCTGTCAGCAAAACACCTATTGCATCGGGCCTGTAATAAACTTCCTTCGCGCTGTTTTTAAATTCACCGCTTGCGTCAGGTTTTTCAAATGTGATATATTCAAGCAGGTATTTTTTCTGCGACAAGGTTTCTTTGTTCAGGATCTGGATGTTAGACATAATTGCGCTTTTTAAATAATACTCTTGAGCCTGCGTTATGTTTTAAGTACTGGAGAAGTTTATGTGAATCCGTTATGTAATAATAATGTTTCGTCTAAAAATTGCAGTTCAGGTAACATAAAAATTTTATTTTTACCTCAAATCAATCTGTAAATCTTTCTTATGACCTATTTACCATCTGCCGAAAGGTATAAAAATATGCTTTACCGCCGTTGCGGTAAAAGCGGCATCAAGTTACCCGCTGTTTCGCTGGGCCTGTGGCACAATTTCGGGCATGTAGATGTTGCCGAAAACTTCCGTAAAATTTTACATCTCGCTTTTGACAGCGGTATCACACATTTTGATCTTGCCAACAATTACGGGCCGCCTCCGGGTTCGGCAGAAGAAAACTTTGGCCGTTTGCTAAAGCAGGATTTCTCCGGCTACCGCGATGAATTGATCATCAGCACAAAAGCAGGCTATACCATGTGGGATGGCCCTTATGGCGATTGGGGTTCAAAAAAATACCTGGTAGCCAGCCTTGACCAAAGCCTTAAAAGAATGGGCCTTGATTATGTAGATATATTCTATCATCACCGTCCTGATCCTGAAACACCGCTGGAAGAAACCATGATTGCTTTAGATATCATCGTTCGCCAGGGTAAAGCGCTTTATGCGGGTATTTCAAATTATCCCGCTGAGGAAGCCGAAAAAGCAATTAAAATATTAAAAGAATTAGGTACGCCTTGCCTTATCCATCAGCCTAAATATTCTATGTTTGAACGTTGGGTAGAAGGCGGTTTGCTGGATGTTTTAGAAAAGGATGGTGTAGGCTGTATCCCGTTTTCGCCATTGGCGCAGGGATTATTAACTAATAAATATCTGCACGGCATTCCGGATGATTCAAGAGCAGCAAAATCAACTGGCTTTTTACAGGAAAGCCAGGTAACCGGCGAACGCATTAACCAGGCAAAACAATTAAATGAAATAGCCCTGCAACGCGGACAAACACTTGCACAAATGGCGCTCGCATGGTTGCTTAAAGACCCAAGAATCACCTCGGTACTAATTGGAGCCAGCAGACTAGAGCAACTTGCCGACTCACTAAAATGCCTTGACAATATTGAATTCTCTGCCGAAGAACTTTCAAAAATTGAAGGAATACTTAAGTAGAGAACCAATTAAGAATCAAGATACAAGAGTTAAGACTTTTAGATACAAGAGCCAAGAATCAGGACTGATATTTAATAAATAATGCAATAAAAGAAAATCAATAGTTAAGTTATCATAGGGAAGTTTTGTTTTCACTTCCTGTCATGGCTCTTGATCCTTGTCTCTTGAATCTTGATTCTTAGCTTCACTCGTGCTTTTGGCTAACTATTTCATAGGTTTGGCTAATCTTCCTGTTTTTTTGTGAGGCAATTTTGTGCTGTTAAATAATTACAACAATGGAAATTAAAAACAGCACTATACTTATAACCGGTGGCAATAGTGGTATTGGCCTTGAACTTGTTAAACAGTTAAGCGCCTGCGGGCCAGCGGCAATTATAATTACGGGCAGAAACCTGAAAAGCCTTGCGGATGTAAAAAAACTTTATCCGAATGTGCACACCTTTCAAAGCGATGTGAGCGATCCTGCCGCCATCGCAAAATTGTGTGACGATGTGGTACGCCAATTTCCTCAACTTAATATCATTATTAACAATGCTGGTGTTATGCGCAACCTAAATCTGTTGAACACATCGCCTGATATCACTGACGTTACTACAGAAATCAATGTAAATCTTTCGGGCGCTATACAAATGGTGCAGCAATTTTTGCCGCACTTGCTTAAACAGTCGTCCGCTGCTATAATAAATGTAACCTCTGGCCTTGCGTTTGTTCCGTTCCCTATATCACCGGTTTATAGCGCTTCAAAAGCCGGTCTGCGTGCCTATACGCGTGTTTTACGATTACAGCTGAAAGACACTGGCATTAAAGTATTTGAACTTGCGCCGCCATCTACAGAAACACCCCTGCAAAACGCATTTGCAGAAATAGGTGGCGATTTCAAAAATATGCCGGTAGATAAGATGGTGCAGGTTGCTATAAAAGGAATAAAAAACGATACGCCCGAGATAAAACCGGGGCTTACTAAAGTTTTTAAAGTAATGAGCAGGCTGGCGCCGGATACTATTCTTAATTTATTAAATAAAACACTGCAAAAGGCAAAGGCCAAAAACCTAAATTAGTGATATGGCAAATGCCGAAGTGATAAGAATAAAAACCATAACAGAGTTTCACCGGATAAACAGGCTTTCCGGGCCTTTACATCCGCTGATAAGTTTGGTTAATTACGTATCTATCAAACACTTGCAGGAACACAATGGTATAAGCGCGGTATTTGATTTTTACTCAATTTCTGTAAAGCGCGGTTTAAATTACAAAATGATCTACGGCCAGCAGCCCTATGATTTTGATGAGGGAATAATGTTTTTCCTTGCTCCCGGTCAGGTATTAAAAATAGAGGTAGATGAATCTTCCGGAAGTAAGCCTTCGGGGTGGTTGTTGCTTTTGCATCCCGATTTTTTAAGCAAAACAGCCTTATCTAAAAGTATCCGTAATTATGAATATTTTGCATATTCGGCAAACGAGGCGCTTTTCTTATCCGAAAGGGAGGAGCAAACCTTAAACGGAATTATAGAACAGATTCGCCACGAATGTAATGCTTACATAGATCGTTTTTCGCAACAGATAATCGTAGCGCAACTGGAAGCATTGTTGGGCTACGCCGACAGGTTTTACCACCGGCAGTTTGTTACACGTAATATTAGCGGGCATCAGATCCTGGCGCAACTGGAAAATTTACTGGAAGTCTATTTTACAAATGAAGAACAACTTGTAAAAGGACTTCCAACGGTTCAGTTCGTGGCAGAAAAGCTCAATATTTCTCCTAATTACCTGAGCGGATTATTAAAGACACTTACCGGGCAAAATACGCAGCAGCACATTCATGAAAAGTTGATTGCAATAGCAAAGCAAAAGCTGTTAACTACAAACCTTACGGTAGGCGAAATTGCATACAGCCTCGGTTTTGAACACTTGCCATCTTTCAGCAAACTATTCAAAAATAAAACTGCTCAATCGCCCGCAGCATTCAGGCATGGGTTTAATAGCTAAATACCAAGTTGCCGATATTTTAAATACAAAATAAGATAAACGTTATCTTCGGCTTTGTCTGAGAAAACGACAAAGAGTTACCAAAAACAAAATGAAAAATATCAACTGGGGAATTATAGGCTGCGGCGATGTTACTGAAAAAAAGAGCGGCCCAGCGTTCAGTAAGGTTGTCGGCAGTAGCCTACTTGCTGTTATGCGCCGTGATGCGGAAAAGGCCGAAGATTACGCGCGCCGCCATAACGTGGCTAATTGGTATAGCGATGCCGAAGCGTTAATGAGCAATAAAGACGTGAATGCCATTTACATTGCCACGCCACCATCATCGCATGCAGCATATGCCATTGATGCACTTAACAAGGGATTTAATGTTTATGTAGAAAAGCCGGTTACCCGTAATGCTGATGAAGCCAGGCAAATTGCCGCGGCTTTGAAGCAACACCCCAAGCAAAAACTTACTGTTGCGCATTATCGCCGGGCGGTACCTATGTTTTTGAAAGTGAAGGAAATGTTGGATGCTGCGTTGATAGGAGAGGTGCGAACCGTTCAGATCAGGATGTGGCAAAGCCGGAAACCTGCACTGGTGGCCGATGTGCAAAAGAACTGGCGCGTGCAGCCGGATGTATCCGGTGGCGGATATTTCCATGATCTTGCCCCACACCAGCTCGACCTGATGTTGTTTTATTTTGGTGAGCCCGCATTTTACCAGGGATTTGCACTTAACCAGTCGGGTAATACGCCTGCCGATGATAATGTTAACGGACAGATCCTTTTTAAAAACAATGTAGTGGTAAATGGATCTTGGAGTTTCAACGTGGCCGATAACCAGAATACCGATACGTGCGAAATCATTGGCACAAAGGGAAAAATAACTTTTGCTTTTTTTGGTAATTACATCAGCTGGACAACGGAAAACGAAGAACAAACACAAACATTTGTACACCCTGAACACATCCAACAACCTATGATAGAAAAAATTGTTGCTTACTTTAACAATGCAGGTCCTAACCCTTGTTCAATTGACGAAGCGATTGTTTTGATGGATATAATGGATGCGTTTACAAAACACATATAAATAAAAAAGGGACTACTATTTCAATTATGTAGTTCCCTTTTATAAATTATAAAAAGACTATTTTTTCTTAGGCACCTTTGCGCCTTCTTTGCGTGCTTCAGATAGCCCGATGGCTACGGCTTGTTTAGGATTGGTAACTTTTTTACCGCTCTTGCCGCTTTTTAATTTTCCTTCTTTCATTTCGTGCATAGTTTCATGCACCTTTTCCTGCGATTTTTCTGAATACTTTGCCATAACGTTTTCTATAGGTAAATAATGTAATTGTGAAGCAAATTGAAGGCCAAAATTTGAATGGTACCCGGGAAATTAATCTATTATCATTATATTCAAACCAATAAACAAAACCTGTGTTGATAGGCCAGTATCTACAAGCTGAATATGGCAGAAAAACAATACTTACATCCTTTTTACGAGAAATTAGCCTTGGTTTTAGTCGCGTTGCTTGGGCTCGGCTACATGGTGATACAGGCAAAAGAAGTGCTTGATCCACTGGTTTTCGGATTTATCTTTGCGATCTTATTATACCCAGTTGCTACCTTTCTTGAAAAGCGGCTCCACCTTCCACGGTCTATATCATCACTTGCCTCTATATTATTATTAATAGCATTTGTAGGGCTCATCTTATACCTTGTAGGTTCGCAGATCTCTGGCCTTGCGAGCGACTGGCCAATGTTAAGGAGCCAGGTAAGCCAGTCCCTAAGTGATCTTTCCGACTGGATTCAACGCGCATTTCATATAAATGCCACCAAGCAGATGAGCTACGTGCATAATACCACGCAAAAAATCATTGCATCGGGTACCGATGTTTTGGGAACCACCTTTGGTGCCTTGTCGTCATTAATGCTCTTTTATGCCTTCATCCTTATTTTCACTTTCTTTGTGCTGCTTTACAGGAGTGTGCTTTTCCGTTTTGTTACCTGGGCTTTTAGCGATGAATTTGAAGCGATAGTAAATGACATTGTAGAAAATATTCAAAGCATATTAAGGCAATATATTTTAGGCTTGCTGTTAGAAATGTTTGTAGTAGCCTGCCTGGCATGCACACTGTTCTGGATAATCGGCATTAAATACGCTGTACTACTGGGTATCATTGTGGCACTCTTCAACCTTATACCCTACTTGGGAATTTTTACCGCATTACTGCTCAGCTGTTTGATCACATTTGCAACAGGCGGCATTCAGCACACCATATGGGTTGCCATCAGTGTGGTAGGTATTCACGCCGTAGACTCCAACATACTGTTACCTACTATAGTAGGTTCAAAAGTAAAACTGAATGCGCTTGTAACCTTTTTAGGGATAGTGCTTGGCGAAATGATCTGGGGGCTTTCTGGTATGTTTTTGTCTATCCCGATGCTGGCGATACTTAAGATCATTTTTGACAGGGTAGAGAGCCTTAAACCGTGGGGTTTCTTATTAGGCAGCGGCAACATCCAGGAAAAAAAGAAAATCACCTTAAAGCGGATGAAACCCTCCACTGCCGACAAAACCTGATTTTTAAAACTCAAATATCTTTTTTACTGCCGTATCTTCAATCAGCTTTATGATATACGGTTGGAGCCTGTTTTCTTAAAATAAATGCGCCGTAAACGCTCAGTTAGAGCCATTATTATTAAGCCTGTTTTATGTTTTCAATAAAATTAAGTACGTTTGGAAAAACTTAATTAAACTGTTAAAAAACTGGTCTTATTGATTAAAAATGAAATTATTTATTAAGAAACCCATTGAGCAGTTACTCGCTGCCTCCAAGGCGACGGAGAAAACGTTAAAAAGAACATTAGGAGTAGGGTCGCTGATAGCCTTAGGTATTGGTGCCATTATCGGAGCCGGTATTTTTGTGCGTACTGCATCTGCTGCAGGCGAGCATGCTGGTCCGGCTGTTACTATTTCGTTTTTAATAGCTGCTGCGGGTTGTGCACTTGCAGGTTTATGTTACGCAGAATTTGCCAGTATGATTCCTATCGCAGGGTCGGCATATACTTACTCATATGCTACCATGGGCGAGCTGATAGCCTGGATAATAGGATGGGATCTTGTGCTGGAATATGCCTTAGGCGCCGCCACCGTTTCGATTGGGTGGGCGCAGTACTTCAACGAGTTTTTGTACACCTTCTTTAACGTACACATACCCTTTGCCTTGTCGCATTCGCCATGGGAAGTGTCTAATACCACAGTTGGCATGTACGCCGGCGAACTGGGTACACATGGCTTGATCAACCTTCCGGCTATCCTGATCATCTTCCTGCTTTCCATGCTTTTGATAAGGGGAACTGCAGAATCAGCTGCTGTAAACAACATTATTGTTATTGTAAAAGTTGCTATTGTATTGCTTATAATAGGTTTAGGCTGGAAATTCATCAACCCTGCAAACCATACACCTTACATGATCCCTGCTAACGCAGGTAAGGTTCAAACCAGTACCGGCGTTGTTGATTATGCCGATACGTTTAACCACGGATGGCTGGGCGTTTTAAGGGGTGCGAGTGTGGTTTTCTTTGCCTTCATCGGTTTTGACGCCGTTTCGACAGCCGCTCAGGAAGCTAAGAATCCGCAGCGCGATATGCCTAAAGGAATCCTTGTATCACTTGTATTTTGTACTATACTTTACATCTTATTTTCGCACGTTTTAACAGGTTTAGCGCCTTACAAAGATTTCCTTATAAAAGGTAAGGAAGCATCTGTAACTTATGCTATCAAAAACTTTATGCCTGGTTACGGCTGGTTAGCTAATTTGGTTACGGTTGCTATCCTGGCAGGTTTTTCATCAGTTATCCTGGTAATGCTTTTAGGCCAAACACGTGTGTTCTATACCATGAGTACCGACGGCCTTATCCCCAAAGTGTTTTCTAAGCTGCACCCCAAATATTCAACTCCTTACAAATCACAATGGTTGTTCTTTGTTTTCGTATCGCTGTTTGCGGGCTTTATTCCCGACAGAATTGTGGGCGATATGGTAAGTATAGGAACCTTGTTTGCTTTCGTACTGGTTTGCCTGGGTATATTCATTTTACGCCGTACCGATCCAAACTTGGTGAGGCCGTTTAAAACACCTGCTTACAAAGTAGTTTGTATACTTGGTGCATTGATCTGCTTATCTATGATTGCCAGCGAGGGTTTAGAAAACTGGGCCAGGCTAATCATCTGGTTACTAATAGGCTTCGTTATTTATTTCGGTTATTCCATCAAGCGTTCACATGTGCGGCACGGAATAGTGGAAGGCGCCAACGACCCGATAAATCCAAAATTTGTAGAATAATCTTCAACAAAACCATAACACTAAGGTTCTGAGCAATCAGAACCTTTTTTATTATCTAAAAACCGAAAAAGCACTTTAAAATGAATGCCGATAAAAACCTGCGGGTACTGGTGCTGGTATGCGTTATCAATTCGCTTGGTTTCGGTCTCATTGTACCGGTGCTTTATACTTATGGAAAAACCTTCGGTTTAACAGGTGCTGCGCTTGGTGTTCTTACAGCTTCTTTTTCTATCGCACAATTTTTCGCTACACCCATTTTAGGGGCCTTATCTGATAAATGGGGTCGCAGGCCGCTTTTGGCTATCAGCCTGGCAGGTACCTGTATCTCGTTCCTGCTTTTTGCAGAGGCGCATTCCCTTGTGCTTCTTTTTGCGGCCCGCATTTTGGATGGTTTAACGGGTGGTAACATATCGGTTGCACAGGCAATGGTAGCCGATACCGCAACGCCGCAAAACAGGGCAAAGCGATTTGGAATACTTAGTTCGGCATTTGCGTTTGGCTTTGTTGTGGGGCCATTGGTGGGCGGTTCATTTACAAATTTTAGTTCGCAGGCACCATTCTTTTTTGCGGCAGCCATCTCGCTTATCGGTACGCTTTGTACCATATTTCTGTTAAAGGAAACCAATCCAACCAGTAAGGAGGGCCGCAAGCAAGTTAAAATTGATTTTCGCTTTACTGCGCTGGTAACCACATTAAAAAGGCAAACAATTGGAACAGCCGTTTTTATAGGCTTTTTATTAACCATGGCCCAATTCACTATGATTATCGGTTTCCAAACCTTTAGCGTGGATATCCTAAAGATCACACCCACAAAAATGGGAATCTTTCTTGCGGGCTTTGGTGTTTGCGGCATTATAGCACAGCTTTGTGTTCCTTTCTTTACCCGCTTTATAAAGTCTAAGGCAGTGATCCTGCTGCTATCAACAGGTTTGTGTTTGGTGGCCATGCTGGCTTCCGGTTTTACTGCGGCCCTGCTTCCTTTTGCAATTTGCCAATGCATTTACAGCCTTTTTAACGGGCTCAGGAACCCTATGCTCAATGCTATCATATCAGACCATGCCGACCACAAAGAGCAAGGGAAAATATTAGGCATCAACCAGTCTTATGCGTCAATTGGCCAAACTTTAGGTCCGCTTACTGCCGGGCTGATAACCGTTATTTCTGGACACAGCGTATTCTTTTTATCTGCGGTTTATATTTTAGCCGCATTTTTTCTTAGTTTTAGGCTTAAGTCGAAAGAATAAAAACCTTTGCCATGCATCCGCTTATTTTAAGAGAAATCGTATCTGTAACTATGATCCTTTTTGCCATCATAGATATACTTGGCGCAATCCCTGTAATTATACAGTTGCGGCAAAGGGCGGGGCACATAGAATCAGAAAAGGCAAGTATCGCGGTGTTAGTGCTGATGATAGGGTTTCTTTATGCAGGCGATGGTTTGTTGTCAGTTATAGGGCTTGATGTATCGTCCTTTGCTATTGCCGGTTCACTGGTTATTTTCTTTATAGCGATGGAAATGATATTGGGCGTACACTTATTTAAAGAAGATATGCCCGAAAGTGTTTCTATTGTTCCGCTTGCTTTTCCGCTAATTGCAGGCGCCGGTACCATGACCACGCTTTTATCGCTCAAAACACAATATCAAACCCAGAACATAGTAGTAGGTATTGTTTTAAATACCCTTTTTGTATACCTGGTACTAAAAAATGTAAAGTGGCTGGAAAGACTTTTGGGCAAAACAGGCCTGGCAGTATTGCGCAAGGCTTTCGGTGTTATTTTACTGGCTATTGCGATAAAACTATTCAGAAGCAATACGCATTTGTGAAGGAGGTTATAAAAGAACGAAAAATTAAAGTGTTAGCCGTGCCACAAACATAGTGTCGGCTTTGTTTGCGTAACCTTTTAAATTGGCTTGCTCCTCTAATTTTAGCCCAAGTTCAGCAACCATAAAATTAACTACATCTTCGTTCTCTGCCTTAAATGCAGAGCAGGTAATGTAGATGAGTGGTTTTCCTGGTTTTAAATATCTGACCACGTTGCGTGCTATGTTTTGCTGTAACCGCTGAAAAAAATCGATCTTATGATCATCAAACTGGCTGATCATTTCGGGTGTACGCCCCCAGGTACCAGAACCGCTGCAGGGAGCATCCAGTATAATGCCATCAAAGGCATAATCATGCAGTATTAAGTCGTTGTTTTGGGTGAGGTCAAGCAATTTTTTTTGATACTTAAGCAGTCCAGCTTGCTGAAAGCGTTCATCCAGATTACTCAATATAGATTCGCGGATGTCTGATACAACAAGCTTGATGGTAGGCTCGCGATCATACAATAACAAGGATTTACCCCCCGATGCTGCGCAGGCATCCCACCAGGCTTCCCATTTATTAGGCTTAAAAAATGCGGCTGTTTGCTGCGATGAATAGTCTTGCACTTCATACCAGCTGTTATTGGGCAATACCGTGTCGAGCCGGGTGCCATTGGGTAAACAAAAGCAACCTTCGCCTTCATCTTTAAAAGATATTTCGGCAGTAGACAAGGCTACTTTCACCTGTGTTTCAAAGCCTTTACAAACCCTTATAAAAAGATCGGGCTGTATAAACATGGATCGCAGAAAGCTTTCCTTATCTATGCCCAGAGATAATCGGTTTATCCAGGGAAACACATCTGTAAGGTTAAAATCCGGATATGCCGTTTTCACCATGGCCAGTTTTTCGGCCAGGGAAAAACCAATGCATGCAGCCCACTCGGGTTTAAAGTGCTGTAAAAAGGAATTTACCTGTGTATTGCATAAAAATTCAGCAACAAAAAGGCGTTCGGAATCAGGTGTATCAGGCAAGGCCCTGCCTAAACGAAAGTAATTATAGACCAATCTACCGGCTATGCGCCTGTCGGTCGATCCCATCTGCTTGTTTTGCCTGTAAAAGCCGGGTAAGAATTTACTTAAAGGTGTTTCTGCCGGATACTCGTCCAAAATACGCTGAAACGTTTTAAGTTGATTTACAGCCTTCATTCTACCTTTTTTAACTCAAAGTTAGCATATTTATACATGCTTACATGGGTGTTTACCCAGCCCAGGCCCGGTTTTTTCTGAAACAGGAAATCGTTGTGCAAACCGTTGAAATTATTTTTGGAGAGATTTTTTAAACTGTCTGATCCTAATACTCGCCCCAGGTACAAGCCTTCATCAAAGCCTTTTATGGCATAAGCAGTGGGCTCGGAATGATAAGCTTCACGATAACTGCGCATAAAAGTTATAACATTAGGGGCCTTGTAATTAACATGATCCGCCGATGTAATATGCGTATCGAGCCTTTGCAGCAGGTCGGCCTTTAAAAAGGAAAAATTAACCCAGTTTGGATGCCCGTATACCGTTACCGGGTAAGTTTGGTTAAGGGTATCGAGTGCACGAAGCGTTACAGTTAAAAAGTGCTGATTACCTGCCGGTACAACAAATACATTTTTATCAGTTACCGACAACTGTGGATAAAGTGAAGTAAGCTGCCCGTGAATAACGGTTAGCGCAATTACTTTTATCTGCTTTTTACTTAAACTGTCAATGGCCTTTTTAAACGGGATGATGTACTCATTTTCATCACTGTAGCCAGACTTTAATATGAAGATCTTTTTAGGATGTACCTTATCATTAATGTATTGAGCAGCAGCATCGGCATGATATTCTAACGGCGGCATTACCGTTACCAGTTGCGGGTTTTTAATAGTCGATGGTGATGCGGGCGAAAGCGGCGATACAATGGGCTGTTTTGGATTGGTGTAGGTCGCGGTAAAAGTCTTTACATCATCCGGGAAAACAGGCCCTACAATAACATCGCTGTTTTTTATTGCCGGGTTAAATGCCAGGCTATGTACCTGTGCCTTTTGATCGCGCGAGTCGAAAACCTGTAGCTTGTAATTGTAGCCCTGCGCAGTTAATGAATCGAGTGCTAACTTAAAGCCGCGATAATAACCGATGGCGATATCCGCTTCGCGCAAAGCAGAATTATTGTACGCCGAACCAGGTGCCAGGTGATCAAGACCAAAGGGTAGCAGCAGCGATATGGTAGATACCTTTGGCGCAACTGCAACCACTTTTACCGGTTGTATTTTTACTACGGGTTTTTCAACTTCCTTTTGTACGGGCGGCGCTACGGGCCTCACTTTGGGTGAGCAGGCGACCGTTAATAACGCTGCTATTAAGTACAGGAACCGCTTATTCCCACTCAATTGTGGCCGGCGGTTTAGAGCTGATATCATATACTACCCGGTTTATTCCTTTTACATTATTAATGATCTCGTTAGAGATCTTGGCTAACAGGTCATATGGTAAATGGCACCAGTCGGCTGTCATACCGTCAAGCGATTCAACAGCGCGCAGGCAAACAACGTTCTCATAAGTACGCTCATCGCCCATAACACCTACCGACTGTACCGGCAAATAAATAGCACCGGCCTGCCAAACCTTATCGTAAACACCGGCAGAGCGTAAATTGTTGATGTAAATTGCATCTGCCTGTTGTAATATATCAACTTTTTGCGGGGTAACTTCGCCTAAGATCCTGATTGCCAAGCCCGGGCCCGGGAACGGATGGCGCCCTAAAATATTCGGATCAATACCTAAAGCAGTTCCCACGCGTCTTACCTCGTCTTTAAACAAAGTGTTCAGTGGCTCCACTACTTTTAGTTTCATGAAATCTGGAAGGCCGCCAACATTATGGTGCGATTTGATAGTAGCCGATGGCCCCTTTACAGAAACCGACTCGATCACATCGGGATAGATGGTGCCCTGGCCAAGCCATTTAACATCCTGCACTTCATGTGCCGCATCGTCAAACACTTCGATGAACACACGGCCTATAGCCTTGCGTTTCTTCTCCGGGTCGGTTAAGCCTGCAAGCGCATCATAAAAACGCTGTTTGGCATCTATACCTTTTATATTTAAACCCATATGCTGGTAAGAATCCAGTACAGATTGATATTCATCTTTACGCAGCAGGCCGTTATCTACAAAGATGCAATGCAGGTTTTTGCCGATTGCATGATGTAACAAAACCGCCGCAACAGAAGAGTCTACACCGCCAGACAAGCCAAGCACAACCTTATCGTTGCCTAACTTTTCTTTAAGCGCGGCTATGGTTGTTTCAATAAATGAATCGGGGGTCCAGTTTTGTGAGCAGCCGCAAATATCAACCAGGAAATTGTGCAGTAACTGGGTGCCGTCAACACTATGGGTAACTTCAGGATGAAACTGTATGCCGTAAGTCTGGGTACCGCTTACCTGGTAAGCTGCTACCGCAACGGTATCAGTACTTGCAATGATCTCAAAATTGTCTGCAATACTTGCAATGGTATCCGCATGCGACATCCATACCTGCGAGCCCGGCATTACCATACGGAAAAGCGGATTGTCTTCGCTGATAAACTGCAGGTTTGCCCTTCCATATTCTCGTGTGCTGGAAGGTAATACCTCGCCACCATGAAAATGCGCCATGTATTGCGCACCATAACAAACACCTAAAATAGGCAGTATGCCATGATATTTTTCAAAATCAAAAGTAGGCGGATTTTCCTGCCTCACCGAATAAGGGCTTCCGGAAAGGATAATACCTCTTACCGAGCTGTCTATTTCAGGAAAATGATTGAACGGGTGAATCTCGCAGTAGATATTGAGTTCCCTGACGCGGCGCGCTATCAGTTGTGTAAACTGCGAGCCGAAATCAAGAATGAGGATTTTTTCTTGCATGGGCAAAGATA
>CAXSZR010000010.1:0-58973 GCA_964242385.1 uncultured Mucilaginibacter sp.
GAACACTGGCAGCGGTGACCTAAATGCTGACAAACAGAACACTGGTAGCGGCGACTTAAATGCTGACAAACAAAACACTGGCAGCGGCGACCTGAATGCTGACAAACAAAACACCGGCAGCGGCGACCTGAATGCTGACAAACAAAATACCGGCAGCGGCGACTTAAATGCTGACAAACAGAACACTGGCAGCGGCGACCTGAATGCTGACAAACAAAACACTGGCAGCGGTGACCTGAATGCTGACAAACAAAACACTGGCAGCGGTGACCTGAACGGTGATAAACAAAACACTGGTAGCGGCGACCTGAACGGTGATAAACAAAACACTGGTAGCGGCGATTTGAATGGTGACAAACAAAACACCGGTAGCGGTGACCTGAAAGGCGACAAACAAAACACCGGTAGTGGCGACTTATTTTAATATATAATTAATAATATAATATTAGTTAAAGAAACGGCTGGCTTTTCGCTAGCCGTTTCTTTTTTGCAATAAATTGAACAAAGCTATATTTGCTAAAAATTGATCACTTATGGAGTTGATAAAACAGTATGTAGAAACAAATAAGCAACGATTGTTAGATGAGTTATTTGAATTACTCCGCTTTCAATCGGTTAGTGCTGATCCCAAATATAAACCCGAGGTTTTAAAAACAGCAGATTACGTAGCCGAAAAATTAAGTGAGGCAGGCGCAGAAAAAGTTGAAGTTTGCCAAACAGCAGGCAATCCTATAGTATATGGTGAAAAAATAATTGATGCTGCAAAACCGACTGTTTTGGTTTATGGTCATTATGATGTTCAGCCAGCCGATCCGTTGGAATTGTGGGAAACCCCTCCTTTTGAACCTACCATTCGTGATGGTAAAATCTATGCGCGTGGTGCGTGTGATGATAAAGGACAGTTTTATATGCATGTAAAGGCATTTGAGCTAATGATGCAAACAGATACCCTGCCTTGTAATATCAAATTCATGATAGAGGGTGAAGAAGAAGTAGGCTCATCGAACCTGAGTATTTTCGTTAAAGAAAACAAAGAAAGATTAAAGGCCGATGTTGTGTTAATATCCGATACATCCATGATTAGTATGGAAAACCCATCACTGGAAACCGGGCTGCGGGGACTTTCTTACCTGGAGGTTGAAGTAACCGGACCAAATAGAGATCTGCATTCGGGGGTGTATGGCGGGGCAGTCGCCAACCCGGCTATCATACTGGCTAAGATGATTGCCTCTATGCATGATGAAAATAATCATATCACTATACCGGGCTTTTATGATAAGGTAATTGACTTGAGCGATGCGGAACGCCAAGCTTTAAATAGCGCTCCCTATGATGAACCCGAGTATAAAAAGGACCTTGATATAGATGAGCTTTGGGGAGAAAAAGGATATTCTACTTTTGAGCGAACCGGCACCAGGCCAACACTGGAAGTAAACGGTATATGGGGTGGTTACATCGGCGAGGGTGCAAAAACCGTGTTACCGTCAAAAGCGTATGCAAAAATATCCATGCGTTTAGTACCAAATCAAACATCCGAAGAAATAACTAAGCTTTTTACAGATCACTTTAATAGTATCGCGCCAAAATCTGTAAAAGTAAAAGTAACACCTCATCATGGTGGCGAGCCGGTGGTTACACCTACCGATAGCGTAGCTTATCGTGCAGCACAAAAAGCTATTGCAGAATCTTTTGGCAAAGAACCCATTCCTACCCGCGGCGGCGGAAGCATCCCTATTGTTGCCTTATTTGAAGCAGAATTAGGCATTAAAACCGTATTAATGGGCTTTGGACTGGACAGCGACGCCTTGCATTCTCCAAATGAAAAGTATGATATTTTCAACTACTACAAGGGCATAGAAACTATCCCGCTGTTCCATAAATATTATGCAGAATTAAGTTAGTTTTTTCTTAAATTAATAAAGTTTTTATCTTGAGTTAACTTTTGGCATATTTTTAGATATTACAACATTATAATAACAAACTAAAAATCTACCATTATGGCAACTAAAGAAAAATCAAAGACCGAAGCATCCAAGGAGATGCGCGATCCAAAAGCATCAAAACAAGAAAAAAGCTCAGCTGCTAAAGATTTAAGCAGTGGCAAAAAGAAAAAATAGTTAGCATAAATAACTAATTGTAAAAGCCGGAACATTAAAACGTTTCGGCTTTTCAATTTTTAGCTTATCGTAAATTTTTCGCAATTTTCTAAAAATGCATCCTCGGCATCCGCGCCGATACCCGGGGCATCTGCTATATCAAGCTTATAACCGTTATAGATAACTCCTCCTTTACAAGGGTCTTGCAAATGACCCAGCATACAGGTATCCATGTCGTAAAATTTGATATTAGGGCTTGCGTAAACAAAATGAAGTTTCGAACTTAAAGCAATCCTGCTCTCCAGCATCCCGCCCATCATGCACGCTACTCCATTTTCCATAGCAAGGTCGTGGATTTTACGGGCTTCGTGTATCCCGCCAGATTTTGCCATTTTAATATTAATGTAACTACAAGAACTACTGTTTATCTGCTTGCGTGCATCGTGATGACTGTAAACACTCTCATCGGCCATAATTTTAACCGGCGAAAGCTTCACCAATTCGGGCAGCAAATCATCATACCAGGTACGCATCGGCTGCTCACAAAACGCTACATTGTAATTTCCAATTGCTTGTAGTGCAAAAGTAGCATCGTCAAAACTCCAGCCCTGGTTAGCGTCTATCCTTATTTGCATATCGTCGCCCACAGCTTCCCGTATCTGCTTTACGCGAATCACATCTGTTCTGGCATCCTTGCCAAGTTTTACCTTAAGTATATTGGCACCAAGTTGTTTAAATTGTATGGCTTTTTCTGCCATGGCTTCAGGTTCGGCTATCCCTATGGTTATGTCAGATTCTACAATCCTTTTTTCTCCGCCTAAAAATTGGTACAGAGGCAGATTCGCTTCTTTGGCCCCAATATCATAAAGCGCCATATCAAATGCGCTTTTAATTGTGGTATTGCCGGCGGTAAAATCATGCAGCTGTTGCAACCGGCCGGGTATATCAAGCGCATTCTGCCCTATCCATAGTTTAGCGAATTCGCGGGCCATGCTTAGGCAGGTATCTTGCGTTTCACCAACTATCATGGGGAAAGCTGAGCATTCGCCAACACCGTAAAATCCGGCATCCGTATGTACCCTTATAAATACGTTCTGGGCGTTATCCATTGTACCTGTAGCTATGGTAAACGGTTCCATAGGTATGCTGAAGCGATAGATATCGACCTTTTTAATAATGACCTGCGACATATTACAAACTTAATAATTTAGCTTGCAGTAACAACCGGCTAAGCAGCCGCAGGTTTATTTTCAGTTACCGGTTTATTTTTTTGCTGGCTTAACACATTTAACTTAAATTTGCGTTAATTATTCGTATAACATTCAACTTTAGCCTCTGATTTCCAACCTTCCCGGAAATTTTGTCTGCGCTGATTTTAACCATCAAAATTTTTTATTCACTCTAGCATAATATAACTATGCCCGATCAATTCGATTATAATTCCACGCGGAATAAACTTATACTATCTGAGTACGGCCGTAACGTACAAAACATGGTTAAATATATTGTTAACCTGCCTACAAAGGAAGAGCGTAACCGCTACGCCCAGGTTGTTATAGACCTTATGGGATTTTTGAATCCACACCTGCGCGACGTTGCCGATTTTAAGCACAAGCTTTGGGATCATTTGCATATCATCTCAAATTTCCAGATAGATGTTGACTCTCCTTATCCTAAACCATCCGTAGAGGCAATTCATTTAAAGCCTGAGCCACTTAAATACCCGCACCAGCGCATCAAGTACAAGCATTATGGCAAAACCATAGAGCTGATGATAGAAAAGGCAAAAAGCATTGACGATGCCGATCGCAAGCGCCACATGGTGCAGGCTATAGCTAACTTTATGAAAATGGCCTATGTGCAATGGAATAAAGATTCTGTTTCTGACGAAAGCATATTAGCCGACTTAAATCATCTGTCAGACGGACAGTTAAAACTTGAAGAAAACATTAACCTTAACCGGGTTGAGTACCGCCCTGCTGCTCATAACAACCAAAACAACCGTGGCCGCAACAATAACAATAATAACCAAAACAATCGCGGCCGCAGCAATAACAATAACAACACGCGTAATAACAACAATAACCAAAACCGTGGCCGAAGCAATGGCGGCGGGCCAAAAAAATATTAATTGTTTTTCTTTTATAGTTAATAGAACATTAATGATAGTTAATAGCTTTGCCATTCAATTACCATAGCTGTTAACTATCGGCCATGGATAGCATAACTAATTATGACTAACGCATTTGAAATTATAGGCGGAACGCCGTTAAAAGGAGAAATTATACCGCAGGGTGCCAAAAACGAGGCATTACAGGTTATATCGGCAGTGTTGTTAACTGCCGAAAAAGTGACCATTAGCAACATCCCTGATATTAAGGACGTAAATAAACTGATAGAGCTGCTGGGCGATATGGGTGTCACCGTTGAAAAACTTGCACCAGATACTTATAGCTTTGAAGCAAGAAACATCGACCTGGATTTTTTCCTGTCGGATGCTTTTAAAGAAAAAGGCGGTGGACTGCGCGGCTCAATCATGATAGTAGGTCCATTACTTGCCCGTTTTGGTAAAGCCTCTATCCCAAAGCCGGGTGGCGATAAAATTGGCCGCCGCAGGTTGGATACGCACTTTCTTGGTTTTGAAAAACTGGGCGCCCAGTTTAATTACGATCCATCAAACGGATTTTTTAATGTGGATGCCTCTAATCTTAAAGGCACTTACATTCTATTGGATGAGGCTTCTGTTACCGGTACTGCTAATATTGTGATGGCCGCTGTTTTAGCAAAAGGCGTTACAACCATTTATAATGCAGCCTGCGAGCCTTACTTGCAGCAGCTTTGTAAAATGCTTAATCGCATGGGTGCAAAAATAAGCGGTATAGGGTCTAATCTGCTTACCATTGAAGGTGTTACTGAATTAAGCGGCACCGAGCATCGTTTGTTGCCTGATATGATAGAAATCGGCTCATTCATTGGCCTTGCTGCAATGACAGAGTCCGAAATCACTATAAAAGACGTACAATATAAAGAACTGGGAATGATTCCGGACGTTTTTAGAAGATTAGGTATTAAAATGGAACTGCGCGGCGATGATATTTATATTCCCGCACAAAAGCATTATGAAATAGAAACATTCATTGATGGTTCTATCATGACCATTGCCGATTCACCATGGCCGGGTTTTACCCCCGATTTGTTGAGCATTTGCCTTGTTGTAGCCATACAGGCAAAAGGTTCGGTACTGATACATCAAAAAATGTTTGAAAGCCGCCTGTTCTTTGTAGATAAACTGCTGGATATGGGTGCGCAGATCATCTTATGCGATCCGCACCGTGCTACAGTTATCGGTTTGGACAAACAGGTTCAATTACGTGGTATATCAATGACCTCTCCCGATATTCGCGCCGGGGTATCATTGCTGATAGCTGCTTTATCTGCAAAAGGTAAATCAACTATTTACAATATTGAACAGATTGAGCGCGGTTACCAGCACATTGATCAGCGGCTTATTGCGCTGGGTGCCAATATTAAACGTATTTGATCACACAATATTCAAGAAAGCAAAAAGGCGAAGGATCTGATCTTTCGCCTTTTTGCTTTAAAACAAATTTGCCTGTTTAAAGTATAGATAAAAACAATTTATTTATGCGCGGGCTTAAAACTATCATTTTCCTTTTCATCTCAAACACCTTTATGACCTTTGCCTGGTACGGGCATCTGAAATTTAAAGATTATTCGTGGGGTAAAAATCTGGGGTTGGTGGCCGTTATCCTGATTAGCTGGGGCCTTGCATTATTTGAATATTCTTTCCAGGTGCCGGCAAACCGCGCCGGTTTTAAGGACGATGGCGGCCCCTTTAGCCTTGTTCAATTAAAAACCATACAAGAAGCTATTACGCTAACTGTATTCATGATATTTACCATTATATTTTTTAAATCAGAAAAATTAGGATGGAATCACCTGGTAGGCTTCGGATTGATCGTACTTGCGGTTTTTGTAATTTTTAAGAAGTGGTAGCGTATATTATTATTATTCGGTTTACGTTAAATCTAAAATTTAAGATAGTAAACAGACTCATCACTCAAAAATTCATGTGATTTAATTTTGCTATATTTGATAAAGGTGATTCTGTAAATATTATGGAACTTATTTTAACAACAAACAACAAAACCAGCATAGAAAAGATTAAGGCCCTGGCGAATGAGCTTGATGTGGCTATTGAAGAACGTGGCGAAATAAAGGAAAAGAAAAATAAAGAAGAGTTTAAAAAATTCATCCTTGAATTCAAAGCGTCCGGTCCTTCATCATTTGGAGACGCTGCTGAATGGGAACGCAGGGAAAGGGAAGATCGCGATTAACGCAGATCCTATTTCCCGTGTGTTAATTTAATCACTCGCCCGTTTTTAGATGAAAAAACAATCAGGAAAACGCCACCAAAGCTATACTTGTCAGGCATACTACCAGATAAAATCCAATAATCATCTATAAAATAGATATTGTAAGGCCTTTCATTAATTATCTGATCCTTTCCATAAATTTTAAAAAGTAAGGATTCTGCAGCGTCAATTGCTTTTTTTTTACTGAATGTATTGTTTGTCACAAAAAATGATACGCCCTTGTTTTCGCTTAAGGCATCCTTTAATTCACGTCGAGCAGTATTAATATCTAACTGCGTATTAGGCTTTTTACAAGAAAATAAATTTAAGATGAACAACGACAAAATTAAATATTTCATAGTCTATCTCGAAGCTGTAAGTTCTCTTTAAAATCTCACCCCGATATCGCGTTTATAATATCATACTGCGTAATAATCTCAATTTGCCCATTAGTTTCTACAAGCACAGCAATATTATCCTTATTGATCATCGTTGATATTTTATCAATGGATGTGTTCAAGTCAACAAAAGGAAACGGACTGGTGGATATATTTTTTACCGGCTGAGACTTGATAGAAGGATTTTCTATCAAAGAATTAAGGATATCGCTTTCGGTTATCTTACCTACAACCATCCCTTTCTGCGTAACGGGTATTTGCGAAATATTTAAAGATTTAATTGTATTGATCGCCTCAAGAACAGTTTTCTCGCAATCTATGGTAATGATTTGCTGACTTTCCTTTTTACGGATAATATCGTTTGCGGTAAGCTTCTCGTCCTTTAAGAAACCACGATCACGCAGCCAATCATCGCTGAACATTTTGGCCATATAACGCGAGCCGTGATCAGGGAAAATAACCACCACTACGTCACCTTCTTTAAACCTGTCTTTCATCTGCAAAACACCGGCGATTGCGGCACCTGTAGAGTTACCTGCAAAAATGCCTTCTTTACGGGCTATTTCGCGGGTCATTAAAGCGGCATCTTTATCTGTTACTTTCTCAAAATAATCAATCAGGCTAAAGTCAACATTTTGTGGTAAAAAGTCTTCTCCAATACCCTCTGTTATGTATGGATAGATCTCGTTCTTATCAAATACACCGGTTTCCTTATATTTTTTAAATACTGAACCAAAGGTGTCTATGCCTAAAACCTGTATTGCAGGATTCTTCTCCTTCAGATACTTTGCTATGCCCGAAATGGTACCACCGGTACCAACCCCCGCTACCAGGTGCGTTATCTTACCTTCTGTTTGTTCCCATATCTCGGGGCCGGTAGATTCATAATGTGCCTGGGAATTTGACAGGTTATCATACTGGTTAGGTTTCCAAGAATTAGGAACCTCCCTTTCAAGCCGTGATGAAACCGAATAATAGGAACGCGGATCTTCGGGTTCAACGTTGGTCGGGCAAACAATCACTTCTGCGCCAAAGGCACGCAAAGCATCGAACTTCTCTTTCGACTGTTTATCCGTACTGGTAAAAATACATTTATAGCCTTTTATAACTGCGGCGATAGCTAAACCCATCCCGGTATTGCCAGAGGTACCTTCAATGATTGTTCCGCCGGGTTTCAGTTTTCCACTTTTTTCAGCATCCTCAATCATTTTAAGCGCCATACGGTCTTTGATGGAGTTGCCCGGATTGGTGGTTTCTATCTTGCCTAAAACCGTTGCCGGGATGTCTTTTACTATCTTATTAAGCTTAACCATCGGCGTGTTACCAATGGTATCCAGTATATTATCGTACCACATATGCAAAAAGTCTATAAATCCGGTAGTGTAAGCGGACTATAGCCCAAAAGTACGTTTCTTAATTTAAATATCTGTTATGGAAGTTTAACTTGTAAACTACTTAGAATATGAGGTGCTTTACAGTAAGTCCGTTATTTATCAATTGTTTCAATGACTCAATGCCTATATGCAGATGGGTTTCAACGTACTTCTCTGTAACGCTTGAATCACTTTCTGCAGTTTTAACACCTTCCGGAATCATGGGCTGATCGGAAACTAATAACAAAGCGCCGGTAGGTATTTTGTTAGCAAAGCCTGTAGTGAAAATGGTGGCAGTTTCCATATCCACCGCCATGGCCCTTAACTCTTTCAGGTATTTTTTAAATACTTTATCATGCTCCCAAACGCGGCGGTTGGTAGTATAACAGGTACCTGTCCAGTAATCGCGGCCATAATCACGAATGGTGGTTGATATGGCTTTCTGAAGCGCAAAAGCGGGCAATGCGGGTACTTCGGCAGGCAAATAATCGTTTGATGTGCCTTCGCCCCTTATGGCGGCTATAGGCAATATCAAGTCGCCTACGTTGCTCTTCTTTTTAAGTCCGCCGCATTTACCTAAAAATATTACTGCTTTAGGGTTAACGGCGGTAAGCAGGTCCATAATAGTTGCTGCAACAGAACTGCCCATACCAAAATTGATGATGGTAATACCATTTGCCGTAACGCTTTGCATAGGCTTGTCTATGCCCAATATCGGTGCGCTATCATGCCACTCGGAAAACAGCTGTATATATTTTGAAAAATTGGTAAGGATGATATAATCGCCAAAATCGGCTAACGGCCTGCCTGTGTAACGCGGCAGCCAGTTTGATACAATAGCCTGCTTTGTTTTTAAGCCCGGCGTTACCGGGGTATGTACTTCCTTAACTTTAGGGGTTTGCGGAGTTTCGTCTTTTTTAACGTCTAAGTGTTCGTTCATTTTAAATTTATTATGACGCTGTTTAAGGTAATTGAATTGTTTTTATACAACAAACCCCGGTATTAACCAGGGCATATTGTTATAACGAATATAAGTATACGGCTGTAAACCTGTATTAAGCTACCTTTAATTTTTTAAGATCAGATTTTTCAAATTTCTCGTGTGCGTATTCCAGCGTTACGTTAAGGCGTTTAGCATCCTTTTTAGAAGGAATTTCAAACATGGCATCGATCATAATCGCCTCGCAAATTGATCTTAAACCACGCGCGCCCAATTTAAACTCAACGGCCTTATCTACAATAAAATCAAGTACCTCATTGTCAAACTCAAGCTTAACGCCTTCGTACTCAAATAATTTCTTGTACTGTTTTAACAGCGAGTTTTTAGGCTCGGTAAGGATGTTGTGCAATGCTTCCCTATCCAGCGGATTTAAGTAAGTAAGCACCGGCAAGCGGCCAATCAATTCCGGTATTAAACCGAAAGATTTTAAATCCTGTGGCGTTATGTATTTATAAAGATTTTTGAGGTCTACCTCGTTATCTTCACGTTTTAACTTATAACCTACCGTTTGGGTACGTAACCTGTTGGCAATTCTTCTCTCAATGCCATCAAATGCTCCACCGCAAATAAATAGAATATTATTGGTGTTTACAGTGATCATTTTCTGATCGGGATGCTTGCGGCCGCCTTGTGGTGGTACATTTACCATGGTACCTTCCAGGATCTTTAAAAGCGCCTGCTGCACACCCTCGCCGGAAACGTCGCGGGTAATAGATGCATTATCACTTTTACGGGCAATTTTATCAACCTCATCAATATAAACAATGCCTCTCTCGGCAGTTGCCACATCATAATCTGCAGATTGCAGCAAACGGGTTAATATACTTTCAACGTCCTCGCCTACGTAGCCGGCTTCGGTTAAAACGGTAGCATCGCAAATGCAGAAGGGAACATTTAATATTTTTGCAAGGGTTTTGGCCAGCAGTGTTTTACCAGTACCGGTTTCACCAACCATAATGATGTTTGATTTTTCAATCTCAACTTCATCTTTATCCATGCGCTGGTTTAAGCGCTTGTAATGATTATAAACAGCAACAGATAATATTTTCTTTGCATCGTCCTGCCCTATCACATACTGATCCAGGTGGGCCTTAATTTCAGCCGGCTTTAATGCAGCCGGTGTAGCCGGTGATGTTTTCACCTTCCTAACCTTAAGCTCCTCTGCCAGTATTTCGTTAGCTTGGTTTACGCATTTATCGCAAATATGTGCATCAAGCCCTGCTATCAGCATCAGGGAATCCTGCTTACCAGCTCCGCAAAACGAACATCTGATTTCCTTGCTGTTTTTATTCATTGGTAATAATTAATTAGTAATCAAAATTAACAAATTGTTGCGAAATGTAAAAGTTACCAACTATTAAGTAGCTTTTTAAATAATCCGGGCCTTATCTTTCAAAAAGATGGTTGGCCCGGGTTTTCTATATAACTACAAAATTACTTTTTTGTGCTGCTGTTGCGCAAAATTTCATCAACCATACCAAATTCTTTGGCTTCTTCGGCTATCATCCAGTGGTCACGGTCTGATGCTTCCCATACTTTTTCGTAAGGTGCACCGCTGTGATCTGCTATGATCTGGTACAACTCTTTCTTAAGTTTGGTAATTTCATGATACGTAATTTCTATATCAGACTGTTGGCCCTGCGCACCGCCAGATGGCTGGTGAATCATCACCCTTGAATGCGGCAATGCTGCCCTTTTGCCTGCCGTACCTGCACAAAGCAATACTGCCGCCATTGAAGCTGCCATACCTGTACAGATTGTAGCAACATCATTTGATATAAACTGCATGGTATCATATATACCTAAACCGGCATAAACCGAACCACCAGGTGAGTTGATATAGATCTGGATATCGCGTTTGTTATCTGCCGATTGCAGGAATAACAATTGTGCCTGGATAACATTTGCAATGCCTTCATAAATTGCATCACCCAGAAAGATGATACGATCCATCATAAGGCGCGAGAAAACGTCCATTACCGCAACGTTAAACTGGCGCTCTTCAATAATATTAGGTGTCATACCGGTTGGCACGGTGGTAAAACCAGCCGAAGGCATGTGAGCCCTTTCAACCCCGGCAATATATTTATCTACATACAGGCTGTTAATGCGGTGATGTTTAACCGCATATTTTCTGAACTCGTTTTTATCGATGTTACTGCTCATGATTATTTATTGTTTAATAATTTGCGAATTGTTAGTTCGCGTTAAATATAGTTTTTACTTGAATACTTTTAGAACCATAAAGTTTTTAAAAAGTAAATTTATTGGGCGAAGCAAATACCCTTAAAAAACAAATGTCATTTTAACCAGGCTATTGTGAAGCCGATTAAAATGACATCCGGTGTATTTTAATTTATAAGCCGACTTTTAACGCCGGCTATCAATTAAGCCGCTTTTTCAAACAGTTTGCTAAAATCTGTATAAGAGATTTCTTTTTGTTCTAAAGTAACAACGCTTTTTATGTAATCAAATACTTGCAAAGCTTTTACTTCTTCAAAAATTTTGTTTGCGTTATCCTTATTCTGCAGGTATTGCACAGTGTACTGGCCTAACTGCTCTTCAGGCAACGCCTGCGGGCTGTACATCCTGAACTGCTGATCTAAACGTTGTTTTGCCAGTTCAAAAACATCTTCATATTTAATTTCGATGTTATTCTGGCTTACAATTTTATTTTCTATCAAAGTCCATTTAAGGTTCTTTGCAAAATCAGCATAACCGCCGGTTAATTCTTCTTCGGTAAGCTTTTCGTTAGTTGCCTGTAACCAACGTTTTAAAAATTCGTCGGGCAGTTCAAACTGAACTTTGTTAAGGCTGTACTGATAGATATCTTCCTGTAATTTCCTTTCAGAATCCTGAACCATCATTGCCTCAATTTCGGCAGTGATCTTAGCCCTGAACTCTTCTTCGGTAGTTACGGTACCTTCACCAAATAATTTATCAAAGAACTCCTGGTTTAAATCGCTTTCGTCTAAACGGTTAACATTTTTAACTGTAAGACGGAAGTTTGATTTCAACTCTTCTGCTGCATCTTCGTCTATCTTTAATAAGCCGGCTACTTTTGCAGCATCATTATTAAAAGCTTTCTGAATATCAAACGTAACAACATCATCCTTTTTCAAACCAATTAACGATACTTTAATGGCTTCGTCCTGTATCTGATCAAGGCGAACAGATGTTGTATTGCTGATGCCTCCATCAAAAACAGAACCATCAGGAGAAAGCTGAACCAATTCAGAATAAAGCACGTCATCCTCTGCCGATACGTCAGGATTTGTCATTTTGCCATAGCTGCGACGGATATTTTTGATCCTTGCTGCTAAAGTTTCTTCGTCAACCTTAATTACATACTGGGTCAATTTATCATCCGCAGAAAAATTGATATCAAAAGCAGGTGCTAAGCCTACTTCGTAGTTAAACTCAAAATTATCAGCAAAATCCCAATTGTATTCCTGCTCGTCGCCACGTTTTGGAAGCGGCTGGCCTAATACTTCAAGCTGCTCATCTTCCAGGTATTTGTTTAAAGTATCAGAAAGCATGTTGTTGATCTCGTCAACAAGGATGCTTTTTCCGTACATTCTTTTTATATGCGATGCAGGCACCATACCCTTGCGGAAACCCGGGATGTTGGCCTTTTTCGCATGATCTTTTATTGCTTTATCAACGCGCGGCTGATAATCTTCTGGATTAATATTGATGGTTACAACCGCATTAAGGTCATCAATTTTTTCCTGTGAAATGTTCATCGTTAAACGGTATTTAAACTTTAATTTTTTATACCGGCATTTCACTTAATCGTTACTATAAGCGCCGGCTTTTGGAGGGGCAAAGGTAGGAAAAAATATTAAAACTGAAACGGCTTACGTTGTTCAAAAACACAAAAACAGGAAACAGATATTTCACAACCCGCTTCCTGTTTTTCACTCACACACCCGGTATGTTTTAAAGTTGCTTTCTTTTACCTTAAATCAGCAAGTTCGTCAGTTTCAGCAGCTTTCAAGTTTGTTAAAGCAATATTGGTTTCTACCTGGTGTTTTGCCTTAAAATTTTGCTGATCTACGTTAAGCGTGTTTGCATATTTAAGTTCATATTCGCTTGTGCTGCCGCTCAGGCTGGCTTTGGCCTTATCGTTAACAATTACAGATGTGCTGTAAGCATCCAACTTTAATTGTGCAGTAGCATTGTTATGCAGATCAACAGCAAATTCAATTTTTGACAGATTACCAAATGATTTTACCTGGGCGTTGTCAAAAGCAGATACGGCGCGCAAATCATTTGCAGTTACCCAAACAATCATTTTTTCCTTTTTGTAGGATGATATGCGCAGCACCCCGTTTTTATTTTGAACCAGTGCGTTGTCGCTATAGTATTTGTCGTAAACTTTAACCTCATCGGCAGGGCCGTCTGATATGTACAGTTCAACGTTTCCATAAATTTCTATCTTATTAATCCCGGCAACGTCGTTTAAAACTGTTATGGTTTCATTTTTTACCGGGGCTGCTGTTACATTTTTAGTGATTCCTGCGGTTAAGACAATGGCAGCGAATACGGTTACAATTTGAGTTTTCATGATCTTAATATTTTGATTGTCAATTAATTATTTTTGTTTCTAAATACACCAATAGGACGATGCCAGATACATTACGTTACAGCAAAAGGGCCTCTATTAGGCGCATGCAGGGATTTTGTCGGTGAGTGCAGAAATATTTGCGGTGAAAATTCTCATGAATAGCCTTTTACAACGAAGTAAATTCGTGCCAAGCGATGGAGATATTGACAAATTTTAAGACTTTTGCCTTCTATTTAAAATAACAAGAAATGAGTTTTATTGAAAAAAACCTGGCCGTAAACGAACGTATTCTTTACAAAGCAAAATTACATTGGTGGATTTACCTCAAAGGAATCTTATTGTTCATATTAGGGCTTGTTATCAGCTTTATCCTTAAAAGTGATACAGGATATACTATAGGAGGATTAATGAGCTTAATCAGCATCATTATTGTATTAAAAGCTTACGCCCGTTCCAGCTCATCTGAGTTTGCTGTTACAAACCGGCGCGTAATGCTTAAAACAGGTGCCGTTAAAAGAAAGTTGACTGAGTTACAACTTAACCGTGCAGAAGGCTTGCGGGTTGACCAAAGTGTGATGGGCAGAATATTTGATTACGGCGATATCATTATAACATCGGGCGGCGTTACAGAAACCTTTAGCCCTATCGCCCAACCTTATGAATTTAAAAAACAGATAAACAATGCTATAGAAGGTTCATTTTCTGGTTACCAGGCTCCTCCGGCATACTAACAATTGTCTTAATAATAAAAGCGAAGCAGTTACCTTATCTAAGAACTGCTTCGCTTTTTTATTTTCCTGAGATTATAAGTTCATACCACCCGATACCTCGATACGCTGGCCGTTGATCCATCTTGCTTCTTCGGTACACAAAAAGGCAACCACACCGCCAATATCATCCGGCAAACCAGCTCTGCCCAATGCAGTAACCGATTTAACATAGTTATTGTATTGCGGATTGTCCCTTACAGCACCGCCGCCAAAATCTGTTTCAATTGCACCCGGGGCTACAACATTAACAGCTATACCACGTGCACCTAATTCCTTAGCCTGATACTTTGTTAGGGTTTCTACAGCTCCTTTCATAGCTGCATAGGCAGAAAATCCCGGGCCTGCAAAACGGGCTAAACCGCTTGAAAGATTAACGATGCGACCACCATCATTTATTAAAGGCAGCGCTTTTTGAGTAAGAAAGTAAACGCCTTTAAAGTGAATATTTAGCAGCAGATCAAAATCTTCTTCTTTAGTTTCTGCAAAAGGTGCATTAACACCAATACCTGCGTTGTTGATCAGGAAGTCGAATTTCTCTGCATTAAAAGTTTCTTTTAAAACAGATTGTACCTGCTCAAGGAAGTTATCAAAGCTTTTAACGTCACCTGCATTAAGCTGAATGGCTGCAGCCTTTAACCCGGCTTTTTCTACTTCTGCTGCCACAGCAAGCGCTTCGTCTTTTTTGCTATTGTAAGTGAGTATTACGTTAATACCTTTTTTTGCAAGGCTTTGTACCATGTTTTTACCTAGCCCGCGGCTGCCGCCGGTTACCAGGGCAATTTTGTTTGTTGCTGACATTTGTTCTATTTTTTGTTACAACAAATGTAGGCTGCATTGTTTAGCAGGCGTTTGCAAACATCAATCTATTGTTTGCAAAATTCAAATCCTGCGTGTCGATTTTGCCTAAGCCCTGAAAGTAATTGGAGCGACAGATGTTTGCTTCCTGAAAAAGTTGGAAAAATGAGCCACCTGCTCAAAGCCCAGGCTGTAGGAGATCTCTGATATATTCCAGTCGGTTTGTTTAAGCAGAATTTTGGCTTCCTGTACTATTCTGCTGCTGATAATATCTGTAGTGGTTTTGCCTGTATTTTCTTTCAATACCTTATTTAAATGATTTACGTGTACAGCCAAACGGTCGGCATAATCTTTTGCAGTGCGTAATTTTAGTTTCTGATTTGGTGACTCGATAGGAAACTGCCTTTCGAGCAATTCTATAAACAAGGATGATACCCTTGCCGAGGCCGTATGTGATGGGTAGAGTGCTGTTGCCGGTTGCAGCTTTTGTCCGTAATGCACCAATTCTAAAACATAATTGCGCAACAAGTCATACTTATAAGCATAATTGGATGATATCTCCTTGTACATTTTGGCAAATATCAACAACAGCTCGCTTGCCTCTTCTTCAGACAGTTGAAAGATCGGGTAACCGCCCGGCTGAAAGATAGGCAGATCATCAAGCAATACGCCTGTTTTAGACGGCAGCAAAAACTCATCGGTAAAAATGCAGAAATAACCGGATTGATTGTCATCCTGCGGAACATAGTTATAAGGTATGCGGGGTGTTGCAAATAACAAAGCATTGCTTTCTATATCAATTACCTTATCGGCATACTCGGCTTTATTACGCCCGTGTATCAGGCTTATCTTGTAGTAAGCTCGCCTGTTATAAGGCATAGACGGAAAAGATCTTTTGCGCGCCATAGCCACAATGTCATCGATCTTAAAAACATTGAAATGTCCTATCTCTTTGTTGATACCCTCCGGAATGAGCGATGCCGTTTCTTTATAAAAATCTTCAATAGTAGCAATGGTCATACTTTTATATTTGCGAAAATCAAATATAGCAAAGTATCTAATTCTTTATAAAGGGAAGCGATGCGTTTCTGTACTGTGGCTTTTGCAGTTGAATTTTCAAATTTTCAAATATCTGCGTCGGGCCTTCGGCAGCAAACATATTTACAAGCCATGCAGGCAATGAACCTCCCGGGTCTACATGAAGGCTATATTCTACCTTTATGGTATTTCCAACAGTGGGTGTTATCACCCACTTGCCTTTGGAATTTTCTATACGGACAATCTTTTTCTTCTGCTCTACAAGTCCCGGTACCGATGGGCCATCTATCGTTACCACCTTATTTTCCGGGTTTTGAGTAAGCGTTAAATGCGCCACAAAATCGCGATTTTCGGCCGGCCATGGTAAATTGATCTCCGAATAATAGTAAAGCTCTGTCGGCGATACCTGTTTAACCAATTCGCACGATTTTGTGTGGTATACCCAATCCTTTGTGTTTTTAATATCAAACAATACAGCTACAAACTGCGATAGGCTTGCATTAAAAGAACATTCCACCTTTACAGCCTTAATTTTCGAACCCTGCATTATACTGGTATATACCTTTATACCGTTTTTATCGGTACTTAATACCCAGTCGTTTTGCGCTTTAACTGACAGCTGTGTTATCAGAAGGAACAGCACTATTCCCACTTTTTTAAACATATTATAAACTAATCTTAATATTAACAAAGTTAAACACAACAATTTGTTAACATTTAATTTTAATGCGAAGTCTTATAAACCTTACACATTACTGATAATTTAAAACAATAAATGGTGATAAATTAATAATGAATAGGGTAAATCGTTACAAACTATTGCCTGTTTGCAATGTTTAAATTTTAGTTCAGATTAAAATATTTATCTGAGCATTAAAATTGCGCATCGCAAAACATGGACAAGAATGTATTTAGGCTGGATGATGTTAAGCGAATTTTGTTTGGCGAAGCTCCACCGGAGTTTTTGATAGAGGTATTTTTCAGAACCTTTGTTATTTATGTGGCCGTACTTTTTACGGTTCGCTGGTTAGGTAAGCGTATGAGCGGGCAGCTTACCATCAATGAAATGACCATTTTGCTTACCTTGGGTGCTATTGCATCCGTACCTATGCAAGAGCCCGACCGCGGTTTACTTCAAGGACTTACCCTTTTATTTATAACCCTTGTTTTTCAAAGAGGCCTGGGATGGATAGAGTTTAAAAGCGCAGCCTTTGAGCGCTTGAGCCAGGGCTCAACAAGTTTGTTAATAAAAGATGGAGTGCTGCAACTGGAGCAAATGAAAAAATCAAGAATTACCAGGCAGCAGATTTTTGCCGAGCTACGCCAGGGCGGCACTTTTAACCTTGGCATGGTAGATCGCCTTTACCTGGAGGCGGGAGGCATTTTTAGCCTTTATAAGGCTACAGAAAAACGGCCCGGCCTTACTATTGCCCCTCCAGACGACCGGGATATTTTTAATGAGAAACAACCGCTTATAGAATTGATGGCCTGTGTAAACTGCGGTTATGTAACTAAAACCGAAAAAAATCACCAATGCGAAGATTGCGGCCAACACGAGTGGATTGAAGCAAGCTGATATGAAACCAACTGATATACATATAACGGACTGGAAAAGGATTTTAGTGGGGCAGGTTCCGGCCCAGTTTTATATAGAATTAACGCTACGATGCCTTTTTGTATACATCCTGCTGGTGATCTCGTTGAGATTGATGGGCAAGCGCATGTCGTCGCAATTAGGACGAAGTGAAATGACCGCTTTGGTATCGTTAGCTGCGGCAATAGGTATTCCGCTGCAATCCCCTGAGCGGGGAATATTGCCGGCCATTGTTATAGCCTTTGTGGTGGTTTACCTGGAGAGGTGGCTATCGGCTAAGGCCTTCGGCAATCAGAATTTTGAAAAACTGGCGCAGGGAAACATCGGCATGCTGATTAAAAATTCGGTTATCGATATGAATGTAATGCTTGAGTCGCGGTTAACTCCGCAAAGAATAAATGCGCAATTGCGTTCGCAAGGAATCAAACAGCTTGGCGAGGTGCGTCGCTTTTACATAGAAGCAAATGGCTCCTTTACCTTATTAAAAAATGACAATCCCGGGCCCGGCCTCTCCGTGGTACCAGAATGGGACAAAGAGTATTACGACCGGCAAAAAAAATCTGATGACATGGTTACCTGCGGCAATTGCGGCTTGCTCCGTAAAAAAGATGAAAACCTTGATACAGATTGCTCCAACTGCGGTAAAAGAATATGGAAACCCGCGGCTGTTAATTAATATACGCGATACCACTGACACCCATAAGCCGGGAGATTGGCTTTAAATTTAGCGTCTGATATACTTTTCGAGTCTTTAATGTTCAATAACCCTGTTAGCTTAGCATTTGTCGTTGATGTGTCCTTAACGGTTACAGACAACGCCTCTTTGCTAAAATTATAAACCGTTATTAGCATTTTGCCTTTGTATTCATATTTTATTGCAAGTGCTTTATCGTTATCGGTATCTAAAACCTGCCATTTGCCGAGGCCTATTTCCGGGCATTGTTTTCTTACTGCTATAATATTTTTAATAAAGTTAAGCAGCGAATTGGGGTCTTTTTCTTCGGCGGCTTCGTTAACCTTTTTGTAACTGTAATCACCGGAGCTGATCACTGCCCTGAAAGCTTGTTTGGCCGTAGTAAACCCTGCATTAAGCGTATCAGACCATTGCATAGGCGTACGAACCGACAAGCGTTCCTGTAATGTCAAATCTTCGCCCATACCAAGTTCTTCTCCATAACGGATAACCGGTGCGCCGGGCAATGAGTAAAGCAAAGCATAACAAAATTTAATCTCATTCTTATTGCCAACCATGGGCGCCAGCCTGCGCCTTATGCCCCGTTTGTATAGTTGCATATTTTTTTCGGGCCCCATAACCTTATAAACTTCATTTCGCTCGGAGGATGACAAGCGGCCAAGATCAATCTCATCATGATTTCTTAAAAACCATGCCCACTGCGCCTGGGCCGGCTTGTTTTGCGTTTCGCGCAAGGCAGTTTTAAATTTACCGGTACTGCCATCTGCAAGCGAATAAAACAGAAATTGATTAGCGTAAAAATTAAACATCATTTGCAAACGAGTGCCATTTTGCCCGAAGTATTCGCCGCTTTCCTTTGGCGGAACATTGGCTTCACCCAATAAAATTGCATCTGGGTTTATTTTTTTTGTTTCTTTTTCAAGGTTGGATAGAATGTAGAACATTTCGTTTCCCTTAGCGTCGCCTTTTTCGGGTTGGTCTAAAATAAATGGTACCGCATCTAACCTAAAGCCGTCCATCCCTGCCTTCAACCAGTAACTGACAATATTTAAGCTTTCTTTTTGTACCGCCAGGTTTTCATAATTAAGATCGGGCTGAAAATCGTAAAAACGATGAAAATAATAATGTTTGGATACTTCGTCATATGTCCAGGTTTCACTTTGAATACCTGGAAAAGCCATCCCTTTGTTATAATCTTTAGGTTGTTTTTTCTTCCATACGTACCAGTTGAAGTAAGCTGAACTGGTATCGGCCTCTGCCCGTTTAAACCATGGGTGTTCTATAGATGTATGGTTAAGCACCAGGTCCATAATTACCTTTAAATGCAGCTTTTTAGCTTGCTGCATAAAATGATCGAAATCTGCACGTGTGCCGTTTTTCGGGTCTACCTGGTAATAATCAGTAATGTCATAACCGTCGTCGCGCCCCGGCGATGGCTGAAAAGGCGACAACCAGATCATATCCACACCTAACGATTTTAAATAACCAAGCTCCTGCGTTAAGCCGTTAAAGTCCCCTACGCCATCGCCGTTACTGTCTTTAAATACAGAAACATCCACGTTATAAATAACACTGTTCATGTACCAGAGCGGCGCATTTTCAGCCGTTTTAGTACTTTTTGAAGAATCATTATGCACGCAGCCACAAATACTTGCTGCCAACAACGCAAACGCACAAAAATTAAACGTATTTCTCTTTAACCTACCTAAGCTGTAAACCATAAATCAACTACGTTAAACATGTTAGATTGTTTGAGGTAAGGGATTTAAAGAAAGTCCGTTTTGGATGATGCGGTAGGTATCTTTCAATCCACCAACAAGTGATAACAGATCACGAGTTTCATTCGCCAGCTTTTTAAAATCCGTTTAGGTAGACTGAATACCGGCTTATTAATAATTAAAAGCGGATTAGTATTTAGAATTATAAATTTCATTGGCATATTTTAATTTTAAATATCTAATTTTTTTTAGAGACTTAGATCAATAACTTGTATCGATATTTATATATTTAAACAAAATACAATCTGACATTGAACACAACCGCATCCAACCCGCATCGCAGGGCCGTATTCATTTACCTGTTATTTACGCTGCTGTTTAGCATAATTGTTTGGATATTAACCATACACCAGGGTACAGGGCGAATTGGAGCACGAATATATGGCTACGGAATTATGTGGTGCCCTGCTCTTGCAACACTTGTTACATGTTCCATATTGAAACGAAATATCTGGACGCTCGCCTGGAAATGGGGCAAGGCAAAATACATATCCTGGGGCTATTTTATCCCCCTCCTTTATTCTTTAGTAGCCTACCTTATCATATGGTTTGCCGGGTGGGGTATTTTTTATGATCATAAATTCGTTAGCGATGCAGCAAGTTCACTGGGCTGGTCGGGTTTGCCGCAAAGTGTCTTTATTCCAATATTTTTTGTGGTAAACGGCGTTATCGGTCTTATTGGCAGTATGTCTACCGCATTGGGCGAAGAAATTGGCTGGCGCGGCTTTTTAGTACCCGAGCTTTATGCAAGCACAAAAAGTAACTATACGGCAACATCGCTCATTAGCGGTATTATATGGTCGGTTTGGCATTATCCTTTACTAATTTTTAGCGATTACAATAACGGTGCCCCTGCCTGGTATGGCCTAACATGTTTTACGGTAATGGTAATAAGCATAAGTTTCGTATTCACCTGGCTAAGAATACGCTCGGGCAGTTTATGGACAGGTGTTATGCTTCACGCAAGTCACAACTTATTTATCCAGTCCTTTTTCACACCCATCACCGTTGCTAACAGCAACACCAAGTTTTACATAGATGAATTTGGAGCTGTGGTACCGTTTATCTGCGTGCTGTTTGCCATTTATTTCTGGACAAGGAGGAATGAACTAAGGCCAAAATATGTTGTTCCGGATTTAATAGACCCCACAATCTAATCTACAAGCTTCAAATTCTTCTTTATACAAAAAAAGCCACCTGTTTAACAGATAGCTTTCCGTAATATATAGTGAACTTTTGCAAAAGTAATGCTTATATACCAGCCATTTCCTGAAGTGTTGCGGCACTGCTGATCTTATTTTCGTTGTAATATTTAGCTGCGAAATTAAAGTTGTTTACGCTTGATGACACGGCGCGATTCAGGTTAAATTCAGTTGAATTTCCGCTAAGGTCGGCTTTTGCGTGATCATTTACTGTAACACTTGCCTTATATGTGTCAAGGTTAAGTTTTGCAGATGCGTTGTTATGCAGATCTACATTAAGTTCGATGTTAGAAAGCGCGCCGAATGATTTAACTTCTGAGTTGTCAAAAACTGAGATGTTACGCAGATCGTTCGCAGTAACCCAAACTATCAGTTTTTCGTTTTTGTAAGATGATATACGCAATACACCGTTGCGGTTTTGTACCAATGCGCTTTCGCCATAATATTGATTGTATACTTTTACCTGGTCTGATGGACCGTCAGAAACATAAAGTTCAACGTTTCCATAAACTTCGATCTTGTTTATGTTATTGATGTCTGTTAAGGTGGTTACAACTACATTATTGGTGTTAGCTGCGTAAGATAAATTTGTAATTCCAAATACTACAATCACTGCAGTAACTATGGTTAAAAATAAAGATTTCATTTTTTTAATATTTTGATTGTCAATTAATTGTATTTTTTATTTTCTAAATACAACCATAAGACGCATCCCTTTTTAAAACGTTACAAGAAATTTTGGTTTAATAGATATACGCCTTATTTTTCACTACAAAAGTGCAACATTTATCGACGAAATTTTTCATCTTAGTGTAATTTAAACACTAAGTTTAAAAGTAGAATGAAACTTACTTTTTGGGTATTTTGAAAGATAAGACCTTAAGAGACCACGAGTTTATCACCGGCAAATTTGATTTTCCCAGCATCCAGCAATAGCCTGATTGTGCTTATGCGTTCTTTTTCTGTTCCGGTATCTATTATTGTAACAAGGGAAGCAAGATCATGGGATGATTTACTTAACACATTTAAGATCTCGTTACTGAGATCATCAAAAATTTCACTTGCATTTTTACTTCGTTTTTCTTCCAGGCAAATGTCGCAAACCCCGCATTTGTCAGCATCTGTTTCTCCAAAGTAAGCAAGCAGCATCTGGCTACGGCATTTTTTACGTTCGGCGTAGGTAAAAACCGCTTCCATTTTTTTTCGGTAAGCTGCCATTCTTTGTTCAATTGCAGCCTTGTTAATGTATAAGGATGCAGCCTGCTGCCGTGGTTTTAAAAAAGTTACCTGTGGCAGGTCGGTTTGCTGCAGGTAATTCAAAATCCTAAACTGCTGCAATTGCTGTAGGCCGTCAATCACCTGCTGTACGTTTAAGTTTGTTCTCTTCGCAAGGTCAAATTCGCGCAGGCTCACATAATTCTCAAATGCCCCGCCGTATGATCGTAATATGGTTTTTATAAATGGATCCCAGCCCGGGTTTTGGATCTGAAAATTATACAGTTCCTCATTCATTACCATAAACTTAAACCGAGATGGCAGAAACACACTTTCATTAAAAGACAGGTATTCGTCCTGTTCTAAAAATTTCAGGGCGTTTAAGGTTTTTGTGGCTTCCAGTTTAAAGCGGGTGCAAAACTCACCCAGGTCAAGGTCAAAGCTTAAGCCCTCGCCGGCCTCGTAGGCCAGGTTGTAATAATTAGCAAGCTGATGATAAACCTGCTTTATTTCTGCAACCGTTGGGAAGTTCGCTTCAAACTTTTTTTCCTGTTTAAGCCTGTCGGTATAATTATAGAGCAATACGCCATATGCTTTTTCCTCATCGCGCCCTCCCCTGCCTGCTTCCTGGTAATAGGCTTCCAGGCTTTCGGGCATGTCCTTATGTATTACAAAGCGAACGTCCGGCTTATCAATACCCATCCCGAAAGCGTTTGTGGCAACAATGATCCGGGTGCGGTTACTTTTCCAGTTTTCCTGTTTTTGCGCACGTAACCCGGCTTCCAGTCCGGCGTGGTAAAAATCGGCACGAAAGCCATTGTCGTTATAAAACTTAGCTATTTCTGCTGTTTCTTTCCTACTCCTTACGTATACAATACCGCTGCCTTTTACTCCGCGTGCAACATCCAGTAATTTACGCAGCTTGTCTTCTTCGTTTTGTACTACGTAACTAATGTTTTTTCGTTCAAAGCTTTTTTGGAAAAGGGCCGCATTCTTAAATTTAAGTTTCTGCTGTATATCTTCCTTTACTTCGGCAGTAGCTGTTGCGGTAAGGGCCAGAACCGGCACTTCGGGATGAATTTCGCGCAGATCGGCTATATGCAGGTATGGCGGCCTAAAATCATATCCCCATTGAGAGATGCAATGTGCTTCATCAACTGCAATCAGGTTAACATTCATATACCTGATGCGTTCGCGAACCAATTCAGATAGCAGGCGCTCGGGCGAGAGGTATAAGAATTTAACTGCTCCGTAAACGCAGGTGTCAAGCGCTATATCAATTTCAGACTTCCCCATGCCCGATACAATAGAGACAGCTTCAATACCTTTATCTTTAAGATTTTCTACCTGGTCTTTCATCAGCGCTATCAGCGGTGATACTACAATGCAGATACCTTCTTTTGCAAGGGCAGGGACCTGGAAACAGACCGACTTACCACCACCCGTAGGCAGCAGTGCAAGCGTATCGTGGCCCAGTAATACAGATTGGATGATCTCTTCCTGCATGGGCCGGAAAGCGTTATGGTTCCAATACTGTTTAAGGATCTGCTGTATGGTCATTTTTGTATTTCCCCTGCGGGATGTTGCCTGATAGAGTGCCAAAACGCTTTTTAAAACATCAGAACGATGTAAATATAAACGCCTGATTGGTACTACGGAAACACGAAGTTGGATAATATTTTTAAATTCGCGTTTTACGCAACATCGCCATAATGAAATATCTATTTTCTACCTTAACATTATTAGTGCTTTCCACGGGTTTATATGCCCAGAAATGGAACGTGGAAAACCCACCCGGAAATCAGAAAAAAATATCCTTTACTACCGACGAAGGCACCTGGATGAATCTGGATGTGAGCCCCGACGGTAAAACTATCGCATTTGATCTGTTGGGCGATATTTACAGCATGCCTATAACCGGCGGTAAAGCCACTTTGCTGGCGGGCGGTAAAGCATGGGAAGTGCAGCCACGGTTTAGCCCAGATAGTAAATCAATTTCTTATACAAGCGATAAAGATGGCGGCGATAACATCTGGATCATGAATGCCGATGGCACCAACAAACACGCTATTACCAAAGAAAATTTCAGGCTTTTAAATAATGCATCATGGACACCCGACGGGCAGTATCTCGTAGCGCGCAAGCACTTTACCGGCACCAGGTCATTAGGTGCAGGTGAAATGTGGCTTTACTACAAAACAGGCGGCGATGGTGTGCAGCTTACCAAGCGTAAAAATGATCAGCAGGATGCAGGGGAACCAACCGTATCGCCAGATGGTAAGTATGTTTACTGGAGCGAAGACGTTACCCCCGGCCCCTATTTTCAATATAATAAAGACCCAAACCAAGGCATTTATGCTATAAAGCGACTAAACAGGCAAACCGGTGATATTGAAACCGTTACAGGTGGCACCGGCGGCGCTTGCCGGCCTCAAATTTCGCCAAATGGAAAATTGCTGGCCTTTGTAAAGAGGGTTCGGCTAAAATCGGTATTATTTATTCACAATCTGAATACCGGGGAAGAATGGCCTGTTTACGATGAACTATCGCATGATCAGCAGGAAACCTGGGCCATTTTCGGCGTTTACCCCAACTTTGGCTGGACACCAGACAGCGAAAACATTATCTTTTATGCAAAAGGGAAGATATGGGATCTGAACATCACCATGCTTAATACTACCCAAATCCCGTTTGAGGTTACCTCACAGCAAAGTATTACTGATGCGCTGCACTTTCAGCAAAAGGTTTACCAGGACCAGTTCCCTGCGAAGATGATCCGTCAACTCACAACCTCTCCGGATGGTAAAATGATCGCTTTCAATGCCGCAGGTTATATTTATACAAAAACGCTGCCTTCAGGCAAACCGGAAAGGATCACCAACACCATTGATTTTGAATATGAGCCGTCATTTAGTTCCGACAGTAAATCAATAGTGTACATAGACTGGACGGACGAGTTAAAGGCTTCCGTAAACCGGATTGATCTCGCCAGCAAAACAGTTACCAGACTTACTGCAGAAAAGGGATTTTATTATTCGCCTAAGTTCTCTAATAAAGGCGATAAGGTTGTTTACAGAAAGGGAGAAGGAAACGAAACAGCTGGATATGCCTTTGGCGAAAACCCGGGAATTTATATCATATCCTCATACGGAGGCACACCAAAAATGGTGATCAATAATGGTGTTTATCCGCAGTTCTCTACCGACGACTCAAAATTGTATTACATGAGCTGGGAGGATGATAAAAAGGCCTATAAACGGATGGATACTTCGGGCGCTAATCAGCAAACGCTTTATACTTCCAAATACGCTACCCAATTTAGCCCCAGCCCCGATGGTAAATGGATGGCTTTTACGGAGCTGTATAATTGCTACATAACACCAATGACCTATATTGGCAGTCCGCAGGATCTTTCAGCATCAAACAAAGCACTGCCACTTAATAAGCTAACACGCGACGCAGGCACTTACCTGCACTGGAGCAAAGACAGCCAGAAATTAATGTGGTCTTTAGGGCCTAAGTATTTTGCGCGTGATATTGCGAGTGCTTTCCCTTATGCAGATAACGGAAACGACAAAACTCCGGCTATCGATACAGCAGGCATAGACATAGGTCTGATGCTTAAAACTGATGTTCCGGATGGTAAAATTGCATTTAAAAACGCGCGTATCATCACCATGAAAGATGATGAAGTGATTGAAAACGGCGCCATTGTAATAGATAAAAATAAAATTGTGGCAATTGGCAAAGCTTCAGATGTGCAGATACCGGCGGATGCAAAGGTTTATGACATTGCCGGTAAAACCATTATGCCTGGCATTGTAGATGTACACGCCCACCTGCACACCAGCCCCGATGGTATTTCGCCGCAACAGGACTGGAATTATTATGCTAACCTTGCTTATGGTGTAACCACCGCGCATGATCCTTCCAGCAATACGGAAATGGTTTTCAGCCAATCTGAAATGCTGAAAGCCGGTAACATGATAGGCCCCAGGGTTTACTCTACCGGTACCATTTTATATGGCGCAGACGGCGATTTTAAAGCAGTGATTAACAGCCTGGACGATGCCCGTTCAAACCTGCGCCGTTTGAAGGCCGTTGGCGCTTTTTCAGTAAAAAGCTATAATCAGCCGCGCCGGGAACAACGTCAGGAAATTATTGAGGCCGCCCGGGAACTTCAAATGGAAGTGGTGCCGGAAGGTGGATCGACCTATTTCACCAACATGAATATGATTCTTGACGGGCATACCGGCATTGAACATAATATACCGGTTTGGCCTGTTTACAAGGATGTAAAAACCTTGTGGAACAGCAGCAAATCCGGCTATACCCCTACCCTAATTGTCAGTTATGGAACACAATCAGGCGAAAATTACTGGTACGACCGTACAGAGGTATGGAAAAATACACGCTTGTTAAGCTATACTCCACAGGCAATTATTGATGCTCGTTCGCGCCGCAGAACAACGTCTGAATACGGCGACTATGGCCACATCGAGGTATCTAAATATGTAAAACAGATTGCCGATGGTGGCACAAAAGTGAACCTGGGCTCGCATGGCCAGATACAGGGTATAGGCGCGCATTGGGAATTATGGATGCTTGCGCAGGGCGGCATGTCGCCACTACAAGCCATTCGCTGCGCCACCATGAATGGCGCTTCCTATCTCGGGATGGAAAAGGAGATCGGGTCATTAGAAACCGGAAAGCTTGCCGACCTGATAGTAATGAACGAAAACCCGCTCGACGATATCCGCAACAGCGAAAAAATAAAATATGTAATGGTAAACGGCCGCTTGTATGATGCCGATTCTATGAATGAGATTGGTAATCGCGATAAACCAAGACTACGTTTTTGGTGGCAGCAAAACCGCGGCGAAGTTTCTAATTTACCTGTAGGCAATACGGAAACATACTTGTTCACCACGCAGGATGGTGATTAGGTAGATAATACTTTAAAAAAAGGTGTTGACCAATCAAAATGGTTTAACACCTTTTTTTATTTATACCGATTTGTAAAAGCATTATTACTCAGAAATTATTTGGAATAATAATTCTCGCTATCAATTTTTATATTTGATAACCAAACTTTGTTGCATGTTATCATTTATTAAATCTGTTAAATTTTATTTAAGATTATTACCATTAATTATTTTAGCTTTCTGTAGTTCACTAACAACCTACGCCCAAAGTGATACGTCCTTTTTAAACCGTGCAATTACCTCACTTGAAAAGTATAAGACCACTCTTCCAATCGAAAAGGTTTATCTGCATGTTGATAAAAGCAGCTACTACACCGGCGATACTATCTGGTATAAAGCTTATACCGTAGCGGGCTTACACCACCAATTATCAGCTTTAAGCGGTGTGTTATACGTAGAATTGATCGGGCCGGCAGATACGGTTTTAGCAAGACAAAATCTGCGCCTTACGTCTGGAATAACATGGAGCGATATGCCCATCCCGGCGGCAGGTAAACCGGGCAATTACTATATAAGGGCTTACACCAACTGGATGCGCAACGCCGGCGCAGATCATTTTTTTTACAAAAAGATCCATGTAAGCGATTATAGCAATGATGTAGTTGCCGCCAACAAAGTTGCCGCCTCAAATCCTGATGTGCAATTCTTTCCGGAAGGTGGCGAACTGGTTTACGGCCTGCGCACAAAGGTAGCGGTGAAAGCTATTAATGTAAAAGGGCTGGGCCAGGATATTAGAGGTTCTGTTATAGATAATGATGGCGATGTAATTGTAGATTTTGAAACGCAGCACTTAGGGATGGGCGCCTTTGCCTTTACGCCGCAGGTTGGCAAAACTTATAAAGCCAAAATTGTAACGGATAAGGGCGAAACTTCTTTTAATGTTGATCTGCCAAAACCGGCACAAAAAGGTTTCTCAATGGGGATCAATAACCGGAAAAAGGATAGCATTTATATTAAGTTGGCAGCAAACGAAGCGCTTTTTAAAGAAAAACAACACAGCAAATTTTACATAACCGCCCAAACCGGCGGAAAAGTTTACTATGCTACCAGCGGCACCCTGGAAGATATGATCTTTACTGCAGCAGTAGACAAAAAACGCTTTCCATCGGGCATTGTACAATTCACGCTGTTTTCTGATACTGAAGAGCCATTAAATGAACGTTCAGCATTTGTTTTAAACAATGATACCTTAAAACTCGGCATTAATACAATATCCGGCAGTACTGCCAGACAAAAGATGCAGATAAACCTGAACTCTAAAAATCCTGCCGGTCAAAATACACAGGGAGCATTTTCGGTTGCTGTAATCAACGAAAGTATTATTGACGATGATGAACCGGATGGAAACATACTTTCCAATTTATTATTGACATCCGAATTAAAAGGAACTGTAGAAAAGCCGGGATATTATTTTACCAATCCTAATGAACAAACAAATGCCGACCTGGATGTGCTGATGCTTACACAGGGTTACCAGCATTTTGAGTGGAAAACTGTTTTAGCAGGCACCGCTCCTGTCATCACCTATTTGCCACAAACAGGGCTGGAGCTAAGCGGGACTGTAAAGACTTTTTCAGGCAAACTTGTGCCTAATGGAAAAGTAAGCTTGATAGCAACAAAGGATAGTCTTTTAACAGATACGACCTTAGACAGTAAAGGAAATTTTAAATTCACTGATCTTGATCTGTCAGATTCTGCCAAGGTTATACTCAGTGCAAAGAAAATCAACAATGGAAACATGGTAGACATATTTCTTTCTAAACCGGATATTCCTGAAATAGTTAATCCAATTGGTGGTACAGAAACACACAATATTATTATTGATTCAGATTCACTTTTAAATAAATTCTCAGTCAATTATAAACGACAGATAAACCAGCAATTAAAAAACATCCATCAGCTTAACGAGGTTACTATCAAAGCATCGAAAAAACGTAACAGACCTAAACCAGATGTTACAAATTCTGCAAATCTTAACGGCCCTGGAATGGCAGATCAAATAATTTCGGCAGAACAACTAAATCCGTCCACTTTTCTTAATGACGGATTGCTCGGAATGGTTAGAGGTGTAGTGATAAAAAAAGAAGTTGCATATAGTTATCTCGTTATCATGCATACACCGTCGGGTTCAAGCCCCCCACCTATGGTGTTAATAATAAACGGAGCATTGCAGCGGGGTGGATTTGGCTTAAATGATATATTAACAAATTCAGTTAAAACAGTGGAAGTACTAACCAGTAAACAATTTTTGGGCATTTATGGAGGAGATGCCGATGGCGGAGCTTTGGTTGTTACTTTGAAAACAGGCGCCGAATTAGCAAGTACTATTCCATCATCCGGAACACTTAAATTATATTTTAATGGCTTCTATAAAGCAAAAGAGTTTTATTCGCCAAAATACGACAACCCAAAAGCGAACACTCAAATTGCCGACCTGCGCAGTACCGTATACTGGAACCCAAACATCATAACCGATAAGGACGGAAAAGCCACTTTTGAATATTTCAATGCAGACACAAAAGGAACATATAAAGTTGTAGTTGAAGGCATTGACGACGATGGGAATTTAGGCAGACTGGTTTACAGGTACAAGGTTGAATAGCAATTTCGCATCCGGTTATCAAAAATCTATAACCCTCAAGGCAAAATGGCCGGTAAGCAATGTTTACCGGCCATTTTTATAAATAGATTTGATAAAATTATCTGTTTTTAATATCTACATATTCTTTGTTAACAGCGCCTACATAGATTTGGCGCGGGCGGCCAATAGGCTCTTTGTTATCTTTCATTTCCTTCCATTGAGCAATCCATCCCGGCAAGCGGCCAAGGGCAAATAGCACCGTAAACATATCTGTTGGGAAACCTAAGGCCCTGTAAATAATACCTGAGTAAAAATCTACGTTTGGATACAATTTACGCTCAACAAAGTATGGATCTTTAAGCGCAACTTCTTCCAGCTTTTTAGCTATTTCAAGTACTTCGTCGTTAATGCCTAACTTTTCAAGAATATCGTCGCATGCTTTTTTGATGATCTTAGCACGCGGATCAAAGTTTTTGTAAACTCTATGTCCAAAGCCCATTAAACGGAAAGGATCATTCTTATCCTTCGCTTTTGCAATCCATTTTTCGGTATCGCCGCCATCTTCTTTAATTTTCTCAAGCATTTCTATTACGGCCTGGTTAGCACCACCATGCAGGGGGCCCCAAAGCGCAGAAATACCTGCAGAAACAGATGCGTAAATATTAGATTCTGAAGAACCTACTATGCGCACGGTTGATGTAGAGCAGTTTTGTTCGTGATCGGCATGCAGAATAAGCAAGGTATTCATTGCATTTACTACAACCGGGTCTATTTCTATTTCTTCTGTACGCTGGCCAAAGGTCATGTGCAGGAAGTTGGTAACGTAATCGTACTTGTTTTGCGGGTAGATAAGCGGGTGCCCAAGTGACTTTTTATAGATCCATGAAACAACGGTAGCCATTTTAGCAAGCATTTTAATGATGCTTAAATGAACTTCTTCTTCTGTTTGATGTGATTTTAAAGACTCAGGATAAAAAGCCGACAAAGCGCAGATCAATGAAGAAAGCTGCCCCATCGGGTGTGATTTTGACGGGAAACCGTCAAAAAATTTCTTCATATCCTCGTGCACCAGTGTATGCCTGCTTATTTCATATTGAAAAGCGTCCAGCTCCTGTTGTGTTGGCAATTCGCCATGTATCAACAGGTAAGCAACTTCAATAAAGCTCGATTTTTCAGCAAGTTGTTCAATCGGATAACCGCGATACTTTAATATGCCCTGTTCACCGTCCAGGAAGGTAATAGCGCTTTTTGTAGCGCCAGTGTTTTTATAACCGGTATCAAAAGTTACAAAACCGCTTTGATCTCTTAATTTAGAAATATCAATGGCTTTTTCGCCTTCAGTTCCTTCAATAATAGGTAGATCGTAAGTTTCTTCGCCAATTTTTAATTGTGCAGTATCCGACATAGGAAAATAATTTAGACGCAACAAATGTAACGAAATATGCGTACTAACAAACTTTAAGATGATGTACTATTGTAAAAATTTCAACATTTTAGATTTATAAATTCCGATCCCTACTTTTTTTAACACTTCCTTTAAATTTAATTAAAAACAACTTAGTATGTCCGTTAAAAGCAGGCAGCTATCATTTATACAAAACGACAATACAATTTTCAGGCTGCTGCTGATGGGTTTACTTATCGCAAGTCCTTCACTGCATTATTTGTGTTTTTACAGCACCTATGATCCGCTGTGGCTACGCCTGGTTAACAGCACACTCTGTTTGCTTACGCTTGCATTTTCTTTTGCAGGGCAAAAAAAGTTTTCCTTTGTTTTCCAATACCTTACTATTTTATCATTCCTGTTCATCAACAACTTTTTATTGCTTTATGCAAATGCATTTCAGCATGTATATCTTTTTAGCGCCATAACCATTTTTATTGCGCTTACCCTTTTTTGTAAAAAGAAATGGGAATTTATAGCGCTTTGCGTTATTAACATCCTGGCAAGCGTAATTGCCTATTCGCTTTCATCCGCACCGTATATTTCAACCACCATTTTAATTGTCCTTATATTAACCATTACGCTAATTGCCTATGTGTCTTTTTCGGTAATTATAACTTACCGGGTTAATTTTGATAAGGCAGTTGCAGACGTAATTGAACTTAACAAAACACTTTTAGAAAATAGCGATGAGTTAAGCCAGAGCCGCAAAAACCTCGAGTCGCTCATAAATTCCATGAACGATATTGTGTTTGAATTTAACGAGGATAAAATTTGCCTTAATACCTGGTTTAACACAAAAGAAACACGAATAATAGATCCACGAATATGTATTGGGCACCGGCTGGAGGATGTGTTGGGCGCAGAAAAGGCCAGGAAATATAATGATGCACTGGATTTTGTAATTGAGAAAAGAGAAGCCATAGAGATCGAATACCCATCGGATTATGATAGCGGTAAGTGGTTTTGTACTAAAATGGTTCCGGTTTTTGATGTTGATGGTAATTACACGCATAAAATATCTGCATCAGTAATTGACATTACCGAACAAAAAAAATATGCTGATGCCCTTAAGGAAAACCAGGTTTTGCTGCAGGAAGCACAGGTAATTGCAAAAACAGGCAACTGGTCATACAATCATCAAACAAAGGAATCTTACTTGTCAGACAATTTGTACAGTTTGCTTGAGGTGAACGCTATCCCGGCAAACGTTAATATAACAGATTATTATTTTAGCCTTATGCATCCCGAAGACCGGGAAAATGCCTACCAGTATTTCTCTAATATTCATTTAAAAAGTGATGCCAATTTTGAGCACAGAATAATTACCGATAATGGCAATTTAAAATATTTTAAAGCGCTACGGGGTGATTCGGTTTTAGGGCCGGAAGGTTTGCCTTTAAGAACCATTGGCGTTATACAGGATATAACCGAAAGCAAGTTATCCGAAAAACTGATAAAAACCAGTCGTGTTGAATTGCTTGAAGCACAAACTATCGCAAAAATTGGCAACTGGAAATGGGATATTCAGCTTAATAAAGTTGCTTGGTCTGAAGAGATTAACAACATTTTTGAGGTTGATAAAAAAGGTGCCAACGAAGGTAACTTTTTAAGATTGCTGCTGCGATATGTGCATCCTAACGACCGCATTACCTTAAGGCACCGCCTAAGCAATATTACAAATCTCGAAAATAAATCATTCGAATACCGGATCATATCTGCCAGGGGAAATGTAAAGCACCTGAGTATGATTGCCGGCAAACTGATTTATCGCGAAAACGGAACATTAAGAAAAGTGATAGGAACTTTGCAGGATGTATCTGAACGTAAGCAGGCCGAAATGGAATACCAGCGCACCGAAAACAAATACAAGCTGGTGCTTGAAACTATTAAAACACCTGCAGTTTCAGTAAATAGGAAAGGCGTAATCAATTTCTGCAATACTTATATGGCCGAAATGCTTGGCTATACGCAAAAAGATTTACTTGGCAAGCGATTGACAGACTTTTTCCCGAGGCATTACGACGAAATTTTTAGGGGTTGGTTTGCCAACAATACTTTCGAGGCCCATTTTACAACGCCGATAATTTGTAAAAATGGCGACCAGCGATTGGTAAGCTGGCAAAACACTGTTAGTTATGATGAAAACGGCCTGTTGATGGAAGTAACCGGTATAGGTGAAGACATTACCGAACGGGAAAAAGCTACGCAGGATCTTATCACAGCGAAAGAGCAGGCCGAAAAATCATCAAGGTTTAAGTCGGAATTTCTGTCTACTATGAGCCATGAGATCAGGACACCAATGAACGCTGTAATCGGCACAACAAACCTATTGCTAAGCGAAAACCCGCGGCCCGAACAGCTTGAATATCTGAATACGCTCAAGTTTTCGGGCGAGAACCTGCTGGCAATTATCAATGATATACTTGATTATAATAAAATAGAAGCCGGTAAGCTGGAATTAAATAAGATTCCGTTTAATATCTATCATCTGCTTCAGAAAATAAAGCAAACCTTTTACGCAAAGGCAGCAGAAAAAGACCTGGAGATTAAGTTAGAGATTGATGATACCATCCCTGCACATTTACTTGGCGACCAGATAAGGCTGGGCCAGGTGCTCAACAATTTGCTAAGTAACGCCATTAAATTTACGCATAATGGCCATGTAGCTATCAGATTAAATACGGAAGGGATCAACACGAAATCAATCAGGATTAACTTTTCGGTATTGGATACAGGCATAGGTATAGATCCTAAAAACCTGCAGCTTATTTTTGATCCGTTTGTACAGGAAACACAAACATCCGACAATAATTATGGTGGCACCGGTTTAGGCCTTGCCATTACCAAACGAATTATAGGATTGCACAACAGCAGCATAAAAGTGCAGAGCGAACCGGGCGTTGGTACAGAATTCTCTTTTAATATTTTGTTTGAAATTGCGATGGATACGCAAAAACCAGAGACAGCACCTGTACACATTATAACTGCTAATACTACAACCGGCTTACAGGGAATGCGCGTTTTACTGGTTGACGATAATAAGATGAACCTGCTGATAGCATCAAAGTTTTTAAAGAAATGGCAGGTAATTGTAGACGAAGCACAAAGCGGGGCTGCAGCTATACAGCTTGCACTCACAAATACGTATGATGTAATTATAATGGACCTTCAAATGCCCGAGATGGATGGTTTTGAAGCGACTGCCGCCATACAGCAAACCCACCCGAACATACCTGTAATTGCACTCACCGCCGATGCTATGCCAGAGACGCATAGTAAGGCGCTTTCATCGGGCATGGCAGATTACCTCACCAAGCCGTTTGTACCCCAGGTGCTTTTCGAAAAAATAGCAAGGTATTATTTGCCGCTTGTGAAATAGCAAGGCCAAAATCGAAATAGACTTCAAATAATTAAATCCCGGCTTGTAAAACCTAATTGCTTAAAGGGTGTTGCTTAAGAAAAAGAAGTAAAAATCCAAAAAAAATGTCTTACATTTGCGCCCTTGAAAATTCATATCTTAAAGCATGAAATTATCTCAATTTAAATTTAACCTGCCCGAATCTTTAATAGCTCACACCCCTTCTGATAAACGCGACGAATCACGATTAATGGTTCTGCACCGCGATTCTGGCAAAATTGAGCACAAAATATTCAAAGATGTACTGGATTATTTTGAGGATAAAGACGTAATGATCCTTAATAACACCAAAGTATTTCCTGCCCGTATGTATGGCAACAAGGAAAAAACAGGTGCTACCATAGAAGTTTTTTTATTAAGGGAACTAAATAAAGAATTAAGGCTTTGGGACGTGTTAGTTGACCCAGCCCGTAAGATTCGCGTAGGTAACAAATTATATTTTGGCGACGATGACCTGCTGATTGCAGAAGTTGTTGACAACACCACTTCACGTGGCCGTACCATCCGTTTCTTATTTGACGGTACTGATGAAGAGTTTCGCCGTAACGTAGAGATTTTAGGTGAAACACCGCTCCCTAAATACATTAAACGTAAAGCAACATCAGAAGATAAAGAGCGCTATCAAACCATTTTCGCTAAACACGAAGGTGCTGTTGCCGCTCCTACCGCTGGTTTACACTTTAGTCGCGAACTGATGAAACGCCTTGAACTTAAGGGCGTTGAATTTGCGGAGGTTACTTTGCACGTTGGCCTTGGTACTTTTCGCCCGGTAGAGGTTGAAGACCTTACTAAGCACAAAATGGATTCAGAGCAGTTTATCATCGAAGAAAAACAGGCTAACATAGTTAACAGGGCAATTGAGCGTAAAAAACGCATTTGTGCTGTAGGTACTACCTCAATGCGTACCATTGAATCATCTGTATCGGCAAATAAAACTTTAAAGCCAGCAAACGATTGGACCAGCAAGTTCATTTTCCCTCCGTATGATTTTAGCATTGCTAATTCCATGATCACTAATTTCCACACACCAGAATCAACTTTATTAATGATGATCTGCGCATTTGGCGGTTACGAACATGTAATGAATGCTTACGAGGTTGCAGTAAAAGAAAAATATCGCTTTTATAGCTACGGCGATGCTATGCTGATAATCTAAAACAGATTTTTAATATTAAATGTGAGATATAGGGTAAAACTTATATCTCATTTTTTATTTTTAGCCATGGCAATTTCCGGCACCAAACCCACAATTACCGATCTTAAATCATACGCGATTATTGTTGCGGGTGGCTCTGGCAGCAGGATGCAGTCGGCCATTCCCAAACAGTTTTTGTTGATCGCTGGGAAGCCGGTGTTAATGCATACTGTTAATGCATTCTTTCAATCGGAAACAAGGCCACAAATCATTATCGTTCTACCTGAAAATTACCATGACTACTGGAAATCACTTTGTGCAGAACACACATTTAATATTCCATTTACCTTAATAACCGGCGGTGAAACACGTTTCCACTCAGTAAAAAACGGATTGGATATTATACCAGATCACGAACCGTCGCTAATCGCCGTGCATGACGCTGTTAGGCCCTTAACAGAGCCACAGATAATAAATGCGTCGTACATACAGGCAGCAGAACTGGGTAATGCCGTAACAGCCGTTAAAAGCAGAGATTCCGTCAGGCAGTTCAAAAACGGGCATTCAGTTAATTTATTAAGGGACGAAATTTATTTGGTACAAACCCCGCAAACATTTAAATCTGAACAATTAAAAGATGCCTATCTGCAGCTTTTTAATAATAAGTTTACCGATGATGCCAGTGTGGTAGAAGAAATGGGAATTTCCATTAACCTTGTTGAAGGGAACTATAAAAATATCAAGATCACTTTCCCGGAGGATATCTTTATAGCAGAACTGTTGTTACAAGAACGCAACAAATAGTTTGAAAACAAAAAATCGATGATCCGTACAGAAAAATTGCACAGATCATCGACTAAAAGCGTCTTTATGCTCTTCTTATAACACCTAAAAGCAACGCAATAATTGCAATTACTAAAAGGATGTGAATAATACCACCGGCATTATAAACAAAGAAACCAAATATCCATCCTATAACAAGGATAACAGCGATTAAATACAGAATACTTCTCATTTTTGTAAAGTTTTAGTTGTGATGTTTAAAGCGTATCAACCAAAACCATTCCAAAAAGGGGTGATAACAAAAAAACCCTGCATTGCAAGGTTTTTTTGTTATTTGATAAGACTAATACTCATCTTCGTTAAAAAAGAAGTCGTCTTTTGTAGGGTAATCAGGCCATATTTCTTCAATATTTTCGTACGGCTCACCATCATCTTCCAATGCCTGTAAGTTTTCTATAACCTCCACAGGCGCCCCGGAACGGATGGCATAATCAATCAATTCATCTTTTGTTGCAGGCCATGGTGCATCTTCAAGGTGTGATGCAAGTTCAAGTGTCCAATACATATCTCTTATTTATTTTATTCGGTAATTTAACTTTTCGCAAAAGTATAATATTTTTAATTTGATTATCAATATTTTTTTTCAATATTTCAAACGCGTGGCAGCCACTTATTTTCCGGCACACCTGCATCATGCCCAACTTTCCTGGCAAGGGTAAAAAGATAGTCGCTCAGTCTGTTCAGATAAATAATTACTTTTTCATCAACCTGGCTTTCATTGGCCAGCTGCACGGTCACTCTTTCGGCCCGGCGGCAAATACACCGCGCTATGTGGCAATAAGATACAACATCGCTGCCACCTGGCAAAATAAAATGCCGTAACTCAGGCAGTTGTTCATTCATGCGGTCCATTTCTTTTTCCAGCAATTCAATATCTTCTGGCAGCAGATCGGGCAAAATCATTTTAGATTTTTCGGGATCAGCTGCCAGGCTTGAGCCAATGGTAAACAGCCGGTCCTGCACCTGCCTTAAAATATCTTTATAATGATTGTCAATATCATGCCCAGCTATAAGGCCTATATAGGAGTTCAACTCATCTACCGTACCGTAACTTTCTATACGTATATGATATTTGGCAACCCGGGTACCTCCAATTAAAGAAGTAAATCCCTTATCGCCTGTTTTTGTATAAATTTTCATTCTTAAAAGCTTGGCCCCAATTTACAAATGCGAAACACAAATATTATTTAAATGTTAGGTAGTTTTGCCTCAGATTTAAAACTAACGAAACTATTACGTTTTTAAAATGAAATCTCCCTCATATTTTAACAAAGCATTTCTGATTATATTTCCAGCCCTTATTTTTTTGAGTTTGAAATGTACCAGCAACAGCGCGCCGCTTCATGAAACCCCTAAAATAGCGGTAAACAGTTTTTTAACAGAAAAACAATTTAATAATCTTTTTCCGCAGCGTGATAAATTTTACACTTACGCAGCTTTCATGAAAGCAATAAAAGAAATGAGCCTTATAAAAGTTAAGATAGTAAAACGGGCCGTTTCTGTTTACCAGTTTACCCGTACAGACAAAAGCACCGGTCAATCGGCTGTTATACGCCAGGATGAGGACTGGAACGAAGACTGGGCTAAAAAGAAGCCCGATAGCGCCTATGTGATAGATTACGGCAATTTTTGTTCGGAGAAAGATCTGCAAACCAATAGAAAGGAATTAGCCGCTTTTTTTGCAAATATTGCACATGAAACCAGGCATGGTGAAAATGGAAAATACAATGATGGATTGATGCTGATCCATGAAAGCAACACCACGCTACCCTATATAGCCGAGAACGACGCCTACCCTGCCGTGCCCGGGAAAAAATATTATGGTCGCGGGCCATTACAGATCAGCTACAACGGTAACTATGGATACGCATCTGATTGCATATTCGGCGATAAAAGCATTTTATTGAATAACCCCGGATTGGTAGAAACCGACCCGGTGGTGTCCTTTAAAACTGCCATTTATTTCTGGATGACACCACAAACCTATAAACCATCCGCACATGATGTAATGGCCGGTAAATGGCAGCCAAATGCGGCAGACAAAGCCGCTAACCGTACACCAGGTTTCGGCATGACTATAAATATTATAAACGGCGAAGTTGAATGCAACAAGGGCGACGGCATTTATAGCATGAACGACCGTATTGGTTTTTACCAGTATTTTTTAGGTAAACTTGGTGTGAAAGATGCCAACTGCGCCTGCTCTTGCGCAAAGATGAAATCCTATTGATTAACAAAATCAGGTTGATATGATAGATTATTTTGAGTAGTTTTATGTTTAGAAAAATATCACAACTTGAATTTTCCATTTGATACAGCAGGCCTTTGTGAAGAAGAAATAGACAGGTTTCAAAATACCTATAAGAAGCTTCGCAGCCGGTTTGAAATAGAAACCACCGGGAATATAGATTTCCATTTAGAGCAGTTTGAAACGTTTAAAAACTACCTTGACATTAACCTGCGTGATTCCTTTGTGATTAAGCATCTTAATTGCGATAGCTACCTTTTCTTTATCGAAACTTTTTCTAAAACCCATTCAAAAACCGGGCTCGCAGATTGCTATGAACATCAAACCTGGGCGCTTGCTTATCTGAAACAAGACTTTGGCCGCGTGTTGATAAGAAGGGAAACCTTGGCAGATAAGCTTATTGAACTGGTGCACCCCATAGAGCTCGACTTTGAGGAAGACAAGCCGTTTAGCGACACATTTTATGTGCTGGTGAATGACCGTGCAAAAGCAGCTACTGCCATTTGCCGCAATTTTAGAAATGCGGTAATGGACATAAGGCAAGACGACTTCATTATTGAAATTGTAGAACACACGCTCATCATCGGCGATAAAAAACCAATGTCGGCAGATAGAGCAACTTATTTGGCAGAATTTGTAAGCAGGGTAGCATCCCTGTGTTAACAACCTTTTAGCTACAAACAGATTTATTTCAGATCTATCACTTTGGGCACCAGGAAGTAGTCCTCGTTATGCTTAGGGGCATTTTTTAAAGCTTCTTCATGGGTTATCTCCTGCTTCACCACATCCTCACGCATGTTATTAACGCCATTGGTCATGTAAACGAGCGGTTCGATACCCGAGGTATCAATTTCGTTCAACTTATCCATAAAGCCCAGTATCTTATTCATGTCTTTGATCATTTCCTGCTTTTCTTCTCCTGAAAGTTCCAGGCGGGCAAGGTGGGCTATTTTATCAACGGTTTCGTCGTTTATTTTCATGTCAATCCTAATTTATTTCTGATAATTCCCTGTACCTCGTCACGCAACTTATCTGCATCATCAAGGGTTAAATGTGCCGTTTCTACAGGCTTATGCACAAATATATCACAAATCCCCGGCCTGCTGCCATATTTGCTCCCCGTATTCCATAAAACCTTCCAGGTATCAAGCGATGTAATAGGCAAAACAGGCAGCTTGAGTTCTATAGCCAGCCGGAAAGCGCCATTTTTAAAATCACTAAGTTGCGGCGGGTAAACAAGCGGAATGGTGGCTTCGGGAAATATAACCACGCTGATACCTTGCTTCAATTTCTCCGCAGCAGTTTTAAATGCCCTGAATGATGAGATTTTGCTTTCCCTGTTTACGGTAATATCTATAGTTCTGAAGAAATAACCCAGCACCATATTATTAAGTAGTTCTTCTTTACCTATATAGCAATGGTTATTCTTTAAAGCAACACATATAGCCGATACATCCAGATTAGATGTATGGTTACTGCAAACCACGTAAGTACGGCTCCAGTCTATCTTATCTTCATATTTTACATTAAAAAATATGCCGGATACAAGTGTGCTTAAATGGACAATAAGCCGGCGCATACCGTTTATATACCTATACCTACTTTTATTTCGCGACAAATAATACAAAACAGGCCATAGCAGGATGAAGAAAAGACCTACGCTATACCGGTAAATATAAGTGTGAATTCTTTTCAGAATAGTCTTCATAGGTCGTCAAAAATAACTGATCGACTTATTTAAAATATCATAAACTTCTTCTTTTAATTTGTCAGCATCATTTGCATTTAATGCTGATGTATCAATAGGTTTATGCACATGAAATTTGCAGATACCCGGCCTGGTGCCATATTTTGTACCATCATCCCAAAGCATTTTCCAGGTGTTGGATGATGATACAGGTATAATGGGAATCTGTAAATCTATAGCCAGTTTAAACGGACCGTTTTTAAACTGATGAAGCATGGGCGGATAATCGTCCGCTATTTTTCCCTCTGGGAATATAATTACCGATATTCCGTTTTGCAGCCGCTCTGCGGCCTGTTTAAATGCGCGGTAGGCCGATATATTACTGTCGCGGTTAACCGGGATGTCCACCGTGCGAAAAAACAGTCCGGTCACAAGCCCGTCTTTCAGGGTTTCCTTGCCTATAAAACTGCAATTGGTATTTACCAAAATGCACATCGCTGCAATATCGAGGTTAGAGGTATGGTTAGGGCAGATAATATAGGGTTTACTCCAGTCTATCGGCTGCTCATATTCAAATCTGTAAAAAAAACCTACTGCTGCCGAGCTAATAATTCCCCAAAAACGCCTGAGTGCGTTTAGCGACCTGTAGCGCGAAGGTTTAAGCGAAAAATAATAAAAAAAGGGCCACAACAGGAAGTACGAAAGAGCGACACTCGCCACATAACAATAGATGTGGATTTTTTTCAATAGCATTTTCATCGCTATCAAAAATATAAAAATTACTTACTTTCGCCGCATGGAAACTGTTGTTAGTGGCATCCGGTCGACCGGAAATTTACACCTTGGAAACTATTACGGAGCGATACAAAACTTTGTAAAAATGCAGCATGAATATAATTGCTATTTTTTTATTGCCGACCTGCATTCATTAACCACACACCCTACTCCAGCTAACCTGCATGGAAACATAAAACAGGTGCTGGTAGAATACCTCGCAGCCGGTATAGACCCCGACAGAGCGACCATCTACATACAATCTGACGTGCCGGAAATTTCTGAGCTATACCTTTATTTAAATATGAACGCCTACCTGGGCGAACTGGAACGTGCCACATCTTTTAAGGATAAGGTAAGGGCTAACCCAGATAATGTTAACGCAGGTTTATTAACCTATCCAGTATTAATGGCAGCAGATATTATCATTCATAAAGCAACCAAGGTTCCTGTTGGTAAAGACCAGGAGCAGCACCTGGAAATGGCCCGTACTTTCGGTAACCGTTTTAACAGGCTTTATAACAATGATTATTTTCCTGAGCCTTATGCCTTTAACTTTAGTGATAACCTGGTAAAAATTCCGGGTTTAGATGGTAAAGGGAAAATGGGAAAATCGGAAGGGGAAGGTAACGCTGTTTACTTATCAGATTCGCCTGATGCCATCCGTAAAAAAGTGATGCGCGCTGTTACAGACAGTGGCCCGACTGCCGAAAATTCTGAGAAACCGGTTGAAATACAAAACCTGTTCGATATTATGAAAGTAGTATCATCTGCGGATACCTACGAGCATTTTGATAAGTTGTATAATGGCTGCCAGATCCGCTACGGCGATCTAAAAAAACAACTGGCCGAGGATATTATCATAGCCACCGCCCCTATTCGCGAACGGATCAACGACATAGCTAATGATGCGGCTTATTTACGCCAGGTTGCCCGCCATGGTGCCATCAAAGCCAGAGAGAGTGCCTCAAAAACCATCAGGGAAGTTAGGGAGATAATTGGTTTCAGAAGTTTTTAATTTAGCTGCAACCCCTAAAATGAATTTGCAAAATAAATTCTAAAATTCGGGCAATTCTGTAAATTCGGAAAAATTCAGATTTTCAGACAACAATAAATTAGAAAATGCACATTGCAATTGTAGGCAACATAGGCGCAGGTAAAACCACGCTTACCGAGTTACTGGCAAAAAACTACGGCTGGGAACCTTTATTTGAGGCTGTAGACAATAATCCGTATTTGGAAGATTTTTACAGTGACATGAAACGGTGGAGTTTTAACCTGCAGATCTATTTCCTTAATGCCCGTTACCGCCAGATCATAGATATACAAAAAAGCGGTAAAGACATTATACAGGACAGGACCATTTATGAAGATGCCTACATCTTTGCCGAAAACCTGCATGACATGGGCCTGATGACCACCCGCGATTATCAGAATTATCAGGCCATATTTGATAACGTTACTGAATTTATAAAACCACCCGATCTGCTTATTTACCTGCGTGCATCTGTACCGGCTTTGGTTAACAACATACAACGCCGCGGCAGGGAATATGAGTCTGGCATCCGGCTCGATTATTTATCAAAGCTAAACGATAAATACCAAAAATGGATCAATAGCTATAAGCTTGGCAAACTGCTTGTAATTGATAAAGACAACATTGACTTTGCCAATAACACAGAAGACTTAGCCACCATAGTACAATTGATAGAACGCGAATTGCACGGGCTGTTTTAAAGGAAAGAATCAAGAGGCAAGAACCAAGAGAACATAAATACACCTTCAATAAATTTATTGTCATTGCGAGGAACGAAGCAATCTCACGCCAGTGCATTAGCGCAATTGCATGAACGACAGGCATAACGAAAAGATTGCCACGCTATCGCTCGCAATGACAAATTGTTTCTAAATTAAACCTACATCGTAAACCGAAAATCGTAAATCGTAAATTAAAAATGAAAATTCTCGGTATCATTCCTGCACGTTATGCATCTTCGCGTTTCCCGGGCAAGCCTTTGGTGGATATTAATGGCAGGAGCATGATTCACCGCGTGTATGAGCAGTCAAAAAAATGCAATCATTTAACAGAGGTTATTGTTGCTACCGATGATGTGCGCATTTATGATCATGTGCTTAATTTTGGTGGGGAAGCGATCATGACCTCTGCCGATCATCAAAGCGGTACAGACCGTTGCGCAGAAGTGGCGCTGCAGCATCCGCAATACAGTGTGATCATTAATATTCAAGGCGACGAGCCTTATATAGACCCGGAACAAATCAGCAAATTGGCCGCCTGCTTTACCGCCGAAACAACGGAAATAGCTACGCTCGTTAAAAGAGTTAAAAGCGGGGAAGAACTGTTTAATACCAATTCGCCCAAGGTGGTTATCAATAAGCTATCTGAGGCGGTTTATTTTTCACGCTCGCCACTGCCGCACATTCGTGGGCAGGAACCTGAAAACTGGCTCAAACACTTTGCCTATTTCAAACATATCGGCATATACGGTTACCGCGCCGATATTTTACAGCATATCACAAAACTACCTGTTTCGCCTCTGGAAAAGGCCGAAAGCCTGGAACAGCTTCGCTGGATTGAAAACGGGTTCCGGATAAAAATTGCCGAAACCGAACTGGAAACATATGCTATAGATACCCCGGCAGACCTGGAGAAATTACCCCTTCTATAAAACGCGGTTCTTTTCAAAAACTTTAGAATAATTAGTCGGTTTAATTTAAAACCGGCTGGTAATGAATAAAAAGCAGAAGTTTATTTTATTTATTTTGTCGCTGACATTGATATGGTCGGCTTGCAGTAAAGTATCCGGACCGGCGGCATTATTCAGAAAGTTATCTCCGCACGATACCTATGGGCAGCATCTGAAAGACGCCGGTTTGGCGCAAACTAACATTGGCAGCAAATGGCTCCAAAGCGGAGACGAAAGCGTAGCGAAACCGCTCGTAATCAACCTGCCTTACAAAGAAACCGGTTATTTCCCTGCCGATAAAACACCAGCCGCTTCATTTAAATTCACTGTTAAACAAGGGCAGTATATCCATATTGCACTTACTAAAAAACCGGAAGTTAATTTTAAGATCTTCATAGATATTTTTCAGCAAAAAGCAAATGCACCGCTACAGCTTGTTGCTTCTGCCGATACTTTAGGTAAAAAGCTTGATTATGAAGTAAAACAAGCCGGTGAGTACATATTGCGGCTGCAGCCGGAACTTCTAAGCAGCGGCGAATACACGCTTACTGTAACAGCGGGACCGTCATTAGCATTTCCTGTATCGGCATCGGGCAAACCGCACATAGGTAGCTTTTGGGGTGATTCAAGAGATGAGGGTGGTCGCAAACACGAAGGCATTGATATCTTTTCGCCCAAGGGAACGCCGGCAATTGCTGCTGCAAACGGAACTACTACTATTTCGGAAAATAAGTTAGGCGGATTGGTTGTATTCCTCCGTCCGGAAAATGAAGATTATACACTTTACTACGCACACCTGGGTGTACAACTGGTTCACAACGGACAAAATGTGCGCGCTGGCGATACCGTAGGCTTGATAGATAACACCGGCAATGCAAAGAACACGCCATCGCACCTGCATTTTGGTATTTATAAAGATGCCGGTGCTATTGATCCTTTTCCTTTTGTAAACCGTGAAGTAAAAGAACCTGTAAACCTTGTTGCCCCAATAAGCTTACTGAATGCAAGTGCCCGCACAAATACAGAAAGCCGGCTATATATTTCACCAGATAGAAAATTACCGGCAGTGTCTGTATTACCTCAGCACACTGCGTTAACAGTCGATGCCGCTACAGATGATTGGTATAAAGTCACTTTACCAAACGGACTAAGCGGCTATATATCAAGTAAAATGGTAAATAAGTTGGCGCCTCTTCGCACCATTACCTTAAAATCAAATCAATACCTGTTTGATGCTCCTGATGGCGCTGCCGCAAGAAAAACTTTATTGGATATAGGGGAAAAAGTAAATGTATTAGCTATTTACAAAACTTATTACCTGGTTAGTAACGCAAAAGAAACCGGCTGGATAAATTACTGAACGGGCCAATTGCAAATTATAAGCGCTGCACCAACCGGTAACATTTTAGTTTTATGATAGTTAATGGAAATTTGCTTTCGTTTTACTCATTATTCTACCCACGCCTTTTCCACAATTGCAAATCAATCGCCCTAACTCCAAAAAATTTCCTACTTTTGTATCCCGTACACAAACAATTTGACCGGCTTTAAAAACGCCGCGTTAAGCTCAAAAAAACATGACTAAATACATTTTTGTTACGGGCGGCGTTACTTCGTCGTTAGGGAAAGGCATTATTTCTGCATCATTAGCCAAGCTTCTTCAATCTCGTGGTTACCGCGTAACCATCCAAAAATTCGACCCTTATATCAATATCGATCCGGGTACGTTGAATCCTTACGAGCATGGCGAATGTTATGTTACTGAAGACGGTGCCGAAACCGACCTCGACCTGGGCCACTACGAGCGATTTTTAAATACCCCAACTTCTCAGGCGAACAACATCACTACCGGAAGAATTTACCAGAATGTGATTAACCGCGAACGTGAAGGCGCATTTTTGGGCAAAACAGTACAGGTTGTTCCGCATATTACAGATGAAATAAAGAGAAATATACGTTTACTTGGTGAAAGCGGTGAATACGATATCGTGATCACCGAATTAGGCGGTACCGTAGGCGATATAGAATCCCTGCCATATATAGAAGCAGTAAGGCAGTTCCGCTGGGAAATAGGTTCGGGTAATTCTCTTGTTATTCACTTAACATTGATCCCTTTCCTTGCCGCAGCCGGTGAATTAAAGACAAAGCCAACGCAGCACTCGGTAAAAATGTTATTGGAATATGGTATACAGCCGGATATATTGGTTTGCCGTACCGAGCATCACCTTACAAATGATATCCGTAAAAAAGTAGCGCTTTTCTGTAACGTAAATATCAATGCAGTTATAGAATCGATAGATGCCTCAACCATTTACGATGTACCTTTGCTAATGCTGAAAGAACAGCTGGATAAAACTGTACTCACCAAGTTAAAGTTACCACACAAGCATGAGCCCGAACTGGTAAACTGGAAAGACTTTTTAGGCAGGCTTAAAAATCCAACCTCTGAGGTTAAAATTGGCCTGGTAGGTAAGTACGTTGAGCTGCCGGATGCCTACAAATCAATAACTGAATCTTTTATACATGCAGGTGCTAAAAACGAGTGCAAGGTAAAGGTTGATTTTATACCATCGGAACAATTAACCAAAGAAAACGCAGTTGAGCGCCTGAAAGGTCTTCATGGCGTTTTGGTAGCGCCGGGATTTGGCGAACGTGGCTTTGAAGGTAAGATAGAAGCTATCCGTTATGTGCGCGAAAATAATATTCCGTTCTTCGGTATTTGCCTGGGTATGCAGTGCGCCGTTGTAGAATATGGCCGCCATGTGCTGGGCTTACAGGATGCAAGCAGCACGGAAATGAACCCTGAAACACCTCACCCGGTTATCGGCATGATGGAGGAACAAAAAAAAGTAGTATTAAAAGGCGGCACCATGCGCCTGGGCGCATACGCATGCGACCTGAAAAAAGGATCAAAAGCCGAAAAATTTTATGGCAAAGCCCATATCAGCGAACGCCACAGGCACCGTTATGAATTTAATAACGAATACTTAAAAGATTATGAAAACGCAGGGCTTATACCATCAGGAGTTAATACAGAAAACAACCTGGTAGAGATAGTAGAACTTAAAAACCATCCGTTTTTTATAGGTGCGCAATTTCATCCCGAATTAAAATCAACAGTTGCTAATCCACACCCACTTTTTATTAACTTTGTCGCCGCTTCGCTGGCGTATGCACGTAAGCGATAAGTAACTGTACTATACACAAGAATGGACAAAAATACGTTTACAGGTTTATTCCTGATCATGATCATTATGGGTGCCTCCATTTGGTTCATGAAGCCGTCTGACGCGGAATTAAAAAAAGAAAGATTAAAGGCACATGCCGATTCAATAAAAAGAGGGCAAGCACCTAAACAAGCAGCAGCCAGCGCACATTTTGCCGATAGCATAAAAGCCACCGGAGCAAAAAAAGTTGACTCCGCAATATTAAAAACGCCTTTCGGCGCCAGTACAGTTGGCGACGATAAACTGGTAACCCTTGAGAATAAAGACATCAGGGTAAAATTAAGCACTAAAGGCGGCCGTGTGTATTCGGTTGAATTAAAGGATTACAAAACTTTTAATAAAAAGCCGCTTATACTTTTTGAAGGCGACCACAACCAGTTTGCTCTAAATTTTGCAGCAGGCAGCTATAGCATTAACACCAGCAAATTTTACTTTACGCCAAGTGCGGGCAATTTAACGGTAACAGGTGCCGATTCCAGCTCGCTTACCATGCGTTTAAGCTACAGTGCAACGCAGTATATTGATTACATATATTCACTAAAAGGCACCGGTTTTAAACTGGGTTTAACCATAAAACAAACCGGCCTGGATCAAATTGTTGCAAACGCAAATACCATTAACATCACCTGGTTAACTAACGTACGCAAACAGGAAAAAGATCTGGAGCAGGAACGCCGTTACTCAACCGTTTCTTATAATAACACGGACGAAGAAAACGATTACCTGAGCGCCACTAAAGACGACCAGAAAGAGATCAGTGATAAAAAGATCCAATGGATATCGTTCAAAGCGCATTTCTTTTCAAGTGCTTTGATTGCAGTTAAGGGCTTTGACAGAACAAATTTATCTATCAATACCGATGTTGCGGATACTACAGATGTTAAGCAAATGAACGCTAACCTGGTGCTTGCAAAAGACGCCAATGGAACGTTTCCGCTTCAGTTTTACTTTGGACCAAATCAGTACTCCATTTTAAAAGCACAAGGCTTTGCTTTAGAAAAACAGATAGACCTTGGCTGGGGCCCGTTAAAATACATAAACCGCTTTGCTGTATTACCGGTATTTAATTTCTTAAAGCAATTTAACTGGAACTACGGCCTTATTATTTTAACCTTAACCATTGTGCTTAAGCTGGTATTATCGCCGCTTACTTACAGGTCTTACCTGTCTATGGCTAAAATGCGTGTCTTAAAGCCGGAGATGGATGAAATAAAGGGTAAAGTTGGGGAGGATAACCCTACCCTTTTGCAGCAGGAATATCTGAAGCTTTATAAAAAGGCCGGCGTGAACCCATTAGGGGGCTGTTTACCGCTTTTATTACAAATGCCGATTGTAATTGCATTCTTCCGCTTTTTCCCAAGCCTTTTTGAATTGCGTGGACAAAGCTTTTTATGGATGCATGACCTGTCCACTTACGATTCGATAGTTACATTCCCAACCATACCATTTATCGGTAACCACCTTAGTTTAATGTGCCTGCTGATGACGGTATCTACGCTGATCTACACTTATTTTAACAACCAGGTATCTGGTGCTACCGGCCAAATGAAATATGTAGGTTACATTACCCCTATCATTTTCCTGGGTGCGCTTAACAGCTATCCTGCCGGTTTGAACTACTATTACTTCCTGGCCAACATGATGACCTTCTTACAGCAATACATAATCCGTTTTATGGTTGATGATAAAAAGATCCATGCTCAAATACAGGAAAATAAAAAGAAACCTGACGAGAAAAAGAAAACAGGTGGGTTCCAGGCAAAAATGGAAGAAATGATGCGCCAAAGGCAGCAATTGCAGGCAAATCCTAATACGCCTAAAAAGAAGTAACTAAAAATTGATTTGACTATTTAAAGAAACCCGGTGAGCTTGAGCTTACCGGGTTTCTTTTTTTAAACAACAAATACCAATTGTGGAAAATTTTAATTTCAACTAATAATTTTAGCAAAAAGTTTCTACATTTACCTTTATGTATGCAATTGTTGATATTGAGACCACGGGAGGGCATGCCAGCGCCAACGGCATTACCGAGATAGCTATTTGTATACACAATGGTAAAAAGGTGGTAGAACGGTATTCTACACTTGTAAACCCACTTAGGGAAATCCCAATTTATATCAGCGCGTTAACAGGTATCACAAACGAAATGGTTGAGAACGCACCTCCATTTGAAGATGTGGCGCATGATGTATATCACCTGCTTAATAACAAGATCTTTGTTGCACACAATGTAAACTTTGATCATTCTTTTGTCCGCCATCACCTTACTGCGGCCGGTTATGATCTGCAATGTAATAAGCTTTGTACTGTTAGGTTAAGCCGTAAAATTATACCCGGCCTGCCTTCATACAGCTTAGGAAAACTATGCCATCACCTGGGTATTGAGAACGAAGCAAGGCACCGTGCCGGTGGCGATGCCCACGCCACGGCAGAGCTATTTTCATTGCTGCTGCAAAGAGATAATCAAAACCATATTAAACAATCGCTTAAGCAAAATTCTAAAGAGCAATTGTTGCCGCCCAATCTCCCTAAAAAGGACCTGGAAGCATTGCCCAATGCCGCTGGCGTATATTACTTTCATGATCAAAAGGGCAAAGTAATTTATATTGGTAAAGCCAAAAGCTTAAAAAAACGTGTATCAAGTCATTTTACCGGAAACAACCCCGGGTTGCAACGTCAGGAGTTCTTAAAAAACATTTGCCATATCACCTATCAGCTTTGCGGTACCGAACTTATTGCCTTTGTGTTGGAAGCGGTTGAAATAAAACGTTTATGGCCCAAATATAACCGGTCGCTAAAGCGGTTTGAGCAGGCTTACAGCATTTATGCTTTTGAAGACCAGCGCGGCTATTTGCGCCTCGCGGTTGATAAACATCGTAAACATAATGGTTCTATCTATAGCTGCAATACACTTTTTGAAGGCAGAACGGTATTAATGCGGTTAATTGAAACCTTTGAACTTTGCCCAAAACTTTGCTTTATACAAACCAATACAGGAACATGTACCGGTACTAACGCCGGCAACTGCGCCTGTGAAGCTATAGAACCGCCGCAAGCCTATAATGAAAAGGTAACTTCGGCAATTGAATACCTGAACGAAGCGCTCCCTACCTTTGCTATACGTGATGCAGGCCGAACCGATGAAGAGCACAGTTGCCTGCTGATTGAAAAAGGAAAGTTCTACGGTATGGGTTATATTTCCCAGTATTTTGATGTAGATAACCTGGCTCAGTTAAAAAATCACCTTACTCCCTACCCCGGTAATGATTACATAAAAGGCATGGTAGCCGGTTATGCAACAAAGTTCCCGGATAGAAAAGTAGTATTTGCCGGATAAAAATCTATAAGTCAATAATTATTAAAGTTATTGCGGTCGCTCGGCTCCAGCCGAATGACGTATATATTCAGGCCACTGGCCGTTGCTAATTTTTAATTATTTATTGGCAGTCGGCCGAAGGTCGTGTGAGTTCAATCACTCGGCTGGAGCCGAGCGATCGCTTAGTAATTTTAAAACTACAATCATTACTACTCACTTTCACAATCATTACTTTTTTTTCACAAAGGTTAAATTTATTAAACAATATATTTTAATCAAGGTTGATAGTAGACATCAACCTTAAATAAAACGTATAGTTATGGATAGTATTAATCAACAGCAACCAGAAGATAATTTTAAGAATTTGAGCGGACCGGAAGCAGTAAGTAAATTAAAAGAACTGGTATCAAAAGGGCAAAGCTGCTTTTATTGTACCGATTTAAGAACCGGTATACCTATGTCTGTAAGGCCTATGTCTGTACAGAAAGTGGACGACGAGGGAAACTTCTGGTTCCTTAGCGCAAAGGATAGTCACAAGAATGAGGAAATTTCTGTAGATCCGTTTGTACACCTGCTTTTTCAGGGATCTTCACATTCCGATTTCCTTAATATATACGGCATTGCCAGTGAAACAGACGATAAGGAAAAAATCAAAGAATTATGGGAGCCTATATTTAAAACCTGGTTTACAGAAGGCGAAGACGATCCACGCATTTCAGTTTTAAAGGTGGAGCCAAGCGAAGGTTATTACTGGGACAATAAACATGGCAACGCAATTGCCTTCATTAAACAACTGGCAGGTGCCGCCACTGGCCAAACCCTTGATGACTCCATTGAAGGAAAATTAGAATTTGAATAAGTTTTGTCTGTAAAAACGCAAAGCACTGTGTTTTCACAAAACTGATTTACAATAAAAGCGGCCCAATTGAGCCGCTTTTATTGTTAAATCTTAGCCGATCAGTAGGAAGGCTATAATTAAATTACACCGGCCTTTTCAAGCTCGTGTTGCATTTGTTGTTGAATTTTTAAGGCTTCGGCACGTGCTGCTTCGGCAAAATCTTCACCGTTAGATGCATAGATAATAGAGCGGGATGCATTTACAATCAGTCCGCAATCTGGTGTTATGCCATATTTACAAACGTCTTTAAGGCTGCCGCCCTGTGCCCCAACCCCCGGAACCAGTAGAAAGTTATCTGGGGCCAGCTTGCGTATATTTTCAAACTCGGTACTTTTGGTAGCACCTACTACGAACATCATGCGCCCGGCATCTGCCCAGGTGATGGCTTTTTTAATTACTGCTTCATATAAATACCCTTCATCTGTTTTCAGATATTGAAAATCCTTACTGCCGGCCGATGAGGTAAGTGCAAGCAATACCACCCATTTACCCGGATATGATAAGTAAGATGCTACTGTGTCATGCCCCATATATGGCGATACGGTGATAGCGTCGAAACTCATGCCCGCGGCAGTTTCGTCCAAAAATGCTTTTGCATACATATCAGAGGTATTTCCAATATCGCCTCGCTTTGCATCAATTATATTGAGACAATCGGCGGGTAGATATTTCCAGGTATCGGCCAGGGTTTTGAAACCCTCAGGGCCTAACTTTTCGTAAAAAGCCGCATTAGGTTTATAAGATACGCACAGATCTTTCGTTGCATCTATAATACGTTTGTTAAATTCCAGCACCGGGTCGGGATAGGTTTTTAAAAACTCGGGGATCTTTTCATAATCTGTATCAAGACCTACACATAGAAAAGATTTTTTTTGTTTTATCTGCTCGATAAGCTGCTGGCGGGCGATCATTAAAAAAGCTAATTTTAAATGTCAAAAAAACTAAAAATAAACTTAAACGTTAACTTAATGTCGTTATTTTTTTAAATAATTTGAATATTTAAATTTATTAAGTACACTTGCAACGTTTTCCATTGAATTTTTCTTGCACTAAAGAAACAATTTAAAACTCCAGGTTATTTTATCAATTTATTTACGTGGATTTTGATGTTGCATAAAAAATTGCAAGGTGAACTTCTTTCTTATAAGGACGACTCCGTGTTTAACGTTATAGCAAAAACATACTAAACAAATACGTTTAGAATGCAGTGTTATGAAAACATAACGATACAATCGTAAAAGAAAATACAACTACTACAGAGATATTCTATATTAAAAATCCCTTTGAACTATACTTCAAAATATGTTTGATCCAAACGAACTGAATGACAAACTCGTTTCAGAGTTGCGCGAAATTGCCAGAAATTTAGGCATCGCAGAGGCAGATGAGCTGAGGAAAGCGCAATTAATTACACGCATTGTTGAACAAGAACAATTAATTGAAGCCGCACGCGCACAACAAGATACAGTAAATACAAATTACGCAATTGTAGAAGGCACCCCGGCACCGGCTGCTGAAAAAGCCCGCAAAAGAACACGCAGTGTAAAAACTGAAAAGCCAAGGGTAGAAGTGCCACTTGACGATACCAACCTGTTTGATATGCAGGATGATGAGCCCGCCGCAGAAGATGAGGAAATTGCACCTGTTGCAACTGCCGAACCGGAAGAAGAAACAGCACCGGTACAAGCTAACGAAACTGTAAGGCCTGCAGAAACCGCACCTGAAGGGCGCCCGCAAAAATTTGAACGCAGGGTAAATAACCAGCCAAAAAGCCAGGAGCCTGCCATCAACCTTGATTTTGACAATGTTATTGTAAATGAAGGTGTATTGGAAATTATGCCCGATGGTTACGGCTTTTTACGCTCATCAGATTACAATTACCTTACCTCGCCAGATGATATTTATGTATCACAATCACAGATAAAACTTTTTGGCCTTAAAACAGGTGATACTGTTCGCGGTAGCATACGCCCGCCAAAAGAAGGTGAAAAATACTTCCCGCTGGTAAGGGTTGAAGCAATTAACGGCCGTATCCCTGCAGAAGTGCGCGACCGTGTTCCGTTTGATCACTTAACGCCGCTTTTCCCTTCAGAGAAACTGAGTCTGTTTACAGACCCTAACAATTATTCTACACGTATCATGGACCTGTTTTCGCCGATTGGCAAGGGCCAGCGTGGTTTGATAGTGGCGCAGCCAAAAACCGGTAAAACCATGTTATTGAAGGATGTAGCCAATGCTATCGCAAAGAACCATCCTGAAGTTTATCTGATTATTTTACTGATAGACGAACGCCCTGAGGAGGTAACCGATATGGCCCGCAGCGTACGCGCCGAAGTAGTATCATCTACTTTTGACGAGCCGGCAGAGCGCCATGTTAAAATTGCCAATATTGTACTTGAAAAGGCAAAGCGTATGGTTGAGTGCGGGCACGACGTAGTGATCTTGCTCGATTCCATTACACGCCTTGCACGTGCTTACAATACGGTGGCTCCTGCTTCTGGTAAGATCTTATCAGGTGGTGTTGATGCTAATGCCTTGCACAAACCAAAGCGCTTTTTTGGTGCGGCCCGTAACATTGAAGATGGCGGCTCATTAACTATTATCGCTACTGCTTTAACAGAAACCGGTTCTAAAATGGACGAGGTTATTTTTGAAGAGTTTAAAGGTACCGGTAACATGGAGCTTCAGCTGGATCGTAAGCTTTCAAACAAACGTATTTTCCCTGCAATAGATATTACAGCATCCAGTACTCGCCGCGATGATCTGTTGCTTGATCGTGAAACGCTGCAGCGCATCTGGATACTACGTAACCACCTTGCCGATATGAATTCGCAGGAATCAATGGAGTTTTTACAGGCCCAGATAAAAGGCACAAAAACCAACGAGGAATTCCTTATTTCAATGAATTCGTAATAAAAGCGTATTTATGAAGTTATGCATAATTAAAGTTAATGCGCAACTTCATAAATACTTAATATAATCTTGATACCTTCATAGCGGAATGAAGAATCGGCTTAAGAAACATTTTCCGAATGCTATAACTTGTGCCAACCTTTTTAGCGGTTGCATTGGTATTGTACTGGCTTTTAAAGGCGAATTAATAGCAGCCGCCTATGCTATATTTTTGTCTGCGATTTTTGACTTTTTCGACGGATTAGCATCTCGTGTACTCAAATCATTCTCCGGTATAGGTAAAGAACTCGATTCCCTTGCGGATATGGTAAGCTTTGGTGTTTTACCCGCCGTTATTATGTACCAGTTAATGCTGCAGGCGCATCAGATAGAGAAAATAAGCGACTACCTCAATTTTATAGCATTTTTGATCCCGGTATTCTCTGCTTTAAGATTGGCTAAATTTAACGTGGATACTAGGCAGGCAGAAAACTTTATAGGTTTGCCAACTCCCGCTAATGCCATACTTATAGCCTCCTTCCCTATTATTATCGATCATCAAAATCCTTATTTTACACCATACCTGTTAAACCCATGGGTACTATCGTGCTTTATAGTTATCATGTGTTCGCTGCTGGTAGTGGAGCTGCCTATGATGTCTTTAAAATTCAAGAACCGCGATTTCAACGAAAATATTTTCAGGTATTTATTACTGCTGTTTTCGGCAATACTGATACTATTTTTTAAATTTGCCGCAGTTCCGGTGGTAATATTTATTTATATCACCTTATCAATCATACAATTCAAAATAGCAAATGACAAAGTTCCAGGCTGAAATTGACGTAATGCCCAAAAAAGAAATCCTTGACCCGCAGGGAAAAGCCGTAACCGGCAGCATGAAAAACCTGGGTTTGGCAGAAATACAGAATGTACGTATAGGCAAACATGTTTCGCTCGAAATTGAAGCAGAAAGTGCCGAAGCGGCGAATACAAAGGTAGACCAGGCCTGCAAAAGCCTGCTTGCCAACCTGATAATGGAAAGTTACAGCTTTACGATAAAAGAAGTTTAAAACAGAAAAGCCGGTTATTTAGCCGGCTTTTCTGTTTAATATTTTTGCTAAGAATTATAGTTGTGCTTCTTTCTCGGTTTTAATTTTCTGTAGTTCTACAAGGTTTAGCTTAAGAGTATCATTTACCTCATTAAATTTCGATACCAGCAGATCAGGGTCAGGTGCGCCTGCTTTAGCCATCAATTCAACTTCCTGTATAGTAGCCTGGCTTACCGGCATACCAAAAAAACCAAGGTTAGGCTTTAATTTATGCGATGCCGAAGCTGCCAGTGTCCAGTCTTTACTGCCAATTGCCTCGGTTATAGTTTGTAATAATTGCGGGGTTTGCTGCAAAAACATATCTATTGATTCAACGATGAACTCGTTGCTGCCATCTGCTATTTCGTATAAAAAAGAAAGATCAAGATCTTGTGACATAGTAAATTCCATTAGGGCTTATATTCAAATTTAAAACTTTTTTACGTTCAAGCTGTCTATAAGTTCGCTTTTAATCTGTAAAATATTTTTTTTTAAAACCGGGTGTACAAATAAAGGTGCTATTTCTGCAAGCGGTGCCAAGGTGAACCTGCGGTTATGCAGCTCGGGATGTGGAATTTTCAGATCCGGTTCGTTAATAATCTCTGTTCCGTAAAATAAAATATCAATATCGATAGTGCGCGATCCCCACTTTTCTTCCCTCCTGCGCCCAAGTATATTTTCAATATTTAAAATTCTTTCCAGAATAATGCGGGCAGGCAATTCGGTTTGTATTTCAATAACCTGGTTAAGATAATCCGGCAGGTCTGTTTTACCCCACGATTGTGTTTCGTAAACAGAAGAAACCTTTACTACCGGTGCAATATCATGCCTTATACTGGCAATTGCCTTGTCTAAGAAGGCTTTCCGGTCGCCCAGATTGCTTCCAAGCAATAAAAAAACACAAATCATGTTGTAACAAATATTATAAGCATTGCTCTTAATATTATAAATAGCGAATTACTAAGTTTGCATAGTTAATAGATTTAAAACACTTAATGAAACAATTCTTCAAATTTGTACTGGCCACCATTGTTGGATTTCTTGTTGCAGGCGGCATTATCCTTGCCGTTGGTTTTTTAATTGTTGCCGGGCTATTATCGTCCGGGAACGATAAATCTGTGGAGGTTGATGCAAATTCTGTACTGCATATTTCTTTTAACTATCCAATTTCTGAGCGTACACCCAACAATCCGCTTTCAGAACTTAGTTTTTTAGGTATAGACGGTGAAAAATCTATCGGCCTTAACGATATTCTTGCCAGCATTAAAAAGGCAAAATCTGATGACAATATTAAAGGCATTTTTTTAGATGAAAGTAATGTTACCCCATCACAGGCTACATCCGAAGAAATAAGGAACGCGCTGCTGGATTTTAAAAAATCGGGCAAATTTATTGTCGCTTACTCAGAGATTTATACGCAAAGCTTTTATTACTTGGCATCAGCCGCAGATAAGGTTTACATAAACCCTAAAGGGATCTTTGATTTTCACGGTTTTAGCCAGCAGATTACTTTTCTTAAAGGGGCTTTAGATAAACTGGGCATTGAAGCGCAGATCATAAAGGTAGGTACTTACAAAAGTGCTGTCGAACCTTATTTCCTTACTAAAATGAGTGATCCCAACCGCTTACAAGTTACGTCTTATCTTGGTTCGTTATACGGCCATTTCCTTTCTGAAATAAGCCTTAGCCGTAAGGTAAATAAAGACTCGTTGTTTAATTATGCAAATGAGTTGAAAGTTAGATTGCCGGAAGATGCGCTTAGATATAAACTGGTAGACGGCCTTAAGTATAAAGATGAAATTCAGGAAGATTTGAAGCAAAGAACAGGTGCAGAATCTGAAAAAGATCTGAAAACAGTGGAGCTTGCCGACTATGCTAAAAATGAGGTTCAGAAAAACGACGATGACGACAACGATAAAAAGGGTTCAAAAAACCGCATAGCCATTGTTTATGCATCCGGTGAGATTAACGGCGGCGAAGGTGATGATAACAGCATCGGTTCTGAAAATATTTCTAAGGCGCTACGCAAGGTTCGGTTAGATAAAAAAGTTAAGGCGGTTGTTCTGCGTGTGAACTCACCAGGAGGCAGTTCTTTAGCATCAGATGTTATCTGGCGCGAGGTGATGCTTACCAAAAAAGTAAAACCGGTTATTGTTTCTATGGGAGATTACGCAGCATCCGGTGGTTATTATATTTCCTGCGCCGCCGATTCCATCTTTGCCGAACCTAATACCATCACCGGTTCAATAGGTATTTTTGCCATATTGCCTAACATGCAAAAGCTATTTACCGATAAACTGGGTATCACCTTTGATGGGGTAAAAACCGGCAAATATGCAGATCTGGGCAACATAAGCCGGCCGCTTAGCCCCGAAGAAAGAGCCATCTTACAAAACCAGGTAAATCATGGTTATGATGATTTTACCAAAGCGGTTGCCAACGGCCGGCATAAAACACAGGCTTATATTGATAGGATAGGCCAGGGCCGTGTCTGGACAGGCGAGCAGGCTGTTAAAATTGGCCTGGTAGATCGTTTAGGCAATATCAGCGATGCGATAAGGTCAGCTGCGAACAAAGCCGGTGTAAAAAACTATAAATTAGTAGCTTATCCCGACCAAAAGAGCATTTTCAATAAATTTGGCCAAAGCCTTACTGCCGAAATGAAAATGCACGTACTGCAATCTGAACTTGGCGATAATTTTAAATATTACGAACAGGTAAAAGGTGCAACGCAAATGATGCGCACACCGCAAACCCGTTTACCATATGATATTGTTATTAATTAACTCAAGTTGTTAGTTAGGTATTAATTTATTTAAGGTAAAAGCGA
>CAXSZR010000011.1:0-57777 GCA_964242385.1 uncultured Mucilaginibacter sp.
ATGACGATGTGCTGCGGTTTGTGGAGTTTGCCATAGACTTTGCCGCCAGCATAGGAGAAGATAACACAAAGCTGAAGCAGACCTATGAGGAAATGCGTGCCTTTATCCCTACCAAGCAGCCAAACCAGATAGACACGCAGGAGATCAGGAACGTAAAAGGTTTTATCAGGAAGACAGAAGCCATCTCGGGAGCACGGTATGCCGGCTTACCGGATGATCATATCCACTTTATGGCATTGCCATTTTACGAAACAGGGAAGATCAAGAAGAACACGGCAGGGGAAGAAGACATCCGCATTACGATGGAGCTGCTGAACAAGGTAAAGCCGCAGCAGGTATTTGCAGCAGGCGACTTTGCAGACCCGAACGGAACACACCTGGTGTGCTTCAAGATCATCATAGCGGCACTAAAGGAACTGGAAAAAACGGAAGACTGGGTGAAGGACTGCTGGCTGTGGATGTACCGTGGTGCCTGGCAGGAGTTTGACATCTACGAGATAGAGATGGCGGTGCCATTATCGCCGCAGGAAGTGTTAAGGAAGCGGGATGCGATCTTCAAGCACCAGAGCCAGAAGGACAGACCGGTTTTCCCGGGTGATGACGAGCGCGAGTTCTGGGTAAGGGCAGAGGACCGCACCCGTGAAACGGCCCGCTGTTATGACAAGCTGGGCATGGCTGAGTATGAAGCTATGGAAGCTTTTGTAAGGTATCATTATTAGGCCCGGAGCCGCCTTTGGATCTCCCCCTGAAGGGAAGACTTTACCATCGTGTCATTGCGAGCGATAGCGTGGCAATCTCTTCGTTATGCTGTTGTTCATGCACTGGCTACGGGATTGCTTCGTTCCTCGCAATGACACGTTTTATATACCACCTTGTCATTGCGAGCGATAGCGTGGCAATCTCGTCGTGATGCATCAGTGTTCATGCACTGGCTACGGGATTGCTTCGTTCCTCGCAATGACATGTTTTATATACCATCTTGTCATTGCGAGCGATAGCGTGGCAATCTTTCCGTTATGCTGTCGTTTATGCAGCCACTATACCTCAAACCCTAACAACAAAGCTGGGTCTGGAATATTTTTTTGATAAAGTTCCTTTTCCGAGTAACGGCAAACGCCGGGATAATCGCCTTTTTTGCCCTGCATGTCAAACATCAGTTGAAAATGCAGGTGCGGGGGCCAGCTGCCGTTTTCATACGATTCGCCAAAGCTTGCTATCTGTTGGCCCGCAGATATTGGTTTGCCCTCGTATAAACCATCAAGGCTTCGCCTGTTTAAATGCCCGTATAAGGTATATAATTTAAAACCAGGCAGGTGGTGCTCTAAAATGATGGTTGGGCCGTAATCGCCAAAGTTGTTGTTATCCTTAAAGCTATGTACAATAGCTTTTAAAGGCGTATATACCGGCGTACCGGCACCGGCCCAGATATCAACGCCAAGATGCAGTCTGCGCGGTTCATCCAGGGTATCGAAATGCTGGCTGCGGGCATAAATAACACGGTTTTCCATGTAGCCGCCTATGCCATAGCGGCAATTGTTATCATTTAACTGACTTGTGACCCAGTCACTAAATTTTAAGGTATCTGAAAATGTATCCGCATCCAGCGCGGTATTTGCAGCCGTTAAGTCAAAGTGATATAACCTGTCTGTCTCTGCGTTAAAATCCACTATATTACTAATAGCCTGCGGATTTGCCATAACATAAGCCTTAAGCGCTAAAGCTTTGTCCATGAAAATTATTCAGTTTCGGGCTGGCGGTCTTCTTTACTTATCTTATCAAAGATTTTATCCATGCGTTCTACGTAGTCGCTGGTATCGTCAATAAAAAATTCAAGCTGCGGTATGATCCTTACCTGGTCTTTTATGCGTGCACCCAGTTTGTAACGAATTTCTGAAGCATGTAACTTTATAGCCTGTAAAGCTTGCTGATTACCGACATTGTTAAAGAAACTTAAAAATACCCTCGCAATGGCCAGGTCGGGCGTAACCCGCACTTTTGTGATGGTAATAAGCGTATTAGGTAAATAATTCATGCCCTCGCGCTGAAAGATAGCGGCAAGGTCCTGTTGTATTACTCCTGCAAATTTTTGCTGACGTTTTGATTCCATTTTCTTAGGCTGATAGGTTAAATGGCGAAAACAATGCCTTTCGCCTGTTCTTATATTAAAATGGTGCAGTAACTGTTACATCGCTAACAGTTAGTTACACATATCCTGGGGTATCTCTTTTGTAATTTTTATTACTTTTTTCACAACCAGTGTGCTGTCATATTCAGAGCCGAGGCCCTCTTTCCCGGAGTGTACTTTAACACCTTCTACTTCAACATAAACGGGTACATAAGGTTTTTCAAAGTTTAGCTGCGAATATTTTAATTCCAATTGTTTTGAGCTATCGGTTACCCAAAACTCGCGGCCGTTATCACAATCTTTAAAAGATTTTACTTCGGGGCCAAAACTATAAACGCCCTTATACACCACGCCCTTTCCGTTTTTCCCCCCACCGCCGTTACAGGAGCATAAACCGGTTATAACAATACATATACTAAAAAAAACAAGCCTTAATTGCATTGGGTAAAATTATAATTCTTGTTTGATGTCATTAAGCCCTTTGATACTGAGGCGGGCGCTAATACCCGATGCAATAATTGCAATAATACTCACTGTTAAAAATACCAGCGCAAAGCTTGAGAACCGGAGCGACACCGGGTAAGCATCCATTACGGTTAAGCGGCTGCCCATTTTCACCAAACCAAATTGCTGCTGCAATATACAAAATACCAATCCTAAAACTATACCTGCCATACAGCCTATGAACGATATCATCATGCCCTCAAAGAAAAATATGCCCTGTATCAGCTTTTTGTTGGCACCAAGACTTATAAGTACGGCTATATCTTTTCGTTTATCAATTACCAGCATGGTTAACGAGCCTATGATATTAAATATTGCTATAATTAACACAAAGGTCAATATCATATATATAAACCAGCGTTCGTAATTAAGGGTTTTATATAGTTCTGAGTTTTGCTCTTTTCTGTCTTTTACAATAAAATCCTTCCCGGCTTTTTCTATAATTTCTTTTTTTCTTGCGGCTACGTTGGTTCCCTTTTTAAAATTGACCTCTAATGATGATACATTTACCGGCTGCCCGAGCAGATCGCGTACAAAGCCGATGGGAGCTACTACAATGTCATCAAACTCCTCTTCAATGGCAAATACGCCTGATGGGTAAATGGACCTTACCACAAACTCGTCCAATGGGTTGGCCCCTATTCCTGATCCCAGTTTAGGCGAATAGATCTGTAAAGGTGCAAACTGATCATGCACATTAATGCTAAGGCTGCTTTGTATAGTTGAGCCAATAACCGCCAGGTCGCGCCCCTGTGACTTTAAAGTGAAAGAGCCGCTTTGTATAGTACTATCGAGTTGTTTATTTTTTAAAAAGTCGCTGCTTACACCTCGTATGGTGCCTATAAACGGCTTCTCGCCATATTTTATCAGCGCCTTTTCCTGCAATACATCTGTTAAAGAGAATACCTGAGGATCATGCCGAAGCGAGTTAAAGTAGACCGTATTAGGATCAAAAGTTTTACCCAAGCGGGGCTCTATCTTTATCTCGGGCGTAAAATTGCTGTACAGCGACAAGATCACATCCTCAAAACCGTTAAATACCGATAAAATAATAACCAATGCCGCACTGCCAATCAGCACCCCAAGCATGGATATGCCCGAAATGATATTAATGGCATGCATTTTCTTGCGAGAAAACAGATACCTCCGGGCTATGTAAACAGATGTGTTCAATTATTATCGGTTTTGTTGCTGTTAGGTAAGAAAGGGGTTGGTTTGCTTTTCAAACCCGATGGTTGTTTCGGGGCCGTGGCCAGGATAAACCGTACAATTATCAGGTAGCGTAAACAATTTCTGCTCTATATTATCCACCAGTTGGGTAAAGCTGCCTCCCGGCAAATCGGTACGGCCAATACTGCTTCTGAATAAAACATCGCCGCCGATAAGTATATTGTCGTGCTTATCATAGTAGCACAGGTGAGCAGGCGAATGGCCTGGTGCAAATATCAGTTCCAGTACGGTATTACCAAATTTAACCGACCCTGTCTCAGGCAAAAAGACATCCGGTACCGGCGAAGGCTCATAACGGATACCCATTACAGGTGCATAAGCTATTACGGCCTCCAATAATTCCAACTCACCTTTATTGAATTGCGGCTTAAGCCCATATTGGTCAAATATGAATTTATTACCCAGCACATGATCTATATGGCAATGCGTATTGAGTAATAAAACAGGCTTTAAGTTATTCTCTTTTATAAAATTAACTACCGCATTTTGTTCGGCGGCAGTTTCCATTCCCGGGTCTATGATCACGCATTCGGCGGTTTCATCGTATAGGATATAAGTATTTTCCTGGTAAGGATTATTTAAAAAAGATTTCAGGCTTGCCATGGCTCAAAAGTAAGGATAATTACATCGTAATCCCATTGCTGCGCATTAGCAGCATGATTGGAACCTCTAATTATTATTTTTTAGGCTTAATCGTTGGCGTCATTTGGTGTCTATATATCTACCGTTAGTTCAAATGAGTAATAGTTTTCAGTAGATGATTAGATTTAGCAAAGAATTTGTAATGACGTTTAAGATTACAACTTTTATAATGAATTTAGAACAGCTCAAAAAGTTCTCGCAACTATCGTATAATACTTTAAACTGAATAAATTTGTTGATTGTCTTAATACAGCTGAAAGCAAATTTGTTATGATTTAATTCTAATTTAATATACAATGAACATATGATGTATTCCCACATTGAGAAAATCGTTGTTGAGTTAATTTAATATCTGTAAAAGGTTAAACAAGTAGTCTTAAAGTCTAATAAACTTTATACCGTTCCTACACTAGATTAAAAATTGTAGATTTAATTGTCACGTACAAAATCTATGAACTTATATTAATAACGGTCATTCTTTATTAAATAAATAGTCAGACATCAGCTTGATACTAACTAATTTACTATCATTATTAAAATAATAATAATGCGTCATACCTTGAAGGCCTGACACAAGTTGAATAACTTTAATGTTATCGACTTTAATTGGTTTATAAAAATTAAAAAATTCTTCAAGAAATTCATGTTTTTCCATTCCTAATTTGATACCGTTGATCATGACAATATTTTCGTCAATAATTTGCCCCGAAACAATTTGGAATTTTCCTTGATCTTTATCGTAATAAAATTTTACAAAACTTTTATTAAATATCATTCTTTCTAATTCTTCATTACTGGAAGAATCTTTTTGAATTGAATCTCTAAATTGATTTAGTGAATGCTTCAATGATTGAATGTTTTTAAACACTCCAAAAGGGAAATATAAAAATTGACTATCCGAAACTAACTCTAGTGTATCATTTTTAATAAATAAAACATTAAGTTCAAAATTGCTTTTTGCCGCCTTTTTTAAAGTCTCAGACAAATTTTGTACTGACGATATATTAGAATCGATAGTTTTTTTATCTAAATAATTTTCTCGTTTGGAACTATTTTTTTTTACGCCAGATTTGCAACTAACTATTAGTAAAGCAGTTGAAATAAAAATGATTTTTAAATTTTTCATCTTAATTAAATTCTCTACGGTGATATCTTTTGCCCTTTCCACAATGCAATATCGCTACATTTTAGAGTAAAGAAATTTATAGATTGTTCTGAATTGCCTAAAAAAGATTTTAAATCAGAAATATTCAACACGCCGCTTTTATTACGCCGTCTCAGTTCCAATAGGCAATTAAATATCCATCAGTTCTTTTTTCTTTTTGCTTTTCATCCGCTTAGGTAAAAATTCGGTGATCTCGGCCTTCAACGCTTCTATCATACGGCGCTTTAAAAAGTTACGCTGTATCACAATACTCACCTCCCTGGCTGGCTCCGGCGATTTAAAATAACGCACCTTATCAAGCTGCTTGTCGCTTAAATCGGCAAGGGCAAGCTCGGGTAAAATAGTTGCGCCGCTGTTTTCATCAACCATCCTTTTCAAGGTTTCCACGCTGCCCGTATTATATTCAAAGTGCTTAAAGCCCTGGGTAGATTTGCGCCTCTGGCAAATATTCAGCACCTGCTCGCGCATGCAATGCCCTTCGTTCAGGATCCAAATCTCCTCCATATCGATATCGTCAGGAACGATATTCTTCTTTTTAGACAGTTTGCTGTTTTTAGATACGTAAGCCACAAAGTTTTCATAAAAAACAGGCAACTCGGTAAGGTTGCTTTCATGTAACGGGGTGGATAGTATACCGCAATCTATGGTTCCCTGCTTAAGCTCTTGCACTATCTGTTCGGTTGTTTTTTCCCAAACTATGAGTTTTACCTGTGGATATTTATCTATAAAGCCGTGCAAAATTTTAGGTAATATGTAAGGTGCAATGGTTGGAATTATGCCTACCTTTAATTCACCCGACAATTCTTTTTTGCGGTCGGTGATTATTTCTTTGATCTTTTCGCTCTCGGAAAGTGCAATACGAGCCTGCGAAATTATCTCAGAACCAATCTCTGTTGGCATAACAGGCTGTTTGCTGCGGTCGAATATTTTTACACCGAGCGTATCTTCCAGTTTTTGCACCTGCATACTTAAAGTTGGCTGGGTAACAAAACATTTTTCGGCAGCCGATACGAAACTTCGGTAAGTATCAACTGCTACAATGTATTCAAGTTGAGTTATGGTCATTTTGTTAAAATATGATTTATTGAGAACCGACAATTAGAGCCGTTGATAGAACCAAGAGTCAAGAATCAAGAGCCAAGACTTAAAAATTTAAGAATAAAAAAGAACTCAATTCGTTTATCTTTTTGAGGTAAGTGAATCTTGGCTCTTGATTCTTGACTCTTAAGCATTGGCTCTTGGTTCTTAAACACTGAAACAAATGTATAGACAAAATCTATCTTAATATAATAAATATTGATTTTTTCTATTTAATAATTATACTGAAGTTTGAATTGATTAATAATACCCTACTATGGAAAACAATAAACCGAAGCTGACCACCGCATCTGGTATTCCTTATTCTGAAAACGAAAATTCCATGACTGTGGGACCGCGTGGCCCTATCCTGCTCCAGGATTTTATACTGCATGAGAAGATGGCTCATTTTAACCGTGAGCGCATTCCAGAAAGAGTAGTTCATGCCAAAGGATCAGGTGCTTATGGCACGTTTACCGTTACACACGACATATCAAAATATACGCGCGCTAAACTTTTTAATACCATTGGCAAGGAAACAAAAGTATTTTTGCGCTTCTCAACCGTTGGCGGTGAAAAGGGATCTGCCGATACCGAACGCGACCCGCGCGGCTTCGCCTTAAAATTTTATACCGAAGAAGGTAACTGGGACCTGGTAGGTAACAATACGCCTGTGTTTTTTGTAAAAGACCCTAAAAAATTCGGCGATTTTATCCATACGCAAAAACGCGATCCGTATACTAACTGCAAAAGCCCAACCATGATGTGGGATTTCTGGTCGTTAAACCCCGAGAGCCTGCACCAGGTAACTATCCTGATGTCTGACAGGGGAACGCCTTATGGCTATCGCCATATGGACGGCTTCGGCAGCCATACATTTTCTATGATCAATGCTGAGAACGAAAGGGTTTGGGTAAAATTCCATTTTAAAACAGAACAAGGCATCAAAAACTTTACCGACGAAGAAGCCGGTGAAATGCGAGGCAAAAACCCGGACTTTGCCCAGCACGACCTGCTGACACATATAGATAATGGCGATTTCCCAAAATGGAAATTAAAAATACAGGTAATGACCGAAGAGCAAGCCAAAACTTATAAATGGAATCCTTTTGATCTGACTAAGGTTTGGCCGCATGGCGATTTCCCGCTGATAGATGTTGGTGTGCTGGAGCTTAACCAAAACCCTGATAATTACTTTGCGCATGTAGAGCAGGCTGCCTTTGCGCCGGCACATGTGGTAGATGGAATCAGTTACTCGCCGGATAAAATGCTGCAGGGCCGCATCCTGTCTTATCCTGATGCACACCGCTACCGCCTGGGTGCAAACTATGAGCAGATACCGGTTAACCGCTGCCCGTTTGCTATTAATAATTACCAGCGCGACGGCCAGATGCGGGTGGATGGCAATCATGGCTCAAACCCTAATTACTTCCCTAATAGTTTTGACGATATTGTAGTTGATAATGCTTATAAAGAGCCACAATGGGACCTGCAAACAAGCGTAGCCGGCTGGTATGACAGAAATGCCGAAGGAGAAAACGACCATTATACCCAACCCGGTGATCTATACCGCCTTATGAGCGCTAATTCTAAGCAGGACTTAGTGAAAAATATAGTTCATTCCATGAGCGGTATTGAAGGCCCTAAAAAAGACCTTATTACCAACCGTCAGCTTTGCCATTGGTTTCGGGCGGATATTGGGCTTGGGATGGCTGTGGCAAAAGGTTTACAACTGGATATGGACGAGGCAATGAGATCCATGTCGGCACATATGTAAACTGTTTGCTAAACAAGATCTTTAACCTGGAGAACGCAATGTGTTCCCGGGTTTTTATTGTTAGCAGATCTGCCATTGTCTGCTTACCTTCAAATTTGATTTTTTAATTTTACAATGGCCTCGCTATTGCCAATATTTAAAAAAACAAAACTATGCTTCTTGATAACACATTTGTACATCATGTACATTTCTGGCTTAAAGATAAAGCCGATAAAGAAAAATTGATTGATGGGTTAAATACGCTGCTACCTATAGCATCTATCCGCAGTATTCACATTGGCGTGCCTGCAAATACGGACAGGGATGTGATAGACAAATCATATGATCTATCCCTTTTATTGCTTTTTGACAGCGCCGAATTACAAGAGGCCTACCAGGTTGACCCCATACATGTAAATTTTGCCGAAAATTTTGCCAAACCGCTATGCAGTAAAGTTGTTGTGGTTGATAGCGTTAACATTTAATTAGCGCCGCCATTAATGGCTAATCACCAGCAAATTTATTTATAACGGCCCCTGGTTGCAGCTTTGCCGCTCTATACTGCAGCCCGGCCTCAACTAATATGGGTAACTACAAAAACATCCTTTTAACCGGGGGTACCGGGCTTATAGGTGCCAGCCTTACCAGGCGACTTTTGAAAAAGGGATACAACGTAAGTCATTTAAGCCGCTCGCCGGGCGATAATCCGCAAGTACAAACCTATTTATGGGATGTAGAAAAAGGGATCATTGACGATACCTGTGTAGATGGAATTGATACCATTATACACTTAGCCGGTGCAAATATTGCAGAAGAACGCTGGACCGACGAGCGTAAAAAGACCATTATAGGCAGCCGCACCAAATCCATCGGTTTAATATACCAGCTGCTTAAAAGGCGGCCTAACATGGTAAAGTACGTAATATCGGCTTCGGCAATTGGCTATTACAGCGACCGCGGTGATGAATTGATGACCGAAACCAGCAGCCCCGCAAATGATTTTATGGGCAATTGCTGCGTAGCCTGGGAAGCAGCGGTTGACGAGGGAAAAGACATGGGATTGCGCATTGTAAAATTCCGAACCGGGGTTGTATTGGATCAGGAGGGAGCACTTAAGCAGCTGGCGGTGCCTGTAAGGCTTTATGTGGGCTCGCCGCTGGGTACCGGCAAACAATGGATGCCATGGATACATATTGAAGACGTTATACAGATGTATATTTATGCAATTGAGAACGAAAAACTTTCTGGTGTTTATAATATGGTGTCGCCAAACCCGATAACCAATGCAGGGCTTACTGCCGAGGTAGCAAAACATTTAAAAAAACCGCTTTGGGCGCCTAACGTACCTGCCTTTTTATTAAAATTGATTTTGGGCGAAATGAGCACTATGGTTTTAGGCAGTACCAAAGTATCATCAAAAAAAATAGAGGATGCAGGTTTCAGCTTTAAATACCCGGATATTGATTCGGCGTTAAATGAGATTTATGGATAAAAAGGCAGTTTCAATATTCTGGTTCAGACGCGATCTTCGTTTAAACGACAATGCCGGTTTATACCGTGCTTTAAAAAGCGGCGATCCGGTATTGCCAATCTTCATTTTTGATAATGAAATACTGGATAAACTGGAAGACAGGGACGATGCTCGGGTAACATTTATTTATAATGTTATTACAGATATAAATGGGGAATTAGTGAAGCTTGGCAGCAGCCTACTGGTGTTTCATGATAAACCTGCAAACGCCTGGAAGAAGCTGACTGAGGATTATGACGTTAAAGCTGTATATACCAATAGCGATTATGAGCCTTATGCAAAAGAACGCGACAGTGCCATTGCCGAAATGCTAAAAAAGCACAACATCTCTTTTAACAGCTATAAGGATCAGGTAATATTTGAAAAAGAAGAGGTTACGAAAGATGACGGAAAGCCTTATACCGTTTATACCCCTTACCAGCGTAAATGGCATCAAAAAATTAAGCCGTTTTTTTTGAAGGCCTATCCAAATAAAAAATACTTTAAAAATTTCCTACAGACCAAAGCTTTTCAGATGCCAACCCTCAAGCAGTTAGGCTTTGAAAAAAGTGACCGTGAGTTTCCGTCGGTAGATTATAAGAGCTTGATAGCTGACTATGCCCAAAAGCGGGATTTTCCTGCCATACATGGTACAACCCACATCGGTTTGCATTTACGCTTTGGCACGGTCAGCATCCGGGAGCTTGCTTCAACGGCTTCGGAGGCAAAGGACAAAACATGGCTCAATGAATTGGTATGGCGAGAATTTTATATGATGATATTGCATCATTTTCCGCAAACGGCTACCCATGCCTTCCGGCCCGAGTACGACCATATTAAATGGATCAATGATCATAAACAATTTGAAGCCTGGTGCCAGGGCAAAACCGGTTTCCCGATAGTTGATGCAGGAATAAGGGAACTAAACGCCACCGGGTACATGCACAACCGGGTGCGTATGGTGGTTGCCAGCTTTTTAAGCAAGGACCTGCTGATAGACTGGCGATGGGGCGAACATTACTTTGCCCGTAAGCTGCTGGATTATGAAATGGCCAGCAATGTTGGCGGCTGGCAATGGGCGGCCGGCTCTGGTACTGACGCGGCACCCTACTTCAGGATCTTTAACCCTGACGCGCAATTAAAAAGGTTTGACCCCAAACTGGAATACATAAAAAAATGGGTTCCGGAATATGCCGACTTCAGCAAGTATCCAAAACCCATTGTTGATCACAGTTTTGCCCGCGACCGTTGTTTAAAAGCTTTTAAAGAAGCCTTAAACAGATAATATTATGGTGTAACGGTTAATATTGTCCAGGTAAACCTTAAACAGCTATTAACGGGAATGCCGGTTTGTGCAGTAGTTCCATAACCCAAAGCAGAAGGCATAATCAACGAAATTTTTGTGCCCACCGAAGCGAAGTTTTCCAAACCTTCGGTGTTACCAGAGGTTGCAAAATCGGCTATGTTAAGCGTTGCATAGTTAGGATCGTTTGATGTACTATCAAACAACGTTTTGTTCAGCAACTGGCCGGTATAATAAGCAGTAATAGTACTATTGATGTTAATAGGATCGCTGCCAGTAGCATTGGTTAAAACCTTGTAGTATAAACCATCGGCAGTTTTTGTATAACCGGTAAGGCTGTTGTTCTTTAAATAATTTTGAATCACCAGGTCGTCATAAGCTTTTTCGTCGCCAATTACGTGCACATAATAATCAAGGCATTGGTTACCATAAACCCTTGAGTTTGAATTGGTGATACTGCCAGAGCCATAACCATCTGTACCGTAAGCCAAATGCGATGGGATTAACACACGCATACTTGCACCACGGTATTTTAAATCGTTCTTTAATGCTATTTCTAAACCGGCAGTTAACGGGAGGCCATTGGTAGCCGCACCTGCTATATGACCAACATAGTCATATAGGTGATTAGCAATGGTATCAACGGATGAATAACGTTTATCAAACGATACCAGCGTAAAAACAAGGCTGATCTGATCGGGATAATCAATAGCTGTTCCGGATCCCGGTTGAATTATCTTGTAGTAAATCCCAGAGGTATCGCCGCCAACGGTATCCTTAACCATCCCGGTTATATTATTCTGGGCAATGTAATTTAAGATCTGCTGATTGTCGTAATCTTTTATACCAGGCTGATTTTTGTCTTTCCGGCAGGATACTAAACCGATAGTGCAAAGTAATAAAATAGTAAAAATTGTTTGTCTCATTTGTATTGATTTGTTTTAACGGCTGCTGCCGTTATCATACCTTGTTTGTATGGTTTAATATGCCTGTTAATTTGTTATATCGTACACTTTTATCGTAAAAATAAGTATTGCATTTGCCGGCAGGTGCAATAACGATTGCGGATACGGCCCATAAGCGTAATGCGACGGCAGGTACAATGTAATAGTACCGCCCTTTTGCACTTTTGGTATCCCCAATTGCCAGCCTCTTATCACCTCGCCCAAAACAAACGACGGATGAAAGCTGTCTGTTTGCGCAAATACGCTGCCTGTTGTAAGCAGGCTGCCGGTATAGCCAAGCGTTACCTTGGTAGAGCTTGTATAAAGGTCGCTTCCCGTACCGGCGGTATCTATCTTATAATAGATACCTGTAGATACGCCCGATGAATCTACCACGCTGGCAACAATATTATTCTTTGCCAGGTAAGCATTTATTATTTTATTATCAGTTGCTTCCTGCGCCCTTATCTGGTCATCGGCATTACTTGTTTTTGCACAGCCGCTTATAAAAGCGCCCAGCAGCAAAAGCAATAATAAGATCCTGTTAAAACTGAGTTCCATTCCGTTATTCACTTCTTTACACGTCATTTTACCGGGACAAACCGCTGCTGCCAAACTTATTTCTATTGCTAAAGTGCCTTAAAATTTCAATCGGCAAATTTATTCTTTTAAAATTCAAAAACAGCAGGTTAACATTTTTTAACAATTAAAAATGCACAGCCATATTTATGGGCTGTTTTAACCGGTAAAATTTTATGAAATAACGTGTTATTTTAAATAAACGTGTGCGGGTGTACGCAATAAGGAATGTTTTACCGGGCATCTGCTAAAGATGCTTCGGCTCCTGCTGCTCAGGTTCATATTTTAGCGTGAGCTGATTTATTTTTTTCAGTGTTTTAATAAGATACTCTTTCTCGTTGTTGCTGATATGATCATTAAGGTAATTGTTAAAATGCTTTACAAGCGCGCGCGCCATCTTTCGTTTTTCTTTGCCAAGCGGTGTAAGAAAAATCTTTACCGAACGCTTATCCCCCTCGTTTGATTCACGATAAATTAAACCGGATGTTTCCAGCTGCTTTAACATACGCGATAAACTGGTTGATTTTAAGCCAAGCAAAGCAGCGGCCTGCGATACCGTTGTGCCTTCTGTTTCATCTATGTTGATGAGCAGATAACCAATGGCCTGCGTAATGCCAAATTCGGTAACTATCTGGTTGTATTTATTGGCCATGGTTTGCCAAACAATCTTTAAAAAGTAGTCGATAGTTTCCTGGTGTTTTACGCTGCGCTGCATAAACAAACAAACTTAAATTTTAGCGTTTAATTGTCATTGAACACACAGAAGATAAATTTCAGTGTGCGGTTATAAAAGCATTTAATTATTACCAGCCGGTCTTAGTGTCGTCGGCACGCGGGTCGGCACCGCCTTCATAACCATGGTCTGTTACCAGTATTGCGTCTACACGCCCGCTTGGGCCATGGCTTATAATTTTATAGCCCTTTGCCTGCAGCTTGCTTATAACCGTGCTGTCTAAAGCACCTCTTTCTATATCAACCTCATCTGGCAGCCACTGGTGATGAAAGCGCCCAACGGTAACAGCTTTTTGCATATCATCCCCAAATTCAATAACATTCAAAATAGTCTGAAAAACAGACGTAATAATGGTCGATCCGCCAGGGGTGCCTACTACCATAAATAATTTACCATTACGCTCCAGGATAGTAGGCGTCATGGACGATAGCATGCGTTTGCCCGGTTGTATGCTGTTAGCAGTGCCGCCTACCAGTCCAAACATATTTGGAACGCCGGGCTTGGCGCTAAAATCATCCATCTCATTGTTCAATAAAAAGCCTGCACCGTTTACAAATATTTTAGAACCGTATGATCCATTCAGCGTGGTGGTAATGGCCACTGCGTTTCCATCCTTGTCTACAATCGAATAGTGTGTGGTTTGGTCGCTCTCATAACCTGCAAAACTACCGGGCAGTATGGTGGAGCTTGGGGTAGCGGCATCCCAGCTAAAGGTTTTCATCCGCAATGTAATGTAGGCTGGGTTTAGCAGGCTATCTACCGGAACCTTAAAAAAATCAGGGTCGCCTAAATACTTTGATCTGTCGGCATACACCCTGCGCTCGGCCTCAACAATTAACTGAACGGTAGAATCCTGGTTAAATCCCCAACGTTTTAAAGGGTAACTCTCTACCGATTTTAATAATTGCAGCAAGGCAATCCCCCCGCTGGATGGCGGCGGCATTGTGGTAATCTTATAATCTTTATAATTACCCGTAAGCGGTTTGCGCCAAACAGCGTGATAGTTAGCAAGGTCGGTTTTAGAGATTAAGCCATTGCCGCTTTTCATTTCGGCAACTATCTCATCAGCAACTTTACCATCATAAAAGCCGGCTCTGCCTTTATCACGGATCAGTTCAAGCGTTTGTGCCAGGTCCTGTTGTATCAGCACATCGCCTTCTTTCCAGCCCTCGTCCTTTAATAAATAGGTTTTGCCAGGATTAAGCTTAATAAATTGTGCGCGGTAGCTGTTTAATGCCGATGCAAGGCGGCGGGTTATTTTAAAACCATTTTTGGCGAGATCTATCGACGGTTGTACCAGTTCTGCCCATTTTAATTTACCGTATTTTTTATGCGCCTCCACCATGCCATCTACAGAACCGGGAACACCTGATGCCTGGTGTGTGCTCAGGCTCATATCAGGGATTACGTTGCCAGCACTATCCAGGTACATATTTTTGCTTGCAGCTGCAGGTGCTTTTTCTCTAAAATCGAGTGTTGCCGTTTTACCATCTTTTGAACGGTAAACCATAAAACCGCCGCCACCAATGTTACCGGCCTCGGGGTGCGTTACTTCAAGCGCGAACTGAACAGCCACCGCAGCATCGACCGCGTTACCGCCTTTTTTTAAAATTTCTACCCCTACTACAGATGCCGTGGGGGTTGCGCAAACAACCATTCCTTTATGATACTCCTGCGCAAAGGCAGTAACTGTAAAGAGCAGAGCAAACAGATTTATACAAACTTTGCCGCAACTAAATGTGTGGTTTCCTGCTAAACGGTTGTAATTCATAAATTTGGAGGCGTTTAATTCGCCTAATTTATCATATTCCTGCCTATTTTGTAAATAATCTAATGCTTTAGGCTGCAAAACTTATTAGATGAATTTTTAGGTGTTTAATTAGCATTGACAGCCAGTTAATTAGTTATAAACATTTGTCGATTTTTTAAACAAGCATCACAAAAAGGCATCTTCGCCGTTTAATCCACATCAACCGATAATATCAGTCTATGAAAAATTTAATAACCTTTAGTATTGCTTTAATTGCTTTTTTAACTATCGCTCAAAGATCGGCGGCGCAAACCACTAACAATGCAGACGATTACAGAACTGCAGTGGGCTTAAAATTTGGCGGCTATGAGAATGGTATTTCTGTAAAATATTTTACAACAGATGCCATATCGCTGGAGGGCGTATTAGGTTTCAGAGATCATGGCGCAGTAGTTACCGGCTTATTTGAAATTAGCCAGGAAGCTTTTGGCGTACCGGCATTGAAATTTTATTATGGCGCAGGCGGGCACATTGGCGGCGTGGGGCGCGGTGTTTACCGCCGTTTTAATGGCGATAACGAAGTTTTTGATAACAGTCACGTATTAATAGGTGTAGACGGTGTTTTAGGCCTCGAATATCTGATACCACAGTCGCCAATCGCAATAAGCCTGGATCTGAACCCCCGACTGGAATTTGCAACAGGCCCGTTTGGTGATATTGCACCCGGCTTAGGCATTAAGTACACGTTTTAAATATTGAAAGCTCCGCTGCAAATTAGTTGCTGCGGAGCTTTAAGCTTATACCAGCCGCATGTTTTGCGGGTCCCAGTGCATTACTTTATTCTGAAACAAGCTTTCATTGCACGCTAAAGCAGGGGCTGCCGCCCTAAAACCAAAAACGGCATCCTCTACCACCGGTTTGCCGTTTCGGATAGCATCTATGAAGTTTGCAAAATGATCGTTCGAGGAATTATAATCTTCGGGCGAATGATAGGTTACAGGCGCAATTACCGGTTTGGTTTTATCGGCTTCAGTGTACATTTTATTATAATTATCCAGCAAGGTTTTCTGCATGGCTTCAGGATAGGTATATAAAGAATCCCAGCCGCCTATTCCCGGCGCTTTAGACATCTTGTTTTTATAAATGGTAAAACCAAGGTCGTCCTGCAGATTTATAACTCCTTCAGACCCGATGATCTTGGTGGTAGAATGTTCTCCCTCGCCACTTACAAAGTTTACCCTTAACGTTACCTGAAAGGCCGGATGCTCTGCCGATTCCGGGTATTCTATCACTGCGCTCATTACGTCGGGCACATTTCTGCCATCTTTCCAGTAATAGGTACCACCAATTGAAAAGATCTTATCCGGCCCTTTTGAGTTTGTGATGAAATGGATTCCGCTTAATAAATGCACAAAAAGATCCCCGGCTACCCCGGTTCCGTATTCGCGGTAATTACGCCACCTGAAAAAGCGGTTACTGTCATAAGCATATTTCGTTTTTTCCATTTCCTGGAAACGATCCCACCATACGGTTTGCGGAGACGCATCTGTTGGCAAGGTGTACTGCCAGGCGCCCAAAGCATTTTGCCTGTTAAATGATGCCTCTACAGAGTTGATCTGACCTATGGCACCCGCCTGGTACAACTCTTTCGCTTTTTGAAAAGCAACACTGCTTACCCGCTGGCTACCCACCTGAAAAATTGCCTTTGTTTCCTGCTGTGCCTTAATTTCATTTAAGCCTTCGCTTATGTAGTGTACCATTGGCTTTTCGCTGTACACCGCCTTTCCTTTGTGCATAGCTTCAATGGCAATGGTGCTATGCCAGTTATCACTGGTAGCAATAATTACAGCATCGATGTCTTTTCTGTCGAGTATTTGTTTATAATCATTAGTAGTAAAAAGATCTTTCCCATAAAGTTCTTTTGCACGTTGCAGCCTGCCCTGGTAAAGATCACAACAGGCAACAAGCTCAACGCCGGGGCAGGTAAGTGCCGCCCGCGTATCATTATAGCCCATTATACCCATGCCAATAGTTGCAATACGAATTTTGTCGTTCGCGCTTACTCTTTTATTAGCTTGCAATAACCTTCGTTCATGGTCTTCAAGCGCTGCAAAACCAGATAATGAGGCAGAGGTAAGCAGAACAGTACCTCCCAACTGCTTTAAAAATTTTCTACGGTCAGATAACATCTGTCAGGATTTAAAATTGGTTTATATAATTGGTTAATTGGTTCCGGATGTTTAGGAGTGCTCCGGTTGGTTTATATAAAGGCAATATACCTGTTTTTTACAGAATGATATCTGATTACAAATAATTTTGTGGTTATGAGTATTTGAATACCAACAAGATATAATATAGGCGATTTCTCCCTCAATACTTTTTAATATTATTTAAAAAGTATAATTTGCATATTATTCCAATATAAACCGCTAAACTAAAAAAGCATGAAAAAAATTTCCTTAATGTTTTCTCTCTGCCTCATTTCGGCATTGTCCTTTGGGCAAACGGCCAAAGGCAGCCTGGCTATTATACCCGAGCCGGTAAGCATCGTTACGCAGCAGGGCAGTTTCCTTTTGCCTAAACACATCCTGGTAGAAGCCTCGTCACAAGGCGACCTCAAGCTGGTTACCAACTACCTTAAAAACAAACTTACCGTTGCTACCGGCTCCGTAGTTACCGTAAAGAATGTTTCGGCAGGGCCTGCAACCATCAAGCTTGTTTTAAACCCGCATACCGATGCAGAGTTAGGGAAAGAGGGCTACCGTTTATCTGTAACTACAAAAGGAATTGTAATTAAGGCAAACGAACCAAACGGGTTATTTTATGGTGTGCAAACACTTATACAGATAATGCCAAAGGAAATTGAAAGTAATGAATTGGTTCAGAACGTTAAATGGACAGTACCATGCGCAGAGATTAAAGATTATCCACGCTTTGGCTGGCGCGGATTAATGCTCGACGTTTCAAGACACTTTTTTACCAAGGAAGAGGTTAAACAATACATTGACCAGATGGTGCGATATAAATTTAACCTGCTGCACATGCACCTTACAGATGATGAAGGCTGGCGCATAGAAATTAAAAGCCTCCCTAAATTAACCACGGTAGGTGCTTATAACGTAAAAAAGGTAGGTGAATTTGGCAATTTCTCAAACCCTACCCCGGATGAGCCGCGCACTTATGGTGGCTTTTATACCCAGGATGATATTAGAGAACTGGTACAATACGGCAAAGACAGATTTTTAAATATTATGCCAGAAATTGATGTGCCGGGACATAGCCTTGCTGCCGTTGCCTCATATCCTGAATTATCATGCACGCCAGGTGCCGACCAGTACCATACCCGCTCGGGCGAGCATATGATGGATTTCGGTCCTAATGGATTAAAAGCTCTGGTGGATAACACACTAAATCCATCAAGCGAAAAAACCTATGCATTTTTAGATAAGGTGCTGACTGAAGTTGCTCAGCTGTTTCCATTCGGCTACATCCATATGGGTGGCGACGAGTGTGCTAAAAACTTCTGGGCGCAAAGCGATTCTGTAAAAGCATTGATGCAGCGCGAAAACCTTAAAACCATGGAAGAGGTGCAAAGCTATTTTGAAAAACGCCTGGAGAAAATAGTGGAGTCTAAAGGGAAGAAGTTTATGGGCTGGGACGAAATTATTGAGGGCGGCCTTGGGCCAAAAGCAGCTGTTATGAGCTGGCGCGGCATACAGGGCGGTATCACCGCCTCAAAAATGGGCCACGAGGTAGTGATGAGCCCAACTACCTTTGCTTACCTTGATTATATGCAAAGCGACCGTATTATGGAACCTCACGTTTATGAAACGCTTCGTCTTAATAAAACCTACAAGTTTGAGGCTGTACCCGATAGCGCCGATGCGCGGCTTATTTTAGGTGGCCAGGCAAACTTATGGACCGAGCAGGTTTTTAATTTTCGCCAGGTAGAGTATATGACATGGCCTCGTGGATTTGCCATTGCTGAGTCGGTATGGTCGCCAAAAGAGAAAAAGAACTGGAATAACTTTTATCCCAAGGTAGAAAAACAGTTTGCCCGTTTAGATGAAGCCGATGTTAAATATGCGCCCAGCATGTACGACCCAAGCTTTGACGAAAAACTTACCCCGGATAATAAAGTTATCGTAGAGCTTACAAATGAGATCCCTGATCTGGATATTTATTACAGCTTTGACAACTCTTATCCAGATAGGTTTTATCCAAAATATACCGAACCAATCATCGTTCCGAAGGATGCAATTTTACTTAGGGTAATTACATACAGAGGTAAAAACCCAATTGGCCGCATGATCACTATGCCCATTTCAGAGTTGCAGCATAGAATAGAAGCAAGAGCAGGCAGGGCTAACTAAACAGGTAGCTTTGCAATGCAAAAAGGCCTTACAAATTATCGATATCGATAATTTGTAAGGCCTTTTTTTTATCCGGCGAACATTCAGATAAAACTTTCGACTTACAAGTCTTTACCATTTTTACGCTAAGCCTCCTGTTCACGGGCGTTTAATCGCCTTGAAGGAGGATAGGTTTTATACGCGAAGGAGAAGAATACAAGCCCCCAGCTTGCGGTTACCATAATGATAGCATAATCAAAAACAGGAAACGAATCTGATATATGGTAACCCATATTAATTAAACTGATAAGGCCTGCAATGAGGTAAAATATACGATATTTCGGATTTAACGTCACGATAAATAAGATTTAAGTATATGCCTTTAACCGGGCGAAAAAGAGTGTTATGTTCCCGGTTATAATTATCAAATCAACCTAAGCAAGATAAAAAATATCCTGAAAAGAGCCTAAAGTTTTATCAAAAAATTTCGCAAAAAAAGCCGGTTAAACGATCTGCTCATTTAACCGGCTCTAATAAATGCGGTTTGCTAAAGCGGGTCTACCCTTTTTAAAACAATGTTATTAAGCGGCTTAACAACAAGCGGAATCTTTTCTACATAGGTTTCGCTGGTATCGAGGCCAAATGCCTTGGTTTCCGATTGTGCAAGTTTCTTAATGGCAAAATAACTGTTCAGGATAAAGTTTTCGCTCAAATTGAATAGGTTGTTGTATGACAGAAATTTCTCCAGGATCACAAAGCGGAAGTCGGCAGTTATTTTAAAGCGGCTAAGTGAATCGTAATGGCTGGTAATATCAACTTCCTTACGGGCAACCATGTCTTCTATCACCTTACGGAAAAGCACGTTTACCCTTGGCTGTATCCTGAAACCTAACCTGAATTCTACCCTTATCACCTTGCCGGGTTCTACCTGGTCAACGCTGTACTCCATAGTGTAGGGTTCGTTGGTGGTTTCGATGTGGATAAACCAGTAAGTGTCTGCCCGTTTGGGCTTACGGCTCATAATAGAGTACATGATCTTTTCTTCTATCTGCCTGGCGTTATTTGCCTTGGTAAGATAGATAAGGTGAGTTGAGTATTTACTAACTGACTGATCTGCGCTCAACGCATTCAATAGGGGTAATTGATCTTTTAAATCGATGAAATGTAAGAAACGGTTATTGATCTTACGGGCCTTGAACCAAATATACATGGTAAAGATAAGCCCGAATTCAAATACCAGGAAGAACAATCTCTTCAATAATTTTATGGCGTTGGCTACAAAGAATGAAAATTCTACCGTAAGGAACACGCATAAAATGATTGTCACCAGCCATACCGGCCAATGCTTAACGTAGCGCATAAAATAATACATCAGTATAGTGGTCATGAGCATCGCCACGGTGATGGAAAACCCATAAGCCGCTGTCATGGCTTCTGATGTGCGGAAATAAAGCGATACTGCTATACAGCCAAAGCAAAGGATCCAGTTAATGCTTGGGATATAAATTTGACCGCGGATGTTGGATGGATATTTAATGGTTATTCTTGGCCAGAAGTTCATGCTTACCGCCTCACTTATAAGTGTAAAAGAACCGCTTATCAATGCCTGGCTGGCAATAATAGTAGCCAAAGTCGCCAGGGCCACGCAAGGAATCATGAACAAATGCGGGTTAGGCACTATTTGGTAAAAGGGGTTAACACCTGTAAAATCTTTACCTGCAGGCTGCATCAACACCCATGCGCCCTGGCCAAGGTAGCTTAATATAAGTGTTATTTTAACGTAGATCCAGCTTACCTGTATATTCTTACGGCCGCAATGCCCTAAGTCGGAGTATAAAGCTTCGGCACCTGTGGTACACAAAAACACTGCGCCTAACAGATAAATTGCCCTTGGATGCGATATAAGAAGGTTTATTCCATAATACGGGTTAAGCGCTCTTATAATTGCCGGGTTATGGGCAAACTGTAACGCACCTAATACGCCTATCATCAAAAACCAGAGGAACATAACCGGCCCAAATGCAGAACCTACCACGTTTGTACCAAACTGCTGGATGAAGAAAAGCACCACCATAATGCCTATCACTATCCCAAGGATCAAACTGCTGCCCGGTACAAAAGATTTTGCAAGCGATGGTACGTTGCTCAAACCTTCAATAGCAGAAGTTACCGAAATAGGCGGGGTGATAATACCATCGGCAAGTAAGGTGCCTGCGCCAATAATGGCAGGGATGGCAAGCCATTTGCCATAGCGGCGCACCAGTGCATAAAGTGAAAATATACCACCTTCGCCGTGGTTATCGGCCTGTAATGTGATTACAATATATTTGAATGTAGTTTGGAGGGTAAGCGTCCAGAAAATACAGGATATGGAACCCAGCACCAGCGCTTCATCTACCTTTCTGCCCTCAACAAGCAAAGTTTGAAATACATAAAGCGGCGAAGTACCGATATCGCCGAAAATAATACCAAGTGTAATAAGCGCACCCGCAAAAGAAAGTTTTTTAAAATGTGCGTTCATCTGCTTAAGCAATTAGATTGTTAAACTGATGACAACAAAGTATTTGCACTGCTGGGTAGCAGGCAGAATATTTTAAAAGATTATAGTTCATCTTAATTAGTTAATTATAGTAGATGTTAAGGCCAACACTTATGCCATTACCAATATATAATTTAAGGATATGTTTTTACAACTGAAAATGAGACAATTAAATACTTAGTGTATATAATACACAGGCTATTTTTACTATCAAAATGATAGGTTGATTATCAAAATGATAATTTATTTTCTCAAAATGATAGGCTGATTATCAAATGTTTTCTAACAAAGCTTTCAAAAATTGGCCCTTTACTTCTACGTGAGGGATGTGCTTACAGTTATCAAACATTATTAATTTACAACCCGGGATCTTTTTTGCCGTTTCGGGGCCAAGTTTATAGTATTGGCCATGTGCAGCTTGCTGCTCGGGTGTGAGGAGCGCCTTGCCAACGATGGTATTGTCTTGCTTGCCCACAAATAATACAGCGGGTACTTTAATCAGGCTGAATTCGTAGCAAACCGGCTGTTCATAGATCATTTCATAGGTTAAAGCAGAAACCATTGCATAACGCGGGAAATCGGCGCTTTTACTAACGCCTGCGCCGATATTTACCAGGTAATCATATTCAGGTTTCCACTGGGTAAAATAGGAAGATTGGTAATATTTTTTTACGCTTTCGTAACTGGTTTTAAGTTCTGTTTGATAATCCTCTGCTGCGCTTTTATAGGGCACAAAGGTGCGGTAATCTTCCAATCCGATAGGATCTTCTAATAAAAGTTTTTCTACTGTTTCAGGATACATGAGGGTAAAACGGGTAGCCAGCATACCGCCCATAGAATGACCCAATACTGTTATCCTGTTAATTCCGAGCGTATCCAGCAGTGCCTTGTTAAACCTGGCCAACTGGTGAAAACTATAATGTATAAATGGCTTTGAAGATTTCCCAAAACCTATCTGATCGGGCACTATTACCCGGTAGCCTTTTGCGCTCAATGCAGCAATCACATCTTTCCAATAATAGCCACCAAAGTTTTTCCCATGGAAAAGAATTACGGCGCGGCCATTCGCATTTGCAGGCTTAATGTCCATATAAGCCATTCTTATATCCTGTCCTTCTACCTTAACAGGTAAAAAATTAACAGGATAAGGGTATTTAACATTCTCAAGCGTAATGGAGAGGCTGTCTTGTGCAAAAACAACATTTGCAGCAAAAACTACCAATGCAGTAAGTATTATTTTCCTGAACATATTTTAAATACACCCGGCGGGGTTAAAAGTTTTGTATGTATTGAAGGCAAAAATATTATTAAATAAAACGCCCGCAGGCTAATATCCTGCGGGCGTTAATATTCAAAATTCCGTTAAACCTTATGATTTGCTGTGCGGCGACAGATCAAACGGTACAATCACTTTAAAGCTTACGTTACGGCCCATGTTAAAAATACCCGGTTGTACACCTGCCGGTACGGTAGGGTTATCAAAATATTTAAGCCTGCTCATATTGCTTTGGTAATTTACATTGGCAAGGTTGGTACCTTCTATAAAAAGTTCTAATACCTTTTTACCTTTAGAGTCTACCAGGTTACCGCCAATGCCTGCACTTAACAGGTTATAGCCCGCTGTATAGGTTTCTGTACCGTAAGCGGCAAAGAAATGATCCTGCGCGTTAAAGTGATCGAAGCCTACAAAACCGTAAACATTTTTTACGTTAGAAAAGCCTTTGGCAAAAGTTCCGCGCAGTTCAGAGTGAGTATGCAGCGGTGGTATAAAAGGCAAATACTTTAAGCTATCAGGTACTTTACCACCCGTGCCTAAATTGGTACCGTAAGTTAAGGTAAGCGAATTTTCAAAATGCAGCCATGATAATGGATGAATATCCAGGCTGAACTCGCCGCCTTGTATGCGCGCTTTTGATTGCGTATAAGTAAACCTGCTGTATTCGCCTTTAGGGTCAACAGATCCATCGGCATCTACTCTTTCAGGGTTGCCGCTTGCATCCAGTATCTGCTCCTGGAAAATATAATTATCAATGTTATTCCTGAAAATTTCTGCACTGGCAGATACATTTGGCAAAGTTAAAAACGCACCGATGTCTTCCTGAACGCTAAACTCCGGTTTAAAACTACTGTTACCTACGTGGTAGATCTGCGAGCCAGGGTCCGGACCATTTGCAGAAAGCTCTGCAATACTTGGTGCCCTGAAACCACGGGCTACGTTAGCCTTTACCAAAAAAGCGTCTGAAAAATTATAGGTAGCACCGATACTTCCGGATGTCCCTGAAAAGGTTTTGTTTAAGGCGCTGAACTGCTGTGTTACATTAGCAGCCGTTGTTGGGTTTGCACCTGTATAAAGCGTTGGGAAATAAGCTTTAGAGGTATCTATAAAGGCAGCCTTCCCGGTAAACGAGCGCACGTCATGACGCAAACCGCCGGAAAGATCCAGCTTACCAAAGCTCTTTTTAATTACAAAGAATGGGCCTATATCAAACTGGTGATAAGCCGGTATTGGAAAATCTGTACTGTAGCCAAGATTATTGGTCTGGTACATGCCATTAACACCAACGGTGGTTTCGTAGCCGTTAAACAGGTTAAAATCATATTTAAAGTCATACGTCCAGGTGGTAAGTTCCAGGTTCAAACCCGGCACATCCGCATCTTCGGGGTGCGTAAACTCCCTACGGTGGCTGTACTGATAACCCAGGTTAACAATCAGGTTTCCGTTACCTACATTAAAATTACTGTTATCATAAATACGGTACAACTGCACGTGCTGATGCAAAACCGGGATATTGTAAGAATTTAATTCTGAAGGAGAAACAATCGGCCTGTAAGTATCGGCATCGGTTATCTGCTTGGTAAACTGGCGGGTAATTGAATCTCGGCTGCCATCCGGTATATCCTGCAAATCATCAAAGATCGAAGCATTCAGGTAGGATGACCCCCATGATTTATTTAAGCCCACCATAGCACGGGCATCTTTTTCTTTAAAACCGGTTGCATATACGCGGCCATCGTGCTGGTTCTGATAATCTTTCGCTTCCTTGTCTGATAATACAGTACCCCATACCAGGCCGTTATTGTTGCCCTGTAATTTGAACGAGCCATTTATAAGCCCGTTGTTGGTACCATAAATACCTTGTACCGAACCTAATATTTTACCATCTGGCACGGTAGGAGCGGTGATTAAATTCACTACGCCGCCAATAGCATCAGATCCGTAGGTTAAACTTGCCGGGCCTTTAATGATCTCTACCCTGTCTATAGAGTTTTGGTCTACCTCAATACCATGCTCATCGCCCCATTGCTGGCCTTCCTGCCTGATACCATCCTGCAACGTAATCACACGGTTATAGCCCAACCCATGTATATAAGGCTTTGAAATATTAGGGCCTGTAGTTACGGCGCTTACACCCGGCAAATTAGCTACCTCATCTATCACGTTTCCTGATGCCGAATGCTGATCAATGTATGATTTGCTTACGGCAACCATAGGTACCGGGTCGCGTTTAATTTCTGTAGCCTTGCTTACACCGGTAATAACAACCTCCCCTGCTTCTATAGAAGATGACTGCAGCTGTACATCCAGCTTTGTTGTTTTACTAAAATCTACGCGGGTATTATATGTAGCATAGCCAAGGTAACTTACCTGAACAAGGTAAACACCCTTAGGCAGGTTACTAAGGGTATAGTGGCCGTTAACATCGGTAATAGAACCTGTTTTAAGATCGGGGATATTAACCGAGGCACCTATAACAGGCTTGCCATCGGTTTTATCTGTAACTGTACCTGTTAAAGAGCCGTTGGCATTGGCAATTACATTTCCAGTTGCAAATGAGCTGGTTTTAACAAGAATAAGAGCTGCAAAAAGCAGCATAAATCGTATATAAATCTTCATGGTTGTTTTATGGAAACCTGTCTGCATCAACTTTAAAAAGAGTTTTTTAGCAGGATAAATTTATCAAATCAATTGACGTTCAGTAATAAACATTTGTTTCAGAACAGAACACAAAAAGGAAAATAATTGCTTCTGAATACTTTAAGATACCGGAGGAGCCCGTGAGGAAGCAAGGGTAAGCTGAATGCTTTTGAAGTGATAATCAGCTTTTTTGAATATAAAATCTGTAGCCGCAAGCGTGTGATGATGAACATGGGTGCTAATTACCATGGCCATGTGGTGCATGGCATCGCACAAACCACATTTTTCTTTTACAGTAGCCTGCGCTGATGTTTTTGACACAATATGCACTAAAGGTTTACCGGTTGATATATGCTGATGCGCGTATACCATATACTGGCCTGCTACAAAGCAGATAAGTAAAACCCAGGAAAGTACAATATGTAATTTACTTCTTTTCAAATCAGCGCGCTAGTTTTTGCAACACAATTGCAAAAATAAAAAATTAAGTATATCCTGTTGTTTTTATTTGTAACAATATTGTTTACTATTTTCAATCGTTATTGGTGGTTGTTGTCATTGGTCACTATTGTCATTGGTCATTTTTTCAAATCATTTTTCGCCATACCTTATCGGGTATTCTGCCAACCGCCAACCGCTAACCGGCAACCGATAACTGGAAACCGCCAACTGCAAACTGGTAACTGCTAACCGGCAACTGATAACTGGCAACCGATAACCGCCAACTGATAACTGATAAATAGTATCTTTGCCGTGAATGAAACCTGCTGAAATTAATACCAAGTTTAACGCTTTGCAGCAACGCCTTGCCGAAGATTTTGATAACGAAAAGCCAGATATAAAAGTAATATTGTTTTTGATAGGAGTGCAGGAACTGGGAAAGGGTCCGCAGAAATTTAGCAAGCGCCAAAAGGAGGAGTTAATGCATATTGCTACCTGTAAACTTTTCAGCCTAATGGGATTTTACGAACTGGAAGGCCTGGACCAGGATGGCTGGCCGCACTGGAAACTGGTAAAGCGCATGCCTAATTACACGCTGCTGGAGCAGGAAATGCTAATGAAATCCTTAATAGTTAACTATTTTGAGGACGAGTTAGACTCCGCCTTGTAACACAAAGCTTATATTTATTTAAAAAATTGCTGACCGGGATGAAAAAACTCTTTACCACTTATTTACTACTGTTTATTATTACTTCTGCATTTGCCAAAGGGCCGTTAAATCAATACGTAAGGATCAGAACCAGTTATGGCGACTGCATCATCCGCCTCTATAACGAAACGCCGCAGCATCGTGATAACTTTATTAAATTGGTGAAAAAGGGTTTTTACAACGGAACGCTTTTTCATAGGGTAATACAAAATTTTATGATCCAGGGCGGCGATCCGGATTCGAAAGACCCTAACAAAGCAAAGCCGGGTGCCGAGTTAGGTAATGGTGATGTGGGTTATACCGTTCCGGCAGAATTCAGAGACAGCCTTTTTCATAAACGCGGCGTATTGGCAGCCGCCCGAGACGATAACCCCGCAAAGGCCAGCAGTGGCTGCCAGTTTTATATTGTAGAAGGCAAACGCTTTACCGATGGCAAACTGGATACGCTGGAGCAAACCCGCTTAAAGGGCTACAAGATACCGGCCTGGCAGCGTGAATACTATAAATCTGTAGGCGGCGCACCTCACCTTGATCATAATTACACCGTTTATGGCGAGGTAGTAAGCGGCATTGATATGGTAGACCGCATAGCTGCTGTAAAACGCGATAAAAAAGATCGCCCCTTAAACGATGTTTCCATGACGGTAGAACTGCTCAGCAAAAAAGAATGCAAACAAATGGATAAGCTATTATTAATGCCTGTCCGTTAATTTACTACTTTCTTCCCCCGATAAAAATGAAGATCATTACTTATAATGTAAATGGAATACGCGCTGCCATGAGTAAAAACTGGCTCAGCTGGCTGCAGGCTACAGATGCCGATGTTGTTTGCCTGCAGGAGATCAAGGCTTCGCCGGATGTATTAACCGATTTGATGCTGGTAGAGCAGTTAGGTTATGAGCATTACTGGTTCCCCGCCGAAAAGAAAGGCTATAGCGGTACGGCGATATTTACCAAGAGAACACCTAAGCACGTTGAATATGGCTGCGGCATCAGCGACTTTGACAGGGAAGGGCGTAACATAAGGGTGGATTTTGATGAAGTATCGGTTATGAGCGTTTATTTCCCATCAGGATCAAGCGGCGATGACAGGCAGGCCTTTAAATACCGTTTTCTGGATGAATTTGGCCGTTACCTGGAACTGCTGCAATCGCAGTGCAAAAACCTGGTGGTAAGCGGTGATTATAACATTTGCCACCGACCTATTGATATCCATAATCCAAAATCAAATGCTAATTCGTCCGGTTTTTTACCCGAGGAGAGAGAATGGATGGAAAACTTTTTAGAATCCGGCTATATAGATACTTTCAGGCATTTAAACAAAGAGCCACATAACTATACCTGGTGGAGCTACCGTGCCAATGCCCGCGCCAAAAACCTGGGCTGGCGCATAGATTATAACATGGCCACCTCATCGCTCGAAAACAACATTAAGCGCGCGGCCATACTTCCCGAAGCCCGCCATTCAGACCATTGCCCGGTGCTGTTGGAGCTTGCGTTTTAAGGCGGGAAAGAGTTTTGATCTTAAAACTTGCTATAAACCCCAATTTGTTATCGCAAGGAACAAAGCAATCCCGCGCCAATGCATTAGCGCAAGTACTAATCGACAATACAAACGACGAGATTGCCACGCTATCGCTCGCAATACAGGATGATAAATAAAAAATTTTTATTGCGAGGAACGAAGCAATCTCGTTGTCAATGTATTTAAGTTATGCATAATAAAGGGATTGCCACGCTATCGCTCGCAATGAAAGGAGGAAATAAAAAATTGTCATTGCGAGGTACGAAGCAATCTTGTCGTCAATGCATTTAAGTTATGCATAATAAAGAGGTTGTCACGCTATCGCTCGCAATGAAAGGAGGAAATAATAATTTGTCATTGCGAGGAACGAAGCAATCTCGTCGTCAATGTATTTAAGTTATGCATAATAAAGAGATTGTTACGCTATCGCTCGTAATGACACGTTTTTTATAATTCCATCCAGCCAACCAATCAACTTCCTACTTTTTCATTTTCGCTGTGTCTGCTTTTATCCCGATACTGTCCTTCCCGGCAGACTTGTTGGTGTCTATATTAAGAGTATCCTTTGTTACGTCGGCTTTTGATACAGTATCGTTACCTTCTTTAGGTGCCTGGTTCCCGCCACATGAAGAAATGGATATTACCAGGCAAAATATCGCTATTGTGGTGATCTTCTTTTTCATAATTATTATATTATTCTTTATTATAACAAGCTCCCATCATTGTAGTTTGCTCTCGTTAATGCCAATGACTTGATTAAAAAGGTATAATTATTTCTTCAGGATAAAATAAATTAATGAAAAATAAAATTTAAGTCAATGGCGGCATAGATATTGCGCCTGTTTATAAAACAAACCTGCTATGAAAAACTCAAATTCATTTAACTCCGACTGGGATGACGATCAATTAACTGCAACTTATCCAACATCGGCAAACGCCGAAGATGAAGATCCGCTATTGGCTGATGAAGACGATGATACATTAACCGATGATGATGAAGACGACGACCTTTTGGCCGACGACGAAGATGAATCGTACGACGTTGACCCGGATGACGATTTGACTACCGACGACGAGGATGAGGCAGACGAAGAAAAAGCCGGCATTTAAAATACAAACACCGGATTAATCCCAAAACAAAGAGCCGTATGGATTTGCAAATTCATACGGCTCTTTTTATGATAATTTTTACTGTTCTATCTTAAACTTGGTTATTTGCTCTGCCATCCCCTTAAATATAAAAATATGAAAAGGAAACATGGCGGCCCAGTACAAACGGCCCCATAAGCCAACCGGTCTGAAAGTTGCAACCTGGCAAAGATATTTTTCGTCGCCGTTTTCAACAATCTGGAATTCAAGCCAGGCTTCACCGGGGAGCTTCATTTCGGCATAAAGCAACAACCGTTTGTTAAGTTTATCTGCCAACAGTACGCGCCAGAAATCTATGACATCACCCGGCGAAATATTAATGCTACTGGTTCGGCCTCTTCTTAAACCTACACCACCGGCCACTTTATCCAGGAAGCCGCGCAAATGCCATATCCAGTTCCAGTAATACCAGCCCCTCTTCCCTCCTATTGCCCAAAGGTTATTGAGCACTTCGGTTGTATTGCGCTTAAAGGATGTTTTAACCTTATACTCAAGCGTACCGTTTTTGGGTACCTTAATCTTGTCCATAAAACCAGTTTGGATATAGCCGCGGTTCAATGCGTCCTTCCAGCTCGAAACAATGGAGTTTTGTTCTATTTTAACAAAGGCCAGCTCCAATGCCTCGCGGTAGGTAAGGCATTTGTGCGCATCTATTTCTTTAATGGCTTCGTCTTTGGCAATAGTTTCATTCTTCATGCTGTCTACCAGGCTTTGTGCGAGCGAGTAACTGGTTGAGGTAACAAAGAACAGCCAGTAAGAAGATATTTTAGGCGATAAAAAAGGAATGGTAATAATCCGCCGTTTAAGCTTACGCACATCAGCGTAAATAAGCATCATTTGTTTAAAAGAAAGCACATCCGGCCCGCCAATGTCAAATGTCCGGCCCATTGCCTTTTCGTTTAACAATACGCTTTGCAGGTAAATAAGTACATCTCTTATGCCAATGGGCTGGCACTTTGTATTTACCCACCTTGGCACGGTCATGACAGGTAACTTTTCGGTAAGATCGCGAATGATCTCGAAGGATGAGCTACCGGAGCCGATGATGATGGATGCACGTAAAACGGTTACGGCAGCCTTGCCTTCGCGCAATACATCTTCCACATGCCTGCGCGATGTTAAATGTTTGGAAAGATTGGTATCATTAGTAATACCACTCAGGAAAATAACCTGCTTACAATTCGTTTTATCAAGTGCCTTTACAAAATTTTCGGCCGATTTTGATTCCAGTTCGTCGAAATTCTTATTACCCGTCATGGAGTGTACCAGGTAATAAGCCGCATCAATATCTTCCGGAAAGGGCTCGATGGCATCGGCGTTCAGTAAATCGCCGGTGAGCAGCTGCACATGCTTACTATAATCGCTTTGTTCGTGAAAACGGCGCTTATCGCGCACCAGGCAAACCAGTTCATGCTTGCTTTCCAGCAGTAAAGGAATAATCCTTGTACCTATATAACCGTTTGCACCTGCAAGTAATACTTTCATGCAAACAGAACACTAAAAACAGGCTGCTGTTTTGTTTACATTGATAATGTGTTGCTTAGCATTCTTTTAATTGATAACCTGCTGCTTAAGCAAACTGCTCCATCACGTGTGGCTTGTAGGTATCAGTTTTTACTACCGCCTTTAATTCATGCAGGATATTGTAGAGGCCGAAGTTAGTACGGTTTACATAAATAAAATGCTTAACCCCGCGCGCCTGTTTAAACTCTGGCATCCGCGATATTTTTTCGCCAAAGCCATACAATTCGTCAAAAAATCCGGAAGGGCTAAAATCAAAGTGATCGTTAATATATGGCTTCGCAAATAAGCTTATCATCTGCCGATAAATATTGTAGTAAAACTCTACCTGGGCAGGCGTATCACTTTCATGGATCATATCTAACTGCCGGAACGCCTTGATCGTTTCTTCTTTATTATCCATTAACCCGGTTGAGGTAAGTGAAAAGAAAGGATAATAAAAATCCTCGGGCATTTCTTTTATGCATCCAAAATCAATTATTCCCAGTTTATTATCGCTGGTGATCATAAAATTGCCCGGATGTGGGTCGGCATGTACGGCACGGAGCTCGTGTTGCTGAAAATTATAAAAATCCCACAAAGCCTGGCCTATCTTGTTACGAAGCTGCTGCGATGGGTTGGTCTGCATAAATTCGCGCAGGTGTTTCCCTTCCAGCCAGTCCATGGTTATGATACGTTTGCTGGATAGCTCGGGGTAATATTTAGGGAAAACAACATTATCAAGCACAGAGCAGGCCGTAGAAAACTCAATAGAACGGCGAACTTCCAGTTCGTAATCTGTTTCTTCCAGCAGGCGTTCTTCAACTTCGCGCATATAAACATCCAGTTCCTTTTCGTTCATGTTCAAAAGACGGAACGCAAAAGGCTTCACCAGCTTAAGGTCGGATGATATAGAGTCGCCAACACCAGGATATTGAATTTTAACGGCCAGCTTTTTACCGTTCAGTTCTGCCTGGTGCACCTGCCCTATTGATGCGGCGTTGGATGAATGCACATTAAACTTGTCGTAGATCTTATCGGGTGTTTTACCAAAATATTTACGAAAGGTTTGAACAATGAGCGGCCCGGACAATGGAGGCGCATTATACTGCGATTGCGAAAACTTATCGGTATAAGCCTGCGGTAACAGGTTTTTATCCATGCTAAGCATTTGCGCAACTTTTAACGCGCTGCCCTTTAGCTGGCTTAAGGATTCGTAAATATCTGCCGCATTATCCTCATTCAGTTCCTTTTTATCCAGATCTGGATTGAACAGCTTTTTTGAATAATGCTTTATATAGTTGCCTCCAATTTTAACGCCTGTTTTTACAAACTTTGCAGAGCGCTGTACTTTAGAGGTAGGTATACTATTTTGTTCTTTTGGTGTATTATCACTCATTGTTTTTGTTATCAAATAACGCAGCAAGCTTTTGAACCGTAAGCTCCGAGTAGTCATTGATCACAAGGTCTACCGGGTGCAGGTCTTCAGCTGGATGCCCGGTTGTAATACCGACAACTTTCATGCCTGCGCTGTTAGCGGCCTTAATACCGGCCAGTGAATCTTCAAAAACTACGCAATTTGACGGAGCCATGTTTATTTGCTCGGCAGCCTTTAAAAATATTTGCGGATCTGGCTTAGGCTTGCTCACCATGCTTGAGTTTACTATCTGGACAAAGTCCTGCCTTACAGGCACATGATCCATTATAAAATCAATATCCTCTACCGTTGCAGATGTGGCCATTGCCATTTTCACACCAGCATCTTTCAATTCCGTTAAAAAATTTTCAAGCCCGTTTATGGGTACCAGGTAAGGCGCGTATTCCTTGCGGTAAAACGCTTCCTTTTCGTTCAATAATTCCTTAAGCCCGGCTTCGTCATGGTCATTACCGAATACCCGCCTAAGCGTTTCCATAATCGGCACGCCGCTTATTTCGGTATAATAGGTTTTCTTGCTTAATTCGCCTTTGCCGTACTTCTTAAAAAGTGCCTGCCACGATTTAAAATGATAAGGCGTATTATCTATCAGTGTGCCGTCCATATCAAATATGGCAGCGAAGGTGTTAGTTGTGGCCAAAGCTCATTTTTTCTTTAAAGCTTCCGCTGTTTTTAGCAAGGAACTTTCCGTATTCAAATAAATTATCGATTGGGGAACGCTGGAAAAGATCGAACGTAACGTTAATGCCCTTTTCAATTGCCTCGTCGGTTTTTTCAAACCCGGCAGAAATATCATTGATCCAGAAATTAAGTACAAACACCATCTGAACCCAAAGTGCATCCTTGTAACGGTTAGTAAAAAATTTACGGTCAGACAACTCGTCCGATTCGATGCCCTCTACAATCAGGTCGTTACAGAAACTTTCAAACACTTCTTTAATGCCTTCAAAAATTTGGGGCGTAGAAAATGTTTTGGGCTGTTTTTTTACGCTGTATACAACAAAGCTTCGGCTGCTTTTAAGCAGTTCAAAAAAGCTGTAAAAAAAAGAAAGTGCTTTTTCGCGCGATGAGTACTGCGCCCACACATCCTGCGTTTTTATCTCGGTAATGGTTTTAACGCCAAAACCTGTCCATATCTGTTGCTCAATCGCATCAAAAGAGCCAAAGAATTTATAAAATTCTTCCTCGGGCATCTTATTCTTTTTAGCAAATACATAAACCGACCGTGGCTGCTCGCCTTCGGTAAGTACATAGTCTATATACGCTTTCTGAATACTCTCTACAGTAGCCATAATTCTGTATTTAATTATTTATAAAAGTATAACATTAAACTTAGCTTATTGTGATACATATTTTATAAAACGACAAGTTTGTGAAGATATTACAATAGTAATACCGGTTAAAGAATGTAACCTTTTTCACGCAAACCCTTATAAAGTGTATAAAAGATGTCAAAATTGAGCCATTATACGCGCCAACAAATAAATAAATTGCAAATTTGTAAACTTCGATTGAGTTAACCCTCTGTTTAACTATGAGTGATAAGACTATACTGGTGTGGTTCAGGAATGATTTGCGTATTCATGATAATGAGATATTGTTAGAAGCAACACGCAAAGCAGATAAGGTATTGCCGGTATATTGTTTTGATCCCTATTACTTTCAAAAAAACGCATCTGCCAATACAAAAACGGGAAGTTTAAGAGCAAGGTTTCTGATAGAGTCTGTTGCCGATCTTAAACAAAACCTTAAGGCACTGGGCGGCGACCTGGTTGTGCGCATTGGCAACCCGGCCGAGATCATTCCGCAACTGGCCGAACAATATAATGTTAGCGAAGTTTATCATCACCGCGAGGTAGCTAATGAAGAAACAGAGCGTTCAGAGCAGGTGGAAACTGCGCTTTGGAAAATGAAACTGAATCTGAAGCATTTTATAGGGCACACGCTATATCATAAGGAAGATCTGCCTTTCCCGATAAAAGACATTCCGGATAGTTTTGCTGTTTTCAAGAAAAAGGTTGAGCGTGATAGTACCGTAAGGCATTGCGTGGCTACCCCGGCCAATATTGCAACTCCCGCAATTACCGATACCGGTGAAATTCCAGATCTTGCCCAACTTGGTTTGGATGATGCCATTGACGACCCGCGAATTTCCACCCTTTACAAAGGCGGCGAAACTGCGGCTTTACAGCAATTACAGCAAACGCTTTTAAAAATAGAAAGCGCGGCCATGGCAAAAGGCTCGCGCAATACCCCTGCGAATGAGCTAACATCCAAGCTATCGCCGTGGATCTCTTTGGGATGCATCTCTTTAAGACAGGTTTACTGGGAAGTGGTGGCACATCAGCAAAAAACGCATACTGCGCATACCAATTTCCTGCTGCTGGACCTGCTTTGGCGCGATTATTTCCGTTTCATGTTCAAAAAACACGGGCAAAAATTTATTGCCGCAAAAAGCAACAGCGCCACTACCGCTTTAGCCGATAACCAGGAAGAACTTTTTAAAAACTGGAAAAACGGCGAAACAGGCGTGCCCTTAATAGACGCGCTGATGCATGAGCTTAATGCAACCGGCTACATCAACAATTATGGCCGGCAGATAGTTGCAGGCTACCTTATCAATGATTTAAAGGTAGACTGGGCACTTGGCGCCACTTATTTTGAAGAAAAACTTATTGATTACTCGCCCGCCAGCAACTGGGGCAACTGGGCATTTATAGCCGGCGTAAACGACGCGCGCGAAAGCCGTTACGCCATTGCAGCCAAACCTGCAACAGACAATGCTGCCAAAAGCAATTACATAGATACCTGGCTGCCCGCTATAAATAACGCCGATACGTTAACAATTTAATTTGTGTAACAGGCATTTTTTTAAATCTTATCAAATTTTCGCGCTTTTTTTGCTGCAATGAAAATTGGGGCTGTTTATCTGGCAGTTCGGTTTAGTTTTATAAATAATTTATAAAGTTTATTAACCGTTATGCTTACTTTTGTACCGTCTAAAAGATGTGTTTCACATGGATCGTCTAAATTATATAAATAGCGGAAACGCTGCCTACATTGATTCCCTTTACGAAGAATATAAACAAAATCCTGAATCGGTTGACTTTGGCTGGCAAAAATTTTTTGAAGGCTTTGATTTTGGCAGAGATGCACAAGCGCCTTCAACTGCGGCAAGTACCGCAACCCCTGATCATTTTTTAAAAGAGATTAACGTACTGAACATGATAGATGGCTATCGTTCAAGGGGCCACTTGTTTACCAAAACAAACCCTGTACGCGAGCGCCGTAAGTACTTCCCGGGTAAAGAATTAGAAACCTTTGGCCTTAGCGAGGCCGACCTTGACACCGTATTTAATGCCGGTGTTGAAGTTGGCCTTGGCCAGGCAAAACTGCGTGATATCCGCCAGTTACTGGAAGATACCTACTGCCAGTCTATAGGTGCAGAATACCGCTACATCCGTAATCCTATAAAGATCAAATGGTTTGAGGACAGGATGGAAAGCAAGCGCAATACGCCGTCGTTCTCGGTTGATGAAAAGAAACTGATGCTTAATAAGCTGAACGAGGCTGTTGTTTTTGAAAACTTTCTGGGTACAAAGTTCCTGGGCCAAAAACGTTTCTCGTTAGAAGGCGCCGAGGCATTGATCCCTGCGCTTGATTCTGTTATACAAAACGGATCTGACCTGGGCATACAGGAGTTTATCATTGGTATGGCTCACCGTGGCAGGCTAAACGTGCTTACCAACATTATGGAAAAACCGTACAAAGAGGTTTTCTCTGAATTTGAAGGTAAAAATTTTGATGAAGATACCCCTTTCGGAGGCGACGTTAAGTACCACCTGGGTTACTCTACAGATATTGTTACCAGCAGCGGTAAAAATGTACACTTAAGCCTTTGCCCTAACCCATCGCACCTGGAAGCGGTTGATCCGGTTGTTGAAGGCCTTACCCGTTCTAAGATCGACTTCAAATACGGCGGCGATGATTCAAAGATTGCCCCGATACTGATCCATGGCGACGCTTCTGTTGCAGGCCAGGGTATTGTATACGAAGTATTGCAAATGGAAAAACTGGATGGCTACCGCACCGGTGGTACTATCCATATTGTTATAAATAATCAAATAGGTTTTACTACTAACTTTAAAGACGCCCGTTCAAGCACATATTGCACAGACGTTGCCAAAACGGTATTATCTCCTGTTTTCCACGTAAATGGTGATGATGTTGAAGCGCTGGCTTATGTGGTAAACCTTGCTATGGAGTATCGCCAGGTATTTCATGAAGATGTGTTTATAGATATATTGTGCTATCGCCGTTATGGCCATAACGAGGCGGATGAACCTAAATTTACCCAGCCCGTATTATATAAAGCCATTGAGGCACACCCTAATCCGCTTGAAATTTACAAGCAAAAACTTCAGGCAGAGGGCAGCATTGATGCCAGCGTTGCAGTAGAAATGGAAAAAACTTTCCGTGCCGAACTGCAAACCAAACTGGACGAATCAAAAGCGGAAGACCATTTTACCGAAACCGTGCACATGTTTGAAGGTGCATGGCAGGGACTTCACATAGCTACCCCGCGCGAGTTTTTTGCGCCGGTTGATACCTCTATTCCTGAAGATGAGCTGCTGGCCATCGGTAAAAAACTAACCGTACTACCCCAGGGAAAAGAATTCTTTAAAAAGATTGAAAAACTTTTTGAAGACCGCAGCCGCATGGTTAACCAAACCCAGACTTTTGACTGGGCCATGGGTGAATTACTTGCTTACGGTACTTTGTTAAAAGAAGGCCACCCGGTAAGGTTAAGCGGCGAAGACGTTAAACGCGGTACCTTCTCGCATCGACATGCGGTATTAACCCTTGCCGATTCGGAAGATGAATATACACCGTTCGATACCATTGAAACAAACGCTAAATTTAGCATATATAACTCGTTGCTTTCAGAATATGGCGTTTTAGGTTTTGAGTACGGCTATGCCCTTGCAAACCCTAATGCGCTTACCATCTGGGAAGCACAATTTGGTGACTTCTTTAACGGTGCGCAGATAATTGTTGACCAGTACATTGCAAGTGCCGAAACAAAATGGCAGCGTGGTAATGGCCTGGTAATGCTGCTTCCGCATGGTTACGAAGGCCAGGGCCCTGAGCACTCTTCGGCACGTGTTGAGCGTTTCCTTGAGCTTTGTGCCGATTATAATATCCAGGTTGCCAATTGCACCACACCTGCAAACTTTTTCCATATTTTAAGAAGGCAGATGTTGAGGGATTTCCGCAAGCCACTGGTGATATTTACGCCGAAAAGCTTATTGCGCAGCCCTAAATGCGTATCTAAACTGGAAGACTTTACAAAAGGTAAGTTCCAGGAAATGATAGATGATGATTATGCCGATCCGAAAAAAGTAAAACGTGTTTTACTTTGCACCGGTAAGATCTATTACGACCTGCTTGAAAAACAACAGGTTGACAAACGTAAAGATGTAGCTATAGTTCGTGTAGAGCAGCTTTACCCTACCCCGGTTGTACAGATATTAAAGGTTAAATCAAAATACAGCAAGGCTACAGAGTTTTTCTGGGTACAGGAAGAACCTGAGAATATGGGCGCATGGCCATACATTTGCCGCAAGTTCCATAACGACCAGGTAATAAACTTAAACGTTATTTCGCGCCACGAAGGTGCAAGTACCGCTACCGGTTTTGCAAAACAACATGCCGCACAACAGCTGCATATTGTATCAAAGGCATTTGAAGCACCTGCCGGCAAAAGCGTTAAAGCCGCTGTAAATAAAACAACTGAAAAAATGGCTAATGTTGGTGCCGATTAATTTTCACCGGCCCATAAACCTGCAGCTTTATTAACCATAATAAAGTCGCAGGCTAAACAGATCCTGTCATTTTTGCAAACAAACTACTTATAAATCACAAATTCACATATGAGTTTAACTATCAAAGTTCCGCCGGTTGGCGAATCAATTACCGAAGTAACTTTATCAAGCTGGATAAAAAAAGACGGCGATGAGGTAAAGATGGATGAAGTAATTGCCGAGTTAGAATCAGATAAAGCAACATTTGAGCTTACTGCCGAAAAAGGCGGAATATTAAAAACTACAGCTAAAGAAGGCGAAACTTTGCCTATCGGCGCTGTAGTTGCAACAATTGAAGAAGGCGGTGCCGCACCGGCAGCTAAAGAAAGTGCTCCTGCTGCACAACCACAGCCAGAGGTAGTGGCAAACGCACCGGCTCCTGCCCCGGCAGATGCAACCCCGGTATCACCAGCACCGGCACAAACAGCAGCAGCTTCATTGGCTGTCAAAGTTCCTACAGTTGGCGAATCTATAACTGAAGTTACTTTATCCCGCTGGATTAAAAAGGATGGTGAAGAAGTAAAAATGGACGAAGCTATTGCCGAACTGGAATCAGATAAAGCAACATTTGAATTAACTGCAGAAAAAGCAGGTGTATTAAAAACCATTGCTAAAGAAGGCGATGTATTGCCTATTGGCGCAATAGTTTGCAATATTGAAGGTGCCGGCGCAGCTAAACCTGCAGCAAGCGCTGCTCCCGCTGCAACCGCTTCTGCTCCTGCTGCCTCATCAAACACTACTTATGCATCGGGTGTACCATCGCCTGCTGCCGCTAAGATCCTTTCTGAAAAAGATATCGATCCAAAATCTGTTAACGGAAGCGGTGTTGCCGGAAGAATAACTAAAGAAGATGCATTACTTGCAGATAAAGTTTCAGAAAACCCGCAGGTAAATAAAGAAGCCGAAAAACTACAGGTAAATACAGCCAAGCCTGCCATTGCAAGCCCTAAGGCCGAACCTGCCGCAGCATCGGGCCCACGTTCAGACCGCCGCGAAAAAATGTCTTCGCTGCGCAAAACAGTAGCTAAACGCTTAGTTGCCGTTAAGAACGAAACCGCCATGTTAACTACTTTTAACGAAGTAGATATGTCGCCGGTAATGGAGTTGCGTGCTAAATACAAGGATAAATTTAAAGAGAAACACAACGTAGGCTTAGGCTTTATGTCGTTTTTCACCAAAGCGGTTTGCGAAGCCTTGAAAGACTGGCCTGCCGTTAATGCCCGCATAGAAGGCGAAGAAGTAGTATACAGCAACTTTGCTGATATTTCAATCGCAGTATCTGCCCCTAAAGGACTGGTGGTTCCGGTTATCCGTAACGCGGAGAGCATGAGCCTGGCAGAAATTGAAAAAGCAGTTGCCGGCCTTGCAGCAAAAGCACGTGAAAATAAATTAACCCTCGAAGAAATGACCGGCGGTACCTTTACCATTACAAATGGCGGTGTTTTTGGTTCCATGATGTCTACGCCGATATTAAACTCTCCGCAGTCAGCAATTTTAGGTATGCACAACATTGTTGAGCGCCCTATCGCAGTAAACGGACAAGTGGTTATCCGCCCTATGATGTATCTTGCACTGTCTTATGATCATCGCATTATTGATGGTCGTGAGTCGGTAAGCTTCCTGGTTCGCGTTAAGCAATTACTGGAAGATCCTGCGAGGTTATTGCTGGGTGTTTAAGCACTGTTAAACTTATCAAGATATTTAAACCCGGTTTAAGCCGGGTTTTTTGTTTTTGAAATATGCAATTCTTAAGTGTATTTTTTACAATATCTCAAATAAAATTTTAGTAGACAGACTCTTTTTGCCATATCTATAAAAAAATACCTGCAGTTCAATCCATATAGATTTAAACTATACTACATCAATTCTTTATATAAAATAGCTATAGTATTATTTAATATATTTGTATCAAACAAATAAAAACATTAAAAGTATGCTAACTATAGGACACAAATTCCCTGAATTTTCTAAAACAGCGGTTGTAAGTATCGAAAAAGGTAAAGAATTCGAAACCATCACTTCTGAGTTTCTTGCAAATGAAGATAACGTTTGGACTGTAATGTTCTGGTGGCCAAAAGATTTTACTTTTGTTTGCCCTACAGAAATTGCTGAATTCAACAAAAGCTACGGTGAATTCCGTGATCGTGATGCCCGTTTAATCGGCGCTTCTACCGACAGCGAATTTGTTCACGCTGCATGGAGAAGAGACCACGCTGATTTGCGTGATCTTAAATTCCCAATGCTTGCCGATACTTCAAAATCATTGGCCGAAGAATTAGGTATTTTAGAACCTAATGAAAAAGTTGCTTACCGCGCTACCTTCATCGTTGATCCAACTGGTGTGATCCGTTGGGTATCTGTTAACGATTTAAATGTTGGCCGTAACGTTAAAGAAGTTTTACGTGTACTGGATGGTTTACAAACAGACGAGCTTTGCCCTTGCAACTGGGTTAAAGGTGAAGATACTATCACTGTCTAATTAATCTTTATATATAGTCCCCGTATTGTAATGGATGCGGGGATTTTTTTTACCAAAATTTTTCAAAAATTATAATGAGCGAATCTACCGAACTGATCAACGAAATACTGCAAAATATTGGAGTTGATACCGCATACCGTACCAATAGTTTAACATTGCTTGAAAAAGGCGAATCCCGCTACCTGCGTGATTTTAAGCTGAATTTTACCAGCACGCTAACTTCCGAGCATTTGAGCACCAAGGAGTGCGCTTTACTGGGTTTATCTATCGCGGTGAACAATAACAACGCATTGCTTACTACCTATTTTACCCGTTATGCCGAAGAGCAGGGTGCAAGCGCAGCGGACATAGCAGAGGCTGTAGGTTGCGCTTCGTTACTGGCATCAAACAATATTTTTTATCGTTTCCGCCATTTTACGCAAAAAGAAAAATATACGCAGATCCCTGCGCGCATCCGTATGCAGCTGATGATGAAACCGGTTACAGGCAAAGAATTTTTTGAATTAATGAGCCTTGCAGTTTCGGCAGTTAATGGCTGCGAAATGTGTGTGAACGCGCACGAGGATTCCCTGATTAAATTGGGCACTACCGAAGAACGTATCTTCGATGCAGTAAGAATTGCCTCACTGGTAACCGCTACCGGAAAGATCATATTTTAATTTTTAACAAGCCCGGCAAATCTAAATTTACCGGGCTTGGTTAATTTTATTTTCTCATCAGTCGGCTAATTTTTTTGCCGGTACAGCTCCTTAAAGTTTTATTTTACCTTTGCATGCTATAAGTAAAATCAGTTAATGCAAGGCAGTGTTGTAAAAAGTTCTTATCACCCGGGGAAAATTATTGGTTATTTCCTGCTCGTTTGGACGGTTTTAAACATTATACAAGCCTATACTTTAGAGCTACAGGGCGATGAAGCATACTACTGGCTTTACTCCCGTTATCTGGACTGGGGTTATTTTGATCACCCGCCTATGGTTGCCCTGTTTATCCGCATAGGCGACAGCATTATGCACACCGAGCTTGGGCTAAGGCTTACCACGGTTTTTACCAGCACAGCATCCTTGTATCTTTTATGGGTTATCTTAAAAAAATACAATGTTGATGCACTGGCATTTGTACTTGTACTATCGGGAGTATTTATATTTCACATTTACGGATTTACCACTACACCCGATGCTCCTCTTTTCTTTTTCACCGTACTCTTTTATTTTTTTTACCAGCAGTACTTAGAGAAGGATAAATGGTGGCTGTCTGTTCTGCTTGCTGTAACAGTTGCCTGTTTGCTCTATAGTAAATACAACGGCATACTGGTAGTAGGCTTTACGTTATTGGCAAATGTCAAGCTTTTAAAACGCCCATCCTTCTGGCTCATTGTGGTGCTGGCTGTTGGCCTATACGTTCCGCATATTTTATGGCAGGCGCAGCATGGTTATCCAAGTATTAACTACCATTTGTTTGAGCGCTCATCGGATAAATACAGTATCGTCAATTCTTTTTCGTACCTGCCGGGGCAGCTCTTAATGGCCGGGCCGCTTATTGGCTGGTTTGTATTTTACACTGCTTTTAACACCAAAATTAAGGATGTGTTTATCCGTTGCCTTATGGTAAATTGTGTTGGTACGCTTGTTTTCTTTTTTATCAGCAGTGCAAAAGGCGAGGTACAACCACAATGGACATTTATCTTGTTTGCTCCTTTGGTAATGTTGGCGCTGATCCGCTTCAGGCAAAAAGGGGGCTGGCCTAAATGGTTGCTGCCGCTGGCAATTGTAAACGTAAGCATCATTGTAATTGTAAGGGTTATTATCATTTTAGGTTTCGGTTTTGCGCGCACATACGGGCATTTAAAAAGCTATTACGGCTTTAAAGAATGGGCGAATGTGGTTAAACAAAAAGCAGGCGATAATTATGTATTAATGATAGAGGGTTTCCAAAATCCATCTAAATACGATTATTATACCAACAGCCTTAAATGCTTCGCTTATGATACGCGCTATTACCGGCTCACGCAGTTTGACATCTGGCCCATGGAAGATAGCCTACAGGGTAAAAAGGTGTATTATTTAACTTATTATCCTATTAAAACCATCACTACCGATACAATTAATTTAGAGGCCGGTAAATGGTATGGCGGCTGGGTAAATAATGTGCGTACCTACCAGAAAATTAATTTTGCTGTACCAAATTACAAGATGTCTGTATCGCCCGGGCAAAAAGTAAATTTTAACCTTACGGTAACCAATCCTTACCCCTACCCGGTTACTTTCAGCAACAAAGGATATGACCACCAGGTGTTTTTAGATGCCTGTTTTTTTAAGGGCGACCTGCTCAAATACACACAAAAAGCAAAGCAAAACTTCCATGACATTAAATTACAGCCCGGCGACAGTACCCATTATACTTTTACATTAACTTCGCCGTTGGAAAAGGGAAACTTCGATCTTGTGTTTTCTATACGTACCGATCCTTTTCCGGGAAGTAAAAACAGCAGGATCATAAAACTTGCAGTTAATTAAAACCCCTATACATGATTAAAAAACTTTACTTAAGCTTATTTATTTTACTACTTGCCGGCAAAGCCGTTATTGCCCAAACAACCCTCGATGTCAATTTTGACGGAATGGGCTTTTTGGATAACCGCGAGTATAAAGACTTTGTGGCCCGCTCCCGCACTTACTCGGGCACACGCACCGCGCTTGATTTTGGCCTTAACATTGATACCCTGAATCACTTTATTGTAGGTGCCAACGGGCTGCATGAATTTGGAGCTCAGCCTTTCTTTAAAAAGGTAGATCCTATTGCCTACTATCATTTTCAAAACTCTAAATGGTTATTTAACGCGGGTGAATTTTCACGCGCCGGTTTACTGGATAATTATCCAAGGGCTTTGCTGAATGATACGCTGAACTACTACCGGCCAAACGTAGAAGGTTTACTGGTACGCTATCAAACCGCCCACTTTATGGAAATGGGCTGGATAGACTGGGTAAGCAGGCAAACAGATACCGCCCGTGAAGAATTTCTTTGGGGCTTTCAGGGTAAGTACAAGCCGTGGTTAGCCGGGCCGTTCTATATATCAAACTATTATTTCCTGGAGCACAATGCGGGTGCTGCAATATTGACGCCCACCAGCCATATTTATGATAATGGTGGCGGCCAGTTACGCCTGGGGCTTGATTTTAGTAAAAAACAAAAGTTATTAGATTCACTTTCTGTGGAAGCAGGCGGTATGTTTTCAATGGAACGCGAAAGAGGCGTGGATGGGTGGAAAATGCCCCTTGGTTTTGTTTCCAGCATCTACTTAAGCTACTGGCGATTCGCAATCTTTAATGAATTTTACATAGGAGAAGGGTCGCATATTGAATATGGTGACGCCTTTTACGAAAAGCATTTTTACAACCGTACCGATTTTATCATTACGCCATTTAGCGGTAATGGCATAAAAGGACAGTTTGTGTTTACCATGCATAAAACACCTGGCTTTACCAGTAACCAGGAGGCTTTTAGAATAAGCTATGATTTAGGCCGGAGACAGATAGCTAAATTCAGAGACGCTAATAACAAGTATTAGAAAGCAAAGGCCGGAATTTATTACAAATTCCGGCCTTTGTATATATTATTTATACTGCTTACATTCTTGAAATATCGCCGCTTCCGGTTTTTGAGCTCGATACATTTTTAACGCCGCCGGTATAATGCACATCGCCCGAGCCATGCACGGCTGCATCCAAACGCTCACTTGCATTTACTTCTGCGTCGCCCGAACCGCTTACCCTTACAGAAGTGGTAGCAGTCGCCAGGTCGCGTGCTGAATAATCTCCTGATCCCGATACGCTAACAGCCGAACTCTCAGCACGACCGGCAAGTTTCATATCACCCGAGCCGGATATATTACATTCAATGGTTTTCACTTCTACCATCCCGTTAACATCACCAGAACCGCTTACCCTGATCTTTAACGAATTTGCCTTTAGCCCATCCCTGAATGATACATCACCAGAACCTGATACGGTAACCGCATTTACATTTTTGATGGTAACGTAAACCAATATCTTTTTATGGCCGCCCCACAAATTACCCCAGTTCCAGTTTTCGTGTTTGTTATATATTTTTAAAACGCCATTGCTTACTTCTGTAATGATATGGCTCATCATATCTGCAGGTGCCTCTACCCTAACAGATTCTGTTGATCCCTGCGTAATACGCACATCAAATGAGCCGCCCACGTCTACCGCCTCAAAACCGGAGAGGTGACGATCTACAATATCAGAGAATGCTATTTTAGCAACCGGCTGTGGTAAAGCATAAGTATAGCCGGCCCCGGAAAGTAAAGCCGCAGCGAGCAGAATTTTAGGTAATGATTTCATGTAATTAGTAGTTTTTTTATAAGACGTTGTGTAAAGTGAACGGGTTGCATGAAATTACGCTTTATTTTTTAAAATTCACCCTGCGGCCTAGTATAAATGTAGGCCCACCAGATAAGCAATGGCTGCAATACCACAAGCCTTACCCAGGCAATAAGCGGTGTAACCGTGAAACTGCCGAGCCAAAAAGGTGCATCCCTTACCATTTTTGTGTGGACAGGTATAAAAGCGATCAGCATAAATATAATACCCCATGCTGCAAATTCGCGCGTTCTTTTAAATATAAGCAGAATGGCAAATAACAACTCGCATACGCCTGCAACAATATTCAGCATGCTTTTAAAAGGCAAGTAGGGCGGTATAATCTTAATGTAAGATTTGGGGTTTAAAAAATGATTACTGCCCGCAATAAGGTAACCTGTTATCAAAACGATAAGACTTAAAATTTTAAATTTTCTCATAAACGGGAACATATATTTTAATTTGTATACTTTCTGCAAAATTTATAACGTGTGATGCTGTCATTTTGGTAATTTATAACCATTCTAAATACAACTGTATGACAAAGGATTGACATTGCATCCTGTTAATCATGTTATTTTTGTCGGGTCAAATTTTAAAATAGCTTTGAAGCATCTAAAGGTAATCGCTTTTACGCACAAACAAATTGAGCTGAAGGATTTAGGGAGATTGGTGATTTGCCAGGATAATCTGACAGATAAACTCCATCGCGTAAAAACGCAATTTGGTATTTCAGAGATCTTTTATCTTTCTACCTGTAACCGGGTGGAGTTTGTGATGCTTACTGCTAAAGAAGTTGACAAGGGCTTTGCGAAACAGTTTATGGATTCGCTTGAAATGGGTCTTTGCCACGTATCTACCGATGCTTTTTTAAATGCAGCATCCATATACGAAGGCAAGGAAGCGCTGGAACATTTGCTGCGCACATCCTGCTCACTTGAAAGTTTGATAGTTGGGGAAAAAGAAATCCTTGCACAGCTGCGTAAAGCTTATGAAGATTGCAAAGAGGCCGGGCTTACCGGTGATGGTTTACGGATGTTTATGAACTGCATTGTAAAAACCGCCAAAGAAGTTTATACCAATACCAACATCTCCAAAAACCCTATCTCTGTTGTTTCCCTCGCTTACCGCAAACTGCGCGATCTTAAATTAAGTTCTGACGACCGTATACTGGTTATTGGCGCAGGCGAAACCAACCGTAACCTTTCTAAATACCTGCAAAAGCATAAGTTTTCTAATTTTTCAGTTTTTAACCGTACGCTTTCAAAAGCCGCTTCACTTGCTGCCGATCTGAAAGGCGACGCTTATACTATTGATGCGTTGCATGATTTTAAAAAAGGTTTTGACGTAATTATCACCTGTACATCGGCAGTTGAACCTATTATTACGCCAGAGCTTTATACGTCTTTGCTGAATGGCGAAACAGGCCGCAAGATTATTGTGGATCTTGCCGTGCCTAATGATACGGCACCAGAGATGCTTGAGCAATTTCCTGTTACTTTTATAGAAGTACACTCGCTAAACGAAGTTGCTAAGAAAAACCTGCAGGAGCGCTATGAAGAGCTTACCCATGCCGAAGCTATCATTGATGAAAATATGATCGCTTTCTCTACCGAACTAAAACAGCGCCGCATTGAGTTAGCCATGCGACAGGTTCCTGAAAAGATCAAGGAAATAAGAAATATGGCCATCAACACCGTTTTTGCTGATGAGGTTCAAAACATGGATCAGCAATCGCGCGAGGTGTTAGAGAAGGTTATTAACTACATGGAAAAAAAATATATCAGCGTTCCTATGATTATGGCGAAAGATATATTGGTAAATAATAATTAGACTTTTCCTTTTAAGGTGCCATTGCGCGGAGGTACGACAAAGCAAACCCGTCGCTCACACATTACCGCTAATGCAATTACGTTTATGAAAAACGAAGAGATTGCCACGCTATCGCTTGCAATGACATGGAAAATTCGTTGTGTTACAAAACCCGCTCTATCCACGGTCAGGCAACTTTCATATCCTCAATTAATTCTAAAATGATTGGCCGCAAAAAGCTAAATTTGCGACTGCAATCATAATCACTTTTGGACAAAACACTCGTTATAGGAACACGCGGCAGCGAACTTGCCTTATGGCAGGCAAACTTTGTAAAAAGCAGCCTTGCAGCCATTGGCATTGCCTCAGAACTTAAAATTATAAAAACACAAGGCGACCGTATTTTAAACCTAAGCTTTGATAAATTAGAAGGCAAGGGCTTTTTTACAAAAGAACTTGAAGAAGAACTTTTAGCAGGCACCATTGATATTGCGGTACATTCGCACAAGGACCTGCCTACTGAAAATCCTCCGGGACTCATTATCGCAGCAGTTTCAGAGCGGGAAAACCCCTCTGAACTTCTGCTGATACTGAAAGACTGCGTGGATGTACATCAAAAATTTTCTGTAAAATACGGCGGTACAGTAGGAACCTCATCTAACAGGCGCAAAGCACAACTGCTGGCTTACCGACCCGATCTTGAAATTCAGGATCTGCGCGGCAACGTTCCAACCCGTGTAAACAAACTGCGCAGCGAAAGCTATGACGCCATTATGATTGCCAAGGCCGGAGTTTTACGCCTTGGTCTCGACCTGAGTGAATTTCACATAGAAGAACTTACCCCTGCCGAACTGGTGCCCGCCCCTGCACAGGGAGCTCTGGCTATACAGATCCGCGAAAATAACAGCGAATTATTTGACGCCCTGCAGGCGCTCAACCACGCAAACGTTGCCGAAGAGCTGCATGTAGAACGTACCGTACTTAAAATGTTTGGTGGCGGCTGCCACATGCCTTTAGGCTGTTACTGCCGCAAACACGAAGATACCTACCAGGTGTTTACCTCGAAGGCAGACGAAGGCGATCAATTCCCCGACAGGCTTTTCCTGGAAGCAGCATCTACTGAGGGTTTACCTGAAAGAGTGGTTTCCTTTTTCGCCGCCGACCGTAAGTTCCCTCAAAAAGTATTTATATCGCGCGAACTTTCTGACCAAAGTTATTTTAGCCGTGCGCTTAAGAAACGCGGTATAGAGATAGAGGCCCGTTCACTTATCCGTACGGTAGCCGTTATTAACAAACTCGATCATTACATCTTAAAAAATATCGACTGGGTATTTTTTACGAGTAAAAACGCAGTTGAATACTTTTTTCATCTGAATCCTTTACTACCTAAAAAAGTAAAATTTGGTGTAATGGGAAGCGGTTCTGAAGATATGTTGCGCCGCAAGGGACATTTTGCCAATTATACCGGTGAAGGTGTTGACCCGGAAGATGTGGCTGCAGATTTCGCACGCCGCGCAAATGGTACAACGGTATTATTCCCATCTGCCGAAAATTCATTGCGCAGCGTACAGCATGGTTTATCGGCGGATACCAGGATCATTGATCTGCCGGTGTATGAAACTATTTTAGAAGATGAAGTAGAGCCAAGCGGTGCCGAAATACTGGTTTTCACCAGTCCATCAAACGTGGAAGCTTATTTTGCTGATAACCTGTTACAGCCAGATCAAAAAGTGATAGCTATAGGTAGATCTACCGGTAAAAAACTGGAAGAATTAAATGTTAAGTACAAGCTGCCCTACTCTCCCGATGAAACCGGACTTGCAGAGGCGGTATTTGGAACTATTTGCCTTAGTTATAAATGTTAATTTAATTCTTAACCGTATCCGTACAATTAAGGGTTAAGATAGCCACAAGCAATTAGGGCATAAAGACTACAAAATGTTACAACGACCAAGAAGAAACAGGAAAAGCGAAGTTATAAGGCAAATGGTGCAGGAAACGCATGTAAGTGCTGCCAACCTTATATTTCCGCTGTTTATAATTGAAGGCGAAAATCAAAAAACCGAAGTGGCATCTATGCCAGGTATTTTTCGTTACTCTGTAGATAATTTACTGCGCGAGGTTGAAAGCTGCCTTAAACTAGGTTTATACTCTTTTGACCTTTTCCCTAATATAGACGAAGCGCTTAAAGATAAATTTGCTACCGAGAGCCACCGTGAAGAAAGTTTGTACCTGCGCGCCGTTCGCGAAGTGAAAAAAAACTTTCCGGAGGCTTGTGTGGTAACAGACGTAGCGATGGACCCTTACAGCAGCGACGGCCACGATGGCATTGTAGAAAACGGCGAAATACTGAACGACGAAACGCTGGAAGTGTTGGGTAAAATGGCACTGGCGCATGCGCAGGCCGGTGCAGATATCATTGCACCATCAGACATGATGGATGGCCGCGTGGGTTATATCCGCAAGGTGCTGGATGATAACAAATTTACCAGCGTTTCCATTATGTCATACTCAGCTAAATATGCAAGCGCATTTTATGGTCCTTTTAGGGATGCCTTGAATTCGGCTCCAAAATTCGGCGATAAAAAAACTTACCAGATGAACCCTGCAAACCTGCAGGAGGCATTGATTGAAAGCCGCCTGGACGAAGCCGAAGGTGCCGATTTCCTGATGGTAAAACCTGCTTTGCCCTACCTGGATGTAATTAAATTAATAAACGACAATACTGAGCTGCCCGTTGCGGCGTATAATGTAAGCGGCGAATATGCAATGATAAAGGCTGCCATAAGAAACGGCTGGTTAAATGAGCAGCGCGCCATAACCGAAGTGCTTACCAGCATCAGGAGGGCAGGCGCAAGCGCTATATTAACCTATCACGCTAAAGAAGTATTAGAAAATAAATGGATTTAAAATAAGTTGAAATTCAAACGTAAAAAGTCAGAACAGATAATTACTGCACGACTTTTGCATTTTGAGTTTTCACTTTTGAATTAAAAAAATGTTCGATTCATTAAAAAAGAAATTTTCGGGGGAAAACGAGGAACCAATTGGCACAACAAGCAAACCGGACATTAGCAGGGAAAAATCTGCTGAACTGTACGCGAAAGCTAAAACCTATTTCCCGGGTGGTGTAAACTCACCGGTAAGGGCCTTTAAATCGGTATACGGTACACCCCTGTTTATAGAAAAAGGTGATGGCTGCCATTTATGGGACGCCGACGGTAATGAATTTATTGATTTTTGCTGCTCGTGGGGCCCGCTTATCCTGGGGCATAACCATCCTAAGGTTCGCGAAAAAGTAATCGAGGTAATGCAGCATGGCATGTCTTTCGGTGCACCTACTGCTCTGGAAAATGAACTGGCCGAGCTTATAATTAAGAACAATAAATATGTTGAAAAGATCCGTTTTGTAAGCTCAGGCACCGAGGCTGTAATGTCGGCTATCAGGCTTGCAAGGGGTTATACCAAACGCGATAAAATATTAAAATTTGAAGGCTGCTACCACGGCCATACAGATTCACTCCTGGTAAAGGCGGGCTCTGGTTTGGTAACATTTGGCGAAACATCATCAGCCGGGGTACCTAAATCCTTTGCCGACGAAACCATAGTTGTAGCGTTGAATGATACAACAGCGGTTGAAGAAGCATTTGCCGAATTTAAAGACCAGATAGCGGCGATCATCATAGAGCCTGTTCCGGCTAACAACGGATTGTTGTTACAGCAAAAAGAATATCTTCAATTTTTAAGAGAGATCTGTACCCGCAACGGTGCCCTGCTTATTTTTGATGAAGTGATCTCGGGTTTCCGTTTAGGCTTTGAAGGTGCCGCCGGTTATTACCAGATTAAACCGGATATACTCACTTACGGTAAGATCATTGGCGGTGGCCTGCCGGTTGGCTGCTATGGTTCATCGGCAGAGATTATGAGTAATATCTCGCCGGATGGCGGGGTGTACCAGGCCGGTACTTTATCCGGTAACCCGGTTGCCATGGCAGCAGGTATTGCCCAGTTAAGCGAATTATTGCGCATGGGCTTTTACCGCGACCTAAATAATAAAACGGAAGAATTTACCAGTGCGATACAGCGCTTTGCAACGGCCCGCAATTATAAATTTAAGGTGTATACCATCGGCTCTATCTTCTGGTTTGCGTTTACCGACCAGGAAGCAATAAGAAGAGCAGACGAGATTGACCCGGCGAGCATGGATAAATTTAAAAAGCTGCACCGCGAATTATTAAACCGTGGTATTTACTTCGGCCCGTCGGGTTACGAGGTTGGCTTTATTTCATCGGCACATTTAAAAACAGACCTTGAAAAAACCAAGCGAGCTATTTTTGATAGTTTAGAAGTTGTATTTAGCGGCAAATAACAACCCGCTGTTATACATAACCGTTTAAACCTGATATATTTATATTAAAATATGTAATTTACCTTGTCTGTTCTATAACAGGCGGGATAGAAGGCAATGAAAAGATCATTTGTAATATTTTACGCGCTTATCACTTACGCACTGGCAGAACTCATTTGGTGGGGCTACCTGCTGGTAAAGATGATGCCAAGCAGCCTGGCTATGATTTTAGGCGAAGGCTCTATCTTTATTGTGGTGTTTTTTGCAGGTGCTTATTCCCTGCACCGCTCCATAAACCGCGAGCGCAAATTACAGGAGCAAAAGAAAAACTTTTTGCTTTCTGTTACGCATGAGCTCAAATCGCCCTTGGCATCTATAAAAATATTGCTGCAAACCATCCAGAAGCGCGACCTGAGCAAGGAGCAAACGCTTAATTTCATTGGCAAATCGCTGATGGATATAGAGCGTTTAGACGACATGGTTGAAAATATGCTGCTGGCATCAAAGATCGATAACCGCTCATATACCTTTCCTAAAAACAAGTTCAATCTATCGGCTTTGGTTGATAGTGTGGTAAGCCGTTTGCAGATAACCAAATGTGAGGGAACTCAGCAAATCATCGATGCTGAAATTGAGCCTAAAATAGAGATTACCGGCGATAAATTTGCACTCACTTCGGTTGTTACCAACCTGATAGAAAATGCCATCAAATACAGCGGCCCCTGCGAAACGGTAGATGTAAAATTATTTTCAAAATCGGGCAAAATATTCCTGGAGGTTGCCGATCATGGCATCGGGATAGCTGATCATGAAAAAAACCGTATTTTCGAGAGGTTTTATAGGGTGGGCAGCGAAGATACCCGTAATACCAAGGGAACCGGCTTAGGTCTTTTTATTGTAAAAGAAGTACTTAACAGGCACCAGGCTACTATAAAAGTGAAAGATAACCGGCCTGTAGGCAGTATATTTGAAGTCGTTTTTGATTAATTACAAATAATCTGATCCGTAAATTTATTAGTTCAACTAAAAATTTATCACATGCAAACTAAAAAAAGGATATTGTTAGCCGAAGATGAAGAGCATCTTCTGGAAGCCATAAAACTAAACCTGGAGCTGGAAGGCTACAAGGTATCAACTGCTAATAACGGCAAAAAAGCACTTCAGATATTTAAAGAAGAGCGTTTTAACCTGGTTATATTAGATGTAATGATGCCCGAAATTGACGGCTTTGTGGTTGCAGAAACCATCAGGCTTGAAAACTCTGAGGTGCCTATTATGTTTCTGACCGCCAAAAATACCAATGAGGATAAGATCTCAGGTTTAAAAAAAGGTGCGGACGATTATCTTACCAAACCATTTAACCTTGAGGAGCTGATACTTCGCGTAAACAACCTGGTAAAACGCAGCCTAAAAGGTGATGACCTGAAAGAGTTCAATAGCTATAAGATCGGCGATAAAACTATTCACTTCAATTCGTTCGAGCTGGTAAATGAGGATGGTTCCATTACCGCCCTTACCAAAAAGGAGACCATGCTGCTTAAACTGCTGATAGAGCGCCGCAATGATGCCGTATCGCGCGAGCAAATACTGGAAACCGTATGGAATTATGACGTTTACCCATCTACCCGCACCATTGATAACTTTATACTTACATTCCGCAAGTACTTTGAGCCGGATCCTAAAAACCCGGTTTACTTCCATTCTATACGCGGTGTGGGTTATAAATTTACCGATAACCAGCATTAATGTTCACTAACCGTACACGTTTTTTCATCGGCTTTATTTTTTTCCTTGCGCTTATAATGCTTGTTTACATGCGCAGGCTTGAACTTGCAGCAGCCGCACTTATGATGATTGTTCTGCTGGCCTGGGATTACTTTAAACAAGGCACCCTGGTTGTAGCGGCCCGCCACTTTCACAACAAGGAATACGAAAAAACCGAAAGTACGCTGGCAGAAATATTTAAGCCCGAATGGTTAAGTAAAAACCGCCGCGGATATTATGAGTTTATTATGGGAGGCGTTTGCCTGCAAAAGCAAGATTATGCCGATGCCGAAAAGCATTATGAAATAGCTTCGCAATACCCGCTCCGTTCTGTTAATGACCATGTTGCGGCGCTGGTACATGTAGCCAACATCAGCATAAGGCTTGGTAATTATGAAAAAGCCGAAGTATTTTTAAACCTGACTGAAAAACACGGCGAAACTATAAATGCTAAGATGCGCGATGTAATTGGCAAGGTACGCCAGGAATTAAAAACAAGAAATAAGTAGGATAAAGGATCAGGGAAAGAATCGGTGCCCACTGGCTTGATTTGTTATTCCTACTCAGTTTCCGACGCTCAAAAAATGAAAGATTCACTATTTATAAAAGCAGCGTTTTCTGAACCAACCGACCGCCCACCTGTATGGATGATGCGGCAGGCAGGCAGGTTTATGAAAGAATATTGGGATATCAAAAACAAGTATTCTTTTTTAGAAATGTGCAAAACGCCCGAGATTGCAGCTGATGTTACCATGCTGCCTGTAAATCTGTTGGGGATAGATGCAGCTATATTATTTTCAGACATATTGGTTACAGCCGAAGCAATGGGGGGCGATTTAAGCTTTACCCAGGGCGTAGGGCCAAAATTTGCAAATCCGGTACGTACAAAAGCCGATATAGAGAATCTGCAAACTGAGGTTGATGATAAATTGCAGTACGTGGCCGATGCCATAAAGGTTATTCAGCAAAGGCTTAATGGCAGTATCCCTTTGATAGGGTTTGCAGGGGCGCCGTTTACCGTAATGAGTTACCTGGTAGAAGGCGGCTCATCGCGCGATTTTAAGCTTACCAAGCTAATGCTGCATAACGAGCCGGAACTGGCGCATTCGCTATTATCGAAAATAGCAAGCGTTACAGCAGATTACCTGAACTTACAGATAGCTGCCGGTGTAAATGCGGTTCAGATCTTTGATAGCTGGGCGCAGGCGCTGGCATGGGATGATTATAAAGAGTTCTCGCATCGCTACATTGTCGAGATCATCAGTAAACTGAACAGAAAGGACATCCCGGTTATATCTTTTTGTAAAGGCAGCTCGGTTTTTGCACCATTAATGACGGAGGCTAAACCTGATGTAATTTCCATTGACTGGAATGTTGACCTGTTAGATATAAAGAAACGCCTGCCAGCCGGTATTGCTGTACAAGGCAACCTTGATCCGCATATCCTTTACGCTGATAAAAAAGTTATAAAGGAGCGGATTCATCACCTGTTTGACAGGATGAAAGGTGAAAACGGTTTTATTTTCAACCTCGGCCACGGCATTATGCCCGATATTCCTTTTGATAATGTGAAGTACGCAGTAGAGGTGATTAAAGAATACAGAAATTAGAAACACTATTTCTGATTCTATATAAAGGTTTTTAAACAGATAACAAACGTGTATCCATACATACTTGCCATACACATTATATTTGTAGTCTGCTGGATGGCGGGGCTGTTTTACATTGTGCGCCTGTTTATTTACCATACCGAAGCGCAGCAAAAACCAGAGCCAGACAAAACAATACTATCCAAACAGTTTGAGATTATGGAGCGCAAGCTTTGGTATATTATCACCGTACCATCCATGGTGCTGGTACTTGCAGCCGGTATCACCATGCTTGTGTTGGTACCGGGATGGCTTAAACAACCCTGGCTGCACATAAAGCTTTGCTTTGTTGCAGCACTACTTGTTTACCATTTTATTTGCCAGCAAAAAATGAAGCAAATGGCAAAAGGCGTTTTTAGCTGGACATCCACCCAGTTGCGTATCTGGAACGAACTTGCAACAATTATCCTTTTTGCCATAGTTTTTTTGGTGGTGCTTAAAAGCGCCATCAACTGGATCTACGGAATAATAGGATTATTCATTTTTGCACTCATTATCATGTCGGCAGTAAAAATTTATAAGTTTTACCGTACAAAAAACAACGATGCAGCTTAAGTTTTTAGCTGTTAAAGTGATATAGAAAAACAACTTCGCCGGTGTAAGCCGGTTTTTTTTCGCCTTCTATTTCCATCGTAACCCCGATGGTAGATTTGGTAATTCCTCTCAGATTCACAATAGCAGCCAAACGCGCAATTAACCTTACTTGGCTGTTTACTTTTACCGCCTGGTTAAATTTAATATTATCTATACCGTAGTTGATCTCCATCTTCAGGTTTTGCACGTGCGCAATTTGGTGCCAGAAATAAGGCAGCAGCGATACGGTAAGGTAACCGTGTGCAATAGTTGCCTTAAAAGGCCCTTCCCTTTCGGCTCTTTCTACATCGGTATGTATCCACTGGTGATCCAGGGTGGCATCGGCAAACTGGTTTATCTGCTCCTGCGTAATGGTATGCCAGCCTGATGTTCCAAGTTCCTTGCCCAGGTATGACTCAAATTCTGCGTGATTGTTGATGATGATCATTTAAAGATATAATTGCAGTAAAAGTAACAAACAACATTGTAATGTAAAATTTAATAATGGCCTTGCTAAATTTTTCGTTTTAATTAAACACATTCTTAAACCCCGGCATTGATTTTGCCGTAAACAGTGAAAAAATTAATCCGGCGTTTATTAATATGGATCCAAACAGAATTTTCGGTGTACAGGATGATGGAAAAACTGCAGGCCTATGCAGTTATTTTTTTGTTTTAGGATGGTCGGTATCCTATTTTGGGTACCATAAAATGGAAAAAACAAGCTTAAGCAGTTTCCATTTAAGGCAAACGCTGTTATTATATATCTCCTACATAGCCACCCGTTATGGTGTGCTGGTAATTTTAAGCAAGCTTAATCTTTTAACAGGCGCTTTGTCATTTCCAACTTTGGTATTGGTTATAAACGTATTGTTCGCGGCCTTTTGGGTAACCGGCCTTATCAGCGCAAGTAAAGGCGAAGAAAAGCATATTCCATTGATAGGCAAACCCGCGCAGGTGTTGTTTCAGGCGATTTAGTTTTTGAACTTCAATTTGAAAATTAGGAAATTTGTTGAAGGATTATTCTTTTTAGCTGTCTGAACTCGAATTTTTGTGAATTAATGAATTTGTTTAATAAACGGTAATATGCATTCTGCTAATTCTTAAATTTAATAAATTCGAGTTCAGACGAAATCCATTCTGTTAATTCTTAAATTCTAAAAATTCCGGTTAAGACATTATTTAGCTGTCTGAACTCGAATTTTGTGAATTAATGAATTTATTACATACTAAAACGGTAATATCCATTCTGTTAATTCTTAAATTTTATAAATTCATGCTCAGACGAAATCCATTCTGTTAATTACTGAATTCTTTAAATTCCGGTTCCGACAAACAAATGGCCCGGCCGCAGGCAACGCCCGGTGTACAACCTTTTAATCCAGCCCTTTTTAAATAATAATTACTTTGTACTTTAAATGGAGACGCAAATATTGCGCCTTTACAAAAGGCTATCTGCTGATTGTAAACAAAATATTAATTGCGCAAATAATATTCTCCTTAAAAAGGGATGATTTTATATTCCTGTACAAGTCTTGAAATGCCTAAGTCCTTCATATTTTTGCCTTTATCAACTACTCTGAAAACCAATCACATATTAACTTAATCAAACTCAACCACCTAAACTAAAAAACCATTTGCATTTAAACTAAAAACACCTATCTTTGCAGTCCCGAAAATGCGGGGTATAATAAACGTTTAATTAATTTAATTTAAAGCAAGTGAATACGTTAAGTTACAAAACTGTCTCGGCCAACAAAAAAACCGTCAACAAACAATGGGTTGTTGTTGATGCAGAAGGCGAGATTTTGGGGCGCTTGTCTACTAAGATCGCAATGATCATTCGTGGAAAAACCAAGCCAGATTTCACCCCAAACGTAGACTGCGGCGATAACGTGATTGTTATCAATGCAGACAAGGTAAAACTGACCGGAAACAAATTCAGCGACAAACGCTATGTTTCTTACACCGGCTATCCGGGTGGTCAGCGTTTCATTTCTCCTAAGGAGTTAATGGCAAAGC